>CAWFUK010000045.1:0-174051 GCA_963818935.1 uncultured Acidobacteriaceae bacterium
GCTTCTTGCGGAGGCGACGATCGCGGAGATTCCCTTAGCCGTGCTTCGAGTTCTGCCACTTGCTTTCGCAATGCTTTCACTTCTGACTCCTGATCGGTTTCGCTTGGCGCCGGCGGTGACGGACCGGCTCCAAGAAAGCGCTTCATCATGTCAACGGGGGAAAGCACGGCAAGCTGAACCTGGCTCAATCGGTTCTGCACGGATTCCTGCAACCTCTCATAGGTATCAAAGGCGGATTTCAGATACCACATGAGGAACTCCTGGCGGACCTCGTCGGAAGCGATGATGAGCTGTCGGAGCAATTCGAGAGGCAGGCCGGTTGGTTTATCCCTGGCGTCTTCAGTGATGATTTGGGTCAGGGTGACGCGGGTCAGGTCGCGGCCTGTACTTCGCGTCGACAATGCGAACATCCTTTCCCGCGCGCACCAATCCAGCTAGGTCGTCAAGGTTTACGTAGCGGCTGCCGGCGGTATCGTCCAGCCCGGCGGTTTCCGTATTTCTTGATGAGGATGACGGAAGATTTCATATCGGGCGCTTATGTTGCTGTGCACAAGCTACGCGACTATCTTGACACAACGTCCTTGCGCTCGTATAGTTTAGCTGATGCTGCAATGCAGCATAATGGAGGGATATTATGGCAACCGCAGTTAAGCATGAAAAGGTACATTCCAAGGACTCATCGGTGGTTTCCTTGCTCTCAGTTGGGCGCAGCAGGGGGCACAGACCCTTTTCGCCCACGCAGCGAATCCTTATCGACCTGGCGATGCGGCAGAACGCCGCCGTTATGAACTCGGTAAGGCAGCAGCTATCGGATCCGCACCACTCTCCTACAGCGATTCTCAGCGAGATCACCGGGGACGGAGTGAAAAACTTCATCGAAGGCCAGAAAGTGTTGCTCGATCTGGGAAAGCAACAGAATGAAATTCTAATGAACGGCGTGAAGGAACGAATTGGAGACAGGCCCGTTGCGCATGCGGTTACTGATCTGCTGCGCCGCAGCGTGGAGACGTTTATCCACATGCAGGAGGAGTATCTGAAAATCGCGGGTAAACAGACTCATGCCTGGCTGGAATCGGCCAAGGCCGGTAAGCCTTATCAGCCCGAGCAGTTGGTGGAGTTGACGCGCGAAAGCATGGAGAACTTTGTCGAGTCGCAGAAGCGGTTCCTGGATGTGATCGCCGACGAGACTGCGAAGGCAACCAGCGGAAAACACACGAATGGCGCCGGGAAAAAACGGACTGAACTGGCGGAGTTGGCGCAGAAGGCGACGGAATCGTTCATTGATGCGCAAAAGAAGCTGGTCGACGTGGCGGGGCGACAGGTGAATGCCCACGTGAAAACCGCCGGCAAAACGTTGCAGCTGTTGCGACCGTTCCGTTTCTGCCGATCGAGCGAACACTGACGCTGAGGCGGTGCGGAGCTACGTCGATGACGCAGACGGAATTGATGGAAGTAATCAACGCTCCGATGCGCTCGAAGGAGGTTGCGAAGGCCGAGCATCGCGTCCGGAAGCCGGTGAAGAAGGCGAAGGTCGCGGCTGCTTGATGAGGAGATGAAGTGAGTAGCCCTCTTGCTAGCTGGTGTTCTATGGTGCCGGGGAATGAGCAATTCGATTTCGACTTCGTCGTCATTGCATCCGGCTTCGGTGGTTTGTTTCCGCGCTTCGGCTGGTAGAAAGAAGGTATGGTGTAGCCGTGATGGAGTTGGGGCGTCGCCGGACGCCCCAATACTTTTGCCGCGCACCAGTTGGTCCATCCATCGCTGGTTCTGGCGGCCGAAGCAAGGTCTGCGCGGATTTTTCAACATGCGCTTCTTCCGCCAGGCTACTCAGAAATTCTCTTCGATGTTCCCGGCACAGCACCTTGCATCGGGGGCTGCGTTATTGCTCGTTCACCCGATCAGGGCGTGGTCGACAGCCACCATCGTATGTTCGGTTATAGAAACATGTATGTCCGCGATGGGTCGGTGCTGCGCGCAAATCTCAGCGTGAATCCAACCTGACCATCGCCGCGCTGACTGATTGCGCGCTCCTCTTCATTCCTCCCGCTGCAAAAGCTGCTTAGAACAACGTGGTCCTTTATCGCAGCCTCGCGCCCAGTTCCTCTGCCATTGAAGTCACAAAGACTCTCAACAAATCGCACGAAAAAAGGTGCTTGCAATCACCCACAAGCGTGACGGGCGCTGCAGACTGCGATTGTGACGGAGCCTAGCTTATTAAACAAAGGTTGCCCATGGTCAGTCGCAGAGGCAACCCTCCAGCGCAGTGAGAGGACGCCATGACTTTTCTGGAATGGTCAAAATCCAGCGTCAACTACGGGCGGAAGCTTGTGAATTCCGCAGTCGAGGGAGCGCGAATCGGCGAAGACAATTTTTCAGCGCGAAGAAGCTTCCGTCCCCTGCCTGGGGAAGGCTGCGCGAACGGGCGGTGTGTCCGGCGGTGGTTGGCATCTGCCTGGGCGCATTGAGTGGATACCTATCGGATGAGCGCCGGTCTGCGAGCCGAACGCTCGTGTGCGGATTTCTTGGTGGTCTGATCGGATTCGGCGCGGGTGTTCTTTGGGACAGCCGGCATTTCACGGCCAGCGTGGCAACGAGCACGTGGAAGAACATTGGTAAGACCCGCGATGAACACTGGTTCGAAAGGAATCCCATCGACTACGCATGAAGCAGGCCGTTGAGGGCTGAAAGCACATGCAACGGAGGCCGCGATGGCCACGATTCAATCAGCAGAAGTGACAGATCGACTCAAGATCCCGCTTGCCGTGGAGAGTCTCAGTCCGGACCGGACCGCCTACCTGGAAAGCCTGGTGAGCCAAGCCAAGACTGCTGCCGCAGTTTTCACTCAATTTTCTCAAGAAGATGTCGATCGTATCGTCAAGCCGATGGTTCTAGCCGGCCTCGAACATGCGCAACATCTCGCCCGCTTAGCGGTAGAAGAAACGCGCCTCGGAGTGATGGAAGACAAGGTCATCAAGAATATGGTGGCCAGCGAATTCGTCTACAACTACATCAAGGACAAGCGCACGGTCGGCGTGATTCGGGAATTTCCCGAACGCAATCTGGCGGAGATCGCCGAACCCATCGGAGTTCTGTTTTCGCTAACCCCAATCACGAATCCAACGTCGACGGTGTTGTTCAAATGCATTCTCGCGATCAAGACGCGGAACACAGTGGTTTTCAGCCCTCACCCCAAGGCATGGCGGTGTTGCGCCGAAGCGGTTCGGATCATGCTTGAAACCGCGGTGAAGCATGGAGCGCCCGAAGGAGTTTTCACCTGCCTGGAATCTCCGACGATTGCCGATAACGTTTATCTGATGCGGCACAAGGACATTGGCTTGATTGATGCCACTGGCGGTCCCGGCGTAGTCAAAGCTGCGTATAGCTCGGGGAAACCGGCCCTGGGGGTGGGTGCCGGGAATACGCCGGTCTACCTGGAAAAGACCGCGGACCTGAATACGCCGTCGTCGACATTATCGTCTCCAAGACATTCGATAACGGAACCATTTGTGCCTCTGAACAGACAGTGGTGATCGACGACGAGATCTATGATGCCGCGTTGAAAAAATTTGCCGACCTCGGCGCGCACCTCTGCAGCGAGAAGGAAACCAAGCTGCTCGAGCGGACAGTGATCGATCCCGCAACCGGGTTTATGCAGCCTCTCGCCGTCGGTCAAAAAGCCACCGACATCGCCCGTTTCGTCGGGCTTTCGGTGAAGTCTGGCACGAAGCTGTTGATCGCGCCGATCCAGGGTGTGGGGCGCGAACATCCTCTCTCGGCTGAGAAGTTGTTCCCTGTGCTCGCGGTCTACCGCGCGAAATCTGTGGCTGAAGCGCTGCGCGTGTGTGTTGACGTAAACCATGCGGGAGGGCTGGGGCACACAGCCGTGATTTTCTCGCGCAACGATGCCGTCATCCGCAAGTTCGGCGAGGTAATCAACGCGGGCCGGATCATCGTAAATTCACCGGGCTCAATCGGGGCGCTGGGCGCGGTTTACAACGATCTGGTGCCAACGTTCTCGTTTGGCTGCGGAACTGGTGGGGGCAACAGCACCACCGACAACGTGAACATCTATCACTACCTCAACATCAAGCGCATGGCACGGAGGACGCAGAACCATATGTGGTTCCGAGTTCCCAATCAGATTTACTTCAACATGAACGCGGTGGAGAATCTGGGTCATTTTCCTTCGCAATCGACCATGATTGTAACCTGCCCATCGCTGGAGCAAATCGGCCACGTCGATATCGTCCGGCGCCACATTTGCCCCAAGACTCGCGTTCATATTCTGGTCATTCCTGACGCTGAGCCCGAGGTCAAGGTGATAGCGCAAGGAGTGGAGGCGCTCAATTTTTACAAGGCTGACCAGATTATCGCGCTGGGCGGTGGATCAGTCATCGATGCGGCCAAGATCATGAAACTCAAGTACGAAGCACCCGAAGCTGATCTCGAATATCTGGCCGCACCTTTTCTTGATCTTCGCAAGCGGGTAGTCGAGTACCCGACGGAAAAGCTGAACCGAGCACGGTTGATTGCGATCTCGACCACGAGCGGCACGGGCAGCGAAGTCACACCATTTGCAGTGCTCATCGACAAGGAGCGTGGGCGCAAGGTCACGCTCGCCGACTACTCTCTTACGCCTGACGTGGCGATCGTCGATCCGCAGTTTGTGATGTCGATGCCGAAAGGATTAACGGCGGATACAGGTATCGACTGCCTGACGCATGCACTCGAAGCTGGAGTTTCGAGCTACGCGTCAGCTTACACCGACTCAAATGCCATGCAGGCGATCCGCTTGGTGTTCAAGTATCTTCCGACGGCGTATGAAAATGCCCACGATGAAGAGGCGCGGTGCATGATGCACAATGCGGCCTGCATCGCCGGGATGGCATTCTCGAATGCGTCCGTCGGCGTGAATCACGCGCTGGCGCATGCTTTCGGCGCGCGCTTCGGCGTGGCCCATGGGCGCGCTAACGCACTGATGCTGCCGCATGTGCTCGCTTTCAATGCTGCGGTTCCTGCGAAGTTCATGCCGTCGCCTTACACCCAGGGATACGTGGCGCACCACAAGTACGCGACGGTGGCCGATCTGCTTGGCTTAGGCGGCGATTCGGTGGATGAGAAAGTGAAGCGTCTGATCGCGGCGACAGAAGGGTTGCTTGATCAACTGGGATTTCCCAAGTCGATCGCTGAATTAGGTATCTCGAAAGCGGAGTTTGAACGTGCGGTTCCGGAGATGGCCGAGATTGCTTTCGCGGATCCTTCGTGGCGATCGAATCCGCGCATGCCGCTCATGAGCGAACTGAAAGAACTGCTTTGGAAGGCCTATGAAGGACGAGGATTGGCAAAGTCGGGGCGCGTAGCCGAGCCATAATCGGCTTATGAATGGCGGTGGGTATGAAAATACCTGACTTGCTGAACACTGACATGAATGAAGACGAAATCGTTGCGGTGCTGAAAGAAACTGCTAAGAAATTGGATCAATCGCAAGGCAAATCTATTTTGGATTTCTCTTCGGTGCGGCGAATCGATTCGACCGCTCTGCGGGCGCTGGAGGAGTTTGCGGACCAGGCCGAGAAAAGCTCCGTCAAGACCGTAATACGGGGCCCCAACATCGACGTCTACAAAGTTCTCAAGCTGATGAAACTGACGCAACGATTTTCATTCATCAACTGAGATCCGAAGCCTGAGCGCAGGATCTATTAACAGGAGCGGTGATGCAGAGCCATCCACAGAGCGATCGGCTTTCCTGGGGTGATACGGTTTTCCTACATCTGGAAAGAGAAGGCATGCCGCTCAATGTGGCGAGTGTCTGCCTCTTTGAGGGCGAGGTCTCCTTTGAAAAGTGCGTCAGGTTCGTCGAATCGAAGCTGCCGCTTCTGCCCCGCTATCTGAAACGAGTTGTGCCTTCGCCCTTCGGCGTTGGCCTTCCCAGTTGGGAATACGATCCGGAGTTCGACCTTCGACGGCACGTGCGCGAGATAGTACTGCAGCATGGCACCGACACCGAGTTGAACGCGGTCGCGGCAAAGCTTTTTGGCACGGTGATGGACCGCCGGCATCCGTTGTGGGACGTCACGGTCGTGCGAGGGCTTAAGAAAGCTCGCACCGGTATCATCATCCGATTGCATCACTGTCTCGCGGATGGCATTGCAGGCGTAGGCATGATGAATGTGCTGCTGGACGCAAGTCCGGATGCGCTTCCTCCTTCCAGGAAGTCCCTTAAGCTCAAGGTTCCTCCGCCGCGCGATCCGTTGACTTCACTGACCACCGGATTTGTAGACTCCTATGCGGATTTCGTAAAACGAATCCTCTCCGCCCTTTCGGATTTGCTGAGTATGGCTGAGCGGGCGGGCGCGAATGGAACGACCGTGCCAAGCGACGAACTAGTGACTCTGCTTCCGGAAATCTCGGCTTTCACGGAACGGCTTCGCTTCAACGTGCTTTACCGAGGACCGCAGAAGTTCGCACGCACCCACATCTCACTGGCGGAAGTCAAACGCATTCGCGCGGAAAGCGGCGCCAGCGTGAACGATGTCATCCTGGCCATGGTCACCGCGACGATTCGCCGCTACTGCGAACTTCATGACGACCGAGTGAAGGGGAAGTTGCTGCGAATCATGGTGCCGGTAAACTTGCGTCCCGACGGGAGTACGAAGGAACTGGGAAATCGAATTTCGCTGGTGCCCGTGACCATCCCAATGGATATTCGCTCACCAAGGAAATTACTAGACGCCGTCCATAAGCGGACCGAGTTCTTGAAGCGCATGCATGCCGCGGAACTGGTGAGCCTAGCAGGGGGCTTGATCGGAATGTTTCCCAGTTCTCTGCAAGGGATGGCCGGCCCCCTGATGAGCCAGTTGCCGGTCACACCTTTCAATATGGTATGCACGAATGTGCCGGGGCCGCAGTTTCCTCTTTATCTTCTTGGGCACAAGATGCTGCAGTGTTATCCGTATGTTCCGGTCGGGGGCGAGATGGTAGTCAACTGCGCCATCCTGAGCTATGACGGCATGATTTACTTCGGCTTCAGCGGCGATGCGCATGCAGCGCCAGATTTGAGAATTCTGGAGAAATTGCTGCAGACAAGTTTTGCGGAGCTTCGAGACTCGGTTGGAGGCGCACCTCCGCAGACAAGAACGGCACAGAAAAGGACGCCGCGTGGGAAATCGGGAGTGGCTAGAGTCGCCGCAACAATAAGCAACGGCGCGGCAGCCCTTGTTCCGGTTAAGAAGAGTTTGTCCTTACCATCGCTCGATTCGAAACGACAACCAGAACCAACCTTAGCCAATGAACAGGAGAATCCTCGGGACAAAGTCAGCGTAGCGTAGGTAAGCAATCCAGGGGGGTAGACCGTGGTGGGAACCTATTCACCCGCACAGATCGCAGACTGGCTGGTCCCCAGCCGCAACTTGTTTCTGACCGTCCACGTTCTTGGCGTGGCATGTTTTGTTTACATCGTGTCCAAGCGTCTCGTACCTCTCCTTCGAGCCGAGCGGGACTTCCGCTTCGATCGTCCTTTTGCTCGCCTGGGTAATGTCATCAAATTCTGGCTGGGGCAGTGGAAACATCCGCGCTACAAATTTGCGGGAACCCTCCACATCCTTATATTTGCCGGATTCATTCTGCTGGCTGCTCGCGCTTTTACCCTTTTGATTGTTGGTGTCTCTGAAAACTTCGTGATGCCGGGCCTTTCCGGCCGCGTCTACGATTGGCTTACCGATTATGCGGCGACCGTTGTCTTCCTCTGCATGATTGTGGCGGCAATTCGACGGCTTGTGTTTAAGCCCGTTCGATATGAAGTACCGGCAAAGTATGGCAAAGGTCATCGCGCCGATGCAGTCTTCCTCCTGGCTCTGATTGCGGTCCTGATGTTGGCCGACAGCGTGTTTTCAGCCAGCAATGCCGCGGGGCACCTGCAGCGAGGTCAGTCCACCGAAGCACTGGCCTTCCTGTCGCTGCCATGGCTCATCCAAATCTCGTTCGCATCCTTATCCATGGGGACGTTGTGGTCCGTCAATGTCACCGCTTATCTCGTGCACGCAGTGACCTTCTATTTTTTGCTGTGCTATCGGCCCTTCGGAATTCAGTTCCATGTGGAGACTTCGCTATTCAGCGTTTACTTCGCAAAGTTAGAGCGAGGGAGTGTTAAGCCCGTGCGCTGGGGTGTTCCCGACGAGCGCCTGGATCAGCTGAAATCCTTCGGGGTGAAGAAGTTCGAAGATTTTACCTGGAAGCACATGCTCGATTTCTATTCCTGCGCTGACTGCGGGCGATGTTCCGACAATTGTCCGTCGAATGCCGCGGGACGTGCGCTTGCGCCGCGATTCCTTACGATTAAGGCCAAAGATTACGCCTTTCAGCACTATCCGGTTCTGGGGCGCCATAAGGAGAGTCTTCCACTCATCGGCAGCATTTATTTAGAGGATGAAATTTGGTCTTGCACCACCTGCGGGGCCTGCGAAGAAGAATGCCCATTGTTGATCGAGTACGTCGACAAGATCGTCGATCTGCGCCGCGGCATGATCGATGAAGGAAACGTACCCCAATCTCTCCAGAAGCCGCTCAAGGCGCTCGAAAGCCGGGGGAATCCTTACGGCAAGATGGAGAAGAAAAGATCCGACTGGACGCGGGCACCCGAGTTCCTGCAACAGTGCAGAGTCAACATTATCGAGGGTAAGAACCGCGCGGACACGCTGTATTTCGTCGACAGCATCACTTCTTACGATGATCGGATGCAGTCAATCGGCCGATCCACGGCAAGAATTCTGAGCCAGATCGGAGAGAACTTCGGAATCTTGGGTACGGCTGAAAAAGATAGCGGCCACGAAGTCCGGCGCTTCGGCGAAGAGATGCTGTTTTTGGCCCTGCGCCGGCACAACACGGACGCGATCCATGCTTCGGGAATACGCCGCATCATCACGGCCGACCCGCACGCGTACAACGCTCTCAAGCACGATTACAAAGACATCCCGCCAGTCGAACACATCAGCCAGGTAATCTGCCGAGAAGTGGCGGCGGGAAAGATCCAGTTCAAGCCAGTCGAAAACGACGAGAACGTGTACGTCTACCACGACCCCTGCTATCTGGGACGTCACAATCAAATCTATGACGAGCCGCGCGCCGTGCTCGATGCGATTCCTGGATTGAAGCGAGTGGAAATGAAGCGCTCGCGCGATCGCTCCTTCTGCTGCGGCGGCGGCGGACTCATGCTGTTCTACGAGCCCAAAGAAGAGCAGCGGATGGGCGTGCTGAGAGTGCGGATGGCCGCCGAAGCAGGGGCCAACGTGATCGTTACCGCATGCCCGTTTTGCATGGCGAATCTCGAAGACGCGATAAAAGTGGCGGGATTCGAAGGCAAGATGTCCCTCATAGATCTAACGGAACTCGTGGACCAGCACATCCTGCCGCACAACATCAGCCAGGAAGCCGAAACAGAAAAATTAGATCAGCAGTTTGCGGAGGTTGAATGTGGAAATTCTAGTGTGTGTACGAAGGGTACCTGACACATCGGAAAACGAGATCACGCTCAACCGAGTGGGAAACGACATTGAGCGTGAAGATCTGGTTTATTCCATCAATGAGGCGGACAACTATGCCGTTGAGGAGGCATTGCAGATTCGCGACCGCGTAGGCGGCAACGTCACTGTGGTGACGGTCGGGGTAGATGAAGACGAAGAGATTCTGCGCCGTGAACTGGCGATGGGTGCGAATCACGCGGTGCTGATTTCCGACGACGCCTTCAGTGGGTCCGACGGCAAAGGCATCGCCACCATCCTTAAAGCCTTCGTGCAGCAGGGTCACTATGACGTGATCCTGACCGGCGTTCAGGCTGAGGACGGCGCGGCTCAGGTCGGTGGAATGCTGGCGGCAATGCTCGACTACCCATTTGCGTCACTGGTGAATTCAATCAGGGTGCAAGACGGGAAGTTGATAGTGGGCCGCGAAATCGAAGGTGGAAATCGCGAGATGAATGAGATCGATCTGCCTTGCGTGCTCTCGATTCAGACCGGAATTAACGAACCGCGGTATGTCGGGATGCGCGGCATCCGGCAGGTAGCGTCCATCCCCATCCCCACTCTCGCTGCGATGGACATTCACCTCGATAAGGGCGCGGCGGGCGAGGCAGCAGCCAAGGTGAGGCGTCTCGGTTACTTCGTTCCTGCGACAACTGCCGCAGCCGAAATTCTACGCGGCAGCCGGGAAGAAAATGCAACCAGAGTTCTTGAGTTGGTAGCAGCGAAGGGAGGGCTGAAATAATGGCTCGCATTTTTGCCTACATCGCACACAAGGGTGGCGCGGTTGATGATTCCGCGTACGAACTTGCCGCCGCCGCGAAAAAAATCGACGCGAATGCATCGTGCACTGCGATTCTTACCGGTTGGGGGTGGGATCTCGATGCGGCGTGCAATTCGCTCTCCTCTTCTTTCGAGGAGATTTGGAGAGTTTCCAACGAGGATCTTGCTTATCCGAATGCCGAACTGGTTCGGCACGCGCTGATTCGGCTTCTGCCGGCTAACAATATCTTGCTGGTCGCCCATGATCACTTCGGAATTGATCTTTCACCCGGCCTTTCGATCCGGTTGAATTCTGCTTTTGTCTCCGACGTAGTCGGAATCGATGCGGTGGAAGATGATTCACTCCAGTTAGTGCGGCAGGAATTCGGCGGACAGGTCAGCACACACGTGCGTTGCGACGTTTCATCCGGCGCCGTAATCAACATCCGCCCGGGTGCTTTCAAGCCGCAGCCGAGCACTCCAAGCTTCAGCGTGTTCGTCGATAAGTCGTCGGCGATTGGAGTCCTCACGGCCCGACGCCGCTACCTCGAAACCATCGCGGCCGAGGCCGGCGCTGTCGACATCACCAAGCACGGCGTGCTGATCTCCATCGGACGCGGCATCCAGGACAAAGATAATGTTGGGCTTGCGGAAGAGCTTGCGGAAGCGCTGGGCGCAGCGGTGAGTTGCTCGCGGCCCGTCGTCGATGCCAAGTGGATGGAGAAATCGCGGCAGGTTGGGTCGTCGGGAAAAACCGTAAAGCCGAAAGTTTATCTGGCCTGCGGCATCAGCGGCGCCTTCCAGCACCTGGCCGGCATCAAGGGAAATCCCTTCCTGATCGCGATCAACAAGAATCCCAAAGCTCCCATCTTCCAGGTCGCCGATGTAGGCATCGTCGATGATGTGCTTGAGTTCTTGCCGGAGTTGACCAACAAAGCCCAAGAAATGCGCGGCCTTGCCGCGAAGTGAGGTTGTACTCATGCTTGCACACAAAACACTCAAACTGAGCATCAAGTCTCTCAAAGAATTTGCCAAGAAGCGGCTAACCGATGAGGTGCTGATCGATCTCGACGCCCGCGACGAGTGTCCGCTGGAAATCGTGCGTGACATGTGCAGCCCCGACAAGCTTGGCATTCAGCTGCTCTTTATTCCCGAAGAGTTTGGCGGCCTGGGCGGCGGCACCTTCGATGTCTACTGCATTTGTGAGGAGATGGCGCGCATCGATCTCGGAATCGCCACATCGGTGCTCGCGACTTTTCTGGGTAGCGATCCGATTACGGTAGGCGCCACTCCCGAGCAGAAGAAGCTCTGGCTCGGTCGCATTGCCGACGAAGGATTGTTGTTCGCCTATGGCGCTACCGAACCGGAAGCAGGCAGCGATCTCGGGGCTCTTCGCACCACGGCTGATCCAGTTTTGCAGGAAGGTCGCGTGCTCGGCTACAAGATCAACGGCAATAAACAATGGATCAGCAACGGCGGAGTGGCTGACGCTTACACGGTTTTAGCAATCACGCCCGCAGGTCCAAGTTGGTTCATCGTTGAAAAAGATGCGCAGGGTTTCACCCACGACCAGCCAGAGGATAAACACGGCATTCGCCTCAGCAACACTGCGGCGCTCGCCTTCAATGATGTTTACGTCGATGCCGATCGCTTGATCGGTAGGGTAGAAGGCCAAGGGCTCAATCAAGCGCAAGCCGTCTTCGGTTACACGCGCCTGATGGTAGCGGCGTTTGGTCTGGGCGCGGGATGGGCTGCACTCGATCGCGCCATCCCGTACTCGACGAAACGCATCCAGGCCGGATCGCCGCTCTCAGAAAAGCAAGGCTACACGCACAAATTAATCGTGCCGCACGTCGCGCGACTCGAAGCTGCGCGCGCCTACATGGAGCAAACCGCCGAGCGCATCGATGCCGGAGAAGGAAGCCTGAACACCGAAGGTGCGATTGCGAAATATATGGCGACCGAGGCCGGAAACCAGGCTGCCGACGCCAGCATTCAGGCCCTGGGCGGTTACGGTTACACGCACGAATACATGGTGGAGAAGATCAGGCGCGACGTGCGCATCACTACGATTTATGAAGGCACGTCTGAGATTATGGAGATGACCATCAGCCGCGATCGCTGGCAACTGCATTTGAAGACGCGCGGGCAGCATTATCACGAGAGGGCGCGTGAATTGGAGGCTCTGCATGCTCGTCACTCCAACGTCGGCGCGGACATCGCTGCCCTGGCACATCACGCACTCGCGGAAATCATGGAGAAAGCACGTATCGCGCGGCTCACCCGGTACCAGCACATCCTGTTGCGGTTGGGCGAGTGGATTGCTTATGCCGAAAGCGCTGGCAGCCTGGCCCGCCGTGCTGCGCTTCATGCCGAAGGCAAGCTGAACGAGAAAGCCAACCGTCGCTTTGATGCGACGGCGCTGGCGGCGTTGAGCCGGGTTTTCGCGCGCGAGGCCGCGCTCAAGGTTGCGGAAGAAGGTATGTGTTGGGTCATTGGGGCTGGCGGCATGAACGATGACCTGGCTGGCTTCGAAAGCAGTTTAGGTTTGCCTGCGGTTCATCGCGCTCAGGCAGGTCTGATTCTTGACATGGATTTAATAGCCGACGTCCTCTATGCGCGTACGACGAAGCCCGCACTTGCTGCTTAATCGCTCTGCGGAAGTATTGCGACGCCTGCTTATTCGTTTGTATGCAACCTCTCAGGTTGCGCAGGAGTTTAGTCATGGAAAGCACCGCACATCGAGCTATCGCAATTGTGGGGGCAGGAGCCATCCTGCCCGATGCTCCGAATGTTGCAGCCTTCTGGCACAACGTGAGGACCGGCCGCTACAGCATCACTGAGGTTACGCGCGACCGGTGGGATCCGTCGCTTTATTATGACCCCGATCCCACCACTCCAGATAAAACCTACTCGAAGATCGGCGGATGGGTGCGGGATCAGGCGTGGGATCCGATGAAGTGGCATCTACCCATTCCGCCGAAGGTCAGCGACGCCATGGACCCGGCCCAGAAATGGGCAATCGCGGCTACCCGAGAAGCTCTGGAAGACTATGGCTATCCCAAGCGCCCGCTGGATGGGGATCGTGTTGCTGTGATCTTGGGTAACGCGATGGCGGGTGAGAAGCACTATCTCACCGCACTGCGCGTGCACTTTCCCGAATATGCCCGCGAGTTGGCTGAGATCGGCAGCTTCGCTGCGCTGCCCGAGGCGATGCGCAACGAAATTACTCGCGAACTTCACGAGCGGATTGGCAAGCGCCTTCCAGAAATCACGGAAGACAGCATGCCCGGCGAATTGGCCAACTGCATTGCGGGACGTATCGCAAATATCTACAACTTCCACGGTCCGAACTTCGTATGTGATGCTGCCTGCGCATCGGCTATGGCGGCGATTAGCGCGGCCGCCCAGGGTTTGATCGAAAACAACTTTGATGCGGTGGTCACGGGCGGCATCGACCGCAACATGGGAGTGCAGACCTTCGTCAAGTTCTGCAAGATCGGCGCGCTCTCCGCGACGGGAACCCGACCTTACGCCGAAGGCGCTGACGGATTTGTGATGGGCGAAGGCGCCGCAATCTTCCTGCTCAAGCGTCTGGCGGATGCCGAACACGACGGAGACAAGATTTACGCGGTGCTTCGAGGAATCGGTGCATCGAGCGATGGCAAGGGAAAAGGAATTACAGCACCGAATCCGGTTGGTCAGAAATTCTGCCTCGATCGCGCCTGGCAAAATGCCGGTCTCTCGCCTGCCACCGCGACCTTGATTGAGGGTCACGGCACCTCCACTCGCGTCGGCGATGTGGTCGAAGCGCAGTGTGTGACCGATCTGCTTAGCAGTCACCATCTTCCGCTTCACTCGGTGGCGCTTGGTTCCGTCAAGTCGAACATCGGTCATCTCAAGGGAGCGGCAGGAGCGGCGGGGCTGCTGAAAACCGTGTTGGCGCTTCGCGACAAAGTGTTGCCACCCAGCGTGCATTGCGAACATCCCAGCCCGGATATCGATTTTTCTCACTCGCCGTTGTACGTCAATACGGACTTGAAAGAGTGGACAGCGCCGGCCGAAACTCCACGGCGCGCCGGAGTGAGCGCGTTCGGTTTCGGAGGTACCAACTTTCACATTGTGCTTGAAGAGCACATTCCCCATCGGCTCACTGGAAATGGAAAACGATCGATTGCTGTGAGCGTTCCCCCTGAAACTTCGATCAACGAGGTTGTTATGAACGCGAAGAAAACGTTCGCAGCTCCGGTGTCACCCGGCTGTGCATCTTTATCTTTGTCTGCTTGCAAACTGCCGTTGCGGGGAGCGCTTGTGATTGGTGCCGCATCGGAGGCTGCGCTTGTGGATCGTTTGCGCGCTTTAATAAAGGATACGGAAAACGGCCCCGCTCCGGCACTCGCCGCGCCAGCGGGATGTGACCTGCGTGCGCCCGAGCGGCTGGCGATCGACTATGCCGATGCTGCCGACCTGATCGAGAAATCAACCAAGGCGTTAAAAGCTTTTGCGGCGAAGCAGGCTGTTGTCTGGAAAGCACTGCGCGCGCAAGGCATCTTCCGCGGTCAAGGCCCCGCGTCGAAGATAGCTTTTCTTTACACCGGTCAGGGTTCGCAATATGTGAACATGCTGCGGACGCTGTACACCACGGAACCGATCGTCGCCGAGACTTTTGCCGAAGCCGATCGCGTAATGGCGCCCTTGCTCGGCAAGCCCCTGACCGACTTTGTCTTCGTCGACGAAACCGACTCCGCCGCAGTAGCAAAGGCCGACGACGACCTGCGCCAAACCGCGATTACCCAGCCGGCGGTGTTGGCGATTGATCTCGCGCTCACCCGGGTCTTGGCCGCTTACGGCATCGTGCCCGACTTTACGATGGGCCACAGCCTAGGCGAATACGGAGCGCTCGTTGCCTCCGGCGCATTGCCCTTCGAAGACGCACTGGAAGCGGTCAGTGCCCGCGGTCGAGGAATGACTCGTGTCGCTGTCGCTGACAAAGGCAGAATGGCGGCCGTATTTGCACCGCTGAACGAAATCGACCGAATGCTGAAGGCGATTGACGGCTACGTTGTGATCGCCAATATCAACAGCGATCATCAAGCTGTCATTGGCGGAGCCAGCGACGCCGTCACCCAGGCGATCGAGCTTTTTAGAAAAGCCGGCTACGAGGTCGCCGAACTGCCGGTCAGCCATGCCTTCCATACCTCGATCGTTGCAGCGGCCAGCGAACCCTTGCGTCACGAATTGGAGCGGTTGCACCTGCAATCGCCGCGTGTTCCGATCGTGGCCAACGTCAACGGAAAGTTCTATCCCAACGGACCTGACGTTGTACCCGAAATTTTGGATCTTCTCGCGAAGCAAGTCGCATCTCCGGTGCAATTCGTGAAAGGACTGCACACGCTATACGAAGCCGGAGCGCGAATCTTCGTGGAGGTTGGGCCTAAGAAGGCTCTACAAGGTTTCGCCGAAGATGTTCTTGGCCAGCGCGGCGATGTGCTGACGCTGTTCACGAATCATCCGAAGTTCGGGGACATCGTTTCGTTCAACCAGGCGTTATGTGGCCTGTATGCGGCAGGAGTGGGACGCGGCGTGGCAGATGATTCGGAAGATAAGGCGACGTCCTCGATTACTGCGACGCCATCCGCGTTAGAGCTCTCGAAGCCAGTTGCAATGAGCGCTTCCGCGCCCAACCCTTCTGCGCGGCTATCTCATCGACCGAACGGCGACCACTATGCAGAACTTGGCCACTACTTTGCCGATGTTCTTGAACACGGCTGGCAAATTTACCGAGGCGACGATCGCGCCGGCGCTCCCGTTGTTATTACGGGCGCGGCTCTGGGTTTGCCGGGGACTGCGCATATCTTCGACGATGAAAACGTCGCTCGGATTCTGCGAGGCGATCAGTTTATCGATCTCATACCCGCTCGCTTTCGCAGGGCCATGCTCGACAAGCACATCACGCGCCTGGTCAAGAGCGATAACGGCGGAGCAATGTTCGAAACCATCCACAACATGGCGGAGGTCATCAAACTGGCGGGCCGCGGAGGCTCGTTCGATCTCGAAACTGAGTTCGGTATGTCCGCAGATCGTGCCGCCGCCCTTGATCGCGCCTCGCAACTCGCCATTGCCGCCGGCATCGACGCATTGCGCGACGCCGGAATCCCACTGGTCATGCGCTACAAGACCACGAGCAAAGGCACACAGTTGCCCGATCGTTGGGGATTGCCCGACTCTTTGCGCGACGACACTGGCGTCATTTTCGCTTCGGCTTTCCCTGGATACGACGCTTACGCCGATGAAATGGCGCGTTACTACGCAGATCATTCCCGCCGAGAGCAGTTGGGCACGCTGGAAAACTTGCTGGCGCGAGCCGGGAAGTCGAATTGCGATTCCCTTCTTGAACAGGAAATCGAGCGCCGATTGGAAGACTTGCGCGACACGCTTGAGAAAGAATCGTATGTTTTCGACCGGCGCTTTCTGTTCAAAACGTTGTCGATGGGGCATTCGCAGTTCGCCGAGTTTATCGGCGCGCGCGGCCCCAACACACAAATCAACTCGGCTTGCGCAAGCACTGCGCAGGCACTCTCGCTGGCGGAAGACTGGATTCATGCCGGGAGGTGCCGTCGCGTAATTGTCATCTCGGCCGATGATGTGACCTCCGACCATCTGATGGAATGGATCGGCGCCGGCTTCCTGGCCAGCGGCGCAGCCGCCACCGATGAAGTGGTGGAAGAAGCTGCTACTCCTTTTGACCGTCGACGTCACGGTTTGATTATTGGAATGGGTGCCGCTGGTCTGGTGATCGAGAGTGCGGACGCGGTTCGCGAGCGCGGCCTTCAACCGATCTGTGAAGTGCTGGGCACGGTCACGGCGAACAGCGCATTTCACGGCACCCGGCTCGATGTGCAACACATTGGCCAAATGATGGAAAGCCTGATTTCCGGAGTCGAAGCCAGGAGCGGAATTTATCGTCGCCAGATCGCGCCTCACACGGTTTTCGTTTCTCACGAGACCTATACTCCGGCACGCGGAGGCAGCGCCTCAGCAGAAGTGAATGCGCTGCGCCATGTATTCGGCAGCGCTGCGGATCAGATTGTGATCGCCAACACGAAGGGTATGACCGGACATGCCATGGCAACTGGGATTGAGGATGTGCTGGCTGTGAAGGCACTCGAGACGAACCTCGTGCCGCCGGTAGTGAATTTCAAAGAGATCGATCCGGAGCTAGGTACATTGAATCTTTCAAAAGGCGGAGCGTATCCGGTCGACTACGCATTGCGGCTGGCCGCGGGTTTCGGCTCGCAAATCAGCATGACACTGTTGCGCTGGGTGGCAACGCTCGACGGCATTCACCGGCGGCCCAATGGATTGGGATATGGGTATCGCATTTTCGACGAGAACTGCTGGAAAAGCTGGCTGACCCAAGTCGCAGGTCATCCCACAGCAGATCTCGAAGTAGTTCGCCGCACTTTGCGTGTTCGCGATCAGAATGGGGCGGGTCGAGTCAATAATGTTGCGCAGCAGGCATTTCTAAAACCCAACGTCGAAGTGCAACAAGAGTTGGCTGTTATGCCTATCGCAGCGCCGCCACGAACCAGACCGAGTGTCGTTGTTGAAAATAAGTTTGAGCAGAGACCTGAAGCAAAACCAATTGTCCGCGAGCCAATGCCAACAAAACCCGCTGTCGAGAACGATCCCGTGAAAGAGCGCGTGCTGGCGCTAGTCGCAGAAAAGACAGGCTATCCCCTGGACATGCTTGATCTGGATCTCGATCTCGAAGCCGACCTGGGTGTGGATACGGTGAAACAGGCCGAAGTGTTTGCCACAATTCGAGAAGCTTACGGCATTTCCCGGGATGACCAAATCAAACTACGCGATTTCCCAACCCTCGCGCACGTGATCCAGTTCGTGTACGGACGGCGGCCGGAGCTTCGTGACGTCCAATCTTCGGCCACTCCACTCCTCGTTTCTGAATGGGCTTCTGCGGCGATGGCCGACGCGGCGAGGGAAACAATTGAAACCAAAGCTGAAGCAACCCTGGCTGCCGCACGCCCCATCGATGCGCACGATGAAGATAAAAGCAACGATCCCGTGAAGGACCGTATTCTCACTTTGATGGTTGAGAAGACCGGATATCCGCGGGACATGCTGGACCTCGATCTCGATCTGGAAGCGGACCTTGGCGTCGACACGGTCAAGCAGGCAGAGATGTTCGCGGCCATTCGCGAGATCTACAATATTCCGCGCGACGAGAACCGTAAGCTTCGCGATTATCCAACCCTGGCCCATGTGATTCGCTTTGTACACGAGAAACGTCCGGACCTGGCGAAAACCCCAGCCGCCACTCTGGCGGGCGCCTCCACTCCGCAGATTTCGCCTGCGATTACTCCGAGCCAGCAGCCCACATCCCCTTTTACGCAGGCTGAGTCGGGAAGAGCTGAGGATCCTATCAAGAAAACAGTTTTAAAAATTGTGGCAGAGAAGACTGGCTATCCGGAAGAGATGCTGGACCTGGATCTCGACCTGGAGGCGGATCTCGGCGTCGACACGGTCAAGCAGGCGGAGATGTTCGCGGCGGTGCGCGCGGCTTACAACATTCCACGCGACGAGAATCTCAAGTTGCGCGACTTTCCCACCCTGGCTCACGTGATCCAGTTTGCGCACGATCGCTCTCGTTCCAGCGCATTCGTTGTAAGAAATGAAACTGCGGCGGTAATGGCGGCCTCGCCGCTCCAGCCGGCTCAACCTGTCGCAGGAAGTCTTGATGCGGCGAATCGCATTCCACGGCGCGTGCCTGTGCCGACTTTGCGACCACCTCTCAACTTCTTTAAAGCAACCGACGTAAAACTAGAGCGCGGCAGTCGTGTCGTTATCATGCCGGACAAAGGCGGTGTGGCAGACGCCTTGACAAAGCGGCTCCAAGCCATGGATGTGGAAGCACTCCGTGTCGAGAGCGCGCCGGATGCCGGCGTGCTGACGACCCTGCTGAAAATGTGGATAGCAACCGATGACATTCACGGAGTGTTTTGGCTACCCGCGCTCGACGAGGAAAGAAAGCTACGTGAAATCGATCTCGACACATGGCATGAAGGAGTACGCGTGCGTGTGAAATCTTTGTATACCGCGATGCGTACTTTGTACGAACAGGTAGGCCGCGCGGGAACCTTCCTGATGGCTGCGACCCGAATGGGCGGGCAGCACGGTTACGACGAGGCTGGTGCACGCAGCCCACTCGGTGGCGCCGTAGTGGGTTTTGTCAAAACTTACAAGCGGGAACGTCCGGACACGCTGGTCAAAGCTGTCGATTTTGAATTGAATCGCAGTGCAAACGAAGTCGCCGACCTACTGATTGAAGAGACGAAGCGCGATCCAGGAGCGGTCGAACTCGGTTACACGGCAGAACAACGTTGGACGGTTGGCCTCGAAGAGGAACCCGCCAACGACGGCCAACCCGGGATGGTGCTCGATAAGAACTCCGTCTTTCTGATCACGGGCGCGGCGGGCAGCATCGTCTCGGCCATCACGGCGGATTTAGCTGCCGCATCGGGTGGGACTTTCTATCTCCTCGATTTGGTGTCGAAGCCTGACCCAGAGAATCCCGACCTGAAGCGTTTTGTAACTGATAAAGAAAATCTCAAACGCGACCTGTTAGCCAGAATCCAAGAGCGCGGCGAACGGGCAACTCCGGCTCTCGTCGAAAAAGAGCTTGCGAATCTCGAACGAGCACAGGCGGCGCAAATGGCCATCGACGCGGTGCACGCTGCGGGTGGGACCGCACATTATTTCAGTGTCAACCTCACGGATGCGGAAACAGTGGCCACCGTGATCGAAAACGTGCGGCGGCGCAGCGGACATGTCGACGTGCTGCTGCATGCGGCCGGAGTTGAACGCAGTCACTCGTTGCCAGATAAAGATCCTAAAGAATTTGACCTGGTATTCGACGTGAAGACTGACGGCTTCTTCAATCTGTTGCACGCCATCGGTGATATGCCGCTCGCGACGACAGTGGTCTTCAGTTCGATTGCGGCGCGGTTCGGCAACGCGGGTCAGACCGATTACAGTTCCGCCAATGACCTGCTCTGCAAGATAACATCGAGCTTCCGTAGCACTCGGCCTGCGACTCGAGGCATTGCGATCGATTGGACTGCGTGGGCTGACATTGGTATGGCGACTCGCGGTTCGATTCCCAAGATGATGGAACTTGCCGGCATCGACATGCTGCCTCCCGAGGCCGGCGTGCCGGTCATTCGCCGCGAACTCACAACCGGAGCCACGCGCGGCGAAATTGTAATTGGGCAGCGTCTCGGCGCGCTGTTGAACGAATGGGACGCGACCGGGGGGCTCGACGTTTCCGAAGCTGAATCGATTTGGAAGACTTCACCCCAGCCCGGACCCCTGGCCGGCAAGATCGCATCCCTCAGCACTCATAGCGGATACGCGATCGAGACGTCGCTGGACCCGGCGGTTCAACCATTTCTGCACGATCACAAGATTGACGGCACCGCGGTGTTGCCCGGCGTGATGGGCATCGAAGCGTTCGCGGAAGCGGCTCGATATTTTCTGCCCAGTTGGCAAGTGGAATCAGTTGAAGAGGTAAACTTTCTCGCGCCTTTCAAATTTTATCGTGGTGAACCGCGGAAGATACGCGTCGAGACGCGGATTCACCCGCATGGCGGCAAGCTGGCAGCGGAATGCCGGCTGATTGGCCATCGCGTTCTACCGAAGCAGGCCGAGGCACAGCTGACAACGCATTTCACCGCTCGCGTCCGGCTCGCGAACCATCCCATCGAACCGCTGCCCTCGCGCGCTTTCGTCGTTCCAAGCGGAAGATGTGTTGAAGCTGCCGACATCTACCGGCTCTACTTCCACGGACCTGCTTACCAGGTGATTGAGAAAGCCTGGTTTGATGGGAAACGCGTCATCAGTTTGTTCGCTGAGGACCTCCCTCCCAATCATCATCCCTTGGAATTACTGACCGTGTCGGCTCCGCGGCTGATTGAGCTCTGTTTCCAAACCGCCGGTCTGTGGGAGTTGGCCAGGGAATCCTGCATGGGGCTGCCGCGATGTGTTCGTGAGGTATACGTTTTCCAACCGTCCAACCTGGCGAGGAGTCGATTGTACGCCGTCATAACTCCCGATCCAGTGCAAGGAACTTTCGATGCGGAAGTCCTCGACTCCAAAGGAAATTGTTATTTGCGTCTTAACGGTTACCAGACCGTGACCCTCGCGGATGCGATCGATCCGGCGGGCCTCAAAGCGCTGCAAGCCATCTTCTCAGAGGAGAGCACTCTGGTGGCCTGACGAATACCTCAGGCAGGCACAGGTGGATCCATCGAGGTGCTTATGCTGACTGATTTCAAACGCGTTGCCATTGTCAACCGCGGCGAAGCCGCCATGCGTTTTATCCATGCCGCACGTGAGTTTCGCCACGAACATGGCGTGGCACTGCGGACCATCGCACTTTTCACCGAGCCCGATCGTCACGCCATGTTTGTCCGCGAAGCGGACGACGCAATTTTTCTGGGCCCAGCTCAACTCATCGATCCGGCTACCCATCGGTGCAGGAGCAGCTACCTCAACTACGCTCGGCTCGCGCAGGCGCTCACATCCGTGCGCGCAGATGCGGTATGGGTGGGATGGGGGTTTGTGGCGCAGCACGCGGCATTCGCCAAACTTTGCAGTGAGATGGGAATTGTGTTCATCGGTCCGTCGAGTGAAGCCATGCGTCGACTCGGCGACAAAGTTGCGGCGAAGACTCTTGCGGAGCAATTAAGAATTCCTGTGCTGCCGTGGAGCGGCGGGCCGGTCGAAAATGTCGAAGATGCAGAAGTGCACGGCGAGCGCCTGGGCTTCCCGCTATTGATCAAAGCGGCGGCGGGGAACGAGGGCCGAGAAATTCGCGTTGTCCATTCGGCAACCAAACTTGCACGCGCGTTGGAGACCGCCCGTGCCAACGCAGCCAAGGCCTTCGGCGATCCAACTGTTTTTCTTGAACAACCGATGCACCGAGCGCGCCACCTCGAAGTCCCGATTATTGCCGATTGCCTGGGGAATACGTGGGCTCTGGGTGTGTGCGACTGCACGATTCAGCGGCGGAAACAGAATGTGCTGGCAGAATCTTCCTCTCCTGCGGTTTCTCCAGAGGAAGCTGAGGCGTTGCGGGAGGCTTCGGTCCGTCTCGCTAAGGCTGCGGAATACTACAGTGCGGGCACCGTTAAATTTCTCTACGATCCGCAGGATCGGCGATTTTTCTTTGATGACGTGATGCTTCATTTGCAGCCTGAACACGCCGTCACCGAATCCACAACCAACCTCGATCTCGTAAAACTTCAAATTCACATTGCCCGCGGCGGGCTTCTCGATGGAGGATTTCCACGTTCTAATGGCCACGCGATTGCGGTTCGGATCAATGCGGAGGATCCGGAGCACGGCTTTGTGGCGGCTCCCGGAACGGTCGAACGCTTGCAAATTCTCACCGGGCCCGGCGTGCGTGTAGATTCGGGCGTAGCCGAAGGCGAAACGATTCCTGCGGAGTTCGACCCTCTCATTGCCAGGCTCATCGCTTATGGCCAAACCCGGACTGAAGCTCTCTCCCGACTGCAGAGGGCGATAGAAGACAGCATTGTGGTCATCCGGGGCGGAGCCAGCAACCGAACATTCTTGCTGGATCTGCTCCGCCGGAGCGAGTTGCACGACGGGCAAAACGGTAGTTTATGGCTCAACGAGTTGGCTGCGGCTGGCGGCCATCTCTCCAGCGAGTACGATGACGTCGCGCTAATCCAGGCTGCGATTGATGCTTATGATGCGGAATTGCGCGTGGAGCAAGCGCAGTTTTATTCGTCGGCGGCGCGTGGCAGGCCGCGCGTAAGTAGTCAGGTCGGCTGCACCATCGGGCTGCGCTATCGGGGACGACTTTATCGACCGGAGATTCGGCGCGTGGGCCCGCAGGATTACCGACTGGAGATCGACGGAACACAGATCGATTGTCACAGCGATCGACGCGACCAGTTCGAGTCGTGGCTCACGGTATTTGGACGGCGGTTCCACATCGTTTGCGTCGACCAGGGCGTCGAATCGAGGATTGAAGTCGATGGAGTGCTCCACCGGGTTTATCGAGACGATGGCGGAATCGTACACGCCCCTGCGCCAGCCGTCGTGGTTTCGGTTGCCGTGAAGCCAGGTGATATGGTGGCAGCGGGTGATCGGTTGGCCGTGGTCGAGGCTATGAAAATGGAAACCCAGGTGGTGGCTCCATTTTCCGGCAGAGTGCGGGAAGTCATGACGATTGCGAATGTGCAAGTGGATACGGGCGCTCCGCTGGTTCAAATCGAGGCAACCAGCTGCGAACGAGCCAACGAAGCAGGAGAACGGGTGGTATTCGGGGCATCCCAGATCGGCTGTGAAAAGACGGAAACTGGGCGATCCATATGTTTGGAGAATCTCAAAGAGCTTCGCCAGCTCATGCTGGGTTTCGACATCGATCGGGGAAAAAGCGCCCGTGAACTTGCGGAGTGGAGCAAGTGCTGCCCTGCCGAGACCGAACACATAACCGAGATGGAGAACGAGATCCTGGGAATTTTCGTGGATATTTGTGCGTTATTCCAGCGCGAGCCAGAGATGGATCACCGTATCGCCGGGGAAGAGCCTAGCGCGGAGGCATATCTCTTCTCGTATTTGCGAATGATCGAAACCAAAGGCGCAGGACTCCCACACGCCTTTGTTGAAGGGTTACGACGAACTCTGGGTCATTATGAGGTGCTGACCTTGGAGCCTACGGCAAAATTGCGAGAGAGCCTGCTTTGGATTTGCAAATCACACCAGCGGATGGAGCAGCACACCGCCATCATCCTGGATATCCTCGAACGACGATTGCGCCACATCAAAGAGCCGGATGCGCGCACGAATGGATCCTTTCGAATGCTTCTCGATCGCATGATCGCTGTCACTCATCAGCTTTGTCCTTCGGTGACTGATCTGGCCCGTGAACTGAGTTATCGCTACTTCGATCAGCCGGTGTTTGAGCGGGCGCGAACCCAGGTTTACGACGAAGCCGAAAGCCATCTTGACCGTCTGGCTAAACATCCTGATGCCACAGAGCGCCGCGCCGTGGTCCACGCCCTGATCGACTGTCCGCAACTTCTGGCGGGACTATTTGCCAGCCGGTTCCCCTTGGCCGATTCTGCCTTGCGCGTTGACATGCTGGAAGTGCTGACCGCGAGGTATTACAAAATTCGCAGTCTTCTCAATCCCGGTTCATCTTTGGTCGATGGACATTCTTATGCATCAGCGGAATACGATCACGAAGGTAAGCGCATTCATGTTTTTGCAACCTACGCGAACTATCACGAACTGGCTTCGGCCGCGCAATGCCTGTCCCCAATACTTCTCGCGCTGCCGGCTGATCATGACATCGTGATGGACTTTTATCTTTGCTCTACCCGCAAGCTGGGGGAAGCAGACGCGACCCAGGCGGAAGTGCAGCAGATGTTGAACGAGGCTGGCTTGCCGCGTCCGATCCGGAGAATCGTAGTGGCAGTCGCCGGAAAGAGCGAGGGCCGATTCGCCAGCCACCTGCAGTACTTCACTTATCGGACGGCTGAGAACGGATTTCAGGAGGAAAAGTTTTATCGCGGCTTGCATCCCATGATGGGGAAGCGACTTCATCTATGGCGCCTCAGCAATTTTAATATTGAACGTTTGCCTTCCGTGGAAGATGTTTATCTTATTCACGCGGTTTCGCGTGACAATCCCAAGGATGAACGCCTGTTCGCAGCCGCGGAAGTACGGGATGTAACCCCTGTCCGCGATGCTGCCGGACGGATTGTGCAGTTGCCACACCTGGAGCGCATGTTGATGGAAGCGCTGGCAGCCATCCGCCTGTTTCAGTCGAGGCGGCGTCCCAACGAACGGCTCTATTGGAACCGCGTGTTTCTTTATGTCTGGCCTCCGCTGAATCTGAAACCGGATGAATTGAACGACATCGTGCGCAAGCTTCAGCCCGCGACCGAGGGACTTGGTCTAGAGCAAGTCGTGGTGCGAGCTCGTATACCCAATTCGACCACCGGAGAATTGCGCGACATGGTAGTGCGCATTTCGAGTCCCGTGGGCAGCGGGCTGCTTATCACGTTCCGGCCGGCAGACAAACTTCTCCCGCTGAAAGCCGTGAACGCGTACGAACAGAAAGTGATTCGCGTACGGCAGCGCGGAATGGTCTATCCCTACGAGATCGTCAAGATGATCACTCCCGCTCGCGAAAATACGCGCACCGAATTTCCACCGGGCGATTTCGTGGAGCACGATCTCGATGCCAATGGCCGGTTGGTTCCGGTGGATCGGCCTTATGGACAAAACCGCGCAAATATCATCGCCGGAGTCATCCGAAACTTTACCCCTCGCTATCCAGAGGGGATGAGGCGCGTGCTGGTGTTGGGAGACCCTAGCAGAGACCTGGGAGCCCTCGCTGAACCGGAGTGCCGGATGATCATCGCCGCTCTCAATCTGGCGGAAGAGATGCTCGTTCCGCTGGAGTGGTTCCCGATTTCCGCAGGCGCGAAGATCTCGATGGATAGCGGCGTCGAAAATATGGACTGGATCGCCCGAGTCTTGTGTCGCCTGATTGAGTTCACCCAGGGCGGTGGTGAAGTCAATCTGATCATCAACGGAATCAACGTGGGAGCGCAACCGTATTGGAATGCCGAGGCCACTATGCTGATGCATACGCGCGGCATTCTCGTCATGACGCCGAAGGCGGCTATGGTTCTCACTGGCAAACGTGCTCTCGACTATTCAGGCGGAATTTCCGCCGAGGACAACCAGGGAATTGGGGGCTACGACCGGATCATGGGCGTCAACGGGCAAGCACAGTACTGGGCGCGCGATCTCGACGAAGCTTGCCACATATTGTTCCGCCACTACGAGCACACGTACGTGTTGCCCGGAGAGCGATTTCCGCGGCGGGCCAAGAGCTGCGACCCTGTTGATCGCGACGTGCAGAGCTATCCTCACAATGAAAACGGGGAGGAAGGTTTCGCGCAAATCGGAGACATCCTGTCGAACACCACCAACCCTGCGCGGAAGAAGCCGTTTGATATCCGCAAAGTCATGAAGGCCGTGATCGATCAGGATCACGCTCCCCTCGAGCGCTGGGCGGGGATGCGGGCTGCGGAAACAGCTGTTGTCTGGGACGCTCATCTCGGCGGCTACCCCGTGTGCATGATCGGCATCGAATCGCAGACGATCCCGCGCTTCGGATTTGTTCCTGCGGATGGACCGGATTACTGGACTGCCGGAACGTTGTTCCCCCAGTCCTCCAAGAAAGTGGCACGCGCTGTGAACGCGGCCAGTGGCAATAGGCCTCTGGTCGTGCTTGCCAATTTGTCAGGATTTGACGGCTCACCGGAATCGATGCGCCGCTTGCAGCTCGAGTATGGCGCGGAGATTGGCAGGGCTGTGGTGAATTTCAAGGGTCCGATTATTTTCTGCGTGATCTCTCGTTATCACGGCGGTGCCTATGTGGTTTTCTCCAGGGCATTGAATCCGCAAGTCGAAATAGCTGCGCTGGAGGGAACTTACGCTTCGGTCATTGGTGGAGCTCCGGCGGCGGCGGTTGTCTTCGCTGGCGAAGTAGAAAGCAGGACTCGCAAAGACGAACGCCTGCAGGCTTTAAACCAGGCGATCCTGCAGGCCGATGCCGCGCAGCGAGCCCAGTTGCGCGCCCAGTGGGATGAACTTTATCAGATTGTATATTCGGAAAAACTGGGCGAGATGGCGGTTGAGTTCGACCGGGTACACAGCGTGCACCGCGCGCTTAGCGTGGGCGCTCTCAATCATATTATTTCTCCCGCCAGTCTCCGTCCTTATCTGGTCGATGCCATCGAGCGCGGCATGAAGAAGGAAGAAGACGAAACCAGTGTGACCGAGATCGAGACCGTGGCGGCTTAAGATGAACATCTACCGGATCGAACAGAGTGAAACTGATGTGCCAACTGAAAATGAATGGTTGAGTGCGAAGGAAAAGCATGTCCTGAGCGGCCTGCACTTCGCCAAGCGGAACACCGACTGGCGCCTAGGGCGTTGGACTGCGAAGCGCTTGCTCGCAGCCTGCCTCCATCTCCGTACGCGTCTCTCAAATCTGGCGAACCTTGAGATATTAGCTGCGCCCTCCGGCGCGCCGGAAGTCTTTCTGTTCAATCAAAGAGCCGACGTCACAATTTCTTTAAGTCACCGTGCCGGTAGAGCCATTGCTGTCGTTGCGCTGCGCAAAACTACTCTGGGCTGTGACCTGGAAGTCGTCGAGCCTCGAAGCTCCGCCTTTGTTTCCGATTACTTCACAGACAACGAACAGACCCTGATCGATAAAATCCGCTCCGAGAAACGGAGTCTATTGATAACTCTTTGCTGGAGCGCAAAAGAGAGTGCTCTCAAGGCAATGCGCGAAGGACTTCGACTTGATACAAAATGCGTGGAGGTTTTTCCTGGCGGCGGACTGTTTTCGAAGCGCTTTGAAGAGATGCAAGCAACTGCCAGGCACATCTATCCCGACCCTGCCGTCTGGCATCCTTTGCGCGTGCGGTCCGAAGGTGGTCAGGTTTTCGAAGGATGCTGGCGACATACGAACCAATTCGTGGAGACTGTCCTTGCCTCCCTTAAGAACTCAGGCAGCTTGATAACCGATGTGGAACTGGAACACTCACATCGTGATGCCCCCCTCCCGCAACTCTCTGCCTGACTCAAACGTTCTCGGAAATCGCCAATGGTCCGTTGACTCCAAGCGTTTTATTTTCTCACCGCCCGAATAAAATCGGCCATCATGCCGTAAGCCGTCGCGTACAGCCCGGGGTCGCCTTCAGTAATTTCGAGTCTCGGAAAAATATCGGTATTGAAACAAACGTAGGACGAGGTTCCGTCGATCAATGACATCGGAGCCGAAACCCTCTCCGGACGTACGCTCGCTTTCACACCATTTCCGTCTCGCTTCGCTCGGCAAACCAGCCGGTACGGACGCCCCTCCATCCGCGCTTCGGAGAGCATGCTGGAATCCAGCCCGCGAATGCCGATGCGTTCGATCTCCTGCAACTTGATCGGAACATCCATCAACACCGTGATGAGTGCAGCTGTCTTCACCACCGCATCCCAGCCGTCAATGTCGTGCGCTGCGTCGGTTTCAGCGATGCCCATTGCCTGCGCCTTCTGCAACGCGGCATCGAAACTGAGGCCCCGCTCCATCTCGCTGAGAATGACGTTGGTGGTGGAATTCAGAATGCCATGGAAACCGTGCAGATGGATTGCCGGCATCTGCTCGAACAAAGAGAAGACAGGAACGCCATCCATCACCGTGGATTCAAAGAGAAATTTTCTGCCGCGCGCTGCGGCCAGATCGCGAAGCTCCCGGTAGGAATGGACGATTGGCCCTTTATTCGCGGTGATGGCGTCGGCGCCATGCTCCAGCCCAGCGCGGATATGATCGATGCCAGGCTGGCCATTCTCCACGTTGAGCGACGTGGCCTCGAACAGAACATCAGCACGAGAGGCTGCAAGCCACGAACGAACGTCCGTCAATTGCCTCTGCGGCGCGGCGGGCGCTCCTGCGCGCGAAATGCCGCCAAACGAATCCGAAACCAAAGCGGCCATCACGGTCGCGGTCAATCCCTGAGGCTCCGCGATCCATCCCAACCGCCGCGAGGCTACGCCTGTAATACGCCATGAAATTTCATAGCGCTCGCGAAGTTCCTCCTCGCGATCAAGCAGCAATTGCACGAGAGCCCGGTTAACGTTGCCGAAGCCGAGAAAACAGAGATTGTAGGTGCGAACGGGTTTTCTCACCTCGAGAGCCTTGAAGGGGCGCCGGCTTTCAGCCGTGCCGCAAGACCATTTATCTTGACAACTGGGTTTTAGCCCCCGATTCCGCTGGCCATCCGAAGATTCAGACCTATCCCATCACCGTGGTGTGCTCGGGCTGGATCTTATAAATGACACGCACATCGCCGGGCGCGCCGTACGGATATTTGTCGACGCCGAGATATTTCTTGGCCATCTTGTCGAGCATGGCGTCGGCGCCGTCTTCGGTAATCTCAACTACGCGACCACGGATCTCCAGATAGCGATATGGATTTTCCGGGTCCATTAAAGTCATGGCCACGCGCGGATCGCGGCGGACATTTTTATCTTTCTGGCGTCCCTTAGCGGAGTTGAAAAGGACGTGCTCGCCATCGAAGTCGCACCAGACCGGCGTAACTTGCGGGCTGCCATTCGGCATTAGCGTCGCCAAATTAGCAAAAGCGCGCTTCTGAAAAAGATCGCGGTATTTTTCGGGGATGACTTGCGGCATAAACAATCTCCTTGCAGTCGGATGAATCGACAGCACATTATAGATCGCAATCGGCGATCGGCGTCTTCCGGCTCAACCCGTTTGCGCCGGAATGCAATGATTTAGCCAGCCACGTCTTTTTCCATTCGTAGTAGTACCGCGCGCAGAAGTGCCTCAAAGCTGGTCTTCACACGCTCGCCGGTGTCCATGACCTCCTTGTGCGAGAGCGGCTGATCGAGAATTCCGGCAGCCATGTTGGTGACGCATGAGATTGCCAGCACGTTAATTCCCATATGCCGCGCCGCAATCACTTCGAATGCCGTCGACATTCCAACCAGATCCGCGCCGATGGTGCGCAGATAGCGAATCTCCGCGGGTGTCTCGTAGCTCGGCCCGAGCAGCGCGGCGTAGACGCCTTCATGCAAAGTCATTCCAAGCTTGTCTGCCTCCTCCCGCGCCACGGCTCGATATTGTTTATCGTAGGCGTGCGTCATGTCGGGAAAGCGAACCCCGAAGCGGGCGTCATTCGCGCCCACCAGAGGATTGGTTCCTTGCAAATTGATGTGGTCGCTGATCAGCACCAGCGCGCCCTGCTGATATTTCAAATTGATGCCGCCAGCAGCGTTGGTCAGGATGACGGCGCGAATCCCCATACGCGCAAACACGCGGATAGGGAAGACGACTTGCTCCGCTGAATATCCCTCATAAAGGTGCACGCGCCCCTGCATCGCAGCTACGGGAACGCCGACTGATTTACCGATGACCATTTGTCCAGCGTGGCCAATAGCCGTCGAGCGGGGGAATGCGGGGATTTCAGCGAAAGGAATTCTTGAAGCCTCGGTCAGCGAATCGGCGACGCCGCCGAGGCCGGACCCCAATACCAGTCCGATGCGTGGACGTAAAGAAGTACGTTGCAGCACGGACTGCGCTGCCGTTTCCGCAGGCGCGAATTGATCGTTCATAGAAAGTCGGATTTTGAAAGGCGCAGCGCCTTTGGCACTGTGTAAATATTTTGCCGAATCGTGGGTTTCAGCCCCTAGGGTACTTGCGCCTCGCTTCGCGAAAACTTTTTTTCAAACTTCGCAAACTCGCTCTCAAGTTGCCACTGCATCCGAGCCCGCTCGCTCCCCGTAAGGAACTGCCCGCACCCCACGGACGGCTTCTCTGTGCCCGGAGCGTCGCCCACACACGCCGGCGTCATACGAAATACAAGCTTCGTGTCTGCCCACAAACTTTGGCCCGGCAGGAAACTGTGTTCTAAACTCTGTCGAGCCATGCGCTTTAAATCCGAATAGGACAGGTGATAGGTCTCGACCGCGCGCAGGTACTCATTTGTCATATCCGATCGCGCCACGCCTTCGTCGTCGGTGGCCAGGGCGACCGGAACTTCATACTTCATGTAAATCGGAAGCGGGTGATCGTCTCCACTCACTTCCAGAATCTCGTCATTTGAAGTCAGAGCGATTTCTACGAGCACATTTCGCTCCGCCATTTCATGCATGAGCTGAATCGGATCCTTTTCGTTCATCACGTCGACGCCGTGGCCGATGCGCTCGGCATGACCGCGTTCGACGGAGGCCCGGACGTGAAAAGTCAAATCCTCCGGTGGTACCAGACCAAGCGCCAGCTCGCCCGCGTGCAACGCAATGTGCACCTTGGGATATACGCTATGCAGATAGTCGAGCATTGCCATGTGCTCGTTGAAGTCATGAATGGGTACATACCAATCTTCGGGCATTACCAGATTGAGGCCGACAAAGCGCGGGTCCGACGATGCCAGTTCGAATCCCAACAGGATCTGCGTAAACACAATTTGATGCGGTAATCCACGCAGCACTTGATAAAGATAGCGGACGGTGACGCCGCATCCCGCAGCTGCGTCGGGGGTTCCACACTTGAGAATCTCTTTGGCACGGGCAACGTCGGCGTCCAGCCGCTTGCTGGTTTCCGCTGCCACATCTTTCATTCCAGCGCTCAACAGAGCGTCGCGCATCTGGGCATAATTCGGATTCCACTCGACCTTTCCGGCCAGTTTCGCCGCCAGGCCGCCATCGGCCGTATCCATGAATTCGACGTACTGTAAATGGTCCATGCCCGCCCGGTTCGTCGCTGCGGCAATCGCTTCGGCCCGATGCGTGTGCGAAGCCAGACTGAACTTGTCAAAGGCACCGAAGAAATGATCATGGCCCGATCCCTCCCCCGGATTCCAGTTGCGCATCGACCAGGCATCAATCATCTCGTCGTAAAGCTCGTGGTCGCCATAACTGCATTGCGCCGCTGGTTTCGCCGTGTAGTTTTCACAAGGATCGCAGGGCGGTGCCAGCAGTCGCGCCGACGTTCGGTCCACACACAATCCCCCCGCCGCCGCAAAATCAATCAAGTCTTCGGCGTAAATTGCCCCGTCCAGGTGGTTATGCAGATCGCCACCCTTCGGCATCTCGTGCACAAAGCTCAGCAGCAACGGGGGCTGTTTGCGCACCGACTCCATATAGTGTACAGCGCGCTGTTCCGAACTCTGCGCCCCTGCCGTGCCAGTCAGCACCAGAAGCACTAGCGCACAACCGCCGCGCAGCACCACACGCAGTATTGGGGGCAAAGAAAACCTCCCGGATGAATCTTGAAGTTAGACAGAAGTTGAAGAGGAATTGTAATCCGTAGACGCGGCCCGCGCAGCAAAGAATCAAGAAGAAATCACGCGAAACGTCTAAAGAATACCTGTCAGGAAATTAACGCAGCAAAACCATGGCGGCGATCACGAGTGCAACCACCAGCAAAACCGCTAGTACATATTTATTGGCTGCCAACCATGATTCGGATTGCATCGCCGAACCCAAGAACATTGCGGAGTTTTCAGAGGGCTCCGCATATGGTAGTTGCGGCACCTGCTCGGTAACCGAGTCGGTTGTCGCAGCGCCAACTTCCGGCCCCGGCAGTTCGGCGAGCGCATCAGGGACTACAACCTCAGTGGAAGTAGCAGCCTCTGAATTGTTCACCGGCTGCGCCTCTTCCGCCTGCACAGTCGCCGGGACGGCAGTCACTGCCGCCTCCTGCCGCATCTGGTCTTGAGTTTCGATTTGTGGCGCCTGCGCCATGGCAGGCTGCGCGAGAGGTTCGCCTCGCCACTTTTTTTGCTCGCACTCTACACACAAGCTCCGCCCCTGCGATACCGGAAAGCCGCAAGCCGAGCACTTCTGCAAGTTTCGCAATACTGCAGGGACAGCAATCACAGCTGGGTCAAAGGTCGATGGCATCGCCGGCGGGCTCTCCGATTTCTGAACAGCCGCCGACCAGAAAACCGGCTTTTTGGTGGGAGCCGGGTGTGTCTCGCATGGTTCCGCGCTTTGCGGTTCGGTGGACTCAACCGCCGGAGCGTCCGCTTGCGCTTCCTGGGCGTGCAAGTCTGTCGCAATCGATTCCGAAGGCAGCGGAGGCCCGGTCGCGCTGGAGGCACGTTCCAGCTCAGAGTGCTTTTCGATAGTCGCGCCTTCCACCGGTATTTCCGAATTCCTCGCAGCACTTAGCGGCCAAGTTTCGCTCAAACCCACCACGGGCGCGCCTGCGGCTACATTCCGCATGGCCGTAGCGTGTTTCACCGCCGCCTCCACCATTTCGCTCAAACGCCGCAGCGCCGAAACATCGCGCTCGCCAAAGACATTCGGCTTGCCAGAAAAAAGCTCGAACACGCCAATCGCCCGATCTTCGCACACTACTGGCATCACGACCACAGACGCGATGCCCAACTGCCGGCAGCCTTCCTTATTCACGCGCGGATCGCGCTCAGTATCATCACATCGCAGAATCTGCAGCGTGCGCACACTCTCGCCCGAAAGCCCATATTCCATGGAGAGCAGGGCGCCCAACTCTGGCGCGTTCGGGCCTGTGCTGGCCCGGCAAAGCATGTCCTTGTGCTGACCGCGGCGCAAAGCGATCGCCGCCCCGCTCGCCCCCGTGATGTACTGGGCGCGCTCGGCCAGCAATTGCAGGGTGGCATCCAGATCGCGCTCAGCCATCGCCGCGAGCGAGCGTCCACCATCCTCGGCTGGAAAGCACGGCCCGGAAAGAGCAGCGTGAGGCTCTGTCAGACTGGGTAGGTTTGCATTCGCAACGGCGATTCCGGCAGAAACGCTGGCCGTCGTGGATCGCTTAGCCTCAGGGTTCGCCTTCTCCGCCCGCGTCGGCGCTCCCGAACCAGACCCAAAGGAGCCATGATCAGTCATTGAGTGGAGTCTCGCTCCTGATGAAGGCTCTGTCAAGAGAAGGGATGCGTGTTAGATTCCGGCCTACCCATTATGGGCTTCAGAGAGCGGGAGCCACTTCGCGCCGCCGCACCGCCGTATTGGCCAGTTCGTTGGCCTCAGTGTTATCCTCGCGCGGAACGTGTGAGATGGAAAAGCTCAAAGCTCGAGCCAGCTTGCGGCAGGTCCAGTGCAGAGAATAAAGCCGGGTGCTGCGGCAAATGTACTCGCCGCGCATCTGGCGCACGACAACTTCTGAATCCGAGTAAACGTGCAGCGCCCGCGCCTTAAGCTTCAGCGCCCACTGCAAAGCTTCCATCAGCGCCACGTACTCGGCAACGTTGTTGTCCTGATGGCCAATCCATTTCGCGATACGAATGGGGCCGCTTTCGCAGCCGTCGATCACCACCCCAATTCCGGATGGCCCTGGATTGCCCAGGGAACCGCCATCCACATAAGCCACGAGTTCTGACATCGACAATTCTTTCTACTCCTAGCAAGATGCGCCCATAAAGTTTTCGCGTCAAGCCGAAACTTCGATTCCTCTGAGGATTTCCGGGTTTCCTGTGCTTGTGATTTTTTCTGTGCAAAAGCAGTACCGATTCAAAACCCGACACTGATAAGCATCAATGCCTCAACAGGATACGCTTTTCGTTATTCACAGGCTCATTCTCATGTATTGCACCAATAGTTTGCGTTGACTTTTATGAACACTCTGTTAAGGTGGTTTCCGTCGACGGTTGAAAGGGACAGCGAAATAAAACTTGCTGACCCGAAGTAGACTGGGTGATCAGCCAATCGGGGCAACCTGAGGGGCAGCCAAACCTGAAAAAACCGACGGCTCTGCGAGGGGCAGTTGGGGTTTGGGACTGTGAAAACAGTGATCGCATCAAGGGGCTGTGACGGTACATGCGTCCACGCTGTTGGCTCCCTCGCAGGAGGCGGCAGCTAGAGCATAACCAATGTCACGGCCCTTTCAATTTTTTCCCGCCTGTGTTTTCTTCCGCTTGAACGGTTAAATCCTGACTGAAACACCCTGCCAATCTGATATTCTCCCTCGGCGTCGAAATCATGCTGAATTGAGACTGGAGAGATTCATGGCTCGTCTGTTCGTTGTCGTCCTTGCGTTCTGCACCGCAACGTTCCCTGCACTCTGCCAGCAGCACGAAATAGCTCCGACGGGACATTACATGTTTGCCTGGGCGGGCGACAGGGCGAAAAAGGGAAATGACTTTCTTGCCGTGATCGATGCCGATCCATCCTCGGCGTCGTATGGTCGCCTGGTAACCACTCTCGCGACAGACCAGCAGACAAAGCTCGTACATCACACGGAATACGTCATGCCGGCCAGCGGAATGCTCTTTGCGAATGACCATGATGCCGGGCGCACATTTATTTTCGACGTGCGTGACCCTCTGCATCCTAAGATCGCAAGCTCATTTGCCGACATGGCTGGCTACCTGCACCCGCACTCTTATCTGCGCCTGCCCAACGGGCATGTGCTGGCGACGTTTCAACATGCGCACGACAGCATGAATCCCGAAGCTCTCGGTAAGCATGGTGGCCTGGTCGAAATCGACGATACTGGCATGGTCATCCGCTCCGCCAGCAGCGCTGATCCTGCGTTTCCCGGCGCGCTCCTCACCCCCTACAGCCTGGTTGTTATGCCCGAACTCGACCGGGTTGTTTCCACCAATTCCGCCATGGACGATGAAGATATGTTCCGTGGACTTACCTACCAGATCTGGCGGCTTTCTGATCTTGAGCTCTTGAAGACGGTGTACTTCGATGAGGGAGAGAACCACTACGGCGAGATCAGCCCGGAAGAGCCGAGGCTGGGACCCGACGGAGCGATCTACGTGCAGACGTTGGCCTGCGGCGTCGAGCGCATTACCGGCCTTAATAAGGACGAACCCAAATCGCAGTTGGTCTATTCGTTTCCCGGCTCGTTCTGCGGAGTCCCCACCATTGTGGGGCACTATCTGCTGCAGAGCGTCTCCTACCTGCACTCCATAATCGTGCTCGATATTGCAAATGGAGCCAAGCCGGTGGAGGTTTCGAGGGTCACTCTCGGCGACGACGCGTTTCCTCACTGGACCGGATGGGACGCAAGAACGAATCGCGTTGTAGCAACGGGCGGGAGGGACGTGCAGCGGCTTTACCTGTTGAAATTCGATCCCGCAAACGGCGCCATTTCCCTGGATGATGCCTTTCACGACTCCGATGGAAAGCCCGGCTTCAACTTTACCGACCGGGTTTGGCCGCAGGGATGGAAGGGCACAGGCGTACCCCACGGAGTGGTGTTCTCGCGCTGAGTCTGGTGAGCTTGAATCGCGGCGCCCGATAGTTACGCGGCTACCTCGCCGGCAATGATTTCATCGACGTAGCACCAGATCCAATCTTCTCCGGGTTCGATCGAACGCATGACGGGATGTTTGCTGTGATGAAAGTGTTTGGTGGCGTGTTTATTCTTCGAAGAATCACAGCAGCCTACATTCCCGCACACCATGCACAGGCGCAAGTGAACCCATGTGTCTCCCATCTTCACACACTCCGGACAAACATGCGTATCGGTGGTTGTAACTTTAATCTCATTCAGATGGTTGCATTTTTGGGCCATGTTCAGTCTCCTCGTCCTGTCCTTCCTGTGTCGGCTATTCCTTGTTCCGCCATTCTGAGCGAAGCGGGTGCGAGCGAAGCGTAGCAGCCCCACTGTCGGAGGATCCCTACTCTCACGAAACGGGCCTCGTCTCCACGAGCACAATCGTCACCCTCGTTCCAACTCTTTTCGATCCCACTTCGCCAAATCCGCCCCGGCGGCATACGTGCTCCGCAAAAATTCCAGTAGCGCCTCTCGCGGTGAAGCCGCCGTGCGCACATCGTCATACATCAAAAGAAACTCATGCATCTCTGGATGATAGAAAGCCTGAGCCGGGTTCACGACTTGTCGCGAAAATCCTTCGGGCTCCGGCGCGGCATAGCAGTAAAATGCCGGACCCTTGAATCCCGCGCCCGGCCAGAATCCCGCGCTGATCACTTCGTGCGAGTACGCTTCGCGCGTGACCGCATCCGCTCCCGGCCGCTCCGGAGCGCGCCTGCCCGAAAAGCGCGTCACGCACAAGTCGAAGCTTCCCCAGAAAAAATGCACTGGACTGCACTTGCCAATAAATCCGGCGCGAAATTCCTGAAAGACGTTATTGCAGGAAAGCAAAATCCGCCACAAGCGGTGCGCGTATTCCGGATCGTAAGATGCGTGCTGCGTGTCGCTGGTGAAGCGCACCGGGTTCGGCACCTCGCAAGGCTTCGCCCAGATCTTCACTGCAATATCCAATGACTTTAGCGCTGCCATGAACTCGGAATAAAAATCAGCCACCGATTGCGCTTTCAAAACCTGAATTTCCGACGCGCCCGAACTGCTTTGGATTATCAGCCTGTGCTCGATGAAGTCGAACTGAATCTCGAAATTTCCTCCGTTGTAAGGAATCGCAGACGTGGTAAGCCCACGCGCATTCACATACAACGGAACCTCCCACCAATGATTCACGTGCGGGCTGAGCGCCAGCCGCACCTTGCCCACTATCTGGGTCCACATGTGGAGCGTGGCGTATGTGTCCTGCCATGCTGTCAGCGGCAACTCTGGCCAGAAATCAGCGTTCGAAAGGTGGGAGTGCCCGTTCATCACAAGACCTCCGCAAAGCCGCATCTAGTAGTTAGTGGCGAATGATTCATGAAACGAATGCGAATCGAAAGGGCGGTGCAGGACCCTGGCCACGGATTCACCTACTTCTTTTTTGCTGGTAAATACTTCTTCTGAATCGAAGCCACGATCACATAGTTCGGATCGACCATCTCGTTCAGATGAATTTTTCCCACCTGCGACAGCAACTCATAAGCATCCAGCTCCGACAACCCGTAATCCTTGTGGATCCAGTGCACCAGCTCGGTGAATGCGATCCGCAGCGTGTCATCCAGCGGACGGTAAGCTCCCACGGTCATGATCGCATCGTCGTTTTCAAACTGCGGCCACGCAATGGTTCGTCCTTTGATAACGTTCAACTGCACCCGCGCCTTCAACGGAACTTCAATCGCAGTGCCAGCGACTTCTCCGTCGCCCATGGCGGCGTGGCCGTCGCCGATGTAGAACAGCCCGCCCTTCACGTTCACAGGAAAATAAACCGTGTTGCCGACGCTGGCTTCGGGCGAATCCATGTTTCCGCCGAATTCTGCCGGGACCACCGAGCTGCGCGCCTCACCCTCCGCCGGGGCGACTCCGATGCAGCCAAAGAAAGGATGCAGCGGAATCTTCACCGAGAAATCCGAGTCCAGCGCCTTGAACAGTGCCGTATTCGCAGCGTGATCGATGTGGTAATACCAGATGCGCTCGGGCAGCGGAGGATGCAGCATAGGAGTGTAATTGGTTTCATTGAGCGCGCCGAATCCTGGAGCGAACGCGCCCACGCCAGTGTCCCCATCCACATCGAGGGAAAGAATCTTCACAGCCAGCGTGTCGCCCGGCTCCGCGCCCTCCACATAGAACGGCCCGGTCAGAGGATTGTCTCCCTTCACCATGCTGAGCGTGTCTCCCGGCTTGCGCAGCACGTTGCCAAAGCAGTCGAGAGTGTTGGTGTCAAGAATATCGCCGGATTTCAGCCGTGCCACGGGGTCAGCGGTCGCGAACAGATACTTCACGTTCGCGTTGGTTGCGGTGTAATGAACGACATCTTGTGCGAGGGCTGAACCGATCAGCAATAGAACGAGAAGAATTCGACGGATCACAGAAAGCCTCCGGAGAATTGTTGGGATAACAGTTGCCGATTGTAGCCGGAGTGCAGGCGAATGGCCAAATCTGGGTGCCCCATTTCTCGCTTCTTTTGCAAGAAGTGGGCGGGGAGTTGCCGATCTTGCGAATTCCAAGCCAACATGCGGCCGTTCGACAAGGCGAGCGAACTACAGAGTGTAATTCTCGGGCTACTTCTTCTTTGCCGCTTTCGCCTTCGCAGTCGTCAATCCGAAGATCTGTAACTGTTGGTAGCTCGCCACAAACACTTCCCCATTGGCCACCACGGGAACCAGATTGGCATTGTTGCCCAGGTTGGGCCATTCGCCAGCCGCGCCATTGAACAACACGCTCATCGTGCTCCCACCCGAATCCGGATTGAGAGCCACAAGGTTAATCGTGTCCTGCGAGCTTGAAACCGGACGGGTCAGCGCCCAGATGATCGGGTTCTGCGTGCCGTTCGACGACACGGTAGTAAAGAAGCCCGGATCCTGCGCCGTAGCCCCGCTCACCGACGCGCTGCTCACCATGCTCAAAGAAGGCGTAGGGGACGTCGACAACTCCCAAACCTCTGCCGTCGTGCCCCCGCTCGTGACTACGCGAGACGACATGTCGGTCGGGTCGACGTAATACGATTCGCCGCACCAGCACTTGCCCACGACGTAGCTGCCCAGCACGTTATTGGTTTTTGTCGAATATCCACCCAGGCTGTCTTCGTTCATCAAATACAGGGTGCCGAACTTGCCCGCCGCGACCGCGAGATGAGGATATGTTCCGAGTTGATCGGGCAGCACCATTACGCCTCCGCTGCCGAAATCCCCATCGGTCTTGTCGAGGCTGGACCAATTCGTTGGCGTGAACAAGTCCACCATCGAACTCAGGTCCGACGCTTCCTTGACCACGCTTTCCTGGATGTTCGTCACCCCGTCGTAAGTCGTCCCCGACGGATCGCTGTTTCCGGTAATGAAAAGCACGTTGCCGGAATCGTCCGCCGCTGGACCGTAGCCGGACATCCATATCGAAGTGGCGAAAAAGTCATCGGTGTCCGTCGCTTGGGAGTCGGTGATTGCGTCGGCAGTCAACGGAGCGAGCGTGCCCGTCTCCCAGCCCAGAAGCCATCCACGGGATGACGAGTTGTTGCTGCAGAAGCTCCCAAAGGCGGCATAGACCGAACCATTGGCCAGCAGCAGCGCAGGCCGCTGCCGTTGATTGCTGGCGCTGAATTCGAAAGTCGTTCCATCCGTCAGCAGGTGCGACCCGGTCACTAGCACGGGAGAAACTTTATCCGTTAGGCTGCCCAGATCGAGGGCATGAATGTAGTACGCGGGCCCAGTCGACGGATTCGAATAAACCATCACATATATCGTGTTGCTGTTGAGGTCGATTACCGGAGTAGAATTGATGCCGTCATACGGGGCAACGCATCCGTCCGGATGTTCGACCGGCGGACCAAAGTTCGGGCTCAACAGAATCGTTCCACTCTCGGCATCAATGGCGTAGACGGTATCGTTTTCGGTGACCACGTAGACCACGTCATGCGTTCCCTGGTAATTTCCGGCAGTGATATTTACGTCGGGAACGACCAACGGCTGAGCGTCGACCTGATTATCCAAGGTCACGGTTTGCAGCAATCCAAAGGAAGAACTTCCCACGTTGGCCGGAGTCAGAGTCGTTTCGTTCTGGTTCCACCCAGTGCGGTAGTTATCGTAGTGGTAGGTTGTGATCGATGCTTTCGTGGCGGCCGTATTCACCGTGAGCGTCGTCGAACCCGTCACCGATCCCTGCGTGGCCGTGATCGTCGACGATCCCGCTCCCACGCTGGTAGCCAGACCTTGCGTTCCCGCCGCATTGCTTATCGTTGCCACGTTCGTGGCCGATGACGTCCACGTCACCGTCGTGGTAATGGTCTGCATGCTGCCATCGGAATAAGTTCCCGTCGCCGTGAATTGCTGCGTGGCTCCGAGAGTCACCGACGGCGATGCTGGACTCACCGCAATCGATACCAGCGTCGGCGGTGCCGTCGTTACCGTTAGAAGCGTCGATCCTACGACTCTCCCCGAGTTCGCTTTAATCGTGCTCGTGCCTACCGCCAGTGCGCTGGCCAGCCCTTGCATGCCCGCCGCGTTGCTGATCGTCGCTACCGTAGAGCTTGTGGAAATCCAAGTGACCGACGGCGTCAGGTTATAAGTTTCGCCGGTGCTGAACGTTCCTGTGGCCGTGAATTGTTGCGTGCTTCCCGCTGCCACCGACGGGTTCGCCGGCGTAATTGCAATCGAAGTCAATCCCGCCGTCGACCCCGTTCCCGTGAGGCTAGTCGTCTGCGGACTGTTGCCAGCGCTGTCCGTCACCGTCAGCGTGCCCGTCCGCGTGCCCACAACCGTCGGCGTAAAAGTCACGCTGATTGTGCACTTCGCCTTACTTGCCAGCGACGTCCCGCAAGTGTTCGTCTGCGCAAAATCGCCCGTCACGCTGACGCTGTCAATGGTCAACGCGGCGGTCATATTGTTGGTCAATGTGACTGTCGTGGGATTGCTGGTAGTACCCACCGTACGACTGCTGAACGACACTGTCGCTGGCGATAGCGTGACCGCCTGCACGCCCGTGCCGCTCAGACTGACGGTCTGTGGACTATTGCTCGCGTTATCGGTGATGGTCACCGCGCCCGTCGACGCTCCCGTCGTCGTGGGCGAAAATGTCACCGAAATCGTGCATTTCCTGCCGGCGTTCAGCGAACTCCCGCAGGTATTCGTTTCTGCGAAACTTCCGCTTGCCGCAATGCTCGTGATGGTAAGGGTGGCAGAACCGGAGTTGGTAAGGGTCACATTTTTCGCAGCACTGGTAGTGTTTATTACCACATTGCCGAAATTCACAGAGGTCGGCGAGAGCGTTACGGACTGGCCCGACGCCGCCGGAATGAAGAAAAACGCGACCAGAAAGGCCGCGACCGGGCAAAAGAGGGCCCCACATTGCCCCTGGATCTTTTTCTTGAAAGCTCTTTCCGCGCGAATAGCTGGCATCCCGTCCCAGGCCCCATTACCTCAACCTCGGCGAGGGCCATAATACACGGCCTTCCACGCTCAAGATAGTGTGAAAAATTCTTCATAGTAGCCGCGCGGCGGCTGCTAGCAAATGTGCAATTTCTTGCCCTGAAGGCCAAAACTTTTTGCGCAAAGACAAACTCATAAACTTCTAAATCAGCCCGATCTTCACGCTCCCCATAAATTCCTCACCTGCTTGGCGTGCCTTTTGCGCAACCTCCGGATCGCCTCCTGTCTCCTCGGCTATTTCTCGGATCACCATTTCCACCGCATCCTTCGCCTTGTGTCCGCGCATGATCAACGTCCGCACTCTGCTGACGAATATCACATCGGCAAACTCTGTCCCTTTCCACAAAAACATAGAGATCATGCTCCCCAAAACTTCTTTATGCAGCCCATCCTGCGCCCGGGTTCTGCGTACTTCACTGCATCAATCGCAGCGCCTTGCAACACTTCGCGATGGTGTCTTGCTCGTAGGGAGTTGGATTAACGAACTCGATCCCATAGCTGAAGCCGCTCCGGTTTCTTAAGATGCCGCGAATCGCCATCTGCTGCGACTGGTAGGGCAACGAGAGCTCCATCAAAATGGTGAACCCCGATTCCAGATCGCGCGGAATAAACAATTTCAGGCCGCCGCGGCTCACGTCCGTAGCCTCTCCATAAATCGACCACGACTTGCCGCTCCGGCTGATTGTTATTTTCGTCCGAATCTTTATCGCGTACCGTTCCCACCGCCGCCGTTCCGCATTTTGAATCTGCATCCCACAAATCACCTTCGTCTTGCCTGAAGGGCAAGCCCGTAGAATTTTTACTGCATCTTTACTGCATCAGTTTGGGGAAGGGACTGACCTTGAGTCGTGCCCTCCTGCGGCCTCGAGGCCGCTTAGGGGAGTGCGTATTAGCCCGAAATCTGGTCTAGAGCTTCGCAAGATTCTGAACCAATTCGGGAAGGTAGGCAATCCGCTTTGCGCAATTGAGCCTTTCCCCATCGATCTCTCCGGTACAAGGTCTTCCGGACTTTGCTCAGAGAAATTGCCCTTGAACTCCGTCTTCCTGAACGATAAGGTATTGGTGCACTTCGAGGGATGATGTTCTCCGCAGGAATCGATCCATCCAAAAAGGATTTGCTCGGCCAATCTCTGGTTCTGCAAACCCGAGACGCTGACGAAGCCGCATCTTTTCTGGCCACGCCAGCTGTTCCGTACAGCTCTCAGCTACTCTCGCCCGCATCCATCTTCTCCACCCAAATCTTCATCAATGAGAGTCCGCGTATGCATCTGTCGCGCGTCAAAACCAACGGTGCTTTGCGCGTTCACGCCCAGTTGCCTGATGACGCCTACGCTCTTATCCTCGCCGTTTCGGGAGAAGTAGAACATCGAGTCGGTCGCGAGATGGTCCCCGTCCGCCCAGGCTGCGCCTTCATTCAATCTCCATTGCAAGCGGTCGAAGTGAAAACTCCTGAGCGCTTCGACTTGTTTTTTCTTAAAGTAGAGGCCGCACATCTCCTCCATGAACTGGAGAGTTTGCTGTTGCGGAAGGTCACTGCCCCGCTTGTCTTTTCTCCCAGCTTCCGCCTCGGAACCGAAGCCGGACTCCGCTTTCGGCGTATGCTGCTGACCCTTAGTGCCCACCTGAACCGCCAGAGCGAGCAGCACGGCGCGTCAAAGGATGCAACCAATCCTCGCCTGACTGTTCAGGAACTCGAGAATGATCTGATCACGCTGCTGCTGGAGGCGCAGCACCACAATTACAGCCGGCTGCTGGCTCGCCATCGTGATGCCGGGACCTGGCAACTTCGCGTTGCCGAGGAGTATATGCGCGCCAACGCTCACCTGTCGCTTTCGCTAGGCGATATCTGCATGGCAGCCGGCGTCAACTCCCGTACCTTGCAGCACAGCTTCCAGCGCAAGCGGTCGCTGTCTCCCATGCAGTTCTTGCGCCAGTTGCGTCTCGAACGCGTGCGCGCCGAACTCTTGCATCCCGACCCAACCACGACCGTCACCGCCGTCGCTTCGCGATGGGGATTTCTTCACTTCGGCCGCTTTGCTGGAGAATACCGTGCGAAATTCGGCGAGAAGCCCTCCGATACACTGCAGCGCACAAGGTTTGCTTGCTAGCATCGGAGCTCGGCTGAGCCCATCGCCGATGCCTGGCTGTCCCCCTCTGCCGCACGCCGTGAGAAAATCAAACACAACCATGCACACCTTTGAATCGCCAACGCAATCCTCGGTTGATCTCGACATCGACCTTATTCGCGCGCAGGTTCCGGCGCTTTCTCAAACTGTGAACGGCCATCCCGCTGTCTTTCTCGACGGACCGGGAGGGACACAGGTACCGCAGAGAGTGATTGATGCGATCGGGGAGTATCTTCGCCGCAACAATGCAAACACCGGCGGAGCCTACGCGACCAGCCGGAACACGGACGCCATGATCGGCGAAGCGCGGGCCGCGATGGCTGATTTTTTCCATTGTGCCGCCGATGAAATCGTCTTCGGCCCAAACATGACCACCCTCACTTACGCCATGTCACGCGCCATCGGGCGCGAACTTGGCGCTGGCGACGAAATTCTGGTCACGCGCCTCGATCATGATGCCAATATTTCTCCGTGGCTGGCGCTCGAGGAAAAAGGAGTAGCCATCCGCTGGGCAGAAATCCATAAGGAGGACTGCACGCTCGACGTCGAGGACCTCGCGTCCAAGCTGAGTTCGAAGACGAAGCTCGTGGCCGTCGGCTACGCGTCAAATGCCGTCGGCACGATCAATCCGGTAAAAGAAATTGTTCGCCTGGCGCGATCTTTCGGCGCGCTGACTTATATCGATGCCGTGCACTATGCTCCCCATGGGCTCATCGATGTAGCCGATCTCGATTGCGATTTTCTGGTGTGCTCGACGTACAAATTTTTTGGCCCGCACATGGGCGTGCTCTATGGCAAGCGCGAACACTTGCAGCGGCTGCGTCCGTACAAAGTTCGTCCGCTGACCGAAGCGGTTCCGAATCGCTGGGAGTGGGGCACGCTGAATCATGAATGCATTGCGGGAATTACCGCGTGCGTGGATTATCTCGCCGACCTTGGAAGGCGCGCGAATTCCGAGGCAGGCACGCGGCGCGCGGCAATCGTTTCTGCCTTCGAGGCTATTCATCGCTACGAACGCGGACTCATGCGACGACTCATCGCGGGAATCCTGGAAATTCCCGAGCTGAAAATCTACGGCATCACCGATCCGGAGTGCTTCGATTGGCGGTGCCCTACGCTTGCGGTGCGCGTGGTCAATCAAACGGCCGAGCAGGCTCCGCTAGCGCTGGCCACAAAATTGGGCGAGCGCGGATTCTTCACGTGGGACGGGAATTATTACGCGCTGAGTGTTACGGAGCAGTTGGACGTGGAAAAGTCGGGCGGGTTCTTGCGCATCGGGCTGGCGCATTACAACACGGTCGAGGAAGTGGACCGGTTCCTCGCCGCGCTGCGGGAAATTGCGGAAGGGAAGTGAACGCATCCTCAGAGACATGGATGCGACGAGTCTACCGGGGTGCTGCCGAGACGTCGCCACCTACGCCTCGGCGACCTAGGTTATGGCCAGCGCTTGGCGCCGTCGTCCCACCCGGCAGCGCGAACCGGTTGTGCTGCCGCAATTACCGGAGGAGGCGCAGTTACGCGCATGCTCGGTTGCGGTCCGTTGACCGCAGGGGCCAACGCCGGCTTCGCCATTTCGCCGTTCATTCCGTTCATTTCTTTTTCTTCGGAGAGCAGGGGAGCGACTAGACGCAGCGCTTCCACTTCCTTCTCCAGACGGGTCAATTCCATTTCTTTTTGCCGCAGAACTTCATAAACATTCTTCATAAATAGAGCACCTGCGAGTCGTTGGGTGAAGCTTTTCTCGCACTTTAGCAGAGTTGTGCCTGTTGTCAAGGGATTAAGCCCAAAACATGGCTAATCACATGAGCACTGCGCTCTCCGAGCCGTTAAAACCGGCGCGGAATGGGCCTTCCAGCCATATGCTTCCGGGCGGATCGTCGAGACACGGCGATTCGGAATTGCTTGGCTGGCGCGGATTTTAGAAGATATTCACAACGTCGCATTCTTGATATACGTGGCCGCTCGGCCAAACCTTCTCCCCCATGATTGCGAAAAGCCTCGTCCCGCCTGCGGTTTGCGCGAAATTGCTGTGGAGGATGCACAAATTCCTGTCACCCGCCTGTGGATGGGCTGCACTCGACTGAAAACAAATCACATAAACCCGCGTACTTTTCGTTGACTGCAAATTTAAAAGGAGTACAACAAGATCGTTCTTTGACAGTTTCTTAAGTTTTTCCGGTTGGTGCAGCGTCCGGGGCTCAAGCTCAGTCACTCACCCATTGCAAAATGAGGAGAGAAGGCAAGCAAGGGTCTATAGCAAAGCGCTGGTCGAGAAGAACGAGAAGCCCAGTCGAAGGCAGGATAGAGTTCCGAGGCGTTGGGTAGGTTTTTCCGGTTGGCGGTGAGCCCGGAGCCCAAGCGAAGATCGCACGCAGCAACCCGCAAGGGACGCTCCGCAGCAGGTCAAGCAAGGGTCTAACGCGAGCTACTGGCCGAGACGAATGGACCCAACACCACCTCGGAACTCTTATTTTTTGTATCCGCGATGCTGTGACCGTACCGCGTTCTTTCCTCCGCTCTAAGCCTTGGCTCCGCTCCAGACGCTGATACCGTTCTCCTCTGGCCTCAAGGCCCTACCAACCACCATCCCATGAGTGATACTTCTTCGCTAGAACCGCATCGTCCTTAGATAAACGATAACTTCCGCGAAGAGCTTCGAAAATGGCGTCACGGGCCCGAACATGGGCTGCGCTTTGAGCGGTAACCACTACCTTGGCCGAATGATCAATCCCCAAAGCCCGAAAACAGCTGGCGGCTGGTTAGTTCACGTCGCTGGCAATCGTCGCAATGTTCCTTGCCCTGGGCATACTCCGTCTAGCTGATCGAGACGAATGAGAAACCCATTCGAACGCAGGATAGCGTTCCCGAGAACCGAGAACCGAGAACCGAGAACCGAAAACTGAGAACCAAGAACCGAGAACCAAGAACCGAGAACTGAGAACTCAGAACTGAGAACCGAGAACTGACCTAGTCCACGTGTTCGCCCACCTCAAACTCTTCTTTATCAGCCGCCGGCAGCACATCGCGCTCTCCCGCGACCCAAACGTACAGCGTAGGCAATAAAAATACGCTCATGATCAGAGCTGCAATCAACCCTCCCACGATCACGATCGCGAAAGGCCGTTGCGAATCCGAGCCGATGGCGTGCGAGAGGGCGGCCGGCAGCAATCCCAGCGTCGCGACCAGCATCGTCATCATAATCGGACGCAGCCGCAGCACCGCTCCCTCGACCGCGGCGTCTTCGATGGTGAAGCGGCGGGCGCGAAGCTGGTTGATGTATTCCAGCATAATGACGCCGGTCTGCACCGACACCCCGAATAGCGCCAGGAAACCCACGCCCGAAGACACGCTGAAATTCGTCCCCGTCAGCAGAAGAGCAAGCACGCCGCCGATGGGCGCAATCGCGATGTTGACCATAATCAGCGAGGCCCATTTAAAGGATTTAAACATCGTATAAAGAATGACGAAGATGATAAGGATGGTGATCGGCAACACAATGAGCAGGCGTGCATTGGCCCGCTTCTGGCTGGCGTATTCGCCCTCCCATTTGATGCTGTAGCCTTTGGGCAGTTTGACCTGTTCGCCCACCTTCTTGATAGCCTCTTCGACGGTGCTTCCGAGATCGCGACCGCGAACGCTGTACTTGATGGCCACATAGCGCTGATTGCCCTCACGATAAACTTCGGAAGCGCCGTCGATCACGCTGATCTTGCACAACTGGGCCAGCGAGACGCGTTCTCCCGTGGGCGAAAGTAGTCGAATGTTCTGAATTTCTTCCTGCGTGTCGCGGAACTGCGGTAGATAGCGCAAGGTGAGATCGTAGCGGGCCTCGTCTTTCAGCACTTGCGTGAGCGCGTTGCCGCCAATCGCGGTCTGAACCGCATCCTGCACGTCGGAAACATTGATCTGGTAGCGGGCCGCGGCGTTCCGGTCCACCGTAATATTCAGATTGGGCTGCCCCAGCACGCGAAAGACCGCGAGATCTTCTACCCCCTGGATGCCGCGAAGAACGTTGGAAATTTCTTCGCTCTTGGCCTCCAGCACCTTCAGATCATCGCCGTAGATTTTCGTGGCCAGCGCGCCTTTTACTCCGCTCACGGCTTCTTCCATGTTGTCTTCGATGGGCTGCGAAAATCCCCATTCCACTCCCGGGATCTTGTCCAGTTCCCGCTGCATGGCGGCGATCAATTCATCTTTATTCTCGTGAAAGACGGAACGCCATTCTTCTTTCCGTTTCAGGTCAACGAAGAATTCCGTGTTGAAAAACCCCGTCGTATCGGTGCCGTCGTCGGGACGCCCGACTTGACTCCAGCATTGCGGGACCTCGGGAAAGGCGCAAAGTATGATTCGGGCCTGATTCATCACCCGGATACCTTCATCGGGTCCAGTGCTCGGCGCCAGCGTGCCCCGCACCCAAAGAGCGCCTTCATCGAGGTGAGGCAAAAATTCGGAGCCGATCGCACCGCTGAACGCCAGATAATTCCCAAGCAGCACCATGGCTATCACGACGCCCACCGTAACCCATCGGTGCCGAATCGCCGACCGAACCGCGACCCGGTAGCGATCGATCAAAAAGTGCATGACCGGATTGTGCCACTCCGACGCACCCTTCTGAAACGCAAAGCTGGCCAGAACTGGCGCGATGATAATCGAAAACAGCAGCGCCCCCCCCAGCGCAAAAGCCACCGTCCAGGCCATGGGGTGAAACAGCCTGCCCTCAACCCGTTCCAACGTGAAGATGGGCAAGTAGGCAGTAATAATGATGCCGATGGCATAGAACACCGGACGTTGCACTTCGTGCGAGGCGTCGCTGATCTTTTCTCGCGGCGTCTTGGTGCCGTCCTTTTGGCCGAGGTGGCGCACAATGTTTTCGATCATCACCACCGCGCCATCCACTACCATGCCGAAATCCAGCGCGCCCAGAGAAAGCAGGTTCGCGGGAATGTGTCTTATGTCCAGACAAATGGACGCGAACAGCAGCGAGAAAGGAATCGTCGCCGCGACGATGAGCGCGCCGCGAACGTTGCCAAGAAATAGAAAGAGGATGATCGAGACCAGGATCATGCCTTCCGTCAAATTGTGCAGTACGGTATGGCTGGTGAAGTGCACCAGATCGCTGCGATCGATGAAGGGAACAATCTTCACACCCGGCGGCAGAATGTGGTCGTTCATCTCCTCCACTTTTGCGTGGATGCCTTGCAGTGCGGTATCCGCCGGCGCGCCCTTGCGCAACAGCACAATGCCCGAGACTACGTCGTCGTTGTCGATGATGTTTCCATCTTCGCAATGAATGACTTGAGCGAGTTGGCTGCTCGTCCTTCCATTTTCGCAATGCACCGCTCGCGCCGTCTGGCCCAACCGAATCTTCGGACCCTGCGAAATCACCGCAATGTCCTTCATCCGCACGGGAGTGCCATTCTTGGTATAGATCACCGTTTGTTCGATATCGTGAATGCGATCGACCAGTCCCACGGAGCGAACGTCGATCTGCTGCATCCCCTCCTGAATAAAACTTCCACCCGCGTTGGAGTTGTTATTGGTGAGTTGCTGCTCGACCTGGGCCAGGCTCAACCCATACGCGATCAACTTGTTGGGATCCACCCGGACCTGGTACTCGCGCGTAGGCCCGCCGAAGCTGGAAACATCGACGATGTCGGGAATCGATTTGAAGTTCTTTTCCACGACCCAATCCTCGATCGACTTCAACTCCATCGGGTCGTATTGCGGATTCGTGCTGTGCAGGGTAAAGAAATAGATCTGTCCGACCGGGCTCCAGTCGGTGCCCATCTGAGGATTGATGCCCGGAGGCAAAGTTACCTGGCTCAATCGCTCCAGAACCCGCTCGCGGTTCCACGCGTTGTCGGTTTGGTCATCGAAAATCAGTTTCAAATCGGAGAGTCCGAATAGCGAAAACGAGCGCAAATGCACGACGCCGGGAATGCCGTTCATCACGATTTCCAACGGAATCGTGACTTGCTGCTCGATCTGCTCCGCTGAAATTCCTGGCCACTGCGTGATCACTTCCACGTAGTTGTCGGCCACGTCGGGATACGCTTCGATGGGCAGATCGTGGAACGCGACAATGCCGCCGAAAAACAGGATCAGCGCGAACGCCAATACCAGCAGCCGGTTGCCCAGCGCGAAATCGACGACCCTCCGAATCATCTATTGCTCCACCGTGTTTTGCAGCGCCAGCGCATTCGAAACCACCTGATCCCCCGCCTTGATGCCCGACCTGACCTCCTGCATATTTCCCGGCAGCGTAGTTCCCGTCTGCACCTCCAGGCGCTTGAAATGTCCTTGCCCGAGGGGCGCGTACACCCACTCGCGATCATGCAGATGAAGAATTGCTGTCGACGGAATGGACGCGGTTACGACTGGTTGCTTGCCATAAAACGTCGCCGTCACAAACATGCCAATGCGCATCAATCCCGGGTTCGGCACTTCCAGACGAACCTTCGCAGTGCGAAGGTTCGGGTCCAGTACAGGCAGGATGTTATCGATGCGTCCTTTGAAAACTTTCCCCGGATAGGCATTCAGATGAATGTCCGCGAATTCGCCCACGTGCACGGCATCGAGATCATTTTCATAAACGTCGCAAACGATCCAAACGTAAGTCAGGTCCGAAATCGTGAATGGATTTGGCGAACCCAATCCCTGCACGCCCGCCGCGTTCGTAACCTGCTGGTCGGTAATGATTCCAGAAATCGGCGCGTAGACGTTCATAATTGCCGAGGGATGATCTTTATCGATGCCTAGAATTTTCAACTGCTCGAGGGCAGCATCCAGATCAGCCTGCGCGTTCCTGGCTACGTCTTCCGCCTGCTCCAAGGCGCTTTTGGCGACCGCGCCTTTTTCGTAAAGAATCTTCTGCCGCTCCAGGTTCAGTCGCGCCAGCAGGTCGTCGTCCACCGCCTTGCGATACGTCTGATATGCACCGGCGACATCGTTGCTCTGCACTTTCATCAGCAACTGACCTTTTTGAACGAGATCGCCCAAGCGGGCTTTGACTTCCACCACTCGACCGGCTGCCAACGAAATCACGGGCACAGCGCGGGAAATATCCGGTTGCACCACGCCGGTTACATTGAGTGCCGGCGCGGCCTTATACTCAGCCGCGCTCACCAACGGAAATTGATCCGGATGGTCCACCTTAAAATTGTTGGCGTCCATATCGGCCTCGACCTTCGCCGCTGGCGGAGCCTCCGCCTTCGGATCGGCCTTGCCTGCATTGCAAGCCGTCAGAAAAAGAGCCAGAGCCGCGCCGAACGCCAGCCCGCCCAAACACTGCAGGTGCCTGTTTTTCATTGCATAACCTCTTTGCCCACCGCCTGGTTCAGTTGGGCCGCCGACGTCAAATACGATCCCACCAGGTTTACGTAGCTCAGTTGCACGCTGCGATAATCGTTTTCCGCGGTGAGAAAATCCAGCAGGGAAGCGCCACCATGCTGGTAGGAGAAGAACATCGTGTCCCGCACCCGCACCGCCTCCTCCAGATATTTCTGCTTGTAGGGCCGCAGCAAAGTTAAGTTGCTATTCAACGTGGCATACGCCGAATCCACGTCGTTGAATACCTGAGCCTCCGCCGCGTCCTTCAACTTTTGCTGTCGGCCGATGTCGATCTTGGCTTGCAGCTTGGTGCCCTGATTGCGATCGAAAATGCGCAGGGGAATGCTCACATCAAAGCCAAAATAAAAATCAATGGGCGGATTGCGTCCCACGTCGAAGCTGAACGTCGGGTCGGTCGTCCCGTTCGCCTCCGCCAACTTGTAATCGGTGTGTGCCTTATCCACGGCTTGCATCGCCGCTTTCAGGTCGGGCCGGTTATCGAGTGCCACCTGGTGGTAAAACTCCAACGGATCGATTTGATCGCTGAAATCGTAGACCCCCACCAGATCGAATTGTTCGATCGGCGTGCGATCGTTCAACAACATCAGCATCTGGATCTTGTTGGTGCGCAGATTCACCTCCGCGGTCTGCACATCGGATTCGTACTGCACCCGCTGCAATTCCAGGCGGTCGTAGTCGATCTGCGCGATGTCGCCGGCCTGCAATCGGTCCAGGCTGATTTTCAGCACGTGGTCGTAATACTCCAAGTTCTGCTTTGAGACCTGCAACACCGCCTTGGCCTGCAGCGTTTGGACGAATGCGCTGCGCAGGTTAAAGAGCAATCCGCGTTCCAGATCGTTCTGCTGTGAAACCGCGATCGCAGTCGCATTTTTCGCGCTTTCGGTGCGCAACTCGCGTTTGTGTCCGCGCTCGTGCAGGTAGCTAATGGTCGCCGAAGGCAGCAGGTAGGCAAATGGTCCGTGCGACGGGCCCACGCTAAAGGGAGAGATCTGGTCTGAGAGCAACGTCAGATCCGGATTCGGCCGCAGGTGCGCCGTAATCTCCTGGGCCTGCATTTCGCTGATATTCAACTTTCCCGCCAGCAGAGTGGGATTGTTCAACTCCAGCCGGTTTTTCACCTCGTCCCAGGTCCAGAACTTAATCGGGGTCTGCGGCAGCGGCGGGGCAACTTGGGCCCCTGCGCTCGCTGCGGCCGCCACTAGAATCAGCACGCCGCATCCCACCCGGAAAATTCGTCGCATCAATAACTCCACAAACTCAGATCCCTCAGGAAGCCGGCGGCTGAATTTCGCCGGGAAATTCGTCTTCTTTCGAGTATCCGTAGCTCTGTAATATTTTTTCTAAGGATGAAGTCCACGTGCGGACTTATTACCGCGTTCCGTAAGCGTGAACCAGATTGGCTGATTGGGATCGATCCGGCCTATCGACACAACGAAATTGAACTTCAGCAGCCAGAAAGATCCGGCAAATTACCAGAGGAGAGGAGGAGGCGCGCGCCCGGTGTGGAAAACACCCGACCTCACCAGCGGCGAAAGCCGCATAGTGGAAATATCAAGATCTGCAACCTGCGGAGCGAAACGCCACGTCCCACTGGCTACGATGGCTGGAGGCCCCTGCAATCGGTGAACCGAACCCGAACTCTTCTCGCCGGCCGACTGTCGCACTGTGCGCTTGTTGGTGGCCGAGTCTTCCATCTCGGCCCGCATGGCATGCAAATCGTCGGAAGCCGAGATCACCGGAAACAACAGAACCAAGGCGCATCCCAGCGCCAGCAAGCATTGCCATGGAGTCAACCTGCGCCCGCGGTGCGCTTCGGCGTTCCGTTGCCACAGCCAGTATGCCGGCAACGCCAACAGCACCCACGCCAGATTGAGGAATAATTCCATAAAGGCGATTCAAGAACCTGCACAGGCCCTTTTGAAGACGAGTCTGCAACTCAGTCTTTCAGAAACACCAAATTCAAGTCAACATGACGCCAGTACCGCAGTACCGAAAACAGCTCTCTGCACTGCGGGTCGCGATGAAGCCTGAAGTTGAACCCTGAACCACTAGAAACTCACCACTGCCCTAAGGTCCCACCACCACCTGCAGCGGCCCCGGCGTCTGCAACGCTTCGCGGTAAATTGTGTTGCGCGCTGCCACTTCGCCCACCACGTTGACATACACCATGTAACCGCCATGCGGCAGCGTCTCTCCGAATGGCAGAGCCATGTCTATCGTGCCGTGCCTCAGCGCGAAGTGCTGATATCCGATTTCTGTAGCTCTCCCGTTCTCCGCCACAGCTTTCACGTCGAAGGTCAAATCCATATCGTATTGCGTGCTATTCGATACCTCGACGCTACCGTCGATCCGGTTCGAATTCACTCGCGGAGGCGCCTTCCACTTCAGCGTAATCGCCTCCGTGACCTTTATCGTGTAGCCGTGCTGAAACGCCTGCTGCGGCTTACCGCCATCCCGCACCACGACGACGAACTGATATTCGCCTGTCTTCTGCGCCTCTCCATGCAGGAAACCACCATCGTCAAGCACGATTCCCGGGGGCAGCGTGCCCGACCCGATCGTCCAATGCAGCACCGGCACGTAGTTGCCCCGCGCATGAAAGTTCACCTGGTACGGCCCGTGCGGATAGGTCCCCGGCAGCTCCTGCGGCTCGATCACCAGCCCGCCGTCCGTATCGTCGCCCTTCTCCTTGTTCTTATCGTCTTTGTCTTTATCCTGAGATCCCGGATCCTGAGCAGCCACATCCTGCGCGATTTTCTCCTGCGCACTCGCCGCTTGTTCCAAAGCCCCGCCGAGCGCCAAGAGTAGCGCCCATACAGCCATTCTATTTCTTAACTTTGCCATTCTAAAATCCCCTGAGGGCCGTGCGTTCAACCCAGCGCCCGAGCGAAACCCGCTCCATCATGCTACCGGAATTTTCACACACGCAGCGGGGACGCCTTCCTCAGCCAGTCCCCAAATTTGTTCTCTTCCGAAATCGAAGGTCTCACCCCGATTTGGATGCCAGTCTCCAATAACCATCCAGCAGGCTCACCCGAATAAGATGCCGGAAGGAAAATGTGAAACGCCGACATGCAGAACGTAAAGATATGTATATCTTGCTGCGATCGCGCTACTAATTTTCGTGGTTCGAGTTTAAAGCAACAGAATTCACCTGTGCTAACCTCAAAGCACCAAGGTGATCAGCTCCAGATCGATTTTTCCCAGGGGGAAGTTATGTCAGTACGCAACGCATTTGTCCTGCTCCTCGCGCTCTCCACACTCTCACTTCTAGTCGGCTGCGGCAGCAGCAACAATATAGCGAAAGCCGTAGCTCCGCCCAGTGGCAGCTTCAGTGACAGCAATCTGAATGGGACATATGTTTTCTCCATCTCGGGCATTGATCAAAGTGGATACGCCTATGCTGCGGCGGGAACCCTCACTGCTAATGGGAGCGGCGGCATCACCGGGGGAACGATCGATATGAACGACGCGGAATTTACCGCTCCCGTGGCGGGCGCCCCGATCAATAACAACAGCACCTATAGCGTTACCCAGGATGGACGGGGCTCCGCAACGATCGGCCTTCCTTCTGCCGATAATCCGTTTGGTCAAAATCTGTCCTTCGATTTTGTACTTCAAGACAGCTCGCATGGGCTGATTATCGAATTTGACGGCAACGCCACCGGCAGCGGAACCCTTGACTCGCAGACCTCTAGCGTCACCCCTGTCGGAACCTACGCATTCAGCTTTTCCGGGGCTTCGTTCAGCAGTGACAGCCCGATCGCTACAGCAGGCAATTTCACCATCGGCTCCGGAGGCGCCCTGACTGGCGTCCAAGACTTTAACGAAGACGGCCAGATCGCCTATACAGACGAGACACTCAGCGGCACATTTACTCTGGGACCATCTACCACACCTGCGACTACTCTGACGACCGCGGCATTCAACACCCTAACTTTCGATGTCTACGCGATTGACGCCACGCATTTGAAATTCATCGAGATGGATACCTTCGCAACTCTTTCCGGCGACGCATTTACCCAGAGCAGCAGCGCCACCCTTCCAACGGGGACGTTGGCCTTCACTTTGGCGGGCATCTATCCATCAAGCACTCCCTTTGCGGCCGGTGGATTCATGGTCACCGATGGCAGCGGTAATATCACGAGCGCCTCCAGCGAGGACTACAACGAGGGCGGCAGCCTCTCATCGGCTCCAGGGCCCTTCACGGCTAATTACAGCGCTAGTGGTACAGGACGATACACTCTAACCAACTTCGCCACGTTCGTTCCCTCCGGGAGCCCGACGTTCGCAGCCTACCCCTATTCGAACGGAAGCTTGCAGGGCATACTTCTGTTGGAAATCGATACGTTGGGGATCACGACGGGAGCCGCCTACCTGCAAAACTCTGGCGCTACCTTTGCCTCCTCACAAGGGTACGCATTGAACTTCACGGGCACTTCTTCGGCGAATGAATCAGAAGTGGAAGTTGACGACATCGCCGAGTTTACCGCAACGAGCAGCGGGGCCGTCACCGGCGTCGACGACGAAAACTATGCTCCGGGCGGCGGCCCGAACTATGGTTTAGCCCTCGATAACGGTACGTACGGAAATGGCGCCTCGAGTGGCCGCAATTTGATTTCCGCTGCTACGGGCAATAGCAATAATTCCACCGTCAATGGCGGATACAACCTAACGCTGTACACCGTAGACGGTACCACTTTCCCGTTTATAGAGATGGATTCCGGCGAGGTCTCCTCGGGGGTAATTGTGGAGCAGAATGCCTCGGCTTCGGGGGCCGCGATGCGGCACCTGTTCGCCACGCCGCCCATACTACGCCCACACGCCGCTAACAAAAAGAAGAACTAAGGCGGTCATAGCAGGATCAACCGGGGCGCGGCCATGGCCGCGCCCGTCTTTTTTCCCGTCCATTTACCCTCCCGGCTCTGTGACCTTGGTTACCTTTAAGAACTCCTCATCTTTCCCGCACAATAATCATTCCGGATTACGGAGAAAGACGCATTGCTTTCTCGACGATTCTTACCGATAGTCGTATTTGTCCTGGCCAGTGTCCCGCTGTCGCCAGCGCGCGACCTTGCCGTGATTTCCAATAAATCGAATGCCTTGGCAACCATCTCCGTGCCCGACCTGATCAAGATTTGCAAAGCACAGAACGCTCGTTGGCCCGATGGCAAGCCGGTCACCTTCGTGATGCGCCCGCCCTCCGATCCGGAAATGAAGTTTTTTCTTGAGAAGGTGTATGGCATGTCTGAAGCCGAAGTTAGGGGGCTGATTGCCACTTCCAATCACGCCCGCGGCAGTCAACCCGCGATTCTGATTGTGACCTCCGACGAGGAACTGGTGAACCGCGTGGCATCTCTGCCCGGCTCCGTCGGAGTCGTGGACGTATATTCCATCAACAGCAGCGTCGCCGTCGTCAAAGTCGCCGGCAAACTTCCCCTGGAACCCGGGTATCTGTTGCACGCAAGCCAGTAAGTCAGCGGCCAGCCAGACCAGTTCTGCTGATCACTGATCACGAACCACGTTTCTTATGCCGGACACTGTGAAGAAAATCGCCGCGCAATCCGCAGAGCCCGTGCGGAAGGCCTATCGGCGCCGCTTTCCGCGCTTCACCCTGGATGTCCGTCTCGAGGTCCGCATGTTCCAGGCCGGGGAGTTCCGTACTTGTTGGGGACGCTCCACAGAAATCGGGCAGGATGGGATTGGCGCAACCCTCACCGGGGAAATCGAAACTGGCGAAATCGTCTCTCTCGAGATTCCGCTCCCTCTGAGCCCCTACCCTCTGAAAGTGCGCGCCATCGTCCGCTACCGCCAGGGCCTGCGCTATGGCTTCGAATTCCTGACCCTCAACGATGGCCAGCGCGATGTGATTCAACGCGTTTGCGAAGTACTCGCCAGCAAAGAAAATCCTCGAGACTGATCGCGTCATTCCTCGATCCCAATAAAGTCCGCTTTTGCACAAGTCAGCGTGGATGGAAGACCATTCGTGCATAGATTTGTGCTGCATGGGCGCGTAGTGTGTGTCCTTGGGAGCGCGCGATGACTCCGGACGAAAGAGAACAAATGCACATCCTGTGCCAACGGCTCGCGGTTGAGCAGAACCGCCAGAAGTTTGCGGAGTACGCTGATCAGTAATAAATTAATGGAGCTTAAAGCTGCTCGCCTGCAATCTGCTTTCAAACTTGCATCGCAATCTTGAGTTTGGCCGGAATGGGTTCGACGCGTGCAAGACTCTCCGGCAGCAATCTTTCAGAGCCCTGCAGGTCATGGTAGCTTGGGATATCTAACTCCGCCCGAAACACCCCATAGATCACAAAATTTCCCGCTGAACCCGATGGCTCCAATTACCTCAGTAACTTTCGAGTAAATCCCCCGCGCTTTACCATGCGTTTGAGTGAGCTTCTGAGGGGGAGCTTTTTCGCATGGGTGAACCTGTCACCCGGGCAACATCGTCCAGGGAATTAGTTCGCGCCAAACGCTTGCGCCATGCGCTCGAGCGTGGAGCAGCGCCCGCTTTCGTCCCTCCCGACTCCCCGGGCGGAGTCGTTCAGTTGGGATCGCTCTGCTGGTTTTCTGGGTCGGCCACGGAAAAAACTAAATCAGCAGCAGCTCCCTCCGCCGCTGCGGATTTCGCGGACACTCTCGACCAGCGCCGCCAGTATCTCGAACAGCTTTTTCAAAACTCGCCCGATCCTCTTCTCCTCCTGGATTGCGAGTTCCGTGCGCAGTGCGTCAACCGGGAGTTTGAGCGCACCTTCGGCTACTCTGCCGTTGAAGTTTTGGGTAAGCCTGTCTGCACCCTCTTTTTTCCTCCCGATCGCTCCGCCGAAGCCCAGTGGATTGCGGAGAGCCTCAAACGTGGCGAGAGCCTGAACCTGGAAACCCAGCGCCGCTGCAAGGACGGCGCCTTGCTCGACGTTTCCGTCTCTTCTGCCCCCTTGCTCCTCGATGGCCGCACCGATGCCTACTATGCCATCTATCGCGATATTTCCGAGCGCAAGCGCGCCGAAGCTATCAGCTCAGCTCTCTATCACATCGCCGAGAAGTCGAGCTCGGCGCAAGATCTGCAACAATTCTTCGCTTCGGTTCACGGCATCGTCGACGAACTCATGGCGGCCCACAACTTCTCCATCGCCATTCATGACGCCGAATCGCAGCTTCTGACTTTTCCCTATTGCGTCGATGAGCGCGATTCCGCTCCCCCTCCCGCTAAACCTGGCTACGGCCTGACCGAATACGTGCTGCGCACCGGCGAACCTCTGCTGGCCTCTCCTGATCTCGTTGAAGGGTTGCAGAAACGCGGCGAGGTGCAACTTTCCGCTCCGCCCCCTCTGCAGTGGCTGGGCGTCCCGCTGAAGGTGAACGACACGATCTTCGGCGCGCTGGTGCTCAAGAGCTATTCAGAAAACACTCATTTTCGCGACCGGGATAAGGAAGTGCTGGCTCTCGTAGCGCAGCAGGTCGCGGCCGCGATCGACCGCAAGCGCAATGAGCAGGCGCTGCGGCGCTCGGAAGTTCGCTACCGCTCGATGGTGCAGACTGCCGTCTACGGAATTTACCGCTCCAGCGTCGACGGCCGCTTCCTCGATGTGAACCCGGCCCTGATCGGCATGCTGGGCTACAACTCCGCGCAGGAAGTCCTGGAACTTGATCCTGAGAAGGATGTTTTTCTCGACCCCGCCGAATACGCACGCCTGGTCAATGAGTTTCGCCGTACCGGCCGCATGGACGGCTTCGAAGTTCGCTGGCAGCGTAAAGACGGCGTTCCCATTACCGTGCGCATCAGCGGACGAGCGGTCGTGAGCGGTGACCAAGCTTCCGATGTCCTCGAAGCCATTGCCGAAGATATTACCGAGCGTCGCCTTTTGGAAGACCAGTTCCGCCAATCCCAGAAAATGGAAGCGGTTGGCCGCCTCGCCGGCGGTATCGCCCACGACTTCAACAATCTGCTCATGGTGATCAGCGGCTACACCGAAGTTCTTCTCTACCACCTGAGCCCCGGCCATCCTCTGCACGCGAAAGCCGACGCCATTCAGCAGGCCTCGGATCGCGCCACCACGCTCACCCGTCAGTTGCTCGCCTTTAGCCGCAAGCAACTTCTCGAACTGAAGGTCATCGACGTGAATGCCATCGTTACCGACATGGAGCGTCTGTTGCGCCCGCTCATCGGCGAGGACATCGAACTGACCACCAGCCTGAGTCCCGATGTCGGATGCACTCGCGCCGATGCCGGGCAACTCGAGCAGGTGATCATGAATCTGGTTGTCAATGCGAAAGATGCCATGCCCAACGGAGGCAAAATCTGCATTCGGACCGCCAGCGTCACTCTCGACGAATCGTATCGCCCGGAAAATACCTTCATCAAGCGCGGTCCCTACGTCATGATCTCTGTCTCCGACAACGGTCACGGCATGGATCGCGAGACCCAGGCCCGTATCTTCGAGCCTTTTTTCACCACCAAAGAAAAAGGCAAAGGCACCGGCCTCGGACTCTCTACCGTCTACGGCATCATCAAGCAAAGCGGCGGATACGTCTTCGTCCAGAGTGAAGTGGGCCGCGGCACCGTGTTCAATATCTATTTTCCGCGAGTCGACGAGCCCTCTGAAACAGTGAGCGGCGCCGCCCCAGTCTCGCTGTCCGCGACCGGCGGCTCCGAAACCATTCTCCTTGTCGAAGATGAAGACTCCGTCCGCCAGCTTGTCCGAGAGACTCTCGAATCCCGCGGCTACCGCGTCCTCGAAGCCGAAAACGGCAACTCCGGGCTCGCCGTCGCCGCCGGCCATGCCGATCCTATTCATCTGGTCATCACCGACATAGTTATGCCCGGCATGAGCGGCCACGAACTGGTTCAGAAACTCACGCCCGTGCGACCCGCCATTAAAGCGCTCTATCTCTCCGGCTATGCGCAGGATGCCTTCGCCGCTCCCGGCGCCCCCGAAAGTCCAAAAATATTCCTGCAAAAACCTTTTACCCTGCACAGCTTGGCCCGCAAAGTCCGCGAGGTATTGGGTACTCCCGCAAGTTGAACTTGGTGCTCCTCTGCGTCCCCTTACTTAGAGATTCTCCCAATCACTCCACAACCGATGATTCGCCCACTCCCATCTAACCGCTGAATCCGCACTCCCGCTCCTAACATCAGTACAATAGAAATCCTGGAGGATACCTATGGCTTACCAACTACCCCCCCTGCCTTATGATTACGCGGCCCTTGAGCCCGTGATCGACAAGCAGACGATGACCCTTCACCACGACATGCACCATGGTGCCTACGTCAAGAACCTCAACGCAGCAATCGAAAAGCATCCTGAGCTCGCAGGCAAGTCTGCCGAAGATCTTATCCGTGACCTGAACACCATCCCCGAAGACATCCGCGCCGCAGTTCGCAACAACGGCGGCGGTCACGTCAATCACACCATGTTTTGGAAGATCATGAAGCCCAAGGGCGGAGGCGATCCCGCCGGCCCCATCGCGCAAGTCATCACCAAGACTTTTGGCAATTTCAAAGATTTTCAAGCTAAGTTCAACGACGCAGGAGTAAAACAGTTCGGTTCGGGATGGGTCTGGCTCGCCGGCAAACCAGGCGGCGAAGTGCACATCATGACGACGCCGAACCAGGACAATCCAATTTCGCAAGGCCACTTTCCCATCTTCGGCAACGATGTCTGGGAGCACGCCTACTACCTGAAATACAACAATCGCCGTCCGGAATATTTAGCCGCCTGGTGGAACGTAATTAACTGGGACGAGGTAAACCATCGTTACGAAGCCTTCAAATCAGGCAAATCGGTGCAAGAACTGGCGATGGCGCGGTGATACTTCCTGCCGCAAAACTGGACTGTCACTCTGCTAGTGGCCGCTCCGCAAAGCGGAGCGGCCACGAAGTCTAAGGATCCCTACCCGTTCAGCCCTATCCCAGGCGTTTCATGGCGTTTTCCTGTTCCTAGCTTCGCGGGGAACAATTGGCGCGTTTTGGCCGTAACTTCTGTCAAGCCAATGCGCCTTACGCGAGGATCCCGCCGCCTTCTCGTATGTCTGATCCTCTACCTCGTATTCTCCGCAGTTGCCGGCATGTTTCTAGCGCGGGGAGTTCTGCATCCCTTCCGCCGCCCGCTGACTCCAGAAGATGAGGCACGACGCAGTTCGCCAACTGGGCTCCAGCCTCGAAGATGCTTCCATCGTTACGCCTGATCGCACAACGCTGCGCGCATGGGTCATCCGTCCCAGCCGCAGCGACGGCGATGCCGTGATCCTTCTCCATGGTCTGGGCGACAATCGCATTGGCATGACCGGATACGCCCAACTCTTCCTCGCGCGCGGCTTCACTGTGGTGCTTCCTGATGCGCGTGCCCACGGTGCAAGCGGCGGTGATCTCGCCACCTACGGACTTCTCGAACGCGATGACATTCGCCAATGGTTCGATTGGCTCGGAGCGCATGATCACCCGCACTGCATCTTCGGATTCGGCGAGTCCATGGGCGCGGCACAACTGTTGCAATCGCTTGCCGTCGAGCCGCACTTCTGCGCTCTTGCCGTCGAGTCCTCATTCTCCAGCTTTCGCGAGATTGCCTACGATCGCATGGGCCAGCCTTTTCACAGTGGCCCGTGGTTTGGCCGTACCATTCTCCGACCGGTTGTCGAATTCGCTCTCTTATACACGCGCTGGAAGTATCACCTCGACATGGAGCAAGTTTCGCCTGAAAATGCAGCCGCAGTGACGCGGGCCCCAGTCCTGCTCATTCACGGACAGATCGACAGCAACATCCCTGTCCGTCACGCACGTCGCATTCAGTCGCTCGATCAGAATGTAGTTCTCTGGGAGGTCCCGAACGCCGATCATTGTGGCGCCTTCAACGCAGCCCCGCAAGAATTTGAGCAGCGTGTGTTCCAGTGGTTTTCGAGAACCCAACTAACGCCGAGGCAAGAACTAACCACCAGTCACTAATCACTGATCACTGCCTTTCTGCATTTCCTGTGCACTCCCTGTGGACATCCCGCCATCTCTTCGGCCGTATGTTTTTTTGAGGGGCTTGGACATTACGAACCCCCGCCCACCATGCGGCTTGCCGCCATCTCTTTCTCACGGTCTCGATTCCGAAAGCCGCGGAAGATCCGTGGTCGGCCTTTTCCTCAACTGCACCAAAAATACGGAATTGACCGCGCCGTCTTTCGCTCGTACAGTCGTGCTCGCCCTTCAATCAAAAAGCAATCATTTAAAACTGGGAACTGATCACAGAACCGAGACGCGCCATGAATCCGTGGATTACCTACCGCACCCGTTTCTTAGTCAAAGCCAAACAACTCACCACTAGCCTGGCCTTTACGGATGTGCTTGGCCGGCAGCATTCCGGACGCAAAGGGGACTATCTTGTCGAATCCAGCGACGGCATTCTTCGCATTGCGCCTCGTCAGATTTTTGAAGACATCTACGTCCCCCTCGCCGATGCACACGACGAAACTTCAACCCCACCTACAGCGCGAGTTCTCTACGATGCTTTTGCTGAAGATGAACTCCCGCATGACGAAACATCGAGCTCCCTTCCTTGCCCAGCTGAACTCTTTTCCAACAAGCCAAGCCCCACCGGATCGTCCCGGTCGCGCAAGACTGCTGCTGTCTCGATTCCGCCCCACTTAACCCGTAAGTCTCCGCAACCTTACCGCAACGGCCGCGGCTCCAGCCCCGGCCTTCACTCTCTCTAGTCATAGAAATGCCAAAGATCTGTCCAGCTCGGGAAGGGCACGCGCTCCACTCGTGCCCTGAATACCGCCGGATGACGGCGGCTTTCAGCTCCTGGGGTGTGCCTTTTACGGTTGGCAAGGCTCCTTCCGTACATCGTTTAGCCATGCCAGTTTCATCCCTCCCGAACTTTTATGAACGCCTTGTGAATTTCAGTTGTGGAAAACGAATCCACCACCCCCGCATCAAGGCCGTCATTGCTGGAGATACAACCTATGGTATTTCCCTATTGACAGACACAATAAGCGGGAGTAACTTTGCAATCCCATAGCCGTTTAAAAGAGCTGCCTCGCGGGAACGGGGCGGAGCTTATGGGTGAAGAGACGAAATGCGTATCGCAGCAATTCCTGCAGGCGACACCGGGCCAGAGGTGACTCGGCGTTGCCCGTAAACGACAACCGACTAAGGATGTGCGGTGACCGCTCCCCCGACCCTCCCCCGGGTGAGCGACGAGCCAAACGGATACTGATACGACGCCATAGGACATCAGCGGTCATTCGCAAACACTGAATAACTGACACTGAACACTGGCCACTGATTTTAAGGAGCCCAAACCGTGGAAGCCATATCCAGAATTGTTGCCGACTCTTTGGCTCGGCACGGACTTGATCGCCCAGTAGATCCCCGCCGCCTGCAGTGGTCGCGTTGGTTCCGCTGCGATTCCCCTCACAGCCTGCTGGTAGTCCCCAGCAAACCCGGCATCTTCGCCTTGGCCGAGGAGGTTGCCGAGTTGGGCCCGCCGGCTTCAAACGCCACGCTGCCTGCCCGTCGCATGCTGGCCGTCCTGCAATTTTCCGAGGACGATGATATGGCTTTCACGCTCGACCGCATGTTCACTTGCGTGAATCCGCTTCGTTCCCGCCTTTCCTCCGGACGCTGCTTCCTGCGATTCGTCGTCATCGAAGACCAGGCGCAGCGCCGCAGCATCTGCGCCGCCCTTAATCAATGGATGCTAAACTCCGCCGAAAAAGCCAGCGGCCTTCCCCCGGATTTTTCCTCGTCCTTGGAAATGGCCGCAAGTGTGGGGCGGACGCCCTCATCCGCGACGACCGGCAGCGCCCAGGTAGCTTCTGGAGCCAATAAGAACCTTCATTGTTCTCAACCCCTCCCCTCCGGTTTCTAAGGAGAGGGAGTCTGAGGAAGCGCAGCGCATCTAGGTCGCGCTGCTCTTCGGTGTCGACTTTGATTTTGTAAGTTTTGAGATTCGTATCAGGGGCGGCTTCAAGCCGCGCCATCGAACAGCGAAATTTGAATGGGGCTTCAGCCCCGGCCGCCGAGCGGCAAACGTTCTTTTAAAGACCCTTTGCATCCCGAACAAACTCCGTTCGGAAATGGCCCCCAATCCCGCGTCCACGGCTCTGGACCCCGAATCGGGGCGCAAGATCAAGAATCTAACTATTAATGGAGAGACGAATGCCTGAACTAAAATCCACCGCTGAGACCACCCCCACGACCCCCGCCGCAGTGCAGAACCAGACCCAAAGTCAAGCCCAAAAGAAAGCCGGCCTCGCCTTTCGCCGCTTCTTCACCAAACTTGGTGTCTCTCCCTACGACGAGCTGGAGTGGGATCTCCGCCTTGCGCAGATCACCGACGCCCAAGGCAACGTGATCTTCGAGCAAAAGGATGTCGAAGTTCCCAAAGACTGGTCCATGACCGCGACCAACATCGTGGCCAGCAAATATCTGCACGGCAAGATCGGCACATCCGAGCGTGAGACCGGTGTTCGCCAGCTCGTGACCCGCGTCGCGGAAACTATTCGCAACTGGGGATTGGCCCAAGGCTACTTCAAGACTCCCGAAGACGGCGCAACTTTCCACGACGAACTCGCGCACATTCTTCTACGCCAGTACGCGGCGTTCAACTCTCCCGTCTGGTTCAACGTGGGCTGCGACCGCATCGAACCCAACTCTGATGCCCGCAACTGGCACTGGAATCCGCAGACGCAGCAAGTCGAGTTCGGGGTCACCGGCTACAGCAAGCCGCAATGCTCGGCCTGCTTCATTAACTCGGTGAAGGATTCGCTCGACTCAATCCTCACGCTGGCCAAAACCGAAGGTATGCTTTTCAAGTGGGGATCGGGCACAGGCACGAATCTGTCTCCGCTGCGCGGATCGACCGAAGGGTTAAGCGGCGGAGGCACGGCTAGCGGCCCGCTGAGCTTCATGAAAGGTTTCGACGCTTTCGCCGGCGTCATCAAGTCTGGAGGCAAGACCCGCCGCGCGGCCAAAATGGTCATCCTCAACATCGACCACCCAGATATCGTCGACTTCATCGAGTGCAAGCAGAAAGAAGAGGCCAAGGCGCATGCGCTGGTGGCGCAGGGATACGATGGCTCGCATCCCGACTCCGATGCTTATTCGTCGATCTTCTTCCAGAACGCGAACAATTCCGTTCGCGTCACCGACGACTTCATGTACGCCGTAGTTCGCGACACCGATTTCTCAACCAAGGCGGTCAGCGATGGCTCGGTCGCGAAAACCTACAAAGCCAAAGATCTGCTCAAGAAAATTTCCGAAGCCACGTGGCACTGCGGCGACCCGGGCATGCAGTATGACACGACCACCAATCGCTGGCACACGTCGAAGAACACAGCGCGCATTAATGCCAGCAATCCCTGCAGCGAATACATGTTCCTCGATGATTCCGCTTGCAACCTGGCGAGCCTGAACCTGCTGAAGTTCGCGCCCAATGGCACCTTCGATGTGGAAGCCTATCGCCACGCGGTCGACGTGTTGATCACGGCGCAGGAAATTCTGGTCGACAATGCTGGATATCCCACCGAATCGATCATGCGCAACTCGCACGACTATCGCCCGCTGGGATTGGGCTACGCGAACCTGGGCGCGCTGTTGATGGCCGCAGGTTTGCCGTACGACTCCGATGCCGGCCGCGACTACGCTGCCTGCGTCACGGCAATCATGTGCGGCGAAGCCTATCTGCAATCGTCGCGAATTGCCGAGCTTTGCAATCCGCTGACGCCGGCGACTGAGACAGTCGCAACTCGCCTCGGCATCACCGACGCCGACCACATGCCCGGCGGAGCCTGCCCCGGGTGGTACATCAACCGCGAACCGTTTCTCGATGTAATCCGCATGCATCGTGCCAGCGTCAACAACATCAACAAGGCCAATATTCCCGCGGCGCTCTACGAATCCAGCAAACAATGCTGGGACGAAGCTCTTGCCCACGGCGAAAAGTTTGGCTACCGAAATAGCCAGGTAACTGTCCTCGCCCCCACCGGCACCATCGGCTTCATGATGGATTGCGACACCACTGGCATCGAGCCCGATCTCGCGCTGGTGAAATACAAGAAACTGGTCGGCGGAGGCATGATCAAGATCGTCAACCAAACCGTTCCCACCGCTCTCTTCAAACTTGGCTACGACCACGATCAGACCAATGCGATTGTCAGTTATATCGACGCCACCGGAACCATTGAAGGCGCACCCCATGTGAAGGACGAGCATCTCGCCGTCTTCGATTGCTCATTCAAGCCGGCCAAAGGCACGCGCTCGATCGCCTACATGGGCCATCTGCGCATGATGGCGGCGGCTCAGCCGTTCATTTCGGGTGCGATTTCGAAGACCGTCAATCTTCCTGAGAATGCTTCCGTGGAAGACATCATGGATGCGTATCTCCAGGCCTGGAAGCTGGGGCTGAAGGCAGTTGCGGTTTATCGCGATGGCTGCAAGAAGGCGCAGCCACTCTCGGCGGCGGGAACGAAAACCGCGCAAAGTAGCGGCGGCGTCTCGCCTGTTTCCGCGCCGCAAGAAGAAGAGAACTTGGATGCTCCGCCGCGCGCCGTGCGCCACAGGCTGCCGGAAGAGCGGCGCTCGCTGACGCACAAGTTCAAAATCGGCGATCACGAAGGCTACATCACCGTCGGCCTTTATCCCGATGGCGAACCCGGCGAACTCTTCATCACCATGGCCAAAGAAGGATCGACCGTCAGCGGTCTGATGGATAGCTTCGCGCTCACCACCTCGATCGCGCTGCAACATGGCGTGCCGCTGAAGCTGCTCTGCGAAAAGTTCGCGCACACCCGCTTCGAACCCAGCGGCTGGAGCGGCAATCCCGACATCGGCTACGCCAAGTCGATCATGGACTACATCTTCCGCTGGCTCCAACTGCGCTTCCTGACCGGCCAGCAGCAGATGCTCTTTCCCAAGCTGCCAATGGCCGGCAGCCAGGTGTCAGAGGTCGGAGATATGAACGGCGCCTCATCCGGCGTCCGACATCCCGAAGCCGGAAGCCGCGAGCCGGGAGCCGCTTCCATCCACGCCGCCGACGCGCTGGCCGGCATCATCGACCTGGGCGATGCCCCCACCTGCAGCTTCTGCGGCAGCATCATGACCCGCAACGGCAGTTGCTACCGCTGCGGGAGTTGCGGCAGCACGAGCGGGTGCTCGTAAAAATCGCTGCACTGTTTTGCGATTCGCGGTGCTGTTAGATGCACTTCAAGGTTATCGGTCCGATTACGGATGTGGAGGTCATCGCGACCGGCGCCGCGATTCGTGAGCGCAAGCGCTTGTGGAAGATTTATGGCAAGGCGCGCTGGCGGAAGCTGAAAGGTATCTCGAAGATCGAATTTGCTGATGGTACGATGTGCGAAGCGGAAATTCACTGGTACGAAGCTCATGGGATTGGCGCGAAGGAACACAAAGTCAAGCGGACCGTCGAGTGATGCTGCGAGGGGTGCGGCACGCTTTGTGCTTTGCGTGCGCAACCGGGATTATCCTGCGTCATTGGAGCTGCGCAAGGTATATCGGCTGCTGAGGGATGAGCAGGCGAGCAAGCATCGTCAGGTGCGGGTGATTGACGAGTCGGGCGAGGATTACATCTATCCGGAAGATTATTTCGTGCCTATCAAGTTGCCGCAAGCAGCGGAGCGAGCGATGTTGAAGGCGATTTGAACCGAAGAGCTGTTTGTTGGCTTTGGGAAGGGCACGGCTTCAGCCGTGCCAAGGGATGAACAAATCTCGACGGCTTTAGCCGCTGAGGTCGAACTAAAAATACTGTGAACGTACTGTGAGGGGGACACGGCACGCCGTGTCCCTTTTTTGCCGAGTGGCGGATGCCCCGCCGAGTTCGAAAAAATTCAGACCGCACTCCTGAGGGAAAAGAAGTGAAGTCGATACTTAACGATTCAAGGGTCGAGAGGCTGATAACCCTGGTTGAGGAATCTACGCGTTCCTCAAAGGCGGGGGTGAAGAGGTTTATCGAGCCTGCGCAAGGCACACTGGGCCGAGCCGTTAGTAAGCGCCATCACATTATCTTCGGAAGACGGGGCTCTGGAAAGTCCAGCCTACTCCGAAAGGCCGCCGCCGACCTCACCGTCGACCGAAGGCCGATTGCCTACGTTGATCTAGAGATCTTCAAGGGGCACACGTATCCGGATGTCTTGATCAGCATCCTGGTTTCGACACTTAAGGAGTTCGAACAGTGGCTAAACACGGCAGCCGTGAATCCAGCCAACAAGACATCCTTCTGGCACAAGCTGTTCGGAACCAAACCCGCTCGGCCAGCTTACAAGAGAACTGACGTCTGCAGCCTAGCGGCGGATATCCATGGCCGAATAGATGAGTTGAAGGCAGAACTGTATTCCTCAGACGCTGTACCTACAAAGACAGTCACCAAGAAATCGCAGGAACGCTCGGAGGAGGCTGCTATTCAAGCCGAGGCCAAGTCTCCCGTCGCATCGATAGCCGCAAAGATAGGCGACACAAGCAAGAGTGAAGACCAACAGGAGATTCAGCGGGAGTACCAGCATTCTAAGATCGAGTTCTTGCACCAGCACATCCTTGAGTATCAAGAACTATTCCGACGCCTTCAGGAGATCTGCGGCGGCGATTCATATCTTTTCCTCGACGATCTGTATCACATACGCACAACTGATCAGCCATACGTCGTTGACTACTTCCACCGGATTGCAAAGGGCAGTGGACTTTGGCTCAAGGTCGGGACGATTCGACATCGAAGCAAATGGTACATCCATGGCGACCCGCCGATTGGCGTCAAGCTGGGCGACGACGCAGACAGCATAGATCTTAATTTGACGCTCGAAAAATATTCGCTAACAAAAGAATTCCTGAGCAAGATCCTTCGGAGTTTTGCCCAGGACTGCGAGATCGAGGTTTCGGACATTCTTAACGAGGGAGCGATCGACCGCCTTGTTTTGGCCTCAGGAGGCGTCGCTCGCGATTTTCTCGCAATTTTCCGAAAGGCGGTGACGGTGGCTCGGGAGCGTGGCGACGACAGCAGGGGGCCCAAGATAGGCTCTGAAGACGTCAATCGTGCAGCTGGCGAGCACGAAGAATCAAAGCGCGAGGAACTGAAACGCGACGTAATTGAAGACCAGTTGGAGATCGAAGAGCAATTTTCGAAGATCGTCAATTTCTGCATCGAAGAGGCGCAGGCTAACCTGTTCCTGATAGACAAAGCTGCGTCAGGGAGGGAGGTCTCATTAATCCAGCAGCTCGTCGACCTTCGCTTGATACACCTCGCGAGTTCCAGGATTACGGTCAGCAAGGAGCCGGGACGAATTTACGAAGCCTACATGCTCGACGTGAGTCAGTATGCTGGATCCAGGGCCCGCCGGAACTTTGAAATAGTGCCTTTTTGGAGGCCGGGAGCCGCCAACCTGCGCAGGGTGAAGCTGATCTACCGCAGCCAGTAGATGCTCAAAATCGCCGGGTGCCCATCCCTGACATCAGCCCAGTCCCCCTTCGTGACTACCGTCACGTCTCCACACGACTCACATCACTGCCCGCATCGCACTCTGGGTCTGTAATGGATGCGGGCGGATGCTGGGAATCATCCGCCTATCGAATTCTCTTACGGGGGCGGCAATGGTGAATGATGATTTGGTGAAATGTCCACTGTGCAACGGCTTTACGCATGTGGGCAAGCCGGAGCTGGTCGCGGCGTTGAAAGATCCGAAGGTCCGGCAGCAGGTAGAAGCGTATGTCGAGGAGTTGCTGCGCGGCGAAGCGACCGAACTAGCGAATGTGAGCGCGGGTGCGGCTCCCGCCGGAGATTTCAATAAAGAGGTGCATCACTGGAATCCGAATGTGCCGGTGTGGCGACGCAGTCCGAAGGAGTAAAGCTGCGGAGGTAAAGCCCGGCTTCGATGTTATTGCTCCAATGGCGCTGCCTAGGCCGCGCCCGTGATATGAACCTGCCTGGCAGGGATCTTAAGAAACGATTGAGAAATAAGTACGGAGGACATCATGATTATCACCAAGCAGCAGGTGTTGGATTATCACAGTAATCCTCAACCGGGCAAGATTGAAATTACTCCAACCAAGCCCTGCCGGAGCCAGCGCGATTTGAGCATGGCGTATACACCGGGCGTCGCGGTGCCTTGTCTGGCCATCGAAAAGAATCCCCACGACGCTTACAACTACACCGGTCGCGGCAACCTGGTCGCCGTGGTAACCAACGGCACCGCCGTGCTCGGTCTGGGCGATATTGGCGCTCTCGCCGGTAAGCCCGTAATGGAAGGCAAGGCCGTGCTATTCAAACGCTTCGCCGATGTCAATGTGTTCGACATTGAGCTCAACACACACGACCCCGATGAAATCATCAAAGTGTGCCAACTGCTCGAGCCCACATTTGGCGGAATCAATCTGGAAGATATCAAAGCTCCAGACTGCTTCTACATCGAAGAGACGCTGCGCAAGACCATGAAGATTCCCGTCTTCCACGACGACCAGCATGGAACTGCGATCATCACCGGAGCCGCCCTGCTGAATGCGCTGGAGTTTGCCGGCAAAGATATCGGCAGCATCAAAGTTGTGTTCAACGGCGCCGGGGCCGCGGGGTGCGCGACGGCGGAACATTATGTTCGCCTGGGCGTAAAGCGCGAGAACATTATTCTTTGCGATACCAAGGGCGTGGTTTACAAGGGCCGCAAAGAGGGCATGAACGCTTACAAGGAGCGTTTCGCGATCGAGACCAACTGTCGAACGCTGGCCGACGCGATGGTGGGCTCCGATGTCTTCGTCGGATTGTCCGTGAAAGGCGCGGTCACGCCGGAGATGGTGAAGTCGATGGCGCCCAATCCGATTGTCTTCGCCATGGCGAATCCCGATCCCGAAATCACCTACGCTGACGCGAAGGAGTCTCGCAGCGACGTCATCATGGCCACGGGACGATCAGACTATCCGAACATGGTGAACAATGTGCTCGGCTTTCCCTTCATTTTCCGCGGCGCGCTCGACGTGCGCGCCACCGCCATCAATGAAGAGATGAAGCTGGCGGCAACCAAGGCACTAGCCGCGCTGGCCAAAGAAGATGTTCCCGACTCCGTGTGCCGAGCTTACGGTGTGGAGCGGCTCAGCTTCGGTCGCGAGTATTTGATTCCCAAGCCCTTCGATCCGCGCGTGCTGGTGTGGGAGGCTTCCGCCGTCGCTGAGGCTGCGATGAAGACAGGCGTAGCACAAGAGCCGGTCGACCTCGCCGCTTATCGCGAGCAGTTGGAACGGCGGCTGGGCAAGGCTCACGAAGTTTCGCGCACCATGATTCATAAGGCGCAGGTCAATCCGAAGCAGGTCGTATTTCCAGAGGGCGAGAACGAGAAAATCCTGCGGGCGTGCCACGCGCTGGTGGATGAAAAAATTGCCCAGCCGATTCTGCTCGGCAGCCAGGTTCTGATTCAGGCGATTGCGGAAGAGCTGAGCCTGAACCTGGAAGGCATGAGAATTATTGATCCGGCGGCTTCGGAGTTGCGTGAACTCTACACCCAGGAGTTATACCGTTTGCGGCAGCGGCGCGGCGTAACGCTAAATGCCGCTCGAGGATTGATCAACGATCCGAACATTTTCGGTTCGATGATGGTGCACATGGGCGATGCAGATGCGATTGTGTCGGGCATCACGCAGCACTTCCCCGATACCATCCGTCCAGCGTTGCAGATCATTCGCATGCGCGAAGGCCTGCATCGCGTCTCCGGCTGCTACGCCATGATCACGCGCAAGGGCGAGGTTTTTTTCTTGGCCGATACCAGTGTGAACATCGAGCCCACGGCGGAAGATCTAGTCGAGATCGCGCTGTGCACGGCGCAGATGGCGCGGCGCTTTGATATCACTCCGCGCGTTGCCATGCTGTCGTTCTCCAGCTTCGGCGCCGTTGATCACCCTATTTGCAGCAAGGTCCGGAAAGCGGTCGAACTGCTGCACTACGCTGACCCGACTCTGATTGTGGATGGAGAAATCACGGCCGATGACGCGCTGTCGCCGGAGGTGATCGAGAAATCGTATCCCTTCAGCACGCTTAAAGACGGAGCCAACGTTCTCATCTTCCCCGATCTGGCGTCGGCGAATACAGCCTACAAGCTACTGGCCAAGATCGGTGGAGCGGAGACCATTGGTCCGATCCTGATGGGAATGAGCCGGCCGGTACACATTTTGCTGCCGAACGCGGAGGTGGAAGATATCGTTGCCGTGGCCGCAATTGCCGTGGTCGATGCGCAGGAGAATGACACCTACGTCCAGTCCCACCGGGCAGACGCAGTTACCGTGACGGTTGAGCGCTGAAATTCACGAGAAGGGAAGGTGATTATGTCGACCGCATGGAATTCGCGGTATGCATTGCGAACGCTTCGGGTCAAAGGATCAACCATCCGGGAGCTGCTGAAGATGACGCAGCGACCTGAGGTGATTTCGTTTGGCGGGGGCCTTCCGGCCCCCGAAGTTTTTCCGGTAGAACGATTCGAGCAGGCGTGCCGCACTGTACTGGAGGAGCATGGTGCGCAGGCCCTGCAATACGGCGCGACCGAGGGCTACGAGCCATTGCGCGAGACCATCGCGAAAAACCTAGCTCGTTACGGCATCTTGGCCAAGGCTGAGAATGTGCTCATCACGTCAGGCTCGCAGCAGGCTCTCGATCTGATCGGAAAGTTGCTGATCAATTCCGGAGATCGCGTGCTGGTCGAGGCTCCCACTTACCTGGGCGCGCTCCAAGCTTTCAATCTTTACGGAGCGCAGTTTATCTCCGTGCCGGTCGATGACGATGGCTTGCGCGTTGAAAAAATGGAGGCCGCGCTCCGGCTCAGGCCGAAGTTCATGTACATCCTGCCCAACTTCCAGAACCCGGCTGGAGTGACGCTTACCGAAGAACGCCGCCGCTTCCTCATCTTCCTTGCCGACCGCTACGGCATCCCGATTATTGAAGACGATCCTTACGGCCAGTTGCGCTATGAAGGCGAACACATCGCACCGCTGGTGGTGCTCGACCATCAAAATATTCGCGGTGGTACAGGCCTCACGCCGGGCAACGTGCTCTATCTCAGTACTTTCTCGAAGACCCTCGCCCCTGGAATCCGGCTGGCCTGGATCGTCGCGCCCGCCGAGGTGATCGCACGCCTGGCGCTGCTGAAGCAGTCGGCCGACCTGCACACTGCGACCTTCAATCAGATGGTGGCTTACGAAGTGGCGAGGGATGGATTTCTCGACCAGCACGTGAAACTCATCCGCAACGTTTATCGCGAGCGCCGTGACGTGATGCTGGGGTCATTGAAGGAATTTTTCCCGCACGAAGTAACCTGGACTCATCCCCAGGGCGGCTTGTTCCTGTGGGTCACTATGCCCCAAGGCACCGAGTGCCGGTCGCTATTCCGCGCAGCCTTGGCGGAAGACGTTGCCTTTGTGCCCGGCGACTGCTTCTATGCCGACGATCCGGGAGAAGGCTGCCGCCATATGCGATTGAATTTTTCTTATTGTCCGCCGGATCAGATTCGCGAAGGCGTGCGCCGGCTTTCTCTGGCAGTGAAGACGCAACTACGAGCGGCGCACACCATGGAGGCGGTTGGGGCGGAAATCTAACAGAGGAAGAGCACCGCTTCGGCGCAGGTCAGCAGGGCAAGAATTGTCGGGATTTGGTCCCGTGGTCGTCTTTTCTCGATTGCGCCAAGGGATGGCTTACCTTCACTGAAGCACCGTCCTTCCACGCCGAACTTTCTTCTCCATACATTCCCCCGCGGCAGGCTGTCACATTCTTCCGTGATGCCGGACATCGCGGCCCCCTCCTTTTCGTGCCACACTAAAGCCGTTCGAAGTGCGCGGTAGGCCGAAGGGACAAGCGGAAAACAGGCTTGCCGCCAGTGAGGTAAACGTATGACAGGAACGATGCTGATCGTGCTCGCCGTCCTCGTACTGGCGGTGGGGCTATTCGTGTTCCGCTCTATTCCTGCAATTCAGGCTTACTTCGCATATCGCGGCAAACGCCTGATCACCTGCCCTGAAACTCATAGCTGTGCTGCTGTCGATGTCGCAGCGGGCGATGCTGCCCTCGGCGAGTTTCTCACCAACCCCACTTTGCACCTGAAACAATGCTCGCGTTGGCCGGAGCGCGAAAATTGCGGCCAGGAATGCCTGCAACAGATCGAAGTCGACACTGAAAACTGCTTAGTCTGGAATGTCGTTTCGCAGTGGTATGAAGGAAAGAACTGCGCCCTTTGCCATAAGCCTTTCGGGAAACTCAGCCATCTGGATCATGCCCCGGGTTTGCTCGACTCCGAGCAGAGAACAGTGGAGTGGAGAGAATTGCGGCCAGAGCTATTGCCCGAGGTATTTTCCACGCATCAGCCGGTGTGCTGGAATTGCCACGTGGCCGAGGTATTTCGTCGTTTGCATCCCGAGCTGGTGACGGACCGCGAGCCGGATATTCGGCGAGTACGCGGTGCCTAGCTTCAGCCTCCGGCTCTTAGCTGGATTTTGAGAAATCGATGGAACAGACCGAAGAGCCGCTTGGAGATGCCCTGAAGACGCGTTCCTTTACACTCCCGGGCGCCGCCTTGCGATCATCTCCCGTCTCAATGTGATGTAGATCACAGGTTGGCGTGCTTCATGCCATAGCTGCGCCTCGAGCAAGGGCCGAAAATGGATAGTAATCAGTAACTGGGGGAAGACGAATGTCGTGGGAGCTTGAATACAAGCAGAAATTACAAACTGCCGAGCAAGCCTTGCGCTGGGTCCAGTCCGGCATGCGCGTCTACATTCAGCCGGGCTGCGCCGAACCCGAAACTCTTGTTGCCGCTCTCATGGGCCGCGCTCCCTTTGTCGAGGATGTCGAAATCGTCCACATGATGACCATGGGCGTCGCTCCCTACGTCGCCCCCGAAATGGCCGGCCACTTCCGCCATAACGCCATGTTTATCGGCGGCAATGTGCGCCAGGCAGTCAACGATGGCCGCGCCGATTACACTCCCATCTACCTCAGCGAGATCGAAGCCCTGTTCGAGAGCGGAGCCATGCCCATCGATGTGGCTCTGTTGCAGCTGTCCCCTCCCGATCCCCATGGTTTCTGCAGCTTCGGCGTTGGAGTGGATACTTCGCTCACCGCGGCCAAGTGCGCCCGCTACGTGATTGCCCAGATCAACGACCAGATGCCGCGCACCTATGGAGACAGCTTTATCCACGTCAGCGAGCTCGACGCCATCGTGGATTCCTCCCGACCGCTCTGCGCTCTGACCCCACCGCAGATCACCGAGATGCACACCGCCATTGCCCATAACGTCGCTGGCCTGATCGAGGACGGAGCCGTTCTGCAAACCGGCATCGGCGGCATTCCTGATGCTGTGCTGCCCTTTCTCATGGATCGGAAAGACCTCGGCATCCACAGCGAAATGATCTCCGACAGCGTGATTCCTTTGATCGAAGCCGGTGTGCTCACGGGCGCGCGCAAAAATTTCAAGCCGCGAAAAATCATCCTCGGGTTTGCCTTGGGTAGCAAGCGGCTCTTCAACTTCGTCGACAACAATCCAATTTTCGAATTCCATCCCACTGCCTATACCAACGACCCCGCGTTCATCGCGCGCAACGACAACATGGTCGCTATCAATTCGGCGCTGCAAGTCGATCTCACCGGCCAGGTGTGCTCCGATTCCATTGGCAGCTTCTTCTATAGCGGCATTGGCGGGCAAGTCGACTTTCTGCGCGGGGCCTCGCGCTCCAAAGGGGGCAAGGCGATCATTGCGATTTCCTCGACCGCGAAGAATGGGACGATCTCGCGGATTTGTCCTATGTTGAGCCCCGGCGCCGGTGTCGTCACTTCGCGCGGCCTGATCCGTTACGTGGTGACCGAGTACGGGGTGGCGTACCTGCACGGAAAGACAATCCGGGAGCGCGCGCAGGCGTTGATCAACATTGCGCACCCGAAATTCCGGGAAGAACTTTATGCATTCTGCGAAAAGACGAAATGGCTGATGCGGACGGCAGAGCCGGCAGTAACCTGCGAACCGTAGTGTGGTAACCGTAACGAGGTGAAACATGCCTGGGCAAGCGCGCGGTAAGGTCGTGGTGGATGCGGAGGAATGTAAAGGGTGCGGGTTGTGCGTCGAGTCGTGCCCGCCGGAATGCCTCGAACTGGGGCCGGAGTTGAACACCTACGGTGCACACCCTGCGCACTATACCGGCGAAGATTGCACCGGTTGCGGCATCTGTTTCTATTGCTGCCCCGAGCCGGGCGCGATTACGGTCTATCGCATCAAGGCAAAAGGCAAGGCGATCGCAGTGGCTCAAGGAGAAAGCCAAGCACAATCACAGGGAGGCGACCATGCGGCAACTGTGTAAGGGAAATGTCGCCGTAGTGAAAGGCGCGATCCTGGCTGGGTGCCGCGCCTATTACGGATATCCGATCACGCCCGCCAGCGAGATTGCCGAGGCCGCTGCCCTTTATTTTCCGCAAGTCGGTGGAACTTTCTTACAGGCGGAAAGCGAAGTCGCCGCCATCAACATGGTCTACGGCGCCGCCGCCGCCGGCATGCGCGTCATGACAGGATCGTCGGGTCCCGGTCTTAGCCTGATGCAGGAAGGCATGTCGTATCTCGCTGGTTCGGAGTTGCCATGCGTAATCGTGGATGTGATGCGCGGCGGCCCGGGCCTGGGCAACATCGCTCCCGAACAAAGCGATTATTTTGCCATGGTGAAGGGCGGCGGCCATGGCAACTATCGCAACATCGTGCTGGCTCCTTCCTCCGTCCAGGAGATGGCCGATCTGACTATCCTGGCCTTCGATCTGGCCGACAAGTACCGCAATCCCGCGGTCATACTGACCGACGGCTTCATCGGTCAAATGATGGAACCGCTCGACGTTGAGGATCTCGAGATCCAGCCGCCGGAAAAAATATGGGCGGTGAAGGGAACTCCAGAGACCCGCGCGAACTTGGTCAGCTCCATTTACTTGGAAAGCGATGCGCTCGAAGAGCACCAGCGCCGCATGGAAGCCAAGTACATGCGCGCCCGCGAGGCCGAGCAGCGCTGCGAGCTTTACCACACGGACGATGCCGAAGTGTTGCTGGTTGGGTACGGGATCGTGTCGCGCGTGCTGCTCTCGACGGTGGAGGCGTTGCGCAAAGACGGCGTGAAGGCGGGTCTGTTCCGTCCAGTCACGCTCTGGCCTTATCCCACGAAAGCTCTGCTGAAAGCGGCGCGCAAGGTCGAGAAAGTCATCGTCGTCGAGTTGAGCAATGGCCAGATGGTCGAAGACGTGCGCCTGGCGCTCAGCGGCAAAGTGCCGGTGGAATTCTATGGGCGGGTCGGAGGCAATGTGCCAGCGGTCGAGGAGCTGCGAGACCAGGTGTTAGCGCGCATGGGCTCGCCGGTTTGAAGGGCGGCAGTTTTAGCCACGCCGACAATTTGGGTCGGTTTTGCCACTGAGGGACCTAAGAGGACAAGAAGATGGAAGCCGAAAGCGTGATTAGCGTGGATGAAATCAAAATCAATTCCGGCGCAGGCGAGCAGGCAAATGACGACGCATACGAACTGTTGCACGAGAAGTCGCCCGTGTTTTACGACCTCTACGAGCGCAAGTCGGAGCTGAAAAATCAGACCCACTATTGCCCCGGCTGCGGACACGGCGTGGTTCACAAGCTGATCGCCGAAGCGCTGCAGGAGTTGGAGCTCAAGGACAAAACAATTTTCGTGAGTCCGGTCGGATGCTCGGTATTTGCCTACTATTACTTCGATGTGGGCAATATCCAGGTGGCGCACGGACGCGCTCCCGCATCGGCCACAGGCGTGAAGCGGTCGTGTCCTGACAAGATTGTGATTTCCTATCAGGGCGATGGAGATTTGGCGGCGATTGGTACGGCTGAGATCGTGCATGCCGCCAATCGTGGCGAGAAAATCACCGTTTTTTTCGTCAACAACGGAATCTATGGCATGACCGGCGGCCAGATGGCCCCGACCACGCTGGTTGGCCAGAAGAGCACGACTTCTCCGTGGGGCAGACGGCCTTCGAATGAAGGTTTTCCCCTACATATGGCCGAGTTGCTCGCCACGCTGGAAGCGCCGGCCTATATCGAACGCGTGGCGCTGTGCGACGCCAAAAATATCATGAAGGCGCGGCGCGCCGTTCGCAAGGCGCTTGAGATGCAGAGGGATGGCGCCGGATTCTCTTTCGTGGAAATCCTGTCGCCGTGTCCAACCATCTGGGGCAAAGATGCGGTAGAAGCCCGGCGCTGGGTGCTGGATCGCATGATGCCAATTTTCCCAACTGGTGTTTTTCGTGATCGCAAACCAGAAATGCCCACGGTAAATGAGCCCCCGCACCGCACGGTCGCGGAAGTACTGGAGATTACTCCGAAAGCTATTACAGATGGCGCCTTGAAGGTAAAGCGCATGCACCACTTCAAAGATGTCGCCATCAAAATTGCCGGCTTCGGCGGACAAGGCGTGCTGCTGCTAGGACAACTTCTGATCGAGATGGGCATGCGCGAGGGTCTTGAGGTCAGCTGGCTCCCATCGTACGGTCCGGAAATGCGCTCCGGCAGCGCCCATTGCCACGTGTGGTTATCGCGCGAGCGCATCGGTTCTCCGCTGGTGGCGCGCCCGGACGTGCTGGTCGCGATGAATGAATTTTCATTGCGAAAGTTTGCCCATGAGGTCGTCAATAACGGCCTAATTCTTTACAACGGCGCCAGCCTTCCGGCCGATTTCTCCGCCCCGGGAGTGCAAGTGCTGGCCATACCCGCGGCGGAAATGGCTGATAAGCTCGGTTCGACCAAGGCAGCCAACATCGTAATGATGGGGGCTTTATTGGAAGAGACCGAGTGCCTTGCCGCAGGAACGGCCTTGACCGTCCTCGAAGACAAAGTGAAGAAGGTTGAAATGCTCGAGGTCAACCGCAAAGCCCTAAATGCCGGCCGCTTGTTCGTCGATGACCAGGCCCACATCGGCGCCGTGAGCCAACCCGACGGCTTCGCTTAGAGCACAGTCGATTTGAGAAGGTTCGGCTTCAGCCGCACTGTAAAACGAGCCAAAATACCCCGGGCTTTAGCCCCAGAGGCTCAAACTCGCCCTGAAATTCCCACTTTCACGCTTGGCACATTTCCATCCCCCCTTGCAGTCACTATTTAGCGTGACAGCGGTCACTGAACCAGCTTCCCCCACCGTGGAGAATCGCAACTAGGCAATCCAAGGATTGCTGAGTTCTCTTACATAGCTTTTCGAGCACCTGTTGGGCTGTACATTTTCGCAACGAAAGTGCGGGACGCGAAAAGGCCGGTACTGTAAAAATTTATCTCCTCAAAGGAACTAAATCATGAAGACAACGAAATTGATTGCTCTGGTACTAACCATCGCAGTAGCGCTATTCATCCTGATCCCCAGCCTGTCCTGGGCCGCTGACGGCTCCGCTACCTACAAAGCAAAATGCGCAGCCTGCCACGGTGCGGATGCAGCTGGCAAACCGGCAGCCAAGATTCCGAGCCTGATTAGCGACGATTGCAAGAAGGCATCCGACGCCGACCTGCAAAAGAAGATTGCGGAAACCGCGAAGCATCCGGCTGGAGTGAAGGGTCTTCCGGCGGACGATGTCAAGGAGATCGTAGCTTACATCCGCACCCTGCAAAAGTAAGAGTCGGTATTGTCGGTTCCTCGTGGCGTTCCGCCGCTAGCAAACCTGCAACGGCGGGGCAAGCGTGAGGCGATCAGGAAGACTTCCGAGCGAACATGCGGCGGACGGGAAGGGCACCCCGCCGAGGTTGTCACCGGAGTCTCAACCTCAGCCCGCTTCGCCAGAAGAAACCGGCCACCGGGGTCCGGGTGCTCAATCATCCGGACCCGGTTCTGTACTTTTGCGCCAAATTGGCCAAGGCGATTTGGATTGTACAAAGTTTCTACGTTACTGCTCACGAGTCCTACGGACTTCCTTCCGAGCCGTACCACCCTGCGAGCCACAAGGAGCAATTTATGAGCAAGGCACTGCTGTACGACGCCACCATGTGCATCGGGTGCAAGCAGTGTGAAGGTGCCTGCGCGCAGCAGAATAAGCTGCCCTACGACGACAAAATCGCGGCCGAAGCTGTGCAGTCGGAGCATAAATACACGGTTGTCCTCACCAAGGACGACAAGTTCATGCGCCGCCTCTGCATGCACTGCGAGCATCCCGCGTGCGCGTCGGTTTGCCCCGTCGGAGCCTTCCACAAAACCAAAGAAGGACCCGTCGTATACGACGTGTGGAAGTGCATTGGCTGCCGCTATTGCATGGCCGCTTGCGCCTTCAGTCAGCCCAAGTACGAATGGGGATCGCTCAACCCCCGTGTGCGCAAGTGCATTATGTGCCCCGATCGAGTGGTGGCGGGCAAGCAGACGGCGTGCGCGGAAATCTGCCCCACGGGCGCAACCAAGTTCGGCGAGCGCGAAGAGTTGATCACCGAAGCGCGGGAGCGTATCCGGCAGAATCCCACTACCTATCTGGACCGTATCTACGGCCTGCATGAAGTGGGCGGAACATGCGTGCTGATTCTCTCCAGCGCGAAAGTGGAAGAGTACGGCTATCCCTCGTCGGAAAAAATCGGCGAAACCCCAATGCCGGAGTACACCGGCCGTGTGATGGAGAGAATTCCAGACTTCATCCCAGTCTGGTCGCTGGTGCTTGGAGGCATTTATTGGATATCCCATCGCCGCGAAGAAGTCGCCGCCGCCGAAGGTGCCGGAGCCGGTAGCGAAAAGAAGAACGGGAGCGGACGATGAAGATCAAACTAACTTTTTGGAAAGCCGTTTTCCTTGTCATCATGGCCTTAGGCCTGTACTCGACTTACGTCCGCTATCTCCACGGCCTGGGCGCGGTTTCGAACATGTCCGATCAGTTCCCCTGGGGATTCTGGATCGGCTTCGATTGCCTCTGCGGCGTAATGCTGGCGGCTGGCGGCTTCTGCATCGTGGGCGCGGTTTATTTATTCAATGTGGAGAGCCTGCACAGCGTGGTGCGTCCCGCAGTGCTGACCGCATTCCTTGGCTATTTACTTTTTATTGTTGGACTTTTATTCGATCTGGGTCGCCCCTGGTTCATCTGGCACCAACTCGTTTACATGAACCCTCACTCGGTAATGTTCGAAGTGGGCATGTGCGTGATGGCTTACACCACGGTGCTTTTCTTTGAATTCCTGCCCAATGTGCTCGAACGCTTCAACCTCATCGCTCCGATCAAATGGATCCACAAAATCTACCCGGTTTTGATCGTGCTCGGAATTCTGCTTTCGACCTTGCATCAGAGTTCCCTCGGATCCCTGTATCTCATCATGCCCAGCAAACTTCATCCCTTCTGGTACACGCCCGCACTGCCATTCTTCTTCTTCGGTTCGGCGATCGCGGTTGGCCTGGCGATGACGATTTTCGAATCGACGCAGAGTGCGAAGGCGATGGGCCGCCATCTGGAACTTCCCGTTTTAATCCAACTCGGCGGAGCCTTGCTGGTTGCCCTGTGGGTGAATGCCTTGCTGCGGTTTGAGGATTTTTTCCATCGTGGCATGCTCGGGCAGATCATCAAACCCAGCTACGAAGCTTATTTTCTCTGGCTCGAGCTTCTGCTGGCCTTTGTGATTCCAATTACGTTGCTTAGCTTTAAGAAAGTCAGGCTCTCCCCCAGTGGCCTGTATCTGGCGTCGGTCATCTCCTTGCTTGGATTCATCACCAATCGCCTCAACGTCAGCTTGATCGGGTTTGAGACTTACGTGGGGCATCACTATGTACCCAAGTGGACCGAGTTTTCTGTGACCCTGATGATCATCGCCATGGGCTTTTTCCTCTTCGCGGTCGCGGTGAAATACTTGCCGATCTTCCCCGACGAAAAGCCCGCGCCCGCTCAACTGAAGCAGGTCGCAAGCAAAACCATGGTTGGCACACCGGTGTTAACCCATGCCGGAGATTGAACCAAATCGCGGCGCCCTGCGCTGGAAGCAACTGACGGGAAGTATCGGCGCAAAGTTGATCGGATCTCTGTTGGCGGTAATGCTGGTGATTCTTGCTCTGCTTGGATATCTCATTATCCGGCTGCATCGCCAACATCTGGAAGCGGCCACGCTGGCCAGCGCCGAACGGGTCAGCGACGTGATCAAACGCAGCACCAGTTATTACATGCTGCACAACGATCGCGAGGGCCTCTACCACTCGATTCAAACCATGGCCGACGACCCCGGAATGATCAAGGTGCGAATCCTCGATCAGGAAGGGCGCGTCAGCTACTCGACTGATCCAGCAGAAGTGAGCCACGTTCTGGACAAGACGGCCGAGGCTTGTTACGGGTGCCACAGCCAATCGCAGCCGCTGGCCAGGCTGAATCGTCCCGACCGCTTTCGCATTTATCGCAACGGGGGCGGGCACCGCGTGCTGGGCATCATCACTCCCCTCGAAAATCAGCCGAGCTGCTCGAATGCAGAATGCCATGCGCATCCCGCCAGCCAGCAGGTGTTAGGAGTGCTGGACGCCAATCTTTCCCTGGCGCAAGCGGATGCCCAACTCGCATCGAGCAGCCGGCGCATGCTGGCTTACACCGCCGCGGCGCTACTGATTATGGCTTGCTTGATTGGACTGTTTGTTTGGCGCGTGGTGTATAAGCCCATCAAGGCTCTTAAGAACGGCACCGAACATCTGTCGCACGGAGAGCTTGGCTACCAGATCCAAGTGCAGTCCCACGATGAGGTTGGCGAGCTGGCCGAGTCGTTTAACGGCATGAGCCTGCAATTGCGCGCCGCGAATGAGCAGATCATAAACTGGGCGAAGACCTTGGAGGATCGCGTCGAGCAGAAAACGTCCGAACTCAAGAGGGCCCACGACCACGTGTTACATGTGGAGAAGATGGCTTCGCTGGGGAAAATGGCGGCGGTCGTGGCCCATGAGGTAAACAATCCGCTGTCGGGTATTCTCACCTACTCCAAACTCATTCGAAAGTGGGTCGCCACCAACCAGATTCAAAATGAAAAACGCGCCGAGGCGATGGAATGTCTTGACCTTGTGGCGTCAGAGAGCCGCCGTTGCGGTGACCTCATCAACAATCTTCTGAGCCTATCACGCAGCGCGCCCATGAACGTGCAATCCACCGATCTGCGCGCCGTGATCGACCGCACGCTACTTCTTGTACGCCATCAGCTGGAACTCGGTGGAGTTGAATTGCAACTGGATGTGGCAAAAGATCTGCCCCGCGTCTCCTGCGACCCCGCACAGATCGAACAGGTGCTGTTGGCCTTAGTCATGAACGCAAGGGATGCCATGCCACGTGGCGGAAGCCTCTGGCTTGAAACGCGTCTGAAGCCGCAGACCAGCGAAATCGAAATCAAGGTGCGCGATGATGGCGCCGGCATAGCACCCGATGTTCTGCCGCAGATCTTCGAGCCCTTTGTGACCACCAAAGAAACTGGCCACGGAGTCGGACTGGGACTAGCGATTAGCCGCGGTATCGTGGAGCGGCACAAGGGGCGCATTGAAGTGGAATCGGAATTAGGCCGCGGAACTACATTTACCATCACGCTGCCGGCGCAAGCTTCGCAGGATTTTCCGGCAGACATCGGCGAAGGAATTGCCGCAAAGAGTGGCGCGGCGAAGGCGAGGTGATTCAAGTGAGCACACAGGGGAAACTGTTGATTGTGGATGACGAACTGAGCGTGCGCGATTCGCTGGGCAAGTGGTTTCGCGAAGAAGGCTACGAAGTTTGTACGGTCGAGAGCGCGAGCGATGCTTTGACTCGCCTGGCGCAGCAGCGCTGGGACGCGGCCCTGGTCGACATCAAGATGCACGGCACCGACGGCATCGAGTTACAGCGGCGCATGCACGAAGTCGATCCTGAACTGATCGTAATCATGATGACAGGGTACGCGTCAGTGGAGACGGCGGTTGCGGCGCTAAAGAATGGTGCTTATGACTACGTGACGAAGCCGCTTGATCCAGACGAGATCGCTCACTTGGTGAAAAAAGCGCTGGCGCACCAGCGCACGGCGCAGGAAAATGTTCTGCTGCGCGAGACTGTAGCCGAGGTGGCGCGGCCGGGCGACATCATCGGCCAAAGCACCGCGATGCGCAAGATTTTTGACGCGATCGAGACGGTGGGGCCGACGGACGCGACTGTGTTGATCACCGGCGAGAGCGGAACCGGAAAGGAAATGGTGGCACGCGCGGTTCACCAGGCCAGCGCGCGGAAATTTCACCCGCTGGTGGTCATCCATTGCGGCGCGCTGACCGAAACCCTTCTCGAAAGCGAATTGTTCGGTCACGAGAAAGGCGCGTTCACCGGGGCGCAGTATCGCAAGAAAGGAAAATTTGAAATCGCGGAAGGCGGAACGGTCTTTCTGGATGAAATCGGCGACATCACGTTGAAGACGCAGACCGATCTGCTGCGCGTGTTGCAGGAGCGCGAGATCACGCGCGTCGGCGGCAATCAGATTATCAAAGTAGATTTCCGCTGCATCGCCGCCACCAACAAGGATCTCGAGAAGTTGATCGAGGAAGGAAAGTTCCGCCCCGATCTCTTCTATCGCCTCAACGTGTTCCGCATCCACCTGCCGCCGTTGCGCGAGCGCCGCGAAGATGTCCCCGTGCTGGTGGAGCATTTTGTACGCAAGTTTTCGCTCGCCATGAACAAGCACATCACCCGGGTTTCGCCCGCCGCCATGAATCAATTGCAACAGCAGCCGTGGGTTGGAAACGTGCGCGAACTGGAAAATGCAGTCGAGCGCGCGATGGTGGTTGGGCAGGAGCCGGAATTGCGCGAAGGCGATTTTATCTTCAAGACGCCCACAGTCTCAAACGGCACATCGGGCAAGAAACTGGAGGAGATGGAGCGTGCTTACATTCTGCGCGTGGTCGAAGAGTGCGGCGGAAATCAGAGCCACGCTGCGGAAGTGCTCGACATCGATCGGGTCACCCTCTACCACAAGCTGAAGAAATATGGATGGAGCCGCGCCACCTTGGATCGCGAAAAGAAGGCCGACGAAGTTGTGCGGTGAAGGCGCGCGATGAAGACGCTGCAATTGTTGCCCATCGGAACCGTGGATGACGCGCTGCTGAAGGATCTGCGCCCCGCGATCGAAGAAAGCCTTGGCATCGCGTGCCAGGTAATGCCGGTGCGGCTCGATCCCGAGTTCGCATTTCATGGCGAGCGCCAGCAGTATCACTCGTCAGAGATTCTGCAGCGGATGCAGAATTTGGTTACGTCCGACTCCTGGCGAATGCTGGGCGTCGGAGCCGTCGATCTGTACATTCCGATTCTGACTTTTGTCTTCGGAGAGGCGCAGATCGGTGGCCCCTGCGCCGTGCTCTCCACGAACCGGCTACGGCAGGAGTTCTACGGGCTTCCCGGCGACAAGAATCTATTTCGTCAACGAGTGCTCAAAGAAGCAGTGCATGAGGTGGGGCACACTTTAAGTCTTACCCATTGCGATGATTATCGCTGTGCGATGGCCTCATCACATGCGGTGGAGTGGATTGATCTGAAGGAGAACACGTTCTGCGACGTGTGCCGCCGAGCGGTCCTGCCGGGGACGCAAGCTGCATTCGCCAAGATCCTTTGAACTCGACGAATCCTAAACGATAAGTTTTCCGAATCCGAAATCCCTAACAATAGCGCCGGCCGCCCGTGTCCTGGCTGTTTTGCCGGGATCGTGGCGGCCGGTTTATTAGCGGTCCCGCCGGGCTGTGTCGCCTGGCTGGCCGCGAGGTTGAGTTATGACAGGAAAAACTCTTTGGCCAACGGAGCCCAATCTTTATCCGGAATCTGGGCTGCAAGGTTGTCTACCGCGACTCCGCCATCCTGAGCATAAGCACCGGCGCTTGCCATGGCCAGCGGCATGCGGCGTTGCAGGCGGCTTGCGGACTCTTCCGTCCACCAGCGGGCAAGCGGTCCGCCCAGCAGGTTGCGGAAGCTGGTCTTGGCATCGGGCGCTTGCACGGTGAGCAGCCAGCCGTCGCCGTAAGGATCGTTGAGCGCGAGTTTGGGGTTGGTCACGATCGCTTCGTTGATGTCAGACACGCTGCCTTCGATCGGAGAAACCATGTCGACGGTGCAGCCATCGCGATGAATCGTGCACATCTTCTGGCCCTGACGGATCCACTGGCCGCGCTGCGGCAGCGTGATGCTAGCCACGGTGCCAGTGAGCTTGGAGGCGAAATCATCCATGCCTACGCGTACCAGGCTGGGGCTCTCGCTCAACGCCCAGGTGTGACCCGGGTGATAGCGCAGATTCTCGGGAACTGCGAAGCCGCCAACCAGCGCGGGCTGCAGCCGTGGAGTAGCAGACTCCTGCTTAGCCTGAGAAACCTGCAACGCGGGTTGAATGACTGCGTGTCGTGTACGGAAATAATCGATAAGCAAGAAAGTCACGAATGTAAAGAGAACTAGTAGGACTGTCATAAGTCACCTCGCCGGAGGGCCGCTTCCTTCGCGCCACTCACGCTTTTCTAAAGGCAATCGCCGTGCCAATATGACGCTGCGGTCAAGCGCGGCCGCAGCCCACGCCGATCACACCAGAAACAAATCACTTACGCGAAAGCAGATTGGCAAAGCGGATTTTTGCAGCAATTGACTGCAAGCGTGAGTTGCTGAAGATCGCAGCAGCTGTGTCTTTGTAATTTGCAACATTTCCCGGCACTTAACGGAGTACCACTGCGCAATCAAAGAGTTACGAGAACGTTTACATAGCGATGCATCTTTCAACAATCAAAGTTGAATAATACAACGCACTGGCGCAGCAGTTCGCCTGCTAGAGCCGACTTATCGACTCTGGACCATTTGCAGCGCCTGAAAAACGTCGTCCCAAAGCGAGGCTAAGGCAACGCGGCGCGCATTTGAATTCAACCCCCACTTAGGCTCCCCGAAGCGCCTTTACCCAGGGCGACGGCGGGTATCACCTCAACGGGTGACGGTGATCACTGATGAGAGATTCTAAATAAGGCATAAACAATGTCATTCGAGTCGTTTGGACTGAGGAAGACGTTGATCTCAGCCCAGGAAGGAGAGGTCGGAGGGAACAATCCGGGATCGCGTCCCCTGGTAAATGTACTTTATGCGCTTTCATATTCCTCTCTCCAGGTGATCCCGCAACAGTCCTGCTGACTTCTTCAACAGCGGAGTCGAATGATCGATTCTAAGACCGACGCACGCGCCGCAATCTGTGGCGCTGGCGCAACTATGCTTCCGCCCAGGTCCTAGGATCGGCTAGCTGGTTGAGCGAATTGCCACGTTGCCAGGAGACTGTCCATGAAGTCAGTCGAGAACGAAACCATTGCGGCCCACCTGAAGAAGAGCGGCGTATCCCGACGCAGCTTCTTACAACTCTGTTCAACCCTCATGGTCGCGGCACCCGTCGGCCTGAGTTTGACCGGCAGAAGCCTGGCCCAAGTGGCGAAGATTGTGGGCAAGGCGCGCCGCCCGTCGGTGATCTGGCTGCATTTCCAGGACTGCACGGGATGCACCGAGACGCTGCTGCGAACCACGGCTCCGGATGTCGCCAGCCTGATTCTGGACGTGATCTCCCTCGATTACCACGAGACGCTGATGGCAGCCTCGGGAGCGCAGGCGGAAGCGGCGCTGAAGTCTGCGATTGCAGACAACGCCGGCAAGTTCGTTCTGGTGGTTGAGGGATCGATCCCATCGAGAGACAACGGCGTGTACATGGAGTTGGCCGGAAAGCCAGCCATCCAGGTGCTTAAAGAAGTGACGGGACAGGCTGCAGCGGTGATTGCCATCGGCTCCTGCGCTTCGTGGGGCGGAGTAGGGTCTGCCGATCCGAACCCGACGGGCGCAATGGGCGTCGACGCGGTGATTTCGGGCAAGCCCATCATTAATCTTCCCGGCTGTCCGCCGAATCCTTACAACCTGCTGGCGGCGGTGCTGGAATATGCCACGATGGGACGGCTGCCGGAGATGGATGAATTCCATCGCCCGCGCTATGCGTATGAGCGCGTAATCCACGAGAACTGTCCACGCCGCGCTCATTTCGATGCAGGACGCTTCGCCGCTTCCTTCGGCGATCAAGGACACCGCGCAGGATGGTGCCTGTACAAGCTGGGCTGCAAAGGTCCGGTGACGCACGCGGCGTGCTCGACGCGGCACTTTAACGAAATTCCCGGCGTGTGGCCGATTGGCCTGGGCGTGCCCTGCGTGGGCTGCACGGAAAAAGGTGTCGTGTGGAGGATGTCGACGGTGGAGACTGTGCCAATTCATTTGGCGACGCCGCCCGATACCTATCCTCCAATTTATAGTTCAGCCGGAGAAATCAAAGTCGGCGCAGCCGGACTGGTGGGACTGGTTGCAGGGGCCGTCGGGGGCGCGGCATGGGTAGCTTCACAGCGCTTCCACAGCAGCCAGGAGGCGGGAGCGGTGCGAATTGCAGTCGATCGCGCGCAGGCCGAAAAGGCTAACGGGGTCGACGGCACGAAGAAAGACAGGAAAGAGGTCTAACGTGGCCATCACACGGCGAGAACTGATTACCGGCATGGCCAAGGTTGGAGTCCCAGCCGCCGTGGCGGTCAGCGTTGGCAGTCAGGCGCTGCAGGCCGAAACCACCCCCATGCCCACCGCCGCGGTCGGCTTGCTTTACGACGCGACCATATGCATCGGCTGCAAGGCTTGTGTCGCGGCCTGCGCGGAAGCGAACGATACGCCCCCGGACATTCGCGGCGATGGTTTGCATCAGGCGCCTTCCGATTTGAACGACCAGACCCGCAACGTTATTAAGCTCTACAAGCCGGAGGATGGGTCGGCGTTCTCCTTTGCCAAGCGGCAATGCATGCATTGCCTGGATCCAGCCTGCGCTGCGGGATGTCCGTTCCAGGCCCTGCATAAAGATAAGGAGAGCGGCATCGTCAAATGGGACGCCACGGAATGCATCGGCTGCCGCTACTGCACCATCACCTGTCCCTATCACATACCTAAATTCCAGTGGGTGGGCTACAACCCGCGCGTTACCAAGTGCGAGCTGTGCACCGACCGCCTCGATCGAGGACTGACCCCGGGATGTACCAGCGTATGTCCGACGGGCGCAGTGGTTTTCGGTCCGCGCACGGTGTTGCTGCTGGACGCCAAAGAGCGCATCAGGAAAAATCCCGGGCGCTATTTCGAGAACCGCGTGTATGGCGAGGTCGACAACGGCGGCACGCAGGCGCTGTATCTATCGCGGGTCCCCTTTGAAAAATTAGGGCTGCCGGAGCTGGGCACCGAGTCCGTACCCGCGAGAACACTCCGCTGGCAGCGCCGCTTCTACCAGTACTTCGCACTTCCCGCAATGCTCTATGCGGGTCTGGTCCAAGTCATTCGCAAGAGCCTGAAAGGCTATGAGGAAGAAGCGCACGAACGCGAGAAAGAAACCGGATTGAGGGCGCAACTATGAGTACAACGATTGCCCGCGTCACAACCGATAGGGATCGTGATCTAAGCAGCAATCGCTGGGAACGGAATGTCCCGGTCTACGGCTTCCCGGTGGTGAATAAATTCTTTATCGGCCTCTGCGTGCTGGTGCTGATTGCATTCGCGCTCAGCGCCTACCGCGAGTTAGCCGGGTTGGGCCCAGTCAGTGGGATGAACGATGCCTTTGGCTGGGGCATCTGGAAAACATTCAACCTGATGGTGCTGACGGCGCTAGGCTCAGGCGCCTTTGCCGTAGGCATCGCTGCCTGGGTTTTCCGCCGCAAACGAATGCACACGCTGATGCGAATGGCATTGCTGACCAGCTTTCTAGCCTATGCCTGCGGACTTCTTCTGCTGGGCATCGATGCCGGACGTCCCTGGAATTTTTATTGGATCGTTTTCCCGTGGCGCTGGAACATGCATTCCCCGCTCGCGGAAGTAGCCATCTGCATGTCGATCTACGCCATGATTCCGCTGGCGATCGAGAACATTCCGCCCGTGCTGGAGCGGCTGTGGTATTTCGATTCCCGCCTGCGCCCCGGCGTCGAGCGCCTGGAAAAAAAGCTGCATTACTTCTTTCCCTGGATCATCGCGGCAGCCTATCTGCTACCAGGAATGCACCAGTCCTCTTTGGGCGCTTTGATGCTGCTGGCCGGCGAGCGCGTGCATCCGCTGTGGCAAACCCCGTGGCTGCCGTTGCTGTATCTAGGCGCTGCCTGCTTCATGTCGTTCGGCTGCGTCGCGGGAACCACCATGCTCTGCTGCCTCGTCTGGAAGCGCCCCATGGATAGAGAAGTCCTGGAAGAGGCGGCGCGTATTACCGGTTGGCTGATCTTTGGCTGGCTGGCTCTGCGGCTGCTCGACATTATTTTCCGCGGCGTGCTGGGCACGGCATTTCATTTCGATCGATTCGCTGGCGTTTTCTGGCTGGAAGTCGTGCTGATCGCTGGCGGTGGCTGGCTGCTGTTCCGATCCGTGAAGAGCCGGGATCCGCAAAAGATGTTCATCGGCTACCTTCTCAGCTCGTTCGGCGGGATGATCTACCGCTTCGCACCCACCACACTGGCTTTTCGGCCGAATCCTCAGGCGCTTTACTTTCCGGCGACCATTGAAGTTCTGGTTTCTCTGGGATTCATTTCCCTCGGCATCGCAGGTTTCCTGCTCGCGGTGAAACGCTTCGCCATTCTCCCCGCGCCGCTGCGGGAGTGGCATGACATGGCGAGCTATTTCCGCTTCCGGCGTCCGTACATCCGGTGGACGGGCTATTTTAAGTACGGGCATTTCGGCGAAGACGAAAAAATCGAAGCGACATCAGGTAACGACTAACGGCAGGTTCCTATGGCACAACGCATCACCATCGATCCCATCACTCGAATTGAAGGCCACCTCCGCATTGACGTGGAGGTCGACAACTACGCGGTCACCAACGCATGGGCTTCGTGCACCATGTGGCGCGGCATCGAAAAAATCCTGTGCGGGCGCGATCCGCGCGATGCCTGGTTGTTCACGCAGCGTTTTTGCGGAGTGTGCACCACCGTCCATGCCATGGCCAGCGTGCGCTCCGTGGAAGATGCGCTGAAGCTGGAGATTCCACTGAACGCGCAGTACATCCGCAACCTGATTTTGATCGCGCATGCGCTCCACGACCATATCGTGCACTTTTACCAGCTCTCGGCCCTCGATTGGGTCGACGTGTTGCAGATTCCGAAGGCCGATCCGGCCGCGACCTCGAAATTGGCGGAGAGCCTTTCGCCGTGGACGCGAAATTCCCGCAACGAGCTGAAAGCCGCGCAGGACAAAGTTATCGCGGTCGCCGGCAGCGGCCAGTTGGGCATTTTCCAGAACGGCTATTGGGGGCATCCCGCGATGCGCCTCTCGCCGGACGTGAATCTGCTCGCCTTCTCGCACTACATGCAGGCGCTCGAATATCAACGCAAGGCGCTGCAAGTCGTCGGAATTCTCGGGACCAAGACGCCACACATCCAGAATCTGACCGTCGGCGGAGTGGCCAATGCAATCGATCTCGATAACCAATCCGCGCTCAACATGGAGAAGTTGGAACTGATCCGCACGCTGCTGACGGAAGTAATCCAATTTGTGCAGCAGGTTTATTTTGTCGACGTATGCGCAGTAGCGGCGATGTATCCGGAGTGGTTCAAGATTGGAAGCGGCGTGCGCAACTATCTCGCCGTGCCCGACCTGCCGCTCGACAGCCGCGGCACGAGCTATGATCTGCCGGGCGGTTACATCCGGGGCGGCGATCTCGCGGGCGTCAAGAAATTCCAGACGGCGGCCGATCCGATCTTCCGCGAGTCAGTGAGCGAAGATGTGATTCACGCCTATTATCAGGGCGAAAAACCGCTGCATCCCTGGAAGGGCGAAACCGAGCCTGAGTTTACCGGATGGAACGGCGACCAGAAATATTCCTGGGTAAAAGCCCCGCGTTTCAATGGCGAGCCTATGCAAGTGGGGCCGCTGGCGCAGGTTCTGATTGGCTATGCGCAAGGACATCCGCTGACGCAAAAGTACGCCAACCTGGCCCTCGAAAAGGTTGCGGCGATTGGCGGAGTGCACGCCACGCCCGCCGTACTTCATTCCACGTTGGGCCGGCACGCTGCCCGCGCCATCCGCGCCTGCATGCTGGCCGAACTCGCGCAAAAGCACCTCGATTTGCTCGTGGAGAACATTTCCAAGGGCGATTACAACGTGTGGAATGCGCCGGTATTTTCGAATAGCGAAGGCGTGGGAACGCATGAAGCTCCGCGCGGAACGCTTTCGCACTGGATTGTGATCAAAGATCAGAAGATCAAAAATTATCAGGCAGTCGTTCCCTCCACCTGGAACGCCAGCCCGCGCGATCAGGCCGGAAACCACGGCCCCTACGAGGCTTCGCTGATCAATACGCCGCTGGCACGGCCGGAGGAGCCATTGGAAGTTTTGCGAACCGTGCACTCATTCGATCCGTGCATGGCCTGCGCATGTCATGCGTTTGATCCGTCCGGCAGAAAAATTGGAGTGGCGAAAATCCTGTGAAGCGAGCGCTCATCGGCGGCATTGGCAACGTCCTGCTGGGCGATGACGGCATCGGGCCGTATGTAGTCCGACTGCTCGAGTCCCAGTACAGCTTCGGAGACAACGTCGAAGTCGTCGATCTTGGCACGCCCGCCCTCGATCTCGTTCATCAGATCGTAGGACTGGACGGCCTCATCCTCGTGGATTCGGTGGCCAGCGAGGAACTGGCTGGAACCCCGCCGGGCACCGTTGTGTTGTACCGCAAAGCAGACATCATTCGCGAAACGCCGGCGCAGAGGCTGGATCCGCATTCGCCGGCGCTCTCGGAGTGTCTACTAGCCGCCGAGATGTTGGGCGCCAGCCCGAAGAATGTGCTGCTGGTGGGTGTGGTAGGGAAATCCTACGAGCCGGGCGATCAACTCAGTGAAGGCGTTAGCCGCGCGGTGGACAAGGCCATAGAAGCCGTCTTGGGGGAGCTTGATCGGATCGGATTCGATTTCCAGAAGCGCGTGACACCGATTGAAACCGGCATCTGGTGGAGCGAAGATGCTGCCCCGTGCCGCAAGATTCCCTCTGAAAAGCGGCAAGGCTCCTTTGAGAGTGCCGCTGCACCGTAGGTCTAGTTTTGAAGGGGCGCGGCTTCAGCCGCGCCGAAAAGAAGACACCGGGCTTTAGCCCCGAGAATCCCCGTCGCATCACTCCCTTCTGTGCTTCACATCACAGACCCGTGTAACAGCCCGATGATCTACTAAATTGGAGGAGAGCCACCGTGTGCCTGGCAATTCCAGGAAAAATCCTCGAAATTCAAGAGCAGGCCGGATTGCGCGCCGCCCGCGTGCAGTTTGGCGGCATCGTCCGCCAAGTCTCGCTCGACTTCGTTCCTGAAGCCGGGTTAGGTGACTACGTGATGGTCCACGTCGGCTTCGCCATCAGTCGCGTCGATCAGGAGGAAGCCGATCGAACCTACAAGCTCCTGCAAGAACTAGGCATGCTCGAAGGCGAGTTGGGGCCACTGCCAGAGGCAGGATGAAATACCTCGACGAATACCGCGACGCGCGCATCGCCCGCGCCCTCGCCGCTGAGATCGCTCAGCGCGCCACACGCCCGTGGGTGCTGATGGAGATCTGCGGCGGCCAGACCCACACCATCATGCGCTACGGCATCGACGAACTCCTGCCTTGCGGCATCGAACTGGTGCATGGGCCGGGATGCCCCGTCTGCGTCACTCCCCTCGAAACAGTCGACAAAGCCATCGCACTGGCGCTGCGCCCTGATGTGATCCTGGTTTCTTACGGAGACATGTTGCGCGTCCCCGGCTCCCGTTCAGATTTGTTTCGCGCCAAGGCCCAGGGCGCCGACGTTCGCATTGCCTACTCCCCGACCGAGGCGTTAAAAATCGCCCGCGCAAATCCCGATCGCAGAGTCGTATTCCTCGCAATTGGTTTTGAAACTACCGCCCCAGCCAACGCCATGGCGGCGTGGCAGGCCAAGCGCGAAGGTCTGACGAACTTCTCCATGCTGGTTTCACACGTTCTGGTACCACCTGCCATTCGCGCCTTGATGGTCTCGCAAACCAATCGCGTGCAGGCCTTCATCGCGCCCGGTCACGTCTGTACCGTCGTCGGATGCAAAGATTATGAAGACTTGGTTTTCGATTTTCGCGTGCCCATTGTGGTTGGCGGATTCGAGCCCGTCGATCTTCTCGAAGCCATCCTCATGCTGGTCCGCCAACTCGAAGCCGGCGAGGCCAAGCTGGAAAATCAGTATGTGCGATCGGTGAGCCATCAAGGAAATGTTCCGGCGCAGAAGATCATGGCAGAAGTTTTTGAAGTGGCAGATCAGAAGTGGCGCGGCATCGGCCCGATCCCGCAAAGTGGGCTGCGCTTGCGCGAAGACTACGCGGCGTACGACGCGAATCGCATTTTCGATCTCGGCGAATTTACCGTGGACGAACCCGCCGAATGCATCAGCGCGCAGGTTTTGCAGGGACTCAAGAAGCCCACCGACTGTCCCGCCTTCGGCATGCGCTGTACGCCGGAGAACCCCCTGGGCGCGCCCATGGTTTCGAGCGAAGGCGCCTGCGCCGCCTATTACCACTATCGCCGGCATTTACCATCTCTCGGCAATGCCGCTCAGGAAAAGTGAATGTCAACCAAGACCATCGCCGAGTTCACTTGTCCAACGCCGCTTGCAGCGAAAGACACGGTCCTGCTGGGACACGGCAGCGGCGGCAAACTGAGCGCCGAATTGGTCCGCGATATCTTCTTACCCGCGCTGCGCAATCCCGCCTTAGCTCGCCTCGATGATCAAGCCATCGTGAATGTGAACGGCCAGCGGCTGGCCATCACTACCGATTCCTTCGTGGTGAAGCCCCTGTTTTTCCCCGGCGGCGATATCGGCTCACTCGCGGTTCACGGTACCGTCAACGATCTCGCGATGGGCGGCGCCACTCCGTTGTTTCTAAGCGCCGCGTTCATCATCGAAGAAGGTTTTTCGATGGAGCAACTCCGCTGCGTGGCGAATTCCATGCATCAGGCCGCCGATGCCGCGGGCGTCCAAGTGGTCACCGGCGATACCAAAGTGGTGGAAAAAGGCAAAGGCGACGGACTCTTTATAAATACGACTGGAATTGGTCTGGTGCCGGATGGAATTGAACTCTCTGCCGACCGCGCCCGCCCCGGCGACAAGGTCATCCTCAGTGGCTTCATCGGCGATCATGGCATCGCCATTCTGGCGCAGCGCGAGGGACTGGAATTCGAAACCCAGATTCAAAGTGACAGCGCTGCATTGCACACGCTGGTGGCCGGTATGCTGGGCGCTAGTCGCGAAATCCGCTGCATGCGCGACCCCACTCGCGGCGGCGTTTCGAGCACCCTGAATGAAATTGCGCAACAGTCTCACGTCGGAATTGAACTGGAAGAAAGCACGATTCTAGTACGCGAACAAGTTCGTGGAGCTTGTGAACTGCTGGGCCTCGATCCTTTATATGTAGCCAACGAAGGCAAGCTGATTGCCATCGTGGCGTCCGAAGCAGCTGAAGCCGTGCTTCAATCGATGCGCCGCCATCCCTTAGGATCCGCCGCGCAAATCATCGGCGCAATAAAAGATACTCACCCAGGACTGGTGACGATGCGAACCCCTCTGGGCACAACCCGCGTTGTGGACATGCTCTCAGGAGATCAACTACCGCGGATCTGCTGAGGATTAGCCCCGCTACCCACCAGCCATGCCCGTAGGGATCCGGTTCCTAACCAAGGCTGGGGAGTCTTTTCAGGGAGCTGCTGGCAAGGTTGAGCAGGCCTCCAGGTATGCACTCGCGAAGAGAATCAGTTCCTGGCGCAGGACTTCAAATTCTTTCTCTGGCGAGTGCGATTCCAGCAATCCTCGCACGACTCCAGTCATCGCACTCTGCAGCATCGAGGCCACGAGTTCGGGGTCTTTGTTCAGCGGCTCGCGCGCCGACGCCAGCATTCGCACCACCGCCTGGTTGATTCGCACTCCGACCTGCTGAACGATTCGAGCTCCGTCCACGTCAGAGCTTACCGAGTATAGCGCCGCACTCATCTTTGCATTTTTCATCTTAGCCGCAAGAAATGCGCTGATCAGAGCTTCCGCCATGGGCACCAGCCTGTTCCCCGTTTGCTCCTCACAGGTCCGTTCTACCACCTCAACCACTTGTTCGAGATGGCGTTTCAAAGCCGCCTGCAACAGCGCTCGCTTATTGGGAAAATATTGGTACAACGTTCCCACGGAAACGCCAGCTCGCGCCGCTACTCTGGTCGTGGTCAAACGTTCTTTCCCAACGCTCAGCAAAACCTGAATGGTCGCTTGCAGAATGGCATCCACACTTGCCGCCGAACGCGCTTGCACAGGCGATTTGCGGGGCTCGAAGAGGCCAGCGGAAGAATGATTCAAATGCGAACTCCTAACCTGAAGCTTCCTTCATCTAATCACGGGAACAGCAATTAAAACAACTGACCGTAGGGCCACCTCAGGGCCGGCTGTCTCGCGGCCGTCTCGGCCCCGGGAGCCGTCGAGAACGCGGCGCTCATAGGAGATCAAACCATGCGTATATTCGTAACCGGAGCAACGGGCTTCATCGGCTCTGCAATAGTGAAGGAATTAATCGCCGCTGGCCATCAGGTAGTCGGCCTCGCTCGCTCGGAAGCGGGAGCGAAAGCACTTACCGCAACCGGCGCCCAAGTACAACGGGGCGATCTCGATGACTTGGAAGGCCTGCGCACTGGAGCTGCCCAGTCGGATGGCGTGATCCACACGGCCTTCAATCACGACTGGTCGAAGTTCGCGGAAAATTGCGAGATGGACAAGCGCGCGATCGAGGCGCTCGGCTCCGCGCTCCAGGGCTCCGACCGCCCGCTGCTCGTCACCGGTGGTCTGGCGGTGCTGGCGCAGGGCCGTCCCGCAACTGAGGACGATCCTCCGGTCCCCGTCTCCGCCTCCTATCCTCGCGCTTCGGAAGCCACTGCTGCCGCAATGGAGGCACTTGGTGTGAACGCATCGGTGGTGCGCCTTCCCCAGGTCCACAACACGGTCAAGCAGGGCCTCGTCACCTACCTCATCAATGTGGCTCGTCAAAAGGGAGTTTCAGCGTATCTGGGCCATGGGTACAACCGCTGGCCCGCGGTGCACGTCCTCGACGCTGCCCGTCTCTACCGGCTGGCCCTCGAAAAGCGGGAAGCGGGTGCCAGGTATCACGCTGTCGCTGAAGAAGGAGTGCCGCTCCGCGACATCGCTGAAGTCATTGGCCGAGGCTTACAGGTGCCGGTGGTTGCCATGCCTGCCGAGGAAGCGGCCGCTCATTTCGGATTTCTCGGGCGCTTCGTTGGCTTGGATCTTCAAGCTTCCAGCGCGCAGACGCAGCAACGCTTGGGATGGCATCCGACCAGCCCTGGGCTGATTGCCGATCTCGAAAAAATGCAATATTCCGCCAGCTGAACCGTCATCATAGATATCTTTCAGAGGTCCGGACAGATGAATCCGATCGCACTGGATAAAGACCGGAACGGGCTGAATTGCGGCGAAATGGTGGCAACGGCTGAGCAGGAGTTAGCGGCTTTTTTGCACGCGATCAGCGATTTGTTCGGGTCAGAACAGGCGGAGACCTCCGCCCAGGACTGGCTGGACGAGTTGATGGCAATCGATGACCTCGCAACTGATGATCTGTTCGCTTCAGCCCGTCAATGGAGGCTAGTCACACTCAAAGTCTTGTCGCGCTCGCAGGTCGCGTAAGCGCCTCAGCAACTCCCTATGCGGCTTGAACGCGCGCATACTTGCTAAACACATTTTGTAATTACAGGAGAAAAGAATGATTGCACACACCACACCGGGCGGCAGCTTCACGCTACCGAAGACATCGATCACTGTAAACCGCATGGGCTATGGCGCGATGAAACTCGCCGGCCCCGGCGTCTGGGGACCCCCTGCCGACGTGGACCAGGCCATTGCTGTTCTTCGCGAGGCCGTCGCTTCCGGCGTGAATCACATCGACACCAGCGATTACTACGGCCCCCATGTCACCAACCAGATCATCAAACGCGCGCTTCACCCCTATCCGGATGGCTTGCTAATCGTCACCAAGCTGGGCGCGCGCCGTGCGGCCGATAAATCCTGGCCGCACGCCCTTTCTCGACAAGAACTGATCGATGGCGTTCATGACAATCTCCGAAATCTTGGACTCGACCATTTGGATGTCGTCAACCTGCGCGTGGGTGGGATGATGACGCCATCGGATCAGCCCATCGAAGAACCGTTGACCGTGCTGGCGGAACTCCAGCGGCAGGGACTGATTCGTCACCTCGGGCTGAGCAACATCAGTCCGAAGCAGTTGGCCGAAGGCCAGAAGATCACCGAGATCGTCTGCGTGCAGAACATGTATAACGTGGCGCAGCGCGGCGACGATGCTTTCATCGATGACTTAGCGAAGCAAGGCATCGCCTATGTCCCCTTTTTCCCACTGGGAGGGTTCACTCCGTTGCAGTCGTCGAAGCTCGACGAAACCGCAGCCGCAATCGGTGCGACGCCCATGCAAGTCGCGCTGGCGTGGCTTTTGCATCGCTCGCCGAATATGTTATTGATCCCTGGAACATTGTCGGTCGAGCATCTGCGCGAGAACCTCAAGGCAGCAGAACTGAAGCTTTCGCTCCAAGTGATTGGCGAGCTCGACTCGATCGGCAAAAGCGCGAAGAACTGAGAAGATCAACAGCAGCGGGCGCACCTTCGGCAAGCTCAGGGCAGGCTTTCTTCGGGGGAGCGAGAGAGAGGATCAAGAAAGGCGGACGAAGGCTTCCGCCTCTACGTGATTTTTGTTCCACCGCATCGTTCCTCTCGCTTCTATCATCTATTTGCCATGGAATACCGAACGTTAGGACGCTCTGGTTTGAAAGTACCCGTACTGAGTTTCGGCACGGGAACATTTGGCGGGGGGAACGAATTTTTTAAGGCTTGGGGAGACAGTGACGTCAAAGAGGCGACGCGCCTGGTCGACATTTGCCTCGAAGCCGGCGTCAACCTTTTCGACACGGCCGATGTTTACTCGAACGGCCTGTCCGAAACGATTCTGGGCAAGGCCATTGCCGGACGCCGCGATCAGGTTTTGATCTCAACTAAGTCAACTTTCAAAATGGGGCCGGGGCCGAATGATCAGGGCTCGTCCCGCTATCATGTGATCCGCGCCTGCGAGGACAGCCTGCGCCGGCTGGGCACGGATTACATCGACATCTATCATCTGCACGGTTTTGACGCGCTGCCATCCGTCGAAGAAGTGATGAGCACGCTCAATCAACTGGTGGTGAGCGGCAAGGTGCGCTACATCGCATGCTCGAATTTTTCCGGCTGGCACTTGATGAAGTCGCTCGCCATCGCCGACCGTTACGGATGGGAGCGCTACGTGGGTCATCAGGTCTATTACTCCCTGGTTGGCCGCGAGTATGAGTGGGAGTTGATGCCGCTCGCGCTCGATCAGGGCGTCGGAGCTCTGGTGTGGAGTCCGCTGGGATGGGGCCGGTTGACTGGAAAGATCCGGCGCGGCAAGCCATTGCCCGCTGAGAGCCGCTTGCACAAAACCGCGCAGATGGGCCCGCAAGTGAATGATGAATACCTTTACAACGTGGTCGATGCGCTTGATGCAGTGGCCAAAGAAACTGGAAAGACCGTGCCGCAAGTGGCGTTAAACTGGTTGCTGCAGCGTCCGTCGATTTCGACGGTGATTATGGGCGCGCGCAACGAAGAGCAATTGCGGCAGAACCTGGCATCTGCGGGATGGAACCTCACTCCCCAGCAGGTCGCCAAACTGGATGCCGCCAGTGATGTGATGGCGGTCTATCCCTACTGGCACCAATGGCAGTTTGCGGAAAGAAATCCCAGGCCAGTTCCCATAGCCGAAAAAACCGAAACCTAAGAAGCGTCGTCACGCCTCGACCTGGCTTGCGAGAGATTGTCATCCCGAAACACTGTCCTCCCGAGCGAAGCGAGGGATCTTGGTTTCGCGGCCAGTTGATTTAAGCAAGGGAAGAATTGATATGGCACGCGTATTCATCACCGGTTCGTCCGACGGCCTGGGCAAAATGGCGGCACAGTTGTTGCTCGAACAGGGGCACAAAGTAGTTCTCCACGCCCGCAACCAGCAGCGAGCTGAACAAGCCATGGCCGCCGTTCCCGGAGCAGAGACGGTTTTGATCGGCGATCTCACCAGCATCGCGCAAACCCGCAACCTGGCCGATGAAGTCAATAAACTCGGCAGCTTCGGCGCGGTAAGCCATAACGCGGGACTCGGCTACCGCGATGCTGAACGGATCGCCACCGAAGATGGCCTGCCCCAGTATTTCGCGGTGAACACTCTGGCTCCTTACATTCTGACCGCGCTCATTTCCACGCCGAAGCGCTTGGTATATATGAGCTCCGGTCTGCACCAGAACGGCGACGCCAGCTTAAAGGATTTGGCTTGGGAAAATCGGCGCTGGAATGGTCAGCAAGCTTATTCCGATACGAAGCTGCACGACGTGATGCTGGCCTTCGCGGTGGCGCGGCGTTGGCCAGAGGTCTTTTCCAATGCGGTCGAACCTGGCTGGGTGGCGACCAAGATGGGCGGCGCCAGTGCTCCCGATAATTTAGACCAGGGCCATCGCACCCAAGTCTGGCTCGCCGTCAGCGATGATCCGCAGGCCAAGGTTCGCGGCGAATACTTCTTTCATATGCGCCCCCGGGCGCCGCTGCCAGCTTCGCGCGATCCCGAGAAGCAGGAAAAATTGCTCGCGGAGTGCAGGCGATTCTCTGGCGTCGAGATGCCCGCCTGAAGGCTATCTTCGGAGAGCTTTCGACTTCCTGACTAGCTCCGCCTCGACCGGCCTCTGCAACTCGCGCCCCAAGCCCTCGCGGATCTTCTCCAGATTCCGTTGATACGCGGCGTGCAGTTGCGAGAGGGAAGACTCATCTATCTTTTGTGCCGCGGGCATCAACGGCTCACCGTTGGCTCGCCGGTAAGCTTCGTTGAGCAGCGGATATTCGTGGGCAAGGATGCTTTCAAGAGTGGCATCGTCCCAGTGGGTCGCCTCGAGACTTCCATCTTCCGTGGGAGTCAACTGAACGGCAAAACCTTCAAGCGGGCGGATAGTTGCGACCTCAGCAGCCTTATCCAAAGAGAGCTTCAGCGCAGATTCACCGGCGCTGCGCTCATCTGCCGCCATAGCGATCACGCAGTTACCGTCGGTAAGGCGCACGATAAACATCATGGGCAACTCCGTGGATTTCGTTCCCAAAGGTTCGGCCTATAGTCATCCTGCAACGAACAGCCGCGGTTTGTAATTAACCAATTAGGCTCGTTCTTCGCTAATCATAACTCGGGTGTCAAAACAGGAGAGGCGAATGATGGGCGGACTTCGGCCTCAGTTTACGCCGCAAGAGATTCCCCGCGTACTTCATGCTCTGCGATGGCGCGGACGATTGCTGCCTTGAGTTCCCGGATTTTCTTGCCGTCATCCCCAGAGAAATTTGTTTCCTCGAGGTAAAAGAGAGTTCGTCGAAGAGCGGCTATTAACTTTGGAAAATATGATTTCTGTCGCACGGCCCTTATTCCCAAATTTCAACGTTGTAATCGTTGGCGGAATTGAGATGCCGAAAAGCTTGACGGTGTTTTATAGGGTCAATCCTGTAGCTTCGGTGCTGGGTTGACTGTTCAGGGCTCAGCGTTTTTGCTTCGAGAAATATCCAATGAGAGTCGCCGCGGAGTCATCACAGGCCTTGAAGGTATCGCCGCCGGCCTGATTGGTCATGATGAGAGCAGCGAAATCTTTCAGCGGCGCCATCCATACAATCGCGTAGTTCTGCGTGTTGCTTCCCGCATGATTGAAGGCTCGGCCGCCGGCCCAGCCACGGTTCACCACTAACCAGCCGTAGGCGTAGTCTCCGCCGAAGGGCGCAGTGTGCAGGCGTTTGAAGGTATCGGGCTTGAGAATTCCGGCTTCGCCCTTTTCACCTCGCAAGTGCGCAGCGACGAACTCGCCCCAATCCACGATGGAGCAGTGCACCGTCCCCGCGGGTCCAATTACCGGTGCATTGTCGGCTTCGGGGCCGGGTGCGATTGGATTGTGAGTATTCCCGACGACGATATGCTGCCAGGGCTGATCGATGAGCGCCGCGTTTGTGCCGTCATAGCTGCCCATCGCGCCGAAGCCGCAGGTCGACATGCCCAGGGGATCAAAGAGCCGCTTTTGCATCAAGCTTTCCCAGGAATCATTCGCCACTTTTTCGGCCATCGCTCCGGCGACCGCGTAGCTGCGGTTGGAGTAAAGAAACGCCGTGCCGGGAGTGGAAACGGGGGCTTCACTCAGAACCATTGACACATACGCGAGGCGCTGCTCGTGCGGATCGCCGGGCAGGCGATACATGTCCCTCAGACTCTTGCCCACCGGCCAGCTGGCGTCAGTGAATCCGGCGCGGTGGGCCAGAAGTTGATCGAGAGTAACAGTTCTATAGGCCGGATTCATCTTTCCGGCGAATTCTGGAAAAACATCGGCGATGGTTGTGCCCCACGTGATCTTACCCTCTTCGACCAGTGTGGCCAGCATGGTCGCGGTCATCGCTTTTGTGTCGGAGCCGAGATGAAATTGATCGTCCACCGTGACCGGAGTGGTTGTGCCGTATTTGCGAACGCCTACCGCTCCGACGGCGAATAGACCTCGGCTGGTGACGATGGCTCCCGCGAGCGCGGGGAGGTCGTATTTCTGGCGTATGGGTTCGAGCAGGGAATTCAGATTTTCAGGTGCTGAGGGCCCTGGAGGCTCACCGGATCGATGTAGAAGAGAATTCATTCCAGCTACGAGTGTGCAAGCGATGCACGCCGCTACGAGAGAGAAGAGCTTCATGCGATTTTGACGCCAACAAACCTCGTATACGACCTAACAGTCATAGTTGATGTCTTGTGAGGCGTCGACTCGAAGGAATTTGTATAGCGCGTCATTGTACGGCCGAGGAGCCGGCGTTCGTAGCGAACGCCGGCTGCGGGGCGAGACCCCCGCCACAGCCGGCGGGACGCCGGCGGCGCTACGATCTAACTCAGTTTTTCCGCGACCGACTTCGCCTGCGTGAAGAGATAAAGATAATCCGGGCCGCCGGATTTCGAATCGGTTCCCGACATGTTGAAGCCCCCGAAGGGATGCGCGCCTACCATCGCTCCCGTACATTTGCGGTTGATGTAGAGATTGCCGACGTGGAAGTCGCGAACGGCCCGGTCGATCTTGTCGCGCGATTTGGTATAGACGGCGCCGGTCAGGCCGAACTCGGTGTCATTGGCAATTTCGAGTGCGTTGTCGAAGCCGCGAGCTTTAATGACAGCCAACACAGGTCCGAAGATTTCTTCCTGCTCGAGCTTCGATCCCGCGGAAATGTCGGCGATCACCGTTGGCTTGATGTAATAGCCTTCTCCAGCTTCGATAGCGCGCTCGCCGCCGGTGAGGATGCGCCCATCCTTCCTGCCCTGCTCGATGTACCCCAGAATCGTCTTCATCGATCCTTCATTGATCACCGCACCCATGCCAGAGTTTTCGGTGGGATCTCCGACGGTAATTTTTTCCACGCGGGCTTTGAGCTGGTCGAGAAATTTGTCATAGACGCGCTCATCGACGATGGCGCGCGAACAAGCCGAGCACTTCTGGCCCTGGAAGCCGAATGCAGCCTGCGCGACGCCTTCCACAGCGGCATCGACATCGGCATCGGCGTCAACAATGATGGCATCTTTGCCGCCCATTTCGAGGATGGTGCGCTTGATCCAGATCTGGCCGGCAGCCTGCTTCGCCGCCGATTGGTTGATGTGCAAGCCAACTTCGCGCGATCCCGTGAAGGCGATGTAACGAGTCTTCGGATGCGCGACAACGGCGTCGCCGAAGGTGGCGCCCGAGCCGGGACAGAAATTCACCACACCTTCCGGCACGCCCACTTCTTCGAGAAGTTCGACAAACTTCGCTGCGATCGTGGGCGAGTCGCTCGACGGCTTCAGGATCACGGTGTTCCCGCTGACGATCGAGGCCACGGTCATGCCGGCCATGATGGCGCAAGGAAAGTTCCACGGAGGAATGACCGCACCCACGCCCAGTGGAATATATTTCAACGCGTCGTGCTCGCCCGGCAACTGCACGGGCGTCTCCGCCTTGGCAAAGCGCAGCGCCTCGCGGGCGTAGAACTCGCAGAAGTCAATGGTCTCGGAGACATCGGCATCGGCCTCGCCCCAGTTTTTGCTGACTTCGAAAACCAGCCAGGCCATGAAATCCATTTTGCGCTGGCGTAATAGGTCGGCGGCGCGGAACAGCAGACCAGCACGCTCCTCGACCGAAGTGTTTTTCCAGGTCGCGAACGCCTTCAGGGCGGCTTGCATCGCCGGTTCGACGTGCTCTTTGCCCGCCTTCTGGTGGAGGCCGACGATCTCCGACGGGCGCGAGGGATTCAGCGACCTGATCTTGTCGGTAGTTTTGACGCGCTGGCCGCCGATAATGAGGTCATATTCGCGGCCCAGTTGTCCGCGAACGCGTTCAATCGCGGCGCGCATCTTGCGCGCATTCTCTTCGTGCCGGAAATCAAAAAAGGGTTCGTTGATGAACGGTCCTTGATGAGACTGCGTGGAGGACGACATGCGCGGCCGCACGGGGGCTTCAATGGTTGCCATGGGGGATCCTTTCGAAAGATTGCGGGTTCGTCAATTAGATAGTTTACACCCGCTGAAGGTCGCAGGTTTCCGGCCCCGAGAGTCCCAGTGAAGCCGCAAGGCGGCGAAAGAATACAGCCCACGGCGCGAGCCGCGGGTGGTTTTGCAGAAGCCACAGGGGAGTTGCTGAAAAACTCCGATTGGGTCAGGTTTTGGGAAGGGCATGACTTCAGTCGTGCCGGTAAGTCCCTCATCACCGCTCGCGCTTTAGCGCCTGCGGGCTGCTTTCGGCATCAGCAGCGAGTTTTTCAGCAGCCTGCTAGGGGCGAAAGAAGCTAGCTCCATACGTACGAATGTCCTCGAAATCTCCGATTCCGAATGTTTAGCGGAGCTTCACACCGGAACGCTCGCCCGGATGATAGGGGACTGCAAGATTACCGACGAAGTTCCAGCGATGCTAAACTCGAACGTTCTCACACGAGGCCATCATGGAAATCAAACAAGTAGGCGTCATCGGCGCGGGCACGATGGGCAATGGTATCGCCCACGTCTTCGCGCGCAGCGGATATTCGGTCGTTCTCTGCGATGTGGAGCAGCGTTTTCTCGACCGTGGCCTGGCTACGATCACGAAAAATCTGGACAGGGAAGTTGCCAAGGGCAAGATCACAGAAGCGGATAAAGCTGCTGCGTTAAAGAATATTCAGCCGGTGACCGACCGCGCCCGCCTCGGCGATTGCGACTTTATCATCGAAGCGGCGACTGAGAAGTTCGAAATCAAGACGGAAATTTTTCGCGATCTCGACCGCCTGGCGCGGCCAGAAGTCATCCTCGCCTCGAACACTTCCTCGATTTCGATCACCAAGCTAGCCGCTCTGACCAACCGCGCCGACAAAGTCATCGGGATGCATTTTTTCAATCCTGTTCCGGTGATGAAACTGGTTGAAGTGATTCGCGGCCTGGCCACTTCGGCGGAGACGTTTTCTGCAACTCGTGATCTGTCCGCGAAGCTCGGGAAAACTCCCGTCGAGGTCAACGACGCTCCCGGCTTCGTTTCCAATCGCGTGCTCATGCCGCTGCTGAATGAAGCCATGTATGCCGTAATGGAAGGCGTCGCCACGCCTGAAGCTGTCGATGAAGTCTTCAAGCTGGGCATGGCGCATCCCATGGGCCCGCTCACCCTGGCTGATTTTATTGGCCTCGATGTTTGCCTCGACATCATGCGCGTGATGCTGGATGGCTTGGGCGATCCCAAATACCGGCCGTGTCCGCTGCTGATCAAGATGGTGGATGCCGGGTGGCTGGGAAGAAAAAGCGGCAGAGGATTTTATAAGTACAGTGGTTAGTGGCAAGTGATCGGTGTCCAGCCAAAGCGAGCCGCACACCTCGGAATTCCAGGTTGCCGACTGTCGAATTTCATCGAATGACAAATGAGCTACCTCCGACGTCCACCCAGAGCCCGCGCCCGAAAGACGCGGTGATCTATCTTTTGGGGGCTCTCTGCGGCATCGCTACCGGCTGTGTCGACGTTGCCGTCGATGACCTGCTCTTTACCGCGCTGCTGGTGCTGATGGCCTGCATGCTGCTTGGAATGCTGCGCCCGCGCTGGCCCTGGCGCTGGGTGGTTGTGGTGGTGGCTTTCGTTCCTGCCACCGAACTCGCCGCTTATCTGGTGATGACCGTCAAACCTACACGCGGTCAGGTCTATGGATCCTTTCTCACCGCGTTGCCGGGAACGGCGGGTGCATATGGTGGCGCCGTAGTCCGCAACGTGATCGAAAAGCTGAGGAGCGGTGGATAGCAACCTCAGGCTGGCCAACGGCACGCTTACGATCCCCAACTCCGTAGGCTAGAAGCCAACCTTACCCCAAGGTATCGGATAACCAAGAAGTTACTCGCAATCCACAGGGGGCTGCGAGTATGCTGCATGCATGTGTGTCAAGGTTTCGATGCTGGCCTCGGGCAGCCGGGGAAATTGTGCCTTTGTGGCCAGCGCCAGCACCCGCATCCTGGTCGATTGCGGCATCTCCTGCCGCGAGACCTTTAAGCGCATGAAGGTGCTGGGTGAAGATCCCCAAGCGCTGTCGGCTATCCTCATTACCCACGAACACTCCGATCATGTCTATGGTCTCGCTACGCTGGCGAAAAAGCTGCACCTTCCCGTATTCATGACCGGCGCTACCCATGCGGCGTGGTCGCGCGCCTTGCGCAATGAGAAAGGCGAACGGCCGCAACTGGAAAAATTTGAGCGCTTCGAATCGGGGCACCGTTTTCTGGTGGGCGATATTGAAGTCCAGCCTTTTACTATCCCCCATGACGCCGCCGATCCGGTGGGCTTCACCTTTCGCGTGGAAGGCACGAAGGTGAGTGTTGCGACCGATTTGGGCTACCTTCCCGCCAACGTTCGCGATCACCTGCGCGGCTCCGATATTCTCGTCATGGAATCGAATCACGATGTGGAGATGCTGCGCGGCGGCTCTTATCCCTGGTCGGTGAAGCAGCGGGTGGCCAGCAATGTGGGGCACCTTTCCAATGCTAAACTCGCGGATTTCTTCACCGGAGACTATGATAATAATGCAGCGTTTGTAGTGTTGGCGCATCTGTCTGAACAGAACAATCATCCGGAGATTGCCCGGAGAGAGGCAGAAGCGGCGCTGGCAGAGCGTGGCCGTTTGTTCCAGAGCCAGGTGCTGGTAGCGGTGCAGAGCGAGGTTTTGCCGCCGATCCAGCTATAGAAGGCCAAGTCTCATGTACTGGGTGTGAGATCTCAGGCTCCCAGCTGTATTCATTTATGAGTCAGCAGTGCATCGATCCAATTGTGGGCAAGATTTTAGCGGGCTGGCGGTACGACATTTCCGGCCTGGCGCCTGAGATGCGCGAAGATTATGAAAGCCATTTTGCGGAGTGTGAGCACTGCCGCGCGCGCCAGAAAATCCATCGCATCATTGATGTTGGCTTGATCGCCCTGGCTTCGATTTCCGCGGGCGTGTTTCTGCTCGCCTTCGGCGTCATCCGCCACTTTGGTCCGCGGCATGCTTTCTGGTTGGAGATTGCCGCGCTCGCCGGCTTCGCCCTTTCCGCGATGATCTGGCTGGTCGTCGCCGTGGCCACGCCGGCCCCTGTCACTGTCCTCGATGCCGCGAAGGAAGGTGCTCGCCGGGTGCACGATCGGCTGCCACCGGAAATCCGCGAGCGCCTGCCCGAAGAGCTGCGGGTCAAGATTACTGGGACGTAGTTGGCTGGCGGAGCGGCGTTCTTACGATCTCAAGATTTTAATCTCAGACAGATATTGTCCAGTCGGGTTCCTGCGCTGACAATCTCTATCCGTTTTGCGCAATTAGCGGCACAATGGAGTGCAATGGGTGGGATGGTTAGGACGCTTCGAATTGTGCAGTGGATGTTGCTGGCCAGCGTCGTCTTCTGTGTGGTCGCCGGAGAACTCTTAGGCTCCGGCGCCAGAGCGATCGATCCCTCTCTCAGCTATATTTTCACCACTGCGGGTGTGGCGCTGGTTGGCATCATCTTCGTAGTAAGGCGCACGCTGGTGCTGCGCTCCGCCGAAACCCTGGGTGCTCATCCGGACGACGCGATCACGCTGCGCCACTGGAAAAGCGGTTGCTTAACGACTTACGCATTGTGCGAAATTCTGGCCTTGTTTGGCTGGGTATTGCGCTTGCTGGGCTGCAGTTTTCAGCAGAGCGTGCCGTTTTACATTGGCGGTTTCTTGCTGCTGTTCTTTTTCAAGCCGCAACTGCCCTACGCAGCCGTTCACGCTTCACTTGAACAGCTAGGCCACGAGTGATAGCTTCGTGCCCTGTGGTTTCAGCGCACTCTCGCGCTTACCGGGCCTGCCTGGTTTCCGAAACCAACAATCAACAATCGCCTTAGCTCTTGATGTGGCAACTCGCCATTCCACGTTTCTCGAGATATTGCTGGTGATAGTCCTCCGCGGGATAAAACGTCACTGCCGGAACGATCTGAGTCACAATCGGCTTGGAAAAACGATGCGCCTTCTCCAGCGCCTCTTTTGAAGCCAGCGCCTCTTTCTGCTGCTCGGGCGAGTGATAGAAAATCGCGCTCCGGTATTGCGTGCCCCAATCGGGCCCCTGGCGGTTCAGCTGCGTAGGATCGTGATTCTCCCAGAAAACTTTCAGCAGATCGCTGTAGCGCACCTGCGCCGGATCGTACTCCACTTCCACCGCTTCGGCGTGTCCGGTGCGGTCGGTGCAGACTTCTTTATACGTCGGATTTTCCGTGTTCCCGCCGGTATAGCCCACGCGCGTGGATTTCACTCCCGGCACGGCGCGGAAGGTCGCTTCCACTCCCCAAAAACATCCAGCGGCAAATGTGGCTTTCTCCATGATTCATCGCTCCCCATAAGATCTTTTCCCAAACTCTCCTCCAATTCTAGCCTACGCCAGACGTCGCTGCCGACGGCCGAATCCGGATTGTAATGACTGGCCCTCCATAAAATTAGACAATGAAGAAGCACTCTACGACTCTGCCCTCGCTCCGGGCGATGTGACTGATCTCAGCACGAACTCGCCAGGCTCCGACCCAAGCTCCACCCAAACGTCAGTCGACGGCACCACCCGCCCACTGGCGCGCCATAAAAATAAAAAAGTGGCGCACCGCAGTGCGCCACTGAAGGTTAGACCTGGTTTCCCCTTTATTGCTGGAAGAATCCGATCGTCAATTGGTTGGAGTCGGTCTCGATGAACACACCGTCACCGGGACCGCTACTGCTACCGTTATTTCCAATCATGTAGATGTTGAACTGATCGGTGTTGGCGAAGGTGCTGTCGATGTCCAGGCCGGTGAAGTAGCTCGGCGAAAGGATACCGGTTTCATCGAACGTGTAACTTCCGGAGAGCGTCGCGTTCGTCGTAGTTGTCCCGTAGAAGTTGACGTCAGTGAAGCCGGAGAAGGTGTCGCCTACTCCGGTAGCCGTGATCGACCCGACGGCGCTGAACTCGCCGCTTTCACCGCCATCCCACCCTTCGGTAACCAGGGCGTACGTGCCAGTGAAATTGGCATCGGTATCCGCGGTTGTAATCTGGCCTCCGAGAGTTGAGCCCAGGGTTTCTGTAGTGTCCATGGTAATCCCCACCGCTTCGCCGTTTCCGTCCAGATAGAACTGCACGGTAAGGCTGATGGAATTGCTGGTGTCGGTCAGGCCGGTAATGGTCACGCGACCCGTGGAATCGACCGTATAGGACGGTGCCGTCACCGGATCCGGGCTGACGGGTTCGCTTCCCGACAGGTCATTGAAGTCAATGTTCCCGGATATGGTGCCGTTGCTGTTGAAGGTGAGTTGTGCAACCGACTGCAGCGGGCCGTTGGCATCGAAGCCGGTCAGGACGGACCCGTAGGTTCCACCCGACACGGAAGACGTGCCGAAGGTTCCGGTGTTCGCACCCTGGCTATAGGCGATGCCGCCGGTAGTGCCGACATAATTGTCGGCCGTTTCCACCAGATAGATGCGACCCGAGTCAGCGATGTAGCCAACCCAGACAATCTGGGGGAAGTCCACGCTGTCGCTCGGTGTGATGGTGAAAACAACCCGGCCGAACGCGTCTGGCGCCGAAACCGTGCTAGAGCTCGCCTCCAGGGTCTCGCCTTGGAACGTGGTGCCGGAACTGTCGTCGTTGACGTCGAAGATGCTGCCTGCACCCGAGATCGTGCCGCTTCCGTCGACGTTGATGATGCCGCCCATATTCAGGACGATCTCGTTAGTGTCAAAGCCGGACACGGTGAAGGCGTAGCCCATCGCTGGAGTGGTCCCCGCTGCCGTCGTATCCTGCTGACGCATTTCGCCGCTGGCTGAACCCGAGCTGTCGAACTCGGTGAGAACGGCCCGGTTCGGGTTGGTCGGACGCAGTGCAGCATTGATGGTTTCGACGCCGCCCACGCCCACCGCTGTGTCGTTGGAGGTGCAGTCGGTACCCGAACAGACGTTAAGCACGATTTGCACGTTACCGTCGCCCGTAGTTACGATGCTGCTGCCGGTGGCATTGATTGAGTCCGCCCCTCCGACTCCGCCGTTGGAGAGGTTATTGTAGTCAACGTAGTCCTGCTCCCCGCCGGTAATGGCTCCGCCTGAAACATTGAAGGTTCCCGCCACGAAGAACAGGCTGTAATCGTCGGTGTCGAGGCCGGACAGATAGAACGTATAGTTACCGTTGGACAGCCCTCCGGACGTGCCACTGGTGACCGTGACGGTTGCGCTGTTGCTGATCGCGTCATCGGCGACCGAGGTTGCAGTGATGGTGACTGTTTCCGCCCCAGCCGGAGCGGTGAAGGTCGTGGTCGCTCCGCTCGCCGTCGAGGCCGGGCTGAAGTTGGACGAACTGCAAGCCGCACTACCGGTTGTACTGCAACTCCAGTTCACGCCGGCGGGGTCAGTCGTTGTGGCCGCGATGGTTGCGGTCGCGCCGGCCGTCATTGTCGATGGTGGAGGCGTGCTGATCGAAACCGTATACCCGGAAGTTGCGTTCACCGTGATAGCAGCAGTGCTCGCAGTGATCGCCGTGTCCGTGACCGAGGTTGCGGTAATGGTGACGGTATCAGGGTTAGCCGGCGCCGTGTAAGTCACAGCTACGCCGGTCAGCGAGGACGTGGAGCTAAACGAGCCGCACGGCGAAGCTTCGTCGACGCACGCCGCACTCCAGGTAACGCCTGCTGGGTCCGTGGTCGTCGCTGTGATTGAGAAGTAATCGCTGACATACACCGCCGTCGGAGGCGTGCTCAGCGAAACCGTGGGTATGGCATTGATGGTGATCGCCGCCGTGCTGGCGCTCGCCGAAGTATCGGTCACCGACGTCGCCGTAATGGTTACGGTATTCCCCGTGGGTACAGCGGCAGGCGCTGTATAGGTAACAGCAGTACCGCTGGCGGTGTTTGCCGAACTGAAGGCGCCGCAAGCGCCAGAGCCCGAACTGCCGCAGGTCACCGACCACGTGACCCCTGCGTTTGCCGAGTCGTTGGCAACCGTAGCGGTGATGCTGATGGTGCCATTCACCAACACAGACGACGGAGCCGAACTCAGCGAAACCGTAATCGCTGGCGGTGTGCTCTTGCTGGAACTGCTGCACGCGACCAGGGCGGCGATCATGCCCAGCGCAATCAAAAGAACAATCGATTTGCGGAAATTCATCGCGCACCTCCGTTGGTCTCAACCGCGGTTTTGTTCGCGCTTCTCGCATGCCTCTGCCCCGAAGGCATTGGCCCAAGCAGTCCGTGCTCGCTCCGCACCTTGACTGTTTGGCCGCCGACGGTCAGCGTTCGTGCCAGTAAATAGCTTTTTCCGTGTTCCGATGTCATTGCTCCGACAATGCGGACGGCATCGCCTTCGTGCAAAGCCTCTTTTACCTGCTTGCTGAGGAAGGAGCCGACGTGGGCATCAACCAGACCCTCGGATCCCATTACCATCAGGTGCATACCCGCGGGGCTGCCCTTGGCGTGTTTGGTGACGACGGCTTGGATGGTTCCGCTAAGTGTGATTTCGTGTGCCGAGTCGTAAACAGGTCCGATGCCGTGTCCCGCACGGGTTTCAGACGCCGGTTGCGCTACGAGTGGGAAAGCTGCGATCGCCAACAACAGGCCGGAAATCAGCCCCGCGATCAGGCGAGTTGGTTTCGTGAATCGGTTTCGTCTCATGATTTGCTCCTCAGAACTTCTTGTTGTTAGTTGGGAAGCTCGTGCCGGATCGGCCGCGGCATAGAGATGTCACGCCGCGAATTGTAAGGAACGAACCCGGCGCATTGATCGGAGTTTCTCTGAAAAAAAGGATGGCAGGATTATCGGCTTGCCTTGGCGCAGCGTCAACCGCGAAATCGCCCCCCGTGTTTGCCCTCTTGATTCGGCAAAAGAGGCGGGGAAGCGGGCGTCGCAAGCGGCGCGCCGGAACTGCGCCACCTCGACTTAAGCGAACTCAATCTTAGTGCTTGGTTTTGCCCTTGGCTGCCGGCTTTCTTCCCGCGGGCAAGCCGGTTGAGTTCTGCTGCTCGATGGGACCGACCCACACGTACTCCGGCCCACCGTTGTGGTCCTGATCGTACTGGTCCCAACCGAGCCAGAACAATTGCCCACCGCTCGCCTGATAGACGGTCGACTGAAAGTTAGGCGTGATGGTTGTGCCGTCGATGACGGAAGCAATCGAACTTCCGGCCTTGGTCATCGTGTAGCGGCCGGGATTGTTCGCATCCGCAAGCGGGGCTCCCGCAAAAGTATCGCCGGAACTCTCTGTTGGTCCGCCGGTGAAGGAGCTCAGCGCCTGCTCCGGGTCGCTTACCAGCCCGTTCAAGGTCAGAGAGCCGTTCCCGACCATGCTTCCCTGGGCTACCATGTCGAACTCGCAGAAACATCCCATGTAGTTGAAAATCTGCCATCCAGCGGCGTAATTGCCAGCGAAGTCGTTGGAGGAAATGTCGGTTTGCGGGACAATAACGCCGATGCCGCCAGCTAGCGAGATAAATGTTTGGGTTCCGGTTAGCGGAACTCCCGAATCCAGGTCGACAATGAGAGCTCCGCCGCCTCCAGTCGAATTATTGGGATCGCTTAGATTCAGAAGTGGATCTGTCAGGTAAATTCCGAGACTGGTTATGTCTCCCAGACCTTGACCGGAGTTGCCGTTCGTTTTCAGATTGACGCTGCCATATCCATTGCTGGCGATGGAATAGGTCCCCGAAATGCTCTCCGCAGCCTTGAAAACCACGCCGTCCGGCCCGAAATTGTTGGGTTCACTATCATCAGCTATGCCGCTAAAGTTGGTAGATGCCGAATCGGTGGTGAACTGGCCGACGGCCGCGAAAGGAGAATCGTTGAGATTGCTGTAGTTTCCTGTCACGGTAAATACCGACTGCCCCAGCGAGGCGTTTGTGAAGGTGTTGGCGGCTCCATTGATCGAGCCTTGGCCGAAGGCTGAGCCAATTGCCGTGCTAGTACCGTTGACATTAACGATGCGCAACACCTCCGGCCCGACGAGGTAGTAGTTGAGCGAAACTGGGGTCTGAGGGATCTTGATTCCTGTAATCGTGCCCCTCCCATATGAATCCGGGGATGAGACCGTGCCCGTGAACGCCGTTCCCGTCACCGCCGGAAGTCCTGTGTTAAAGGAATCATTGATATCAAGGACGCCATTCGAGATGGCGCCGGCGTTCAGCGAAAATACTCCGCCAAAGCCTAGCGGATCGTCAGCAGCGTCAATTCCGGAGAGAGCAAACGCATAACCGCCGCTGGCCACAGCCGCCGGAGTTCCCAGCGTTTGCAAATCCATGCTCCCGCTGGAAGTCGCGAATCCATCGAATTGGGTGATAAGCGCGTGGTTGTAGTTAACGAACTGCACGCCGAAGATCTCGACACCATCCGCATTCACACCCAGGTTTGTATTGTTCGTGTTCAGGGTAAGAGTGCCCTGACCGGTCGTGCCGCTTACCGTCAACGTTCCACCGCTGATTTGGTCGCCCTTCGGCTCGGCGGAAGTAATTCCGACGCCATCATTGTAGTCCTGCTCTCCGCCCAGAACGTTGCCGTTGGTGTCCACCACAATTGCGCCCGCCAGAGCATAAAACGCGCTGTTCGAGTCCTCCCCGCTCATATAAAAAGAGTAAGAAGTCGTGGAGATATTAGCCAGGCTGAATGTCACCGGTGTCGAAACTCCAGTTACCGTCGCCGTTACGGTGTAAGCGCCCGCAACTGAATTCGCGGTAAAGGTCGAGGACTTGGCAACGCCGTTGTCATCCGTCGCGTCGGTCTCGGAGGTGCTTCCATTGGCGAACGTTCCGCTCGGTCCCGAGGTGGGAGCGGCAAATGTTACGCTTTCACCCCCAGTCACGACTCCGTTAGTAGTCACCGTCGCCGCCAGCGGCGCGGCAAACGGTTTGCCGCCGGCTGCGCTTTGCGCCGATCCGCCGCTCGCCGTGATGCCGATCGTTTCCGCTTGCGTCGGAGTCGATGGCGAGGTCGAACTGCTGTTACTGCTGCTGCCGCAGCCCAGCAAAAATCCCAGAGGCAATAAGAATGCCAATAGCCCCGCGTACCTTTTGTACATAGCAAAAGTTTCCTTTGGAGTCAGGAAAGTGATCAATTCGAACGATGTCGATTGAGGCAAAACAGAGTACCAAACTAATATTTCTGGGGTGTTACAACAGTGTTACGGAGAGCTTCACGTTCTTATCGGAGAACCGCTACGTTTTGGGTTGGCTTGTTTTTGGGGCAGTTCCGTGGTCCAAGGGAGTGCCTGGAGTTCGCGGGCGCTACTCGCTCGTGAAGTAATCTACCGTGACCGGGTTTTCAAACAGCGAGTAGTCCCGGGTCACGACGGTGATCCCGCTGTCCGTGACGAAATAGCGAGAGCGGTCAGCCTCGGTATCGTAGCCGATCGTGGTGCCTTCGGGGAGATGAACATTGCGGTCGATGATGCAACGCCGGATGCGGCAATGGCGTCCCACTGCCACGTGCGAGAAGAGAATAGAAGATTCGACTTCACAGTAAGAATTTACTCGCACATCGGGCGAGAGAATCGAATTCTTCACCGTACCTCCGGATACGATGCAGCCATTCGACACGATGGAATCGAGCGCCGTTCCCATACGTTCCTTCTCCGCGAACACAAACTTGGCGGGCGGATACTGCCGCTGGTGCGTTCGAATCGGCCAGTCGTGATCGTACAGATTGAAGATGGGCGAGACCGAGACGATATCCATGTTGGCCTCGTAGTAGGCTTCGAGCGTGCCCACATCCCGCCAGTACAGCGCCTCTTTTTTATTTTCGTCGATGAAGTCGTAGGCGAAGACGCGGTAGTCGCTCACCATCTTGGGCAGAATATCTTTGCCGAAATCGTGCGAAGAATTCGGGTCTTCGGCATCTTTCAAGAGCACGGGAATGAGAACGTCGGCGTTGAATAGATAGATGCCCATCGATCCAGCAACCTTGTTGGGATTCCACGGCGAGCGCAGCTGGGTCTCTTTCGGCTTCTCTTCGAAGCCATTAATGCGCCCATCCTTGTCGACATCGACCACGCCGAAGCGCGTCGTCTCCTCGAGATCAATCTGGATGGTGGCCAGAGTGATGTCAGCAGCCGAGTCCTGATGCTGCTTCTGCATCTTGCCGTAATCCATCTTGTAGATGTGATCGCCGCCCAGAATCAGAACGTACTTCGGCTGCTCGGAGCCGATGGAATAGATATTTTGATACACCGCGTCTGCCGTACCCTGGTACCACTGGTCGCTCACGCGCTTCATCGGCGGAAGAACTTCAATGAACTCGCCCACCTCGCGGCCCAGAATATTCCAGCCTTCGCGAATGTGCCGGTTCAGCGACAGCGCCTTGTATTGGGTCAGAATGTAGATGCGGCGCAAATCAGAGTTGAGGCAGTTGGAGAGCGTGATATCGATGATGCGATACATTCCGCCGAAGGTGACGGCGGGCTTGGCGCGGTCGCGGGTCAGCGGATAGAGGCGTTCTCCGGCGCCACCAGCGAGCAGGACTCCGAGCGTGTCTTTCATGAGGACGAGCCTGGAAAACAGTAGATGGTAGCACAGGCGGCAGGGGTTGGCGGGGATATGACCGCTATGACCCCTACTGGCTTGCGCTGCTTTGACGATACAGTCCCACCTGTTCCCTTACAGCCTCAATGGCGCCGAATCCCCAGAGATTTGCGGGCTCCGAGTCATCGTCGGTGTTGGCATCGAAGCCTTCGTCCGGCGGCACGAATTCGTTGAACTGATGAATGATCAGAAAGATGGGTTGGAGTTGGCGCGCGTATCCCATGAAGGCGTCGAGCGTGACGTAGGCATCATCCTCGCCGTAGCGCAGTGCATCGTCGGGACAATAAGGCAGAACAGTCTCGTTAGGACATCCCCATCCATACTGCCCGGCAGTGGCAATGGAGACGGTGAGGTTCTCCGCACGCGCACCAACCTGGTTGTAAGAAGGATAGTAGGGGCAATAGGGCAGGGTGCAGGAAGTATTCAGGCGATCGACCCAGCTCCAGAAATCATATTCGGGTTTGACCTCGTTTGGACCGTCGGACTTGCCTTGATTCAGCCAAAGGTAGGGCTGGCTGTCGAGATATCCCGCCATCATGCGAAAGGTGTACTTGTTTTCGATTTCGGGATGGCGATGAAGCCACTCCCTGATCTCGAACCATAACGGATTATCGTTGGGGCATGGATCCTGCGCTGCACCCAGAAAAATCACCATCAGCGGCTTGCCCTCGTAAATCATCGGGCGATCGGGATACTTCTGAAACAGGTCGCCGAAATAGTCAATTTCCTTTTCCAACGCATTTTTGCCATCGATATCGGGAAACAGCACGGTCGAGTCGCCCCCGTCCAACAATGGAATCAGCCCCAGTGAGGTGCCGAGCTCGGTCCACGCCGGAAACAGATTGCCGGTATTGTCGCGAATATTCTGGTTGAATACACGAAACGGCGGGCTGCAGTACGGAAGCCATTTTTTGGCGAACAACTCGCTGTTGAAAATGCAGCTCGCGTTGTTGGTGAGGTCGGCGATGGCTGCGTCGATGCCCATATGCTCCATCCAAGCGACGTGCTGCCGGATCACGGCGGGATCGGCGCTGTCATACCCGCCGCCGACGGATTGCATGTCCGGCGACTGAAGAAGAGGCTTGGCGGCAGTGCCTTGAAACGTAACGGCGTGGGGGCCGAACCAAGCTTCGTATTCCATGACGACGATGTGGCTGTCCGGTTCCACGATTAACGGGCCGTTGGACGGTGAATTCACTTGGCAGAAGGAGCAAGTGCAGGTGAACAATAACGCCAAGGCGAGCAATCGAAGGACTGAATTCCGCACGGAAGAACTCCTCGGGAGGGACCCAACCCTAGGGAACACCGAAAGCTCAGGAAAGTTGTCTAGCTCCGCTGCGAGCCGCAGAAACCTTATTTTTCTTTATCTTCTTCGATCTTGATGCGCAGCGATTTAAGGAACTTCAAATCCTGATCGTTCACTTTAAATTCAGGATTGGTCGAGAGCGTGGTGACCAGCGAAGTTTTGTCGGAGGATTTCTCGCCCTGCTTGCTGACGCCGATGGTCGCTTCGAGGACCAGAAAAATGTCGTAGCCGCCTTCTTTGATGCGGGAGACGACCTCAGAAATCTGCTCGGAATCGGAGAGCGATTCGTTGATGGCCTCGCCCAGTTCCTTCATGAGTTGCTTGAGTTGATTGTCCACGTGCCCCCCGATCACTCTTTTCGTCGCCCGATCTACCTACTCCATTTAGATGCCCGCCGCCGCAAAACGGTTTTGAGCGGACATAGGTTTGGGACATTGTAGCCCCAAGGGCTGTTAAAATCGAGGCCGTGAGCAAGGTTTCTTTTGTGCAAAAGCTCGGGGCCGTGGGGCGCGCGGCGTCGCAACAGACTCAGCGCAGCCGCCTCGGGCGCGCGCTGGTCAGCGCCGTGTCGGCCACTGCCCGTTCCTTCGTACGCATCCTGCATCAGTTGTGGCTGGAGGTTACCGGGCTTGTTTTCTTGCTGATGGCGGCAAGCGGCGGGATTGGCGCAGCTCACGAATATGCGAAATATCGGGCCGGACACGCGGGCGTCAGCCGGGTCGCCATTGCAATTTGTTTCACCCTGACCTTCGCATGGTTCGGAGTCAGTTCGTTCTGGCGCGTGCGGCAAAAAGGAAAAGGCGGAGCACGGTGACCAAGAAATTTTCACCACGGAGACAAGACGACACGAAGAAAACCTTTTTCGGCCTTCCGTTTTCTCTTTGCCGTGTCTCATGGTGAGCGATGTTTTTGGCATTTTGGGGAGCACAAGAATGCTCGTGGAATTTAGAAAGAGATTGCAATCATGGCCAACAAAACCAAAGCTGTGGAGGAGCGGTCATCGCCCGAAATCGAGACTTCTTCGCACATCCCGGTAAACCCGCTCTACACGCCTGCCGATCTCAAAGGCACCGACTACGAAAGTGAAGTCGGATATCCCGGCGAATATCCCTTTACCCGCGGCGTGCAGGCCACCATGTACCGCGGCCGCTTGTGGACTATGCGCCAGTATGCCGGCATGGGCGACGCCGAGGAATCCAACAAGCGCTACAAGTATCTGCTGGCGAATGGAACGACCGGTCTTTCCGTAGCGTTCGATTTGCCCACTCAGATCGGCATGGACTCCGACCACGCGCTGGCCGCTGGCGAAGTCGGGAAGGTTGGAGTGGCGATTGATTCCATCGAAGATATGGAGCGCCTGTTTGCCGGCATCGAGCTGACGAAAATCTCCACATCGATGACTATCAATGCAACTGCATCGATCCTTTTGGCGCTGTACGTCGCAGTGGCCCGGCGGCAGGGTGCCGACATTCGCCAACTCTCGGGCACGGTGCAAAACGATGTGCTCAAGGAATATATCGCGCGCGGAACCTATATTTATCCTCCGCATCAGGCGATGCGCGTGATCACCGACATGTTTGCCTGGGCGAAAGAAAATGTGCCCGAGTGGAACACGATTTCGATCTCCGGCTATCACATGCGTGAGGCGGGGTCGACCGCCGTGCAGGAAGTCGCATTCACGCTGGGCAACGGCATGGCCTACGTGCACGCGGCGATCAAAGCCGGGTTGGATATAGATCAGTTTTCCCCGCGCCTTTCTTTCTTTTTCAACGCCCACAGTAATTTTCTGGAAGAAGTCGCCAAGTTCCGCGCGGCGCGCCGCATGTGGGCGCGCATCATGCGCGAGCATTTTAAGGCGAAAAATCCGCGCTCATGGATGTTACGCTTTCACACCCAGACCGCCGGTTCCACGCTTACCGCGCAGCAACCGGAAAACAACATCGTGCGCACCGCGATTCAGGCCCTGGCCGCCGTGATGGGCGGAACCCAGTCCCTGCACACCAACTCGTACGATGAGGCGCTTGCGTTGCCTACGGAGCAGGCGGCGCGCATCGCGTTGCGCACGCAACAGGTGATTGCGTACGAGTCCGGTGCACCGCAAACCATCGATCCGCTGGCAGGGTCGTATTACATCGAGTCATTGACCAACCAAATCGAAAAGCGTGCGGCCGAGTATTTAGGAAAGATCGAAGTCATGGGCGGAATGCTGAAGGCCATCGAGCGCGGATATCCGCAGCAGGAAATCCAAAACGCGGCCTATGAATATCAGCAGGCGGTCGATCGCGAGGAAGCGATTGTGGTGGGAGTGAACCGCTTCCACCTGGACGAGGAAAAACCGATTCCGATTCAAAGAATCGATCCCTCGCTGGAGCCGAAACAGATCGAACGCCTTCGGGCGCTGCGTGCACGTCGTGACGCCGGACCGTGGCAAGCCGCATTAAAAGGAGTCGAAGACGCGGCCCGATCCGGAGAGAATATGATGCCCCGCATTCTGGCTGCAGTCGAGGCTTACGCTACTGTCGGCGAGATCTCTGACGCAATGCGGCGAGTGTTTGGGGAGTACCGGGAAGCGGTGGTGGTTTAGCTGCGCCGCCCGGCGGATGTAGTGATTGACTTTCTTCTCGGCGGAACATCGTTGGGTCGACCGTACTCTTCATGCGTATGCGTCGGCCGTTCCGGATGGTTCGCGGCATCTTCCACGCCTTCAACAGCAGCGGCTTCGATCGCCTGATCGGTGTCCGCCAACCCCTCAACGCTTTCCTCATTCGCTTCCGCGATGTGAGACAACCCCTGCGGATTGCCGGACTGGCCGGCGCTATCGGGTCCGACCTGGCCAGGGTCTTTGCCGTGTTCGTCCAATTGGACCTGATTATCCCCTTCGAGATAGGGGTCACGCGTAAGGGAAGTGTTGGATCTGCTGCGATTGGGCGCGGGTCGATTGGTAGCCATACCTCTTAGAGACCCTTCGCCCGGCGAATGTTGCCAATTAATCCGAGGTCTTGTAGTCGCAGGCGTTGCGGCAGGGCTCGCAGTACATCAATCCGTCCTTGCAGATGCGGATGTCGAGTTGCGACTGGCAGAGCACGCAGAACTTATCGCACTCGCACGCATCCTCCGACATTTCGCATTGCGCGCAACGGAATTTGGCCGGCTTGGTTCCGTAGGACATAGCTTAATTTTATCGGGCGGCAGAAGACAGAAAACATTCCCTTGGTAACCTGGGCAATTCCTCACCTGGCACGTCGGGCCATATAATTCCGTACAATGACCTTCCAACAGCTGCTGGATGGAGCCGAGGTCCTCGCGCACAGCGGGGACCCGGGCGTGGCCTGCGTCGAATACGACTCGCGGCGTGTCAAGCCGGGTTGCGCGTTTGTTGCCATGCACGGGGAATCGAGTGACGGCAACCGCTTCATCGATCAGGCCATCGCAGCAGGGGCGGTTGCGGTGGTAACCGATTCCGCGATGGAAGAGCAGCGGACCGGGGTTGCGTGGGCACTCGTGCCGCGAGGACGGCGCGCGCTGGCGCGGATCAGCGCCAACTTTTATAAGAAGCCGGCCGAGCGAATTGCGATTACGGGAATCACCGGCACCAATGGCAAGAGTACGACGGCGTTTCTGATGGAATCGATTCTGACGGCGGCCCGGCGAAAGAGCGCGCTGATCGGGACGATTGAATATCACGTGGCCGGAAAGGTCTTGCCGGCGCCGCATACCACCCCTGAAGCCCTCGAACTTAATCGAATTTTCAACCAGGCTTTAGGCGACGGCGCGACCGAAGCTGTCATGGAAGTCTCGTCGCACGCTTTGGCCCAGGAGCGCGTGTACGGCATTCCGTTTGATGTCGCCGTATTTACGAATCTCACCCGCGACCATCTCGATTATCACAAAACCATGGAAGATTACTTTGCGGCCAAGCGAGTGCTCTTCGAAGGCTGCGGCACGGACGCTCCGCGGGCAGCGGTCACTAATATCGACGACGAGTATGGTGCGAAGTTGGCGGAGTTCAGCCGCAAGCGCAGCTCGGTCGTGCTGGAGTATGCCTGGAATCGTGGCGACTTTTTCGCCGACAAAGTAGATATCACCACCCGTGGCACGCGCTTCGATCTGGTGACGCCGGAAGAGAGGATTCCAGTATTCTCCAGTTTGATTGGGCGCGTGAATGTGTACAACATTCTGGCTGCGGCGGGCGCGGCTTACGCGCGTGGCTGCAGAGTGTCGGCCATTGCTGACGGCGTGGACACGCTGGCGAGCGTGCCGGGAAGGTTCGAGCGCGTAGACTGCGGCCAGCCTTTCACCGTGGTGGTCGACTACGCGCACACTGACGACGCTTTACGAAACTTGACGGCGCTGGCTCGTGAGTTGGTCTCCAGCGCAGGCGCGAAGGGCAGAGTATTAACCGTCTTCGGATGCGGCGGAGACCGCGACCGCAACAAGCGTCCGATGATGGGCGAGGCGGCGGGACGAGGAAGCGATTTTGTAGTGCTGACTTCGGACAATCCGCGCAGCGAAGATCCGCTGGCAATCATCAACGACGCCGTGGTGGGATTGCAGAAAACTGGCGTGAAATACAGCGTCGAAGCCGATCGTCGCAAGGCGATTGCTCTGTCTATCAACGAGGCTCGCCCCGGAGACATCGTCCTGTTGGCCGGCAAGGGCCACGAGAAAGTGCAGACCACGCGGCAAAGCGCGCTTCCCTTTGATGATTTGGCAGTGGCGCGCGAAGCCCTGCGGTCGGCCGGCTTTGACTGTGCGTTACCTGGGGCGAAGGGATGAAGCTCACGTTGTCCGAGATTGCCGGGTTTATTTCCGCAACGGGCGAATTCCCGGCTGAAGAAATGGCGCAGGCCTACTCGATCGACTCCCGCACAGTTGGCCCCGGCCAGCTTTTTTTCGCGGTCAAAGGCGAACGACTCGATGGCCACGACTTTGTCGAGCCGGCACTCAGCAAGGGCGCGCTCGCGGCCGTAGTGCGCACGGATCAGTTACACCGCTTTTCTGACACGTCTCGATTGCTCGCCGTGGAAGATCCTCTGGCCGGGTTGCAAGCTCTCGCCACAGCCGTGCGCAAGCTTTGGGGCAAGCCGTTGATTGGCGTAACCGGATCGGCCGGGAAGACGACCACGAAGGAAGCTATCGCGCATGTGTTGACAGCAAAGTTTCGCGTGCTGAAGTCAGAGGGAAACTTCAACAATCATTTCGGCTTGCCGCTGATGCTGCTGAAGTTGGAACCAGAGCATGACGTCGCGGTGATCGAGATGGGGATGTCGCATGCGGGCGAGATTCGGGCGCTGGCAAAAATCGCGCAGCCGGAAATCGGCGTAGTTACCAACGTCGCACCCGTCCACTTGGAATTTTTCGATTCGCTCGCGGCAATCGCGAAAGCCAAACTTGAATTGGTCGAATCGCTGCCCTCTGGCGGCACGGCTGTGCTCAACGCCGACGATGAGTTCGTTTCGCAGTTCGGGCGCGGCTTTGTGGGAAGAGTTGTGAAGTACGGCATACTCGAAATCGCTGACGTGCGCGCAGAGAATATTCGGTCGAACGGAACCGAAGGAACGGAATTCGATGTGGTGATTGAGAACACGCGCGAACACGCGACGCTGCCGCTAGTTGGAGAACACAATGTCCTCAATGCGCTGGCGGCGACCGCGGTGGGGGTTGAACGCGGACTGACGCCCGCCGAGGCGGTTGCCGCTCTGGCTACTCTGGCTCCGGCGGAAAAACGCGGAGAAGTTCTCCGAATGGGTAACACCACGGTCGGCAACATCCTCGCGATCAATGATTGCTACAATTCGAATCCGAAGGCCTTGCAAGCGATGATCGATGCGCTGGCTGCGATGCCGGCGAAGCGGCGCATCGTGGTCGCGGGGGAGATGTTGGAGTTAGGCCCGGCTGGCGAGGAGATGCACCGAGCGGCAGGGCAGCACAGCGCAGAGAAAAAGATCGATGTTCTGCTCGGCGTGCGCGGACTCTCCCGGGCAATGGTCGAAGGAGCCCGGCAGAAGGGCACGGCTGCCGAGTTTATGGTCACTCCCGAAGAAGCGGGCGAGTGGCTGGCGCGCGAGGCTCGCGACGGTGATGTCGTGCTGCTGAAGGCTTCGCGCGGCGTGAAGTTAGAGAAGGCGCTGGAAACCTGGAAGAAATTGAGTCACACAGATTGAGTAATCTGATAATTGAATAATTTGGTGATTGAAAACCTGGAGCCACGGCTCCGTATTCCGTCTTTCAAATTACTCAATTTCCAATTTACTCAATTATCCAATTTGCGGGATGGAGGCTGATTGCTCTACTGGCTGTTGTTCGTCAAGCTGCAACATTATTTCCCGCCGTTTCGCATCTTCCGTTATTTGACCTTCCGTACCGCGTTCGCCAGTCTCACTGCGCTGTTTACCGCGCTCATCGTGGGACCGTTGGTGATCAACCGCCTGCGTGAATTTCAGATTGGACAGTACATCCGCGAAGAAGGTCCCAAGGCTCATCAGAAAAAAGCAGGTACGCCAACCATGGGCGGCCTGCTCATTGTCATCGCCATTGTCGTGCCTACGCTCTTGTGGGCCGACTTGAGCAACCGCTTTGTCTGGATCGCGGTGTTCGCTACCTGCGCCTTTGCCGCCATCGGCTTCACCGACGACTACACCAAGGTGGCACATCGCCGCAACCTCGGCTTAACCGGTCGCGCGAAATTGGGCTTGCAGATCGCCACCGCCACCGTGATCGCCGTCATGCTGATTGCCATGCAGAACTACGGAATGTACTCGACCCGGCTGATCGTGCCCTTCCTCAAGCAGTTTCAGCCCGATCTCGTCGTCCAGAGTCTGGAGCGCTTTCCCCATTTGTGGCCCTTAGCTTTTCTGCCTTTTATTGCATTCGTGGCCTTCGTAATCGTGGGTTCGAGCAATGCGGTGAACCTGACCGATGGCCTGGACGGTTTGGCGATTGGTTGTACCGTGATCGCGGCCGCAGCTCTGGCGGTATTGACCTACGTCAGCGGCCACGCCACCTTTGCCACGTACCTGGAGTTGCAGCGCATGCCGCAGGTCGGCGAACTTACGATTTTCTGCGGCGCCATGGTGGGCTCGGCCATTGGATTTTTGTGGTATAACGCACATCCCGCGGAAGTCTTCATGGGCGATGTGGGATCGCTGGCGCTCGGCGGGGCGATTGGCACCGTCGCAGTGATCATCAAACAGGAATTATTGCTGCCCTTTATTGGTGGAGTATTTGTGATCGAAGCCGTCTCTGTGATTTTGCAGGTGGGATCGTATAAGCTGCGCAAGAAGCGAATTTTCAAGATGGCTCCGTTGCATCATCATTTTGAACTGATGGGCTGGTCGGAGTCGAAAATCATTGTGCGTTTCTGGATCGCGTCGCTGGTATTCGCCCTGTTCGCGCTGACGACGTTGAAACTGCGCTAGATGGTTTTACAGCAGAGACGCAGAGAAAAAACATGAATAGGTTTTCTCCGTGACTCTGTGTCTGCGTGGTGAAAAACTTGAGCTCGATGGACCTTACTAACAAACGTGTGCTGGTAGTCGGACTGGGCAAGTCCGGCGTGGCGTCGGCGCTGTTCTTAAAGGCGCACGGGGCGCGAGTTACCGTCTCCGACACCAAGAGTGGAGACGATCTACGCAACGAGATTCCTGCGCTGCTCGATCATGGAATCACCGTCGAGACCGGGGGACACGGCGAGCGCACCTTCCGTGAGCAGGATCTGATTGTGGTGAGTCCCGGCGTTCCCGTCGATGCGCCGCTGCTGGTGCGGGCGCGCGCTTTGGGCGAGATCGTGATCGGCGAAGTCGAATTGGCCGCGCAATTTCTGCCGGGGCCAATCGTCGCCATTACGGGATCCAATGGCAAGACTACGACGACCACACTGACGGGCGAGATTTTGACGGCTGGTGGGTTGCCGACTCTGGTCGGAGGCAACATTGGCACTCCCGCCATTTCTCTGGCCGAGCGCGCCACGCGCGAGACGGCGATAGTGCTGGAAGTTTCGAGCTTTCAACTGGAGACGATTCGGACCTTTCGTCCGAAAATCGCCGTCGTGTTGAACGTTACTCCCGATCACTTGGACCGGCATAAGACGCTTGAAACATACGTCAACGCGAAGGCTCGCATCTTCGAAAATCAGACGACCGACGATTTTGCCGTTTTGAATGAGGACGATCCCACTTGCGTGTCCATGGCATCGCGAGCCAAGGCGCAGGTCTTCTGGTTCAGCCGGCAGAAAGAAGTAAAGCGGGGCGCGTGGGCGCGCGAGGGAAACATTTTATTTCGCGACGATCGTGGTCCGCGCGAGATCATGCTCGCTTCCGACATTCCGCTGAAGGGTGCCCACAATCTCGAGAACGTTTTGGCCGCAGTCTGCGCCGGGTCGCTGATGGGCTGCACGCCGGAGAAGATCCGGCAAGCCGTACGCGACTTCAAGGCGGTCGAACACCGGCTGGAGTTTGTGGCGACGATCCGCGGAGTCGATTACTACAACGACTCGAAGGCTACGAACGTCGATGCGACCATCAAGGCGCTGGAGTCCTTTCCTGCAAACATTCACCTCATTCTCGGCGGCAAAGACAAGGGCAGCGACTACACCGTGCTGAACGCCCTGCTGCGGCAGCGGGTGAAGCGCGTGTATACGATTGGCGCGGCGGCGGCCAAGATCGAGTCACAGATTAAAGGTGTGGAAGTTGTCCATGCCGAGACTTTGGAGAACGCCTTACGCAAGGCGAATGCCGTGGCAGAAACTGGAGACGTTGTGTTGCTGGCTCCGGCGTGCGCCAGTTTCGATCAGTTCAAGAACTATGAGCAGCGCGGGCAAGTGTTTAAAAAGATTGTAACGGGATTGAGTTAAACGGCCCTCCATAACCAATCTCTGGCAATTTCCGGTCTGCATCCCAAAACACTTTCTGATCCAGTCCCCCGAACCAAAACAGTCAACAGTCAGAAATCAACAACCAGCAATTTCTCGATCCCCTCCTCCATGACTCCGTGATGAAATGAAGTCCCATGGCAAAGCGGGTGAGTGTCGATCGCTGGTTATTTACCGTGACCATGCTGCTGGTATTTGTGGGGCTGGTGATGGTGTTTTCCGCGTCGGCGGTGATGGCGCGGGAGCGGTTCGGCTCTCCCTATGCATTTCTATCGAAGCAGTTGCTCTGGGCTGCGGCGGGCATCGTCGCGATGATCGTTGCGATGCGGGTGGACTACCGCCGCTACAAGCATCCGGGGATGGTGTTTTCGTTGCTGGGGCTCACCACTCTGCTGCTGATCTCGGTGTTTTTTCTCGACCGCTCGCACAATACGCATCGCTGGTTTCGCGTGGGCGCTTTTTCGTTTCAGCCTTCGGAGATGGCGAAGCCGGTGCTCATTTTATTTCTTGCCTATTTTCTCGACAGCCGCGCGAAGGCTTCGGCAGCCATGCAGAATTTCACGGACGACTGGCGCAACACACTTTTGCCTGCGGTTGCACCGGTCGTACTGCTGCTTGGTTTAATCGTTCTTCAACCGGATTTGGGTACAGCCATCGCCAGCGCAGGAATCGCGGCCTGCATCCTGTACGTGGCAGGCATGCGGCTGCGCTACTTTGGCTACGCGTTCGGCGCCTCGCTCTTACCTCTTTATTTTCTGATTTTTCACGTTTCCTTCCGGCGCGACCGCATTCTGGCTTTCATCCATCCTTACGAGCAGCGGCAGAAGGCCGGATTTCACCTGATTCAATCGCTGATTGCGGTGGGTACCGGCGGGATCACGGGCACAGGGTTGATGGAAGGCAAGCAGAAATTATTTTATTTACCGGAGCCGCACACGGATTTTATTTTTGCCGTAACCGCGGAGGAACTGGGGTTGGTTGGGGCGCTGTTTGTGATCGCCTTGTTCGCAATCTTTCTCTGGCGCGGCATGCGTGCCTCTTGGCGAACGGAAGACGCGTTCGGACGATATCTTGCCGTGGGCATCACCAGCATGGTGGTTTTGCAGGCCTTCATTAACATCAGCGTCGTGCTCGGCTTGATGCCGACGAAAGGGATTCCACTGCCGCTCGTCTCTTATGGCGGATCGTCACTATTTTTCACGCTCGTGTGCGTAGGCGTTCTGCTGAATATTACGAAGCAGGCGGAGTGAATACATGGAGTGATTGTGCGATTGGGCCGTCCGCTCATTGACCCAATCACCGGATGATTCAATCGCTCAATCATTTATAGTCACTTCATGCGGGCCATTCTGGCGGGGGGCGGCACGGGCGGGCATGTGATCCCCGCTCTGGCCATCGGCAACGAACTCAAGAAAAGTTATGACGCCGAGGTGCTGTTCATCGGCACCGCGCGCGGTATCGAGAACCGCTTAGTACCAGCAGCGGGATATCCGCTGCAACTGGTTCGAGTCGGCGCGTTAAAAAATGTCAGCCTGATGACGCGGGCGAAAACAGCCTTCGATCTACCGCGTGCGCTCTGGGATGCAAGCCGCATGTTGAATGAATTTGCTCCCGATGTAGTGATTGGAGTGGGTGGATATGCCTCCGGTCCGGCTATGCTGGCGGCGGTGCTGAAATCCATTCCAACGCTGGCATTCGAGCCAAATGTCGTGCCCGGATTCGCCAATCGCATGGTCGCACGCTTCGTCACCGGAGCCGCCGTGCATTTCGAGGAGACCGCAAAATATTTTCGCCACGCCGAAGTGACGGGCGTTCCGGTGCGGCAGGCTTTTTTTGAGATTCCCCCAAAATCGACTGTCTCTGCGACCCTGCTTGTATTTGGGGGAAGCCAGGGCGCGCACGCCATCAATGAGGCTATGATTCAGTGCCTGCCCGAGTTGCGGCGTCAGGTCCCGGGGGTTCACATTATCCATCAGACGGGCGAGCGCGATTATTATGACGTGATGGCGGCGTATCCTTCTTTGGGCGCGTCCGCCGAAGTGTTCAAGTTTATCCAGGACATGCCGGCGGCGTTTGCGCGCGCCGATCTGCTGGTGTGCCGCTCCGGCGCCAGCACCGTCGCCGAGATCACGGCAGCGGGCAAGCCCGCGATCTTTGTTCCATTCCCACGGGCGGCGGATGATCATCAGCGTGTGAATGCAGAAGCCTTGGCACGTGAGGGAGCGGCCGTCGTGGTCGAGGAATCGAAACTCGAGGGAGTCTGGCTGGCCGAGACGATTGCGGCGCTGCTCAACGATCCTCCAAGGTTGCGGCAGATGAGCGGGGCCGCGCGCGCACTCGCGCATCCTAACGCGGCGCTCGACATCGCTGCCATGGCTGCGCGGTTGGCCGGAATCGAGGAAAGTTAGCCACTAATTTCTGCGGATTTTCACGGATACAGCGTCAGGCATGATGAGTGAAATCGATTCGGAGGCATTGGATTGATTTGGGCAGAGCGGCTCAGCAAAATCTTGATCGCGATGACGCTTTTGTTCGTACTGGTCTATGCCTGCGACTTTGTGATTCTGCGGATCCGGGTCTCGCGCGGAACAGCTTTCGGCACGGTCGAAGTCGATCAGTTCCTGGCCACATCATTGAAGGGCAACAAGACCGAGTACGATGTAGTAGGGACGACGCAAGTAACCTGCAGTCGGTCGCTCTTTCCGCAGAAAGGGAATCCGGCCTGCTGGTGGGTGCAACGCCACAAATCGCAATGGGAACAATAATCTTGCCACGGATCTGCACAGATTTTTACGGATAATACTGCAAATTTTCGTTTCTTGTTTTTGCTGGTTTTATCCGCGAGAATCCGTGTTCATCCGTGGCTAAGAAACTGATTTATGTTTGCCAAGATTCAGCAGATTCATTTCGTGGGCATCGGCGGAATCGGCATGAGCGGTATTGCCGAGGTCTTGCTGAATCTCGGCTACAAAGTTTCCGGCTCGGATCTGAAGGGTTCGGCGGTCACGCAGCGTCTCGCGGGCTTGGGCGCGGCGATCTTTGAAGGTCATCGCGCCGAGAACCTTGCCGGCGCCGAAGTGGTAGTTACCAGTTCCGCGATTGCGACGGAAAATCCCGAGGTGGTCGAGGCCCACCGCTTGCACGTACCTGTGATCCAGCGTGCCGAGATGCTGGCGGAGTTGATGCGCCTGAAATATGGCATCGCCATCGCCGGCATGCATGGCAAAACTACCACCACTTCGATGGTCGCTGCGGTGCTGGCTGGAGGCGGGCTCGATCCTACGGTTGTGGTCGGTGGCCGCGTCGACGCCATGGGATCGAACGCGCGCCTGGGCAAGTCGCAATATCTCGTGGCGGAGGCCGATGAAAGTGACCGCTCCTTCCTCAAGCTTTCTCCCATTCTTTCGGTCGTGACGAATGTCGACCGCGAGCACATGGACTGCTATCGCAACATGCGCGACGTGAAGAAAACATTTTTGGAATTCATGGACCGCGTTCCGTTCTATGGAATGGTTGTGGCCTGCAATGATGACACGCTCCTGCGCCGCTTGCTGCCCGACGTGCAACGCCGCACGGTGACTTATGGAACCAGGCGCGGCTCAGATTTTCTGATTCAACTCGATTCGGATTCTTCGCGCGCGGCGATGAGAACCGAAGGCCAGCCCTTGAGTCGTTTTCGTGTAAGTTATCGCAAAAAGGATCTGGGCGAATTCACCTTGCACGTGCCCGGTGTCCACAACATTTTGAATGCGACCGCAGCGATCGCGGTTGGAGTAGGACTCGACATAAACGTCGATGCGATTCGGACGGCACTCGACCAGTTCCGCGGAGTCGACCGGCGCTTTCAGTTGCGCGGCCGTGCCGCAGGCGTGAGCGTGATTGATGATTACGGCCACCATCCTACGGAAATCAAAGCCACGCTCTCTGCGGCCCGACAGTGCGGCTTTCGTAAAGTTCACGTGGTTTTCCAGCCCCACCGCTTTACGCGCACGCGCGACTTGATTGAAGAGTTCACCCGCGCCTTTGGCGACGCCGATTCGCTGTTCGTGCTCGATATTTACGCGGCCAGCGAGAAGCCGATCGAGGGCGTCAGTGGCGAAGCGCTCGCCCACTCGATTCGCGAAAAAGGTGGAGCAGCCGCGCAATATGCCGCCTCGTTCGCCGATGCTGTGAACGCTGTGGTTGCCGCCGCCGAAAATGGAGACATGATTCTTACCCTGGGCGCGGGCAGCGTTTCGCAGCTGGGGCCGATGATTCTGGAAAAACTCAACGCAATGGATGGCCACAGAAGCGCAAAGTGATAATGCCGCATGAGCATGTGTATGTGTATGTTGTTCTATCGGTTGGAGCCTGGCAATGAAAACTGCGCGTCCGCAGGTCTTGATCACCCCGTCAGCGTGGCAGCGATATTTTATTTTTCAGGTGTCGCTAACGGCGCGACTAGGCTGAACTGCGGGCCCAGTTTCGCGATGGCCGCTCGTAGTTGCGAGATTTCATATCCCGCTTGATAGAAGACTATTTTGCCGTCCGCGTCTATGAGGACGGCGAGCGGAATGCCGCTACGATGGAACGCCTTGCCCAAAGAGCCATCTTCATCATGGTAATTCGGCCACCCGATATGCTGCTCGGAAAGAAACTCGGCAGCCGAGGTTGAGTCTTCGTCGTTGTCGATCGTCATCCAAGCCAGGTCTTTGCCTTTGATCTCCGCGTAAAGTATGCCCAATTCCGGCATCAGGTCGATGCACGGTCCGCACCATGTGGCCCAGAATTCGATAAAGACAGGATGGCCCCGAAAGCTGCGAAGCGTGGCAATTTTCCCTTCCGAGGTTTTTAGGCTCAGATCTGGCGCGGGCTTGCCCGTCAGGTCTTGGACGTCGACTTGTTTGCCGAATGGATTCGGAAACTTTGCGATCTGTTTTGCGTCTGATGGAGGCACGAAGGCAAACGAGGTTGCGGGCTCCTGCTGATCCAGTTCCACAACGGAATACGTCAGCGTAGTTTCCTCGTGAAGGGGAATGCGGCTCGATGACGCGGGGATCACCATATAGGAGTCGGTACGGGTAAACGTTTTGAGCACGAGTTTGCGGGATTTGTCGATCCAGAGCGTGTCGTCTTCCTTGAGGCCTTCTCGCGGTTTCTTAAGATCTTCTTCCGAATAGTGAATTACATAACATTCAACTACGGCGCCATTGACCGAGATGCTTTCATCGGGCAGGAAGGCGGCGGATTTGAGACGTTTGGCGGTCCCAGCCATCTGCTTCACCTCAGACTCCGCCTCCTCCGCCGTCCTCTCCTGCGGCGGACTTGATCCTTCCGGCGGGTACTCGGCCGGTGCCGACTGTCGCGTGTAGCGGTGCTCATAGGGATGGTAATCCCACTCTGTGGTTCCGTCGGAAACCACAATCGCTGCATCGTAGCCCGAGCGTCCCGCATAGCGATAACGTCCACCGGGCATGACAATTGCCGCAAATAGCATCTTCTGCCAGCTGTGCTGCAGTTCGTTGCTGAAGCTGCGCTCTTGAACGGCCTCGATATGGTAGGACTTAGCGTCGGCGTAGCGCTGGCTGATCTCCGCCAGGAGAGCTAACGCATCTTTCGGGGGCTTGGCCTGAACTGCTGCATTCTGGGACTGAAACGAGGCGAGCGCAAAGAATAGAACAAAAGAAAAAGGCATACGTCCCCCACCCCAATCGCTGGAATTCTACATCTGCGAGGAAACTTTTGCTCCGCGGTGCTGTTCCGGCTGCTAACGGACCGGGGGGTGCTTCGTCCAACTCGCTATGAGGGGTTATGCGATGAAAACAACGCAAGCGTGGGCATGGCTGACTGCCGGGGTTTTGGCGCTGGGATTGAATGGCATGTATCAGGATGGCGGCGCGGCGTGGGCGCATCGGACGGTTGCCCGGGCCGTCGGTCGAATCGAGGCGAGGGTTCAACCTGTGATCGCATTGGGCGTGGGCCACGCGGATTGGCTTGTGGCAAAGACCGAGAGCGTAGCCATGCAGGTTGGAGTCGTGCAGGATGAACCCGCCTCCTTCCGCGTCGGGGCGGCGATGGTACGCGTTCAAAGTAAGTTGGTCCGAACCCAAATGCGCTTCGCCAACCTGGAACAAATGTCAGCGCGGCGAGAGGCAGCACTGGCTCGCGTGGAGGCAAGCCGGGCGCGGGTAGAAGCGCAGATGGAACGACTTCGCTTCACCCCGGCTGCGTTCGTTATGGAAGATGTTTCGGGCATCGCTTGTTCCCGGGCACATCCCCACTCGGTTCGATAGCGCTCCACAATCGCCCCTCCCGCCGCTGAAATATCTTCTGTACCTCGGCCCAATCGACCGGGCGCGCTATGTATCCGAGGTTGTCCCAAAATAATTCATGCCGGAGGATCGGGGAACGCGCCCGCCGCTACGCGGTTTCTATCGCTCGTGTCCCCTCCGGTTCCCGCCTGTGCAAAAGAACCAAAATTTCGTCTATCTCAAATTGCAAAATGAAGTTATAGTTTAGAGGCTCAGCGATTCGTTTGCGACAACTGACCTGAACTGATGGCGCGGAAATCGGGGCCGACCATCTTGCAGGAGGAGTTGTATCCACCCAGCGCCGCGTCTGCGCGCGAACGCCTGCGTGAAGACGATGTGCGCGAAGAGATCGCTGCTTCGCAAATCGACGACGCGCGCCTCGTCGACTTGGATGTGGATGAAGAATCCCCATTTCTGCGTGGGCAAAAGCGCGTCTCCGCCCGCCGAAGTTCTCTTCCTAAAAAAACTGCCAGCGGATTGTTGTGGGGCCTCATCGCCGCCGCGGTGTGCTGCACGCTCGCTCTGGCTGCCGCCGCCCTTTATCACTACGGCGAGCACTCGTGGCGCTTCCGCGTCGAGTCCAGCGACAACATCGAAGTCACCGGCATGCAGAGCGTCCCCAAGGCGCAAATTATGGAAGTCATGGGCGCCGATATTGGACGCAATATTTTCTTTATTCCCCTCGCGCAACAAAAAACGCAACTGGAGCAGATTCCGTGGGTGGAGTCGGCCAGCGTCATGCGCTTCGTCCCCAACCGGCTGAAGGTCGAGATCCACGAGCGCACGCCGGTGGCATTCGCGCGCGTGGGACCGAAGATGTTCTTGATTGATGCCGGCGGAACGCTGATGGAGTTGAGCCCGAAGCACAAATATTCCTTCCCCGTCATCTTGGGGATGAATCCGGGCGAGCCGCTCTCGACTCGCGCGCCCCGTATGAAGGCCTATAGCGAGATGGTTCGCGACCTCGACGCAGGCGGAGCGCACTATTCGCAGGATCTGAGCGAAGTGGATCTGTCTGACCTCGACGACGTGAAGGTGCGAGTTAACGATCCAGCGGGGGATGTGCTGGTGCATTTGGGATCGTCCGATTATCTGCGGCGCTACAAGATTTACGTGACCCACGCACAGGGTTGGCGGGCGCAGTTTCAAAAACTCGAGTCAGTGGATCTGCGCTACGACAATCAGATCATCGTGAATCCGGATGTGCCGCAAACTGCAAAGCCGGTGCCCTTGAGTCCGGCGGCAGCGAAAACCGCGGCTGCAGCGGGAGTGAAGCCTGCGGCATTGATCACACACATCCCGAACGCTCGCGCTGTCCCTAAGCCTGCGTTTGAGCTGACGGAGAAGAAGCTAGAGCCCAAGGCGATTGTTGCGAGCAAGAAGCCAAGTACTAAGGCGAAGCCTAAAAAGGCTGCCGGGAAAGCTGCTGCGAAGAAGCCTGTTTCCGCGGCGGCCCGGACGGTACGTCCGGTCGACAATCATCAGGCCGGCGCCGCGCCGGCTAAGCCTCAAAGTGGAGGCCCGAAGCCCAGTCCGGGTGTGGCTAAGAGCCAGACCGGACCGGGGCCGGGACAATGAATTATCGAAAATTTATTCAGGTCATGATTTGGAGCAGTGATTAAAAATGGCGAGCCAGCAGGGAAATTTCTTAACCGCAATCGATGTGGGCAGTGCCAAGACTTGCGCGCTGATGGTCGAGGTCACCGACGGCGGGTTACGTTATCGCGGGCACGGCGTGGCCGAATCGCGTGGTTCGCGCAAGGGCGTGATTGTCGAACTCGACAAAGCGGTCGCCGCGATTCAAAAGGCGGTAGAAGCGGCTGAGGATGTTGGCGGGGCTCCGGTCGAGCACGCGATCGTGGGCATCGGCGGGGCGCACGTGCGCGGCGTGAATAGTCATGGCGGAATTACGCTGGGCACGCGTCCGCGCGAGATTGGCCGCGATGAGATTAAGCAGGCCGTCGATCGAGCGCGGGCGATTCCGCTGCCCGCCGATCGCGAGGTGCTGCATCTGCTCCCGCAGGAATTTATTTTGGACGACCAGGCCGGCGTGCACGATCCCATGGGCATGATGGCGGCGCGCCTCGAAGTGCGCGTGCATCTCGTGACCGCAGCGGCGAGCGCGGCGCAAAACGTAATCACGGCGGTGAATCGCGCCGGCGTGCATGTGGACGACACTGTTTTCGAACCGCTCGGAGCAGCCGATTCTGTCCTGCGCGCCGACGAGCGTGAGTTGGGCGTGTGCCTCGCCGATATCGGAGCCGGCTCGACCGAACTGATTGTTTTCATTCAGGGTGCCGTCGCCTGGACCGGAGTGATTCCGGTGGGCGGCGACCACTTCACGAGTGATTTGTCGGTCGGCATGTGTACGCCGCTGGCGGAGGCCGAAAAAATCAAGAAAGTTTATGGCAATGCCATCGTCACCCTGGTTCCGGAGGGAAATGAAGTGGAAGTTCCCTCCGTAGGCGACCGGCCTTCGCGCTTACTCCCGCAGCGCTTGGTAGCGGAAATTCTCGAACCGCGAGCGCGCGAACTCTTTGAAATGATGCGCGAGACTTTGCGCCACAGCGGGATGTTCGAAGCTTGCCTGGCCGGCATCGTCCTCTGTGGCGGCGGATCGCGGTTGCCCGGAATGTTCGATGTGGCCGAATCCGTGCTGCGGCGCGCTGTGCGGCTGTCCTGGCCTACGCCGTTGCCGAAGATGCCAGCCACCTTGGCCGAGCCAGAATTTGCCACCGTGCTGGGCATGGTGGCCTACGGGCAGAGGGCGCGCGTTGCGCGCGGGTTTCAAGGAGATCGGTGGGGATCGAGATTGAAGGCAATGTTAGTGGGATGAAGGCAGTAGCCGGTACCGAGTACCGGGAGTTCAGATTTCAATGGAGAATTATGACAAACGATTCCAGCATCCGCATCAGCTTCAACGAAGAGCCTCTCAACGACGCCAAGATCAAGGTCATCGGAGTAGGGGGTGGCGGCGGCAACGCGGTGAACCGCATGATCGACGCGGGCATGGAGGGCATCGAGTTCATCGTCGCCAATACAGACTTGCAGGCGCTGCGGCTGTCGCGCGCACCGCTGAAGCTCCAACTCGGCGTGAAGCTGACCAACGGGCTGGGTGCGGGTGCGAATCCGGAAGTCGGTCGCAAGGCTGCGCTCGAGGACTCCGACAAAATCATTGAAGCACTCGAAGGCGCTGACATGGTCTTCGTGACGACGGGCCTCGGTGGCGGCACCGGCACGGGCGCTGCGCCGATCATCGCTTCGCTGGCCAGTGAGATGGGCGCGCTCACCGTCGCTGTCGTCACCAAGCCATTTTCCTTCGAGGGCAAGCGCCGCATGACGCAAGCCGAGAAGGGAATCGCCGAACTCATGGAAGCGGTCGATACCACCATCGTGATCCCCAATGAAAAGCTGCTGGCGGTAGCGGAGAACGCTGGTTTCTTCGAATCCTTCCGCATCGCCGATGACATTCTCCGGCAAGGCGTGCAGGGGATTTCCGATATTATTACCATCCCCGGCATCATCAATCGCGACTTCGCCGATGTGAAAACGATCATGGCCGGCATGGGCTATGCGGTCATGGGTACGGCCACCGCCAGCGGCCAGAATCGCACCACCGAAGCGGCGCAGCGGGCCATTTCTTCTCCGCTGTTGGAGGCGGGAGCGATCGATGGCGCGCGGGGTATTCTGATCAACATCACCGGATCCGCTTCTCTGAAACTAGCCGAGGTGCAGCAGGCCTGCACCATCATCCAAAGCGCGGCACATGAAGATGCCAACATTATCTTCGGCGCGGTGATGGACGAGAAGATGAAGGACGCAGTGAAGATTACGGTGATCGCCACTGGCTTCCGTGAAATGGGCCGGGCCCAGCGTCCCATCGAAGTCAGTTCGTTCGCGCGGCAGTCCTTTGCGACCTCGCACGATGATGCCGTGGGCTTCGGCGAGAGAACCCTTAACAACATGGATTTCCCCGATCCGGCTGGACCCCTTCAATCCTCAGTCTCTACTCTTCCCGAGCCGATGCCCGAAATGATCACGGAAGAGCCAATGCGGATGATGGATTCGACCCCATTAGCCCATGCCGCAGGAGAAGTAATCTCGCTCGATACGATGCGAAGCGCCATGGTGGCGAACTTTGAGCAGGACGACCTGGATGTTCCAGCGTTTCTGCGCAAGCGCGGCGAAGTGATGTAGGGGGGCAGCTGGAAGTCCTTCTCCACACAGATACAGAGACACGGAGAAAACCTGAAAACCTAAAAACGGTTTTAGAAATCTTTCTGTGCCTCTGTGCTGAAAAAACCAAACTTAGGATGCGTTGCGCAGGCGGCTCTGCGTCGAAACACTCTCGCCGAAATTCTCAGACCCTTTCGCCAGGTGTGCCGGCAACCACGCTTCCGTGGGCACCGCCCTGGGTTGCAGAGCACCGTCGTCGGTAGTGAAGCGGTAGCCCGCGCCTCGAACCGTTTGCAGGAATTTGGGATTCGCGGGATCCAGTTCAATGATTTCGCGGATTCGGTGAATGTGTACGTCGACCGTACGCGGCGTAACGAAGCGCGCGTCGGCCCACACCGCATCCAGAATCTGGTCGCGACTGAAAACCCGGCCTTCGTTTCGCACCAGGTGCTCCATGATGCGGACCTGGATTGCCGTGGCGGCGACGTTCTGTCCTCGGACTGACAAGGTAAAGCGCTCGGTGTCGACCGCGATTTCTCCGGCCTGTACCTGGGTGCGGGCATGGCGGTACACCGAACGGCGCAACACACTTTTGACCCGAGCCATCAATTCGCGAGGTCCGAAGGGTTTGGTAACAAAATCGTCGGCGCCCAGATCGAGGCCAAGGATGCGATCATCCTCGCAGTCGCGGTCCGACATCAGAACCACCGGAGTTTGTGCCAGCTTTGCATTCCGGCGGATCGCCAGGCAAAGGCTGAGTCCGCTTTCGACCGGCAGCAAGGCATTCACCAGAAACAGAGCGGGCCGCATCTCTTCGGCAGCCGAGATCACGCCCTGAGAAGCGGAGAAGGTCAGGACGGTGTAATGGTGGTCCTTCAGCGTGCGAGCCAGAAGATTTGAAGCCTTGCGATCATGGTCAACCAAAAAAATCAATGGAAGCACAAGTCACCCCGGAGCAGCGAGATTTGTTGGGGAAGGGCGGGCTCTGCCAAAACGCCGGCCGTATTCACAAGTATCTCTACTAATTTACTATACAAAAGCGACGCTAAAGTATTGCGCAAACACCGGAATTTTGCAATGGGAATCGGGAGGGAATCGAAAACTGCACCTTGGGGGAGGGAATCGATTTGCACTCCAAAGGCATTTTCTTGCGCGCGAGGGGTTCCTTACTGGTAACCACTGAATCGGTTACGGCGGGCTGTGGTACAAAAGTAATTTCCCTTTAAGTACTTGTTCCAGAATGGGTTACATTTGAAATAACGTTTTGGGCCAGCAAAACTTTGTCATTGCCTCGGACCTCTAACTCCCGTAATATCAGCGAAGTTAGCCAGAATTATGCCTGTTACCAGTCCTCTGGCGAGCTTCGTGCACAACAATCGGTAGAGACATGTCGCGGGTATCGCTCCGTCCGTAACGACTTGCGAGTGTCATTTGGGTTCTATCATCAAGCTAAAGAACCGGGGATGAGTTGAAGATGTCTACGCGCTCTTTTCGTCTGCTCGTGATTACGATGGTTTTAAGTTTGGCGCCGGCCATGTGGGCCGCGCACGTCGATACCCACGCTCTCAACAATCGCAAAACGAAATCTACTGCAAAACTCAGCGAGAGCGCGCGCACGCGACGTCGCCTGCACCATTTGGCCAGTGCCCGGAGCACGACGGCCCGTAGTGCGACTGCTCACGCTTCGACGGTTCACCACCCTGTGCGCAGCGCCGCCGCTGGAACCGCGCCTGCGCATCGCGCGACCCTACGGCGGACTTCTGCCAGCGCCGCCCGCCACACTTATCATGAACGATTTTTCATGAGTTCCTACGCCGAAGGCATTGCTGCCGGCGATATTACGGATGGCGAAGATCCGGTGGTGCGCCAGGCCGCGCTCGATGCTTTGGGCAATATGAACGGCACCGTAGTTGCGATTCAACCGACCAGCGGCCGCGTGCTGGCCATGGTGAATCAGAAGCTGGCACTCTCGAGCGGCGCGCAACCCTGTTCAACCATCAAGCTTTCCGTGGCGCTGGCTGCCTTGAGCGAAGGCCTGATTTCCAAAGAGACTGAAGTGTCGCTTGGAGGGCGTAGCCGGATGAATCTTACCGAGGCCCTGGCGCACTCCAACAACGCATACTTCGAAGCGCTGGGTCGCAAGCTGGGATTTGAAAAGGTCGCCTATTACGCCCATCAATACGGCCTGGGCGAACTGGCGGGTTACGATATTCCGGGCGAGCAGTTGGGAACTTATCCCGATGAGGTCATTCCCGACAAGCTTGGCGGCGTGGGCAAGATGTGCTCCTTCGGCGAAGGCGTTTCCATGACCCCATTGCAACTGGGCGCCATGGTTGCGGCCATCGCCAACGGTGGCACCCTTTATTACTTGCAGCATCCCATCTCGCCGGAAGAGATCGCGAACTTTGAGCCGCGCGTGAAGCGGCAACTGGATATCGCTCCGCTGATTCCGGAAATTTCCGATGGCATGGCAGGCGCGGTTCAGTACGGCACAGCCCGCCGCTTGGGACTCAACTTCAACGAGGAAGAGATCCTTGGGAAAACTGGAACCTGCTCTCGGGCCGGCACCCGCTTCGGCTGGTTTGCCTCTTACGCCAACACCAGCGGTGGACGCATCGTCGTCGTCGTCTTCCTCGAGGGGGGCCGTCCCACCTTCGGTCCCAAAGCTGCCGAGATCGCCGGTGTCATGTACCGCAATCTTTACGTTCACAACTTCTTTCTCGCCGGCACAAGGCCTTCGGAGGCCGTCGCCTCGCGCCCATAGCTAGGCCAGCTTTCTCGTCACTATCTATCAAGCCTCTCGCCGAGAGGCTTTTGTTTCCTCAATCGACCTGCCGTCGGCCACTCCGAAGTCGATCCCCCAAGCCGTGCGGCCTGCACGTTAAGGCTTCCGTCATCTCATCTCTCAATTCTGCCGATAAGAACGAGTAGGAGTCTGCTAGAGCATGTTCGGACTGATACGCCTGTTCGCTCGAAGCTTCGATTACGTGTTGGTGACCCTCGCGATTGCGGCGGCAGCTGCCGTCGCAGCCTTTTTCGGGAGGTCCGTCTTCTTGCGTCGCAAAGCTGTAGCCACCGCCCACGAGCGCGAGTTGTATTTCCAAACCATGGCAGAAGCCATCCCCGAAATCCTTTGGACCGCTACACCCGACGGTGGCGACGATTTCTTCAACCAGAAGTGCCTCGATTACACCGGTATGACCCATGATCAGTTAAAAGGTGCGGGATGGCTCGACGTGGTACATCCCGACGACGTCGAGATAAGCATCACTAAGTGGAATGAAGCCCTGCGTACCGGCAACCCTTATAACGTCGACTATCGCATTCGCGGAAAGGACGGTACCTATCGCTGGTTTGTATGCCGTGCCAATCCTATTAAAAACGCGCAGGGAAAGGTCATTAAATGGTTCGGCACGAGCACAGATATCGAAGATCAGAAGAAGAGTCAACAAATTCTGGAACAGCAGGTTCTTGAGCGTACCGTCCAATTGGCCGATGCCAATAACCATCTCCAACAACAAATGCGCGAAAAAGATGAAGCCCGCAAACTCTTCGACCAGCGCAACCGGGCCATGATGAAACAGCTTGAGGACCGCACCGAACGCGCCACCATGCTGGCCAAAATGGGCGAACTGCTGCAGACCTGCCTCAATCGCGATGAAGTGATCCATGCCGCCTTGGGCTACGCTCCCAGGATATTTTCTGATGCGCGAGGCGGCGTAGCCCTGCTCAACACCGCACGCAATCTGGCTGAGATAATCGGCTCATGGAACGATTGCCAAATCCCCGTCATGGACTTTGAACCCTCCCAATGCTGGGCGTTGCGCACCGGTCACCCTCATCTGGTTCTGGCCGGTGATTCCACCGCGCCCTGCCCCCACGCCGCCGGAGTCGCTGTCTCCTATCTCTGTATTCCAATCCTCGCCCAGGGTGAGACATTAGGAATTCTGCATCTTCAGGCCACCACCGGCGCGGCCCAATTCCAACCCGCGGAAATGTCCCTCAAGACCACTTTCGCGGGGCAGGTAGGATTGTCCATTGCTAACATCAAATTGCGCGAAGCCCTGCGCACTCAATCCGTGCGCGACGCCCTCACCGGACTCTACAACCGCCGCTATCTCGAGGAGGTCCTGGAGCGCGAGGTGCGCCGTGCGGGGAGAGCCGCACAGTCTCTGGGAATTCTGATGATCGATCTCGACCATTTCAAGACCTTTAACGACACCTACGGTCACGATGCCGGCGATGCGGTCTTGCGGGAAACTGCGGCCTGCCTGTTGAAGGGGGTTCGCGCCGAGGACTTCGTCTGCCGCTTCGGCGGCGAGGAGTTTATCGTGATTCTTCCCACCGCCAAAATGCAAGTTTCCCGCGCGCGCGCCGAACGGCTGCGAACCCGAATCAGGGAATTGCAGATTGCCTATCAAGGCAAACCCCTCGGCATGGTAACGATTTCCGCGGGCGTAGCAGCTTTCCCGGCGCATGGAACATCGCCAAAACAGTTGATGGCCGCCGCCGACGCCGCTCTCTACGAAGCGAAACGTCAAGGGCGGGACCAGGTCGTAGCGGCATCGGCGAAGGCGGTCGAGATGGAAGCGGCGGGGCCAGCCTGATTTTGTGATGGGTACACTACCGGCTCACGCTTGCGGCGACCGATATCAACGGAGAGCCGATTATCGCTGCGCGGAAGCGCTGCGCCAGCCAAAACCTATTTCTTGCGCTCGTCGCGCTCCACTACGCCGTCTTTAATGAAGATGATGCGGTGAGCGTATTCCGCGATGTCGTGCTCGTGGGTGACCAGCACGATGGTGTTTCCTTCTCCATGGAGACGGTCGAACAGCGCCATGATCTCGTTTCCCGTTGTGGAATCGAGGTTGCCAGTCGGTTCGTCCGCAAGAATAATCGATGGCCGGTTCACCAGCGCGCGCGCGACGGCAACGCGCTGCCGTTGGCCACCGGATAGCTCATTGGGTTTGTGCGTCATGCGCTGTCCCATGCCCACGGCCGTTAATGCGGCCTTGGCGCGTTCAATGCGCTCCTCGGTGGGGACGCCGGCGTAGATCAGCGGAAGTTCGACATTGTGCAGAGCGGTGGCGCGGGCCAGCAGGTTGAAGGTCTGGAAGACAAATCCGATTTCTTTATTCCGGATGCGCGCCAGTTCATCATCATCGAGTTCGCTCACCAATTGGCTGTTCAGCCAGTACTGCCCTTTCGAGGGCGTGTCGAGGCAGCCGATCAGATTCATCAGCGTGGACTTGCCAGAGCCCGACGGGCCCATGATGGCGACATATTCCCCGCGCTCGATGCGGAGATTGACGCCGCGCAGAGCGTGCACCTGCTGTTCGGAGCCCATGTCATAGGTCTTCCACAGATCGACAGCCGCGATCATACATGACTGGGGGGAGAGCATTGCTTCGCTATTCATGGGCATGGTGTTGATCAGTTCCGCGGTCGCCATTTTTTTCTCCTGCTCCGGTGCCACTTGGTTCTCCGAGACTCAGGTAATCGGGTAATTTTGTAATTTGGTAATTTGGCAATCGGAAACCTGATGAACGGCCCGAATTACACATTACGAGATTACGAAATTACCAAATAGGTCCAATTCCTCAATTCCGTTGGACGCTTGAGCTTCCCGAAGGTTATGACTCGTCTTCCTTCTTCGGAACCGTATTATCCACTTTCACGCTGCTGCCGGATCGCAATGTGCGCAAAATCTTGTAACTTCCAGTCACTATTTCGTCGCCTTCCTTCAATCCATCGATCACTTCAATGTCCGTTGTGCCGGTGATTCCCGTAGTTACTGGCACGAATTCAGCCTTCTTGTTGCGAATCACGAAAACGCCCTGGATATCTTCTTTCTGATCTTTTTCCGTGTTTTTGGATGCGGTTTCTTTGGGGGCAGGTGCCGCGGCGTGCACGGAACCAGGCGTCGATTTTTCCTGCGCCAGTTGCGCCTTGTTACGAACCGTCAGCGCCTGAATCGGAATCGCAAGCACATTATTGCGGGCCGCTGTCGTAATCTTCGCCGTGGTCGAAAGCCCAGGCCTCAAATCCTGCGGAGGATCGCTGAGCGTGACCACGACCTTGAAATCTTTGGCCTCTTCGCTGGTGGTGGTCTGCTGCGAAGTCGCTACCCCGGTCGAGCGCACGATGGCGTTGTCCCCGATTTCGGAAACTGTTCCGTGAAAGACCTTTTTCGGAATCGCGTCGATGGTCACTTCCGCGGGCTGCCCCAGATGGATGTTCACGATGTCGGTCTCATCCACTTTTACTTCCGCGGTAATAACGGACATATCGGCGATTGTCATCAACGTACTACCTAAAGCGTTCTGAATACCGATTACTACCGACTCACCTTCACGCACGGGGAGATTCGTGACCACGCCGTCGTAAGGCGCTTCGTACGTCGTCTTCTGAAGCACATCCGCAACCCGGGTCAGATTGGCGCGCGCCTGCGCGACGTGCTTGTCGGCGGAATCTTTCTGCGCCTTGGCTTGGGCGACCCGCGCCTTTGCTTGCGTGAGCCCAGCATCTGCGGTGGCCCATGCGTTCTTGCGGCTATCGAAATCAGACTTGGAAATGAGGCCATCCTTAAACAGGCTTTGCGCCCGCTCCCAATCCAATTTGTTGCGATCGTAGTCGGCCTGGGCCCGTTGCAAATCGGCGTCGGAGGTCTTCAGCGCCGCGTCGGCTGCCAGTGCGTCGGTTTCGGCGGCTTGCACCGAGGCCTGGCCGGCGCTCACATCTGCCGAAGATTGCACGTTTTCCAGTTGCGCGAGCAATTGACCCTTCTTTACGTGATCCCCCTCTTTCACGTACAAGTGGGTGATCTTTCCATAAGCGTTGGCGCCGATGTTGACATACGTCTTGGGCTTGATTTCACCCGAACCGCTCACGACAGCCGACAAGTCTTCTTTCGCTGCCTTACCAGTCTGCACCGTGGCTACGTTCTTCGAGCTCTGGCGCACGGTGACGCCGACCACGATGGCCACGACCAATACCGCGCCGACGCCGATGGCTATTTTCTTCCAGGGTTTCATGGTTTCCGACACTCTCCGGGACTATCGGGACCGAACAACGGCACCTTCGAGGCCACAGCCCTCGTGCCGCCGAGTTCTCTCAGAGATACTCTCAACCTCTCCCGCGGTGTCGGCACACATTCAAAGATACGATCCCGGTGGCAGGAAAGTTCCAGTCTGGAATGGAGTGCCAAAATCCTGGGAATGGGGAATACAGCCGCTGCGGTAATGCAAATATCCAGCAACCGAGATTATAGCTTGATCTCACTGCGAGACCCAATAGTCAATTCCCAAGACATTACATGAAAATGGCAAAACATTACTATCCGGGACGGGCAACTCGGCACCTCTCGAACCGCTTCCAACCAGGTAGGCTCGGGTCTCAATCTATTCTTTTAAGGTGACTTAACCTTGCTTTCGCCCAACTGAGGGCCTAAAATAGTACGACTGGTAGTCGTCGCAGGAGTCCCTCTCATGTTCCGGGTTGGTTCACGTTTTCTTTCTTCTTTCGTTGCCTTGACGCTTGCTACGGCCTTGGCTGTTCCGGCCGCCGCCCAGAGCGATAAACCCGCTCCTGCGCCAGACCCCCAGTCCGGCACGAATGCTACCGCTGCGCCTTCAAAAACACCCCAAGATGACACCGATCCCCTCAAGCGCGAGCCCACCAAAGCGCAGAAGAAACAGCAGAAGCGCTCCCTCAACATCGAATTGAGCAAAACTTACAAGAAGTGGCTGAATGAGGACGTGGTCTGGATCATCACCGACCAGGAACGGGCCGCTTTCAAGCAGCTTTCTAACGACGAAGAGCGGGACAACTTTATCGAGGCTTTCTGGCAGCGCCGCGATCCCACGCCTGACACCGAAGAGAACGAGTATAAGGAAGAACACTACCGGCGCATCGCTTATGCCAATGAGCACTTCGCCGCCGGAATTCCCGGATGGAAGACCGACCGTGGCCGAATCTACATTATGTACGGCGCGGCCGACGAAATCGATTCGCATCCTTCGGGCGGCACCTACGAGCGCCCCATGGAAGAGGGCGGCGGCGAGACCTCAACCTTCCCCTTCGAAGACTGGCGCTACCGCTATCTGGAAGGGATTGGCCAGGAAGTCATCATCGAATTTGTGGACACCTGCATGTGCGGCGATTACCACATGACGATCGACCGCTCCGAAAAAGACGCTCTCAAATATGTACCCAATGCCGGTCTCACCTTATATGAGCAGATGGGCATGGCCAGCAAGACCGCTCGCTTCCAGGGTGGGGGCTTGGAGCAGCTGGGCCCGGGGCCCGGTACGCAAGGCGAAGCGGCCAAGGAATTTGATCGCCTCGAGCAGTACGCCAAATTGAACGCTCCGCCCCCGGTCAAATACAAAGATCTCGAAGAAATCGTCAACACGAAGATCATCACCAACCTCATGCCCTTCGATGTGCGCACAGATTTCGTGAAGGTCACTGGGGACACCGTGCTGGTGCCGATCACCATCCAGATGAAGTATCGCGACATTACCTTCGCCAATAAGGACGGCGTACAGCGCGGAACGGTCAATATCTTCATGCGTGTGACCACCCTGACCGGCCGCATCGTGCAAACTCAGGAAGAGCCGGTTCAGGTCGATGTGCCCGCCGAGTTACTGCCCAAGGTTGCCGAAAATTCCGCCGTGTACTGGAAGGCGTTGCCTCTGCGGCCCGGGCGCTATAAAGTCGACATTGCAGTGAAAGACGTAAACGGCGACCGCAAGGGTGTATGGAGCCGCGGCATTATGGTTCCGGAATATTCCGATGACAAACTCGCCACCTCTTCGCTGATTGTGGCCGACGTGATGGAACCAGTTCCCACCAAGGATGTGAGCACTGGCCAGTTCGTGATTGGTCTGAATAAAGTTCGTCCCAGAGTGGCTCCCGCGGATGGCAAGCCTGCCACCTTCAAACGCGCGCACGACCCGAAAGTGAATTTCTGGTTGCAGGTTTATAATCTCGGCGTCGACGAGAAGACGCACAAGGCATCGGCCACATTTGAATACGACATCGTCAATGTGGCCACCAACAAGCCCGTGGTGCAGAAGACTGAGTCCACCGACACGATGGGCAATGTCGGCGATCAAATCACGCTGCAGAAATCGATTGCTGCCGCCAACCTGCAGCCGGGCGTATATCGAATCGACATTAAAGTGAACGACAACGTATCCAAGCAGACCATTGATCCAACTGCGACTTTTGCGGTAGAGTAGCGGCCTGCTTATTTCCTGGGGGGTGGAGTGAAGCTTCGCCAGCTCAAGTATTGGGCAGTGATCATCGCGGTGTCGCTTCCGGCATGGGCCGGAGAGCGGCCGGGCGCGATCTCGGGATACGTGCGCGATACCTCAGGCATTCCCCAGATGGGCGCGATCGTGGAGATCGTCGGCTCAGCTGCGAATGAGCTCACCGTGTTTACCGATGCTGCCGGGTTTTATGACGCGAAAGATTTGCTGCCCGGTTTCTATTCCGTAAAGGTTTCCGCTCCGTCTTTCTTGCCCGTCCTCCGCGAACAAGTTGGCTTGCATCCGGGCACCAACGTCCACTTGAACATCACTCTGAATACTTTGCTTAACGCCATGCGCGTAGGTCCGCTGCGCGGGAGCGCCGACGATGATGACTGGAAGTGGACTCTTCGGTCGGTGGCGAATCGTCCTGTATTGCGCGTCTTCGACGATCCTGCCAATGTGGAGCATCAGGACCACGACACCAGGGGTAGCTTGGCGTTCCTGGCTGGCTCCGCAGCCAGTGGCTATGGCAGCGGATCGGATATGAGCACCAGCTTCTCCGTGGAACGCGCAGTGTTTTCCGCGAACCGAGTGGGGGTCAGAGGAAACGTCGGTTATGGGGATAGCGCGCCAGCAGCGGTTCTGCATGCGAGTTTCTCTCGCACCTTGCCGGATGGCTCCATGCCCACGATGGCGCTTACCATGCGCCGTTTCGCACCGCTCGACGCGAACCTGAATTATGCAGCCTTGCAATCGCTGGCGCTCAGCGCGGCCGACGATATCTCCATCGGCAATGTGGTCGAATTACGCTTCGGCAGCGAATATCAGGCAATTCAATTCCTTGGGCACGTGAACTCGTTCCGGCCCTACGGATCCATCGATCTGCACACTTCTCCCGACACAGTCGTCGAATACGACTACGCCACCTCACTGCCGAACTCGCCAGACGAAAAGGGTTTCGATTCTTCCTCTGCCGATCTGAGCGAAGCCGATCCCCGCGTCAGCATGACCAACTTCAGCACCCGGCTGGAGAGCGCCCACCATCAGGAACTCAGCGTCTCCCACCGCATGGGTAAAACCAGCTTCCAGTTGGCTGCCTACACGGATCGTGTGGCCAATGCGGCATTGACCGGAACCGGCGACGCATCGACGGTGGGCGGCTTCCTCCTTCCCGACTTCTACTCGGGCACCTTCACCTATGCTGGCGACACGTTGGATACCAACGGCCTGAGGGTCGTGCTGGAGCGCAAATTCTGTTCCGACCTAACCGGCACGCTGGATTTCGCCTACGGCGGCGTTCTGGATCTGACCAAACCCGACGTCGAGATTCAAGATGTTCCGCAGTGGATTGGTACTGAGCGCCGCCACGCCATCGCGGCCAAGCTCAGCGGCACCGTGCCTCGCACCCATACCCATTGGGTCGCTTCCTATCGCTGGGTCAACGGTTCTGCCCTCACTCCCGTGGATATGTTTAATGCCTCGCCCGGACAGACCGACCCCTACCTCAACCTCTTCATTCGCCAACCTATTCCGACTCTGGGTTTCCTCCCTGCTCACATGGAAGCGCTGATCGACGTGCGCAACCTGCTCGCGCAGGGTTACGTCCCCGTGGCCGGGCAGGACGGAGAGACCGTCTATCTCGTCCAGGCAGCCCGTTCCATCCGCGGCGGCTTGGCCATCAGCTTCTAGCCGCGAAATCGCCTGCCTTCTTTCCCTCGTGTCCCAACCCTAAGAAAATACTAAACTTTGCGGATTTCCGACTGCTCGCCGGCTCACCGTCATTACCTCAGTTATAAAATCAATCGACCCTATCGTAACTACGTGGTTGACTCTAGCCTCTCAATTTCGGTAATGTGTCTCCTAACTTAGAGCTTTCGCCGGGGCGGACGCTGCAACTTCTTAGTATGCAAGAATTTGCAAGCTTCCTGGGAGCGGAACTGAAGAGACCCCCTCGCCCGCGCGGACGCTATCCCCCACAATTCAATGGCCGACACAGCTTAAGAAAAAATCTGTTTCGAGGAGAACATATGAAAGCGCGCATCATCCTGGTGTTTGTGCTTCTGGCCGCAGTCAGCCTTTCCGCACAAACTTTCCGCGGCACGATTCTGGGTACCGTTACCGACCCCTCCGGCGCCGTCGTCGCCGGCGCCAAAGTGACCGCCAAGAACGTAGGTACGGGATTAGAGCGCACCACCACCACCAGCGCCGACGGCAGCTACACCATTCCGGAACTGCAAATAGGAACCTATACAGTCACGATTTCGCTGGCGGGATTTCAAACCTCGGTGACCAACGGCGTGACCGTAGATGTGGCAGGAGAGAGGCGCATTGATGCGGCCCTTAAGACCGGTGCGGTAACGTCGACTGTCGAAGTTTCCGGCGATCTTCTACCCCAGGTGGAAACCACGTCCGCCGAACTCGGCGGTACCCTGACGGCGAACACGATTGAAGCGTTGCCGGTAAACGGCCGCGACTATCAGAAGCTGATCTATCTCAACCCCGGCATCGCCGGATCTCCCGACCAGATCACTGACTCGCCCGGCTCTTACGGAACATTCTCGATGAATGGCTCGCGTGGCCGCGCCAACAACTTCCTGCTCGATGGCACCGACATGAACGACGGCTTCCGCAATGACCCGGCGATCAATGAAGCCGGCGTGTTCGGCGATCCCGCGACCATCCTTCCGCTCGACGCCGTCGCCGAACTTAAAGTGATTTCGAATTACGAAGCGGAGTATGGGCGGAACAGTGGCGCGGTCATCGACATCGTCACCAAGAGCGGCACGAATAGCCTCCACGGTTCGCTGCTGGAATACTTCCGCTCGGGCAAGCTCGGGGCGCGCAATTATTTTAACTTTGACCCCAATCCGAAAAGTCCTTTCAATAATAATCAGTTCGGCGGTTCCCTCGGTGGACCCATCGTCAAGGACAAGACTTTTTTCTACGCCGACTACGAAGGGCAGGATGAAAACGGTGCGCAAGCCGGTACGACCTGCGTCCCCGATCCGGCCCAAATTGCTGCAGACGAGGCGCTGAACGGCCCCCCGAATCCCATCATCGCTGCCATCCTCGCCCGCAATCCGTTTCCCGCCCCGAATATCCCTGGTACTTACGGGGGCGCACTCGTGGGATTAGAGGATTCGGGATGTCCCAATGGCAACAATCTCTCCGATTCGACTAGTTTTTATAATCGTGTGGATAGCTTCATTGGCAAGATCGATCATAATTTCAACCCAAATAACATGCTCGCCGGTCGCTACTATTTCGGTAACAGCCACCAAAGCTTCCCGTTTGCCCAGCTCGCGGGCGGCCTTCTGCCGGGCTTCAATACCGTGACTCCGACCCGCGTGCAACTGGTATCGATTTCCTACGTGAAAGTGGTCAACGCCAGCCAGGTGAACGAAGCCCGTGTGGGATGGAACCGGTTCGCGGAGGGATTTTTTCCTGAGGACCAGAGCTTCAATCCCAATTCGATTAATTTGGATACAGGTGTGACGCCCTACAACGGCGGCTTGCCCGCAACCAGCATCGGCAGCTTCTCGCAAATTGGCGCCACCTCTTCTCTGGCGAAAAATCGCGTCGACGCCAACTGGCACTTCGTCGACAACTATTCCTGGAAGTCGGGAAAGCATGACGTGAAGTTTGGCTACGAGTTCCGCCGCACCACGATCATGCAGGTCTTTGATCATAATTTTCGAGGTACCCTGGACTTCGACACCCTCACTGACTTCCTGGCCGGTGTTCCAGACGGCGGTAAGCAGGTGCAGGGCGATACCGAGCGCCACACTTACCAAAATAGCCATGGGCTGTTTATCCAAGACGGCTTTCGGGTAACTCCTCGGCTGACGTTGAATTATGGCATGCGCTGGGACTACTTCGGGGTTGTAGGCGGAAAGAGCGGAGAGTTCTATACCGTCGATTATGCCAACGGAGGCAACAACGTTCCGACCAGCCAGTTGTATGGCAAGGATTACAACAACTTTGCTCCTCGCGTTGCCCTGGCATATGACGTGACGGGTCAGGGAAAGACCGTCGTCCGCGCTGGATGGGGACTGTTCTACGACGCATTTTCTCAGGACATGTTCCTGGGCCACCTGCCATGGAACTGCGTATTCTGTCCGGGGCCGGCGTATCCGGGCTTAGGGCCGAATGCTCTAGTAACGGGTAGTGTAACCGGCAACGTACTCACGGCCGGGGTGCCAGTCTATTCAGGCTACGGACCCGAAGGAGATTTCTTCTTCGTCGATCCCCATATGCGGACGCCCTATATCCAGAACTTTAACCTGAATTTCCAACAGCAGTTGGGCGGTCGGATGGTATTGCAGTTCGGCTATGTGGGATCCATCGGAAACAAGCTGTTCCAGTTCCTGGATATCAATCAGCCCAGTCAAGCTCAGATCACAGCCGCCGACTTGGCGTGCGATTGCATAAACAGCTACAGCGTACCTCGAACGGTGGCTCCGAATTTCTTCTACCTCAATGAGGAAAGATCTTCAGCCAATTCGAACTACCACTCTCTCCAGGCCAGCCTGCATACCAATTCCTGGCATGGTTTGACGTCCCAAGCCAACTTTGTCTGGTCGCACGCCATCGACGACGCCAGCGATCTCGAAGATTTTCAGCCCAACGAAGCCCAGCCCACAAACAGCACCAACCCGGGAGGCGACCGCGGAAACTCGAGTTACGATATTCGCCGTCGTTTTACCTGGAACTTCGCCTATCAGTTCCCCAAGCTGGGCGGTTCGATGCAGAAGTTGAAGAACGGCTGGGGCCTCGATGGCATCCTGAATCTTCAGGACGGTCAGCCATGGCATCTGAATTACGAGTTTGAAGGCGAATATTCGGGATCGGGCGAGGGATTCGATCGTCCCGATCAGATTGCTCCCGCGCAATACAACACCAGCAATCCAGCAGAATACTTGAGCCTGACCTCATTCGCCGCACCTTGCACCTTCGGAAATCCGAATAACGACGGAACCGCGGATGAAACCAACTGCATCCCAGGGACACGCCACTTCGGAAGCGAGGGGCGTAACTCCTTGCGCGGCCCCAGCTTCAAAGAGTTCAATTTTTCCGTATTCAAGGATACTTCCCTGGCGGAACATGTCACGATGACACTCCGAGCCGAGTTCTTCAACCTCTTGAACCACCCCAACTTCGTCAATCCTTTCCTGCCGAATTTCATCGCCGATATCGGCGCGCCCAACGCGGGAAATGGTTACGCCCCAGGGTCTTACTTCCCGATCACTGCGACTGGCGATGTCGGTATTGGCAACCCATTCCTCGGAGGCGGAGGGCCGCGCGGCGTACAGTTCGCGGCTATCTTCAAATTCTAGGAGCGCGAACCTGCTGTTTCACTGCCCCTGCCTTCGTGGCAGGGGTTTTTTATTTTCCCATCCTCAACCCACCCCTCCCCATTTCAGCCCGCTACCAGTGACTTCGGTTACTGGCAACCCCGTTACCCCGATGCTACCCTGCACTCGTAAATCCTGGTGAACAGCACTTTAGCGGAGATCCCGATGCCTCGCTCCTTTCGCCCATTCGTCATCCTCATTCTGGCCATTTCCATCACTGCCCCTCTTCATGCCCATCATCTCAAGCAGGCCGCAACTGCTTCAGTGCCGGTAACCACTTCCTCGCCGCAAGCGCGCGCCCTCTATGAAAAGGGCATGCAGGATTTCGAAAATCTTTATCTCGAGCGCTGCAACGACGACTGGCGCGCCGCCGTGAAAGAAGATCCCAATCTGGCCGTAGCCTGGGCCTGGATCGCCTTCAACAGCAGCAATCCCAAAGAAGCCAATACGGCCCGCCAAACCGCGAAGGCTCTGGCCTCGAAACTGACTCCGGGTGAGCAACTGATGATTGCCTGGATCTCCAAAGTGCAGGAAGGCGACTTCATCGGCGGCATTTCCGCCATGAACGATTTGATCGAGCTGTATCCCAAGGATAAGCGCCTGCTTTATCTCTCGGCCAATTGGCTGATGGGCGAAAACGGTAACGATCAGGCGCAGCACCTGCTCGAAAAGGCGCTGGCCCTCGACAAGAATTTTCCCGCCGCCCTCAACGATCTCGCCTACATCTACGCTCGCAACCGCCAGTTCGATAAAGCCTTCGCCGCCATGGATCGCTACGTCGCCCTGCTGCCCACCGAACCCAACCCCCAGGATTCCTACGGCGAACTCAAGCGCATGGCCGGAGATTTCGAAGGCTCGCTCAAGCATTACCGCGCCGCCCTCAAAATCGATCCCGATTTCGTCACCTCGCAAGTTGGCCTCGGGGACACTTACGCTCTCATGGGCGATCAGGAACGCGCCCGCACCGAATATGAAAAAGCCATCCGCTTCGCCCACAATGAGGCCGATCGCCTCGCCTATAGCATGCAGAACGCGATGACCTGGGTGCGCGACGGCAAGTTCGACCAAGCCGACAAGTTGTTCCAAGAAATTGCTCAGACGGCGCAAGCCAAAGATCAGGACTTGCAGGCGGCGCAGGCCTACCGCCATATGGGCGAGTATCAAACCGACGATAAAGCCGCCCTGAAATATTTGGCAGACGCAGAAACTTCGCTCAATCGTCCCGACACGATTTCCAAATCCGAAAAAGAAGAAGAACTATCCCGTGTCTTACGCATTCGCGCCGTGCGTGCCTCACGCGCTGGAAATAGCGAGGCAGCCACCCAATCCCTGAAAGAGCTTGAATCCATGGCCTCTGGCAGCCGCAATCGTGTCATTCAGAGCTCTTACAACGGCGCGGCTGGAACCCTGCTCATGGATCAAAAGAAATTTGAAGAAGCCATCACCTATCTGGAAGAGGACCGCGATAATCCCTTTACTATGGAATTGCTGGTGCAAGCCTACTATCAGACCAATCAGCCAGAAAAGCTCGCCCAAGCCGAAGCTGCGTTGCGTAGCACCAACGTTCCCACCATGGAGCAAGCTCTCGTCGTACCCGCCGCGCGCTTGCGCCGCCCGGAGATGTAGTCTGACTCGCCATAGTTTGTAAGTCGGACTATACTGTCGAACGGCAGCGGCAGTCGCCTTGGTTATCACTCATTAACGATTTCTAACTCAGGACCCAGGAATGAGCTCGAAGATCGATCGCCGTTTTCGTGCGCGTGTACCGGTCGCGGTGCCGGTGCGCGTTCGAAATGCCGCTGAGAACCTCGAATCAAGCGCCCAGACTCGGGACGTCAGCACCAACGGCGTTTATCTTTACACCGCCTCTCGCATGGCGGTGGGCTCGGACGTCGAACTGGTTTTAATCCTGCCTCCGAAATTGACCTCTGGCGAAAAGTGCTGGGTATGTTGCCATGCGCGTGTAGTCCGCGTAGAAGAGGGTATGGGCAAAGAGTTTGGCGTCGCGGCCGAGATTCGCCGCATGGATATCTTGCCAGAAATTCCCGCCTAAGATTCTTTCTAGCGCCTGCACCATTTTCGGTGCAACTCGAAGGTGCAGCCGCCGCTGAATTTAGCCATTTCCCAGCAAAAAAATCCCCGTCGCCCTGCTGAGGTAGGCTAGAATCCTTGGGACAGGGCTTTGCATAGTATCTACCTTGGTGCAATAATAGCGGCCCTGGAATTGCTCTGGCCAAAATAAGTCTTCTTCTTCAGGTGGGCCTGGTATGTGGATTGAAAAACTGGCCGGCGGCGTGGTGCAAGTGCAAACGCCGATCGGACCGCGGTTCCTGATGTTATCTTTTCCGCAGCGCCTTTATTTTCTGTGGATGTTTCGTAACTTCCCCATTCTTCCGCAAGCTGTGCTCAGTTCGGGTCAGCAAAGGATGATCGATCGTTTGTGCTCTGACCAGAGGTTCGTCTCCATGGCCTATGCCGACGGCTTGGAAGATGCTCCGGTGATTGGCACCATCGAACGCCGTACCAGGCCGGGAGTAGACTCGTTGCCGCCGCGTCGGCCAGCTGTCAGCGAAGCCTCCGCTGGCCTCGCCGCCGAAGTGCGCCAGCGTTCGTAGTTGCATGCTGCGTGATAAAAGCCTGATCCCGCTCTCGCACCAACACCAGCATGCTCTGGCCCTGTGTGTCCGTATCGATCGTGCTCAGCCGATTCCAGCCGCAGATCTTTTAGCATGGCAAGCAGAGATCGAGCAACACTTCGCGCAAGAAATCGATATCCATTTTATGGCTGAAGAAAAAATGCTTTTTCCGGCAGCCCGCCAATTCCCGGAGCTCGTGCCCCTGGTCGAAGAGTTAATCGCCGATCACGGATCGCTGCGTGGTTTGTTCTCTCAGGCGCGGGCTCGCGGCATGTCGACCGAAACCCTCCCCATGTTCGCGCAAAAGTTATCAACTCATATCCGCAAAGAAGAGCGGCAGCTTTTCCAGCAATTGCAGACGCTGATGACCGCAGAAGATCTTTCCCAGTTAGGGCAGCACTTAGAAGAAGCGCTCCAGCATGCTACACAATTCTGCGCCCTCACCAATGAAGCAACTAGCCTGAAGCCGAAAGCTTAGGCAGAATTCGCGTCCTGAATTTACAGCCCGTGTTTTTCGCGGAACTGCGTAGCAGTTTCCTTGCCCATATAGCGTTCCAGCACAGCTGCTTCGGTCTTGCGCAGATCGACCACTACCAATCCGTCCAATACATTGGAGAATTTGCGGTCCACGTTGAAACCCAACAGCTTGCCGCCGATCCTGGCATACTGCCGCAGCAAAATCGGCAGTCCCTTGCCGTCAGCTTCTACATCGGTGATTGGCTGCGAAAGTTCTTCCACATGGCTCAAAGCGTGGCACATGGCGCGGCAGTCCCAGCGCCGCAAGCCTGCTGGACGAAACGGGTGCCGCGGTTCGACGAAACCTGATAAGTCGTCTTCCTGCATGCGGGACTCGAAGAAGCGGTAAATCATCTCGCGTGAAGCCACGCTGTAATCATTGCTAATGCTGACCGCGCCAAACAATACCGGCGTCCCCGCATGCGCAGCCAGCAGGCGCGCGATTCCTTTCCACAATAAAAGCAGTGGAGCGTATTGCCGCTGGTATTCCGGTCGCACGAAAGAACGGCCCAATTCCAGCGCACGCCCGAGCTTCTCAAAAATTCGCACATCATATCGAAACAGAGTGCTGGTATATAGGCCGTGCACGCCGCGCTCAGCCACAATCTCACCCGTATCGCCAGCGCGGTAAGCTCCAACCAGTTCACGTTTGTTCCTATTCCACAACAGCACATGCCAGTAGTAACGGTCGAAGCGATCGAGATCGCGACTCTTGCCCGTGCCTTCACCGACCAGACGAAACGTGACTTCCCGCAGCCGCCCTAACTCACACAACATGCGCGGCACCTCGTTTGCTTTCGCCAGATATACAGCAAGATCGCCGCTGCTCGCCAAACAGCGATCGGTAGGAAGCGAGTCTAGTTCTTGCGTAAGCATCTCTGCCGGCTCCCCTGCGGCAACCGGCTGCTGCACTTTTTCAGCAATCTTAGAATGCACCGCCGCCGGCCACGATTTCTCTGTTCTGCTTCGCCGTGCCAGCAGGTAGGTGCGCCAGCGCAGATATTCGATAGCCTCGCGATCATCCGCGATCGATGCCAACGAATCGCCCGGAACCTCGCTTCCCACGCGGACTTCGACGGTTCTTCCCCTTTGCTGTAAGAACTCGTGCAACAGGAACGCAGTTCGAAGGCGGGGATGAATCATTCCGAAAACATGAAATCCAAAGCTGTTTCGTCCGCGAAAATAAACCGGCAGCGCTGCCGCTCCGGTGCGCCGAATCAATCGAATCGCCGTATCGTTCCATGCCGGGTCGACGATTTCCGCCTTGGGAAATTGCAGATGCGATACTTCGCCCGCAGGGAACACCGCCAGCATTCCGCCTCGTCGCAACCAAGCTAGCGCCTCGCGAACGGCCCGGCGATTCACCTCGATGTTTTTGGCTCCAGGCGCCGCTTCGCCCTGAAACGGATCGACAAAGATGCAATGCTGCGCCAGTTCCGGCACATCGCGCAGCAAATGGTTGGTCATCACCTTGACGTCTGGCCGCATTCGCGTCAAGAGTACCGCGAGCACAGCTCCATCCAGCATGCCGAAGGGATGATTCGCCACCACGACCACGGGTCCGCTGGCAGGAATTCGCGCCGTGTCGCCAGCATCCAGGCGCAGTTCCACCCGCATTTCTGTCAGCAGTTTCTCCAGGCCGAAGCCTGCAGCAGAAGATTCCCTCACCCGGTGATAAAGCTCCCGCACTTTGTCGACAGGAATGAATTTCTCTGCCAGGGCTGGAATGCCGGGAAAGCCTGTCACCTGCGACAACACATCTGGCGCGGCTCCATCTTGATGCAAATGGTTTAACGGCATGCTATAGAAATAGCGCGCTTAGTTTGCAGCGAGATGAAGGAGAGGTTAAAACCCAGTGAATCGCGGGGCCGACGAAACCCGAAAGTAACCTCGGGTAGCATCTTGGGTACTAGGTGTTAGGTGCTAGTCAAGCTAAGTCTCAAGACCTTAGACCAAAAGCCCGAGAAGTAAAGTGAAAGAATAGCCTACGTGTCCATCCGAAAACGCGTTTCTGCGAGCCGGTAGAGCTTGCGCCACACCAGTCGATTCATCGTCACTACCGTCGCCGCCATCATGATGGTCGCGGCCAGGAGCAGGTGAAAATCGCCTTTATCGGTAGCTTGTTGGATGGTCGCGCCTAATCCAGTGGTCGTGTAAGTCTCGCCTTTGAAGTTGAAATATTCGGCTACAATGCTGGCGTTCCAGGCGCCGCCTGACGCCGTTACCATCCCGGTAATGAGATAAGGAAAAATTCCCGGCAAGATCAATTTCTTCCAGCGCTCGATGCCTTGCACCCGAAAAATCGAGCAACACTCCTTCAAGTCGGTTGGAATGGCCATTGCTCCCGCGATCACATTGAACAGCACATACCACTGCGTGCCCAGCAATAAGACAACGATCGACGCGATCCCAAGTCCTCCGCCCAAGCGAATCAGCACCAGCAGAATCACGGGCAGCAAGGCCGTTGCCGGCACCGACGCGGCAATCTGTGCCAGGGGTTGCGCGATCCGCGCCAGTTTCGGATTGGATCCGATGGCCACGCCTACGGGAATCGTCCACAGCGCAGCCAGCAGCAATGCCAGATTCACCCGCAGAAACGTTGCGCCCAGTCCAATGGCCGTAGCATGTAATTCCGTTTTTCCCAGCCCAATAAGAATAATTGCGACCTGAGCCACCCCATAACCGATGCCGATCAGCACTGCCAGCCCGAGCGCGCGCAGCAGCCATTCTCGCCATGATGCGGGCGCAACTTCCGGCTTTTCTTCCGAATGTTTACGCGCAAAGAATAGCAACAAACGCTCGCCGAGCGGACGTATGGTCTTCTGGCGAATCCGCGACAAGGCGCTCGAATGCTGCACCAGCTTGAGCACCCACGATCGCGGCACATCCGTGCTTTCCACCTGCTCCACTTTAAATTTCTCCGCCCACGCAATCACCGGACGCCAGATAAACTGATCCAGCATCACAATCACCAGCACCATGGTGGTGACGCCCCAAAACATGGACGCGGTGTCGCCCGCGCTGGCCGCCGTTTGCAGATAACTTCCCAGGCCCGGCAGCCGGAAGTCGCGCGAACCCAGCACGAACATCTCGCAGACCATCAGCGCGAACCATCCCCCGGCCACCGACATCATCGAATTCCACACCAGCCCGATTGCTGAAAACGGTAGCTCTACTTGCGTGAAACGTTGCCACCAACTGAAGCGGTAGATCCGCGCTGCCTCACGCATTTCGCTGGGAATGTTTTTTAGCGAAGCGTAAAAGCTGAATGCCATGTTCCAAACCTGGCCGGTAAAGATCAGCAGGATCGCTCCCATCTCCACCCCGATTTGCCTGCCCGGAAATAACGCCACCATCCCCAGCATCACGGGAGGAAGAAAGGAGAGGACGGGGATGGATTGCAGCACATCCAGCAGCGGAAGCATGAAGCGCTCCGCGCGCGCGCTATAGGCTGTGATATATCCATACGTCAGCGCGAACGCCAGGCTTAATGCGTAAGCAATGGCGATGCGAAGCAGCGAATATCCCGCATATGCTGGAAGCGCCCATACGCTCGGCGAAATCTCGACCGCCGGAGTGAATGGACCGAACCACGAGCGCCCCGCCGTCACCACTCCGTAAACCAGCGCAATCCCCGCGCCGAACATAATTAAATCGGGCAGGTGCGAACCCTCGAGGCTTGGCATCTGCTCCCATAGCCGGTACGCCGAGAACCCGCGTAAGTTGATGTTGTTCTTCATGGAAGGTCAGTGGTAAGTGATTAGCGAGGCAGAGTTGTACGAACCACTATCCACTAATCACTTCAGTATTCACAGCAGTCTGTACCAGTTGTCCGCTTGCGCGATCATAGTCGAAAATCTCCGCGTACCGGCCCCAGTTCACGGCGGTGTCGAACTGCCGCTGTACTTCCTCCGCGGAAAAATGTTCGTCGAGAATGTCGTGGAAAAATTCGTCGTTGATGGAGTGATCTGACTTTCGTTTCAAAATACTGTCGATCTGCTTCAGGATTGTGACGTGCTCCAACACCGCTTCGCGGAATAAAGCTTTGCGCCGCTGAATATCGGCGTCGGCAAAGTGCACTCCTGCAGTCGTAAGCTGCACATCGCCCTCCTTCAACCACGCAAACCCCAGCAACTGGCAAGCTTCCAGGATGGGCAGGAGATCCTGAACATCCATGACCAATTCTTCGCTCAAACGAAATAAATCTTCGCGCCCCCCGCGATCGTGCAGCAATTCCAGCAGGCCGGCGATACCGCCCACGCGGGCATGCGGCAGAATCTGATACTTGCTCAGCTTCACCGGCGCCTGCCCGCGTTTGAATCCTCCCGGCGGCACCATGATCTCGCCGGTGCTCTCCGGGTCGGGCAGAGCATGCTCAACATCCGGTTCGGTCATAACCTTGTAGATGTAGTCGACCAGCTCCACAAACCGGGGAGACTTGCGGTCGCGCGGATGCGCCAGCTTCACATTAAAATCCGAACGGATGCGTGCCGGATTTTTCCCTAACACCACAATCCGGTCCGCCAGTATCACCGCTTCCTCAATATTGTGGGTCACGATGAAGATGGCGCTGGTGGGCATCTTTTTATTCAGCCAGAGCTCCAGCAACTCACCGCGCAGATTTTCCGCCGTGAGTACGTCGAGCGCCGAAAACGGTTCATCCATGAAAAGGACTTCGGGTTCCACCACCAGCGCCCGCGCAAATCCCACGCGCTGTTTCATGCCGCCGGAAAGCTCCTTGGGATAGGCGGTCTCGAAACCATCCAGACCCACCGTATCGAGCGTGCGCAGAGCCCGCTTGCGGCGCTCCACAGCTTCCAATCCCCGCGCCTCGAGCGGCGCTTCGACATTTTCGAGCACCGTGAGCCAGGGAAAAAGCGCAAAGCTCTGGAAGACGATGGCAACGTTTGGGGTCTGGTCATGCAGTGGCTTGCCATGCCAGAACAGCGCCCCGGAGGATGGTTGCGCCAGACCGCTCAGAATACGCAGCAGCGTCGATTTACCGCATCCCGATGCGCCCAGCAACGCTATGATCTTTCCCGGCTCGATAACGAAATCAGTGAGCCCGACCACCTGAATGCGCGTCCCATCTGGCTGCGGGTAGGACTTCTCGATCGCGCGTGCTTCGATAATCGCTTCGTTCGCCAAGAAAAGTCTCCGTAACTTCTATACACGATTTATCTGACGGGGCAAAATTTAAAGAAGTTCTTGGGCCTTGGTTATTAAGTCTTCGGATCGGGGGCTTAACGGTCGGGAAATGTTATCAGATCTGGGACCTGGCACCTGACGCCTAAACCGAAGCCCCAATTTCTTACGCTGCGAAGTCCTCGTTCGCCAGCGCGCCGCATGCTTGCGGCAGTCGGTCTGTCACTTCGGCAAGGTGCGCCAGTTTGGCGGTCAGTTCAGGCGTGAACGCGTCGGGAGCAAAACGCCATCTCCAATTCCCAGTTGGATGGCTCGGCATGTTCATGCGAGCCTCACTGCCCAAGCCAAGCACATCCTGCAGAGGGACCAACGCAAACTCCGCCACTGAGCTCTGCGCCGCTCGGATAAACGCCCAGTTGTTTCCATCGTCACAGCAACCCAGATAAGCAGCTACGTTGCGGCGTTCGTGATCGGCTGCTCCTGACTCGAACCAGCCCAGCGTGGTGTCATTGTCGTGGGTTCCCGTGTAGATAACCTTGCCCGCGGCCCGATGCGGCAAATACATGTGCGCGCCCTCGTCACCGAAGCCAAATTGCAGAACTGCCATACCCGGGATCTGCAAGCGTTCGCGCAATGCGTGAACCTCGGGGGTGATGTATCCTAAGTCCTCCGCAAAAAACGGCAGGCCGCCTAACGCCTCGCGCAGTTTGTGAAAAAGATCGTCGCGCGGACCATCGACCCAGCGACCGTTGATCGCAGTTGGATCGCTCGCCGGAATCTCCCAGAACTGGTCGAAACCGCGGAAGTGATCGAGCCGAATGTAATCGCAGTTGCGCGTTGCCCAGCGCAGCCGCTGGATCCACCACTCGTAGCCTTCCTGTTTCATCCTGTCCCAGCGGTAGAGCGGATTTCCCCAGCGTTGTCCTGTCTTACTGAAGAAATCCGGTGGGACGCCAGACACCACTTCCGGTTCGAGATGGTCATTCAATTGGAAGAGCTCGCGGTGCATCCAGACATCCGCGCTATCATAGTTGACAAAGATTGCGACGTCGCCCACGATGCGGATTGCCCGCTCGCAACAATACCGCCGCAACGCCTGCCATTGTTCATAGAAGGCGAACTGCAAGGCGCTCCGGATTTTCAGATCGACTTCCAGATCTTTGCGCGTCTGCTCCAGCGCCGCCGGTTCGCGATGCGCCAGGTCGGCCGGCCATTCATTCCAACTGGCCAGTTTATTCTTGGCGCGCAAGGCATCGAACAGTACAAAGTCGTCCAGCCACCATGCGTTCTCCGCGCAGAAACGCTCGAAACGCTCCCGCGTGCCGCCGGAGGCTGAGCCTACAAAATTGCGTCCCGCCTCAAACAGCAACGGCATTTTTTTGGCGAAGACTCGATCGTATTCCACCAAACCGGAGTTTGAAGAATCACCCAGGCCGGAAAGCTTCTCGCCATCGATCCAGCCGCGACTGACGAGGCGTTCCAAACTGATCAGCAGAGGATTGCCGGCGAACGCCGATATGGAAGAATAAGGTGAATTGCCATAGCCCAGCGGCCCCAGCGGAAGAACCTGCCACAAGCCCTGCCGCGCCGCCGCCAGACAGTCGACAAATTGATACGCGGCTGGACCAAAATCACCGATGCCGCCGCGTGATGGCAACGACGTGGGATGTAGCAAAACACCTGCGGCACGCGGAAACGGCATCGAACTCAGTCAACGAACGTGGATTTTATTCGGAAAGGAGCCTGCGAACGCGCTACATTCCTTGCTCATTCGCAGAGCTCGTAAGCGACTTCATTTCATCCTGATTGATTTTGATCTTGCCCGACTTTTCCATCTGGGCGCGCAAGTTGGTTACAAAGAGTCCGAATAACTCGCTCTCCTTGGTTTGCAGCAGGTTATCGCGAATCTGATCGCGCTTAACTTGAAAATCGGCGTCTGTGGGCTTTTGCACGTCCAGCACCGAGAGCACCACGCCATCGCTTCCGGTGCGGATGGGGCCGCTGATGTCTCCCGGCTTCATGTTGAACGCAACCGAAGCCTCGCCGCTCATGGAGCCGATCTCGGGAACCTGGCCATCGGGCGCCACTAGGTCGCTGGTCTTTAACCCAGCGCCCAGTTCCTTTGCCGCCTTCTTCAAATCATGTTCACTCTTGGCGCGATCCGAAAGTTCCTGCACCTTTTGCGATAGTAGTTCGCGCGCCCGCTCGTTCTTAAATTGCTCTTCCACCTTTGCGCGGATTTCATCAAAGGTAGGAGTTTCCGGCGGCTTGATCGCCAGCAATTGAAACACGACAAAGCCCTGCGAGGTCGAAGCCATCTGCGGAGGAGATTTGTCCGCTGCGCTGAATACAGCGTCCATCAACTGTGGCGCCGCGCCGATGCCCGGAATTACATCCTTGCGGGCGAAAAAGTCCGACGTTGCCACGGGCACGCCCGCTGCGGCTGCCGCCGCATCCAAGCCCTTCGTCTTGGCGGCTTGCGCCAAGTCATCGGCCTTCTTCTGCACTTCCTCCTGCGCCTTCTGCTGCTTCACGACAGGCTCGATCTGAGCTTTCACCTCGTCAAGCGTCTTCATGTGCGCGTCCTGCTTGTCGTCGACCCGGATGATGTGGAAGCCATCGATCGTCTTTACCACGCCGCTGATCTTTCCCTTGGGCAGTGACTCCGCCGCCTTTTCAAATTCAGCACCCATCTGGCTCTTGCCAATCCAGCCCAGCGATCCGCCCACGTTCGCGCTACCCGTATCTTCCGAATATTTTTTGGCGAGTTCCTCGAAGTTACCGCCGTTTTGTAACTGTTTGAGGACGTCATCGGCACGGTGTTGCGCGTCCGCTTCAGCCTTGGCATCGATCTTTCCATCGGGGCCCGGCAGTGGCATCTTGATCCAGATGTGGCTTACCTTAATTTGTTCCGGTGCGCGGTATTCGTCGCGATGCTGGTTGTAATAAGTCTGCAAATCGTCGCGCGTCACCTGCACGCTCGCCTGAACTCTGGCTGTATCGATCACCGCATATTTGATCTTGCGCTTCTCGGGAATCGAGTTCGCATAGCCCTTCTGATGGCTCGTGTAATACGCCTTGAGCTCTTCCTCGGTCGGATGAATGCCCTTCTTAATGTCATCCTCTTTCAGAACCGCGTAGTCGAACTTTACCTTGGTATTTTCTTTATCGAACTGCGTCTTGATCGCGGCGTCGCTCACTGAAGCTCCGCCAGTGATCAGCGCCTGTAACTTGCCAATCAAAAGGTCCTGCCCAACATTTTCTTCAAAAATTGTCGGAGTGAGGTTATGGCTCTGCAAGAGATTCTGATATTCGGTTTCGCCAATAAAAGTCCCGCCCGGGAAAAAGACGGAAGCATAGCGGCCATGCTGCAACTCGTCCTTCACCTCTTCGGCCGTAGCCCTTAGCCCCAGGCGATGCGCCTCCGTCAACAATACCTGCCGGTTGATCAGTTGATCGGCGGCGCGCTGCGTGGCCTGCTGCATCAGAAACGGCATCAGCATCGCGGCGTTCTGGCCGTATTGCTGCGCCTGCTGCTGGGCGATCTGCCGGGCCGAGTCGCGCACTTCTTGCGCCGTAATATCCTCGCCATTCACCTTGGCGATGACGCCTTTGCCCGGCGCCCCGCCCAAGTCGGCTCCCACGCCGGGAATCAACGTAATGGCCATTGCGGCACAGATCAGCAGTAGCAATCCGCTCAGAATAATCTTCTTGAACGGTCCTTCAGTTTGCAGAAATCGAATCATCTTGTCACTCCGGAGGTAAGCAGCGGAATTTTATTATAAACTATGCGGATGCCAGCGGAGGGGATGCCGCGAGTCTAAGACTTCGGAGTGTGGCGGAACGAAGGCAAAGGCGGACGCATCCCGGAATGCGATCGAGAGGCTCGCCAATGGTGAGCCAAACTTGCGAAATTGCTCAATTATCAAATTACTCCATCCTTTCACACGTGCTGCGAAATCGACAATATGTTGCCGTCTGGATCCTTGAACCAGGCAACTTTATCGCCGGTAGGCGCGGTCCAGATGCCAAGCGCGTCCTGCTCAAAAAATCCGAACCGTTCGAAGTGCACGCCTTTTTCCTGTAACCTGGCCGCCAGGTCTTCAATGTTGTTAATCTGCCATCCTAAAATCGTGAATTGCGCTGGCTTAAAATCCGGCTGCACTTTCGCCACGCGGACCATGATGCCATTCGCATCGAGCACCAACGCGAAGCCGTCGTCTTTCACGAAGCGCAATCCCAACACTCCCTCATAAAACGCCCGCGCCTTTACCGGATCTTGCGTAGGAACAAAAGCCACGATGTTGACCGAACCTAGCATGCATTCCTCCGCTCTAATCTATTTGTTCTGATCATATTCGAACGAATATCCGCGCTGTTCGTTCCCCGACATGTGCCGCGTGTTGTATTCCAGAAGATAGTTGACGTGCGGGTCATCGAGTGGGAACGACTGCCCCGGCGGATACGGGTAATCGCCCATTTTAAGAAACGGCAGCGGCGCCACAAAGTTTCCTTCGGCAGCATAGAAATCCATATCCTTCTCGTAGCCGTTGGCGGCGAAGAAGTAATCGCGCACCCAACCGGATGGCAATGCCGGCAGATTGGCGGGATCGAAGTCGAGCCGAACTTCATCCCCCGAGCCGAACACGACCGACTGATCGTCCAGCGCCGTCAGCAGCGGCAGCACGTCGCCATAGCGCGTGTAAGTTCCCGCGGGACGAGTGTAGGGCCCCGTCGCGCTCACCTTTTCATAAATGTATTGGACGTTCCCGGGCGGCGTGCCTTCGATCTTCAGCGGATAACCGTGATGATCCAGATCGGCACGCACCAGCGGCACCGGCGTCAGACGCGTTTGTTCCGGTGTTCTCTGATCCGCCCGATCGATCAAAATGCTGTCCCAATAAATCTGAAGATTGGTGGTGATGCGGATCTTGCGCGTGCCAACAGGCAACTTGCCGCTGAGGTCGGGCGTCATCGTGCGCGGCCCGCCAGCAGGGAATCCCATATCATCGACGAACCTCACCCATTTCCCGTTGGCGTTCAGCGCTTCTACATATGGAGAGATCGCCTGCACCCCGGCCTGCGACGCCGCATACGTGCTGTTCGCCGAAAAATATTCGACCTCGCCATGCATCAGCAACCACAGCGGACCACCGTGGTAAGGCTCGCCCAAATCGAGCGTCAAACTGTGCGGTTGAGCGAAGCCCTGAAACTGGGTTAACCCCAAATCACCGAAGTAGCGATGCGCCAGCAGATCGGGTAAAACACTGTGGCCATGCTCATCCCACGCGCCCGCAGGCGGATGCGCATCGCGACTCACCACCACTTTGAACTCAGGATACGGTGGGTCAGACGCGAAATATTCGTTGGGATAAACCTCCTCATTCGCGGGATGGTCGACCGCTAGCAGGCGCACCTGATCGAGGTAAACTGCTTCTTCCAGCGGCTCCATGAAGCGAAAACTGAGAACGGACCTCGGACTTCGGAGCTCAGGCGTCAGGTTTGTGCCAAGGTCTGACGTCTGAGGTCTGAGGTCAGAAACCTTCTCCCGAATCATGCTGCGCTCAATCTTCACCCACTCCACCGGACGCGGCACATCGCGCTGCCCTGGCCCGACCCAATGCCCCACCACGCCGGCGCCCAGCATGTCGGCGACCAGTTCGTAGCGCTCGCCATTCCACACAAACAGCGTAGGGCACGAACTGCCGCGCCGGTCGATCTCGGTGATGTTCTGCTGCTGGTCGCCGGCAACATTGATTTCGTCCTGCAACACGCCGGTCGGCCATAGCAGGCGCACAACGTCGGCCTCTTTCGCATCGCCCAGGCCGATCACAATATTGGTTGAGTTCTGCCCGAGATAGCCGTTCGATCCGTAAATTTCAAACTTCTGCCGGTTTCCACCCGCGAACACTTCCACTTTCGTGCCGATCGCCGACTTGTTGTCCGACATGCCTTTGAGCGAAAGCCGCATCCAGTGATTCTGATTGCCGCCCTCATTGCGCAACAGCACCGCCGGACCATGATTCTGCGTGATCAGCAGATCGGTCGCGCCGTCGTTGTCATAGTCTCCGGTGATGATGGCGCGCGGATCTTTGAGCTGAATCTTGTCGAGACCCACGTCGGCAGTAACATCTTTGAAGCCGTCCGCCCCGAGATTGCGAAACAATTTCACTTCGCCCTTGCCGTCTTTGGTTTCGCCAACCGCGACCAGATCGACCCAGCCATCATTGTCGTAATCGAAGGCGGCGACACCGAAGGCGCGAACCCAGTTGGTCTCGGGTAGCTTCACTTGCTCGAAAGTCTTGCCGTGATTGTTGCGCCAGAGACTAATCGCAGGAGAACCTTCGTGTGTAAAGGCCAAGTCCACCCAGTCGTCGTGATCGAAATCGAGCGCCGCGATGCCGACGGCCGGGGAAGGTATTCCATCTGTCCACGGGACGCTGCGGAATGCGCCCTCCCTGGGATTTTCAAAAACCGCCGGCGCAGGCTTGCCGGAGAGCACAATATCAATTGCCCGATCGTTGTTGTAATCGCTGCCGATGGAGGCCAGTGCAGGGTTCAGGCCGAAGAATCCGACAGTGCGCGTTACATCCGTAAACGATCCATTTCCGTTATTGCGCCACATCGAATTTGAAGACGGCGAAAACGGTGATCGTTTGACTTCCGTGACCAGTCCGCCATTTGCGGTTTGTCGCTCGTCGTTAGGCGACCGGCCGATAAACAAATCGATATCGCCGTCGTGATCGTAGTCTATGAAATTAAGGCCCGCATTGGGACCGTTGCTCTCGATCTTCGCCGCCAGCGTGTGGTCATTGAATGTTCCATTTTTTTCGTTGTGTAACAGCATGACGCGGCCGCTAAAGCCGAGAGCAAGGTCCGCCGCACCGTCATTGTCGTAATCGCCCGCGGTACAACTTGTCGCCCTCAAGTTCGGGTCAAGGCCCGCCGACTTTGTTACGTCTTCGAACTTACCTCCCCCAACATTGTGGTAGAGCGACATCCCACCCGCCGACCCGTTGTCGGCGACGAAGAGGTCGATGCGGCCGTCACCGTCGTAGTCGAAAAAGCATGCGCCGGGGCCAAAGCTTGGATTTACCTCCGGGCTCGAAGCTTGAGCGGAACCAATCCCCGCCTCTTTCGTCACATCCACAAACTGCACTTTGATCTGCGCCGGTGCCTTCAACACCGCCGCCGGCGATTCGACTGCGCTTGAATATTGCCCTTGCTCGCCATAGGCGAGGCTGATCGGAGCTCCCAGCTTGCTTTGCGTGATGTACTGAAATTTCTTTAGATATTCGCGGGCTTGATCGATCTGGTTCGATTGCTGGTAGGCGCGTGACAAGCCGAACTCAGCCGAGGCGTGAAGCGGGTTCAGTTTCAGCGCCTGCTGGAATGCGCCGATGGCTTGCGGATATTGTTTGGCTTGGATGTAGGCGCTGCCGAGAAAATACCAGGTGTCGGCATCGTCGGCATCGAGTTCGGTAACGCGCTTGAACGAATCGATGGCCGCTTGTGCGTCGCCGGTATTTTTCGCGAGCAAGCCGAGGTTGTACCATGCGGTGGGGTTCTTTGGGTCCTGCCTGAGCGCCTCTTCCAGCGCGGCCTTTGCTTCTGGAACCTTCTGCTGGTTCAGGTAGGCGATGCCTTCATTCAGCCGCGCGATCGTCAGCTTGGGATCGAGTTCTTCCGCCTGCTGAAACGACTTGAGCGCCTTCTCGAAGAGCTGCTGGTTCATGTAGGCCGCGCCAAGATTGTTTAAACGCGCGGCTTCGGTTACCTTGGCTTTCGATGGCGTTTGCGGAGTTGCGAACAGGCCAAATGCGGCCAGGATTATTCCGGCGAGTGCAACTGAAATTCTGGGAGTCATCTGACTACAGATTTAATCACAGAGCACATCGCGAACGCAGAAGATTCGCTCAAGCCAGCGGCGGGATCTTCCACGCTCCACATTCTTTTTCGACGACAGCTGCGACCGATAAAACCTGCTCTTCTTCCCACGGCCTGCCAACGATCTGCACGCCGATTGGCAAGCCTTCGGGGGAATGCGCCACGGGAACAACGGCGCCGGGATTGCCCAGGAGGTTGAAGAATTCGGCGTAGCTCCAGGCGTCGAGATAGTGAACGGTCTTGCCTTCCACCTGCCAACTCCGCTCTCCGTGCCGGAAGGCCGGGATCGCCGCTGGCGGACACAACAGTATGGGATATTTTTCCATTTGCGCGAGAAAACGTGCGCGCAGCAGGTCGCGCTGAATCCATGCGTCGAGCATCGTTCTTCCGGTGTGCTGCGGTTCGGCCGCGGACCATTCCAGAAATTGCTTAAGCGTGGGACTGAGATCGGCATCGCCCTCTTTGAACAGTGGCCGCAACATCATTCCCCCGGCGACTACGAAAAATCGATGCCATAGCCGGCGCGCTTCTTCAAGACCCTCCGGGCGAAATCGTTCCACTTGAAATCCCGCACTGCGCAAGGCTTCTGCCGCGGTGCGTACGGCTGCGCCAATCTCTGAAGTTACGGGAGTGCGGCCATCCTCTTCGAAGTACCCGATTCTTATTCGCTTAACCTCCGCTTCGTTAGGCCAACGCACTGTTACTGGCGCCGCGCAGGTATCGCCGGCATCCGGCCCTTGCATCGTCTCGAAGAGGATTTTTAAATCTGCGATAGTGCGCGCCATGGGCCCGACAACGCCGAGCAGCGCAAAAGGTCCCGCAGACACGGGAAAATGGCCGGTAGAGGGAATTCTGCCCGGCGTTGGCTTCAACCCGCAGATACCGCTGAAGTGCGCGGGGACGCGAATCGACCCGCCGCCGTCACTGCCCACGCCTCCCGCCGACATACCTGCGGCAATCGCCGCTGCTTCGCCGCCACTCGATCCGCCTGGTGTGCGCGACAAATCCCACGGGCTGTTCGTGCGGCCGTGCAGAAGATTGTCGGTTTCCCACGCCATCAAGAATTCCGGAGTGTTAGTGACGCCCAAAATGATTGCGCCGGCGCTCTTCAAGCGTTCGACTAGCGGTGCATCTTGTTCGGCGATAAGGCCGGCACGCAGACGGGTACCGGCTTCGCAAAGCATTCCAGCAACATTAATCGAACTCTTGAGGCTGATGGGAATGCCGTGGAGCGGGCCGATTGACTTGTTGCCCATGACCGCGGCTTCGGCATCACGCGCGGCGCGTCGGGCGCATTCCGCATCGAGCTGAACATACGCATTGAGCTTGGAATTCAGTTTCTCGATCTGTGTCAGGTGCGCGCTGACTAGCTCGGTCGGGGAAATTGTTTTGGTTCGAATTTGCTCCGCCATTTCTGTGGCGGAAAGAAAGATCAATTGGTTCATGCGTCGACTCGCAGTGCGCGATCGAGCATTCGCTTCTCGGTAGTGGTAAGAGCACGGTATTCGCCCTTTGCCAAATTGCCTAACTGCAGCGGCCCGATCGCAACCCGTATCAAGCGCAAGATCTCGATGTCCATGGCTTCCATCATGCGGCGAATGTGCCGGTTCTTGCCTTCATCCAGAATAATTTCCAGCCAGCAGTTCTTCTCGCCCCTGCGCAACAGGCGAGCGCGCTTGGCGCGCAGCATTTCGCCATCTTTTGTTTTGACTCCTTGCATCAGCGAATGAATGAGTTGATCATCAGCGACGGTCGCAATCTGCACGTGGTATGTCTTGTCTAAATGGGATTCCGGCGCCGCGACGCGGGCGCCCCACTCGGAATCATTGGTCAACAGTAATAGGCCTTCGCTGGCTTTGTCGAGACGACCGACGGGCGCAACCCACGCGTTTTCGGATAAACGTTCATTCAATAGCGTATAGACGGTGTTGCGGCCTTTTTCGTCGTAAGCTGTCGTTACCGCGCCGCGAGGTTTATTCATCATGAAATAGATTTTTGTCTGAGCCTTGACGATTTTTCCGTCGACTGCGACGCGAACGGACAAACCAGAAACCGGCGTCTCTGGATCGCGGCGAATCGTTCCGTTCAAGCTGACGCGCCCTGCGCGAATCATTTCCGCCGCGCTCGACCGCGAGCAGTAGCCGAGCTTCGACAAAGCCCGCGCCAAGCCCGTGCGGCGGAATTCTTGATTGTGAGATTTCGGCATGATCCTTCTCGACGGCGGATGACTTCGGCCCGTATATAGTTCAACTTGTAGGATAATGAACTTCCGTTCAAAGGAGAATCCTATGGCTCATCAGCATCCCCCGCGTTTTCTTAGATTAGTGGACGACGCAAAAACACGCGTGCGCGAAACCAACACCGATGAAGTGAAGAAAAGAATCGATCGCGGCGAAAAATTGATTCTGGTGGATGTGCGGGAAGAAAGCGAGTTCGCCAAAGATCACGTGCCGGGCGCAATCCACTTGGGGAAGGGAATCATTGAGCGCGACATCGAGGCGTGCGTGCCCGATCTCGGCGCAGAACTGATTCTCTACTGCGGCGGAGGATTTCGCTCTGCTCTGGCTGCTGACAATCTGCAAAAGATGGGCTATACCAATGTCATTTCCATGGATGGTGGCATTCGCGACTGGCGCGAAAAAGGATATCCCCTGACCAAGGATTGAAAGAAAGATTTCTTCGAGCTGAGTCGTGTCGATGTGGTAGGCTCGCCAGTTACTTATGAACAGGCGCATCTTCTTCTGGTCGCTCACCTCGGCGCTCGCCGGATTTCTCTTTGGCTTCGACACGGTGGTAATTTCAGGCGCCGAAAAAACCATACAAACATTGTGGTCGCTCAGTCCGGGCTTGCATGGCATTGCCATGGCTTCGGCCTTATATGGAACGGTGGTCGGGTCGTTGATTGGAGGCTGGCCGGCCGATCGCTTCGGCCGCAAAGCCACGCTGCTGTGGATCGGCATCCTTTACTTTGTCGGTGCGGTCGGCTCGGGACTGGCCACTAACGTGACGGTCTTTATTATTGCGCGTGTCATCGGCGGCTTGGGAATCGGCATCTCGACAGTGGTTGCCCCGATGTATATCTCGGAAATCGCGCCGCCGAAATATCGCGGACGTCTGGCCGGAATGTTCCAGTTCAATATTGTCTTTGGCATCCTGATCGCATTCGTCTCGAATGCTTTGCTCGCGGGAATCGGCGAGAACGCGTGGCGCTGGATGTTGGGCGTGGCCGCGTTCCCATCGTTGATCTACGCCACCTTCTGCTTCGCATTGCCCGAGAGCCCGCGTTGGCTGCTGAGCCGCAAGGGCAACCGCGAAGCCGCTCTAGAGGTGTTGCAAAAAGCACAGCCCGAAGCCTCGCCAGTTGAAATCGCAGCGCAGGCCGACTCGATTTTAACTGCATCCTCGCAAGAAGGATCGACCGGGCATTTCTGGACGATGCGATTGCGCAAGCCGATCCTGCTTGCCATCCTGATTGCGTTCTTTAATCAGATGTCGGGAATCAATGCGATCCTTTATTTTGCTCCTCGCATTTTCGAACTGACTGGCCTCGGGACCAAAGCGGCCCTGTTGCAATCTGTCGGAATCGGTATTACGAATCTGATTTTCACTTTTGTGGGATTGTGGCTGATTGATCGCCTCGGCCGCCGGACGCTGCTTTATATCGGTTCGTTCGGCTATATTGCCTCGCTCGGTCTCGCGGCTTGGTCGTTTTTTTCCAATCATCTGACGCTGGTCCCGGCCTGTATCTTCGCATTCATCGCAGCGCACTCCATCGGCCAGGGAGCGGTCATCTGGGTCTTTATTGCGGAGATTTTTCCCAACCGCCATCGCGCGGAAGGTCAGACTCTGGGCAGCTCTACGCATTGGATTTTTGCGGCGTTGCTCACCACGTTTTTCCCGAAGATGGTCACCGCTTTCCCGCCGGGTTACGTGTTCTCATTCTTCACCGGCATGATGGTGCTGCAACTGATTTGGGTGAAGACCATGGTTCCGGAAACCAAGGGCGTCTCGCTGGAGCAGATTCAGAAACAGATGGGAATTGCGTAGGGCGTTGGGTCGGTGATTTCTCGGTGTGAGTTATGGCCTGATAGTGCCAATCCGGAAAATCCCGCCGCGAGGTCGCGTGACAATCTCCTTGGCTCTCAGTTCAAGATTCTAAATTTCTTATTGCTGGTCAGGGTGGTTGTCGGAGTGGTTACAACGATGAATCCGGTTGTTGCCCCGGTCGGTACAGTGGCCGTAATTTCCGAACTCGAAACGACGGCGAATGACGCAGCGATGCCGTTGAAAGTCACGCTGGTCGCGCCGGTGAGATTTGTTCCGAGGATGGTAACGGACGCACCGATCTTGCCGGATGACGTTTGGGTCTCGACAAAGGGAGCGAGGCCGGTGCTTAGGTTAAAGAGTGTTCCGTACCCGCCAGTCCCGCCGTTCTGCGTGTTGCCATAGAAACTCCCGTCGGTGGCTTGAAGCAGACCGCCGTACGGATTCGCTCCGTCAGTTGAATCGAACTGGTGCTCGGCTACGATGGTTCCGAGAGCTGTAAGCCGAAAAAGAACTCCGTCGCTGTGAATGCCTCCTAAAGCCGCCCCGTAGAAGGCGCCATCGGTGCCCTGAATCAGGCCGCCGTACGGATTGTACCCCTCGGGACACGTGCCTTGCTGTCTCTGCGGGCAGAAGCTGTAGATCGTGGTGAGCGTTCCGCTAAGGCTTAGCTTAAAGGCTGCGCCTTCGTTGTTGCTGCCTCCATACTCTGTTGTTCCATAAAGATTCGTGTCGGAAGCCTGAATCAAGGTCGCGGCAGGGGTATTGCCGTCGTCGGGATATCCGGCGAAACTGTGTAGCGTCGTAAGGACCCCAGCAGGAGTGATTTTGAAAATTGTTCCGCAGCCGTAGGGCTGAGTCGCGTTACACGTACTGTTCCCTCCGCCTTCGCTGGTGGTGCCATAAAAGTTTCCGTCGCTGGCCTGAATCAACCCGGCGTACGGATACTTGCCGTCGGTGCATCCGGATTGCGAGCAGAAGTTGTAAAGTGTGGTCAAAGTTCCGGAGGGAGTGATCTTGAAAATCGTCCCGTAATAAACAGCCGATCCGTAGCCGTAGGTTGTTCCGTAAAATGCTCCATCGGATCCTAGCAGGGTGCCGTAGGGACTAGCTCCGTCGCTGCCGATGAAGCTGTGCAGCACGGTCAGGACGCCAGCGGAGGTGATTTTGAAAACCGTTCCGTAGCCGACTGATCCGCCAGCTCCGGTGACCCCATAAAAGTTGCCGTCGGTGCCCTGAATGACTCCGGTCGCGGGGAACTCGCCGTCAGCGCAGTACTGTAAAGCGCAAAAATTGTAGAGAGTCGTCAGCGTGCCTTGCGCCGTCACTTGAAAGAATGTGCCGCAGCCATACGAATACGTGCAACTGGCTCCAGTCCCTCCGTCGCCGGTGACGCCGTAGAAGTTACCGTCTGTGGCTTGAATGAGTGACGTCGCCCCCGGGTACGCGCCGTTGGTCTTCTCGAAGTCGAACAGAGATGCGAAGATCGGCGTCGTGGGAGCGCGGTTGTTGCTCGTCGTTTGCGCTGAGGCGAGACTGGTCGTGCAAAAGGTGACGAGAGCAGCGAGAGCGGCGCTTAATCCGAGAGAAAGCTTTCTGCTTTGCATCGATGAGTCCTTCTGCGCGACGAGCGCTAGCACACACTACGGATGTGTCAAACCAAGGCCAATGAGGATTGCACACTTGGGGGGGGGGGGCGTCAAGATGAAGGATTTTGCATACGGCTCTCACATGGTGCAAAGTCGCCATAGCACTCATTACGACGTAAGTATTGCCAGAGGATCGAAACCCTTTCAGCGCAGTGGCAACGCCGGCAGTGCAATCCTCCCCCGAATACCCGACTCTTCAACGACGGTATAGATAAAATCCGCGGGAACGTTGCGCAAGATTTCGTTCCCTCCATTCGGCCAGCGAATATCGACCTCGTTCATCGTCTGGTTGGCCGCCAATCCAAAGTGCAAGCGCAAATCGTTCTGCGAAAGATAGCTTGCACCACCGCGCACCTCATCCATCTGCACTAAAGTCCCAGCTTTCACGGTCACGCGCGCGCCGATTGCGGCTTTGTTGCTTTTCGTCCCGACCAGCTTGAACAGCACACGGTGGTTTGCACTGACTGTTCGGTTCAGCAGCAGTGATGGCGGGCCGTCAACATTCAGCACGACGATATCTACATTCCCGTCATTGTCGACATCCCCAAAAGCCGCGCCCCGCCTCGATTGGGGAGGCATATTCGCGAACACCGACGAAACATCATCGAAAGTTCCGTCGCAATGGTTGCGGAAGAGCAGCATCGGTTGCCGGTAGGGCGTGCCGCCGGGAATGGTATCGACCTGCGGATAGACGTGGCCGCTGTCAGTGAAAAGATCGAGCCAGCCGTCGTTATCGAAATCGAAGAATGACGT
>CAWFUK010000046.1:0-28568 GCA_963818935.1 uncultured Acidobacteriaceae bacterium
AAACGCCAGTAACGTGGCCAACTCGACCGCGGTCGAAACATAGCGATCGCCCCAGGCAAAATCTCCTGCCCAATAGGTATACCGCGCATAAAAACAGATGTAGACCACAAGCAGCAGAAGCGACGCTACGGCGTATGCTCGAACTTCGGGTAAGAGGCGTTTCCACAGCACCAGCAGCAGTACTATCGCCAGCACCAGCAGTGGATCGAAAAGGAAAATCGACTTTTCCGGCTGGAACAGCGGTCCGAGAACACCTTCGAGAAAAGGAGTGGTCCACGGGAAATTCTGCGGCAATGTGGGATCGAGCAGCCGTTGCTCCTTGGCGAAGAGCGACACGTAGGTGTTGGTGAACGATCCGAAACGGTAAAACTGATACAGCCGGTCGACCAGTAGAAAGAATGCATAGACCGGCGCGGCGATCTTGCAGTAATTTGCGAATCGCCGCCACAACTCGCTTCCCGTGGCTCCCTCGAACCACAAGGCGAGGAGAAGAAAAACTCCCACCACGATCAGATCCAAGCCGGTAGTGAGTCGCGTGAGCAGATTTAGTGCAACCGCACCGCAGCCCACCAGGAGCGCCCGCTTGCTTCCCGTCCGCAGCCATTTGTATTGAAACGAGAATCCCACGAGCGTAAGCAGCATGATGTAGTTGTTCTCCATCATGTTCTGCGTGTAATGGAGATGAGTGGTGCAGAACAGCAGCGCCAACACTCCCAGCACAGATTCCCGCACGCTGAATAGAAGCTGGCGAAGCAGTCGAAATGCGACCAGCGCGGTCAAGACATTCACCAGGATGTTGGTACTGTAGCTGACCACAATGCTGCGCACCGCGGGATCATCTTCGTAGCCTGAGAACACGCGCCAGTGCGCGATCCAAGTGCCTACCAGATCCGCGGGCAGCATCAGCAATGACTGGCCAATTCCGTACCAGCTGTAAAGTTGCCCACCCCGGCCGTGCAGGCCAAACTCTGGATACTCGTAAGGAAATACCTGAGGCTGGGAAGTCCAAATCCAGTGCGTCGTTTGCAGGCGATGCATGGTGTCGGCCGTGCCCAACTCGCCGGATTGCACGACGAAGGCGAGCAGACCTGCGACCAAACATAGAAGGAAAACAGGGTCGCGAAGCCAGCGGCGCAGGTGTGAGGTCACGTCTGGATGTTAATACACGGGGAGCTTGTTGAACCCGCTCGCGCTGAGCAGTTCAGTGCGGCAACGGAGTCGAGACAATCAATTCGCGATGAGCGAGATCGAAGGTAAGCACCTTGCCAGACCAAAATTCGGTGCCGATGTTGCAGTCGTAAATGATGTCAGAAAAAGAGACGCCCGGATTCTCCACATGGATCTCGGGTGCAACGGCCAGTGAAATCCGCGACACCCGCGCCTTATAACGAATCTCCGTGCCGCCCGCGATTGTGCGGCTTTCGAGCTTGTGCACATCCGTGCCATCTTTTTCGATGCCCAGACGGCTCATATAGCGCGTGCTCACGGTTGCGCCCTGACTGCCAGTATCGATTTCGCATTGGCCGCGCTGGTCGCCTATCAGAAAGTTGGCGAACAGATCCAACGTGATCTCGCGCTGATCGTCGAGTTGAAGAGGGGCGGATTTTCCTCGCGCGCGCAGCCTCGACAAGGACTTCGAAGTTTCAAAGCTGAGGACTTGGTTGGCGAAGTCCAGGCTGAATGGAATGCGGCGAAAATCGTTGGCCGAAATGATGCCGTCGATGTTGAGTTTATCGAGTGCATCAAAGCTGCCGACCACCGCATCTTTCTTCACGAGGGGTCCAATGGAAAGCTCGGGAATTACGAACAGGGGAATATTGAGCCGCTCTTCCGTCATGCGAAACCCGGTAAATTCGCCGGCGGGCTTGGCGTGGAGCTTCTCGAGGAGGCTGGGTGCGAGAATATCCAGGCCCGCGCCGGTGTCGAAGATTACATGGGCGGAGACGGTGCCGTTCAGCGTGACGGGCACCATGAGCACATCGGAATCGACGGTGATCGGAATGGAGACGAGCTTCGAAAACTGCCTCGATTTCGCGAGCATGGGCGATGTCGTCATCAGCAAAATCAGAGCGAACCGAGCTTTCCACATAAGGTTCTCGCAAGGATACATTTGTCTTACGAAACTGCACCGGCATTGGTTCCCTCGCGGTAGACTGTAGGCGGAAAATCTCATGCCTGCCTGCGCAACATGCGGTACCGAAACATCCCCAGCCGGACGGTTCTGTTCGGCTTGCGGAGCGCCCCTTGGCAATAGCGGCAATGGGGATGAACTCGCAACTCTTGACTTCGCCACGGCAGAGGTGACGGCCAGTTCGCCTCTGCCGCCGCGGCCCGCATCCGCATCCTCTTCGCGGCTGTCGTCTCGCACGTCGAGCTCTGCCGACTACTTGAGCGAAGGCCGCTTTCTGCCCGGGCGTCTGCTGGCGGGGCGTTACCGCATCATTGCTCTGCTGGGAAAAGGTGGCATGGGCGAGGTGTATCGGGCCGACGACCTCACGCTCGGCCAACAAGTGGCGCTCAAGTTTTTGCCTGACGAGGCCGCGCGCGATCAGGGATTGCTGGAGCGCTTCAAGAACGAAGTGCGGATTGCCCGGCGGGTGTCTCATCCTAACGTTTGCCGCGTGTACGACGTGGGCGATATCGAGGGCCACACTTTCTTCACCATGGAGTACGTCGATGGCGAGGACTTGGCTTCTTTGCTGCGGCGCATCGGCCGTCTGCCGGAAGACAAGGCTCTCGACATTGCTCGCCAGCTTTGCGCGGGATTGTCGGCCGCACACGCAAAGAGCGTTCTGCATCGCGATCTCAAACCCGCCAATATCATGCTCGACGGCCGCGGACAAGTAGTGATCACAGATTTTGGATTGGCTGGGGTCGCAGATCAAATTCAAGGGGCCGAGGTGCGCAGCGGAACTCCAGCGTACATGGCGCCAGAGCAACTGGCGGGAAAAGAAGTCAGCACCCGCAGCGACATTTATTCTCTCGGACTCGTGCTGTATGAAGTTTTTACCGGCAAGCGGGCGTTCTCTCCGAAGCCGGGCGCGAGTGAGGATCGAGCGGTAAGCCGCCCTTCTTCGGTGGTCAAAGATCTCAATCCGGTGATTGAGCGCGTGATTCTGCGCTGTCTGGAGACCGAGCCTTCGGCGCGCCCGGCAACCGTTCTGGCCGTCGCGGCCGCACTACCGGGAGGCGATCCGCTGGCGGCCGCTTTGGCTGCCGGTGAAACGCCGTCGCCGCAGATGGTCGCCGCTTCGGGAGAAACTTTAGGGCTCCGTCCCCGAGCGGCTGTCATGTGCATTGCGGGCTTCCTGCTAGCTCTGGGTCTCACAACTTTCCTCGGGATCCGTTATACCGGCTTGAACAAGATGCGGTTGGATCTTACTCCTGAAGTTCTGGCACAAAAGGCGCACGAAATTCTGGCTCAGCTCGGATACCCGGGCCGGCCTGTCGATAGCGTCTCCAGTCTGTACTACGATGACGATTTTGAGGAGTACGTAGAAAAGAGCGATAAGCCCCGGCCCAACTGGGATGCGGTTTTCGCAGGCCGGCCTTCCCTGCTCCAGTTCTGGTATCGCCAAAGTCCCGACGATCTGATACCGGATGGCTTTCGCGACGAATTGATGAACCCGGGAATCGTGACCCGCAGCGATCCTCCGACCACGCTTTCGGGGATGATTAATGTTGAACTCGATCCGCAGGGGCGCCTGACGTACCTGCAGGTGATTCCTCCGCAAAAAGAAAGTGCCAGCCCACCGGCAACAGCGTTTGACTGGAATTTATTATTCAGCGCAGCCGGACTTGACCCAACCCAATTCCAAAAAGCCGAGCCGACCTGGAACTCGCTGGCTTCTTCGGACACGCGCATGGCATGGACGGGAGTGTGGCCCGGAAGCAAGCGCCCGCTGCGGGTGGAGGCGGCGTCGCTGCACGGCAAGCCGGTCTACTTCTCCTTGATTGGCGAATGGACCAAGCCGCCGCGCATGAAAAATTCGGACGATTCTATCGGCGCAAAGGTCCGGCAAGTCATGGGTCTGGCCTTGCTTTTGTCGGTGCTTTTCGGCGCGGTTTATTTGGCGCGGCGCAATTATCGCCAGGGGCGAGGCGATCGCGATGGAGCACTGCGCCTCGCGTTCATAATTTTTGTACTGGAGATGCTGTTGTGGCTCTGCCGCGGGCATTTCACCGCCGATATGGGCACTTTCGGATTGTTCATTCTCGCCGTCAGTACGGGACTCTTTGTCTCGGCCGTGGCTTGGACGCTCTATCTGGCGCTGGAGCCGTGGGTGCGGCGGCGTTGGCCGCAGGCCATCATCTCCTGGAGCCGGCTGCTGACGGGACAGTTCCGTGATCCGCTGGTGGGCCGCGACATTTTGTTCGGCGTGATGTTGGGTGTACTTTGGATCGTCGTATTTTCTGCGCGATACGCCATATCACTCCACCGAGGGGCACCCCCCGGCATCGGAAACATCTCCTATCTTGCGGGCAACCGCTCGGCTCTGGGCATATGGCTTAGACAGATCCCTGGATCAATCATCGGCACCCTGGAATTCTTCTTCTTGCTGCTGAGCCTAAAAGTTGTATTGCGGAAAGACTGGCTGGCCGCAATCGCATTCGTAGGCATTTTCGTCACGATTCAATCTGCCTCCAGTTCGGATTTAGCCTTAGATCTGCCGGCCTTTGTGGTGGTCTATGGAATCGCCGTTTTGATCGTCTACCGCTTTGGATTGCTGCCACTGGCGTGCGCCATCTTCACCATCAATATGATGGGCAGTGTGCCCATGTCCAGTGACCTTTCGGCGTGGTTTATGCCCGCCTCAATTCTTGCGGTGCTTAGCGTGGTGGCAATGGCCAGTTGGGGCTTTTATCACTCGCTGGGCGGAGGACCGTTGTGGCGGCCGGAAATCGAGTAACCGACACGAACACGCGCGAGGCCGCTGGCATCGGTGCGACAAAAAGCCCCACTTCCCGCAAAAGAAGCGAGAAATGGGGCACCTGACTCGTCAACCTAGAAGCTGATCTTCAGAATCTGTCCATTGTTGCCGACGAACCATCCATCTTGCGGATCGGCGAAGGCGACCGCCCAATATCCGCTCACGGATCGCAGCGAATACCATGTGCTTCCTTCATCGGGAGTCCATGCGGCCGCGCCTATGTCGTAGTCTGGCGCGGACTCGGCAGTCACCACCACATACTGGCTGTAGTCCGTATTACTTTTTGCCCCGGGACGATCCGGCAAGCCATTCGCATAGGCCAGGCAGAAAATGGCTCCTTTCACTGGCGGGTTGTTCGTTAGAGTCCAAGTCACGCCACCGTCGTTCGATGTGGCCGTTTGCGCGTGATCGGGATCATTCTGCGCCAGGTCGCCGCCGCCGACAATGCCATTCGACGCGTCGCGGAAGGCCGCGGAGAATCCTCCCGCTTCGATATTGCTCAGCAGCGGAGTGTCATAGGCGTTCCAGGTATTGCCGCCGTCGGTGGTGGCTAAGATTCGGGCCGCAGTCGATCCACCGGTAGTGATCCAGGCATTGTCAGTGCCTTCCGTGGTGATGCAGGTGCCGCTTGCGGCAAATGACGCTTCACCCGGCAACGCGGGCGGCATATTGGCGCCGATCGATTGCCAGGTTGTTCCATCGGTGGTGCGCAGGTCGGGAAACTGCTGGTGATAGGAATCGCTGTGCGCGATGCCATTATCTGGGGTCCAGAAGGCGAAGCAATCGTAGAATGCGCCAGCGGCCTCATTCTTGAACTGGAGATCCCAGGTCGCGCCGCCGTCTGTAGTCTTGTAAATTCGGAATTGATCGGCGTCGTTTCCGATCGACATTAAATAAGCGATCTTATCGCTTACTCCATAGACCGAGCGGAATTGCAGTTGGTCGGTTCCGGGCACGACGCCTGCTCGCCAGGTATTTCCGCCATCGGTGGTAACCACGTACGTGCCGCCGGTTCCAGCGGCCCAGACTACCTGCGAACTGACGGGGCTGACGGCGATGAGCAGTTGCGTGGTATTGCTGGTCTGGGGAGTGAGCGTGGGTTGTTTCACGGTTGCGCCAAAGCTGAGGGGTACGGAGGCAATCAGGAACATCACAAGAAAGCGATTCATCGAGGGAGAGTCCTTTCTGGCCGGGCGTTTCGGAGCGTGGAGAAGTATAGGTAAGGCGCAAAGCGCTGTCAATCGGGCGAATCCGGAGGGGGGTGCAAATTCAAAACGATTCAATTCTTCCTAGGAACGTGTCAACAGCGCTTCAGCGGAGCACGGGGTTGGTTGCCTTCGGAACTTCGAAGCAACAGCGGAGTGCAACTCTTGCGCAACTTCTTGCAGTCCCGGACTGCGCGCAAATGCGAAGCCGCTACAAACAATGGTGATCGGCGTGGCCGCTCATTAACCCGTCGTGCTTTCCGTGGCATCAGACTTGCAGGGACCGTTGTAAATGCACGGCTAGGAGGTAGGTATGCGCTGGATCACTGTGTGCTGCTCGATTCTGTTGTTTTCCGCCCTGAGTTTTGGACAGGGCGCTGATCGCGGCATTCCGGGCTATTGTCCCTATGGATGCGGGCCGTTCATTCCCATGCTAAACACCCCGATGATGTCGCTCACCACGGTTTCGCCCAACCCTGCGGGGGCGAGGAACGCTACTGGCGGCCTGATCGCCGGAGCGACCAACTCTACGCTTTCCGAAGTTAATGGCGATATAGACGCCGTTTACACCGAGCCGGTGTGGGATTCCGGCGGCGGACTTCCGCTGATTTCTCCGGCAGTGAACTCGCCCGTAGGGGGAATGCACATGCTGCGGAGGCAGCATCCAGAGCAGCCCAGGGGCCCGGTTCTTGAGGCATCGGCGGAGCGCGAATCGTTCCACTTTGTGGCTACACAGGAAAACGTTCAATCTCTGGAAAAGGCCAGCGCTGCGACCGGCGCAAGACCGGCTCAGCGGAATTACTCGAACGAGGACATTCAAAAGTTGAACGAAAAGAACGGGACCGTCCACTACGACAGCAAGACGGAGAAGATTCAGTAAGGATTGCTTTCGCAAGGCTAAGTCAAAACAACTCGATCCTCGCCTTCGTGGAGAATCAGAAACCCCAGCGGGATGGGGCCGTGGAGTCCTACGTTTCGCAAAGAACGCGAAACATGGGACACCCCCTCTTCCGTGGAGCGGGACGCGGGGGCCACCCGCTGTTGTAGAATGCGTGCGTCCCGGAGTGAAATCCAAAAACTGCGGTAAGCAAGGAGAAGTGAATGAAGCGATCTCTTTTCGTGGTAGCAATGGCATTCGCGATTGTGGGTGCATGGTCGCTGGGGCGGGTCCAGGGACAGAAAAGTGAGGACAAGGTAATCTTTGTTTCTTCCGCCAAGTCGGAGTACAAGCCCCTCCACCCGGGCGTGTCAGTGGCGGCGATCTGGGGCGATAGCGATAAGGGCGCGCACGCCACCTTCACGAAGTTCGATCCGGGACAAGACAACGGTATGCACATACATACGAATGACACGTGGATCGTGGTCGTGAAGGGGGCCTATCTCTACAAAGATGATGCTGGCCAAAAGCGCGTCGGCCCGGGCGATTTTATCCGCGTCCCTGGCGGCCATAAGCATTGGAGCGGCGGCGACAAAAAAGAGGGTGCGCTGTTCTATGAGGAAGGGTCAGGCAAGTTCGATCTGATTCCCGCGAAGTAGAAGCCCGATGAGTTAAATGATCGGGCCCACTTCTGGCGAAGGAAGCGAGAAGTGGGGCACCCAGCAAAGAACGCCAAACATGGGCACCCCTTTTTCGTGGAGCGGGACGGAAACGTGGGTCCCCCGCCTGGTGGCCAAATCCGCGCAACTATCATCTCCTCGGAGGCGGCAGACAAGAGCGAACCGAGCTTGGCTCGGCATGGACGTGCAAAGGCGCTCGTCCCCACATGGGCCTTGCCTCCATGCGGAGTCCGCTCATGCACGGGCTCCCAATCTCCGCAACTTCTTTCGTTCCCACCGCATCTAAACCTTGACAACATTACACTCAGGTCTTAGCATGGTGCTGTTGGCAATCATCATTACGCTGATTACAAAGCACTTATTTCTGCAAGATCCTACGAGGAGAGACAACAATGGCCAAGATTATTGGAATTGACCTTGGAACCACCAATTCTTGCGTGGCGGTGATGGAGGGCGGCGAGCCCAAAGTGATCCCCAATGAAGAAGGAGGGCGGACTACGCCTTCAGTGGTTGGTTTTACCAAGAATGGGGAACGGTTGGTGGGGCAGGTGGCGAAACGCCAGGCGATTACCAATCCGGAGAACACTGTTTATTCGATCAAGCGCTTTATGGGGCGGCGCTACGACGAAGTGACAGAAGAGATCAAGATGGTGCCCTATAAGGTAGTGCAGTCCGGCGACCATGTGGCCGTGCTGGCGCAGGGCAAGGAGTACACGCCTCCGCAGATTTCGGCGCTGATTCTGCAAAAGCTGAAGAAGGCGGCGGAAGATTATCTCGGCGAGAAGGTTACCGAGGCAGTCATTACCGTGCCGGCGTATTTTAACGACGCACAGCGGCAGGCCACCAAAGATGCCGGGCAGATTGCCGGCCTGGAAGTGAAGCGCATCATTAACGAACCGACGGCGGCGGCGCTGGCCTACGGGCTCGACAAGAGTAAGGACGAAACCATCGCCGTGTACGACTTCGGCGGCGGCACCTTCGACATTTCGATTCTGGAAGTCGGCGAGGGCGTGATTGAGGTCAAGGCCACCAATGGCGATACACACCTTGGCGGCGACAACCTCGATCAGCGGATCGTTGACTGGCTCATCGATGAGTTCAAGAAGGATGAAGGCCTCGACCTGCGCGGCAAGGGCAACGAGATGGCTTTGCAGCGGCTGCGCGATGCGGCTGAACGCGCCAAGATCGAGCTCTCCACCACTATGGAGACCGAAATTAACCTGCCCTTTATCACGGCGGATGCCAGCGGTCCGAAGCACCTGGTGAAGAAGCTGACGCGAGCCAAGCTCGAAGGCATGGTGGAAGACATCATTCAGCGATCGGTTGGGCCGTGCAAGCAGTGCATGAAAGATGCGGGCGTGGATGCCAGCAAGATCCAGGAAGTGGTGCTGGTCGGCGGGCAGACGCGTATGCCACGTATTCAGTCGCTGGTGAAGGAGCTGTTCGGCAAGGAAGGCCACAAGGGAGTGAATCCCGACGAAGTGGTCGCGATCGGCGCAGCAATTCAGGGCGGCGTGCTCGGCGGCGAAGTGAAAGACCTCTTGCTGCTGGACGTGACCCCGTTGTCGTTGTCGATTGAGACTCTGGGCGGCGTGGCCACACCGATGATCCCGCGCAACACGACGATTCCGACCAAGAAGACGGAGACGTTCTCGACCGCGGCGGACAATCAGACTTCGGTTGAAGTGCACGTACTGCAAGGCGAACGCCCAATGGCGGCGCAGAACCGAACTCTGGGCAAGTTCCACTTGACCGGAATTCCGACCGCTCCGCGCGGCGTGCCGCAGATCGAAGTCACGTTCGACATCGATGCCAATGGCATCCTGAACGTGACCGCGAAAGATACGGCCACGGGCAAGGACCAGAAGATTACGATCACGTCGTCTTCGGGATTGTCGAAGGAAGAAGTCGAGCGCATGGCGAAGGAAGCCGACGCGCACGCGGCAGAAGATAAGGCGCAGCGCGATGCGATCGACGCCAAGAACCAGCTCGACAGTATGCTCTACAACGTCGAGAAGATGTTGCGCGAGAACGGAGACAAGATCTCCGGCTCGGAGCGCGGCGACGTAGAAAACGCGGTAGCCGACGCCAAGAAAGCGCTGGAGTCGAATGACAAGGCGCAAATGGATAAAGCCCGCGAGAACCTGACCAAGGCTTCGCACAAGCTGGCCGAAGAAATGTATAAGTCAGCGCAGGCGAAGAGCGGGCCGGCGGCGGGTGGCCCCGGCGGCCCGACCAATGGCGCAGGACCGGCTCCGGGCGGCGGCGGCGCTGGCCAGAAGAAAGACGAAGGCGTGATCGACGCCGAGTACGTGGACGTCGAAGACAAGAAATAAGTAGTTGTCATCCTGAGCGGAGCAGGTGGTTCGTAATACGAGCCACCTGCATAGTCGAAGGATCCCTACCTTGGGCTCGCGATGTTTTGGGGTAGGGATCCTTCGACTGCGTTTCTCGTCCGCTGACGCAGACGAGAGACTTTGCTTAGGATGACAGTGTTTTTATGAGAGTGGCGGCGAGGGGGGATCAATTGGACTTCCAGGTAAATGATCAAACGTATTTTGTTAGCTTGGCCGAAGATAGCAGGCAGTGGGAGGTTTTCGTCTCCACGCCGACGGGCGCGCTGTCGATCCCGGTTTACGAGGACGCGCCGGAATCGGGACCGCTGCTCGTGTTACAAGAACAGAAGCACAGGATGCCGAACTAAGGTGGTCAAAAGAACGGGCAAGGACTTACCGTTTTCTAATGGCAACAACTCCAAAAAAAGATTATTACGAGATCCTGGGGGTGAAGAAGTCTGCCTCCGCCGAGGAGATTCGCAAGGCATTTCGCAAGCTGGCGCGCAAGCACCATCCGGATGTGAATCCCGGAGATAAGGCTTCGGAAGAAAAGTTTAAATCGATCTCCGAAGCCAATGACGTTCTTAGCGACCCCAAGAAACGGAAAATCTACGATCAGGTCGGATTCTATTCCGACAACATCGATCCGGCGACGGCCGAGGCCTACGCGCGAGCGGGCAGCAGCGGCGGCGGCGGTGCGGCGGGCGGGTTTGCGGGAGGATTTCCCGGCGGCGGACATGCAGGCGGACAGGGCGTCCCGTTTGACTTCAGCGGATTCGATTTTTCCGATTTGGCCGATGCGGCGGGTCGAGGGCGTCGAAGCGGCGGAGGTGGCGGATTCCGCGACATCTTTTCCGGCATATTCGGCGGAGGGCGCGGCGCAGCTACTACAGAGACTGAGCCTGAACCGGGCAGCGACCTCGAATATCAGGTGAACGTGCCGTTCTGGACGGCGATTCGCGGCGGCGTGATGCGGCTCAACATCACTCGCCAGGATGTTTGTTCCAACTGTCATGGGCAAGGCTATATCGAAGCGCCGGGAAAGTGTCCGGAGTGCGATGGCACGGGGCAAATTACGCAGACCGGCGGTCGCATGAAATTCAATGTGCCGTGTCCGCGCTGCCACGGCACGGGCAAGAATATTTCCCCGTGTCCGATTTGCCACGGTGAAGGGACGGTCGGCCGGGTCGAACCGCTCGAAGTGCGCATCAAGGCGGGAACCCGTGACGGGCAGCGCATCCGGCTCGCGGGCAAGGGCAATGCCGGCTCGCATGGCGGCGTGGCGGGAGACCTGTACGTCATCATTCGAATCGAGCCGCATCCGTTGTTCCGCCGGGACGGCGACAATATTTACCTGACAGTTCCGGTCACGGCCACGGAGGCCGCGCTTGGCTCGAAGGTGGAAGTGCCGACGATCGACGGGCGGGCGGAATTGAAGATTCCTCCAGGGACGCAGTCGGGGCAAAAGCTGCGCCTGCGCGAAAAGGGAGTTCCATCCGCCACGAAAGAAGGAGTGCGCGGGGATGAGATCGTCGAGATCACGGTAACTGTGCCGATGCCGCGGGATGAGCGCACCAAAGAACTTCTACGAGAGTTGGCCAAGCTGAACCCGGAAGATCCGCGCGAAGAACTGTGGAAGAAGTTCTGAGAAGCAATATCGCTAAAAAAAGGGGCCCGGAAAACCGGGCCTCTTGCATTTCGAACCTCACTTTTTCATGCTGGGGTCATCCGCCGGATTGATGTAATTGAACTTGACTGGTGACATTCCGTGGATTTGGATCACGGTTTCCCCCGATGCCGCCGCATAGTGGTGCATGCTCGGGTCAAGGTAGGCGAAACTGCCGGCACCAAAGCTGATCATCTTGCTGTCATCAAACTTGTCTCCCATGCCAACCTTCAAAGTGCCAGACAGCACCGTCACGTTCTCCCGGTTGGGATGGGTGTGGGGGGCGATTTTGTAGCCGTCTGGCATTTTCAGGCGAATGGTGAAATCGCCGGATGAGGCCATCGGATCGCCCTCCAGAACGGCCAACTGGGCTCCCGCAGGGATGAATGGAGGAGCAGGCCCCCACTTCACTTGGTCAGGAGTGAAGGCATTTTGTGCGAAGCCAGATTGCGCGGCGCAAAGCACAGCCAGTGAGAAAGCAAGAACAACGAGAAACCGTAGTCTCATTGGATCCGCCTCCAAGCGGTGGCGGCATCTTAAACAACAGCGCCGCCCGTAAGCAACATCGAGCCTTGAATGCCGAGGGAGTTTGAGCGCGCTCGCGTTACCTCCGGCCCTGACCTCTCTGTCAAAAATTTTCCAAAAAAATTGCACAATTTTCTTGCATCTCTGCAGATTTGCCGTAATCTCACAGTTGCGAACTAACTTCAGCGCGATTTCTGGAATCTAACCAAACCAGAAAGCTCGAGCAGGAACCAGCCGGCTGCGGAGCTGCTGAGAGTGAGTCGCTTGAGGAGGAAGACATCGAAATTGGCAACAGCTAGCGCCCCGCGACGACAACCCGAAAATCCCCAGCAGCTCACCGCAGTTCCCAACCGGAACCCGATCTCCAAAAAACGTTTCGTTCGCCTCACCCTGTGGCCCTTGGTCGCCGCTACCTTCTTTATGGTGTCCGGCGGAACCTATGGCACAGAGGAGATCGTCCACGGCGCCGGCTACGGACGCGCGATCCTGATTCTGCTGCTTACGCCGCTGCTCTGGAGCCTGCCCACGGCCTTCATGATCGGCGAGCTCTCGAGCGCCCTGCCCTACGAAGGCGGCTATTACGCCTGGGTGCGCCGCGCCATGGGAAATTTCTGGGGATTTCAGGAAGCCTGGCTTTCGCTGGTCGCCTCCATTTTCGATATGGCGATTTATCCCACCCTATTCGTGGCCTATCTCACGCGCATGTTCCCCTGGTTTCAAGAGAACAGCCGAGGCTGGTGGGTTGCGCTAGCCGTGGTGGTGCTCTGCGCGATCCTGAACATTGCGGGCGTGAAGGTGGTTTCACTGACGTCCCTGTGGCTGTTTTTCGCCTTGTCAGCGCCGTTTGTCGCGATCGTGTTGCTGGCTCCGTTCAAGATCGGCGCCCTGGCGAATGCGGTTACCAAGCCGACCACTTCCAGCGTCGACATTCTCGGCGGGTTACTGATCTGCATGTGGAATTACATGGGGTGGGATAACGCCTCGACCATCGCCACCGAAGTCGAGAAGCCGCAACGAACCTATCCGCGGGCCATGCTGGTTGCAGTGGCGATTGTGGCCCTGAGCTACGTGCTTCCCTTTGCGGCGATGTGGATGACTGGCCTAACCCCAACTGCCTGGGAGACCGGTTCGTGGGCTGACATTGCCGGATTGCTGGGCGGACCGCTGCTGCGCATTGGCGTGGTTCTGGGCGGCGTGATCAGCGCCTTTGGCATGTTCAACGCGCTGGTGATGAGCTACTCGCGTCTGCCGCTGGCCATGGCGCAGGATGGCATGTTGCCGGGAGTTTTCGCCAAGCTGCAGAAAAAGTCGCGTGCGCCGTGGGTCGCGATCCTTGCCTTGGCCGCTTGCTGGGCAATGTGTCTGGGCCTGGGCTTCGCCCGGCTGGTCACGCTCGATATCCTTTTATATGGCGCAAGCCTCATGCTGGAGTTCGTGGCGCTGGTTGTGTTGCGCGTTCGCGAACCGGGTCTGGCGCGTCCGTTCCGGGTTCCGGGAGGATTGTTTGGCGCGATTGCGATCGGCATTCCGCCCATGCTGTTGCTGGGATTTTCCATCATCCGCAGCGAGCATGAGCAAATCTGGAACATGAGTTCGTTCCAATTTGGCATGATTCTGATCGCGGCAGGGTTTGCCGCTTACGCGTTGAATCATTTGCTGAAGCCGCAGGGGTGGGCGGTGCCGGTACAGCACAAACCCGAACCAGTGGCGTAGGAACCTTACTGGCCACGGATTGCACCGATGACCCGGATTGGCTTTCTTGATCCGGGAAAATCAGTGAGGATCCGTGGCCGAATTGTTTTTGTTATAGATTGAACTGTATAGTGGGCGAGTCCGCTCGCGAAATCCGAGCGGGCAAAGGGTCTTTCAACCGATGACGAAACGCAAATCCAAAGGCGCCTACATGATTTCGGCAGTCGCCGAGATGTATGGCATTCACCCGCAGACGCTGCGGCTTTATGAGCGCGAAGGGCTGCTCAAGCCATCCCGCACCGAGGGCAATACTCGCCTTTATACCGACGAAGACTTGCAGCGCTTGGAGTTCATCCTGACGCTGGCACGTGACCTGGCGGTCAACATCAGCGGCATTGCCATCATTCTGCAAATGCGCGAACGCATGGAAGAGATGCAGCGGCAGATTCAGGAATTCGTGCAATACATCCAGCAGGAAGTGCTGACTCGCGCCAGCGCCGCAGCCGATCCGGCAAAGGGCGCGATTGTGCCCGTGCGCCGGGCGATGGTGATCCCCAGCGTGCAGCCGGGGAAAAAACGGTAGGGCAAGTACGCGGGCCAAGCGCTCCGCATGCAGCCGCGGGATCACTCCTTTCTGACATCACAGCCTGGTCGGCGGAATCTCGCGTATTATATGGAGTTCTTCGGCACCGATCGGGCTGAATGCTGAGTGCCGCATGCTGAGTACGAATATTCGATGCTCCCCTTCAAGCTGATTTACAGCGACGAGTACTACCTGCCCATCGGCGAACACGTCTTCCCTGCCGAAAAATACCGCCGCATTCACGACCGGCTCATTTCTACAAATGTCGCCGATGCTTCTGATTTCCTGGAACCGAAACCGGCTACGGATCAGGATATTTTGCTGGTTCATAAGCCGGAGTATGTCTACAAACTGGTCACGGCCACGCTTACTCAGCGCGAAGAGATGGAAATGGAAATTCCGTACTCGCGCGATCTGGTCGACGCATTTTGGCTGGCGGCTGGGGGATCGATTCTGGCCGCGCGGCAGGCGCTTGTGGACGGCATCGGCATCAGCATCGGAGGCGGCTTTCATCATGCGTTTCCTGATCATGGCGAGGGCTTCTGCATGATTCACGATGTGGCCGTCGCTATCCGGCGATTGCAGCGCGATGACAAGATTCGCACCGCCATGACCATCGATTGCGACGTCCATCAAGGAAATGGCACGGCGTCAATCTTCGCCGGCACACGCACCGCCAGCGCGCTACTGCCTTCGGCGGGAGCTACGACACTCGACTCCGCTGCGTTAAACTCCACTCTTCCCGGTAAGATTCGCGGGGCGCACGCGGGAGAGGTTTTCACCATCTCGCTGCACCAGCACAACAACTATCCGCTGTGGAAGCCGCCTTCATCGATCGATGTCGATCTGCCGGATGGCATCGGCGACGGCGACTATCTGGCTTGGCTGGACAACGCGCTAAGCTCCGGACTGCGCCAGTTCGAGCCGGAGTTGATCTGTTATCTCGCCGGTGCGGACCCCTATAAAGAAGATCAACTCGGCGGACTTTCTCTCACCATCGACGGATTGAAGCGGCGCGATGAACTTGTCTTCCGCGTGGCGCGCGCGCGCCGCATTCCCGTGATGGTAACCTTTGCCGGCGGCTACGCACAGAATGTGGAAGATACGGTGACGATTCACTGCAACACGATCATCGCGGCCAAAGAAGTATTCAGCGCGGGAACGTAACCGCGCTCCGACGCTATACTCGCTCTATGATCGTCACCCCATCCGATATTTCTCACCGCGAACTTTATGGCATCCTGCTTCATTCCGTGGCGCCGCGCCCGATTGCGTGGGTATCCACGATGAGCGCGGCGGGAGTTCTCAATCTCGCTCCGTTTTCTTTTTTCAACGCAGTTTGCATCGATCCGCCGCTGCTGGCATTCGCTCCTGGCCTGCGCCAACTGAAAGATGCCGAGGCAGAACCGGGTGAAGCGAAGGATACGCTGCGCAATGTCCGCCAGACCAAAGAATTCGTGGTCAGTGTCGTCACCTATGAACTCGCCGAGGCGATGAACGTGACCAGCGGCGAATATGCTGCCGAGGTGAACGAATTCGAATTGGCGAGAGTTACTCCCCAGCCCTCGAAGATCGTGCGGCCGCCGAGAGTCGGAGAGTCTCCCGTCAGCTTCGAATGTAAGCTGCATCAGATTCTCGATTTTTCCCCTGCGCCGACCAGTAGCAGCCTGGTGATTGGCGAGGTTGTGTCGATCTACATCAACGACGCGAACTCGAAGGACGGGAAGCTCGATCGCAATTCGCTCGACCTGATTGGGCGCATGGGCGGCCTGCAGTACACGCGGACCACGCAGCGTTTCGAGATGGTGCGGCCCAAAGTGGGGTAAGACGATCTCGCCCGCTAAGCACTACTGCCGACCGCGAGGGCAGCTGAAGCTTCGTCCGGAGGCGGAGGAAAGATCAGCAGCGCTCGCGCATCAAGCGCGGCGTGAACGAGTACTGGCAGCAATAGGCTGCCGGTCATCAAATAGAGGCCGGCCAATGCCAAGCCCATCAGACCTGTGCTAACAATTGCTGTGCGCCCTTGATAGAGATGCCCCAGGCCGAAGAAGAGCGAGGCCAGCAGTACTTTTTCCAGCGGGTTGAGTTGTGGAATGTAGACGCCGAAATAGTAGATCAGGAATCCGCGAAACACGAGTTCTTCCGAGATCCCGGCGCCCACACTGACCGCCGCGAACCAGCGCCGCTCCGGCAACGAATCAGGCAGGAGCGCCCCAATTTTGTCATCCAGTTTGGCGCGAACCTTTTCTGCCTTGGGGCGCAGTTTGAGGCTGGACCATACCAGCAACCCAAGGATGACGGCCAGCACGGCTGTAGTCAGGACCAAGGAACGGGGTGCGATCAATCCGAGAGCTGCGGCTGAGATTCGTCCTTCGCGCCAGATCGCCAAGGGCAAGGCGGTAGTCACGACCTGTTCCGCGACGATCGAGCGGAAGAGCTTGAGTTTGGCGTTTGGGACGCCCGCCGCAATGCGCTTTCGCGCCCGTTGATAGAACACGCAGCTCAGCCAAGGGGCGAGCACTACGGCGTAAGCGGCCAGCAGGTGCGAGAGGACGACGCTCATAAACCCTCCTTCACAATTCATTATGTGAATGTATATTTACATTCACATTATGTCAAGACTTTCTTGTAGAATCTTTTCATGCCCAAAACCGTTCTGCCGGCGCACCAGGCGCGCAGCCGCGAATCCCTGGCCCGCCTGCTCAAAGCTGCCGCGGAGACGTTGAATAAGGAGGGACTGGAAGGCGCCACCATCCCCCGCATCGCCGCCCGCGCCGGCCTGTCTCCCGGCACCGTGTACCGGCGCTTTCCTGATAAGGATGCCTTGCTGCGCGAAGTGTGCATTCGCTTGTTCGATGAAAATTACCGCAATACCAAGACACTGTTGGCCGGCGAACACTGGAAATCGATGTCGCTGGAGGAAATGTCACGCTCGGTGATCTCCATCACATTGAAAGGCCATCGCCTGCACCGCGGCCTGCTGCGCGCACTTTTCTTTTTCACTATGCAGCATCCTGATGCTGCGTTCGTGCGCAAGAGTGAGGAACTGCAGAGCAAAGTCTTCGAAGATGTGGCTGAACTGCTGCTTACTCGGCGCAGTGAGATTCGGCATCCCCATCCAGAATCCGCGGTGAAGTTTGCCATGATGATGCTGGGGATCGTGGCGGAGGGAGTATTGGTCCTGCCACCGAGCATCAAAGATTTGTCACGGTTTCTGCCCGATGTTGAGGGTCAACTCGAACGCGAGCTGCCGAGAATGTTTCTGCGCTATCTGGGGGTGGAAGAGATCGCGTAGGTCCGGACGCCCTCGTCCGGGCCGGAAGGTGTATTTTTGGTGGGGCGTTGCTGCGCTCCGTGGGCGAACGAAAGCCTGCCGTAAGCTTGTGGAAGGGACGTCCGTCCCTAAGTGGATCGCCTGCTAAAATAGCCTCCTAACCTTATGTTTGAGAATCTACAGGAAAAGCTGCAACATGCGTTCAAGTCGCTGCGCGGGCAGGCGCGTCTTAGCGAAGAGAATATCGCCGAGGCGCTGCGCGAAATTCGGCTCGCGCTGCTTGAGGCCGACGTCAACTTCAAAGTTGTTAAAGAGTTGATCGACCGCATCCAGGCCAAAGCAGTTGGGCAGGAAGTGCTGGCCGCGCTGTCGCCGGGCGAACAGGTCATCAAGATCGTGCGCGATGAACTGGTTGAGACTCTCGGCAAAGACACGGCGCGCATGAAGTTCGCGTCGCAGCCGCCGACGGTTGTGCTCATGGCTGGATTGCAGGGCTCGGGCAAAACCACGACCTCGGGCAAACTGGCGCACTGGTTCAAGATTGGTGGGCATCGACCGCTGCTGGTTTCGGTCGATGTCTACCGTCCGGCAGCCCGCGAGCAATTGAAAATTGTGGCGCAGGCGGTGAAGGCGCAGATTTACGAAGGCTCGGTTGGCGACGCGGCTACACCCGAGCAACTGACACAAGCGGTCGAACGTCTGGTCAAAGAGGCGCGGCGCGAGGCGATCGTTTCCGGCTGCGACGTGCTCATTGTCGACACCGCCGGACGCTTGCACATCGACGATCAGCTCATGGACGAGATGCAGTCGCTGAAAAAGCTGCTGAATCCATCGGAGATTTTGTTCGTGGCTGACGCGATGACCGGGCAGGATGCGGTGCGCTCGGCCGATGAATTTCACAAAAAGCTTTCGCTCACCGGCGTCGTGCTCACCAAGATGGACGGCGACGCGCGTGGTGGCGCGGCGCTTTCCATCCGGCAAGTCACGGGGCAACCGATCAAGTTCATCGGACTCGGAGAAAAATACGATGCGCTCGAGCCCTTTCATCCCGACCGCATCGTGTCGCGCATTCTCGGCATGGGCGACATTCTTTCGCTCATCGAGCGCGCCGAATCGCAGATCGACAAAAAGAAGGCGCAGGAAATGGCCACCAAGGCCCTCACCGGCGACGGCTTTTCGCTCGAAGATTTTCGCGACCAGCTGCGCCAGGTAAAAAAGATGGGATCGATGAAGAGCCTGATCGGGATGTTGCCCAGCATCGGGCCATTCTCCGGCCTGCAGAAAGCGGCTGATCACGTCGACGAAAAGCAGATCAACCGCGTCGAGGCCATCATCAACTCGATGACGCTGTACGAGCGCAATCATCATGAAGTGATCAACGGCAGCCGGCGCAAACGCATCTCGCGTGGCTCGGGAACGACCGTGCAGGAGGTGAATAATCTTCTCCGCCAGTATGCGCAGATGAAGAAGATGTTCAAGCAGATGGGCAAGCCCAGTTTTGCGCGGCGGCTGGCGGGGATGAAGATGCCGGGGATGTAGAAGAGCAGTGCCAGTTACAAATTCGGGGTGGATTCTGGTCGATACGGAGACCGCGTGGGCTTCTTCATCGATTTCCTAGTTGTTGTGTTTAAGCGCATCATCGGCCAAACGGCCGCTCGTGGGAGCGACGCGTGGCCTTTAGCGGAAGGAACTGTAACCGCACCGCCGAGAGCTAAGTTTCGTTTGGGTCGCCAATCCATCGAGCTCGTATATTCGTATCGTTTCCAAGGCGAGCTGTACACCGGAGACCATGAGCAGTCATTCGTACTGGGCCGTTCGTTGCCCGACTATGTGAAACGGTTCGGAAAAGGAAGCCGCCTGGCGGTCCGCGTCAAGCCAGAAGATCCAGAAGTATCCGTCGTGCGCAACGAGGATCAAGGCGCTTCCCCTGTCAGCGGATTTAGTACGAATGGATAACAGTTATGAAGTGGCGTTCTCTCGAAGAGTCGGCTCCGGCGAGCGACATCCGTTCGCTGCGCGAAATTTTTGCCGAGCGTAAAGAATCAATCGCGAAGTATGTTCCGCCGGAGACACAGGCGGTTCATGCGCGAGTTATTGCCGAATTAAAGAGGCAACGTTTAGCCGCGAATATTCTCGCCGTCGGCTTGAAGATTTCCGACTTCCAGCTTCAAGATCACGACGGGAAAAATGTCTCTTCCGCCGATTTACTGGCTAGGGGACGGCTCGTGCTCTGCTTTATTCGCGGCCGCTGGTGCCCATTTTGCGTCGCCCAGATGGAAGCGTTGAATCTCGCCTTGCCAGAAATCGAAACGTCCGGAGCAACGCTCGCTGCGATTTCTCCGCAGACGGTACAGCAGTCGTTCTTTATGCGCGACCAGCACAAGCTGCGCTTTCCTCTGCTCCCCGATGCAGGCAACAAAATTGCGCGGCGGTTCGGACTTACCTACCGCGTCCCCGACGAACAGAAAGCGCTCTACCAACGCGCGTTCGTCAATTTGCCCTTCGTGAATGGAGACGATAGTTGGGAACTGCCGATTCCCGCGACCTACATCATCGACCGCGATGGGACCGTGCTCTACGCCTTCGGCAACGAGGATTACACCGAGCGACCTGAGCCCGCCGAGATTGTAAATTTCCTAGGCCGTTAACCTGGCACCCACGCACGCGGGCGAGGGCGCCCGCGCCACAGGCCTCAGCTTTCGGTACACTGAATCATCCGTCACTGGCCACTGTTTACCGGCCCCTGACCACTGTTCCTATGAACTATATCTACGGTATCAACGCGGTCACCGAGGCGCTTAAGGCCCGCGGGAAGGCATTCCAGTGGGTCGGCATGGCGAAGGAGCGGAACGACATCCGCTTGCAGCGCATGATCGAAGACTGCCGCAAGCTGGGCGTGCCCGTGAAATTCCTCACGCGCATGGAACTGGATCGCATGGCCGGCAATGCGGCTCATCAGGGAGTGTGCGCCGTCACATCGGCCAAGCAGTATAGCGATCTCGATGACGTGGTCGATGGCAAGCGTGGACGCTATTCATTCGTCCTGGTGCTCGATGGCGTCGAAGATCCGCACAATCTTGGCGCCTTGATACGGACGGCCGATGCCGCGGGAGCCGATGGTGTGGTCATTCCTGAGCGTCGCGCCGCGGCTGTGACCGGAACGGTAACCAAAACCTCTGCCGGTGCCAGCGAACATTTGCCCATCGCGCGAGTGACGAACATCGCCCGCACCATCGAAGAATTAAAGGAGCGCAACATCTGGACCGTGGGCTTGGACGAACGCGCCAAGCAAACTTACGACGCCATCGATTACAACATGGACTGCGCGCTGGTTCTCGGAGCTGAAGGCAAAGGACTGCACGATCTGGTCAAGAAAAAGTGCGATTTTCTAGTGTCGATTCCAATGCTGGGAAAAGTGCCGTCATTGAACGTGTCGGTCGCGGGTGCGGTCGTAATGTATGAAATCGTGCGGCAAAGGCGCGGGCAAGAGCTTCCGGACCGGAAAGCGTCCGCAGGTGAGCAATGAAGTTGTGCAGTTTTGTTCTATCCCTTTTCAGTGTGCTGTGTGCCTCTGCGGTGAATTGTTTTTCCGTGGATCGTGAAGCCTTCACCTTTACGAAGTATGATTTGGATGTCCGCATCGAGCCAGACCAGCATCGGCTCGGCGCTCGCGGGACCATCACCCTCAGAAACGATTCGGCTTCTCCTCAGAAAATCGCCTCGCTACAGATTTCTTCTTCGCTGGATTGGCGATCGATCAAGGCCGGAGGCAAGCCGTTGCAGTTTGTCTCGCAACCCTACAGCTCCGATATCGACCACACCGGAGTGCTTTGCGAAGCAGTGGCGACGCTGCCGGAAGCGATTCCGCCGAAGGGTACGGTTGATCTCGAGATCGCATACGAAGGCGTGATCGTGCTCGATGCGACGCGTCTGACTCGCATCGGCACGCCAGATGCGGCCGCGAACAGCAGCGACTGGGATCAGATTAGTCCCAAGTTCACGGCTGTTCGCGGAGTCGGGTATGTCGCGTGGTATCCGATCGCGACTGACGCTGCCAGCCTTTCCCAAGGCGCGGAACTCTCCGAGGTTGTTGGCCGATGGAAGAACCGAGAAGCGGCTTCGACGATGCGATTACATATCGTCGTGCCGGGTGACACGAAAGACGAAGCCGAAGATGAGCCGCCAGAGTTGTTGGTGAACGCGACCGCATGCCCGAGCGCGCACGAAGTCGAACACCAGTTTGAAGCCGATTGCTGGTATCACTCGTTCGGATTGGCAGTCCCAACTTTCGTGATTGCTGACTTCGAAACGGCCGATCAATCGGCCCTTCAAGTTCACTACCTGCGGGGTCACAACTCCGCGGCGACCGGTTACGCGGATGCGGCTGAAAAAGTGAGGCCGCTGATTACCGAGTGGTTTGGCGCGGTGCGAAGCAAGGCGCAGACCGTCGATCTCACCGATCCGGATGCAGTTGCTTTCGAAAGCGGCTCTCTTCTGTTGATTCCGCTCAGCAGCATCGACCCCAAACTCGCTGGCCTCATCGCAGCTCACCAGCTTACTCATGCCGCATTTTCCTCTCCCCGGCCGTGGATCAACGAAGGTCTCGCCCATTTTGCGCAGGCCCTTTATCTCGAACATCAGAGTGGACGCCAGTCTGCGCTCGATTACATGGCACAGCACCGCTCTGCGCTGAGCGCGGCGGAAGGAGATAAAGAGAAACCGGCCGCGCCAGCGGAAACAGGAGCTGAAAGGAGTTCTCTGATCACCAGCACCGATGAGGCGCTACTGCGCAGCAAAGCCATGTGCGTGTGGTGGATGCTGCGCGACATGATCGGTGATCAGGCACTGAAGAAAGCTCTGGCCGCATACCAATCCGATCAGGATAAAGAACCTTCTTACCTGCAGCGTCTGATTCAGGCACAGACGCAGCGCGATCTGGAGTGGTTCTTCGACGATTGGGTCTATCGCGACCGGGGCTTGCCCGATTTCAGGGTAGCCTCGGCATACACGCGCAAAACTTTGCCGGAAGGTTACATGGTGACGATCACGGTTGAAAATATAGGAACGGCGGGAGCCGAGGTTCCGCTCACGGTGAAGTTTGCCGGCGGAGAAATCGCGAAACGGCTGGTGGTGCGCGGCAAGAGCAATGCGGTCATTCGTATCGAAATTCCGCAGGCGCCGGAAGAAATCGTGATCAACGACGGCAGTGTGCCGGAGAGCGATACGGCGAACAACACTTTCAAGATTCAGGCCGTCACGGCGCCATAGAATTATTGTTCGGTGGGAGGTGGATCTTCGATGACCCGAGGCACCGGATATCGCGAAATTACCAGCCCGATATTAAGGTTGCCCAATAAGAAAAGCAGGCGCGGAGGAAAGGCATCGGATTGAAAGACCATTTCGCGATCCTCGACGGGAAATTCCATCTCCATGCGATCGAGGCCAGGAAAATCGCGCAGGCGTCTCAACTCATGGGCGTTCTCTGTCAAGAATCTCATCGCGTCTTCGACCTGACTTTGCAGATCTGAGAATTCGCGGGTGCCGACGCTCACATTCATACCGGAATACTCGCTGGTGCGGGTCACGCTCGCGGTGGGAAACTGGACCGCCCCAGGGTGAAAAGCGGTTAGGATGTCGAGAGTAGAGTTCTTCAAGAATTCATCGACGTCGAACTTCACACCGCCTGCCCGAAGCACGCAAGCCATGGGACTCACGTCCGTTCTGCGTTAGACTCACTCTTCGTGAAGCTGGCTAACGCCGCCAGCTTTCCGGCCGCCGCGCCCGAATCAATCGATTGCACCGCGAACGGGATGGCCTGTGCGAGATGATTGGCGCGTCCTGCCGCCACCAGCGCGGCCGCCGCATTCAGCACGACCACATCGCGGCGTGCAGATTTCTTCCCACTCAATACTTCGCGAACGATGACCGCGTTGTCAGCCGCATCTCCGCCAGAAATGTCGACGAGCGTAGCCCGCTCGATACCAAACTCCTTGGGATCCACTTCGTACGTCCGTACCGATCCATCACGAGCTTCGGCGATGCGTGTCGGTCCGGTGATGGTAATCTCGTCGAGCCCATCGAGGCCGTGCACCACGAGCGCACGGTGCAACCCCAGCATGCTGAGCGCCTCGGCCAGCTTTTCAACCATCTCGATCGCGTAGACGCCAACCACCTGCCCCGAAGCGTTCGCGGGATTGGTAAGCGGGCCGAGCAGGTTAAACATGGTGCGTAAGCGCAGCTCACGCCGCACCTTCTGCACTTGCTTCATCGAGGAATGTAGGTCGGGCGCGTAAAGAAAACAAATACCGATTTCGCGGAGACATCGCGCCGAGCGCTCCGGTGTGAGCTGAATGTTTACCCCGAGCGCCTCGATCACGTCTGCCGAGCCGCATTTTGAGGTCAGGCTGCGATTGCCATGTTTGGCCACGCGCACGCCCGCCCCCGCGGTGACAAACGCAGCAGCGGTTGAAATGTTGAAAGTGCCGCTGGCGTCGCCGCCCGTGCCGCAAGTATCCACGAGCGCATCGCGGCCGGTCCCGCTTAGGTCGAGCGCGGATGCGGCACCATCGTCAGCAAGCGAGATAGGCAAAGGCATAGCCGCTGCCCGGATGGCTTCTGCGAAACCGACGATCTCCTCGACGGTTTCGCCTTTCATGCGCAGACCGACGAGCAGCGCCGATATTTGCGCGTCGGTGCAAGCGCCGGCGATGACTTCCGCCATCACTTGGCGAGCCTCGGCACGCGAGAGCGATTGGCCGTGATTCGCAATTCGATGCAGCGCGTCGAGGATCATCCCAGAAATTGTACGGGAAGGTCTTCCTTCATGAGAACTGGGAAAGAGTTAAGTGCGCGCGGCCGGAGCCTTGAGCCGGGGAACAAAGTATTCTCGCCATGCCTCGGGCAGCGCAGGGGTCGCGATCGCCTTCTGCAGCAAATCGCGATTGTATCGATCGCTGACAAAAAGGCGATTCATCTCGGCGATGGTAGTCCCTGTTTTATTCCGAGAGGCCAGTTCAATAGAGTCGCCCTCGCCGACTTCGCCTTCCTGCTCCACTGAAAAATAAAAGCCGCTGCGTCCGCTGGCCAGGAATCGCTCGATCATGTCGTCGCGTTGAAAACGGGCCGCAAGCTTGTAACAGGGCATGCGCGGCTGTCGCACGATCAGAATGGAAGAGCCAATCCGAAAGCGGTCGCCAATATGCAGTTCGTCTTCATTGAAGCCAGCGGTCAAACCCTGGGTAGTAAAGTTTTCGCCAAACACGCCCCACGGCAGTTTCATATCCGGCAATTCACGCCGCCAATATTCGTAATGCTCGGAAGGATAGGCATAGACCGCCTTATACGGGCCACCGTGAACAGTTAGATCCGCCTGCTGATCGCCATCGAGATTCAGCGTGCGCAACTTTATGCGGCCTGACACCGGCTGCTTGAATATGCCAGTGTTGATGGTCGCCCCCTTGTAGACAGTGAGGCGTGGTCTCGCGACATTCAATGACACTACTTTCATAATGTTGCCTTTGCCGTCTTCGCAACTTGTATCTTCCCTTTGATCGCGGCATGCGGTTGCATTTTAGATGTGCCTGCCATCGAAACGACGCCAGCCGTTTGCTCAAATCCATCGCGCTTCTATAAAATTGAGGGTTTGCTGCATTCAGTCCTAAGCCGCAAGCAGGTTCCTTCCAATTTTCAACTTTCGAGCGTCCTTTATGAAAATCCATGAGTATCAGGCAAAAGGAATTCTGAAAAAGTATGGTGTGACCGTTCCCAATGGTGTGATGGCGACTTCGCAGGAGGAAGCCGAGGCTGCAGCCAGAGATCTGTTCAACTCCGGAGCAACCGGCGTGGTGGTCAAGGCACAGATTCATGCGGGGGGACGCGGCAAAGGCGGAGGCGTAAAGATCGCCAAGTCCGTCAACGAAGCGGGCGAACTCGCCGGCAAGATGCTAGGCATGAAACTGGTGACGCATCAGACCGGTCCCGAAGGCCGCATCGTTCGCCGCCTGTTGATCGAAGAGACTCTGCCCATCGAAAAAGAACTGTACCTGGGAATTCTGATTGACCGCAAGGAGGGTAAGCCGGTATTCATGGCGTCTGCGGCGGGCGGAATGGAAATCGAACAGGTGGCTGCGGAGAATCCCGATGCCATTCTGAAGCAGCACATCGATCCCGGCATGGGCGTCGAGGCCTTTCAGGCGCGCAAAATGGCCTTCAAGTTGGGGCTGAACGCGAAGCAGATCAATCCCGCAGTACAGTTCCTCTCCAGCCTGTACAAAGCGTTTCTCGATACGGATGCATCGCTGGTCGAAATTAATCCTTTCATTACTACCACCGACGGTCGCTTGTTCGCGCTTGACGCCAAGCTGACCTTCGACGATAACGCGCTCTTTCGTCATCCCGATATTCGCGAGTTGCGCGATATTACCGAGGAAGATCCGCTCGAAGTGGAGGCTTCGAAGTACAGCCTGAACTACATCAAACTCGACGGCAGCGTGGGCTGCATGGTGAATGGCGCAGGGCTGGCGATGGCGACCATGGATATCATCAAGTATGCCGGCGGCATGCCAGCCAACTTTCTCGACGTGGGCGGTGGCGCCAACGCAGAGCAAGTTGCGCACGCCTTCGAAATATTGCTTAGCGATAAAAACGTGAAGGCTGTGCTGATTAATATTTTTGGGGGCATTTTACGCGTCGATACTCTGGCGACCGGCGTGGTGGAGGCGGCGAGGAAAACTAACATCCAACTCCCCGTCGTTTTGCGTCTCGAAGGCACCAACGTGGACGAGGGCAAGAAGATTCTGATGGAATCTGGTCTGAATTTCACGGTGTGCAACACCATGAAAGAAGCAGCGGACAAAGTCGTGGCTGCGGCGCATTAATTCGCGGGGCATTCGTTAGTGGTTCAAGGCACGAGATACAGAGGGGCGAGGACTCATACTTATGGCAATCCTGGTGAATAAGAAGACGCGATTGATCGTGCAGGGTCTGACCGGCCGCGAAGGCACATTCCACGCTAAAGCCTGCGCGGCCTACGGCACACAGGTAGTCGGCGGAGTGACGCCCGGCAAAGGCGGCACCACACACGAAGGTTGGCCAATTTTCAATACGGTGCAGGAGGCTGCGGATAAAACCGGCGCTGACACGACGGTAATTTTTGTTCCGCCACCGTTCGCGGCCGATGCGATCATGGAAGCAGCCGACGCCGAACTCGAACTGATCGTCTGCATCACCGAGGGCATTCCGACGCTCGACATGGTGAAGGCGTGGGAGTTCTTGCAGAACCGGCGCTCGCGCCTGATCGGGCCGAACTGCCCTGGAATTATTTCACCGGGCAAATGCAAGATTGGAATTATGCCCGGATCGATTCATAAAGAAGGATCGATCGGCATCGTCTCGCGCTCGGGCACGCTGACCTACGAAGCCGTGCATCAGCTGACCACGCGCGGCATCGGGCAGTCAACGGCGATTGGAATCGGCGGCGATCCGATTATCGGAACCAACTTCCTCGATGCGCTCGATCTTTTCAATCGCGATCCCGAGACCGAAGCGGTCATCATGATTGGCGAAATCGGCGGCGATGCAGAAGAGACCGCGGCGGAATTTGTGAAGACGAAGATGAAGAAGCCCGTGGTTGGATTTATCGCCGGTCAAACCGCGCCTCCGGGACGCCGCATGGGCCACGCCGGAGCCATCATTTCCGGCGGAAAAGGTACCGCTGCAGAAAAAATCAAAGCCATGGAAGCGGCGGGGATTCGAGTGGCAAAGTCTCCCGCGGATATCGGCGAGACTCTGGTGTCGGCGCTGGGTGTGAAAGTCTAGTACTCAGCACCTGTGCGGGGAAGAAAAAGCTAACGATTAAGGACCATACCAACTACATATGAAAACTCTGCAACGCACTCTTACTATCGTGAAACCTGATGCGGTCGCCAAGAATGCCGTGGGCGACATCATTGAACAATTCGAGAAGAATGGCTTCCGCATTCTCGCCATGAAGATGCTGGAAATCTCCAAGCATCAGGCGGAGCAGTTTTACGCCGTGCATGCTAGCCGGCCATTCTATGGCTCTCTCACTGACTTTATGTCGAGCGGGCCGATCGTCACTTTAGCTCTGGAAAAAGAGAACGCCATTGCCGACCTGCGCAAGCTGATGGGCGCGACCAATCCGGCCAACGCCGAGGAAGGCACGATTCGCAAGAAGTGGGCGTCGAGCATCGAGCACAACGCGATTCACGGCTCTGATGCCGAGGACACGGCGCGCTTCGAGTTGAGTTTCTTTTTCGCGGGCTACGAATTGGCGAAGTGAGTAGTCGATCACGGCAAAAAGACGCGCCATGGTTGAAAAGGTTCAGGTCTCCGCTGCCAATGAATCTGAACTGGCGTGGTGCGCGCAAAGCATGGCGAGCACTGATCCCTGGCTGGCATACAAATTTTCGATAGAGACGTGCACGAGGATATTGCGCTGGCCCGGAAGCTCGCTGTTCATTGCCAGAATCGTTCAGCCTGTCGCCTTTACGTTGCTTCATCCGAAAGGGTTCTTGGGGTGTCCTTACATCGCCGTACTCGCGGTAGCAGCCGGCTTGCGTAGCCAGGGAATTGGAGCGCACCTCTTGAAATTTGCGGAGGCACATTTTTCCGGCTGCCGCTATGTTTATCTGTGCGTTTCCTCTTTCAATATCCGAGCACTTCGATTTTACGAATTGCATGGTTTTGCAAAAGTGGGTGAGCTGCCGAATTTCGTCGCAGATGGCAATTCGGAAGTTCTGATGCAGAAACGCCTCTCCTAACGTTGCCCGAGGAATGCC
>CAWFUK010000047.1:0-155744 GCA_963818935.1 uncultured Acidobacteriaceae bacterium
TTCTTCTGTGGCACCCATTCGTGCGTATTGCTACTTTTTGATTCGTCCCGGGATTGGCTACCTTCACGTCACCGGCTTCAATGAGACCACGGAAGAAGAAGTCTCGAAGGCGCTGGATGAGTTTGGCGATCTGAAGGGACTGATTCTCGATCTGCGCGGCAACCCCGGCGGCCTGCTCAGCGAAGGCGTAGGCGTCGCCGACAAGTTCTTGAAGAAGGGCCAATTGATCGTTTCGCATCATGGACGCGCGTCCGCCGAGAAGCGCTATGTGGCGCAGCACGGCAACGGTGGCAAGGATTATCCCATCGTTGTGCTGGTGAATCGGTTGACCGCGTCAGCGGCTGAAATTGTTTCGGGAGCGATTCAGGATCACGATCGCGGCCTGATCGCAGGCGAAGTCACGTTCGGCAAGGGCTTGGTGCAAACGGTGTATCCGCTGTCAGAAAATACCGGCCTGGCGCTGACTACGGCTCACTACTACACCCCCAGCGGACGGTTGATCCAGCGCGATTACAGCAACATCTCGCTCTACGATTATTACTACAACCGCGAGCCGGAATCGGGCAGCAACGTAAACCGTGAGGTGAAGCTCACCGATAGCGGACGCACCGTCTACGGCGGCGGCGGCATCACGCCCGATGTGGTGATTCCTCCGATTAAGAGCAATCACTTTCAGGACACGCTGCTGCAGCACTACGCGTTCTTTAACTTCGCCAAGCGCTACGTGGTCAATCATCATCCCACGAGGAGCTTTGAAGTGGATGACGCCATTCTTCAGGACTTTCGCAAGTCGCTCGACGAAGCCGGTATCACCTACACGGGTGCCGATTTTGTGGACAACAATGATTGGCTCAAATCCAACATCAAGGCGGAGATTTTCGTCGACGCCTTCGGTCAGGATGAAGGATTGAAAGTTCGGGCGGAAACCGATCCGGAAGTGCTCAAGGGTTTGGAACTTCTGCCGCAGGCCAAGGCATTGGCCGATAACGCCAAGAAGATTGTCGCCGAACACAACAGCGCGGGAGCGTTCAACCGGTAGAGCAGTGGCGAGTGGTTAGTGAAGAAATTTGAAGGCCCGGACCTGTTCCGGGCCTTTGACTTAGGTATCGCGGTGTGTGAAAATCCGCGTCAGCGGGGCTTCGGGGGCATGCGGAAAGATCGATGTTGAGTTCTACTGCGAATTCGATTTTGGGTGGAACAGTGCTTCCGCGCTGCGCAAAAGGCACTGTTCATCCCGTTTTTCGAGGCTGTGGTGCTCGGGACAATCGACTGGTGCTGGATTGAAGGCAATCCTATTGGGGTTGGCCGTGGCATTGGCCCTGGTTGCCGGATGGACGGACTTCCGCAGCCGGCGCATTCCAAACTGGCTGACGGTGCCGGGGTTTGTGGTAGGCGTTCTGGGCAATCTCCTGCTCAGCGGGTGGCCGGGATTGAAGGCTTCCCTGCTAGGAGCTGGGCTGGGATTGCTGGTGTTATTTCCCTTCGTTTTTTTGCGCAGTCTGGGTGCGGGAGATTGGAAGATGGCGGGAGCGCTAGGGGCATTCGTCGGTCCAGAAGTGATGGTGAATTTGCTGATGGGATCGGTGTTTGTGGCCGGGATTATGGCGCTCGCTCTGGTCATTTACAAACGGCGATTCATGCAAACGTTGGGCAATATGGGCAGGATGCTGGGCTCGATGTTGACTTTTCATATGCCCGGGGCAGAGGTTTCGCTGGATAATCCTGAATCGCTGAAGGTTCCCTATGGCGTAGCATTAGCTTTGACCATGTTGCTTTACAGCATTTTCAACTACAAGATGTGGGGAGCGCGGTAGCCATGAAGCGGTTGCGGAAAATATGGTTCGCATTGTTGCGCGGCACGCGCGGTGCCGAAATCGCGGAGACCGCGATGATTCTGCCCCTGCTCTTCATGATCGTGATGGCCATTTTCTGGATGGGACAGGCGTATCGCATTTATGGTAGCCTGGCGCACGCTGCCCGTGCGGGAGCGCGAGCGGCAGTCGCTCCAATTTGCACCACGTGCACGTCCGCGGTGACCAGCCCCGGCCAGGTGGCTCAGGCCGCGGTGCGAAATGCCCTCAACGCCGCCAGTGTAAACCCGAACAATCTGGTTCCAACCTCGCAATGGACGCCTCCGGCGCTGTGCCTATGCCGCAGCGGTGGCGCCGCATGTACTACCGCGACGTCGGTTCCGTGCGACGGCACCGTCACTTTGAATATCTGTGTTCAGGAAAATGTTCAATTGACTTATCCCACCGGCCAGGGAGGGATGTACACCTGCGGCACTTCGGTGAGCATGCGCTACCAGTATCCCTATAGTTTCACCATTCCGCTCACCACCTTGAATTTGGGGAACCTGAAACTGCCCGGGCAGGCGCAGATGAGGGCTGAAACGCAATGAATCAAGGGCCTTCCAAGCCGTATTTTCGACGAATGCTTCGCTGGCCTTCGATGTGGCTGGACAACCGTGCTTCTCAAATCGCAGAGTTCGCTCTGTCCCTGCCCTTGCTGGTTTTCTTCGTGATCGGAATCTTTGATTTCAGCAACGCGCTGGCGCTGAAACAAAAGTTGGTGAATGCCGCACGCGAGAGCGCACGCGTCGCTGCCGCCGATCCCGCAAGCGACTTGGGCAATCCGTCTACGACGGTGCCGGCTTCGGTCAGCGATGCCGAGCAGGTCGTCGATAATTACTTGATCTCGGAAAATATCAACGATTGCGGGCTTCCGTCCGCTCCCGTGACCCAGGCCGGTATTCAGTGGACCTACACCGCCACGGGCTCAGGCTGCCCCGGAAATGGGCTGCAGTTGGTGATCAATCGCGGATGCAAGAGCATCGCGACCAGCAGTGCCGGAACCGTCAACTTGATCGGAACCTGCATCACCCTCACGTACGCCTACAAGTGGGAGTTCAACAACGTGGCCTCGACTTTGGGATGGACAGGCTCGGGACCCAGCAACCTTTCCGCATACGCGGGCGCGTTCAACGAGAACTAAAAAACATGCTCTCGCCACTCATTCGCCGCCCGCAAAGAAGTCCTGGGAGCGATCTGCGCGCTTACGATTCTCGAAAAAACGAGCGCGGGGTTACGATTGCGCTGGTGGCGCTGTCGATCGTGGGCATTATTTCGATGGCGGCGCTCTCCATCGATATCGGAACGCTCTACCAATCGAAGGCCGAAGCGCAGCGTGCCGCCGATGCTGGCGCTCTAACCGCCGCGAAGGTAATTTCGCTCTCTGGAGTGACCGGAGATCCAAACAACTCCTCGACATCCTGGCAGCCCACCTGCGGCGGCGCGAGCAGCGCGGCCACGCTCGCGGCAACCGCCATCGCCCAAGCGCGGGCGAACTTTGTTGGAGGCATTCCCGTTCCCACGGTTGCGGTCAACTATGGTCCGGCAGCCTCGGCCAATGCGGACTGCTCAGCTCTTGCCACCCCGGGATCGGCCTTTGTGGTGAACCCCACAGTAACCGTGACCGTCACCAGCGGGACGCTGCCGATTTTTTTCGCCAAGGTTTTCTCATTATTTCCGGGCGTGAATTACTCGGGAACCACGGTAAGCGCCACCGCCGCTGCCGAAGTCTTCAATCCCTCGGGATCGAGTGCGCTCGCGACCGGGCTGGTTTCGGTGCAGCCGAGGTGCGTGAAGCCGTGGATCGTGCCGAATTTTGATCCCGGAAATCCGGCGGGGTGCACGTTCCCAAGCTGCAACCATCTTGTAGACCCAACGACGGGCGCTATCGTGAATTCCGGGATTGAGGTGAGTAACACCCCCCCCGGCACGATCGGGGAAACGTTCTATTTAGTCGCAGATTGTGCTTATAACCAAGGCATAAACTGCAATGCGGGCATTCCCTACAACCAGCAGCCAGTAGCGAACTTTGCGACGGCCCCACAGCCGAATCTGCAATACGTTCCAGGGCTGGTTTCCTATAGTAGCGCAGCTCCGGCCGCGCCCAATTGCGCCACCGGTGCCATCAGCAACAGCCCCTACTACCAGCAGGCGATCGCCGGCTGCGACCAAAGCACCGTTTACCAGTGCGGATTACAATATTCGATCGCGCCAACCCCGAACGAAGTTGACTTCACAGAGAACCCGAGCTACTCGACCGGCGATACTGCCACCGCCGCACAATGCCTCATCAATGAGGCAAGTGAGCAAACCGATGGGCCACCCGTACCGAACGGGCAGGATTCGCTGGCAACCACTTCGATTCCTTATCAAATCACCGCTGGGACAGCGAACCCGCAAGCGATCAGTGGCTTGGTTTCGACCAGCAACTCAATCGTTTCCCTACCAATTTATGATGGAGCTTCTTTCCCACCTGGGGTCTCGACGTACTCCGTCACCATCGTGGGCTTTCTCCAGGTCTTCATTAACTTCGTCGACACCAATGGCAACGTCAACGTAACCGTTCTGAATGTCGCCGGATGCGGCAATCAAGCCAACGGCGCGACGCCGGTGGTGACGGGAACTTCTCCCGTGCCCGTGCGGCTCATCACGCCTCCATAATCATTTTCGGAAGTGGTCCGAAGCAAAATTTACAGAAACCAAGATCTCTCGCTGCGCTCGGGATGACATTGATTGGTGAACGGGACTGAAGCGCGTTTGGTGAGCGCGGCTGAACCGCACTCGCTAAAAACGCCGTGGAATCAACTTCGAAACCGGAGCTTAATCAGGAGTGCTGGTATTGTCGGTCGCGCCGGCTTCATTCGGATTGCTGGGATGATCGCCGGATTGGCCCGTCTTCTCCCTGGCGGGCGGCGGCGGCGGCGAAAGCGGCGCGGCGGACTTGGGCGCGGGCGCCACATCAACATCATCGTCGTCTGCGACCACGACTCTGGGCTGAGGCCTGGGCTGCGGCATGGGGCCTTCGGGGCGCGCACTCAGAATTACGGCTTCGAGCGCCTGCGGATTGCCCGGCGAATTCACGATCACAAAATTGAATTTCGATCCGTTCAGCAATTGACCTAGAACTTGCTCAGCCGGCGCAGGGCCCATTTCGCCGACCACTTGCTCCTGCTCCGCTCCCGCGGGAATTGCGATCTCGGCGCCGGTGCGCTGGTGCACCGCGAAAAGCACCTCAGAAAGATTGGCTTTGACGGCGCTGATGTAGAGCAATCCATTCTTGAACGAAACATCGAGCGCGGGACGCGGCGGAGGCGGCACCTCTACCGAAAGATGCGCGCCCATGGCGTTGTAGTTGGAATTCACCAAAGCCGGTCCAGAACTGGGTCGCGAGTCGGCCACTTGCGCGCCCGCATCGGCTCCAACCTTTAGGATCACAGTTCTTCCCGAAGGAAAAACTTTGTAGGGCTGCGGCCCATTCAGATCGAGGACAATTCGCGTGACCGGAGGATCGGCCGAAAACAGGCCCACGCGGAGATTTTTGACCTCGCTGCGATTGACCGCTTGACCGTGCAATTGTGCGGAGGGAACGGCGCCCACAAAATCGACTACGAGGCGATCGGGACCGGTCAATACATTGGTTTGCGGCACGATGCGATCGCTGGCTTCGACTTCGATTTCAACCTGGCCGCGGGTGTGCAGCACTTGCACTCTGCGAATCGAGGGCACACTCTGGGCTTGCGGCGCGAGGGTCATCGCGGCCAAAAGTGGCAACGCGGCAGCAGCAGAAAGTTTCATGAATTTCCCAGGGCGTGCTTAAGGCGCGCGCAGGCGCGCTAAGGCCGATTCTAGCAGCGGATGAGATAGCTGCCGCTTACGGAGGTATTACACCTTTAGGTTCGGCTTCCAGGCTGCCGAGGTGCCCGAGAAGCCCGATTTCTTCTACTTGGTCAACGGGGCGAGCAGAGTGCCCATCAGGTCAGGCTGGCCGGAGATGCGCTCCAGATGCGGGTTCTGGTCGCCATCATGATAGGGCACGGAATAACTCTTGAAGAACTGGGCGTTCTCGACGAGCAATTCCATAGGATCTTTGGTGTCGCGCGCCGCCTTGATGGCAGCATGCAATACGTCCGGAGTGTATTTACGGCCGTTCACGGCAATCAACTTCATGTTCGGGCCAATGCCTGCCTGATGTGCGGGCGAGCCTACGATCACGTCCACCAGCTTGCCATCTTCCGCGGCAAAAAATCCTAACGAGTACGAGAAGTCGGCAAACTTGGCAACTTTTTCGAGCGCCGTCATGTAGGCATTGGGCTGGTCGTTGTAAACCAGCTTCCATCCCTCGCGCTCGATGCCGCCCAGCGGAGCATGATTGCCCGTCGCGTCGACGCGCTCGTGCAGCAACGTCGCCCAGTCGTAGGGTGCAATGTCATTCAGCGTGCGGACGACTTCGTCGAATGTGTAGGGGACAACGGTCGGATCACCACTGGGGCCACCTTCGAAGCGGCGGCAGAAATCGTCGAGCGAACGCTTGCCATTGGTCTGCTGCCGGATGACGGCGTCCACTTCCAGCCAGATCAATTGACCCTCCGGATAATAATCCAGGCTGCGGCGCCAGTTTGCCCACTGCGGCCCCAGCATGCGCAAAAGCTGCACCGAACGCGCGGTATCTTCGAGCGGACGCCAGGAGCGGCCGGGACGATGATCGAGCATGGCAGCGTCCTCCGCCAGACTCTCGCGGAACTGATCCGGCGTGGTCAGGCCGCTGCGCTCCGCTAACAGAAAGCCGAGATAATCGGTGAGGCCCTCATACCCCCACAACAAATCGCCAATCATGGGGTCCTGATAATTTCGCGTGGCAAGCCCGGCGGGGCGACGATACTTGCCGTTCCAGGAGTGCGCGAACTCGTGCGGAAGCAGATCGGCGTTGATGTAATGCAGGTCAGAATCAAGCAGCGTGCGCTCATCGGTGGCGCTGTCATTCGATTCGTGATGCTCCAATCCGTGGCCGCCGACCTGATCGCTGAGGGTGAAAAGAAAGTGATACTGGTGGTAATGGCGCGCGCCGAAGAGCGCACCGGTTTCCACTACTAACTTACGGTAGGCATCGATGTCTTCCTGCTTCATGGCCAGATCGCCTGCACTGTCGGCGACCAGATCGATTTCATGCTTGGGGGTTTTGGGCGGTAGGTTCAAATCGATTTTGCGGAAGTGCTCTCCGGCGATTAAAGGCGAATCGATCAGCGTAGTGAGGGAGACTTGCGCGAACTGCACTTCATCGCCGGCGTCGCTCGAATTTCGCAGAACCGGAGGAAGAGCCGTCGCGTACTGCCATCCCGGGGGAAGCGAGACGGCGGCGATGAAAGAGATGGCATCAGAGTCGGCGCCCTGGGGATAAAGGACGACCGCATTCCAGTTGAGATCGAGCAGGTTGCTGGAAGCGGCCGGGCCGCCTCCACCCGCGCTGTCATTGGTTGTGATGGCGTCCAGAGATACATCGATGGAGGTCGCGCCTTCGGGAACGGTGACGTGAAAGGCGTACATGTCGACGTCATCGCGCTGCCAGGCCAAAGGCTTGCCTGCGGCTGACATGTGAAGGCCGGTGAGCCCGTTGATGGGGCCGCTGGGACGGTGATTGCCCGGAATCCACTCGGGAAATACCAGGGTCATCGCTCCCGGCGTCGCCGGGATTTTCAGCTTGGCGTGGTAGATGTTGCGGGGAGCGTCGGTGAGATCGACTTGCAGATGAATGGGTTGACCAAAACCAGCTTGCGCCGGCGATTCAGCCGCCGGAGATACCGCATAAATTGGCTGGCTGGAAAACAGCGCCGGTAGCGCACAAGAAGTAATCAATCGGCCAATCCATCGAACGCGACGCAGCCAACGCATGGATATCCCTCCGGCAAATTTCAAATGACAGGATTAAGAACTAAGAATGAAGACGGCCCAGAAGCTGAGCCTATCGGAAGAAGACGCAGCTTCGCAAGGGCAGCGCGCAAACGTGGCTACTCAATTCGACGAGGAAGCGCAAGCGAAAACTTGAAGCCGGGAAACAGTTTTGGCGCGGCCATGAAGAAGATCGCAACTAAACCGGTGGCCAACAGCAACCAGGTTCCGGGTTCGGGTACCGTTCCCTCCGATCCGCAGCCGCTCACTTTCTTCTTGGAGCCGCCACCTACCGGTACTCCGCCCTTTTTCTTGGGGGCGCAAAGCTCTTCCGAGGGTATCGGAGGCGGTGCCAGAGGAGTGAAGCTTCCCCCTGAAAGGGGATCGTACAAAACGAGCGGTCCCATCGGGCCTACTCCGGGCGCCGGCGGCCGCTGCATCATCGCGGTTTGGAAGGTGACGGGAGGCGATTGAAATGCCGTGCCTTCTCCATTGCGCACCGGCTGATCCATCTTCTCGGGTGTAGGCTCGTTGGGCGAAGCTTCCTGCTGCGGAGTTTCCTCTACACGGTTGGCACAGCGAGTGCGCGCCGTCATGGTGCCGTCCGTAATTACGGTTTCGCCCTTGTGCAGGGTCATTCGGTGGCGGGTCCAGTAGATTTTGTTGCCGATGCGATAGGAGACGTATGCGGTGCGATTCAGGGTCAGGCGAACGACCTGCGCGCGGGCATAGTCGAATCCGGCGTAATGAACCGCCACGATAGGATCGTGCTCGGCCGCCCACTTCAAATCCTTGACATTCTCAACTCCGCCCGGCACCACGGAATAGGGATACACCGGGCGAGAGGGCTGCGCGTGCGCCAGAATCTGATTGACGGTGGCCGCTTGTTGGTTACTCAGTTCGGTGAGTTGAATGGTACGCGGCCCGGCATCCCTGGCGCGGAACAAGGAGGGGCTGAGATACTGCATCGCCAGAGTGGAAAGGCCGACGACGAAGATCAGCATCGCGGCAGCCTTGAGCCACCTGCGAATGAGTCGGTTGCGGCGGTGACGACGGGTGGGCCGCCGCCTTCTCACCGTGCGGGTCTTCCCATTCTCAGGGTCAGACACTGACTACTCCTACCTGCGGCGCGGTCCTGGTCTTGACTCGTACACCGGGCTCCAGGGATGCAAGACACTCCGCCACATAAAGATAGCTGCAGTTTGAGTGCCATCCATCTCGGGGCGAACTACACGAAACAAAGGAGTTTCGCCTCATTCTGCGCACCATCCTAGCAGACTGCGTAATCCTTTGCACAAAAAGTGGCTGTGGATTTCTCAAGGCGTGCCCGAAGCCGCACCCCGGGAAGAGTGCTCTCTCGAAGACCATCACAAAAGGCGCCGGCTCAAATGGGGTTTCTAGCTGTTACTAGAGTAACGGCACGCAGAGGCCATTTTTAGCCATGGCCACCGATGGTACTATCGCGCAGGTTACGGGAGTGATTTTGCTCCTGAACAGAATGCCGCCCCTTCGCGGCGCCAGCTTGTCAACCGAAGATTCTCCCCCGAATCGAAGGAAAGTTTCAAAAGAAGATCGCTGGGAGGAATCACATGCGTCTGCGCCGTTTTCCCCTCGCCCTCGCCGTTCTGTTGTTCTCACTGCTTCTGGCCAGTCCCGCCCTCGCCAACACGGTTCAGCTGACCTACGTTCAGGGCACCGGCAGCGGCATCGGCGGCGGAGCTGTGTATCCCTACGCCTTTTATGTAAATAACAGCACCAGCTACACCTATCTGCTTTGCGATAGCTATGACAACACGATTCGACAAGGCGAGACCTGGACTGCAACCGTTTCTCCGTTCCTGCAAGGCATTAAAACGAGCATGTTCGGTTCCTCAATGACCATGGACTACAAAGCAGCGGGCCTGATCTTCAAGGCAATGATGGCGGGGCAGATCAGCACGACCAACGCCAGTTGGGCGATTTGGGGACTGTTCTCCACGAATGCGCAGAGCACGTCGCAATTTGCGCTTACCGGCGGAGCCGCAACCGACGCCGCGTATCTGGCATTGGCGCAGACCGCTCCCAATAGTTCTTACAAGGGACTCCTGCTCTACACGCCGGTCGCCGGCACCCAGAGCTGGGGTGGCACACCGCAGGAATTCATCGGCTACAGCGCAGTTCCTGAACCCAGCACTTTGATGTTCATGGGTACGGGCTTGGTAGGGCTGGCGGGAGCGCTTCGGCGCAAATTATTAAAGGCGTAAATTTCGTAGGAACGGCATCATCCTGCATGGGATGATGTGCTCCTCGACCCGCGCTGCTAACCGGCAGCGCGGTTTCTTTTTCCTGCGGGGTTCTGCTGTGCGTACCCGCAGGGGGTCCTGGAATCTTGGGGCAGCGTCCAACTTTGCTGAATACCGATGACCAAAGACCTAAGAGCTGGTTTGGCACGCCGCCCGCAGCCGATCCTCAAGTCCTGTCACCTCCAGGGTCAATTCCTCAGGAAGGTGAGCGCCGAAATGGTTGAAGTGCTCCCGGATCAATGGCACCTCAGCGAGCCAGCCCTCGACATCGACGCTGAGCAGTTGCGCCACGTCCGCGGCAGACATGCTTAATCCTGTGATGTCGAGATCGGCAACCTCGGGAATGCGTCCGATCGGAGTTTCCTTGGCATGCACTTTTCCGGCGCAGCGTTCGAAGATCCATTTCAAGACTCGGCTGTTTTCGCCGTAGCCCGGCCATAGGAATCTTCCACCCTGATCGTGGCGAAACCAGTTGACATAGAAAATCTTCGGCAATTTCGCGCCGGAGTGATTGCCCATCTTGATCCAATGGGCAAAATAATCGCCCATGTTATAGCCGCAGAACGGCAGCATGGCCATCGGGTCGCGCCGCAGTTGGCCAACTTTTCCGGTGATGGCGGCGGTGGTTTCGCTGCTTACCGTCGCACCCAGAAAAGTTCCGTGCCGCCAGTTGAAAGCTTCGGTGACCAAGGGGACAATGTTGGCGCGCCGGCCTCCGAACAGAATTGCATCAATGGGCACCCCCTTGGGGTCTTCCCACTCGGGAGCGATGACCGGGCACTGGCTGGCCGCAACTGTGAACCGGGCATTGGGATGCGCCGCCTTGCGCTCGCAATCCGGCGTCCACGGACGGCGCAGCCAGTCCATCAATTTTGCCGGCTTCTCCTCCGTCATGCCTTCCCACCAGATGTCGCCATCCAGGGTCATCGCACAATTGGTGAAAACCGTATTTCGCTGAATGCTGAGCATGGCGTTGGCATTGGACTTCATGCTCGTCCCTGGTGCCACGCCAAAAAATCCGTACTCCGGATTGATGGCATAAAGCCGGCCATCCGCGCCAAACTTCATCCAGGCGATGTCATCGCCAATAGCTTCAACCTTCCAGCCCGGAATAGTCGGAATCAGCATCGACAAGTTAGTTTTGCCGCACGCGGAAGGAAATGCTCCGGCCATATACTTAGCCTCGCCCGCGGGACTGGTCATCTTCAGGATCAGCATGTGCTCGGCCATCCAGCCTTCATCGCGGGCTTGCACCGACGCAATGCGCAATGCGTGGCACTTTTTGCCGAGCAGCGCATTGCCGCCATACCCGGAGCCGTAGGACCAGATTTCGCGCGTCTCGGGAAAGTGGCAGATATATTTCTGCTCTGCATTGCAATTCCAAGTCTTGTTCGGCTGGTTCGCACCGAGGGGCGCACCAATCGAGTGCAATCCGCGCACAAACTCGCCGTCTTCTCCGAGGACCTCGAGCACGTGACTGCCGACCCGCGACATGACTTGCATGCTGACTACGACGTAGGGCGAGTCGGTAATCTCTACCCCAATCTTCGAGATCGGCGAACCCACCGGACCCATGCTGTAGGGCACCACGTACATGGTGCGGCCGACCATCGAACCCGCGAACAATGCGGCGAGCTTCTGCTTCATCTTCTCCGGATCTTCCCAATTATTGGTAGGGCCGGCTTCTTCTTTGCTGCGAGCGCAGATATAGGTCTGGTCTTCCACCCGCGCCACGTCGGCCGGATCCGAGCGCACCAGATAGCTGTTCGGCCGCTTGGCGGCGTCGAGCGGAATCGCGGTTCCGGTAAGCACCATCAACCGCAATAGAGACTCATGCTCTGCGGGCGAGCCATCGCACCAGTGCACACGGTCTGGTTTGCACATCTGGGCAACTTCTTCGACCCAGCGCTCCATCCGGGCATGACGGTGGGCGCGCGAGCCGGCTTCAACTTCGATGATTGTGGAGGCCATAAATAGGAAGCTTTCTCCGATCAAACGTGGATCGTTGTACGGTCACTGAATCCACTTCTGGGCCGCAGGCGCCGCCTGCCATTGCGAGGACGAGAGTGGCGGCGCGGATTCAGCCTGAATATTCTCTCGCAGTTGAGCGGATTATTCCAGCACGGTGCCGCAATGGTAATGGCTTGTCACCTAAGCTGGGATGCAAATAATCGAGGAAAGGTCAGGCTAAGAGAGATAAGCACTCCTCAGAATCGAGTCGTTTTCCTGCGACAATTTCATCGTCGCCACTCACAGCGACGGTTTAGAGATTTGGTGGAGCTGACCGGGATCGAACCGGTGGCCTCGTCGTTGCGAACGACGCGCTCTCCCAGCTGAGCTACAGCCCCACGAGAGGTCTTTACCGCTGGCGATAAACATTTTAGCAGTCTTCGTTGGTCTGCACCAAACACATCCCTGCGCCAAGTCACGACGCTACTGGTCACCAAAATAATCTTGACCAAAAAGGCGTCGACGCGTCTAACCTAGTAATCATCACGTGGGCCAATGAGTTTGTGGGGATTCATCGATGTTCAGCCAACTGAGACCCTCTTCGTCCAAGCAGCGCAAGGTGCTTACGACTTCAATCGCGATGCACGCGCTCTTTTTCGCGTGGCTGCTGCATGCTCCCGACCCCCGGCTGATCAATCCCAACTCAATTGCCAACGGGCACAACGGCAGAGTGGTCAGCAAACTATACTTCCCCACCCTGTCCCCGGACGACAGCTCCACCAGTTCCTCAGATCAGGCCCGCCAGCGCTATCACCGCCGGCGCCTCGGTCACGAAAAATTGATTTTGAACAAGACGCTCGCCCTCGCGCAACGGCCCGCGCCACCAAGCCCCTTCGCTCCATCCGGAGCCGAGGATGATGCCAAGACGGCAACGCTGTCGAAACTCGGCCATGGCGCGCCCGCGGGAAGTCCCTACGGCTCGGTGCCCGGCGGCAAAATCTATGGAGACGAAGTGATTCCGGCTCTCCCCATCGCCACGGCTGATCCGGTGGTTTATCCCTGGCAACGGCCGACCTCCGAAGGCAGAGTGGTCATCGAAATCACGATCGATGAAACCGGAGCGATTATCCGGAAAACAGTTTTGCAAAGCCTGGGCCCGGAGATCGACGACAAGTGCCTGGCCGCACTGGAAAGCTGGCGCTTTCGTCCCGCGATGCAAAATGGATCTCCGATTCCTTCGAAGCAGGACGCGATCTTTCCCTTCAAAGCGCGCGGATAAAGCAGACCTTCGGCTTCGAGTGCCCTCGCTTCCCGCTATAATGAGAGGGTGACTTCGTCGCAAGCACAACAAGTAGCATCGGCAGACTTCCCCACTCGCTGGGGACAGTTCCGCATCTACGGCTTTCGCCTCGAACCGCGTTCGGGTGGAAACGGCTCCAACCTGCACCGGGAGCCCGAAGAAGCCGTTGCTTTAGTCATGGGTGACGTTTATTCGACTCCGCCACTGGTGCGGGTTCACTCGCAATGTCTTACGGGAGATGTTTTTCACTCGCTGCGCTGCGATTGCCGTCAACAGCTAGAGATGGCGCTGGCCATGATCAGCGAACTCGGCGCCGGCATTTTGATTTACGAACAGCAGGAAGGCCGCGGCATTGGCCTGATGGCGAAATTGCAAGCCTACGAGTTACAGGATGCCGGCCTCGACACAGTTGAAGCCAACGAGCGCCTCGGCTTCAAAGCCGACCATCGCGACTTTGCTCTGCCCGGCCAGATGCTCAAAGCGCTGGGCGTAAACAAAGTTCGCCTGCTGTCGAACAATCCCGATAAGGTCGAAGCGCTCGAACGCGCAGGAGTCGAAGTAGTAGAACGCGTCCCTTGCGAAGTCACCCCGAGCCCCCACGCCGAAGAATATTTGAAGACCAAGAAAGAAAAGCTCGGCCACTTATTCAGCAGATAAGCTTCGGAATATTATTACGTCTTGTCATCCTGCGCGAAGTGGATGATGAGCGAAGCGAATCAGCCATGTAGTCGAAGGATCGCTTGCACCTTTGTAATAGCGACGCCTCCGCAACGTTTCTAATTCGCACTAGGTTTTGGCACGTGAGCGCAGAAGATCCGTAAGAACCTTTTCCAGCCCCTCCCGATTCTTGACCGGCAAATCCCGCATCGCAGCCCACGCCAAGGCGACGTAAACCTCGCGCGCGCCCGGCAGGTTTCGCAACACGCGAAGATGCTTTTCCACGGTCGCCACATCGCCGCGCGCAATCGGACCGCTGAATGACTCCGCAGCGCCCATGCGTCCGTAGTTATTTAAAGTCTGGCGCAAAATCGGCAGCATTCTTTCCCGCACAGCTTTTCGAGGAGTTCCGGCAGCCTCAGCCACGCGCTCGGCCACGGCCAGGAGCGCATCGAATAAAGGCGAGGCAAACATTCCCCAGGCGTGATACGCATCCTTCTGATCTCTTCGGACACGGAAGGTTTGACCGTGCAGATCTCGAACAATGGCTCGCGCCATCCGCAACGCCCGCGCATCGCCCTCGACAGCAAACGGCACATCCTTCAGCGAGGGCCGCGAGCCGCGCACGAAGGTCATCATGGGATGCACCGACGCCACCGCTGCTCCGGCCAGCCGCAATCGATCAAGCTCGGCGGCAGCCAGCGCGCCACTCGAGTGCAGTGCCACTCGCCCCTTCCAATCAGCCGCCGCAGCCAGAGACTCCGCCGCACCCGCGATTGCGCTATCGGGAACGCAGAACCAAACTACCCCGGCGAGAATCCGCGCCCGCGTAGCCGCTGCGACCGAAGCCCCGACTTCGCGTGCCAACCACCGCGCCCGCTGCAAAGAGGGTCCTGGCCCACGGGCGATGATCTGCTCGATGGTATATCCCGCATCGCGCAGCGACGCGGCCAGCGCACTGGCGAGATTTCCGGCGCCTACGATCGCCACGGGTGGTTTTACCGGTTTCTTCGGCACCCCGGCAGGATAGCAGACCCAAGCTCAGGCACCGCATCAGTGCCGAGCGTGTCGGAACCTCACTTCGCATGCCGGAAGCCAGCCGCCGAAAGCCGTGTTCTATATTGTTCGTATGCCTAAATCCGCCGGTACCTCAGAGTCAAACAAATCCAGCAAGAAGCCATCGTCGAAATTGCGGGTATTTTCCTCGCGCACGGTCTACCGCGGGCCCGTCTTTACCGTGACCACAGACAAGGTGCAGGAACCCGGAGGCATCCGCGTCCGCCGCGACATTATTCATCACACCGGGTCGGTGGTAATTCTTGTCGTCGACGAATCGCGCGCCACGCCCCGCGTCCTGCTGGAGCGCCAGTATCGTCACGCCGCCAATGCTTATCTCTGGGAGCTTCCCGCCGGACGCATCGATCCCGGCGAGCAGCCGCTGGCGGCGGCGAAGCGCGAGCTCCACGAAGAGACGGGATATCTCGCCGCCCGTTGGCGCCGCGTTCTGAATTTCTACGCCAGTCCGGGATTCGTCGCCGAAACCATGACGGTCTATCTCGCCACGGGCCTGCGCCCCGGTCCGGCAAAGCCCGAAGCCGACGAGGTGATTTACAAGCGCCTTGTGCCGCTGCCCACCGCGGTTCGCATGGTGCTGAAGGGCACGATTCGCGATGCGAAAACGATTTCGTCGGTGCTGTGGCTCGATCACCAGATCGCCAATCACTTGTTCTGAGTTGGGGCACCGCTGTTGATCCTCGGGGAACTCCCGATCCCGCTTGCAGGCTCTACCTGAAGCGCGGGAGCATCCGTTGTCGCCCTTGTGTCTTTTACCGAACATATCTCCGTCATAAATAGAACTTTAATCTTGACTCCCCCATCCCAGCCGCTTCAAAATGCATCCTAACTGTGGGGCACGTTTTCGGTCTCTCCGCGCGAGAACGTGCAGAGAGAGGGGTTCAGTGGATCGAATGAAAGGCACCGTCAAGTGGTTCAATAATGCCAAAGGCTACGGCTTCATCGGACGAGCAGATGGTCCCGATGTTTTTGTGCATTACAGTGCGATTTCCTCCGAGGGTTACAAGAGCCTTCAAGAGGGCGACGAAGTAGAGTTCGAGATCACCGAAGGCCAGAAAGGACCGCAGGCAGCCAACGTTACCAAAGCCGCATAAACAATTCGTGATTGTTCGGAACGACGCGTGAAGTTATACTTAGCGATCGGCGGGGTTCTTATGCGTGACCGCGAAACCATCGTTAATGTACTTCTCGGCATTCTTCTTATTTCGGTTTTCTTTGTCCCTCTCCTTCTTATCTTACTTATCGGCGGCTTCGTGCTGCAGGCCTGCGATCATGGACTTCAGCATCTATGGCCGGGGCTGGTCCACTCGCAACTTCCTTTCTTTGGATTAATCTCCGTATCTGCGCTTATCTGCGGAATTCGTGAATTGAGGCGGGGGCGATGGCAACAGGGCTTCCTGTTCTTAGTAGCTCTTCCTACGATCGCTTCGATGTACTTTGCGGACGTTCATGTCGGATTCTCCCTCCGCGTCGATTGGGCGTTTCCGGTTCTTGTGGTTATTCTTCCCTTCTGGCTTCTGGAGAAGTCAATTCCGATTCGATTTCAATTTTTCGCTGAGGCAGCAATCATGAGTGCAGTGATTGTCATCAACACAGGTTTGCTGGGATCTGGCATCACGGCCCGATTGGCTGCTGAAGGGGTAATCCTGGCTACTCTTGTCTTGATCATCCTGAGCCTGCGCGGGTTTCCCAGCAGCCTTCGAGAGTCTGGCACACAGATCTCTTCGTCTTCAGCCCACGCCTAGATCTACCCAGTGATCCTCTGTGCCCCCTGTGGTGAAGATTTTTCTTTCCATCTCGTTTAACCTTGTATGTTCCCATGGATAACAAGGCGATCGCCAACACTCTCTACGAAACTGCCGACTTGCTCGAAATCGACGGTCAGGATTCGTTCCGCATCCGCTCCTACCGCAACGCCGCGCAGGCCATTGAAAATTTGCCTGATCAGATCAAGGACATCATCGGCGAACCCAAGAAAGTTCTGGCCATTCCCGGCATCGGCAAAGGCATGCTGGTTAATCTTCAGCAACTCTTCAACGAAGGCACCCTCACCCTGCAGGCCGAACTGCTGAAGAAATATCACCCGTCGATGCTGCAATTATTGAAAATTCAAGGCCTGGGCCCGAAGACAATTGCTCTCATCTGGAGCGCACATAAAGTTTGCGATGTTGATGGCGTCGAAAAACTGGCCCGCGAAGGCAAGATTCGCGAACTGCCGCGCATGGGCGAAAAGCACGAACAAAAGCTGTTGAAGGCGATTGAAGATTATCGCCGCATCTCCGGACGATTTCTGATCGACGCCGCCGAAACCGAAGCCGAAAAGCTGACCGAGTACTTGAGAAAATATCCTGGCTTCGAAAAGATCACGCCCGCCGGCTCCCTGCGTCGTGGCCGCGAAACTGTCGGAGATCTCGACATACTGGTCACCGGTGCAGCTTGCTGCGACGCCTCCGAGCGGCAGAAAGCGGTGCACTTCGTCGCCCAATATCCCCCGCTTATGAGCATCATCGCCCAGGGCGACAACAAGATCAGCTTCCAGGTGCGCAGCGGCATGCAGGTCGACGTGCGCCTGCTCCCTCCCGATTCTTTCGGAGCCGCTATGCAGTATTTCACCGGATCGAAAGCGCACAACGTGGCCTTGCGCCAGCGCGCCCTCAAGCTCGGCTACACGCTCAACGAATACAGCCTCGCCGACCTCAAGACCGAGAAGCCCGTCGCGGGAAAAACCGAAGAAGAAATTTATGCCAAGCTGAATCTTGACTATATTGCTCCCGAACTGCGCGAGAATCTGGGCGAGATCGATGCCGCTGCCAATCACACGCTGCCTCGGTTAATCACGCTCGAAGATCTTCAGGGCGACGTCCACATGCACACGGTCGAGACCGACGGCAAGAACACGATTGAAGAGATGGCGGAAGCCGCGAAGGCGCGCGGCTATAAATATATGGCCATCACCGATCATTCAAAAAACTTGGCCTTCGCCAACGGGCTCGACGACGCCCGCGCCGTGAGGCACATCCAGAGAATTCGCGAGGCCGATCGAAGAATGAATGAAAACATTGAGGGCATCAAAATCTTCGCCGGAATCGAAGTCGACATTCTCGCCGACGGCGACCTCGATCTTTCCGACGACGTGCTGGCGCAGATGGATGTGGTCATCGCCAGCGTACACTCGGTCTTTAATCAGGAGCCGGAGAAGATGACCGAGCGCCTGCTGAAAGCGGTTTCGAATCCAAACACGTCGATCATCGGGCACCCCACGGGCCGTCTCCAGCTGCGCCGCGACGCTTATCGTTTCGACATGGATGCAGTCCTGACCGCTGCCGCAAGAAATAAAGTCGCGATGGAGCTGAACTCCTATCCCGATCGCCTCGATCTTAACGATGTTCACCTGCGGCAGGCCAAACAGCGCGGTGTGAAAATCGTGATCAACACCGACTCCCACCACACCTCGCACCTGGAAAAAATCCGCTACGGCATTCTGCAAGCCAGACGAGCGTGGCTAACCAAGGATGACGTGCTGAATACTTTGCCCGCGGAGAAGTTCGCGAGGGTGATGAAGCATGAGTAGTGGAGTAAGTAATTTCGATCTCCAGTTTGCGAACTCGTGCCCTCAGCAGCTGATCGTTGATAGGGTGGTGGTGCAGCTTGAACTGCACCACTACCTGAATCCATCCAGCTTTTGAGGCGATCAGTAAAATACGCTAGCATTGCAACGGAATGCCAGAAATCCCTCCTCGATCAGCGAGCTATCGTCCACTGCTGTGGCTGTTGGCCGTGGTTTTGGCCGCCAGCACAACGATATACAGCGGCGCCTGGATGTTTTACATCCGTCACTCGAATCTTCCCGTCGAGATCGGCATGGACACGCTCTCCGACACCTCTGGCATTCTGGTGACCAAGGTCTGGAGTAATAGTCCAGCGGAAAAAGCTGGCTTGCGGGCAAGAGATCTCATCACGGCAATCGATGGCCGCAGCGCCGTTGCGCCGGCCAACGGCGGCGATGTCTTGTTTCAAATCTGGTTCCAAGCTCATCCCGGCGAAAAGGTTGCGCTCACCATTCAGAGGCCCGGCGAGAGCCAGACGTTGGTCATCCAACCCGTGTTCCGTCTGGTGCGGGGCGCGGGTGACGCCCAGTCTCTGGTGCGCAAAGGTGCGGTAGAGATCATTAACTTCTACCCCCTGTTGTTTCTGCTTGTCGGGATCGCGGTGTTGTTTCTGCGCGTGGAAGATCGCAGCGCGTGGCTGCTCGCGCTTCTGTTCGCGGGCTTCATCGCGGAAGGCGATTTGCCAGTTGGCTACGCCATGGCGCCCGATGCCCTCCGTCATTTTCTCTACGCTTACGCCGTCCTGATGCGCGGTCTTCTGCCCGGCTTGTTTTACTTTTTCTTTGCCGTCTTTCCCGTCCGCTCGCCCCTCGACCGCAAGCTGCCGTGGCTCAAATGGCTGCTCCTGGCTGTCGGCGCCAGCCTGGATTGGGGTGGCGTGACCCACGGCGACTGGGAGGCGCTACCCTTCATCGCCGGCTTGGGCAGCGACGCGCAAATCGGGTTGATGAGGACGATTGCCGGTTATGGAACCGTCGTCCTCGGCTTGGTTTCGATGGTGTGGAATGCAATCGTGGCGCCTACCGCAGACGACCGGCGCCGGCTCAAGGTCATGCGATGGGGGACCCTCGTCGGAATCGCCCCGGTCGTATTGCTTGGCTTTGGCTATGACCTCGCTCACGTAGGGTTGCCTTTTTGGGCGAACATTGCCAGAGGAATTTTTCTGTCTCTGATTCCACTCTCTTTTGCCTACGCCGTGGTAAAGCACCGGGTCCTGGACATTCCGGTGCTCTTGCGGCGCAGCGCCCGCTATCTGCTCGTCGAACGCGGCTTTACCCTGTTGATGCTGGTCATTTCCATCAGCATTACGTTCTGGTTCGGGCAGGCATTTTCGCGCCACTTCAGCGCCGGTTCCAAAACCGCAATCCCTATCGGCGCAACTTTCGGAGTGCTGTTGATTGCCGGCGCCATCGAGGTGCATCGCCAGGTTAGAACGCGCCTCGACCGCGCCTTCTTTCGCAGCGCTTACGACGCTCAGCAAATCCTGGAAAACCTCTCCGCAACCGCGTTAACCGTCACCGACCGCCAGGCCCTGGCTGCTCTGCTCCATCAGCAGATTGACGAGGCTCTGCATCCCATGCCACTCGGGATTTATCTTCTCGCGAAAGATAACCAGCTTCGGGAGTACGCCTGCCGCAATCCAGAGCAGCCGCAAACGCTGTCGCTTCCCGAAGCCACCCGCAAGAAGCTGGCTGCTGCCCGCACTCCACTGGAAGCCGGTTACGACGGCTCGCGCGCCACTCTGTTTGATCGCCTTCACGCCGAATGCCTGGTCCCGATCGCAGGCTCGGTCGCCGGCGAACTTCAGGGGCTAATCGTGCTGGGCGAGAGGCTCTCCGAAGAGCCCTATTCTGCCGGCGACAAGCGCTTGCTGGGTTCGGTCGCCAGCCACGCGGGCATCGCCATGCGCAGCATTACGCTGGCTGAAAAAATGGCCGACCGCATGGAAGCCGAGCGCCGCAGCGAACAGGAGATGCAGATTGCGCGCCAGGTCCAAAGCCGTCTACTGCCCCAGGAATCGCCCCAACTCCCCACCCTCGATTGCGCCGGCGAGTGCATTCAAACCCGCGCCGTCGGCGGAGACTATTACGACTTCCTCGATTTCTGTTCGGGCAAGCTGGGCATCGTGCTGGCAGACATTTCCGGCAAAGGAATTTCTGGCGCTTTGCTCATGGCTAACCTGCAGGCCAGCTTGCGGGGACAATACGCGCTCGCGCTGGAAAACATCCCTCGCCTGCTTCGTTCGGTGAATTCTCTTTTTTATAAGAACACGGAGACGAATCACTACGCCACCATGTTTTTCTCTATTTATGACGATGCCAGCCGCACTTTGCGCTATGTGAATTGCGGCCACAATCCTCCCATTCTGTTGCGGGCCACGGGCGAAGTCGAGCGGCTGAATGCGACCGCAACCGTTCTCGGCTTGTTCGAGGAATGGGACTGCGAGGTGGCAGAGAAGAGGTTAGGCGCAGGGGACGTCCTGCTGGTTTATACCGACGGAATCTCGGAAGCGGCGCCAAGTGATGACGCACCAGAGTTTGGCGAAGCACGCCTGATCGAAGCAATGAAGAATCTCCGCGACAGGAGCGCGCGCGCGATGATGGACGAAATTATCGCGGAAGTGCAGCGCTTCAGCCAGGGCGAGCAAGCTGATGACATGACGCTGATTGTCGCGCGCTGCCGTTAACCGGCCGGAGGGCTGTTTCCATTCATCAGCCGGGTCGACTGTACGCCTAGAGATGTACGCCTAAAGGTTCTCCTGAATGAACCGCGGACTGAGGTGAACGTCGACCTGCACCAGTGGCGAATCACCAACTGCCTTGAAGCTGTGGACCTCGCCCGCCTTGATGACGAAAATGTCTCCCGCGCGGCCCTCGAAGGTCTCACCGTTTACGGTCCACACGCCCCGTCCTTCGCGGATGAACTGGATCTCGTCATAAGGATGACGGTGCGGACCCGGTCCCGCTCCCGGTTTGCCGTGATACAAGAACACCGAGACATTCGTGTTTCCCTCTTCCGCTCCGACAAACTCATGCGAACTGCCAACAAAAGGCAGCTTCTCCTGGCGCACGTGGTGCATCGCGTCACCCTCCTGCCGAAGTTGGATGATCGTGGGCACGATCCGGCTCCAACGGGATCATAAGCATTTCCCTCAGGACGGCCCAGTTCTACTTCTTCCAGAACTTCCCTACTCCCACGCGCACCTGCACCGTATTCAGCCCCGGATTGGGTGTGGCCAGGCCCGCATTCGAGATATGCAGATAGCGCACCTCGATGCTCCAGTTATATTTCGGGCCAAGCACATGCGTGCCCAGTGCGGCGGCCGAGGTGAAGTTTACGGCATTTGTGCCGGTGGGAATGTTGTGATCGCTGAAGAGGGTGCCACCGCTCAACTCCACATAAGGCAAGAGCCGTCCGCGGCGTTCGAAGTTCCACTTCAAGGCAAAGGGATTGAATCCAACGCCGTACGCCGTATTGGCGGGCTGGAAGATCAGATAGGCCGGCTCGGCGTCGACGGCATATTCGAAGCGACCGCGCAGAAAGCTGGGCAGGAGCGGGCCGGTGAGCACCCATCCGTAGCGGAGGCCGACGTCAAAGATGCCAGTACTCGAAGTTCCTCCGGGGACTGAGTATCCGCCCCCGGCCCAAACCTGCACCTCGTGGCCGTCCTCCTCCGGGCCAGCCAGTTCAGGATCGGCCTGCGCGAATCCCAAACCACGCATGGCGAACACAATTAGAATGAGCAGAAAACTGTGATGAATCAATTTCTTCATAAATTCCATGCCCTTGGAGGTTGCCCCAGTCAGGGTAATTTTGCAAGCGTTCCGGCTGCGCCAGGCGTGGACACTCTTCAGTAATCAAGGTGATGTACATCACAGCGCGCAAAATCGCCCGGCGCTATGCTCGTTTTGAGCTAATAGTCGTAAGCCATCGGGAGGCTACGAATGTCCAGACATACGCTGACATTTGCTTTAGTGATCTCCACGGGTCTTTTCCTGATCGTGCTCTCGGCGCAAGAGACGCCACCTCCGGCGAAAACATCGTCTACCTATGCCGCAATTCCGGTTGAGGCTGCCAAGCAGGCGAATCCGGTCAAGCCTTCGACCGAATCACTGAACCGCGCGAAAAAATGGTGGGGCTTGGATTGCGCCATGTGTCACGGCAAAGATGGCGACGGCAAAGGGGACCTCGCCGCCGACATGAAGTTGAAGATCGCCGACTTGACCGATCCCAACACCTTGAAGGATCACACCGACGGCGAAATTTTCTACATCATCAAGAATGGCCATCAGGATATGCCGGCGGAAGGCCCGCGGATCAAGGTCGAGGAAAACTGGGACCTGGTGAATTATGTGCGCTCGCTGGCAAAAAAAGAGCAGCCGAAACCTTAGCCGGTTTTGGCTACCGAGCCGCGCTGTTTCGCGCCCTGTGTCAGATGAAAGGCCGTGTTCACCAGTCCGACGTGGGAGAAGGCCTGCGGGAAATTGCCAAGCTGCCGCTTAGCCACTGGATCGTATTCTTCCGATAAAAGCCCAACATCATTGCGCACTTCGAGCAGGCGCTCGAATAGTCTGACAGCTTCTTCCTGGCGCCCTTGCAATTCGTAGTTGTCGGCCAGCCAGAAGGTGCAGGGCAAGAACGTGCCCTCGTTGCCAGGCAGGCCATCCACTTTCGAATCGGTGGTGTAGCGCGCGACAAAGCCATTCCGCATGAGATTCTTCTCGATGGCTTTGACGGTGCCGAGGACGCGGGGATCGTCGGCCGGAAGAAATCCAACTAATGGCATCATCAGGACGCTTGCGTCGAGGTGCTTTGCTCCGTAATACTGCACGAAAGAATTCAGTTCGCTGTCGAAACCCTTTTCGCACACCTGTTGGTGAACGACGCATCGAAGTTTTCGCCAGCGCGGAAGATCGATCTCGAAGCGTCCCTTTTCCGCCGACCGAATAAGGCGGTCGAGGGCGACCCACGCCATCATCTTCGAGTGCACGAAATGACGGCGCGGACCGCGGACTTCCCAAATTCCTTCATCGGGCCGCTCCCATCCGGTCTCGAGAAACTCCAACATGGCCAGCGCGATCTCATGGCGGGCATGCGCCGCCGGTCCCAATACCGCTTCGCGGGCTTGAAAGAGCGTGTTGGCGACCTCGCCAAAGATATCCAACTGATATTGCTGGTAGGCGGCATTGCCGGTTCTTACCGGAACGGATTTCTCGTATCCCTCCAACCACGGCAATTCAAGTTCGGTAAGGCGGCGCTCGCCGTGAATGCCGTAGACGATATTGAGTTCCGACGGACTGCCGGCGACGGCGCGCAAAAGCCATTCGCGCCACTCTTTCGCCTCGTCCAGATACCCCGCGTTCAGCAAAGCTTGCAGGGTCAGAGAGGCATCGCGCACCCAGCAGAAACGGTAATCCCAGTTGCGGACGCCGCCGATTAATTCGGGCAGCGAAGTGGTGGGGGCGGCGACAATTCCACCAGTCGGCATGAAGGTCAGGGCTTTCAGCGTGATCAGCGAGCGCAGAACGGCGTCTCTCGATTGGCCGTCATAGTTGCAGCGATTCGACCACTCGCACCACCATTTTTCGGTCTGTTGAATCGATCCTTCAACGTCGACCCGCGCGGGCTCGCAGCGATGGGAGGGATGCCACGCCATATCAAACTTGATTTTTTCTCCCTCGTGAACTGTGAACTGGGCCTCAGTTTTGAAGTTGTGACCTTTGAGTGCAACGTCACTTCGCAGGCGGATCATGTCCGGTCCGGCAATCGCGGAAATGCCGCCGTCGCTGTGCCGCACCCAGGGCACTACGGAGCCGTAGTCGAAGCGCAGGATGAAGCTCAGATTCATCTTCACTTCCCCTTTGGTGCCGACCACCACGCGCAGCAGTTCCGGGACTTCACTGCCTGGAATCATGCAATCAATCAGCGTTGCCAAACCGCTCTCGGTCTCAAAGTGAGTTTCGAGAATGAGCGTTCCATGGCGATAATTGCGCGTAAATTTCGTTTTGGGGTCGGTTGGCGTGATCGACCAGTGCCCATTTTCAGCCGTGCCCACCAGCGCCGCAAAACATGCCGGAGAATCGAAGTGAGGCAGGCACAGCCAATCGATGGAACCGTGCCTGGAAACCAAGGCGGCTGACAGGCAGTCGCCGATCATCGCGTAATCTTCAATGGGGATAGACAGGAAAGGTTCTCCGTGAATGATGCAAGGTAAAAACGCCGATAAAATATTTTCTCACAAAGATATGGACGAACTTTTTCCCGAAAACAACCAGCGATCGCGGCATAGCCCGTTCTCGCCGCTGATTGCGATAAAAATTCGCTGGCGTTGGATGCCACGATCGGACAAAAGGAAGGATGTGAATTGCACCTTGGAGTGAAAACTAGGTGAACTACCAGAGTTAAGTGATCGGCTGTTCCTGGACTTGCTCCGCGATCGCGCGGAAGTCGTCAAATCTGGGCAACACTCCCGGCGACTCGCCACAAGCGCGATCTTTTTCTTGGCAGCGGCAAGCCAGTGCTCTTAAGTTGCCAGCTTCTCAGGTCAGCAATACGTTGCGGCCAGCTGAAAGAGCGGGGCTTCCTCACGCTCGCTCCCGCAGCCGAAATCGCCTTTCCGCACCCCCTTGACAATTCCTCACTCATATCCCTATAATTAGCACTCGATGGCACAGAGTGCTAACAACTCTGGCAACCCCTAACATTTCATAGGTTTACGCAAGTCAAAACCTTATCGACTTTGAAAGGAGTCACAACCATGGCTAAATTTACCCCGCTCCATGACCGCATTCTGGTTCGTCGCGTGGAAGAAGCTTCCACCACCCGAGGCGGCATCATCATCCCTGACAGCGCGAAAGACAAGCCGCAGGAAGGCGAAGTCATTTCCGTCGGCACAGGACGCACCAACGATGAAGGCAAGACTTTCCCGCTCGCGGTGAAAGATGGCGATCGCATTCTGTTCGGCAAGTACTCTGGCACCGAGATCAAGATCGACGGCGAAGACTTCATCATCATGAAGGAAGACGAAGTCCTCGGCATTCTGACCGGCGCAGCCAGCCCGGCTGGCAAGAAGGAATTAGCTGGCGCGAAGAAGTAGGATTTCGCGGTAGGAACTCTGGTTGCTGAGATCCTTCGCGCCAAAAGCGCGCTCAGGATGACGGGGCCTAAATGATCAGGAATTCGCAGGAACATCCTGCACACACAAATTATCAGGAGAAAAGAAATGGCTAAGCAAATCGTACACGGCGAAGAGTCGCGGCAGGCAATCCTGCGCGGCGTGAATCTTCTGGCCGACGCAGTGAAAGTTACCCTCGGCCCCAAGGGCCGCAACGTTGTCATCGAAAAGAAATTCGGATCGCCGACCATCACGAAAGACGGCGTGACCGTAGCCAAAGAAATCGAACTGAAGGACGGCCTGGAGAACATGGGCGCCCAGATGGTTCGCGAAGTTGCTTCAAAGACCTCGGATGTAGCCGGCGATGGCACCACCACCGCGACCGTTCTGGCGCAGGCGATTTATCGCGAAGGCGTGAAGACGGTTGCTGCTGGCGCCAATCCCATGGCGATGAAGCGCGGCATCGAGAAGGCAGTCTCCCTGGTCTGCGGCAACTTCGACAAGAAGACCGGAGAGCGCGGCAAAGGCGAGATCGATAAGTTCTCCAAGCCCGTCAGCGGAGAAATGATTGCCCAAGTCGGCACCATCAGCGCCAACAACGATGAGACCATCGGACACATCATTGCCGAAGCGATGAAGAAGGTCGGCAAGGATGGCGTCATCACGGTCGAAGAGTCGAAGACGCTTGAGACCCAGCTGGAAGTGGTCGAGGGCATGCAGTTCGACCGCGGCTATCTCTCTCCGTACTTCGTGACCGATCCCGAGCGCATGGAAGTTGCACTCGAAAATGCCTACATCCTGATCAACGAGAAGAAGATCAGCTCGATGAAGGACCTGCTCCCGCTGCTCGAGCAGATTGCCAAGAGCGGCAAGCCGTTGCTGATTATCGCCGAAGATGTTGAAGGAGAAGCTCTGGCTACGCTCGTGGTCAACAAGCTGCGTGGAACGCTGCAAGTCGCGGCCGTCAAGGCTCCGGGCTTCGGCGATCGGCGCAAGGCGATGTTGCAGGATATCGCGATCCTCACCGGCGGCAAGGCCATCACGGAAGATCTCGGCATCAAGCTGGAGAACGTGCAGGTCAGCGATCTCGGCCAGGTGAAGAAGCTCACCATCGACAAGGACAACACCACCTTGGTCGAAGGCAAGGGCAAGCACTCGGAGATCGAAGGCCGGGTGAAGGAAATTCGCAGCCAGATCGATAAGACCACCAGCGACTACGACCGCGAGAAGTTGCAGGAGCGGTTGGCGAAGCTGGTCGGTGGCGTGGCCGTGATCAAAGTCGGCGCCGCAACCGAAACCGAAATGAAGGAAAAGAAAGCTCGCGTGGAAGACGCGATGCATGCCACTCGCGCAGCCGTGGAAGAGGGAATCGTCCCGGGCGGCGGAGTGGCGCTGGCCCGCTGCGTCCCCGCACTCGACAAGCTGAAACTCGAGGGTGATGAGCAGATCGGTGTCAACATCGTGAAGCGCGCCATCCAAGAGCCGCTGCGCCAGATCGCCGAGAACGCCGGCGAAGAGGGTGCGGTAGTTCTGGGCAAGATCAGCGACTCGAAGGACATCAACTACGGCTACAACGCCCTGACCAACGAGTACGAAGATCTGGTCAAGGCGGGCGTGCTCGATCCGACCAAGGTGGTGCGCACCGCACTGACCAACGCCGGCTCGATCGCAGCCCTGATGCTGACCACTGAAGCCCTGGTCGCGGAGATTCCGGAAAAGAAGGAAGCTCCCATGGGCGGCGGCGGACACGGCGGCGGCGGCATGGACGGCATGTACTAAGGACTAGCCGTCCAGGCAGACGCGCCTTCAGCGCGAAAACAAAGGCCCTGCTCGGGAGAGCGGGGCCTTTAGTCTTCTGGTTGTGTCGGAATGTCACTTTTGGCAGAATGATCTGCGATGGAGATAACGTACGAACTCACCCAGAAAGACTTTACCGAGTCGTTCGCTGCTCACCGAAACCGACGCCGTTTCATTAAGTGGGCCCGGCGGATTATTGTTTGGACTACGATTCTCGGGCTAGCCCTTCTTCTTTTCGGTTCGGTCCGTACTGGGAACACAAGAACCCTTGTGCCCTTTTTCGCGGTGGCCGCCTTGTGGCTTCTAATCCTGGCAGGGCTCCCGATGTGGTGGAGCGCACGCAGGCAGTTTCTGAAACAGCCAGGAGCCCACGGTCTACGAACCGTGCTGTTCGATGACCTCGGGGCACATTGGCGGTGGAATGGCGGCTCTAGTGATATCGAATGGAAGAACTACGTTCGCTCGCTGGAAGGCCTGAACCAGATTCTGTTCTACACATCGCCCGCTTGTTTTAACATCCTGCCTAAACGATCTCTCAGTCCCGACCAATTGAACGAGCTTCGGACTCTGTTGGCTCAGCAAATCCAAACCAAGCATAACTCCCGCGGAAACCGGACCGCATCCCGGTAGATTGCGCACGCAACTCGGGTTTGAGGCGTCCCTACGGGACGGGGCTAATTGTCCTCTCAGCTTACCCGGCGTTGAAACGCCGGGTAAGCATCAACCCAAGCGGAACCGCGTGCCAACGGCACGCCCAGAGCCGAATCCAACTCTATAGCAACTATCTTTCCCATTCCGGGTTATAACTCACAGGTGGGGGAGAAATGACCATGAAACCGAAATTATTCAAGACTTTATTAACCGGCACGCTGGCGGGCGCAATGGCGCTCGGGGCGGGCACTTCGCTGTGGGCGCAGGATTCGTCGATGGACAAACCATCGCCGGATGTGACCGGCGCCGTGGCCCAGCCGGCACCGGAGCAGGCTCCGCAATACGACGCGCAACCGCAATATAACGCGCAGCCGCAGTACAGCTCGCCGCAGTCTGATTCGCAATACAACGCTCCGCAGGATGCGGCGCCTCCGGCGCAGTATCCGGATCAAGATCAGAATCAGGCGCAGGCGCCTCCGCCTCCAGGCCCGAATCAGCGGCAGTATTCGCCGTTGCCGGCCGATCAGTTGCAAAAGCTGGTCGCTCCGATTGCGTTATATCCGGATTCGCTGGTGGCGCAAATTTTGGCCGCGTCCGCTTATCCGACGCAAATCGTCGAAGCCGATCGCTTCGTGAAAGAGAATCCTGACCTCAAAGGCAAGGAACTCGGCGATGCGATCGATCAGCAGGATTGGGATCCGAGCGTAAAGGCCATTTGCCAGTTCCCTTCTGTGCTGGCGAACATGGACCGCAATCTTTCCTGGACCACGGCGCTGGGCGATGCGAACTACAACCAGCCGAATGACGTGATGCAGGCGATTCAGTACATGCGTCACAAGGCGTATGACTCGGGCAACCTGCGCACGACGCCGCAGCAGCGGGTGTACGAGCAGGGGCCGGATGTAGACATTCAGCCGGCTGATCCGGATGTGGTGTACGTACCTACTTATAATCCGGCATATGTATACGGATATCCAGTAGGCCTGTGGCCGGGATTCTATCCCTGGTGGGGATATGGATATGGCGGGCCGTACATTTCGTTCGGCTTGGGCTTTCCGATCTGGCCGTTCTTCGGCTTCGGCTGGGGATGGCATGGATGGGGCATCGGCTGGGGCTTCCACGGTGGAATCTTCTTCGGCGGCCATCCGTATGGCTTCCATAGCGGCGGGTTCTACGCTCACAACGCATTCGTGCACGGCAACTATAGCGGATATGCACGCGGTGGAGTTGGAGCGCGTGGCTTTGCCGGTCGCGGATACGCGGGGAATCGCGGATATGCAGGCGCATCCCACGGCTACGCCGGCGGCAATCGAGGCTATGCCGGAGCCAACCGGGGTAGCGTTGGGAACCGTGGCTACGCGGGCAATCGTGGTTATGCGGGCAACCGCGGCTACGCAGGTACGTCACGCGGATTCAGCGGCAGCGCGAACCGAGGCTATGCTGGACACGGCGCGACGGCACCTCGCTCCGGTGGCTTCAGCGGAAGCCGCGGCGCGCAGTCTCACGGATTCGGCGGCGGCTCGCACGGTGGAGGCGGCCACGTGAGCGGCGGCCATAGCAGTGGTGGTGGCCACAGCGGCGGCGGACACGGCGGCGGACATCGCTAAAAAGTTCGCGGCTTTCGAAATAAGGCCCTGCGCCTCGGCGCAGGGCCTTTTGTTTAAAGCTATGCTGCTGATTTTTTTAATGTCAGGGACGCGACCCGCTTGAGATCGTCGACCAACATTTGCATCTGTTGCTCGCGCGCCTTGCAATCCGGTGCGCGCAAGATCGATGAAGGATGCACAGTGGCAACGGCGAACGGCGCGAGATCGGACGCAACGACTTCGCCACGCTGACGAGTCACGCTGAAGGTGTGTCCGTACAAAGATTGTGCTGCGGTGGCTCCAAGCGCGACCAGAACTTTGGGGCGCACGACTTTGAGCTCGGCATCCAGCCAGGGACGGCAGGCGTGAATTTCCGAGTAGCGCGGTTTCTTGTGGATGCGGCGCTTGCCGCGCTCGGCGGGTTCCCACTTGAAATGTTTCACCACATTGGTCACATAGACTGCACTGCGGTCTATTCCAGCTTGCTCCAGGGCCTCGTCGAACAAACGACCGGCTAGTCCGACGAAGGGGTGGCCGAGGCGATCTTCCTGATCTCCGGGTTGTTCCCCCACAAACATAATCTGCGCTTTCGAGGCGCCTTCGCCAAAGACTGTTTGGGTGGCATTTTTCCAGAGATCACAGCCAGTACAGTGCCTTGCAGCTCTTTGCAGACTCAAGAGTGTGGGTGTGGCGGGAACGAAAGCAGCCGCGGTCGATTCTGAACCTGAGCGTTTGCTTCTGCGGGTTGAAGCTTTCATAACTTCTTAGAACTGTGTTGCGCCAGACGCAATCTCCGTTTCCAAATAAAACCGCAACCGATCGATACCCATCCAGCATCCACCCTATGCGCGAACAAAAAAGACCGTAGAGAGCAGTACCGTGCCGATTGCACCAGCAGGCTCGCGCATCAGATGAAGTGTGGCACTGAACTAGGTGGGGCAGCGATAAGACCGTTGCGCTGGCGACGGAGTGGAGGTTCGTGGTGAAATCAAAGCTTTTTAAAATATTCTTGACGGGCGCAGTAGCGAGCGTGATTGCTCTATGCCCGGGTAGGGAGCTGCAAGCGGCGTCGTTGCCAATGCAAGATCCTGCGCAAGACGCCGGGCCCCCGCCGCAACAAGCTCCGCCGGCGCAACCGGAGAACGCGCCGTTGTCGGAGGACCAATTGCGCCAGTTGGTGGCGCCCATCGCGCTGTATCCGGATGCGTTGGTGGCGCAGATTCTGGCAGCGTCTGCGTATCCCACGCAGATTGTAGAAGCGCAACGGTTTGTCCAGGGCCATTCCGACCTTAAAGGGAAAGATTTGGCCGATGAAGCGGATAAGCAAGATTGGGACCCCAGCGTGAAAGCGTTGACCGCCTTTCCTACTGTGCTGGCTAATCTGGACAAAGACCTTTCGTGGACCTCGGAACTGGGCGACGCCAACGTGAATCAGCAAGCGGACGTCATGAAGGCGATCCAGTACATGCGCCACGAGGCGCAAAAGGCTGGGAACTTGAAGACGACGCCACAGCAGACTGTCACCGATCAGGGAGACGACGTTGAGATTCAGCCAGCTGATCCTGATCTAGTCTACGTGCCGGATTACGATCCGGAATTTGTCTATGGATATCCCGTAGGCCTGTGGCCGGGATTCTATCCGTGGTGGGGAGTGGGAGGACCGTATATATCATTCGGGCTCGGTTTTGGCATCGGGCCGTTTTTAGGATTTGGATGGGGATGGGGCGGGTGGGGCCTCGACTGGCATCATTATGGGCTTTGGTATCATGGCGGCCCTTATGCGTTTCACAGTCGCGCCTTTTATGACCGTAATGCCTATTTCCACGGAGGTTTCCACGGAGGCTTTGCGCCCTACGGACGCGGCGACATGGGCGCGCGAGGCTTTGCCCGCGGCGGAGGCCGCGCCTTTACAGGCACGCACTCTGGAGCCTTTAGCGGTTTCGCCCGCGGTGGAGAAACGAGGGGATTCTCGGCGCGAGGACGATCGAGCTTCGGCGGTGGAGGATTCCATGGTGGAGGCGGTGGTTTTCATGGAGGCGGCGGAAGGCGCTAAGTGATCAATCAGTTTCAGGGGCGATTCCCCCTTGATTCGATTTGGAGCGAAGCTATGACATTGCGAGCAAGAAATCAGAGAATGCGTTGGCTTGGATTGACGAGTGCTTTGGCGGCGCTCGTGAGTCTCGGAATTGTTTCGAACCTGGAGGCGGCGCAATCGGAACAGAATGAACCCAAGCATGCGGCCGCAACCCGGCCGTCGACGCCGGAAGGCGGGCAGAAGACGTTCTCTTCCCCGGCGGAAGCGTGCAAGGCATTAGTCGAAGCGGTGAAGAATGACGATCAAAGCATGTTGTTGAGCGTTCTAGGCGCGAAGGCGAAAGCTATTGTTAATTCCGGCGACGATGCGGAAGATAAGCAGGATCGCGACCAGTTTGTGCAGAAATATCAGCAGATGCATCGTCTGATGAACGAGCCCGACGGAACCACAACGCTTTACATCGGCGCGGAGAACTGGCCCACGCCGATTCCGCTGGTGCATCAGGGAAATCAATGGTATTTCGATACCGCCGCGGGGAAGCAGGAAATTCTCTACCGGAGGATTGGAAAGAACGAAATGGCGGCGATCCAGGTATGCGATGAACTGGTGGACGCGCAAAAGGAATATCAGGCACAAACCCACGATGGTGATTCGGAGCGGCAATACGCGCAGAAGTTCACCAGCGATCCGGGCAAACAAAACGGTTTGTACTGGGAGAGTTCGGGGAACAGCAGAAGCCCGATCGGTCCGCTGGTTGCCGTAGCAGCCACGGAAAGCGTTCAGCCAGGCACGGATCAAAATCAGCAGCCGTTTCAAGGGTATTACTTCCGCATCCTGAAGCGGCAGGGTGCGAAGGCCCAGGGCGGCGCGAAAAACTATGTGGTGGACGGAAAAATGACGGGCGGATTCGCTTTCATAGCCTACCCGGCGGACTATCGATCGTCTGGTGTAATGACCTTCGTTGTAAATCAGGATGGTATCGTTTATGAGAAGGATCTCGGTCCGAAGACCGCCGCTCTGGCAAAAAGTATGAAGGAGTACAACCCCGATGGAAGCTGGCGAAAGGCCGATTGATAGGCCAACGCGCGGCTATTGTGACCGGGAATTAATAAACTGCGGAGTGAAGGATCTGGGGTATGATTGAGTCATGCCCTATATTTTGGAACATCTCTCCAGCCTTCGTCAGGAAATCACGGATTTGAAAAACATGAACGTCCGCGCAGGCAACCGGAGCGGAGATAGCCAGATCGATCAGTCGGCGGCGGAAATGCGCGCCAACCGCTTGATTGAGATCAAGAAGGAGCTCTCGCGGATGCTGAATCGCCCCGAGGATCCCCAAGTGTGGTGGGAAAAGGGTCGGAGGCATCGCGTAGCGTAGTCGGGCAATTTAGGCGGCAGACAGTTGGTTGGAAACGGTCCTCCACGGGAGTGAATCCCGGCGGGGGCTTTTTCTTTTGCGGCACAGGTTAAGGGACGAGGTTTTGGGCGGCCGCGGCGAGGGCGGCTACGATCCCATCGGCTTGGGGGACGCCGCCCTGGGCCAGATCTTTCGTGCCGCCGCCACGTCCACCGAGCGCGGTGACGGTTTTTTTCAGCAGCACGCCCATGTTGCTGGGCAGGCCGGCAGATTGTGCGAAGACGAGCGCGGGTTGCGGCGAAGTGGTCGCCAGCAGGGCGACGGCGGACGAAGATTGCCGGGTTAGTTTCTGGGCTACCAACTTCAGGAAATTGAGGTCGCAGTCGGAGAAAGTGCGCACGACCAGCTTGCGGCCCTGAGTTTCTGGCGTTTCAGCTAAGAGCGATGCGGCTTGCGCGGCGGCGAGGGCGTCCTGGGATTGCTCCAGTTCTTTGCGCAGCGAGCGGATTTCGTCGAGAGACTTGCGCGTTTGCTGTGGAACGTCGTAGATGTGGGCGGAGAAGAGCGCGGCGGCTTCGGTGAGCGTGGTGAAATCGCGGCGCGCGGTGGCCACGGCGCGCTGGCCGGCAACGAATTCGACGCGATATCCCTGGCGGACTTTTTCGAACTTGCGCAGCAGGACGCCGCCAATCTGTCCGGTGTGGCTGACGTGGGTTCCACCGCAGGCCGTGAGATCGAAGTCGCGCACCTCGATGAGGCGCAGTTGATCTCGTTCGGCGGGTGGAAATTTACGCAGGCCGAGTTGCGCCGCTTCTTCACGAGTGACGTAACGAACGTCGACGGGACGATTCTCGATCATGATCTCATTGGCCAGGCGCTCGGCAGCTTCGATTTGCGCTTTGCTGAGTGAAGGGGTATCGAGGTCGATGGAACAATAATCGTCCGCCATGTGGAAGGAAGCCGTCGCCATGTCAAAAAGGCGCACGAATGCTGCGGAAAGAACGTGTTGGGCAGAGTGCTGCTGCATGTGATCGCGGCGGCGCGCCGGATCAATTTCGCCACACACGCGGCTCCCAGGCTGCACGTTTTTGAGCGGGGCTTCGAGGTAGTGGACGACGTGGCCGTCTTCCATGTCGGCCACCTCGGTCACGCGGAATTTTGCCGCGTCGTTGGCGGGGACAATCCAGCCCGTGTCGTGGACCTGGCCGCCGCTCGTGGGGTAAAAGGCGGTGCGGTCGAGAACCAGCGCGGGGCGTGGATTTTCGACGATCTCGCGCACCTCCGCGTCAAAGTTATAGAGGAAGGAATCCCGGTAGTAAAGGCGGTCGGTCACGGAACTATTAGCATAGGAGCGGGACGGGCAGGTTATCAAGTCTGGCTGTGTGGCATCCCGAAACCTTGAACACCCTTCGGCTCACGCTCAGCGGCAGGCTTCGGACCCAGAGTTTCACAGAATCAACCAGCCTTCTTCTACTTCTTCGATGTTATCTTTATCGGTTGCCTTAAAGCGAATCTCATCTTATGGACGTTCTTCAGAAACTGTTTGAGCAGCATTTCCATGTTCAGCCCACGAATGTACAGCCGCTGCAGGGGCAACTTGGCGGATCTGGGCGAAACATTCTCCGGCTTTCTACGGGTGAGACCAGCGCGATCGGAATACTTTACGGTGTGCGGGAAGAGAATGTGGCGTTCCTGGAATTTTCGCGCCACTTTCGAAAGCACGGGCTGCCCGTACCGGAAATTTATGCGGCTGATTTGGATCAGGGAGCTTATCTCGAAGAAGATCTGGGTGACACGACGCTGTTTGAATTTCTCTCGCAGAATCGCACCGGCGAGACTATCGATCCGCGAGTGATAGAGGCTTATCGCAAAGTGGTCGCGCTTCTACCTCGCTTTCAGATCGAGGCTGGCCGTGATTTGAACTATGCCGTTTGTTATCCGCGGCAAAGCTTCGACCGGCAATCGATTACCTGGGACCTGAATTATTTCAAGTATTACTTTCTGCGGCTGGCGGGAATTTCCTTCAATGAGCAGGCGTTAGAAGATGATTTCGATTCTCTGACAAATTTCCTGTTGAGCGCGCCCAGCGATTATTTCCTTTATCGCGATTTTCAATCGCGCAACATTATGCTGCGCCATCTCGAGGCGCAGCCGTTTTTTCTGGATTATCAGGGCGGCCGCAAAGGAGCGCTGCAGTATGACATCGCTTCCCTGCTCTATGATGCCAAGGCCGATCTGCCGCCGGGGCTGCGGCAGGAGTTGCTCGATCTCTACGTCGAAAAGGTTTCAGGATTCATCGCTGTCGATCGCGTTGCATTTCTGCGTCATTACTATGCGTTCGTCTATGTGCGCATCCTGCAGGCTTTGGGCGCTTACGGCTTCCGCGGATTTTATGAGCGCAAGCCGCATTTTCTACAAAGCGTTCCGTACGCGCTGAAAAATCTCCGCTGGCTGCTGCACAACGTGAAACTACCAATTGCACTGCCGGCGCTGATGGAAGCTTTTAACAGCATGCTGGCTTCAGAGAAGCTACAGCGCATCGCTTCAGACGCTGACAATCTTACAGTGCGGATTATGAGTTTCTCTTTTCATCGCGGGATGCCAAAAGACGAAACCGGACATGGTGGGGGATTTGTTCTCGACGGACGCAGCCTGCCCAATCCCGGGCGCGAAGAACGATTCAAAGCGCTGACGGGCAGAGATGCGCCGGTGATCGAATATCTGAATCAGCAGGAGAGCGTGCATCAATTTTTGGCCAGCGTAATGTCTTTGGTGGATGCCAGCGTGAACGAATACCAGCGGCGTGGCTTCAAAAGTTTGATGGTCTCGTTTGGCTGTACCGGCGGACAGCATCGTTCCGTATATCTGGCAGAACAGGTGGCCAAGCGTTTGCGCGGCAGAAATGGAGTTGATGTAATCGTACGCCATCGCGAGTTGGAGAGTCTAACTCTGGGGAGTGCGGCGCAATGAAGGCCATGATTTTGGCAGCCGGGATGGGCACGCGCTTGCGGCCGCTCACTAACGATCGTCCCAAGGCCCTGGTCGAGGTGAATGGGCGGACGCTGCTTGAGATTACGCTGACTCGCTTGCGCGACTTCGGCGTTCGCGATGTGATCATCAACGTGCATCACTTCGCCGACATGGTGTCTGATTATGTGCGAGCGAATAAACATTTCGGGATGCACGTCGAAATTTCGCGTGAAGATGAGTTGCTCGATACCGGCGGTGGGTTAAAAAAGGCCGCATGGTTCTTTCTTGAAAATACGAAAGAGCGCGACGAGCCTTTCATTCTGCACAATGTCGACGTGATCAGCACAATCGATCTCGAAGGCATGTGGCAAGCTCACCTTGAGACTTCCCCTCTCGTCACATTGGCCGTACAAGATCGCGAAACATCGCGTTATCTTTTGTTTGATCAGAACGGCCAGCTCTGCGGCCGACGCAAAGGGCGAGATCAGGCGCCGGAACTGGTTCGGTCCGCGCAAGAGCCGAGTGCGCTTGCGTTTTCCGGCATTCACGTGATTTCGCCGCGGATTTTTTCGGTGACGACCGAAGAAGATGGATTTTCCATAATCGACTCTTATTTGCGGCTGGCGGCTGCCGGGGAAAAAATACTGGCTTTTCGCGCCGATCAGTATTATTGGCGCGATCTCGGCCGACCCGAAAGCATCGCGCAAGCCTCTCAGGATTTCAAGGACAAACTCTTTTCCTAAGCACTGCGCCAAATTATTTCTTCTTGACTTTGGAGCATTCGCGAGCAAAACTTCCGTGTACGTTTTGTTAGCTTCTCCCCTTCCTCAACCGGCTTGCACTCGGCGTTCCTTCGGAAGCACAAACGAAGACTGAAATGAACTCATTCCCAGCGAAAAACCACGCTACCTCACACGCGGTCTCAAGGCTCGCATTCATCTTCGCCGGAGTGCTGGCTCTGGTAGCAGCACCGCGTGCAGCGCGGGCGCAAACGGAAACCGTGCTCCACAGCTTCACTGGAGGCGCGAATGGCGATGATCCGCACGCGAATTTGATACTCGTCGATGAAATTCTTTACGGCACGACTGCCGGCGGTGGCAGTGCTGGGGATTGCGGTACGGTGTTCAAGGTAACGAAAAGGGGTACGTGGACCTTGCTGTATGCCTTCACCTGCGGCGCCGATGGAGCGTACCCGTGGCCCGGATTATTGGCCGATTCGGAAGGCAGTCTTTACGGCACGACCAGTTTAGGCGGAGCCTACGGCTGGGGGACGATATATAAGGTAACTTCGGCCGGCGCGGAAACAGCGCTTTATAGCTTCACGGGACGCACCGACGGACGCTTCCCGCTATCCAACCTCGTGCGAGACACAAAGGGAAATATCTACGGAACCGTCGAGGACGGCGGAACAGGAACTGGCCCGAGCTGCGATTACGGCTGCGGAGCCGTATTTAAGCTCACCCCGGCGGGTGTGGAAACAGTGCTCTACAGCTTCACAGGAGGAGCCGACGGCACACAACCGGAATCGTTGATCCTGGCAGACGGTAATCTTTACGGAGTCGCACTTGCAGGCACCAATGGCTTCGGCACAATCTTCAAGATAACGCTGGCAGGCAAAGAAACCACGCTTTACGGCTTCGCTGGAGGCAGTGATGGGGCAACGCCCGCAGGAAATCTACTGCGAGACTCAAAGGGGAATCTCTACGGCGTAACAGCCTCCGGCGGGACTTTCGGCCAAGGCGAAATTTACGAGCTTACTTCGGCTGGTGTGCTCAATGTTCTCTACAACTTTACGGGAGGGGCTGACGGCGGCAGCCCGTCCACGGCGTTGATTCGGGATCAGGTGGGGAATTTTTACGGCACCACGATCTACGGCGGGAATTTTAACTGTCACGACGGATGCGGCACAGTCTATGAGTTGACGCCGGCCAGCAGTGAGACCGTGCTCTACACCTTCAGCGGCGGAACCGACGGCGCCTGGCCAGCCGCCAGTTTGGTTCGCGACAGCTCCGGAAATCTTTACGGCACAACCTCGTTCGGCGGAAATGTCTCCGATTGCTCCCTTGGTTGCGGCGTGGTGTTTAAGGTAGTGCCGTAGGAAGTGAAATCCTGCTCCAGGGAAGGTACCCCGCGTCGGGCTTGCAGGCAAGGGTAAGCCAGGAACAGCGGCTGACGGCGACTAATTGTCTTCGTGGTTGGGGCATCGCTGAAGCGATGTAGTGATATGAATCCGAGCCAAATTGCACTATTCGATATGCGCGCGGGTGCTTGACCACTGGCGCCCACGAGGATAAGCTTCAACTCTCTCTGGGTGTATCGGTCAAATACGAGCCTTGTGAGCTCATCGCGGGAGGCCCCACATGTCGCTTCTTCATATCTACGACTCGAGCGACTGGAGAATTAGAGAAACCGCGTGGGCCCGTGGCGGAGACCATCAAGTCCCACTGGCCAGCGGTAACGACTTCATTTCCGCCATGGACGCACTGGTCGCGGCAGGTTCAACTTACGATCGAGTGCTTTTCGAGACGCACGGCTCCCCGGGCATGATTGTCTTTGGGAGTGTCGGTATTAACGCCGCCTTCCTGCGCAGCCTGGTGCCGAGATACTATACCCGCATCACTACCCAAAACGCCCACATTTATTTCAACGGCTGCAACGTGGCGGAGGGTAAAGAGGGATGGGACTTTCTGGAAGCCGCCGCTGCAGTATTCATTACTCCGGGCGGCGGTCAAGTGTTCGGCCAGACTTCGCTTGGCTTTGGCAATCCCTTCAACGGCCACGTAGTGCACCTCTGGGGCGATACGCGAACGCTGTTTGTTGACATGAGCGGAAACATTACCGAGCGCTTTGAACAGTAGGCTTATTTAGTAAGGTCCGATGATTCCGGCAATCGCGCGAGACTTTGGCGGCGTCGCAGCCTGCGCATCCTTGGTATCCAGCACATCCAGATATTTCAGCCCGGACCCTGTGTTGAAGAGAATGACCGAATCATCGGGAGCAAAGAATCCGCTTGCCAGTAATTTCTGGTAGGCCACCAGCGAAGCCGCGCCTTCGGGCGCCGCAAAGATACCTTCAACTTTCGCCCAATGCCGTGTGGCCTCTAGGATTTCCGCGTCGGTGGCGGCAATCGCGAGACCTCCACTCTGCTTCAGAATATCGAGAATCAGGTAGTCGCCATACGGTTTGGGCACGCGCAGCCCCGAGGCTAGGGTCGCCGCTTGCGGCCACATTTCCGCGCTGTCGCGACCTTCATCCCACGCTTTCACAATGGGCGCACATCCTGCTGATTGCACGCTGATCATGCTTGGCCGGTCCGAGCCGATCAGACCTAGTTCTTCTATTTCGTCGAAGGCCTTCCACATGCCCAGCAGACCTACGCCGCCGCCCGTCGGATATATGATTCCTTTCGGAAGCTTCCAGCCCATCTGTTCGGCGACTTCATAGCCCATCGTCTTCTTGCCTTCGACGCGGTAAGGCTCTTTCGTGGTTGAAACGTCGAACCAGCCATCCTTTTTCCAAGCCTCGGAAGTTTTCAGCTCGGCAACTTTGCGCGCGCAATCGGAGATGAGCCCGTCGACCAGCGTGACCTGGGCCCCGTAATAATGGCACTCGATCCGATTTGCCATGGGCACGTCTTTGGGCATAAAGATGTGTGCCTCCATTCCATCGCCAGCGGCAGCCACGTAGGCGGCTAGGGCCGAAGCCGCATTTCCCGCAGATGGGATGGCCAGCTTCTTCAATCCGAAATGACGCGCCATCGTGACCGCGGCCGAAAGTCCGCGTGCTTTGAAGGAGCCGGTGGGATTCAGTCCTTCGTCCTTAATAAAACAGTTGGGATTCTCACGGCTGGGCAGCATCGGCGTAAAGCCTTCGCCCAGAGTTACGGGCGTGGCCTGAGGAAGGACCGCGTCGTATCTCCACATCGTGGGAGGCAACAGCAACAGCGAAGCCGCCGAAAAGCTTTTCTTGATGGCAGCGAGATCGTAGCGCGCATACAAGATGCCGCCATCCCTCGCGCAAACCGTTTGCGGGCGGTCAGCGGGGTAGTGTTCGCCGCAGCGGGTGCATTCCAGATGAGTAGGTCGCGACACGCAAAGAGTGTATCAAGAGCGAGCTTGGAGCTGCGAGCTAAGTCAATGGTGGTGTGGTTCGGCTCACGCGCGTGGCCTGGTGGCGCGGGAGATCCCTTCGGCTCCGCTCAGGGCAGGCTCTGCGCTTCGACTGAAAGACGGCTGCGCCCAGGATGACACCGCGTGTAAATCCCGAACTCACTTATAGCTCGAAATTACTTGTGCGGCAGTTGGGCGACCGAATGCCGGTTGATGATGACGCGGGTACGCTGGCGCGTAATGCGGATGCGGCATCCCAGGAAGTCGGGCAGGCCGCGGCACGTGTTGTCGCGCAATTGAATCCATGCCTGCTGGTCGGGGGTGTCAATCATCCACGCCGTGGCATTGGTGGCATGATTGGTCTGGTCGAGATAGTAGGCGGCGGTTAGATCGATGTCGGCGGCATCGGCATTCAGTTGTTCGCAACCCAAAGGCTCGGCAGAACCGTCAGCGGCGGTGCAGAAGTCTTCGTCGTGCTCCAGCAGGATTTTTCGGTTGGTGTTGCCGATGAAATAGCGAGTCGTGACCGGCGCGATCTGAGTGGCTTCCGACCATTGCGTTAATTGATCGACAAAGTCCGAGGGCAGTTGGCTCAAGCGAATCGAGTCTTCTTTTACCTGGCTGGAAAAAACGGTCACAGTCGGCGTCGGCTCGCCGTTCGTCGGATGAAAATAAAAACCGGCCAGCGCGATTCCGTCCTTCATATCGAGCCATATAAATCCGCGGCCGCCGAGGTAAGGACCCTGGTTGGCGAAAAGCGTCAGGTAACGGCCAGCGCGAATTTCGACTGGCGTCTTCGAATTGCTCATGACGCGGTTGAATGCTTCGACCGGCGGAATATCCCAGCCGTAATGAAACATGCAGCGCGGGAGTATGCTCGGAATCAGCCTCTTGAATTGTTTGTCATGAAAAACGTCGCCTGATTTTGCTCCCGCGAAATGGTTCAGGAACGCAAGTTGATCGCTCGGAATTGGATCGCGAAAGATGGCTTCGTCGTAATTCGATGCGGGGGCTTGCAATTCCGGCGATTGCGCCTCTGCCGGCTGAGTTTGCGGGGCTTGAGATTTCTGAGCGCTTGCTGACGTTTCACTCTGTTGCGCGATTGCGGTTCGCGCTGCCACAACGTCAAGCAAGAGAATGCAGGCGATAACCAATGCGAAGCGACAGAGACCTGTTGTTTTACCCAGAGACGAGCGAAAGGGCCCCATGGCGGACTCTCCTCTCAGCACCCGGCCGCAGGAATTATATCGCAGGCGAAGCTGAAACATCTTCCAGTCAGCCCCGAAACAGTCGTGGGTAGTGATCGCTGAATTAATTTCGCGAACACTACCCACGAACTTCGCTGCGCTGGCAGTTCACCTACTTCGAGCGCTTAGCCGCTTTCTTCGACGGCGGTCTTATGCCATTCTCTGGCCTCTCCTGCTCGATCGGGTCAGAGAGGTGGTGCAGCGGTTTGTCGCCGGCGGAAGAAAACTGCGGACCGTGGACATCCGTCGTTAAGTTTTGCGCGGTATACATGGGCTGGTTGAATTTCGTCCCCGATTTCGCAGTCGCCACCGCGAAAACTCCGTGCGGCACGCCACTGACAAAAGCCGTCGCGATGTAGTCTCCCACCATCAGTCCATTCTGCGAGTTGGGCAACCAACCCAGCTCCATCGGCCCCGCCAGAATCTGCCGCTGGTTCCATGTGGCTCCGCCGTTACCGGAAGAAACGTAGCCCACGTAGAGCGTGCAGGTCGACTTCGTGCAACTCGTCTTCGGGTAAAAATAATAATGTACGGCCACGTGCGCGGTCGCGCCCGAAGTAGTCGGGTCGATGCCAATTCCCGGGATGAAGTGATCCACCGTGGTGGTGGTGGCATCGATGGGAATGCGCGTCACCGCCGACCAGGTTGTGCCATCACTGGAGGTGCTGTAAACCAGATCGTTGCTGGCACACTTGGTGCGGAAGCGGCAATCTTCCCAAACCACCCAAACCGTGCCCGCTCCGTCAACCGCGGCTGAGGGCAGCGGCCCGCTGCGAATGCCACCCGCGTCCGTGTGGGTCTGAATGGCTGAGATGGTCGTAGGCGCCGTCCAGCTTGTACCCCCGTTGGTCGAGGTGTAAGCGGAGATCGCGCCTTCCGTGCCGCCGAAGGTTTCAATCGGCACCACCACGGTGCCATTGGGCTGCACCAGCGGTTGCCCGCCGATGCCGGTGGAACCGTTCGCGGTCTTGACGGCCGCGCTCCAGGTCAAGCCTCCGTCAGATGAAGTGCTCATCAGAATCTGGTCGCCCGCATCCGGGTTATCCCACTCCTGATAGCAGTTGCCGTAATACGGGCTGCTGGAATAGCTGTCGCACACCAGCCAGTTCTTATCGGAGCTGGGCACGTTCGGCCCAACGCTCACGGGATTGTTCCAAGTAAAGCCGCCATCGGTCGAGCGGCTGATTACCACGGCCGGCGCCTCGGTCGTGTTCACCGGCAACGTCGAGATCATCCACACGCCGTGTTTGGCGTCATACGCCACTGCGGGATCGCTGGCCGCCGCATACGGGCCGCCGCCATTTCCATTGGTCAGGTCAGGCAGAAATCCGTTGGTCCAGGTGCTACCTCCGTCGGTGGAAGTGGCCCAGCCAATCGCATTGGACCCGCCGCCTACGCTTTGCGTCGCAGAGAGGCGTCCCACTTGAAATGCAGCCACGAACGTGCTTCCGTTGGATAGAATGTGCGGCTCCACTTCGGTGGCGTGCTGTCCTATGGGATTGGTGAAGGTATCGTTACTGATCTTAGTCAAGGTCACCGCAGGAGCATCCTGCGCGGGCGCGGCCACGGCCGCACCAAAAAGAGCAAGAGCAACCACACCAGCGAGCAAACGCCCGGCGCCGCAAGCACACACAATTCGATTCATCGGGATTTATCCTTCAACACGGAAAGTGAATTTCACAGAATAAGTTCGCAGAATGTCAGGGGCACTCGCGGACTAAACGGCCGACAACGACCCACAATAGTAGTGACCGTCACGCGAACATATCGCGAGTGCAGAGCCATGTCAATGTGAAGGATTTTGCAACATTGGTTCGGAGCGGGATTGAGCAGCGGAGTCATTTGGCACAAATACAACCGCAGTGTCATCCCCGTAAATTGGGCGCCAGCCGCGGGTTTCCTCCAAAATATTTGCCAAGGGAGAGTTCTTGGGCACGATCACAGAGCCCGCTTCATGTTGCTGAAGAAAATCCTGCCAACCGGGTTCGACGCGAACCATTTTCAGGTAAGACTCGAAGAATTTTTCGCCGTAGAAATCATGCCGGTCATCGACCACTGTGCGCACGCGCGGATAGAACCGGTAGATCAGATATCCGCCCCAACTGTCGGTGCTCACGATTGGGCCAGGGACGTTGTGCGCTTCGAGATAATCCACTGCCTGCACGGGGAACCGCTTGGGATTAAATTGGGCATCCATCAGGGTAGTGGCGCCGATCTTGCCATCGTGCGCCGCAATCCAAACCATCAGCAAGATGGCCGCGATCGGCCATAAATGGCCGCGCAGGCTCATTTCGATTGCCGACATGCGCTGGAGAAAAGTTGGGACCAGCTGTGGCTGCTGGCCCGCAATTTTCCGGCTGGTGCGGTTCACGGCATATTGCTCGATTGCATTCGCCAGCCAAGGCCCAATCACCAGAATCAGCAGCAGCGATGAGACAGGAATGTTCCGCGATGCATACAGCCCGGAATAAACCGCGAACAACAAAACCAGCCCCTGGGTCACTGTGACTTCTCGCCGCCGCGCCGCCAACGCAACCAATGTCAGCAGCAGCAATCCCGCAAAGCATTTCTGCGCCACATAGTGAAAGTTGGGCGACTGAAATTCGTCGATGTGATCCATCAAAAAACGATTGGAAAGATAGCGGTAGATGTGGAGGTGCAACCGGAAACCGTATGGATTCACGAAGGTTGCGGCGGCGCCTGAAACGCCGACCAACGACAGTGTTCGAATCCGCCGCCCGGCAGCGATTTTCCGCAACGCATCGTCGAATCGATCTTCCTTCAGTTTGTAGAACTGCCACGCCGCGGCCAGCCAATAAATTGCTAAAAGGACAAAGCCAACCAGAAAGCCGCCGTGCAGGTTGACCCACAACAGCATGGTCAAGGGCAAGAGCCACAGCTTCCAGTTTTCTGACGATCGCTCTTCTCTCGATTCAAGCGCCCAGAACCAGGCGACGCTGAACAGCCAGGTCAGGACATGCGGCCGCGCCAGAAAATGAATCATCGAGGCCGAGGCAGCCAGCAACACGAGCATGAGAGCCAATGCCAAATTCACACCCCGGCGCAGCAGTAACCGGAACGTCCATGCGAACGTTACGGCGATGACCAATGCGGTGAAGGCAACCACGCCGTTCAGTCCAGCCACGCTTTCCAGCCAGCCGACGATCACGTCGTAAAGCCACTCCCAGGCAAACCACGGCTGTCCGGCCATGCTCGACGAAAAAGGATCGACGAGCGGAATGGAGTGCGTCGACAAAATCATTTGTCCGGTGCGAATATGCCAGCCGATTCCCGCATCGCCTAGCAAGCGCACGGAAACTGGGCTCATCGTTAACACGGCCAGGAGCGCTACAAAAATCGCGTCGCCGGCTGAGGGCATCAGCCAGCGCGCCCATGCCGGACGCAACTCTGCCGCCGAACTTGTGTATCCCATTGCCATCGCGCTGAATCTTATAGAGAGACGCTATGAACAGCAAGACGAGAACTCGCGTGGTGATTGTGGGCTCTGGCTTTGGCGGCCTGAATGCCGCGAAAACTTTGGCCAGCGCGCCCCTCAGCCTCACCGTGATCGATCGCCGGAATCATCACACCTTTCAGCCGTTGCTTTATCAGGTAGCTACCGCCGGTCTTTCGCCAGGTGAGATCGCCACGCCGATCCGCTCTATCCTGAGCAAGCACAATAATGTTGAAGTGCTCATGGCGGAAGTTACCGGCTTCGACATCCAGCGTCGCATCGTGCAAACGGTCATGCATAGCGGCGCGCAAGACGAGTACCAGGAAGTTCCTTATGACTTTTTGATCGTCGCCGCAGGAGCCAGCCACGCCTACTTTGGCCACGAGGAATGGGAGGAGTTGGCCCCCGGCCTGAAAAATATCGAGGACGCCATTGAAATTCGCCGACGCATTCTGCTCGCCTTCGAACTCGCCGAACGCGAGGCTGCTGGCGGAGGGCCAGCCGACCCGCTCAATTTCGTGGTTGTCGGCGGAGGTCCCACGGGAGTCGAACTCGCCGGCACACTCGCGGAGATCTGCGGCCATGCCCTGGCCCACGACTTCCGCTCCATCGATCCCAGCCGCTCCCGCATTCATCTTGTAGAAGGTGGTCTGCGCGTGCTGCCTTCTTATCCCGAGGATCTTTCGCGCAGCGCAGTCGAGCAACTGCAGCGCCTGGGCGTCGAGGTGCGTACTTCGACCATGGTGACCAACATCGAGCCCGGCGTGATCCACATGGGCCGCGAGCGAATGGATGCCGCTGTCATCCTCTGGGCCGCGGGCGTGGCCGCTTCGCCGATGGGCAAGAAACTTGGCCTACCCGTGGATCGCGCCGGAAGAGTTCTGGTTGAGCGCGATCTCAGTCTTCCCGGCCATCCCGAAGTTTTTGTAATCGGGGATCTCGCCTCCCTGAAAGACGCTTCGGGAAACCTTCTGCCAGGAGTCGCGCCCGTGGCCATTCAGCAAGGACGGTACGTAGCCCGGCTGATTCGGCATGAGGTTGCTCACTCGCAACCCGCTCCCCGCAAGCCTTTTCACTACTTCGACAAAGGCAGTATCGCCACCATCGGCCGTGCCGCTGCCGTCGCTGAATTCGGCAAGATTCATATTTCCGGTTTCCTGGCTTGGCTGTCCTGGCTCTTCGTTCACATTTTTTTCCTGATTGGTTTTCAGAATCGCGTGCTGGTAATCATCCAATGGGCGTGGTCGTACTTCACCTATGAACGCGGGGCGCGTCTGATCACCGGCAGCACCACACTTCCCGGATGGAAGGAAGAGCAGCCTCCGAGCCGCGTCGATAACCATGCCGCATAAGAAATGTCCGCCAAAACCACCAAGAAGAGTGAGAATAGGGTTGAGGCGGCTGTTTGCTTATGAAGCGCATTTCAATTTCGCGAATTCTTCTCGGACTTCTAACCGCTATTTTCCTCACTTCGGTCTCTTCCGCGGAAGTTGTGAAGGTCGTGGTCAACGACACCATTCAGCCCATCACTGAGGAATATATCTCCCGCGCCATCGACGAGGCGCAACGCCGCCATGCGCAAGCTGTATTGATCGAGATCAATACCCCCGGAGGGCTGGTCGAATCGACACGCCACATCATTGAGAAGATCACCACATCGGACGTCCCCGTGATTATTTATGTTTCGCCCAGCGGGAGCCGCGCCGGCTCGGCTGGAATTTTCATTCTGGAAGCGGCCGACGTGGCGGCCATGGCTCCGGGAACCAACGCCGGAGCGGCTCATCCCGTCCTGCTTTTCGGTCCGACCACGGTGAAGCCCGATGACGAGATGAAGCAGAAGATCGAAAACGATTCCGCCGCGCTCATGCGTTCCGTGGTTTCGCGCCGCGGGCGCAACATCGCCGCCGCGGAGAGCGCAGTGCGCGAATCGAAATCGTTCACCGATCAGGAGGCTCTCCAACAACATCTGATCGATTACATTGCGCCCAGCGAGCAGGATCTCTTCCGCCAGATGGCGGGCAAACCCTTCAAGCGCTTTAACGGCCAGGAAGTCACTCTGAATCTTGTGGGCCAACCAGTTGAGCCTTTCGGAATGACTCTGAAAGAGGAAATCCTCAATCATCTGATGGACCCGAACATCTCATTTATTTTTCTCGCGATCGGCGCGCTGGCGCTGTATGCTGAGTTTAACCATCCTGGCGCGGTCATTCCCGGCACCGTGGGCGTAGTCTTCATTCTGATCGCGCTCTTTGCACTCAATCTGCTGCCTACGCGCTTTGCCGCGCTGAGCCTGATTCTGGGCGCGTTTGCGCTGTTCGCCGCGGAAGCGAAGTTCGCAACCCATGGTGTGCTCACCGTTGGTGGAATAGCTCTCATCACCCTCGGAGGCTTGCTGCTTGTTGATTCACCGATTCCGGAGATGCGAGTGCACTTGCTGACCGCGCTCGCGGTGAGCATTCCCCTCGGCGTAATCACCGCGTTTTTGATGACGGTCGCGCTCAGGGCTCGGCGCAATAAGCTGGTTTCGGGGGCGCAAGGAATGGTTGGCGAATCTGGCATCGCACAAAATACGCTGTCTCCGCGGGGAAAGGTTTTTGTCCACGGCGAACTTTGGGATGCGGTCTCTTCCTCGGAAGTTTCCGCCGGACAGTCGATCGTGGTACGGCGAGTCGACGGCCTTGAATTGGAGGTCGAAGCTTTGCCGGCGGCAAAGCCTGCAGCCTCGCCGGTTGCTCATTAAGTTTCCTCCGCACCAGAGCAAGCAATGGCCTGGATCCGAAGTGTCCCCTGATCGTTCCACCCTGCGTTACAATCCGCGTTAGGGGTGCTTTCGGGCTCCGTGGTAACAGAAGAGGCGCAGCATGGAATTTTTCGGCGGATTCGTCGGCATTGCCATCATCGTCGTTGTCCTTTATTTTCTAAGCTCAATCAAGATTCTTGCCGAGTACGAACGCGGCGTCATTTTCCGCCTCGGCCGGCTGCTGCCTCAGGCTAAGGGGCCCGGGATAATTATTGTTCTCGCTCCGATCGACCGGATGGTACGCGTTTCGCTACGGCAGGAAGCTCTCGAAGTTCCGCCGCAAGATATCATCACTCGCGATAACGTAACCCTCAAAGTGAACGCCGTAATTTTCTTGCGCGTGATCGATCCCAACAAGGCAGTCGTCGAAGTTTCAAATTACGTTTACCAGACCTCGCAGTTCGCGCAGACTACGCTGCGCTCGGTGCTGGGCGAGCAGGAACTCGACGAATTGCTCTCCCATCGGGAAAAAATAAATCTGCGCCTGCAAAGCATTCTCGATCAGCACACTTCCCCTTGGGGCGTAAAAGTAACGAACGTTGAGGTCAAGCAGGTCGACATGCCGGAATCGATGCTGCGCGCCATGGCGAAACAGGCTGAGGCTGAGCGCGAAAAGCGATCGAAGATCATCCACGCGGAAGGCGAGTTCTCGGCTGCGCAACGCCTGGTGGATGCCGCCCATTTGTTGGCCACCGAGCCGGTCAGCGTGCAGCTACGCTATTTGCAGACGCTCACTGAAATTGGCGTGGAGAAGAATACGACGGTCATCTTCCCGGTGCCGGTCGACTTTTTCTCCGGACTGCAGAAGATGCTGGGCAAGGTGGACGACAAACCCGCGGCATGAGCATGGGAAGTGGAGTTTCGGAGTCGCGACGAGCCTTCTAGACGACTGTGGGACAGCGGACTCTGAGGTTAATCTGAGCAATGGAATCTTCACCAGACACTGAAATCACCTTAGGCACAGCCAAGCTTCTCGGCCTTTTTTTCGGCCTTGTCGTAATCTGCGCTGTCTTCTTTGCGCTGGGATACACGCTCGGCCGCAAGTCGGACGTTGGCATAGCCTCCGCTGGCACAACCACGCTCCAGCCCACGGCGCCCAATAACCCCAAGCCCGCCAGCGCCACAACGCCCGAAGCTGCTCCCGCCATGAGCTTCTACAAGGCCGTCGAACAAAAAGATGCTGACTCGCAATTAACTCCGACCTCAGAGAGCGCCGCGCCCGCCTCTGCCCCAGCCGAGACGACTACAGCAGCATCTGCCCCGCCTGCGCCAGCCACGGCCCAAGCCGGTAATTCTTCCGAGACTATTGCCGCAGCTACTTCCGGTTATTTTGTCCAGGTCGCCGCAGTCAGCAAGGAGGACGACGCACAAGCCTTGGTCGACGCGCTGAAGAAAAAAAACTATCCCGCGTTCGTTGCCGCCAGCTCTTCCACTGACAAGCTGTATCGAGTGCAGGTCGGCCCGTTCAATGACGTCAAGGATGCGGAAGCCATGCGCTCGCGCTTGATCAATGACGGATACAGTCCGATCCTCAAGAAGTAATACTGAGACCTAAACGAAGCTTTCCTATGAAGATCGACCCACTGTTGAACCGGCGCGTCATCTTTAAGCTGCGGGGCATGAAGCCTCTCGACTCTACGATTCTCAAGCGGGACGAGACCGGCTACTGGATTTGCGGGGGAACGCTCGCCCCTCAACTCGACCAGTCGAACTGTTCCCTGCCCGACAACGACGTTCGCTATCTGGAATTCACCCGCATCGAATGGCTGCGCGCCTCGCGGAAACGGGCATAGCCAGTATTCTTCGCTACAGATTGACAACCGTCGATTTACGATTTATCAAAGGATTCATGTCCACGCTGCCTTCCGCTCTCGACCAAAGGCTTCACGCTATTGCCGATCCCACGCGGCGGCGCATCCTGCAGGCGCTTAAAACCCACGTCACACCCTCCAGAGATGCCGCGGCCAAAAGCGGACTGTGTGCCGGTGACATTGAAGAGCTCGTGCATCTGTCGCAGCCAACAATTTCGCATCACATGGCAATCCTCACCAAGTCCGGCCTGGTCGCCGCCGTCAAACAGGGCCAGTGGCGATGGTATCGCCGTAATGAAAAAGCTCTTCGCCAACTGGTGAAGAGCTTGCGCAAGGAACTTTGATTTTCTTTTTGATTCAGCCAGAACAGATCTATCCTGCGGAAGCGGCCGCAGCTTGCGCTTTTTGCAGCAGCCGTCTCGCCTGCGAAATCAGCTCCGCCACTTCGAAAGGTTTCACCAAGTAGGGCAAATTGTTTTCCTGCAAGAAGGCCCGCTCCTCGCCATCGGCAGCGTTGGAGAAGGTAAACAGGAGATGCCTCTCCATCTCGGGACAATGTTGTCGGAACCACAAATAAGCGTCTTTCGCGTTCCAGTCAGGCTGAAGTTTTCCGCTCATGATTACAGCATCGAACGGCTCGGAGAGCAGACGGGTCTTGAGATCTTCGCCGCACGCAGCAGTTACTACATCGGCGCCGGCGCCAGCCAGGACGTCGCGCTCGAACTCCAGCACCGCGTCTTCTTCTTCCACCAGCAATATTCGGCCTTGAATGGCGCCTTCGCGTTTCGGTTGCGCAACGGGCGCCGATTCCACTGCCTTGGCCGAAGCCGCGATCGGCAAGCGCACTTCGACCACCGCTCCACCCTCAGCGGGATTATGCGCGGTGATGTCGCCACCGTGCTCTTTCACAATGCCATAGCAAATGCTTAGGCCCAGGCCCGTTCCCTTGCCCACGCTCTTCGTGGTGTAGAACGGATCGAAAATGCGCTTCGCATCCTTGATCCCCGGCCCGTTATCGGCAAACTGCGTGACCACATCGCCCTTATCGGAATAAATCTTGATCTTCAATTTTCCTGACGCCCGAGCCTTGAGAATTGCGTCCACCGCATTGTTGATGATGTTTAGAAATACCTGCTCAATCTGGTGCGGATCGGCCACTACTAACGCGGCGGATTCGGTCAGATCCTTTTCTACCAGGATGTGATTCACTTTCAAGTCATAATCGCGCAGGGTCAACGTCTCTTCGAGAACCTTCCGGATATCGACCTCTGAGCGCTCCGGCCTGCGCTGCCGCGCGAATGACAATAAATTCTGCACGACCCGATGCGTGCGCTGCGCCTGCTTGAACATTTTGGCCAGATAGTCCTGGGCGCGCTCGTTCAAAACCTCGCTTTCCAGCAACTGTGCATATCCCAGAATTGCCGTCAGAGGATTGTTCAACTCGTGCGCCACGCCGGCGATCAACTGCCCCACCGCTGACATCTTCTCGCTCTGCAACAGTTGTTCCTGAGTGCGGCGCAGATCTTCGTAGGCTTTGCAAGTCTCTTCGTAGAGCCGGACCTTCTCGATCGTCGTCGCCAGTTGGCGGCTGATCGCCACCAGCAGATTTTCTTCGCCGCTGGAATATTCGTGCTCCGCCTGGCTGCGCAATCCCATGATGCCGATCGGGCTGTCCTTGCCCCAAAACAATACCCAGATCCAGAAGCCATCGCTCCCCGAGCCAAAGAACTTTGCCACCGAGGCAGTGAGATGTGGAAGATAATCCGCAGTGATAACTTCGGCACGCGAGCGCAGCACCAGATCTCCAAAGCCCTCGGCGAAAGTAATCTCCGCCGGCCGCAATTCGCTGCGGCTGCGCGGACCCCAGGCCGCGCGCCGCCGGTAGGTGGGAGCATCCGAATCGGAGAGATAAACCGCTCCGCTCTCGGCCCCGAACAGCGAAACCACCTGCCGCAAAGTCAGATTGACAATTTCATCCAGATCGAAGGATTGGGTCGCGACGACGGCCATCGCGTTGAGCGCGTTCAGCTCGCGGTTGCGCCGCCGCATCTCATCTTCGGCGCGCCGTTTCTCGGTAACGTCCAACACAAATCCCTGGAAGCGCTCGATCCGGCCAGCCGCATCGCGCGTGGCAAAGCTGCTCTCCACGGCCATCAACAGGCTTCCGTTTTTTCGCCGCAGCGAGGTTTCGAAGTTGCGGACATAATTCTGCTCTTCAATCTTCTTTCGGAAAGTTTCCCGCTGCTCTGGGTCGACGCGGACATCCTCATCCAGATTCAGCGCCAGCAATTCGTCGCGATTGTCGTATCCCAACATGCGCACAAACGCGTCGTTGCAATCGAGCAAGCGTCCCCGGGGCGTCGCCATGTAGACGCCCTCCTGTACCTGCTCGAACAGCAGCCGGTATTTCTCTTCCGCCGAACGGCCCTCGGTAATGTCGCGGACGACGTGAATTGTCCCTTTACTCGCGATTCCCTGCTCGCTGAAAGAAGAGGTTGAGACAGAGGAGAATCCGCCGAAGCACGGATCGGGACCTTCGCTGATTTCTTCGCCTCCGCGCGCACAATAGGGACAACCCGCCCACTCGGCCAAGCGGCGCGGCAGTACGGATTCGCAGGTTCTGCCGATCACGTCTGCCGACGCTAACTGGACCTGCTCTAACAAAGTCTGGTTGGCCTTGAGGATGCGGAAATCGGCGTCATGGGCCAGGATAATGTCGTGGACGGAGTCGAAGGTGTTTCGCCACTGACGCTGCGAGCGCAGCGTCTGCTCCAGCAGGCGGAAGTTTTCGATGGCGATTCCCAACTGCCGGCCGAAGGTTCTTAAGAACTGGCGCTCTTCGACGGTCAGTTTTCTTGCATCGGAACCCCCCAGAATCAGCAATCCAACGGCAGATCTCTTTCCGGCGACTGGAGTCATTACCACGAATCGCAGGCCAATTGCTTCCAGCAGCGCAGCGTCTTCGGGAATAGCCCCGTTCCGGTGCCCGCTTAACGCCTCTCCCAAGGCCAGTATCTGCGAGATTTCTGCAGTCACTTCCGCTGTGCCCGCGTCTCGCAGAAAGTCAGGAGAGACGCCAACGGCATGCGTGGCCACCAGGCTGTTGCTCTCAATCAGGCGGAACCAGGCGGCCTTGCTGCCCATCAGGCTCTGCAATTCGGCGAGTGCGATTTCGATCATGCCGCCTTGGTGTTGGGCTGCAACAATGCTATCGGTCACCGCTTGCATCACTTTCAGGCGACGGCCCCGAGCCGTCGACTCGCCGAAAGCAATCAGCAGCATGCTGAGGCCGAGCAACAGGTCGACGGCGACGAAGCTTGCTGCCGGAATCTGGTTCGAGTAAGGAGGCCAACTCAAGCGCAGCGCCAACAGCGAGACCGCCATCAACCACGGGCCGACCTCCCCACGTCCACTGCGGGCGCGCACCAACGCGGCCGCGGCGGTCAGCGAAATAATGAGGTAGGAAAATTCCAGCGCGACCCGCAGCGTGGGCGAGTCCGGCCACAACACCGCTCGCGCCACGGCGAAGCCTGCCACGCTCGCGCTGATCGCAACCAACGGAGCCATCAGATTCCGTTCCCGGATATAAACAAAAGCTCCGCCCGCAAACAGTCCCACAGCCGCCACAAACGCCGCGTGCTCCGCTGCGATAACGTAGCGCACGGGAATCCGCAGGGCGGCCTGGTGCAGGCTGGCCACTCTCGAAGCGGCGAGCAGCACCCAACCTGCCGTCCACACCAGCAGACAGCGCTCCCGCAACGCCCGCCACACCACCAGGAACCCCATCCCCATAGCGATGAGCGCCCATTCTTCGGCCTTCAGTACCGCGAAGGCCGGATGGACCGTGGTGTTCCAAAATGTCGAAATGGAAGCGTTCATCTTGATTCGTGCTGGTTTGGAGGGACCCCCGCTTGCGGCGTACAGAATCAGTACAGCAGGCGCAATAGGCCCTGCTCTTGAATACCATGATTTAGTATGCTTGGGGGTGGGTTTCGGGACCACTGTGGTTACTTTCGGTACTTCATGTCAGGAGTAGAATCGCCGATAGTATTTGAGACACAATGCGCGATCGAATCCTGGTTGTCGACGACGAAGAAGCGATCCGAGAAATTGTTTGCGCGATTCTCTCGGCCGCGGGCTATTCCTTTCAGCAAGCCAGCTCCGGGATGGAAGCGCTCGCCCTGCTCAACTCCGGCGAGCAATTCGAACTAGTGTTGTCCGATCTGATGATGGCCGACCTCGACGGCATTGGGCTGTTGGAGCGCACCAAGGAAAAATTTCCCGACATGCCGGTGGTGATGGTGACCGCCGTCCATGACATTTCCGTGGCCCTCGCCGCCATTCGGAACGGCGCTTATGATTATCTGCTCAAACCCTTCGAGCGCGAACAACTCTTGAATGCGGTGCGCCGGGCGCTGGAAAATCGCCGCCTCAAAGTGGAGAACCGGACCTATCAATCGAATTTAGAAGGATTGGTGCGAGACCGCACCAACGAACTTCGGGCTGCCATGGCCGATCTCGAGCGTTCCTACGACATCACCTTACAAGCCCTGGGAGATGCGCTCGACCTGAAAGACGCTGAAACCGAAGGCCACTCCCGGCGCGTGACCGCTTTTACCATCGCCATTGCCCGCGCTATGGGCGTGCCTCGCGAACAGATTTTAGTCATCGCCCGCGGCGCGTTCCTGCACGACATAGGCAAAATGGCAATTCCCGATAACATCCTGCGCAAACCGGGCAAACTCGACAATGATGAGCGCGCGATCATGAAGGAGCACTGTTACCACGGCTACCAGATGCTCAAGAAAATTCCCTTCCTCGCCGAGGCCTGCGACATCGTTTACTCCCACCAGGAGCACTTCGATGGCAGCGGTTACCCGCGCGGCCTGAAGGGTGCGGAGATTCCTCTGGGAGCGCGTATCTTCTCCGTCGCCGATACGCTGGACGCCATCATCTCAGATCGCCCGTATCGGCCGTCGCGAACTCTCACCGAGGCCCGCAAAGAAATTCAAGCCTGGGCGGGGCGTCAATTTGATCCGGAAGTGGTTCAGGTTTTTCTGAAAATGCCCGACGAGATCTTCGAAGACTTGCGGCGCGAAATCAACGGGCAGACTTATCCCTTCAGCTACTCAGCTAGCGCCAAAGGTAGCTAGAATCCTGGCCGCCGCTGTAGCCAGACCTATCCCTGAGTTGTGCGGAGTTGATCCCTGCCTGCAATTTTAATTGTCTCGCGCGTTCCTACTAGTGGTCACTCATTGCGCGACCTACAATGAAATAAGATCGGACCACTTGGAGACATTCGTATGAAGTTCTTTACTCTTTGCACGCTGTGCCTTCTGGCCACTTCAGCTCTGGCGCAGGATCACCCCACCGTCACTGCGCAGCCGAACTCCGTGTACGTCGGGGCCGATGGCAAATTCGAATCCGCGCCTGACACTGCCGTGATTCAGTTCAACGTCTCCGTGCAGGAAACGACGTCGCAAGCCGCCTACCAGCACGCGTCCAAAGATGTCGAGCAGGTCCGTCAGGTGCTGCGCGACAATGCAATTGATCCGAAAGCGGCGACTATCGGATTCTTTTCCGTTAATCCGGTTTACGAATATAAAACGGGAAAACAAAAACTGATCGGATATCGCGTGACCACCAACGTGACACTCAAGCTCAAGGATTTTTCCAAGATCGGCCCCATCACCGAGCAACTCGCCGACGCCAACGTGAGCGAGAGCCAGACGCTGAATTACACTCTGGAAAATATCGACGAGGCCAAGAATAAAGCCGTCGAAGACGCCTGCCGCCGCGCCCGCAACTCGGCTGAGGCCGTGGCGCGCGCCAGTGGACGCACGCTGGGCGAACTCTCTTACGCTTCGGTCGATACCTTCGACAACCTGCGGCTTCCAGTGCCACGCATGCACGCCATGGCCGCGGCCGCCCCCAATGCCGCTCCCGCGCCAACCGAGGAATTCACGCCCCAGAACGTGACCGTGACCGCGCACGTAAACGCGGTGTTTGGACTCAAATAGGATTGGGGGGTAGGCTTAGCGGCTGTGCCCACATGGCCGGCTAAACTTATATCTCTGTGAACTAAGAGAGAGCGCTACGGCCCTGCCTTCGCGACCGCAATCCGTCCCGCATCCAGGGTAACCGGCCGCTGGATCTCCATCTCAATGGACGTTCCCACTGGCAGGTTGACGTCGCTGCCGCGCTTGAGCAAGGCGTAGGCGATACCCGCAGCCGCTCCGGCCCCAGCTCCGATGCGTGCCCCATTCAACGAACCAGTCGCCAAACCGCCGCCAATTCCGCCTATCGCGCCTCCATACGCCCCGGTCTGCGCCGCGTCTTCGACCTTCTTCCCAGTCTCTTTGTCCTGCTGAATCGTGCCTTCCTGATCTTTCACCGACTTGTTATCCGCGCCCGGCGTGTTTTCGATGGATCCTGGCAGCATCACGGTGTATCCGCTGGGAAAAATGATCGACGTGAAATGCATCAGGATTTCGGCGCGGCCGTGCCCATGGCCCGCCCGCTCGACGTGCGAAATACTGCCCTGAATGTAGGACCCCGCCGGAATGATTACGCGGCTGTTCATCACAAAGGGAAACGCGGTAGTCGCATAAACTGCATCGCCTTCGTGCGCATTCTTAGTTGAGATCGCCTGCGCAAGCGATAAAGAAATCTTGGTTCCTTCAGGAATTGTGATGGCAGCCGGATTGGGAGTGGCTGGCGCGGCGATTGCATCCGCAGCAGCCGATTTTTCCAGGTGATATTGAAAACGGAAGCGCAGGTCAAGGAACTCGGCTTGGAATTCATCCGGCAGGGGCGGCAACGGGTTCGATGAAGTAATCGCAGCCTCGGCTGCGCGATCCAATTCAGCGTCGCCTGAACCAGAGGCAAGGCGCAAGCCAGAAATTGTTCCATCCCTGGCGACGGAGAATTGGATGGTTACCCCTCCGGTCTTGTCCTTCGCTAATTCCGCAATCCCCTTGTACCAGTTTTGAAGAACAATATTGCGCACGGCGTCACGATAGTTGGCAAAACTTACACCGCCTGTGTCGTTCAGTATGTCGATCGAGGCGTTTAGCCTGGGTGTCGGAGGGTTAGCTTTGCTTGGATTGGCGATCGCCTCGGGAGCTGTCGCCGCCGCTGCCGGAGCAGCACCCGAAGACACATCAGGCTTGGGCGGATCCACTGCCTGCCCGAGCGCCATCCCGGAGATTAGAAGAACAGTGAAAAGCCCGCGCATAACGTCCTCCAGAGGCAGCATCGCCCCGTCATATGAGCATGAGATTACCACGGCTTAGGGGCTAGGATGCACTAGGATGCACGGCTCACCGCGGAGGTTATCTGTGGCAAGAGCGCAAACGCGAAGGAGAGCGTAAAATGCCGTTTGCTCTGGGAAAATACTCAGAAATTCTAGTTATGACCATGATTAGAAATGCACGCCACAGAGTCGGTGCGGCGGTGATGCTTGCCTCCCTCTTTGCCGTGGCCACGACTGCTCAGGATCAGGCCACGAAGGAACCACCCAAGAAATATGATCTCAAGCTGAGTTGGAAAGCTACTGCGGGCCACAAAAGCGAGATGTCTCAGGATGACTCGCAGGTAATGACGATGAAAGTCTTAGACGGCGACGGGAACGTTATGGTCCACCGGGAGGACGACCGGGCGCGCGCCTTTGTCGCGAGCGAAGTGATCAGCAAGGTAAGGGACGATAAAGCTGACGTCTCGCGATGGACTTTCACCAAAGCGACACAACACCGCGGAGACCAGGACACTCCCTTTGCATTTCAGGGACGGACGGTGGTGGTCACCAAAGAAGCGGCGAGCCAGCGTAAGTTTGCCTTTGATGACGGCGCCGCTGTCACCGACGATGATGCAACTGTCCTTGCTGAGTTGTGGGGTGGCGAAGACAAACCTGGAGAACCCTCCGGCGAGGATATATTCGCACCCAAGAAGCCGGTCGCGGTCGGTGAACAATGGATGCCGGATGTTGCTTTGATCGCTGAGGGCCTGAAACTTGGCGATGGCATTGACCTTAAGAGGTCGACCGTGAGAGCAACGCTCAAATCCACTGAGACGCGGGACGGAGTTGAGTTCGGTAATATCGAATTATTTCTTGAACTATGGACGACGAAATTTGGGCCAATGCAGCTCGACAATCCTATCTTCATGAAGATCGACGGAAATATCGACGCATGCATAGACGGGACTTTGCCAGACGGCATCATGAACCTTACCATCACGGCGAAGGGGGATAGCAGCGTGAGTGTGGAAAACTCCCCGACCAAAAGGCACATCCTCTTCGACATGGAAGCGAAGATGTTACAGCGTCAAAAGTCGATCAAGTAACTGCAAACTAGTAGATCAAATACTTCTTCCGGACTATCTCAAATTTTTCCAACCCGTCCTGCCAGTCCTGCCCAATACGCCGCGGATCTCTTCCCGCCACCAGCGCGTCGTAAGCCGCCTGATTGACCAGCAACTCTGCCATGCGTTCGATCTTGTAGTCAGAGGGATACAGCTTTCGCAAAGCGGAGGCCAACTCGATGCCCAGTTCAGGCGCGTCGAGCGCATTCCGGTCAGTCAGGATAAAGTTCACGCCCTCGCACCTCTGCCCGTTGTAGTTCGAAGCCGCGGGCGTGAACGTGACCGGGACGAAGCGCACGCCGGCGATGCCGCGCCCATTCAAGTAAGCCGCCAGTTCCCTGCTCTTTATCCACGGCGCGCCAACCACTTCGAACGGGGAATCCGTCCCGCGCCCAACCGAAACATTCGTCCCTTCCACCAACGCGACCCCTGGATACAGCGCGGCTTCTGTTACGCTGCGCAAATTCGGCGACGGATTCACCCATTCCAATCCCGTGGAATCGAACCAATCGCCGCGCTGCCATCCCTCCATCGGAACCACGGTCAGCTTGGCATTGATCTTCTTCTCTGCATTCAACATCTTCGCCAACTCGCCAATCGTCATGCCGTGGCGCACCGGCAACGTCCAGTAATTTGTGAAGGTCTCGTGGCCTGCATCCGCCACCGGACCTTGCACAAAGGATCCGGTGATTGGATTGGGACGATCCAGAACGAGTACCTCAACGTTAGCCGCAGCTGACGCCTCCAGAAAATAACCGAGCGTGGTCTCGTAGGTATAAAAACGAACGCCTGCATCCTGGATGTCGATCACCACGGCATCGAGCGACTTGAGCACATCGATCGAAGGACGCCGAGCCGCATCGGTGGCGCCATACACGCTGTAAACCGTGACGCCGGTAGCTGAGTCTTTGGCGTCGCCGATGTGAGTCGTATCCAGCGTTCCCGTCACCCCATGCTCAGGACTGAAAATCGCCTGTAGCGAAACTCCTGGAGCTTGCGCCAAGAGGTCGACAGTCCGCCGCCCCTCGGCATCTACACCCGTCTGATTGGTCAAGATGCCAATCTTCTTTTTCTGACCGGCTACCTGAAGGGCAGCGAAGCCATTCGCCTCCAGCACATCGATGCCATTCTTCACGCTGCCATTACGCGCGCTCATGCGCCGCGCCGCGCTCTGCGCTTCGTTGTAACCGGTAATGCTCTTCCAGCGCAGCGCCTCTTCCTCGCTCGTAGTCAAAGGCAACGCCGCGGCAACCGCCGTTGCCACCTTCGATCGCAGCGCAATCGCATTTCCCTTGCCCCGGGGATGCACGGCATTGGTCAGAAGAATGATGTAGCTCTGCGTCGTTGGATCGATCCACATCGACGTTCCCGTAAAACCCGTGTGGCCGTACCCTCCCACCGGAAACAAATCTCCCCGGTTTGACGAAAAAGGAGAATCGATGTCCCAGCCAAATCCTCGCAGAACCGGCGCGGACGGCGGCTGCTGTGGAGTCGTCATTTTCTCGACCATCAGGGCGGATAGAATTCCATCGCCGCCATTCAGCAAGGCTTGGGCAAATCTCGCCAGATCGGCGGCAGTGGAGAATAGTCCCGCATGCCCCGCCACGCCGCCCATCCGCCGCGCCGTCGGATCATGCACGACTCCCCGCAGCATGCGCTCATTTTCGTCATACTGCGTGGGCGCAATCTTTTCAATCCAGCCGGCGCGCACGGCGATCGGCGGATTGAACCGCGTGTGCATCATCTTCAGTGGCGCAAAAATATGTTGCTCGGCATATTCGTCCAGCGACTCGCCCGAAACCCGCTCCACGAGAGCCCCCAGCACAATAAAATTGATGTCGCTGTAGGAAAACTTCGACCCCGGCGGATCCTCCGGCGTCTCCGCAAAAGCCATGCGGTACGCCGCCTCCTTCCCTTCCCACGCCATCTTTCGATCCAGATCAGGCTCAAGTCCCGAGTAATGCGTCAACAACTGCCGCACTGTGATATCTTCTTTTCCGTTCTGCGCAAACTCCGGCAAATACTTCGCCACCGGATCATTCAGCCGCACCTTGCCGCGCTCGACCAACTGCATCACCGCCGTCGTGGTCACAATTACCTTTGTCAGCGACGCCACGTCGAAGATCGTGTCCACGGTCATCGCTTCGCGCCGAGGCTCCAAAGCGCGCTCTCCGTAGGCTTTTCGGTAGATCACCTGACCATCGTGCCCCACCACCAAAACCGCACCCGGAATTGTGCCCTCGCGAATCGCCGACTCGATGATCTTATCGACCACCGCCAACGCCACCGAATGTGTGGGGACAGCAGCCCTCGGCTGTCCATCCGGGCGCAGCCCGGACGCAGCGATGGCCACAAAGAAAACACAAGACAGACAAACCACCGCACCCAGCGATTTTGCTTTGAAATGTAGGATGCTTTGACTCTACACAACCCCACCCGCAGGACTCAAGAAACTCAAGTAAGCATGTGCCCGATATGCCATATCATGATTCTGCGGAACATTCTTCCGACAACGACTTCCCCGATGGACTCTGACTCCACGCCGCCGCTGCTAGACGCCTTCAGTCAGCAAAACGAATTCTTCGCTCCCGCCTTCGCCATTCTGCAAGAGGCCATCGCCAGCCGCGCTTTTCCCACGGCCTCAGTCGCCGTAACGCATGCGGGAAGATTAGTCGCAGAAAAGGCTCTGGGCAGGATGACCTACGACCCAGATGCCCCGTCCGCGTCGAACTTTTCGCGAGAAGTCGGGAATTTTAGCCTTGCAGTGACCACCTCGACCCTCTTCGACATAGCCTCGCTGACGAAAGTGGTCGCGACCACTTCCATGGCCATGCTCCTCTACGAACGCGGGCTGCTCGATCTCGACGCCCCGGTTGCCGCCATCGTGCCAGAATTTGTTACCGGCCAAGAAAGAGATCCTCGACGGCACGAAGTAACCGTCCGAATGTTGCTGTCTCACTCCTCCGGTTTGCCCGCCTACGAAAAACTGTTTCTAAAAGCTAGCACGCGCGATGAACTTCTTCACGCCGCACTCACCACGCCTCTCGCCACGGATCCCTTGACTCGCGCCGCATACAGCGACATTGGATTCATCGTTCTGGGCATTGCACTCGAACGCCTGGCCGACGAATCTCTCGAACGCTACTGCCAGCGCGAAATCTTTGCGCCGCTAGCCATGTCCAGCACAACGTTTAATCCGCCGGCAGAAATGCGGGCAGCGATTCCACAGACAGCTGACGATCAGACTTTCCGCCATCGCATTATTCAGGGCGAAGTCTACGACGAAAACGCGTACGTGCTGGGCGGCATCGCGGCTCATGCCGGACTCTTCTCCACCTCCCACGATCTCGCGAAATTCGCTCACGCCATGCTCAATCCCGGGCAGATCCTGCGCCCTGAAACCGTCGCCTTCTTCACCCGCCGCGAATCCGCGCCCGACGGCACATCCCGGGCGCTCGGCTGGGACACTCCCTCGTCGCCATCGCAATCCGGAAAATATTTTTCACCGAATTCCTACGGACATCTCGGTTACACCGGTACTTCGCTCTGGATCGATCCTACACGCCAGATATCGGTTACACTCCTGACCAACCGCACGTGGCCGGACTCTAAGAATCAAGCCATTAAACAGATTCGCCCCAAGTTTCATGACGCCGTAATCGAATGCCTGCTTGCGGTCTGAGCGAAAACTCCAAATGAAAGCCACTCCCGATGCGAAAGGTCGAAGTTGAAAAGCAAGGCATCCTCACTCAACCATCTGCGCACGGAGCAATCGAACCCTGCTGCGCATGATCTCGATGAAAAACCTTCACTGGACCTGGTGCGGCTGATGAACGCGGAAGACGCCACCGTTCCGGCCGCCGTAGGCCGCGCCGTTTCGCAAATCGCACGCGCGATCGATCTAGTGGTCGCCGCCCTACGACGCGGTGGACGCCTCATCTATGTAGGCGCCGGCACCAGCGGGCGCATTGCCGCCCTGGACGCCTCCGAATGCCCACCGACGTTCAATACAGACCGGGTTCAATTCATCATTGCCGGAGGCACGAGGGCGCTGGCGACTGATTCCGAAGTCAGCGAAGACGACACGAAAGCCGCGCGCGAGGAAATTGCCCGCCGCAAGCCCACGAAGAAAGATGTGGTGCTCGGAATCGCTTCCAGCGGACGCACTCCCTTTACCGTGGCGGCGATTGCGGAAGCAAGGCGCCGCGGCGCTCAAACCATCGCGCTCACCTGCAATCCGGATTCGCCGCTCGAGCGCGCCGCCAACTTCGCCATCGTCACGCAAGTTGGAGCGGAAGTGCTCGCGGGATCGACTCGCATGAAGGCGGGCAGCGCGCACAAGATGGTTCTGAATATGATTTCGACCGCAGCCATGGCTCGGCTGGGCTACGTTTACGGCAACCTGATGGTCAACGTAGTTCCTAAGAATGAAAAGCTGAAGCAGCGGGCCATCGCAATCCTCGAAGAAGCCAGCGGAAGCACTCACGCATCCGCAACCGCTGCTCTAAGAGCCTCGGGCAATCGCACTCCGGTAGCGCTGGTCATGCTGGCCGCCGGAGTCACGCGCTCCCAGGCGGCAGCGGCCCTGAAGAAATCTAAGGGCAACGTGCGCGCCGCAATCAGGCAAGCGGAAAAGTGAGTTCTGAGGATGCGCCGAAGCGCCGCTCAAAATGAAATTACCGCACCTTGATCTTCACGCTGGCGCTGAACCGCTCCTGACATGGAGTTTGTCCGAGAGGCAGGCAGCTTGATCTCCGTAGGGCGTGCCTTCTCGATTACCCACCTGGGCTCCATTTCCCCGCTAAAATAAAGCGTTACTTAGAACGCCCAACCCAATGGATAAACTTGTAATCCGCGGCGGATCGCCGCTGCTTGGTACCGTGCGCGTTAGCGGAGCAAAAAATGCTGCGCTGCCTTGCATGGCCGCGGCTCTTCTTACCGACGAGCCGGTCATCCTGGAAAACATTCCGCAGGTTCGCGACATTCAAACCACGCGCAACCTGCTGGCCGCCATGGGAGCCGAAGTTGAGCTGGGCTACGGACGCGCCCATCACCGCACAACTATTCATTGCCAGAACCTGGCTACGCCCGAAGCTTCTTATGAATTGGTAAAAACCATGCGCGCCTCCACGCTGGTGCTGGGACCGCTGGTGGCGCGGTGCGGGCGGGCACGGGTCTCGCTGCCCGGCGGGTGCGCCATTGGGCAGCGCCCCATCGATCTCCACATCAAAGGTCTCGAACTACTCGGCGCGAAAATCAAGCAAGACCATGGCTACGTTGAAGCCACCGCCGACCGCCTGCGCGGCACAGAAATTGTTTTCGACAAAATCACCGTAACCGGGACGGAAGACTTACTCATGGCGGCGACACTCGCCGAGGGCGAGACCATTCTGCAAAACGCGGCGCGCGAGCCGGAAGTTGCCGATCTTGCCGCGCTGTTAAATAAGATGGGAGCGAAGATTCAGGGCGCAGGCACTTCGACCATCCGGGTGAAGGGCGTGGCAAAACTGAAAGGCGCGAAGCACCGCATCATCCCGGACCGCATTGAGGCCGGTACGTTTCTGATTGCGGGGGCTCTGACCGGCGGCGACCTCATCATTGCCGGCTGCGATCCCAAGCACCTCGACGCGATTCTCGCCAAACTGAAAGACGCCGGAGTCAAGACGAAGCTTACGGCCGACTCGGTGCGGGTGATGGGAGACAATCCCTTCACTGCCGCCGATCTTAGTACCGAAGAATATCCTGGCTTTCCCACCGACATGCAGGCGCAGTTTATGGCGCTGGCTACGCAGGCCGAAGGCACTTCGATCATTACGGAAAATATCTTCGAGAATCGCTTTATGCACGCGCAAGAACTGGTGCGCATGGGCGCGAACATAAAGATTGAAGCGCGACGAGCGGTAGTGCGCGGCAAAACTGGACTGAGCGCCGCCGCGGTACTGGCCTCTGACCTGCGCGCCAGCGCGAGCTTGGTTCTGGCGGCGCTGGTGGCCGATGGGGAAACGATCATTGATCGCGTCTACCACATCGACCGCGGCTACGAAAAAATAGAAGAAAAACTGAAAGGGGTGGGCGCGCAAATTCGCAGAATCGGCAACATCCTGCCATAGGCGAATCGCATAGCAGCGGACGCCAGCCTTTGAAACTATTTCTGACTTCCAGCAAATCGGGCCGCCCGCAGGCGGCCCGTTTTCAACCTAAGTACTAAGCGCTTACTAGTCCCCAGCGACTGGCTCGGCAACTTCCGGCTTTTCAGCATGCTTTCCGTTTCCATTGCCGTTCGGTTTATTCAGTGCACCGAGTGGAATGAAACCGTTCTCGGCGACCGCCGGTTTTTCTTTCAGTACGACTTCGCGATAGAGCGAAGCCATACGCGCGTTGTAGGCTTCGTCGTTTTTCTGCGGACCGCGGTGTCCCGGCAGGGGAGCGGGCTCAATTGCCGTGGCTCCGATGGCCGCGGCAGCCTGTTTCGCATCCCGAGCGCGAATCTTCTCTTCGCGCGCGGTCTTCGCGATACCCAGATTGTCCAGGTCGTGCTGCAACTCGTTGGTGACCAGATCATCGCGCAGCAGCATGGTGTGCGTGGTGTCGTCCATCTTCACTTTTTTGCCACCAGCGAAGATTTCGTGCCGCCCATGCTCTTCGTACCATTTGGTGAGCGTGGCCGTCATGTGCATCTTCTCGATGATGTTCCGCCAGCCCACACCGGTGTTGTAGGCGCAGAATGAAATCTCCCCTTCCTGCGTGGCGTATGGAATGATGCACTGCTCGGTGCGGCGGAAGTCGTAATTGAAGAGATCCTGGAACCACATGCCGGCGATAAATAAGAAGTTCCAGCGGTCCTGATTACGGCGCTTCATCACGTCATCAATCGTGCGATCCGGACCAACCTTGCCGTAATCCTTGCCGGTGATGTGATAGTTCTTGTCGAACTTCTTGAGGAGATCCATCAGCTTGAAGTGCGTCGGCGACTGGAAGGGATCGTAATTCTTCATCAGGCAAAGAGCCATTCCGACCCCGGTCAGAAACTTTCCGCGAGATGCGTCGTTGACCTTGGCAATATCTTTGGCCAACTGATCGCCGGAGAGGAATGCGGTGACGGGGACAGCTTCCTTAGTTTCTTTATCGATCATCACGGCCATACCGGTTCCGCAATTGGGATGGCAGCCGCAGCTGAGTTGGCCCCAGTCGTTCTTGGGGTCGTTGGCGTGCATCAGGTCGGCCCAATCGCTGAAGGTGCCCATGAAAGAAATCGGGAACCAATCACGGGCAGGCTCGCCGAGGCCGGTCTGATTTTTTACGTCATGAGCTAGGTGCGAGAGCGTGTAGCGCTGCGCGTTGCGACGGTCGTCGGTGACGGCTTCGTCGCGTCCGGTGAAGCTCACGGGCTGGAAGCTGAGGAAGCTGATCGTCTTCGGATTATCCAACGCGAACTTGATGATGCGTCCCACTTGTTCGTTGTTGATGCCGTTGACGATGGTGATGACGGGGACGATTTCCACTCCGGCGTTGTGCAGATTTTCGATGGCCTTCAACTTCACGTCGAAAAGATTGCCAACCGCACGGTGAGCGTTGGCGGCGTTGCCGATGCCATCGAATTGCAGGTAGGCATAGCGCATGCCGGCTTCGACGGCCTGCTGGCAGAATTCAAAACTCTTGGCGAATTCGATTCCGTTGGTGGCCGCCTGCACGGAGTTGTATCCGACCTTGCGAGCGTAACGCACCGCATCCAAGAAATATGGCGACAGTGTGGGCTCGCCGCCGGAGAACTGCACGCTCATCTGACGACGCGGCTTAATGGTGATGGCGTTGTCGAGCATGGTCTTAATCTCTTCCCACTGCAGTTCGTGGACGAAGCCAACCTGATTCGCGTCCATAAAGCAGGGGTCGCACATCATGTTGCAGCGATTGGTCAGGTCGATGGTGAGCACGGAGCCGCGGCCATATTTCACGGTCGAAGAGCCGTGATGATGCAGCTTCTCGTCGTTGTGCGCGGTAATATCGCGGCCGGGGAAAACGTCCTCGAGGTGCTTCGAGAATTCGGTGTCGATCGACATCACGTCTTCGAAGTGGCCGTGCTTGGGGCAATCCTTGACCATGAGAATCTTGCCGTCGCGCTCGATAATGGTGGCTTTGATCTCGCCGACTTTCTCGTTCATCAGAACTTCGTGGGGCAGTCTGCCGTCGAGAATTTCCTGGCGAATTTCAGGCACACACTTGGGGCAGAGCGAATCGGTGGAGCGGGGCCAGCCGAGCGGTGGCTTCGATTTTTCGTAAGACTTGAGCAGAGGCTTGTCCGACCATTTGGGGGTGGGCGAAGGGTTGGGGCTGATCCGGTTCATGCGGTCGAAGACCACCCAAGCTCCCTTGGCGGCAACGGTGACTGCCTTCTCTACGTATTTGATCGGCTTGCGCATTTTAGCTTTGAGCTCCTGACTCTAGCTTTCGGTTATAGGTTTTGGGTGTTTGATCTCACGAAACAGTTGGCGAAAGGTCGCCAGCGTGTTTGATCGATCGTAACTGCCAAGTCCTATAACTGAGGCTCTCCCCGGAAGCTGGAACCTGGTTTTACACTTCTCCCTGGGTGTTGAGCTTGAAGCCATCCTATTGGAAGCGAAGGGGATGGCGCATCTTTAAGACAACGAACGGGAGAAAAACGGGGTTTAGTGGGGCAATCAGGGATTAGGCGGGGTAAGTTGTTGAAAGGAAAAGCGCGTAGATGGTTGATGTGGAGTGTAGAATAGGCGCGTTGGGGAACTCAACGCGTCGGCCTCTTTCGCCTCTGAAAATATCCCAGCTTATCGCGCTGCTCTTCTTTCAGGGGCGCTTCGCGTGGCAGGATTTCCCGCAGGGCCCAGTCGATGCGGTCCACAGCTTCGGAGATCACACTTTTCAGTTGCTGATTCTCGGTCGCGTCCAACGAGAGCGAGATCGGGGTGAGGGCATTGCGGATGTGATGATTCATCTCGGCAATCACCTGCATCCGGGCCATGTTCAGTCGATGACGCTCCCGGCTGATCTGCACGAGTTTGGCCACCAGACAGCTTACGATCAGCGATGTTATAACCTCGGCCAGCACTCTCTCGCGGACACGACCGATATCCGGGACCAGAAGATAGCGTAAAAGTTCCGTCGCTAGGAACGAAACTACGCCGACGCCGACCGCGGCTGCCAGCACGAACCGCCATGACGTTGGCTCCATCGGCGGCGCGACATTGTCAGCCGGCGGCAGCGCGCTGACGCCGCGGCGCCTTTCGGGCGGTGGAGTCGGACGCATGGTCCCGCGCCTTTCCTTCTGCATTGGTCCGACGAATGGCACGCGTGTATTCCCCTTATAAATGGATGGCGGTCTCGCCGTTTTGGTTACCCTGTGCAAATTTTTAGGCGAGCACGAAATCACAATGCGAGACACGAACGAAACATCCTAAACCGGTTGCGAATTTTAAAGCAGAGTCGCCGAGAAACCGAAGCCGATTGCGGGACATCTCCTGGCTTCCGACTTTCGGTATACTAGAAAAGCATGCCGGTTCTGAAAAACATTGCTGCTATCGCGAAAGGCATGAGCATCACCTTCATGGAGATGTTTCAGCCTACCACCGTCGAAAATTATCCCGACGGCGAAGGCCCGTTGCGTGGGGCGCGCATCGAACCACGGTTTCGCGGCGCGCACGTGCTGCAGCGCGACGAAAACGGATTGGAAAAGTGCGTCGCCTGCTTCCTCTGTGCCGCGAATTGTCCGTCGAACTGCATCTATATCGAAGCTGCCGACAACACGGCGGAGCGCCGAGTGAGCGGAGCGGAACGCTACGCCAAGGTTTACAACATTGACTACAATCGATGTATCTTTTGCGGTTACTGCGTCGAGGCTTGTCCGACAGACGCGATAACCCACGGCCATGGATTCGAGCTGGCCACTTTCAATGCCAGCAATCTGGTTTATCGCAAAGAGCAAATGCTGGCCCCTCGGCCAGCACACATGGGAGCCAATGTAATCTTCAATCAGGCCGACGTGGATGGTGGCGCTCCCAAGGAGATGGTGGCGGGGAGTTAACCTTCGAAATTGATTTCGAGTCTAGACACGCCGGTCCTTGGGGATCGGCGTTTGTGTATGAAAGACATGGGCCACGGATTTTCACGGATTCCCACGGAGAAGGCGAAGGGGTAAAGGCTGAGAGCGGTTATGAGTGATTTTTTACAAGCTGTGCGCGAGCGCGTGGTCGTTTATGACGGCGCGATGGGAACGAACATTCAGTCGCGCAATCCCACCCTGGATGATTACTGGGGCAAAGAGAATTGCAGCGAAGTTCTGGTGCTCAGCCGTCCTGACATTATTCGGGATATTCATGCGGATTTTTTTGGCGTAGGCTGCGACATCGTCGAGACCAATACCTTCGGTGGATCGCGCCTGGTGCTGGCCGAATTCGATTTAGCCGATCGCGTGCGCGAGATCAATGTAAGAGCGGCGCAACTGGCCAGGGAAGTAGCACAACAGTTTTCGACGCAGGCTCGGCCGCGTTTTGTCGCCGGGTCGATGGGGCCTACGACCAAGCTGCCATCGCTGGGGCATATTGGATTTGAAGCGATGGTCGCGGCATTTGAAGAACAGGCGGCGGCATTAATCGAAGGCGGCGTTGACGTGTTGCTGATCGAGACTTGCCAGGATTTGTTGCAGGCCAAGATCGCAACCATCGGCGTGCTCGAAGCCATGCGCAAGGCAGGCAAGCGTCTGCCGGTCACTGTACAAGTGACGTTGCAGGAAGCCGGCACTATGCTGCTGGGCACGGAGATCGGCGCAGCCCTGACGGCGCTCGAACCCTTCGACGTCGACATCCTGGGACTCAATTGCGCCACCGGCCCAAAGGAGATGAACGACGCCGTCCGTTATCTGGCGTTGAATTCGACCAAAGAAATTTCCGTGCTGCCCAACGCAGGACTTCCTCAGAATGAAGGCGGGCACGCGGTTTACAAACTCACGCCGAATGATCTAGCCGAGTATCACAAACATTTTGTGCAGGACTATGGTGTGCGAATTGTGGGCGGATGTTGTGGCACCGTTCCCGCCCATTTGAAAGCCGTGGTCGAAGCGGTTTCTGGCGTCGAGCCAGCGAAGCGCGAAGTCAAGCGCGTGGGCGCAGCCTCCAGCGCCTACACTTCCGTTCCTCTCGATCTGGAGCCGAAACCTTTGATCGTCGCCGAAGAAATGAATACGACGACGCGCGTCGAACATTTCCGCAATCTGGTGCGCGGGAAAAAGTACGACGACATCCTGGCGCTGGCGAAGAAGCTGGTGAACGACGGCTCGCACATGCTCGACTTGTGCTGCGCCATCGTGGGCGAGGATGAAAAGGGCTACATCACTTCGATTCTCGAAAGAATTGCCACCCGCGTTCCGGCGCCGATTCTTGTCGATTCGACCGAGGCCGATGTGGTCGAAGAGGCTCTGAAGCGGATTCCAGGACGAGCCATCATCAATTCAATCAATCTGGAAGATGGCGAAAAGCGGACTTCGCTGGTGCTGCCGATGGCCAAGCGTTACGGCGCGGCCGTCATTGCTCTCACCATTGACGAAGACGGAATGGCGCTGACGGCGGAAAAGAAAACAGCGATCGCGCACCGGATTTACGACCTGGCCACCAAGAAATATGGGCTGGACGGAACCGACCTGATTTTTGATGCGCTCACTCTGCCGATTTCTACAGGCCAGGAGGAGTATCGCAGCGCGGGTGTCCAAACGCTGAAGGCGGTCGAGCGAATCAAGAAAGAATTGCCCAACGTGAAGACAATTCTGGGGGTGAGCAATATCTCCTTTGGGCTGGACGCGTATCCGCGGCGCGTTTTGAATTCGGTGTTCATGCACGAAGCGGTAGACCATGGGTTGGACATGGCCATCGTCAACTATACAAAGATTTATCCGCTGTACAAGATTCCGCAGGAAGAAGTCGAACTGGCGCGCAAGTTGATCTTCCGCGACGAATCGAATGGCGACCCGCTGCAAAAATACATGCAGCACTTTGCCGGGATGAAAGGCAAGCCGGCGGCATCGACCACTGCGCACGTGGATACGCTATCGGTCGAAGACAAGCTGAAGTTTGCCATCATCAACGGCGAGAAGTCTGTGGGCGAAGGAGCGCACAAGAAATCGTTGGAAGACCTGCTCGAAGAGGCGCTGGGTTCTTACTCGGCCTTGGAGCTGATCAATACCGTGTTGCTGGACGGAATGAAGACTGTGGGCGATCTGTTTGGCGCGCGCAAAATGCAACTGCCTTCGGTGCTCGATTCGGCGGGCGTGATGAAGCAGGCGGTTGCTTATCTTGAGCCCAAGATGGAGAAGAAGGCTGGCGGCTCGCAGAAGGGCACGATTGTGCTCGCGACCGTGAAAGGCGACGTCCACGACATCGGGAAAAATCTGGTCGACATCATTTTGTCAAACAATGGATTCAAAGTGGTGAATTTGGGAATCAAGCAGCCGGGTGACACGATCATCAAAGCGGCGCAGGAAAATAAGGCCGACGCCATCGGACTGAGTGGATTGCTGGTGAAGTCTACGCTCGAAATGAAGTATGTGATCCAGGATTTGCAGCGGCAGAAGTTGGAGTATCCGGTGATTTGCGGCGGCGCGGCGCTGACGCGCAAGTATGTGGAAGACGACTTGCGGAAGGAATATTCGAACGCGGTTTTTTATGCCGAGGATGCTTTCGCCGGTCTGCATGTCATGGAGGATCTGGTCACGGAGAATGGGGCGCGGGAGGAGCGGTTGCGCGATGGGCGCACGGTGAAAGAATACGCGAAGGCGGCCGCGGTCGATGAAGAGACCGGCCCGGTATTTGCGGAGCGGAGCGCTGCGGTAACGGATGCGCCGAATCTTCCCCAGCCTCCATTTTGGGGAGTGCGGGTGAAGCAGCATGACGTGCGCGAAGTTTTTCCTTACCTTAATGAGACCGCTCTGTTCAAGAATCAGTGGCAGCTGAAGACGGCGTCGCAGGCGGATTATTTGCGGCTGGTGGAGGAGAAGTTCCGTCCGATCAAAAAGAAGTTAGAAGAAGAAGTGGCGGACTCGGGGTTGTTTGAGCCGAAAGTTGTATGGGGATATTTTCCTTGTCAGAGCGATGGAAATGATGTAGTGGTTTATGGGCCGGCGGCGGAGCAGCCGAACTCGCGCTCGGCACGGACGCGCGAAGGCGCCAGTCCCCACACGAGCAGTGCCGAACTACTGCGGTTTACTTTTCCCCGGCAGCGCGAGGGACGGCGGCTTTGCATCTCTGACTTCTTTGCTAGCAAGGCATCGGGCAAGATGGATGTGATTGGCTTTTCGCTCGTAACCATTGGGCCTAAGGCTTCGGTCGAAACCCAAAGACTGTTTGAGGCTGGGGAGTATACGAAATATTTGTATCTGCACGGGCTGAGCGTGGAAACGGCGGAAGCACTGGCCGAACTGCATCACAGGAATATGCGCGAAGAATTGGAGATCGCGGGCGAGGACGCTCCGGCCATCCGCGAGCTGTTTCATCAGAAGTATCGGGGATCGAGATATTCGTTTGGCTATCCGGCGTGCCCGAATCTGGAAGACCAGACAAAATTGTTTCAGCTGCTGGAGCCGGAGAAAAACATTGGTGTGCGGCTAACTTCGGGTTTTTTGTTGGAGCCCGAGCAGAGCACTTCGGCTCTGGTCGTGCATCATCCGGGGGCAAAGTATTTCGTGGTTTAGTTTGCCGCGGCCTTCACGGATTCACACGGATCAACGACCAGGTTCTCCAACGTTTTCTCTTGGCACTATTTCTTTTTCTGCCAACTCGCCCTGGTGAACCAGCATCTTCTCTTCATGATTCGCAAATTACAATCCGGAGAATATCGTTTGTATTCGCGCAAAAAAGATGCGAAAACGGGCAGACGGAAAAATTTGGGTACGTTTTCGTCGCTCGCCGCGGCCAAGAAGCATGAGCGCGCGGTGCAGTATTTCAAGAGAGCATGAGTGCCCTTCTCGTCAACCGTTAAAAATATTCTGATCTAGAAACTGATTGCGGAATTTGCCATTCGGGTCGAATTTGCGGGCGAGGTCGACGAACTCCGGCATTTTCTTATGGAGCCGCCGCAATTCATTCGGCGATGTCGTAAACAGTTTTCCCCAGTGCGGGCAGGCATCGAAGGGCGCCAATTCTTTTTCGATAACCGGAAGCAGCTTGCGGACGGCCGGCCAGTCGGGCTTCCAAGTGAAATGAATGGTTACGGAGTCTTGTTGGTAACACGGGCTCATCCATAACTGGTCGGCGGCGATGGTTCGGATTTCGGTGATGAACAACGCTGGATTCACTTGCTCGTGCAGCCGTTCGACCGCCAGGATCGCTTCCACCGCGTGATGCCGCGGCACAAAATATTCGGTCTGAAGTTCTTTGCCTGCGCTGGGCGTAAATCCCATGCGAAAGTGCGGCAGACGTTCGTACCAGGGTCCGGGAACGCCCATCTGTTCCGTACAATTTTCTGCCGAAAGTTCTTTGATCGGGTGAAGGTTCCGCGTCGCCAGTTTCGCGCCGTAGAACTCCGGAGTGGCATGAAAAGCCTGTCCTTCCTCGACCCGGCTCTTGATCCAGACTTCGTTGATCCGCTGCTTTTGCCAGTCAGTGAACAGGCTCACGCTGTAGCCGCTGGCCTCGATGGCATCGAAATGCTCTTTCAACTCCGACAGGGGCAAATCTTCGTAAACGCATTGGCGCATCAGGTAGGTGGGTTGAGTGTCGAGTGTAACCTTCGTGATCACGCCAAGGGCGCCGAGGCCGACGACCGCGCCGTGAAAAGTATCGGGATCGCTATCTCGCGCCAGACTCACTACTCTGCCATCAGCCGTCACCATTTCCACTCCCGAGACCGCGGTCGAGAGATTCCCATTTTTCTGGCCCGAACCGTGCGTCGCGGTGCTGATCGCGCCCACCACGGATATGTGCGGCAGCGACGCGAGATTGTGTAGCGCGAATCCCCTGGCATCAAGATAAGGAGACAACTCCCCGTAGGTGATGCCCGCTTCAACGGTGACCGTCCGCTTCTGCGGGTCAAGCACAATTTTGTCCATTTGCTTCTGCGATAAAAAGGCATCCTTGCTGTCGGCGATGTTGTTGAAGCAATGACGCGTACCCAAGGCCTTTAGCTTGCTCGTGGTCTTTACATACTGTTGGATATCTGCGAGCGAGGAGGGGGTGTACAGGGTATCGGTGCTGTATTCGATGTTGCCCGCCCAGTTCCGAAGCCTTTCCTGGCCTGCCCAAGCTAACAAACGACTGGCAAATGGAGACGCCAGCACGCTGGCACACAGCTTAATGAATGTCCGCTTAGTCATGAAATTTTGCATCCTCGTTTCGATTCCTTGCCGCACCAGACAGGGTTACTTGTTTCCCTCGGGTGCGATTGCTGGGATCGAACAGTTCCAGCTGTCGGCGTCTTTAACATCGCCTTTTCCATTCCATTTTGCCTGCTGCGGAAATGCGCAAATTGGACGCGTCATGGCCACGCCCTTGCCCGGATTGTCTTCGTTAAATTTTGTGGCGACGAGTTGATCGGGCGCGATTCCTTTCTCTACCCATCGCTCGAGCGCGAGAAAGATGTTCTTATCAGGATCGGTCGAAGGCATCAGATCAAACGCATTTCCAAAATCATTCGGCCCGGGGCCGGCGCCGCAATGCATCATACCCGGCACCATGAACAAGCGGTAGAACTCGCGCGTCTTTTCCGGCCCACCGACGGCTGCTTCCACTCGCTGGTAATAATCCACCGAATGGAGCGGCGGCGGAGAACCATCGTTCCAGCCGTGATACTGCAGCAGTTTTCCCCCATGGGACTGGAATGCTTTCAAATCAGGATCGGAAGCGTTCAGAAGCGACGCTACTTTCGCCTCCGTGGTCGCCATGTCTTTATCGAAGTTCAACTGTGCGAAGTTCCACTTGGGATTTTCAAAAACAAATCCGCCATAGAAAGATGACGAAAACATCGCATCGAGGCTCATGCCGGGCGCCGCGCCAAATACGTAACTTTGGAATGTGATTCCCGGAAAACCGGCTTCGGCTTCAGCCCCCGGTTCATAGCCGGGAGAGATCTGGCGCTTGGTCACAGGATTCATCGGACCAGCATAAATTTTTCGCAGCGCATCAACCTGAGGCTGCGTTAAGCAAGTATCGGCATCCGCTGCTTTGCATAGGAGTGCGGATGGATCGAACTGGCAACGCATGGGATCTTTAATGAAGTCATCGCTCACAGCGTCCTGCCGCCCGCAGGCAGCAATGGCGGCCTTCTCCACCGCGGCCCGCTTGGGTTGCGAAATAAAACTGGTCGCATCGTTCAGTGCCTGGGCGTTCCAAGCGAATGCGGCCATCAATTGCGTCCAGTAATGCGCCGGCGATCCTGCCAGGATTCCGTTGAAATCGCCGGGGTAGCGTTGCGCCTCCATCAGCGCCTCGCGGCCACCCTCGGAGCAGCCATTGAAATAAGAATAGTCCGGTTTTTTCTTGTAATAAGCCGCGATGATCCTCTTCGACTTCTCACTGGTCTCATGCACGGCGCGGTAGGCAAAGTCTTTGACTTTTTCTGGATGGCCAATGGCCCACGAAGCGTCGGTCCCCTGGCCTTCATGGCCGTCGTCAGTGCCGGCCGTCGCATAGCCTTGTTTCACATTATTCGCCAACGAGAAGAGATTGATGGAGCCCGCCAACCCGCCATTCCCAACTTGTTCGAAGCGCCCGTTCCAACTTTCCGCCGGCATCCAGACTTCGACTTTGATGGTCGAGTCGCTGGTCGGCCGGATCACCTGCAACTGTCTCGTCGTTTCGGTCGATTATCGTTTGGCTCCCGAAACGCATTTTCCTGGTTCGCTGGAAGATAATTACGCCGCACTCCGTTGGCTCTATACCAACGCCGACACACTCGGTATCGATCGAAAACGAATTGCGATCGGCGGGGAGAGCGCGGGCGGAGGCCACGCCGCGGCTCTGGCTATCGCGGCACGCGACCGGAAAGAGTTTCCCATCTTATTTCAATTGCTGATCTACCCCATGCTTGACGATCGCACCGGCAGCACGCGCCCGGTTCCCCCGGGCATCGGCGAATTTGTCTGGAATGCAACTTCGAACCGCTTCGGCTGGACTTCCTTATTGGGAGTTCCGGCGGGATCGCCGACGGTTCCAGCCGGCGCAGTTCCGGCGCGTGTCGAAAACGTGGCTGGACTTCCTCCCGCCTTCATTTCAGTGGGCGCTATCGACCTTTTTGCAGGCGAAGATATCGAATATGGCCGCCGTCTCCTCGAGGCTGGAGTGCCGACAGAACTGCATGTAATCCCCGGCGCGTATCACGGCTACAATTTGCTGGCGCCGCAAACCACAGTCTCAGCGATTCACGGAATCGTGGAAAGTCGCGTTATCTCGAGCCTACGCCAAGGTCTAGCCGAGATTTAGGACAGGTCGCGGATCGCTTCTGCTCGAAGTGATTGAAAAGATGGAGCGGGAGACCGGGATCGAACCGGCGACATCCAGCTTGGGAAGCTGGCGTTCTACCGCTGAACTACTCCCGCTCAATTTGAAAAATCGACGGCGATTAGGAGGAAGCCAAGCAAAGTTTAGCACTCGAAGCCGCATGAAACAATGGTTTCACGGCTTGATCTCAAACATGACGCCCCGGTTCGCGCTTCCTCCGATGTTGGTTGTGCCAAAAATGTTTCCCTGCGAATCGACGGCCACGCTGCCATAGGGGTCGCCTCCGTCGGAGCCGTCGCTGAAGTCGTAGAGGTCGGTAAATTCCCAAGCGCCATTATCCGGGGTTAGCCGGAAGACCTGGCCAAAGCCATTGGCGCCTTCCCCCATCGTGGTTCCGTAAAGGTTTCCCTTGGCGTCGAAGGTGAGTTTGTTATATGGCCCGCCATAACCGCCGCTAAAGCTGTAAAGAGGCGTGAAACTCCAGCTGCCGCCGGAGTGGGAGAGTTCGTAGACTATGCCGCCGCCTTTGATCCCGCCGTCAAAAGTACCGCCGTATAGGTTGCCGGCCGTGTCGAGGATTAAGCCGCCTAGCGGATTTTGCCCATCCTTCCGGCCTTCGAAGCTATACAGGACCTTCTCGGAATAGGTGGAACCGGAGGGTGACAGTTCGTATATCGCGCCGACACCGTAAGCGCCACCAAATGAAGTGGTACCGTAAATGTTGCCATCAGCGTCCAAAGCCACGGCTGCTGCGGGATTCACCGCACCCTGGCGTCCCGTGAAGCTGTAGAGGACGCGCTCGACTCCGGAGGGCGTGACTTCGTAGACCGTGCCGTTGCCGTAGGCGCCGCCCAAGAGCGTGGTTCCGTAGAAATTGCCGGCCTGATCGAAAACTACTCCGCCAATCGGTTCATTCCCATCCGTCCCGAGGCCAAAGCTGTGCATGACCGCCTCGTGCCAAGCGGTTTCGGTCATGCCCACTTTAAAGGCCACGCCCAAATATCCACCACCCTCGGTGGTTCCAAACAGGGCGCCATGGTAGAGGGCTAAAGCCCCGAATGCCGGCCCGTCTCCATCCGATTCGCCGAAAAAGCTGTATAAAGTACTGTAGTTCCACTCGGAGCCAGAGGGCGAGAGCTCATAGACACTGCCCGCACCGAATGCCCCGCCGGTATAGGTAGTCCCATAGAGATCTCCCGAACTGTTCAAGGTCGGACCTGCGTAGGGGTTCGCCCCATCATCGTTTGCGCCGGTGAAGTTGTGAATGACCGTGTAGGTTTGGGACACGGCAGGCTGCGGCAGGCTGGCCAGAAACAAACTCACGGCCGTAAGAGACAAGAAGACATCCAAAGAGCGTTTTAGGAAAACAGAGCAGGTCGCGTGAAACTTTGGCATTGCAAAACACCCCGTGTTCGACGAATGGTCACGTCACTTCTGATTTCGATCGTCAACCTGCCGCCGGAATTGGAGTGCGTAGCCTACTCGACAATTTTGCCGAAAGCAAGGGAAAAGCCGCGTCGGTAATGGGTCCGACCCACTACCGCCGCGTCCCTGGCCTCGTACCAATGGTTGCGCTAATGTTCCGGGAACCAAGCCGCAGTCGACGGCAACCCTGCTAGACTCAGTTCTGAGCAGCCCGCGGAGTCCAGAAAAATGCAATCCTCGCCGTCCTCTACAACCCGAAAACACGCGGCCACTACGTCAACCGATCAGCCCGCCGTTCCCGAGCCTTCCTTTTCCGAGCGTGCCCGCACCCTGGTTTACATCGGACGCATTGGCAGCTTGTCCACAGTTTCGCGCAAGCAGCCTGGCTTCCCTTTTGGATCGGTGATGCCGTACGGGCTCGATCTGCGCGGACGCCCCATCTTTCTGATCAGCACCATGGCGATGCATACGCAAAATCTGCAAGCTGATCCCCGGGCCAGTCTGCTGGTTACACAGCCCGATGCGAGTGGAGATCCGCTGGGCGCGTCGCGGGTGACGCTGGTGGGAAATGCGGCAAAAGTTCCGCAGACTGAGATCCCCGAAGCACGCCAGCTTTATCTTGAGCGTTACGCCAACAGCAAGTACTGGGTCGACTTCGAAGATTTTTCTTTTTACCGCATGGACGTGATTGACGTTTACTACGTCGGTGGTTTCGGGGTGATGGGCTGGGTGCAGGCATCGGACTACGATTCAGCACAACCCGATCCGCTGGCTGACTCCGCGGCCGCAATCATCGAGCACATGAACGCGGACCATAAAGATGCGCTCATCCTGCTGGCGCGAACCTGCGCGGGCATCGAATCGAGCGAGGCGGCAATGACTTCGGTCGATCGGCTGGGATTTCATGTGCGCTTGAAAACTCAGGAGGGCATGAAAGGCGCACGTATTGGATTCCTGCGCGAGGTGAACAATCCCGGAGAAGCCCGCAAAGTTCTGGTGGAAATGGTGCAGCAGGCACGCCAGCGGCCCGGAGTCTGAGGAAGCGTTCTCTGCGAACTCCGCGGAAGTTCTCGGCGTACTCTGCCATCCTATCTCTGAAGAACCAGCCATTCTAACGAAAATGCCCGGAATCCTAATAGATTCCGGGCATTGCTTTTGCTGCGAAGTGATCAGCTAGACCGCCTGAACGTTCTCAGCTTGCCAGCCCTTGGGGCCCTTGGTCACGTCGAACTGCACGGTTTGGCCTTCTTGCAGGCTGCGGAAGCCTCCCGCCTGAATCGCGGAGAAATGCACGAAGACATCTTCGCCATTTTGACGGCTGATAAAGCCATAGCCCTTGGCGTCGTTAAACCACTTCACTGTTCCTTGTTCTGCCATTGATAGTCCTATTCTTGTTTCTTGAAATGTGCTGAGGAAGAATCTCTGCTAGTGGAGGGGTGACGCTGGTTGGCGATACCGACCTTCAATTGCTTGTGAATCAAACTTAGCTGAGTCTAAGTATACACAATGCGCCCAATCATTGCACCAAAGTTGTTACAGCCGGTAGTGGTGCAGTTTTGAATGTCTAGCCCTGTGGCGTCATCCTGAGTGTAGCCGGTTTTCAGGCGGAGCGAAGGATCTCGAGCGAAACCGGCCCGCCGCGAAAGCCAAACTGCACCTTTACCATTACAGCCAGCTCATCGCTGGCAGAACGCGGCCACCAGCGGCCACACCTAGAGTTGCGCCATGTTCTCCGAAGGCTCATCCATGGCTTCGGAATAAATGGCTCAGTTATGGATTACTATGGCTGATTATAAAAGGACCCCTCATGCCGCGAAAACCCGTGAACTGCGAAGCTGACCGCCGCTCTTTCCTTAAGACTACGCTGAACGCCACCCTGATTGGAGGCGCGGCTGCCAGTCTTGCACCCCTCTATCCTGCGCTGGGCGCAGCACGCGAGATCACGCCTACCGGCAAAGCCGCCGATGTGAGACCGTTTGAACTGGACGAGATCACCATTGGAGATCTTCAGGATGGAATGAAGTCTGGCAAGTTCACGGCCCGTTCCGTGGTGGAAAAATATTCCGACCGCATCGAAGAAATTGATAAGAGCGGCCCCGCCGTCAACAGCGTGATCCAACTGAATCCCGACGCACTCTCGATTGCCGACGCGCTCGATCAGGAGCGCAAGGTCAAGGGCGTTCGCGGACCCCTGCATGGGATTCCCGTGCTGATCAAAGATAATATCGACACCGCCGACCGGATGATGACGACGGCTGGCTCGCTCGCCCTGGTTGGTTCGAAGCCCGCCCAAGACTCCGCTGTCGCTCAAAAGCTACATGCTGCGGGCGCGGTGATTCTCGGCAAGACGAATCTCAGCGAGTGGGCGAACATTCGCTCCAGCCATTCGACCAGCGGATGGAGCGGGCGCGGCGGCCTGACCAAAAACCCGTACGCCCTTGACCGCAATCCTTGCGGATCGAGTTCCGGCACCGGCGCGGGCATCTCGGCGAACTTATGCTCCGTCGGCATCGGCACCGAAACCGACGGCTCGATCGTCTGCCCCTCGTCTTCGAATGGGCTTGCCGGTATTAAGCCGACGGTTGGCCTGGTGAGCCGCAGCGGCATTATTCCTATCTCACACAGCCAGGATAGCGCGGGTCCGATGTGCCGGACGGTCCGCGATGCGGCCATTTTGCTGGGCGCGCTCACCGGCGTCGATGCGGCCGATGCCGCCACTGCCGCGAGTGCGGGTAAGTCTTTTATCGACTACTCTCAGTTCTGCGATCCCAACGGATTGAAGGGTGCACGCATTGGCGTGGCTCGAAAATATTTCGGCTTCAACGATGCTGTTGACGCCTTGATGGCAGAATCCCTCGATGCCATGAAAAAACAAGGTGCCACGCTCATCGATCCCGCGGACGTTGAAACCCTGGGTAAGTTCGACGATAGTGAGCTACTGGTCTTTATGTACGAACTTAGGGCTGATCTTAATGCGTACCTCGCTCGCCTTGGGCCTAATGCTCCAGTTCACACGCTGCAAGAGATCATCGATTTTAACCAGCGTAACCGCTCGAAAGAAATGCCCTACTTCGGCCAAGATCTATTCTTGAAGGCCGAGGCAAAGGGTCCACTTACGGAAAAGGAATATACCGACGCCCTCACCCGAAACCATCAACTGGCGCGCACCGAAGGGATCGACGCCACTATGGATAAGTATCATCTCGACGCGATGGTTGCTCCCACCGGCGGTCCGGCTTGGCTCACCGACTTGGTCAACGGCGACCACGTAGCTGGAGGAAGCTCAAACGCCGCCGCCGTCGCGGGCTACCCGAATATCAACGTGACCGCTGGATTGATCTCCGGCCTTCCGGTCGGCATTTCTTTCTTCGGACGGGCCTGGAGCGAACCCACCCTGATCCGTCTGGCATTCGCATTTGAGCAAGCCACCAAGGCTCGGCAAACACCCCGGTTTCTATCTACGATCGGAAGTGGCGAGTAAGGATCGATGATCGTATTCGACTCAAGCTATTTATGAGAACTTTCTAATAATTGTCCCGCTCTACTCTGTCCTTCAAAATGGGCTGCGGTACAGCGGATGTCGAACCACGACAATAAGTCCCAATAAAACCGCCTCCGTGTTAGCCTTACTGACCAAGGGGGTACTAATGATGATGAACGATGTCGTAGCTTCCCTGCGCAAAGAGTATTCCCGGCTCCAAAAAGAGCTGGAGCAAGTGGGGAAGGCACTCGACGCTCTCGGCCAAACCGGTGGGAACAAGCTCAAGAGAAAAAGCCGTACCTTGAGCAAAGATGCCCGCCGGCGAATCGCCGAAGCGCAAAAACTACGCTGGGCGAGAGTCCGAAAGGAAGCCGCCAAGCTAGCAAAGTCGTAAAATCAGCAATGCTTTCGCAAGCACCGCAGCCGGCCTCGTTCGCACAACTTCTCCCAAACTTGCGGGCGAGGCCCAAGCTTCGGAACCCTCGTCATAGACGAGGGAAATCCCAGTTCAATTTTCCGGCTTGGGAGCGTAGTAACCGCGGCGGGCCTGAACCGTCAGTTTCTCTGGAACCTGCAAGGTGACCTTCAGCTTGTGAAACTTCCCATCCAGCTTGGCCGGCGAAAACCCCAGCACGTAGAAACTTTCTGGCAGCGAGGTTTTCTGAAACCCTGCGTCCAAATCATTCTTGTTTCGAAAGAAAACGCCGCCGCTTCCGCTGCTCAAATCACCCAGAACATCCGACGTACCTGATGCGCTTCCGTATTCGATCCCGCTACTGGTGGAGACTCCGCTCGGGTCGAGCACATTGATGACAATTCCTGAGCGTACAGCGTCGTCGATGACCTTGGTCTCCGCCTCCTCCATTTCAGCGATCGCGAACCCAGGAGAAACCAGGACGATCACGCGCTGGCCTCGCATCTGGGACATCGCGCTGAGGATGGCGTTAATTACTTTGAAAGAAGTCAGGCTCTCCGCGCGCGACGCGGAAAAAACTTCGGCCGCCGTGGACTCCGCCAGTCGCTCGGCGGCGACCCTCGTCGCAGCATCGGAAGCGTTGGCATAAGCGCACTTCAGGGCATCCGCAGTTGCCGCTGCCAACGCAATCGCATCCCTTTTATTCGTGATTAAGTCCGCCTGCACGTAACTGATGTTGGGACAACGAAACGGTCCCGCCGCCGTCGAGGGATGCGATCGAAGTCTCTCCAGAGCATCATTCAGCCTGGCCAAATCGCTCGTGAAATCAAGTACGACTGTGCCTGAGAGGGCGAAGATTCCCGCGTGATCGCCAGTCGGCAACTCCGCCAAATGCCGTTTGGCGGCGTTCCGGGCTGCGAGAAGATCACCCTGCGAAGCATGGATGTCATCGAAAACATAGGCCTCAAACCTTGAGGCCTGAGCCAAAGCCGCGGGAGATTTTGCCGTGCCCACGCCGCCGGTCTCTGTGCCGGTTCCCGTGCCTTCAGCGGTCTCCAGGGAAAACTGTGTGATCAATTGTGGACGCTGGTCGTCGAAGAGCCGGAAGTTATTCTTTTGCAGGGTGTTCACCGTGTGGTCTTTGGCATCGCGTACAACTGCAGGTACCAGCACGAGGCGGACACGGGTTTTCAACACGGCCACCTGATCGTCCCGCCCGGCGGGTTCTGCCACAGGCGGGAAGGCATTTTTGTTGGCTTCGCTTTTCGGCGCGGGAATACTTGCCTCAGCCGCCGCCGCTGCTTGGCTCTCAAGTAGCTTTTCTGCAATGTCGATTGCGGCAAACTGATCGTTCAATATTTCCGCCGCCATTTCCGAACCGCGGCGCAAGTCCATTGATCCGGCAAATAAATCGACGGGTACCGGGGTTGCGGCTGTGGCCGGCGGAGTCAACACCCTTACTTCGGCCGCTGACTCCTCCGCGAGGGTTCGGTCGACTGGGGTGAACCTGTGCCAATGGGTGAAGGTCAATCGATCGTGCCAGCAGTGAATGCTCGCGCCCGTCGGACAGTTCACGTCGACCACCAGCACGGGGAGCACGAGGTCCGTTCCATCTCCCAACGTAATATTGTTATAGTCAATCTTGGTGGTCACCTGCTGCATGGGAAAATCGGCAGCCACATCGTCGACGTCAAGTTCGAACTTGACCAACCGCAAAGTTGATTTATTGATCCATAATCGGCCGCGATAACCCGGAAAGACAGTGACAGTGCCCGCGGCAAGACCGATGAGGTGATTGTTTTTTCTGTCAACCTTGAAGTCGAAGATCAAAACCCGGTTGGCATGAATCGTTTCTTGTTTGGTGAACTTGAATTCGGTACTGATTTGGGGCGAGAATATGTTTCGCAAGTCGAGCATAAACTCGCCTTGCGACCAGAATTGCACCGGCTCACCTTCGGCTTTTATATCGCTGTATTTTTCTTTGCCATCTTCGTAGCGCAAAGTTGCCGTGAGCCGGTTGCGTTGCGCTGCCGCAGCAGTTTCTCCCTCCTGATAGCTGCTGCGCACCTGCTGGCACATCATGTTCGACAGCTTCCATGGCAAAGAGAGCGCATACTCGCACACCGCTTGCAGAGCTTTGGCTTGGTCTTTTCCGCGCGCCAGAACCTCGCAGTACGACGCGACCCCCTCAGGGCTCGTCAGATCGAAGGTTGGAGCTGAAGACTGAGATTGCTCGGAAGCGAGCGAGACGGCTGCACTTCCGTGAGAGGGTGCATTGTTCTTCGAACTAAATCCGTAGCCGGCAGTCGAGATCGACAAAACAATCCCCAGGCAGAAACCGCTTGCTGCCGCGAATCTGCGCCGCGATCTCAACCCGAATCTCCTAGGTCCAACGGAACCACTTTAGCGCGAGCAAGAATGAAATCCCACCCCAGAGCGCCATCACAAGCAATCGAGACCATTGATGAAACAGCGGAGTTCCTTCCAAAATACTAGCCCGCAAAGCATCGTTCAAAGCGGTTAGAGGGAGAGCTTTGATCAGGGGCTGGATCACGGCCGGAAAGCGTTCGTAAGAGAAGAACACACCGGAGAAGATCCACATGGGCATCATGACTAAGTTCATGAGCCCGCTTACGCTCTCAATTTTCTGCGCCCGGCTGGCGGTCACCAGTCCCACTCCGCCGAAACACAAAGCGCCGATCGATCCGATGGTAGTGATGGATAGCAACGATCCCAGCACTCGCATGTGGAAGACGAGCACGCCCAAAGTCAGCAGCAACCCGATCTCGATGATCATCAGCACCAGGCGGCTCGACATCAGCGCCAGCAGAAAATCGCCGCGACGCATCGGGGTACCGACAAAACGCTTGAGCAACTTGCGTTGCCGCATATCCACTAAGGCGAACCCCACACCCCACATGCCGGAGTTCATCAGGTTCATTCCCAACAAGCCGGGAATCAGAAAGTCGATATAGCGCGAACCCGGCTCGGAAGAAGTCACCAGACTGGTCGCAACCACATCCTTGCGCCCCGCGGCGGCTTGCAGGGCGTCATTCACTTCCGCGCGAGCCAGCACACTCTCCGGTCGCGCCGGATCATAGCGATAACGAAGTCCGCCGCTGCCATCGGGTCCAATCACCAGATCATATTTTCCCAGGCGAAATCCCTTGCGTGCCGCCGCCTCATCCTGCACCTCGAGTTTGAAGGATGCATGCTGCGGAGAAGCTTGCAGAAGCGACTGCGTTTTCTGCGCCTCCGCTCCAGCGACAATTGCTACCGAAGACGCCTCCGCCGGCTTGTTGCGAAAGGCGATGCCGAGTCCTGACGCTAACAGTAAGGGAAAAACAAACACCCAGAAAACGACCTCGGGCTCGCGCTTCAATTCCAGCATGCGCGCCATCAGCAAATGGAGATAGCCTGCCCAGCGCCCGTTGCGTCGCGGCGGACGCTTGGGCTTTGGCACTCTTTCTAGAACCGGGGTTTGCTCTGCAATACTCATTCTTGTATCTGAACCGCTTCTGAAACCCAACGGTCGTGATCGCTGTTTCTAATCGCTAACCGCCAATTGCTAATTGCTGACGGCTGATTGCTTAGCGCTGACTTCCGCCTTCCACTTATTTAGGAACTCAAGCAACTCCTTGGGGGTCATGGCCCGCGCGTCCTCGAATTCGCCATTCTTCTGGCTCACAATTAACTTGCCATCGCTTGCGACCACGGCCAGTGCGGGAACTCCTTTATTAAGTGGCGTGTCGAATTGTTGCGCCACATCGCCATTCTTTTTTCCGTCTGGGCCGATGTCGACATGCACCACTACGTATCCCGCCATCACGGATGCGAAATCAGGACGGTGAAATGCCAGGTCGAGCACGTGACAGTCATAACACCAGTTCGCGCCAAACACCAACAGCACACGCTTGTGCTCGCTGGCAGCCTTTTGCTCTGCTTCTTTGATCTCGGCGTGGGCATCGGCGTCGTCAGGGTAGAGATTCTTTTTCATGTCCGAAGGCTGCGCCAGTTGCGGCGCATCGGTGCGTTCAGCGCCCACAATCCGCCACTGCTCGCCCTGCTTTTTCCAGCCCTGGGCGTCAGTTACGTTTGTGGTGTCGCCTTTGGCAGTGTGCGCCTCAGCTTTGAAAATGACGCTGGCCCGGTCGGGCGCCTGCCTCAATCGGACGATCTCAAGCGTGATGCTGCGCGCCTTCAGACCGAGCCAGAAATTTATGTCGGCATCGGCGCCCGCGGTTGCGCGATTGGTCTCGATCTCAGCGGGCGGATCGACACTATAAAACGCCTTCAGTGTCGCCGCGTCTCCAGCGATCACCGCCGATTTCCATTGATCGAGCGGAGGAAAACCTGGGGTGGAATCGGAAGTTTGGGCAAAGCTGGCTGGAGAGCTCAGCAGAACAACAGTTGATAGCACCAGGAGTATTATTTCGCGAAACCGCGTCATCGAGATTCCATCCTCTGCATCGTGGTTCGATCCGCGGACAAGAGCGCCCGCGCCCTGCAAACACTATTCTTCGCGCAAATGCCGCCCCGTCAGCCGCACAAATACATCTTCCAGACTCGCCTGCCGGGTGGTGAGATGCTCCAGCGTGCTTCCCTGCCTCCCCAGTGCATCCAGCAGCGCCGGGATCGTAAGGTGCGGCTCTTTCACACTCAGCGCAAACATGCCGCCATCTTCGCGCGCCGATTCAACGCCCGGCAATCCGCGCCAGGCCTGCAAGGCCGCGCCGTCGGAGTTTCCATTCGTGGCTGCCACGGCAAACTCCACCACATGATGTCCGCCCAAACGTTCGATCAAATCCTCCGGCGAGCCCTCGGCGATAATCTGCCCATGATCCACGATCGCCAGCCGGTTACACAGCCGCTCTGCCTCATCCATGTAATGCGTGGTCAGAAGAACGGTGCCGCCGCCGCGCTGAAACTCGCGAACGATATCCCACAGCTGCCTCCGGCTCTGCGGATCGAGCCCGGTGGTCGGCTCATCCAAAAACAGAATTTTCGGATTGCACACCAGCGCCGTCGCCACCGCCAGTCGCTGCCGCTGCCCGCCGGAAAGCTTGCCCACCCATGCATCAGCCTTCTCGGTGAGCTGCAACTGTTCGAGCACTTCGTCGGTGGAGCGCGGCTCGCGATAAAAGCTGGCAAAGAGTTCGACGGTCTCGCGGACCGAAAGTTTTTCCGAAAGCCGTGTCTCCTGCAAAGAAATCCCCAGCCATTCCCGCATCTCGCGCGCATTCTCGCGCCAGGAGTGGCCGAGAATGGTCACTTCGCCGGAAGTCGGCTCCAGCAGGCCCTCAAGGATTTCGATCGTCGTAGTCTTCCCCGCCCCGTTTGGCCCCAGCAACCCGAAGCATTCGCCGGTCTGAATCTCCAGATTCAGCCCGCGCACAGCTTCGACCTTGCCGTCGTAAGTCTTGCGCAGATCGCGGCATTGGATGGCTATGGGCATTGGGGAGATTTTACCGGATGTAGTCGGGTCGTGCCCGTGAATCAGTTGTGCTCGCCGGCTTCTGGAGAAGAAGATGGCAAGAATAGGTCCTCAACGTCCGGCCCGCCTGCGTAGAGCCATTTGGCCAAGAGGGAATAACCGACGATCCTAGTAAGTAGGAAACCCAACTCAATTAGATAGTGATGACGCCAATATTGGGTCGCATTCGACTGCACGATCCCATCATTCGCATAGCGAAGAAAAGAATGAACGGCCGCTGGTAGATACGACACATCGCTTAGCGCCCAAACAACCAGCAGCAAAGCCAGCGTGCGGCTGGCCAGCGCCACTGCATCTCTTGATGACATAACCTCCCTCCAGTGGGAATGACGTGCTGCTAAAATATCGCATCGCCGTTCAGTTCATGGCATCTTTCACTCCCATGCGCATCCACCAGCGCGGCTTCACTTGACGGCGTTCCCTCTAAGACGCCCGTGTGTCGTTTAGAAACAGAAGCCAAGCTGCCAATTAGCAGTTAGAACTGAAAGGATGCCGCCCATGCTGCGCAAGCTCTGCGTATTGTCGTCTCTTTTTCTCGCCCTGGTTCTGCCTGCCTTCGCTCAAGATTCCCGCCACTTCACATTTCACTATGCCTTCACGGTAAGAAATCTTCCCGCCGGAAAAAAGACCCGCATCTGGATTCCCGCGGCTCACTCCGATGCTTATCAAGAGGTGAAGGTCATCTCGGCAAAAGGCGACCTGCCCCTGAACAAGACGACAGAGCCGAAGTACGGCAATCAGATGTACTACGCCGAGGCGAATGCGGTGCAGCCCGAACTGCACTTCGATATCGAGTACGACGTGGTCCGTCACGAGCGAATCGCCCTGGGATCGACCACTGCGAAGCTGACCGCCGTATCGCTCTCCGCCACAGAAAAAGAAGAAGACCTTCAGCCCGATGCCTTGGTCCCTGTGACCGGCCTGCCTGCAGATCTCGCGATCAAAGTCACGCAAGGAAAGACGGATCCGCTCACGAAGGCCCGCGCCATCTACGATTACGTCTTTACCACCATGCGCTACGACAAAACCGGCACCGGCTGGGGACACGGGGACGTGCTCTACGCCTGCGACGCGAAGAAGGGAAATTGCACCGACTTCCATTCCCTGTTCATCGCCATGGCTCGATCCCAGGCTATACCGGCGCGCTTCGAGATCGGATTTCCGCTGCCCGCGGACAAACATTCAGGAGAGATTCCCGGATACCATTGCTGGTCCGATTTTTATGTTGACGGCAAGGGCTGGATTCCCGTGGATATTTCCGAAGCATGGAAGCATCCGGATAAGCGCGACTACTTCTTCGGTTCGCATGATGTGAACCGCGTGCAGTTCACCATGGGACGCGATCTGCGCTTAAATCCGCCGCAGTCCGGCAAGCCGCTGAACTATTTTGTTTATCCGTATGTAGAAGTCGACGGGCAGGAATATCCGAATGTCGAGATGAACTTCTCGTTTGTTGACGCAGGATCAGCCGTGGCTCAGCATTAGCGGCCAAGCTTCACCGCGGCGAGACCGGCGCGCTATCGGCTCGCCACCATCTCTCCTGGGCCCGAGCCTCCCGGCGGCTGAGGTACATCGGGAGGCAGCGTGGGCGGCAGCGGATTCTGCCCATTCGAGGGCTTAGGCACGTCTTGCTGATCTTCTCCCGGACGGCGGAGGCTGGGAGGACTCACCTGGCGGTCGCCTGGCTCCTTCTTGGCTTCTTTGTCTTTATCCTGATCCGCCTGCGGTAATTCGATCTCTCTTTGGGTGCGCACAACCTTCTCGCCATCCACCTTCATGGTTTCGACGCGCACCACTTCTTCTCCCACGAAACGGACGAAATCCACATCGTCAGGAGGCTCGCCGTAGATCCATTCTTCATATTGTGTCTCGCCATCGCGCTCCCGCACTTTTTTGGGCGGCTTGCCCTTGGCGTGAATCACCATCTCCTGGTTCATCCCTACGAGGACGTGATGCGCCAGAATCGCCTCTTTCACCTTCGGCGGAACGGTATCCAGATACGCTTGCTCGGGATTTTTCGCGTTGAAATCCAGTACCGGATAGAGCAAATTGCGCAATTGCTGCGCGGTCATCTCGGGAACATATCTGTCGAAATAAAGATCCACAAAGGAACCGTGAGGATTGGTGATTGGCTGATCGGCGCCTGCGCCCGTCACGGGGGTTCCGCCTGTGCCCGAGACCTCAACCCGCTGATACCACTTTTTATGGCGAATTGGGCCGCCGTTGATTTCGAAGTGAATGTGATCTTGCTTGATCTGGACCAGAGAAATCTGCGCCGCATCGCCGGGCTTAATGGCCGGGCCCCAAAGGTTAAGCTCCTGGCTCAATTCTTCCCCGTTCGGAATAATGATGCCATGCCGCAGATACAACCCCTTTTTGCCCATGGGAAATGCAGTGCGCGCGTACACAACCTGGGTTTCAAAATCGCGGATGATTTCGTAGCGAGTCTGCTTGGCCATGTGTTGAACAACGCCGGAAGCTGGAGGAGCCGGCAGCGATGGAGCGTCGCTGGACGACTGCGCGGAGGCCTGCGACGAAGCTCGGCTCGTCTCGACGGACTGGTTCGTCTGCGCAAGACAGGGGAGCAGCAATAACAAAGCAGAGCCGAAAGAAGAAGCTAAGAAAAGGGTCGGAGTTCGAAAGCGCGGCATACCACACCCCAAGACTTGCGGTCCATTATATGCGATGAGGGGACGCGACCGGAGGGTTGCTGACCAACAAGAAGAGATCGCGACCAACCGCAAACGCCGATGATCGGTCTACACGCTCTCCGGACCGCGACGCTTGTGCTGCTGGCACTTGGTCATGATGGCGGAACGCAGGCGGGTGCGCAGATCTTCGGGCAATTCGTAGAGCTGAGAGTCGCGATAGATCTCGATGGTCTTTTTGGTGGTGTCGCAGACCACGTAACAGTTGTGGCACCAGGAAAGATGATTCTCCAATTCGACTTTCGTTTTGTCGTCGAGGACACCGTCCAAATAATTGGTCAGCTCGTGCAGAAATTCAGAGCATTTCACTGGTTGCCATCTCCGCTGTCATGCTTGCTGTCTCCATTGTCGCGCTTCTGGAAAAATCTACCAAGGCGATCGCGCAGTTGCAGCCGGGCTCGCAACAGTCGCGATTTCACTGCGGGCACGCTTAACTCCAAAGCAGCCGCAGTTTCCTCGGTCGATAATCCTTCGACATCTCTCAGTACGAACACCGTCCGGAAGCCTGGGGGAAGGCCTTGGATGGTCTTACTCAAAATCTCGCGAAGCTCTGCCTGCGTGTACTGCTGCTCGGGATTAGGGCTCCAATCGGCAATCTCACGCGGAAGAGAATCATCTTCAGTCTTTATATCCTCGTCGAGCGAAACGGTACGTTCAGGCTTTTTGCGGCGCAGCTTCATCAACGCTTCGTTGACGGCGATGCGCACCAGCCAAGTGTAAAACTTCGACTGCTCCTGAAACTTCGCCAGGTTGCTGTACGCTTTCAGGAAGGCTTCCTGCACCACATCTTCCGCATCCTCGCGGTTTTGCGTGATGTGTTGCGCGATCCGAAAGACGTTGCGGTCGTAACGGCGCACCAACTCTTCGAAAGCTGAGTCGTCGCCCCGCTTGGCCGCCTGCACCAACGTCAATTCGTCGGTGACAGGCCCTTCTAGTTTGTTTTGGATGGCTCCCATTCTCTCGGCGATGCAGTATTTTGATGGTTGCTCAATATTCGTTCAGCACAAAGGTAATGGGTATTCTACTTGGTCTGGGGCAAAATTGCCCAATCGGGCATGAGGCGGCCATGGCGTTGTCTGGCTCACGCGCCATGCCGGATGAGCGGGAGATCTCTTCGACTGCGCTCAGGGCAGGCTCCTCGCTCGGCCTGAAAAATGGCTGCGCGCGGATTGACGCCGTTGGCTTCAGACCAAACTACGTCACGAACCAAGAGTCTCTGGATCCCGCTCAGCTTCCGTTCGAGTCTTGTGCTCTCAACTCGGCATCGCGCTCGCGCCAAGGTATATTCAGGCGTTCGAGAAGAACTTTGGCCAGCGAATCGGGCTGGTCGTCGTCCTGGGCGCGCTGCGGGGCTTTGCGCTTTTGTTCGCGCCTGCGAGCGAGGTCGGCATCGTCCGCAGTTAGATCGGGAGCGTTGAGCCTCGCGGTAGTTGGGTCTGGTGCGGGCGCGTTCGGAATGGCTGGTGCGCGTGCGGCGACGGGATCTGCATGGATCGCTACTACGGGAGCGGTCTCGGGTTGCGGAGCAGTCTTGGGCGTTGCACGCTGTTCGGCTCCGGTGAATTCGGGCTCGGTGAAATCGTCCTCGTTCCACTGCATTCCGTCGAGGCGGGTTAGGTCGACGGTGTCTTCGTCGACAACCACATCGGTGGGCTTTTCGGGCTCGAATTTCGCGTAACGCAGATTGGAGCTGGCGATTTGAAGGCCATAGAGCATGAGGCCGGCGGTCTTATGATCGAGCTGGCCGGAGCCGAGCATCTGGATGGTTTTCATGATCGCGATCTGGATCGAGTTGGCGTCTTCGAGCAGGGGGAAATCAAAGCTACCTTGAGAGTTGCCATTCCTAGTAAGTTGGCTGGCGGCCAACTCGCGGTCGAAGTGCGCACGCTCGTGAAAAAAGCAGCGAGCCCTGCGGCGGAGCGCGGGTGAGCCGCACTGTACGCCGTTAACTTTGATGTGCTGACATCTGGGAACGTGTCGTAAAGCCATATTTGTTTTTCACCTTCTCGCCTTTGCCAGATCGGAGATTTTGGTACCCCCCATCCCCCCTCTACCCGAATCCTGAAAACATTGGGGTTAGGGGATGGTCGGTCTGCAAAATCCGTCTTTTAAAGGACTTAAATACTAAAATCCGTGAAACAAAGGAGTTCGAGGCCGGCTGAGTTGGTTGCGAGCCAACACGCCGAAGCTATAATCATTATTTCGCAATTAGCTTATGGATAACAAGGACGGATGTCACAATCGGGGGGATTTATTTTTTGGGGGGTGGTGGCGGTCGAAGCTGGAGTTCGTTCCGCGAGATCGCAAGATGGGGGCCGCATCGTAACCTACCCGTGAAAGAGCCACGGGTGGGGCATCCCATTTCGTGGTGGTGCGAAGGCTGCCTGGGCTAAGGGTAATTTCAGGGTCGCTTCGATGCTGCGCGTAGAGCTCTCCATGGGAGGAATGATGGGGAATGGCCGGTGAGCAGCAAAGATTCCACGAATGAACAAGGGTGTCAAGATGAACAATCTTGCGACCTGATGAGGCTTTCTCCGCGTCCACAATTGGGATAGAGTCGAAGGCGGAGGGTACGCGGTCGAACAGGGCCTATCGTACTCTGGGGCACTCCCTGAAGTGCCATATAATCAGCACTTAAAGCCCGGTCTCCCGCTCGTGGTTACCGGGTAGTTACGATCCGAGAGGATGAACGGTTCCGCAGCGATGGCTGAACTCACCGACAAACTTCACGAGATACCGCAGAGTGACGCAGTGCCGCACGAGACTCGGCGACTGGTGGACCACGCCGTGGCGCAGGCTCTGCGTTCGTTGTTTCCTCAATTGCAGGCACAGATTGTGGCGCAGGTGCTGGAAACTTTGCCGACTCCGGCAGGCGCAGCGGAGCAAGCTGGTTCAGCGTCGATCGACTCCAACACTTTGGTGCAGGCGGTGGCGAGCATTCAGGCAGGTTCGACGCAAAAAGAAATTTTGCGGGCGCTGCTCGATGCCGGCAGCGCGTACTGCTCGCGCATTGCGTTGTTCGTGGTGAAGTCGGGAGCGGCGTCGGGATGGCAATCGCGCGGCTTCGGCGACGAACAGGCGGTGAAGGATTTTGCGCTCGATCTGACGGCGCAACCGGTTTCAGACTCGTATCACAATCGGGTGGCGACGCTGGGGAACTTCGCGGCGATGGGCGAAGGCTTCGCGAATCATTTCGGCAAGCCGACGAACGAGCAAGTTCTGATGTTGCCGCTGGCTTTGAAGGATAAAGTAGCGGCTCTGGTTTATGCCGATGGCGGCGAGAGCGGACAACTACAGTCGGCCGCGCTGGAGCTATTGGTGCTGTCGACCAGCGCGTGGCTGGAAGTGGCGTCGCTGCGGAAACAGGCGGCGAAAGAAGAGGGCGGCGCGGCGGGAGGAAGGTTTGAGAGCGCTCCGCCGGTGCACACCGTCTCTTCTTATTCTGATCCTTTTGCGGGGCACGCTCCGATGCACGTCCCAGCCAGCATTCCGGCGCAGGCGGAAGCGGCGGCCGATGTGATGGCGGTAGCTCCGGCGCAATCCGGCACGGCAGCGGCGGCTGGAGTAGCCACCGATCCTTTGGCTGGATTATCGCCGGAAGATGCGGAACTGCATCGCAAGGCGCAGAGGTTTGCGCGGCTGCTGGTGGATGAGATCAAGCTTTATAACCAAGCCAAGGTTGCCGAGGGACGGCGCAATAAAGATTTGTACGACCGGCTGAAGGAAGATATCGACAAGAGCCGGGGGACATTTCAAAAACGATATGGCAGCACGGCAGCGGCCAGCGGCGACTATTTCGAAAAGGAGTTGCTGCGCAGTTTAGCCGAGGACGATGCTTCCATTATGGGATCGAACTTCCGCCGCTAGGGGCGAGGCGGTGGTAGGTTGGTTTGGCTTTCGCGCCGGGCCGGATGAGCGGGAGGTCCTGTCGGCAGTAAAACTGCACGGGTAGGGATGCTTCGACTTGGCCATGAGGACTAACGTGCTCATGGACTGCTCAGCATGACAGGTTTGGATCGTTTGCTTTTACAATAAGCTCTGGCAAGCAAGTTCTGGCAGTATTTTGTCTCCGCGAAAAAACGTAGTGCGATCAGGTTCTGTGCAGTGGCGGGTATCGGCCGCAGCTCTTTTCTGCGGGTTATTTGGCGTTCTGCTATCAACGGCAGAGGCCTTGCCGCCAACTGCTTCCAATCCTCTGTTTGCTCAGGCAGATACATCTACTGCGAAAGCGCCTGCGCCAACGACTTCGAAGGCTCACAAGAAAACTGAGACGCACACTCCGGCGAAGAAAACCGCCTCCCAAAAATCGACCACTGCGAAGAAATCTACGACTGGCAGCGCGAAGCGTCACAGCGTTGCGCGGAAGCGTCCGCCATCGCCGCGGGTGCGGCGCATGCGACAGGCCTTTGTGGCTTCGGCCAGCTTGCGTCCGATGGCGCAACAACTGCTTCAGGATCGCACTCCGACCGCTTACAGCGGAGTGGAATCCTACGCGCGGGTTCACAGCAAGGAAGACGCCGGAGCTTTGGCGTGGCTGGTGGTGGGCTATGCTCACGTTCTGGATCGCGATTATGGCAAAGCGATCGCGCCACTGAGCCACGCGAAACTTCATGCCGGAGATCTTGGCGATTACGTCGACTATTATCTCGGCGTTTCCTATCTTCAGACTGGCCACACGGCGGAGGCGCTGGCAGCGCTGGCGGATTTCGCCAAGAATCATCCGGATTCGCTGCTGGTGCGGGATTCGCGGCTGAGCTATGCGCAGGCGCTGATGGCGGAGGGTCAGGCGGGTGAGGCGGCGAATTTGCTGGAACACAATCGGCTGCCGGTGCGCGCGGACCTGGAGTTGACGCTGGGGCGCGCCTACGCGGCCGCGGGGCAAAATGCGAAGGCCGCGGAGATATTCGAGAACATTTACTACACGATGCCCGCGGCTTACGAGGCGGATGAAGCGCATGCGGAGTTGCAGAAACTGCCGAATGCTCCGGCGCCGACTTTCGTCCAGATCAAAATGCGCGCCGACGGGTTGATGAATCATCATCGTTATTCCGAGGCGGCGGATGCGTATCGCACGCTGCTCAACGAAATCACGCGCGATCCCGGCAACCACGAGCGCCCTGAAATACTGCTGGCGCTGGCCGACGCATTGCACCACGCCGGCCGGAACCGTGAAGTCAAACCGGTCTTAGCTTCGCTCGGGAGCGAGGGCGGAGAGATTAACGCGCATCGCCTGTATCTGCTTGGCCAAGTTGCTTTCGCTAGCAACGACAATGGTGAGTTCTACCGCACGGTGGAAGAACTTCGCCAGAGCGCGCCCACGAGCACGTGGCTGGAGCAGGCGTTGCTTTCGGCGGCGAATTTGCACCTGGTGCATCATGAGTATGATCAGGCGCTCGATGCCTACCGCGAAGCGCAGCAGCGCTTTCCTACCGGGGCGCGGGCGTCGTATGTGCACTGGAAGGCTGCGTGGCTGACCTTCCGGCAGGGGCGCAACGACGAAGCCAAGAAGGCGTTTGAAGGGCAAATCACGCTGTACCCGAATGGGGCGGAGACTCCGGCAGCGCTTTACTGGCGGGCGCGCCTGGCCGAAGAAGACAATCAGCCGCACATGGCGCGGGCGTTTTATGAAAAGCTTTCCGATCGTTACCGGAATTTTTATTACGCGGAATTAGCGCGGCAACGGGTGAAACATCTTCCTGCCGACGCGCCCGACGCGATCGAGCGCTATGAATTGCTGGATCGCATACCGGCGCTCGACAGCAGCGTAAAAATTGAAGAGACGGAGCCTCCGACCGACGAATTGCACGTGCAGAAGGCGCAACTTCTGGGCAATGGCGGGCTGATCGATTTTGCCGTACGCGAATTGCGCGCTGCAGCCGATACCGATGGAGCGACTTGGGTTCCGGCGGAAACCGCGCAGCTTTACGAGGAGACCGGGCACTACGACCAGGCGATTGAAGTGATGAAGCGGTCGGCGCCGAACTACTTCGCGGTCGACATTCCTGATCTTCCGCGCAAATATTGGGAAGCGCTGTTTCCGAAACCTTTCTGGGGCGATCTGAAGCACTCGTCGGAGGAGAATGGGCTGGATCCGTATCTGGTGGCGTCGCTGATCCGGCAGGAATCGGAGTTTAACCCGAATGCAGTCTCGCGGGCCAACGCGGTGGGCCTGATGCAGTTGCTGCCGAAGACTGGCAAACTCGTGGCCAAAGAAGTGAAGCTGAAGCGCTACTCGGCCAGCCAGTTGTATACGCCGGCAGTGAATCTGGAGTTGGGCACGCGCTATTTCCGCGGCATGGTCGACAAGTTCGGAGGGTCGTTCGAATATGCGCTCGCCGCCTACAACGCTGGTTCGGATCGAGTGGAGGAGTGGTTAGGCGAAGGCAAGTATCGCGATCCGCAGGAATTTGTGGAGTCGATTCCCTTCACCGAAACGCGCGAGTATGTGCAGGCGATTCTGCGCAACGCCAATGTGTACAAGCAGCTTTACGGAACGCCGTAGGTAAGCCGCTGGCTTTGCTATGAGGCGACTTGAGGGCAGGGCCGTGCGGCGGAAGGGATGCTACGACTTCGCGGTGAGGACTACGTCCTCAGGGCTACGCTCAGCATGACAAGGGCTCTTTCGCATGACTGGGGCCTGGGGCAAGGGTTACACGGTGCAGGTAAGAATTCAGAGCTTCTGCTCACCCGCGGAACCAGTATCGAAACGGATAGGATCCTATCTAAATGAAGTTGAGTCGCGATGGAGCGGTCCCGCCTGATCGCGAAGCTTCAGTCGGCGGAAGCGCAGTTGTGGCAGACGATTGCGAGGATATCGCGCGGTCAAAGTTTTGCACAATGGGCTTGGCGGTCGGTTTGCTCTCGGTCAAGTTATCTCGCGCACGGGTGGTTGTGTAGTTTGGCTTACGCGGCAGGCCGGTTGAGCATGAGATCCCTCGCTCTGCCTGAAAAACGGCTACGCTCAGGATGAAACGAGATCCGGCAGCCGGAGTGCATCACGACTCTGCCCGCGAAGTAACGATTCCCGGCTTCGCATCACTACTCACCAGGCACGAAGGAGGACGATTATGGCTAAGACTCCCACAAAGAGTTCGGCAAAGGCTGCGGCTAAAACTTCCGTGAAAACTCCGAGAGGCCCGATGTTGCTCGAGAAAAGCGTGCGGCGTCCGCGGCATGGAGCGCACAAGGTGGGGCCGTCGGACCCGAAAGAAACGTTGACGGTGACGGTGCGAGTGCGGCGCAAGCCGGATGCGCCGGCGCTTCCGGATCCGAGTGCCCCGGGCCCGCGCAGGATTATCTCGCACGCGGACTTCGCGGCCACTTACGGGGCGGCGCAAGCGGACGTGGACAAGGTGACTGGGTTCGCCAAGAAAAACGGCCTGAAAGTTGTGGATGCCAACCTGGCGCGGCGCACTGTCATTCTTTCTGGCACGGTGGCGCAGATGAATAAGGCGTTTGGCGTGGAGCTGGCGCGATACAAAACGCCCACTGAGAGTTATCGCGGGCGCGAGGGCGCGGTGCAATTGCCGGCCAGCTTGGCGAACATTGTGGAGGGCGTATTTGGGCTGGACAATCGCAGAATGGCCAGACGGGCGGCCGTTCGGCCAATGGCCAAGCCGCAACAGAGCGCGCAACCGCTGACTCCGCCGCAGGTGGCGGGGCTGTACAATTTTCCGAATCCGCCGGCGACGAATCAAACCATTGGGCTGCTGGAATTCGGCGGCGGTTATACGGCTTCGGATATCCAGGCGTTTTTCCAAGGACTGAACCTGGCAACACCCACGCTCACCGCGGTGAGTGTGGACGGGGTGGGCAACTCGCCGGGCGATGCGGATACGGACACTGAGGTCGCGCTGGACATTGATGTTTCGGGATCGGTGGGCCACGGATCGAACATCGCGGTTTATTTTGCGCCGTGGACGGAGCAAGGCTGGGTCGATATCGTCAACAATGCGATTCATCCGGCGGCGGGCCAGCCGACGCCCTCGGTTTTGTCGATTAGCTGGGGATGGCCCGAGTTGGAAGAAGCGGACAGCCTGAGCTGGACCCAGCAGGCGATCGATGCGGTGAGCGCGACATTCCAGGAGGCGGGGGCGCTGGGCATTACGATTTTCGTTGCGTCGGGCGATCACGGATCCAACTGCGGAATTAGTGACAAGAAAGCGCACGTCTCTTATCCGGGATCCGATCCGTGGATTACTTCGTGCGGCGGGACGATTCTGACCAACGTTTCGGGATCTTCTTTCGACCAGGGAACGTGGCAAGACAATAACAACTGGGCGACTGGCGGGGGCATCAGCGATGTTTTCACGACGGTTCCGACGTGGCAGGCCAATGCGAAGCTGCCGGGCTCGGTGAATGACGGGCATGCGGGGCGCGGCATTCCGGATGTGGCAGGCAATGCCGATAGCGCCAGCGGCTACAACTTGACTGTGGATGGTCAGGCGAGCGGGCCGGTGGGCGGGACGAGCGCGGTGGCTCCGTTATACGCGGGATTGGTGGCCCTGGTGAATTCGAATCTTCCGGCTCCGGTGGGATTTTTGAATACCACGCTCTACAGCAATCCGTCGGTGTGCCAGGACATTAACGACGGGGTGAGCAACGCTACCTACGGGGCGCCGGGATACAAGTCGGGGCCGGGGTGGGATGGATGCACGGGCTTGGGCAGCATTAACGGGACGCAACTGTTGGCGGTGCTGAAGGGAGCCGGGGGACAGTAGGGGCGAACAGGGACCGGATAAATCGATATGGATTAGGGGTCTCAACTGAAGAGCAAGAGCCGCGATCGCGAAGGTCGCGGCTCTTGCTCTTCAGGGTCAATGAGTGAAACGGCGATGTTTCGCCAACCATCCGAGGGGGCCTTGGTAGAGCAAATATGTGCCCTTCATTGCGAACGACTTCGTGATGCGCCGTACCAGTTCCTGAATGGTATCGATGCGAGCGCAATGAGCCATCCTAGTACCGCTCCCACCAACGAAAACGCTACGACAAGGAAAGCCGCTAATGGGAAATTACGAATGTTCAGAAGTTCGTAACCGGAGTGCCATTCCAGCAAAGTCCAGACGGATAACGGTACTGGAATGCACAAACTACCGCTCGTCAGGAACGTTCTCCGAAGCAAATCAGACGGCTTTCCATCGACAACCACCAATGCGTTGAGCGCAGACACCAAAGCAGAAACTGGAACAAGAAGTTCGAGAATGGTCTGCCCTTTTTCTAGTCCCAAGAAACCTAGCAAAGCACCTGTCAGGATACCTGCCGGGAGCCCTAAGAGACATGGACCCAAAAGTCTCCGTCTCAAGATACGCAACATCGTCCCAATTTGACTCATAAGCGCCTCAATGGTACGCCAACCGAGGTCTGCTGACGAAACCAGACGATAGCACTCATTGAGGTTGTGCCACTGGCAACGGAAAAGATTCCATTCCGCGTGAGTGGATGACGCCGTACCCGACGATCAGCGGCCCTTCGCGCACTGTGAACGTCACTCCCGGCTGAACCTCCTCATAGCGGTATTCGGGAAAATACATGAGAGCCAGCTTGACGTTGGCAGCGTCTCCGGGTTTCATTGAGTCCGGTCCGCCCACGAAAATCACCCCGAGATAGTTCTCCGTGAAACGATTCCCTTCACGGATTGCAACCCGCTGGGATTCTGGTCCGATGACGATGTGAGGCCGATACTTTCCAGTGCTCATCCCTCGGCGGCCATGGGACAGTTCGGGGAGCAGCGTGAACTTCGCTTCAACAACTGGAACCGTGAAAGGCATGCGTTCTATGCGCCAGATTCTACAATCAGAACTATAGCCCTGTCAGTTGCTGTAATCAGATGGGATGAGAAGGCCGGTCTCCGACGGGATGCTGTAGGCTCCCAAGTTATCGACGCGCTTGAAGCGCAAGAGATAAAGGAGACCGGCAATGAAGAAGGTTAGCACTGGAGCGGTACAGCAGAGCAGGAATTTTTCCGAGCAGAAACTGACGATCGGATTGGATCTGGGAGATCGATCGAGCTGGTACTGCGTACTGGACGAAGCGGGCACTGTGCGGCTGGAGCAGAAACTGAGCACGACTCCGAAAGCCATGAAGGAAACCTTCTCGGGTATGCCGCGCTGCCGGATCGCGCTGGAAACCGGGATGTATTCCCCGTGGGTAAGCCGGGTGCTGAGCGAGTTGGGACATGAAGTGATCGTGGCGCACGCCCGCAGTGTGCGCTTGATCGGAGAGAGCCGAAAGAAAGACGATCGGCTGGACGCACAGACTTTGGCTCGATTGGCCCGAATCGATCCTGAGTTGTTGTGTCCGGTGAAGCATCGCAGCGCGCAGGCACAAGCGGATCTGACGGTGATCCGAGCGCGAGCGGGACTGGTGCGAGCGCGGACGGCGCTGGTGAACACGGCACGCGGGTTGGCGAAGAGTTACGGGGAGCGGTTGCGCGGATGCAACGTGCGCAACATGAATCCCGAAAAAGCGGAAGGGCTGAGCCCGGAGTTGCGGACCGCACTGCAGCCGCTGCTGGCGGCACTCGAGTCGCTCAGTGAACAGATCGCCGAATACAACGAGCGCATCGAACAACTGGCACAGCAGAGTTATCCGCAAGTGGCAATGCTGAAGCAGATCAAAGGCGTGGGCACGCTGATCGCGCTGACCTTCTTGCTGACGCTGGAAGATCCGCATCGCTTCCGCAAGAGTCGTGATGTGGGCTGCTATCTGGGGCTGCAGCCAGGAAGAAGGAACTCGGGCCAGAGCGAGCCGCAGATGCACATTAGCAAGGAGGGAGATCCCTATCTGCGAACGTTATTGGTGCAGGGAGCGCAACACATTCTGGGACCGTTCGGAGCTGACAGTGATCTGCGGCGCTGGGGCCTGAAACTGGCCGAGCGGGGAGGAAAGAGCGGAAAGAAGCGAGCGATTATCGCCACGGCGAGAAAGCTGGCGGTGTTGCTGCATCACCTCTGGGTGAGTGGAGAAGTCTACGAACCACTGCACAACAGCCGCCAGGCAGCATCGCCGGCAGCAGCATAAAGTCAAAATCTTTCTTAGAAGGGAAAAACAAAAGCCCAAAGCCGAGTTTCGGTGACTGCGTTAATCGCCTGGCCCAACCTCCCGTCTAAGGACGGAGGCGAGGTCGATAATCAGGTGGCAGCACCGGCTGAAACGAGAACACCCAACTTGCACCGAGCGAACACAATCGCTCATTGAAGAGTGCGGATGGAAGGGTGGCGACAGTGGCGACTCGGCAGGGAGAAAAAACCTTGGCCACGAAAAAACAAAAGATCCCACTTGACTCCGACCGGCCTTCTCATGGAAGGCCATAACGCTCATTGACCCCGCACCATGAGCCTAAGCCGATTTTGCACCTGTTACTGAATCAGTTAAACTCCGCAAACGGATACAGGCGGGGCGGTTATGTCTCTGCACAAACTATGTCTCTACGCGATGCTGGCCGCGGTTGTGGCCTTTGCAGCGACCGGAAGATTTGACCGTCCCATTCAGAAATCTGCTTCGCCTGAGACTCGTGCTTCGGAGACCGGCGTTCCTGAGGCGAACACCCGGCTAAGCGCTTCGGCTGTCGCCACTCACTTCCCCGCCGAAAGCCAAGCCTCGCCAGCCGACTTTCTTCCCGTCCAATTCAGTAATGCCGCGAGTCTGGGCGCCGGAAAGGTGCTGGTGGCGAGCCGGAACCTCGGCGATCCGCACTTCGCCAAGACCGTGATCCTGCTGGTTCGGTACGACGCTCAAGGCGTACTCGGACTCGTTCTCAACCATCGCACCGATATCCCGCTTTCGCGCGCACTTGAAAGTCTGAAGGCGGCGAAAGATCGCGCTGACCCGGTCTATCTGGGAGGTCCACTCGAAAGCGCAGCCGTGTTTGGGCTCTACCAATCGCCGGCCAAGCCTGCCGGGGCGGAGCACGTCTTCGGCGGCATCTACCTGATCAACTCCAAAACCCTGTTCGAACAAACCATGTCGGCTCGACCGAAGCCCGACGTTTTTCACGTTTATCTGGGCTACGCCGGATGGAGTCAGGCTCAACTGCGGCAGGAAGTAGAATTGGGCGCCTGGTTCATTTTCCCGGCCGACGCCGGCACAGTTTTCAATCCCGATCCGGATGCCTTGTGGCCGAAAATGATTCGGAAGACGGAGATGCAGTATGCAGAAGCGCATTGGTAGGAGCGGCCAAATCGTTCTCCGTGGTTTAGAATAGCGTCATGGCCCCAGAACTGAATTTCGGCCCTTACATCGACTTCGAAAACGGCAAGCGCACGGTCAAAGATCTGACCTATGGCAATCCCACGCCCGAAGGCGTAGTCCTCACCACGCTCGATTCCGCGGTGAACTGGATGCGCAAAGGCTCGATCTGGCCAATGACGTTCGGCCTGGCCTGCTGCGCGATTGAGATGATGTCGATGGGAGCGTCGCGCTTCGACATCGCGCGCTTTGGCGCCGAAGTTTTTCGCCCGTCGCCTCGGCAAAGCGATCTGATCATCATTGCCGGCCGGGTGTCGAACAAGATGGCTCCGGTGATCCGCCAACTCTGGGAGCAGATGCCGGAACCGAAGTGGGTGATTTCGATGGGAGCGTGCGCAACATCCGGCGGGGTCTTCCAGAACTACGCTTTGGTGCAGAGCGTGAATCAAGTTATCCCGGTCGACGTTTATGTCCCCGGATGCCCTCCGCGGCCAGAGCAATTGATTTACGCGATTACGCTCTTGCAGGAAAAAATCCAGAACGAGCGCGGGACCATCAAGAAGGCCTTGAACCTTAGCTAGACGCCTCGAGTTTCACCAATTCTCGACCAAAAAAGGAATGCCCGGATCACAGCCCCCGCTGCGTCCGGGATCCCCCCTTTACGTACAACCTCGTTATCTAGTTCACCGTGAATTGGTTGAACTAGTGGCGCTGCCGCGCTTTGGTAGTCACCTTAGTCTTGTCCATGCGAACCGGAGTTTGTGGTGAACGTGGCCGACACGTTGTCGAACCTCGCTCTCGTCGTTTGCGCTCGACCACTGCCGTGGTGGTCACTGTGCGATTGCTTGCATCTCGAATGCAGGCCGACTATCGCCCGACTTTGGCGTAGGAGTCAATCGACGCCTTCCCTGCCCCCAGGCGACGCAATATCTTTTTTGTCTGCAATGCATTACGCGAAGTTCTTGTCTAACCAGAGGTAGCACGAATGGGCCAGTTTCGCCTGCAAAACCCGATGCTAGACTTGTGACTCGGCGTCGCAGGCAAGCCACACGATATGAGTATTCCCACCGAAGCCCAAACTCTTGTCCGCTTTGGCGTGTTTGAAGCAGACTTGCGTGCGGGAGATCTGCGCAAGAAAGGCGTTCGGGTGAAGATTCAGGATCTTCCCTTTCGCGCCCTCGGAGTTCTGCTGAGCCGGCCCAACGAAGTGGTAACCCGTGAAGAGTTCCGGCAGGCACTTTGGCCGCAAGATGTTTTTGTAGACTTCGATCGCGGCATCAGCAGCGCCATCAAACGCCTGCGCGATGCGCTGGGAGATTCCGCCGACAATCCCATCTTTATTGAGACCGTCGACCGCCGTGGTTATCGCTGGATCGCTCCAATCTCGCCCGCAGCCATCCCTCCCGCTTTGTCAGCGGCGACTTCTGGAATGCACTCACCGGTTACCCCCCCTGATGCTGAGACCACGCCTGCGGCTGAGTCGATTCCAGGGAACACAGGCAAGGTATTGCCTTCATCGCCATCTTGGGCACAAAGACTCGTCTACATCCCGGTCTTGCTTGGGCTGCTCTTCGTGATTTGGACGTTCTTCCCCAAACTACACTCCGCGAAGGCTGGCGGCAGGGTTCAAACTCCGAACGGCGTTCACCCTGCCAATCAGGAGGCGAAGGATCTTTATCTGCAAGGCCGCTATTACTGGAACAAGCGCACCCCCGACGATTTGCAAAAAGCGGTCGATTACTTTACCCAGGCGATTGTGCACGATCCGGGATACTCGGACGCCTACGTCGGACTGGCCGACTGCTATAACTTGCTGCGGGAATACAGCGTGATGAAGGGCAGCGACGCCTATCCCCGCGCCCTCGCGGCCGCGCGCAAGGCAGTTGAACTCGATGACCATTCCTCGCAGGCACACGCTTCTTTCGCCTTCGCCTCGTTCTGGGGAGAATGGGACGTGGCCACGGCGGATCGCGAATTTCGGCGCGCGGTCGAATTAGATCCGCATAACGCAACCGCCCATCACTGGTACGCAACCTATTTGCTTCAGCTGGGCCGGCCCGCGGAGGCTCTGGTCGAAATCGAAGGCGCGCAGGCTGCCGACCCTACTTCGAAGTCGGTTCTCGCGGACAAGGGAGAAATTCTGATTTCGATGGGACGGTCCGAGGAAGCGTTAGTTCTTTTGCAGCAGGTAGAGAAGTCGGAACCGGAGTTCGTGTCTCCACATCGCTATCTGAGAGATTTTTATTTGGCGAAGGGGGATTATCCGAATTATCTCGCTGAACTGCGAAGCGTAGCAATTTTAACCGGCGACAAGTCTTCGCTGGTTGTGGTCTCCGCTGCCGAGAAGGCACTCGCCTCCGATGGAACACGCGCCATGTTCGATACGATGCTCCGCGAAGAACAAAAGCTGTTCGATCTGGGGAAGCTCGACCCCTACCTGCTTGCCCAGACCTGCGCACTCGCGGGAGATCGGCCATGTGCGCTGAGGTATCTGAAAATAGCCTACGATCAGCACGACGAGCTCGTAATCCATCTCGGCGGGGATCATAGTTTCGATAGAATGCGGGACGAACCTGCCATCCGCCAGTTAACTGCTGAGTTCAAGGTTCGCTCGGCCCAAGCTGGTTCCAAAAACTAATCCTCCTCTGAAGCACGCTGTCGCTCAGTTCGCAGCAGCTGTAACTCTTCTTACTAGAGGGACTTGCAAAAACTTGAAGGACTCACGATTTCACGCGAAACTATTTCGGACGAAATCGAATCTAAACAACAGAGTGGCGCACTGCGGAACAGTGGCGCTTGGGGATTTGGGAAGAAACACCCCGCTGTGGAGGTGCTCCAAATGATGGCAAAACTGATCGATGTCTTCTTCGGCTGCCGGCACTCGCGCTACAGCTTTCCGGTGACGATCCGCGGGGCAAAACCTCGTCCGCAGGCTGGAGCGTTGACCGGCACGTATGTGGCATGTCTCGATTGTGGAAAGGAATTTCCCTACGACTGGCAGGAAATGAAAGTAATCACCTCGCGGGCTGAACGCCGCGAGTATGTAGCTTCGCTAGCCACCAAACACGCCGCTTAGGCTTCCCTCAATGCTTGGCAGCTCTGTTCCTTTGCGAAGCCCTCGGAGGCCAGGCCGTGCTTCGAAGGCTTACTGACGCAAAAGTGTTGAACTAGCGCGTGGTAACCGCCGTCGCATTTCTCTTATCCATCGGCACAAATTCACGCTCATCGTGCCCGGTGTAGATCTGCCGAGGCCGCGCAATTTTCTGCTCGGGATCGTTAATCAGTTCCTGCCATTGCGCCAGCCATCCTGCCGTCCGCGGAATGGCGAACAGCACGGTGAACATCTCGGGCGGAAATCCCATCGCCTGATACATGATCCCGGAATAAAAATCCACGTTGGGATACAGCCGGCGCTTCACGAAATAGTCGTCTTCCAGAGCGATGCGTTCCAATTCCAGTGCGATCTCAAGCTTGGGATTACGTCCGGTAACTTCGAACACTTGTTCCGCCGTCCACTTGATAATTTTCGCGCGCGGATCGTAGTTCTTGTAAACCCTGTGCCCGAATCCCATCAGCTTGACGTGCCCTTCCTTCACGCGCTTGATATAGCCGTGAACGTTATCCTTGGATCCAATCTCATCCAGCATCTTCAGCACTTCTTCATTCGCGCCGCCATGCAGCGGACCGGCCAGCGCCGAAGCCGCTGAGGCCGTGGCCAGATAGGGGTCGGTCTGCGAGCTGGCGACTGACCGCATGGCATTGGTACCGCAATTCTGTTCGTGATCGGCGTGCAGGATGAAGAGGATGTCGAGGGCCCGCGACAGCACCGGATTGGCGACGTACTTCGGTTCGACCATCCGCCACAACATGTTCATGAAATTTTCTGTATAGCTCAGATCGTTGTCGGGATATACATAGGGAAATCCCACGTTATGCCGGTAGGACATGCCTGCGATCGAGGGCACTTTGCCGATGAGCCGCTTGATCTGGAGCAACCGGTTGTCGGCATCATGCACGTGCCGCGACTCCGGATAAATGCTGGCCAGTGCTGCTATGGTGCTTACGAACATGACCATAGGGTGCGAGTCGTAACGAAATCCCTCCATAAACTTCTTGGTGGATTCATGCAGCATGGTGTGGTGCGTGATGTCGTGCATCCAGCTCTTTAATTCGGTCGCAGTGGGCAGTTCGCCGAACAATAGAAGGTATGCCACTTCCAGAAACGTACAGCGCTCGGCCAGCACTTCAATGGGGTATCCACGATAGCGCAAGATTCCCTGGTCGCCATCAATGAACGTAATGTTGCTGCGGCACGATGCCGTATTCATAAATGCCGGATCGTAAGTCATCAATCCAAAATCTTCCGGCCCGGTCTTGATCTGCCGCAAGCTCATGGCACGGATCGTGCCGTCCTCAACCGGGACGGTATAGGTTTGCCCGGTGCGATTGTCTGTGATGGTGAGCGTATTCTCTGGCATAAGTGCTGTTCCCTTCGCCGTTAAACATCTAGCTTAGCGTAGCTTACAGTAGAGAACAACGGCAACCCGGCGCTGTGACCGGAGTCACACCATGCGGTGACGGTGACACCAATCCTGTCAGCACCTGGGTCTCGACGGCCACCGAATCGGAGTCCACTAGGAGTGCTTTCTAAAATAAAACCGGCAGCCGAGGCCGCCGGTTCGTGAATCCTTTTTCCCATTAATTCGACGAATCGTCGCGGCGCTTCAAGGTCGGACGATCATCATCACTCTGCCCGTTGCTGGTGCTGTCGCCGCTGCTGGTCGAAGTCCGGCGTAGGCTCGGCTTGTTGGCATCTTTGGGATCCAGCACCTTGTGCCGGTTCTCGATCGATGCCAGCCGCGCCTTGACCTCGTCAAACTCCGAAGTGGTCACGATGTATTGCGGCTTCGAGGGCAGGATCTTGCGAATCTCTTCCTGAGTTTTCTCAATGCGGTCGGGAGTCTGAGGGTGCGTATCGAAAGCCTTCGACAGCGTACCCGGCTTCTTCTTTTCCATGGCCTGAATCTTTTCGAAGAAAGACACAAAGGCCGACGGATCGTAGCCTGCTCGATACATGTACTCCACGCCCAGATAATCCGCTTCGGCCTCAAATCCGCGCGAGAAGCGCAAGAAAGTCATGGGAATCGCCAGACCCATGCCTTCATAAATCCCGTAACCGAGCGCGCCGCCCATGAAAATTGCCGGGATCGAGGCCATCTGCAGTAGGTTCAGACGCGTCATCTCGCGTCCATAGTGGCAAGCCGCAACGTGAGCAATCTCGTGCGCCATTACGCCGGCCATCTCAGCTTCTTCGTCGGCCGCCAGAATCAAGCCGGAGTTTACATAAAAGAATCCGCCGGGCAACGCCATAGCGTTGACTACATCGGAGTCAATCACTTTGATGGTGAAGGGCACCTGCGCGTCAGAATTGCGCACCAGGTTCTGGCCGATGCGATTCACATACTCAGTGACCACAGGGTCGTTCACCAGCTTTACCTGCGACTCGACCTGCTGCGCGTATACGCGTCCCCGCGCGACCTGGCCTTCCACCGAGTACCAGTTTCCAACGCCGCGCCCGCAACCCACATTGCGGTTGCCTACCGCATCGACGTCGGTCTTGGTGCCGTCGTGCTTGATCGCGTCGTCGTCTTTCGTGGGCAAATTTGCCGGAGCTTGCTTCGGCGCATTTTGCACGTCGGTGGCCTTTGGCTGACCGTTGTCGGGATCCTGCGCCGGAACCGGCGTCTGAGTCTGCGTTTGAATTTGACCCGGCTGGCTCTGCGGAGGATTGCTTTGCGGCTGCGTCTGGGTAGGATTATTCTGACCAGGTTGAGTCTGACCGGGATCGTTCTGACCAGGCTGCTGTGTCTGCGCGAAGGTCCAAGGGCCTACGCCGAACGCCGCCAACGCGATGGCAATTGCGAACCGATGCAATTTCATAAATACCCCTATGCGGCCAGAAACTCTGTGAGCATTATACGCCCGATTCCAAGCACACTTCTCCAAACTTTCTGTCAGGTTAGACGCCCTGCGGCCTGCTCTGGGTTATCCGGAAAGGGACAGAATCGTGTACGCCGGAATGAGGTCCGGCAGGAGAAACCGAAGTTGCTCAATCGTAACCGTGGGGCCGCTAATCGGCTCCGGCGCCGCCGACGCTGGTGGCCAAAGCGAGCGGCGGCGGAGGGGCGGCTGCCTCTGAAATAGTGGGCTCTGGGACAGCCGGCTTCATGCACAGTTCTAACGCTTCTGCCATGCTTTTGGCTTCGAGTTCCTTCTTGGTGGACCAGTCACTGAATCTGGATTTGTCCCGCGCTACGGCCTCCATGCTCCGGTCGATGCGCGCCGTGTAGTGAGCTTTCAGGCTCTCCAATTCCGCCCTGACCAGAACGGTCTCTTCCGCCTTTCGCGCCCACTCCACCTCCGCTTGCTTCTTCTGCGCTATTTCATAGTCATCCAGCGCGTCCTGACGGAACTTGGCGTCGCGCTGGATTTGCTCGATGGAGACGCCAGCGGCATCGAGGGCCATGAGCACAGCAGCGCGCTTCATTTCAGCCGAGAGGCCGCGAAGGTGCTGGCTTTTGAGCATATCAACAACTTTCAGTACGCTGTATCCCCTTCGCGGATCCAGAATTCCCGCCGATTGGTAAACATTCTCCAGGGACAATAGTTCGACCTGGAAGGCGGGAACCTCTCGGGCAGAATGCCCCGTGTTGTTTTCCTTGGGTAACGTCTCGTGAGCCATAGGATTCTCCTTCGCAGTTTCGAGGTTGCCGGTGCCACTCATGCTGTGGCCGAGGCGGTCTTTACTCTTATTCTTGTTCTTGCTCCAGGGCGACAGCGCCAGCCATTTGGATGCCATAGTTTCCCTTTCCTTGCCTCCGTCTCTTGCTATTGTGGTCATTTTCGCCGGAGCTTCAGTCCGCGGGAGCGCATCGCCGCCACTTTGAAGTCGCGCCAATTGCGGTGGGTTCGGGGTTTGCGTAAGTTTTCCAAGCGTGAGCCGAGATGCGGATGTGGCGCTCGCCGTCGGTGGATTTGAAGTAACTTCCGGAGGCGGCCCGGGGGGGATTTTATTGGCCCTGGTTTCCCAATGCTGCGAGGCACGCCGTGATTCGCTGATGCCAGCTCGATTTTCGCTTCGACCACGGCCAATTGGCGACTCGACCGCCAGCCCGGCGAGCGCTTTTTCGGTCGGTTGCGACGAATGGTTTTCCGCCACCGGCGACTGCGGAATAGAGTTCTCCCCAGCATCTCGCTGAATGCCCACGAGATACTCGTGCCCATCGCTGCGGCAGTACTTCACTGTGCCGGAGAATTGTTCGAAGCGCCATTGGATCCGCAACTCCGCCCCTACCAAGAATGGCGCCCTGACTCGCAGGCAGGCCCCGCCCACAGATTTGTCTTCCATCCGAGCCCGCAGCGTCTGCAAGGCTCCGGCTGCATCTTGCCAGGAAAGCTCGACAAGGGTCATGACCGGGGTACGCAGGTCTGGCCTCATTGCACTCATGCCGTAGCCATCGGCAGAAATGAGGTGCAGTTCAGAGAACGGACAGTCTGCTATGGGAAATCGGCGATGGTAATTTCCCGTTCTGAATCAGGATGGAAAATGGTTACCCGCGTTCAGTCGCCGCCCGAAGGGAACATCAAGTGCTTCGGCGCGGGCAGGGGCGCGTCGCCTTTCTGATCGCGCCAGAGAACTTCGTTCAGCTTCGACGAATCTGCGGCATCCGGGCGAGAGAAATCCATTTTGGCGGAGTCGCTGGCGCCGCTGGCATCGCGCCGGTTGGTTTCGTAGATCAAACTGTTCTTGAGATTGCGATAGTCTGCCTTGAAGGGCGCCTGGTTGCCGGAGCCCGAGAACATTGTTCCCATCGCCGGCGCGTAGGCGTCGTTCTGGTTCATTGGGGGCAGGCCCAGCAGCATTTCGAGGGTGTGGATCATGTTCACGGTCGTATAGAAACGGTGATCCACATACGGCTGTCCTGCACTTCCCGGCGAATATTTGCTAACGACCAATGCAATCGATCGATGGGCGTCGACATGGTCGCCGCCATTCTGCGCATCGTCTTCGAGGATGAAGATGGCCGTGTCCTCCCAATAGGAGCTATGCGAAACCGCCTCGACCACGCGGCCAAGCGCGAGATCGTTATCGGCCACAGAAGCCGCGGGGCGTGGATAGTTGGGCCGTGTGCCTCCGGTGTGATCGTCGGGAAGATAGAGCAGCACAAACGCGGGAAGCTGAAAATCGGCGCTTTCGTGCGAGTCACGCGCTTTTGTATAGGCCTCGAGCTCGTTCAGAAATTCATCGACGCGCAACTGGTCCGGATAGGCCACGTTGAAATCCGGATACAGCGGATCGAAGTGATCGCGCAGCACTGCCTTGGTGGGCTTCACGCCATTGAAAAGGGGAACATTCCACGGAAAGGGACTCGGGCCGGCATGCGGATCACCCACATTGGAGGGAAGAGTTTCTCCTTGCTGAACTTCGGTGCGTGAGCAAGTCGTCTCCTGATCGGAGGGAGTTCCCTCTTTTGGCGATTTGGCCTTGCGCGCTTTGTTACACCAGATGGCATTCACGAATTCGCCGTAGTCGCGATAGGAGAGTTTGTGGCGAGCGACGTTATCCCAAAGAAATCCGGTGGAGGGATCGTCGATGTCGGGCAGGTTGTAATCGATGGGGAATTCGTCCGCATTCTGGCCCTGAAAATCGTAGGTGCGCTCTTTGCCGCGATAGGCGATCTGCCAGGTTTTTTCGTTGTAGTCGCTGGTGATGGCGGCGGTTGACCAGAGATGACCGTCGCCGGAAACTTCTCCGCTATCGTAGAAATTATCGAGCACGCCGAACTGCAGCGCGAGCTTGTGCTCATTGGGGGTGATGTCGGCGCCATACATGGTGAGAGACGGATCGCCATCGCCGATGGGTTTGTCGCCCAGCTTCAGATCGCCGAGGATCTGGTCGTACGTGCGATTTTCTTTGATGACGTAAATCACATGCTTGATGGGATTGTTGCCGTTGGGGAACTGAATCTTGCCGGGATCGCTATGCAATAAATTATCGTTCTCAACCACGCGAGTGAGTTCGTCGAGCTTGCCGAGCGTTGAGGGAATATCCAGCCGAGCAATCGATCCGTGTAATAGTGTGGGAATGTAAGGATGGTCGTGATGCTTGATCTCGTACGGAGTTTTTCCGAACCCTGGGTTAGGGCCTGTGCCCTCGCCTTTGGCAGTAGCAATCAGAAGATCATCGCCGTGAACGGCCAGTGCGCTGGGGTACCAGTCGGTGGGGATGAAACCGAGAGCATTTTGGAGAATTGGACCCGCAGCGTATTTGTCGCTCGAGCTAATTGCCCTCAGCAGGCCCGATGTATCAAGGACGGCCACGGCATCAGCACAAGCATCGGCTGCAAACAGCCGATTGCCGTCCGAAGACTGGGCTAAAGCAACGGGGCACGCGCCACCAAACTCCTGGTTTTGAACTCTTGTGCTGAAAGTCGCGACCTTATTTAGATTCTCGCCTGGGTGGGCGTCGCCGGTCACGAGGTGCGAAGCCGGAATGGCCGCGATGATGTCCTCGTTCGACTCCGCGACATAGAGCAATTTTTCATCGGGACTGAGAAGCATCGCCGTCGGATGCGAGCCGGGGGCGACTGGATCCTCAGGCTCCTTTAACCTGATCCATTGCGCGACTTTGCCGGTCGTTAGATCCAGTTCCGCAACTTGCGATGCATTCCACAGGCTGCACCAGGCGCGCTTGGCATCGTGCGTGGCCACGCAGGTATAAGGGAACGACGACGGTACCAATTTGCTCGTGCTGAGGTCGAAGCTCTTGAGAATCTTGCCGGTCGTGACATCGAGCAGCACAACGTTATCGGAAAGATTATTGGCTACGAGGATGCGGTCGTGCTCGCGTCCCTGCGCCGGCAACAGGGCCAATCCCGCAGGATATGGAATGGCGGTTCCCGCAGGCGACTTGCGCAGACCGTAGGCTACTTTTTTTCCCGCGGCGAGTTTTTGCGGCGCAATCGAAATAAAACGCTCAGGCACGACCTTGCCATCATGAAAGCTGTAGACCGCGATGCCGTTGCCGGTGTCTTCCGGCTTTTCTGCGGTGGCGTCGGTGATCGAACCGACCGATGCGTAAAGACGCTTGCCATCGGAGCTGAAGACGAGTCCTAGAAAATAGCTTTGCAACGCGTGGTCGCTGAAGCGCTTGTCGGGATAATCGGTGATCTGATTGGTCTTTAGATCGAGCACCGTAATCGACTGTGTGGCTAAGGTCTCTTGCGTTCCATATCCATCGTTGAGCAGCGCTGCATAGTGTCCATCCGGGCTAAGAACGATGGTGGCGGGAAAGCTGTTGGTGCTGCCGAGTCGCCCCGGCGAAGGGACGGTGAGCATCTTGCTGGTGGGCAGCGGGATCGAGGAAGCATCCGGCTGACGCTCCTGGGCAAGTACGACGGTGGTAAGGGCGATCGAAACGGTGACAAAAAACACGCGGGAGAATCGGATCACAAAACCTCCGCACTAATTCGGGACGACAGAAATTAATGACGAGGATGAGCGTAATTCAGCCAGAGAGTCGCGGTCAAAGGAACTGGCCGAGACCTTGAAATGGAGAAGACTCCTTGCGAGCCTATCAAAGCGCTATCAGCAAAGGATCCCTTTGGCTGCGCTCGGGGCAGGCTCTTCGGCTTAGCTCAGGCTGACTGGTCTAAGCTCCGGAAGAGCGGGTGGAATCTTCGTGCTTAGGTGTGGGCCCGGCATGCTCTTCCGCAGCGGCGTTGTGGCGTACATCGGCTCCTTGCACCCAGAAGATGACGTCTTCGGCGATGTTGGTAGCGTGGTCCGCGACCCGTTCCAGATTGCGGGCGACGAGCAGCGCGTCGAGCGCTTGCCGCACGACATCGGGACGCTGGTTCATGGTCTTCACCAGCTGAATGAAAGCGTCATCTTTCATGCGATCGACGACGTTATCCATTTCCAGGACGGCCTGCGCCAACTCGGCCTTGCCTTCGATGAAGGCCTCGAGCGAACGGCGCACCATGGCGCTGACGGCCGCGCCCATGCGGGCGATATCAACGGGCAAATCCGCCGCGGGAAGCTCAACCATGTCCATCACACGCTCAGCAATGTTTACGGCCTGATCGCCGACGCGCTCAAGGTCGGAGTTGATTTTGGTGACGGCAAGAATGAATCGCAGATCGACCGCCATGGGCTGCTGCATGGCCAGCAGATCGAAAGCCGCCTCGTCGATCTCGCGCTCGGAGGTATTGATCAGACCCTCGCCTTCGAGCACCATCTGGCAGCGAGTGAGATCACGATCAATGTAGGCCTGACGGGCGCGGTCCACCGCCTGCTCCGCTAGTCCGCCCATGCGAAGCAACTTCTGGCGCAGATCGTCAAGCCCTTGTTGAAAGCGCGTGCGCATTGATCCCAAACCTTTCTGATGGAAGAGTTCTAAGTGGATTTTATCCGAATCTGCCCGTGATGTAGTCTTCTGTCTTTTTGTCGGACGGATTGGTAAAGATTTTTTCTGTCTTGTCGAACTCAATCATCTTGCCCAGCAGGAAAAAGCCGGTAAACTCCGCGACGCGGGCCGCCTGCTGCATGTTGTGCGTCACAATCACGATCGTATACCGCTCTTTGAGCTCAAAGATCAATTCTTCGATTTTGCCGGTCGAGATAGGATCGAGCGCCGAGCAAGGCTCATCCATCAGAAGAACCTCAGGTTCCACCGCCAGAGCGCGCGCAATGCACAAGCGCTGCTGCTGGCCGCCGGAGAGGCTCGCGCCCGATTTCTTGTGAACCTGGTCTTTGACCTCGCTCCACAGCGCGGCCGAGTCCAGAGATCGCTGCACAATTTCATCCAGCTTGCGGCGATCGCGAAACCCGTTCAGCTTCAATCCTGAAGCCACGTTCTCATAGATCGACATCGTGGGAAACGGATTGGCCTTCTGGAATACCATGCCGACGCGGCGGCGCAGTTGCGTCGCAGAAGTTCCGTTGTACGCGTTGATTTCGCCGATATGGACACTGCCGGTTACGCGCGCCTCGGGAATCGTCTCATGCATGCGGTTCAGGCAGCGGATGAAGGTCGACTTACCGCAGCCCGAGGGTCCGATCAGAGCCGTAGCATGGTTCGCCGCGACCGACAATTTGATGTCGTACAACGCCTGAGTTTTGCCGTACCAGGCATTCAGGTTTTCGACCTGGATTCCAACGCCCATAAACTATGCCGCTCCGAAAGTACCACGGCGCACGGCGAAGCGCACAGCCGCCACCGCGCTGACAATAAGAATGATGAGCACCAGGGCGCCCGCCCAGGCTTGCCGGTGCCAGTCGTCGTACGGAGAAAGGGCGTAGGTATAAATCTGCAGCGGCAGGGCCGCAGTCGGCTGATTGTAATTAAAGCCCGGCAACGTCACGGCCTTGCCGAAGGCGTTGAGATGAACGTGACTGGTCCAATCGGTGTTGCCGAAGGCCGTGAATAGCAGAGGCGCCGTTTCGCCCGCAACCCGCGCAAAGGCAAGCATAATTCCGGTAATCACGCCTGAGGTTGCGGTGCGCAGGGTGATCGAAAGAGTGGTGCGCCAGCGCGGAATGCCCAGCCCATATGCCGCTTCGCGCAAGGCCTGCGGTACCAGTCGCAACATTTCTTCGGTCGTTCGCGAGATGGTGGGAATCATCATAAATGCCAGCGCCACTCCCCCGGCCAGCGCGGAGAAATGTTTCTGGGTGAGCACCACCAGCGCGTACGCCACAATGCCGATCACGATGGAAGGCACGCCATTCAGCACGTCGGCAACAAAACGAATCGAATCCCCGAAGCGGCCGCGGCCATACTCTGCGAGATAAATGCCTGCACCCACTCCCAGGGGTACGCCGATGACGCTCGCGATCGCCAAAATGAAAATCGAACCTCCGATTGCATTGGCCATCCCGCCTCCGACTTCGCCCGGAGGCATCGGAGTCTTCGTGAGGAAGGCCCAGTTGACCGAGCCGAAGCCGCGGTAAAGGAGATAACCGAAGACGGCGATCAAAGGCAGCAGAACGAGAATCACGGCCAGGATCGCCGCTCCGGTCATGACGTGATCTGTAATGCGCCGCCGCAAGGAAATTGGGGCTATTGTGCTCTGCGAACTGCTGCGAGTCTCAGGCATGCGCCCTCGCAGGCTGCCCGCGTGTAACGGTCCAGACCAGCAATCGCGCCAGTGCGTTGACCACGATCGTAACCAGGAACAGAGCCAAGCCAATCTCGATTAGAGCAGACAGGTAAACGTCGCCCGTAGCCTCGCTGAACTCATTCGCCAGCACGCTGGCCATGGTGTAGCCCGGAGCGAACAACGATTTCACGATCTGCGGATTGTTTCCAATCACCATGGTCACTGCCATGGTTTCTCCCAGAGCACGGCCCAGGCCGAGGATGATTCCGCCCATGATGCCGGCTCGCGCGTTGCGCAGCACGCCCATGCGAATCATCTCCCAGCGCGTGGCGCCCAGCGCCAGCACCGCTTCGCGCTGGTGCTGCGGAACTACCATCAGCACCTCGCGGGTAATGGAAGAGATAATTGGGATGATCATGATGGCCAGGATGATTCCCGCCGCCAGCATGCCGATGCCGTAGGGTGCACCCACAAACAAACCAGTCCAGCCCAAGGTCTTGGACAGGAATGGCTCAACATAACTGCTGAGGATCGGCACAAGAACGAAGATGGCCCACACTCCGTAGACGACGCTGGGAATCGCCGCCAGCAACTCCACAAAAAACGAAAGCGGCCCGCGGAATCTGGCTGGACACATTTCCGTGGTGAACACTGCAACCCCGATCGACAGCGGCACGGCAATGATGAGGGCAAGAAGCGAGGAAACCAGCGTCCCGTAAATGAAAGGCAGAGCGCCGAATTGCACGGCGTTCGGATCCCAGTCACGGCCGGCGAAAAACTTAAATCCAAAGGCGTGCCAGGAAGGTCCGGATCGCAACATCAGTTCGTACACAATCAGGACCAGCATAGCCAGAACCGACAACCCGCAGGCCAGCATGGCGAGTTTGAAGACGCGGTCGCCCGTCTCGCCGCTGGACCCACGCAGCAAAGCCGCGCTTGCTGTCGCGCTGGAGCCCTTAACCTTCTTTACTTCAACAGGTTGCGGAGCAGGCATATCGGGCCGAGGTAGTGCGGAAAACGCCATCCCGGCCCACCGTATCAGAAACCTGTTAACAGGATGTTAAAATAGATCACTTTTCAGGTTGCCTTTTGCCGTTGAAGGCTGTATTTTCATCTCCCAATTCTCTCTGTGGATTCGTATCATGTCAGTTTCAGCAAAACGGTGCCGTGCGGTTTTTGAGAGGCTTGAGGACGATTTAGTAAAGCTCTCCTCGAAGCCGCGAGCGGAAAGCGTCCATCGCTTCCGCACGGGCACGCGCCGCCTTCAAATCCTGCTGAATGATCTTTCTCCCAAGCTGGGCCGCAGCGACAAGAAGCTTCTGAGATTATTGGGACGAATTCGCAAGCGCGCCGGAAAAGTTCGCGATCTCGATGTGCAATTAGCGGCGTTGCGCAGCTTGAAAGTTCCCCGAGAGCCCCGGCGCAAAACGCAGATGATGAACCTTCTGATCGAACAGCGAGGCAAGCAGGAAAAGAAACTGCGCAAAGAAGTCGATAAAAAGACCGTCGACGAAATTCTGACCAGGCTCAAACGCGCCGGCAAAGATTTCCATCCTGAGGCCAGCCCCGAACCTCTGACTGTTGCCAGGAAAATGTTGGACCGGATTGATGCCAACACGCCCGTCACCGAGCCCCTGCTGCACCAGTACCGCATCCTGAGCAAACGCGCGCGCTATGCCGCCGAGTTCGCCGGAAAATCCCAGGAAGCGCAGAAGTTTATTGTGGACATCAAGCACCTGCAGGACGTGCTGGGCGACTGGCATGACTGGTTTACCCTCACGCGTACCGCGACAGCGCATCTTGGAGAGACGAAAGATTCGCCGCTCGTGGCCGAGTTGCACAATGTAACCGGAGCCAAGTTCCGTCATGCCGTCACCCTGCTGTCGCAGATGCGCGGCACGGGCGCGGTGAAACCGAATGCGGCTGTCGCCACAAGTACCAGCCGAGCGCCGCAGAACCGTCCCGTCACTTCCGCCGCTTAGTACTTCCGAGAAACAGCCGCCTTGGCTGTCTGTCGAGCCTAGCGAGATTCGTTCCTCGACCACGGTGACTCCGATAAGAACGATTCGACAAAGATGACCGGCAGTCCTCCTCCATGTAAACTGTTGCCCTCACCTCATGCCGACCTTTGCCGCGGTTGATATCGGTTCCAACTCCGTGCGACTGAAGATTGCACGCCTCACGCGGGGCCGCTTGCGTGCCATTCACGAAGACCGCGAGGTTACGCGTCTCGGCGAAGGCGTGTTTCGTTCCGGCTTCCTTACCCCTGAATCGATGGCCGAAACCATTAAGGTTTTGCGCCGCTTTCACCGCGCTACGCAGCAGGTAGTCACCGACCCTGTCCGTGTGGTTGCCACCAGCGCCTTGCGGGACGCTCGGAATTCGCAGGCATTTCTCGAGTGGGTGCGATCGGCCACGGGATGGAAAGTTGAAATTATTTCCGGGCTGGAAGAAGCACGCCTGATTCATTTGGGGCTGGTATCGAGTCTCCACGTGGACAGTTCCCCCGCCTTGATGATGGATCTGGGTGGGGGCAGTTGCGAACTGACGATCTCGGAACGTGGTCAGATTCGCGACACCGTAAGCGTTCCGTTGGGGGCCGTGCGCCTCACCGACGAATTTTTGCGCCACGACCCACCCCGCAAAGGCGAACTCAAGCGGCTACAGGGTTTTGTGACGCGGGAAGTGAATCGTATCGCTGCGCGTGTGATCGCGGCGAGAGTGAAGAGCGTGATCGCGACATCGGGCACCGCTGCAGCCCTGGCGGCGGCAGCGAGTCGCCTCAGAAAAAACGGGAGCCGGCAACGGCTTGTGGTCTCGCGCGTGGAAATGTCGCGGCTCGCGAAACAGCTGGCTCGGCTGGGGGTAGCGGAGCGGCGGCAAATTGAAGGCATTGGGCCGCGGCGCGCTGAAATTATTATTGCTGGGGCGATCGTTTACCACGAACTGCTGGATCGCTGCCATCTCAAGGGATTTCGTTACTCGCCGCTGGGCCTGCGTGATGGCTTGCTTGCCCAGATGGCGGCGGAGCATGACCGCAGCACGCGTTCAGGAAAGCAGATTGAATCGGAGCGCTGGGAATCGATCACGCGCGCCGTCGCTCACTACCGCGTTGATATGAAGCATGCTCTCAATGTGCGCGACTCCGCCATGTTCTTGTTCTCCGCACTACGCTCGGTGCATGGGCTACCCGCCGAGTTTCGCGAGTGGCTGTCGGCGGCCGCCATGCTCTACGAAGTGGGCGACTTTCTGAATCGCAACGGGCATCATCGTCACACCTACTACATCATTTCGAATTCGGAAATTTTGGGCTACACCCCCCAGCAACGCCGCATCATTGCCGCCATCGCGCGTTACCTCGGAAAATCGCGGCCTACGTTGGAGGACGGGCCGATGAAGAACATCGATCCGGCGGAACGCCTCAGCGTTCAAAAGGCGATCATACTGCTGCGCCTGGCTCGCGCCCTGAACCTGGGTCGCAGCCGCGCAGTGCAGAAAGTCCGCGTAACGCATCATGCGGCCGAAGTGAGATTGACATTGGTCCCGCGCCAGCGCATGGGAGTCGACCTGGAATTGTGGGCGATCGAAAAGGATACAACCTACTTCCGCGAAGTCTTCGGGCGAGAACTTTCTACCGCGGCAGTATAGAGGGTGCGCAGCGCCTTGGGCGTCAAGCACCAAGTCAGTATGCCGGAGCTGCGCCGCATTTCAACTCGTGCTACCGCTCCCTTTTTCAGTTCCACCGACGCTTCACAACCAGAGTCGCAGATCACCGTTCCCAGAAATTGGCTGAGATTGGGGTTATGTCCTACAACCATTAACGATTCCTGCGCGGCATACTTTTCCAGCAAGCGGCGAAAATCGGCAACCGTCGCGCCGGGACGCAGCGCAGCTTCGATTTGCAACTTGCCTTCGTAGCCCATCTCGTTCCCCACGAGAGAAGCGGTCTGGGTCGCTCGCTTCAGCGGACTCGAGACAATGCAATCTACCTGCGCTTCAATCGCAGCCAAGGCGCGGCCTACGTAGCCGCACTGTTCAATCCCTTCTTTGTCGAGAGCGCGCTTCTCATCCTTCTTGGGATTGACCAGGTGCTGGCCGGCGCTGGCGTGTCGAAGAAAATAAACGATCATCGAAAATTACCGTACTCTTTCCGCTGGAGCTTTTCCGGCATGGCCTTTTTGTCTCGCTGCCGGCAGTTGCGGTATGGCACGCGCCGCTTGTTTACCTTCGGCGAGAGCAATCAAATAATCCTGCGAGTTGAAGGCCGCCGCGCCCGTAGGCGCCTTGCGATTGCGTTTCCCGTGGATCGGTTGCCAGGCTCGGATATAGGTGGCATCGCGCAACAGGATGCGCGCTTTGCGGTTATCGGCCAAGTACGCGGCGAGAATTTCGTGCCGCACCCGCTCGCGCAGGAATTCATCGCGCAGCGGCACCAGAACTTCCACGCGCTCATAGAGATTGCGGGGCATCCAGTCGGCACTGCCAATGTAAATCTCTTCGTCGCCAGCATTGCCGAAGTAGTAGATGCGGCTGTGCTCCAGAAAACGCCCGACAATACTCCGCACTTTGATGCGATCGCTCAGACCTCGCACCCCGGGACGCAAAGCGCAAATGCCACGTACGATGAGATCGATGTCGACCCCGGCCTGCGAAGCGCGGTACAGCGCCTGCACCATGTTCTTATCCAGCAGCGCGTTCATTTTCGCAATGATGCGTGCAGGACGGCCCTGGCGCGCGTGCTCGGCCTCGCGATCAATCAGCGAAATGCACTTTTCCGCCAGGTCAAGAGGCGCGACTAGTAACGGGTCGTAGCTCGGATTCTCGGCATAGGCGGTGAGGAAACTGAACACATCGTGCACCGCCCGAGTGATCTCGGGATTCGCAGTCAATAGACTGAGGTCGGTATAGATGCGCGCCGTCGCGGCGTTGTAATTGCCGGTTCCAATATGCGCGTAGCTGCGCATGCCATCGGGATCGCGTCGCACCAGCAAGGAAAGTTTGCAATGCGTCTTCAGTCCGACGAGGCCATGAAAAACCTGCACCCCAGCATCTTCCATTTCGCGAGCCCAGCGGATGTTGTGGGCTTCGTCGAAACGCGCCTTCAGTTCGACCACGGCGGTCACTTCTTTGCGCGAGGCCGCATCCATCAGCGAGGGCACAATTAACGAATGCTCGTTCGTGCGGTAGAGGGTTTGCTTAATCGAAAGAACGTTATCGTCTTCCGCCGCCGACTCGATGAAGGAAACCACCGGATCGTAGGAATCGTAAGGATGATGCAGCAACACGTCGTGCCGGCGCAGTTCCTCGAACAAGTTTTGCGACTTGGCGGTCAGCCGCAGTTCGCGCGGAGCAAAGGAGCGATACTTCAGATCGGGACGCTCGACCTGCTCGTAGACATTGAACAGCCGCGAGAGATTTACCGGGCCATTCACCGGAAAAACCTGCCAGGGGTCAAGCTCAAAGACGCTGCGCAAGCGATCGATAATTTCGGGGTCGGCGTCGGCCTCAATCTCCATGCGGACCGCATCGCCCTTGCGGCGGTTGTGCAATTCCGCGCGCACCGATTCTAGAAGATTGCGCGCTTCTTCCTCCTGCAGATACAAATTGCTGTTTCGCGTAACCCGGAAAGGGGCCGACGAAACGATATCGTAGCCGTGATACATGTTCTGCGCGTGGTGCGCCACCAGGTCGGCGAGAAAAATAAAATCTGTTGTGTTCTCCGAAGGCAGGCGCACCAGGCGCGGCAGCGCCCGCGGCACCGAAACTACCCCCGTATACGTCAGCGCCGAGCGCCGCCGCCGCCGCAATAAAAATCCCAGGCACAGCGCCTTATTGATCACCCGGGGGAAAGGATGCGTCGGATCGACCGTTACCGGAGTCAGCAGCGGATCCAATTCCCTCTCGCAATATTCGTCGACAAAGCGGCGCGCCTCGGCGTCCAATTCATGCAGGCTGAGCAAGCGAATTCCGTGCTCGGCCAACGCGGGACGCAAGGCGTTCCAGCAGTCATATTGATCGTCAACAAATTTGTGACTGAGTCGCGCAAGGATGTCACGCTTTGCAGTTAACGTCAGGCCGTCGGGTCCGGCCTCGTTGTAGCCGTCCTCGATTTGCTGCACCATTCCGGCGACGCGAATTTCAAAGAACTCGTCCAGATTGCTGGCCGAGATCGCCAGGAATTTCAGGCGCTCCAGCAGGGGGTTGCCCGTATCCTCGGCTTCCTCGAGCACGCGCCAGTTAAACGCAAGCCAAGAGGTGTCGCGGTTGAGGTAATAGTCTGGATTGTCCAGCGAAAGACGTGCCATTTTGCCAGGGATTCTAACTGTTCCTCGAATTCAGCGCTGTTTGCAGCGTAACTCAATTCCGACCACCACTCGGGTCCCATTCAGCCAGACTTTGAGCCGAAACTATCAGACTGCATGGGGTAAGCGGCCGTGCGGGGCGAGCGACAGTTCCCAGTATAGAACATCCTATAAGGGTGCGCAGACGGCGGTAATCAAATGAAGCAAGCGCCGAAATGAGGGATCGGTTGAATGAGCGCCGGGTCAGTCGCGCCGTAATTGAACTGCAAAAAAGCCCAGGTTTCTAGCCAGCAGAACTACGGCGCATTGGACCCGCACTCCTGCAGTCCAATGCGCCAGATTACCTAGAATTTAGCGATTACTTGACCCGCTTGATGGCCTCTTTAACTTTTTGAGCTACGCTACTGGGCAGTGGTGCGTAATCGAGCGCTGACGCCATCTGCTGGCCGCCCGTGACCATCCAGTTAAGGAAATCGGCCAGTATTTTTCCCTTCGCCGGGTCTTTGGCTTGCTGCGGAATCAGCAAGTAGGTGAAGCTGGAAATGGGATAAGAATCTTTACCCGGCTCGTTGGTAATAGAAGTACGGAAATCGGCGGGCATTTGCGGAGCGGCTGCCGCAGCCGCGGTCACTCCTGCCAGTGACGCTTTGAGGAAGACGCCGGCGGAGTTGCGCACGCTGCCATAAGGAATGTTGTTCTGCACCGCGTAAATGAGCTCGATATATCCAATCGCTCCTGGAATTTGCCGCACCTGACCGGCGACTCCCTCATTGCCCTTGCCTCCCAGACCAACCGGCCATTTCACGGAGGTGTTGCTACCCACCGATTTCTGCCATTCGGAGCTGACTTTGGACAAATAATCGGTCCAGATAAAAGTGGTTCCACTGCCATCGGAGCGGTGTACGACAACGATGTCCTTATCGGGAAAATTCATACCGGAATTCGCGCCAGTGATGGCTTTGTCATTCCACTTGGTAATTTTTCCCAGATAAATTCCAGCGAGCGCTTCCGGCGTGAATTTCACCTCTCCGGTCACTCCTGGGATGTTATAGGCTGGCACGACCGCGCCCAGCACGCTGGGGATGTTGAGAATCTTGGTCTTCAACTTATCCTGCGCTTCCGACAATTGACCGTCGGTCATGGGCATATCGCTGGCACCGAAATCGACTGTGCCTTCGGTGACCTGACGAATTCCGCCACCGCTGCCAATCGATTGGTAATTAAATGAAATATCGGAATGCAACTTGTGGTACTCGCTAAACCACTTCGAGTACATCGGATTTGGAAAAGTAGCACCAGCTCCATTCAGTGTAGTTTGACCAATCGCGGTGCGTGAAATCAGCGGTAAAGCAAGAAAAGCGCACAAAAAAAGCAGAGTGAGTCTGCGCGTCACGCGGTTCCTCCTGTTTATAAGTATGATTGTTTGTAACGGCGCTATATTACACGGCGGTTACAAATAAATGAATTTCTGATGAATGGGTCCGCTGTCTGCGTGTCCGCCCGCTCACTCTCCGCGCATCAATGGCTTGGGACAGACGGCCGCATCCGCCGCCTGCGCGATTCTTTCCTCAGCCGCCGCGACATTCGCGCCAGCGAGACCCCAAGGCCACCAATTCCAGTCGCCGGCTAGAGCAAGAAGAGCGGGGCCGACCACCATCCGAACCAGAGTGGCGTCAATCAAGACAGCGACTGCCAGGGTGAAGCCAAGCATCTTGATCACCAGAAAGTCTCCCAAGGTAAAACCTGTGAAGACCACAATCATGATCGCCGCGGCGCTGGTGATCAGCCCGCCAGTTTTAGCCAGAGCCTCGCCGATGGCTTCATGTTCGCCCAGACCGCTCCTCCGGGCTTCGAGCACTCGCGCGACCAGAAAGACTTCGTAGTCCATACTTAAACCGAAGACGATTGCGAAGGCAAGGATGGGCACGATGGGAAAGACCCCAACTGTACCTTCAGGAACGCCCAACCAACGGCACCCGTGTCCCTCCTGAAAAACCAGAACCAGTGCGCCGAATGCAGCGCCGACAGAAATCAGGTTCAGGGCGACGGCCTTGGCGGCGGCGAACAAGGATCGAAATCCGGCAAACAGGGCAAGCAATGTCGTCATTACGACCATGGCGAAGACGCGCGGCAGCCGGTTTTCGACAGCATCCGCGTAGTCCGCATTCAAGGCGGGAATGCCGCCGACGGTGATTTTCGCACCGGGCACGCCGAGCAGATCGGCGACTGGGAGCCGGCGGAGTTCCCTCACCCAGCGAATCTGTTCCGCGGGCTGCACTCCCGACGCGGGCAAGATCTCCTCCAGCGTAGCTTTTCCATCCGCCCTGAGAAAGGTTCTGCGGGTCTCCGAGGCTAAAGACCCAATGAAGTCACGATGGCCCTCGGTGAGTGTTGCCAGCGATATCACGCGATCGGCCCGCGGATCGCTGGCTAATCGAGCCGAGAGGCGGGCGGCGGCGTTCCACCCGGCATCGGTACGGGAAATCGAATCGGGAAGCTCCAGTAGAACGCGCAGCGAGTCGACAATGCCTCCGCGCCCCATTCTCTCGAGTGAATGGAAGCCCTTTACCGATTCAGCCGAGGGCGGCAGCCAGTCCCCTCTCGGGAGCTCGGTGTTTAAGTGCGAGGCCTGCGATGCCAAAAGCACGAGCGGGACACCCGCGAGAACCAGTGCGCTCCAGGGGTGTGACGTGACCGTGCGGCTCCAGCGTTTCCACCCCGTACACGCATTGCTGGAATGGTGCGGATGCAACCTTCGGTTGGGGAAGAGGTGACCCGCATCAATTTTTTTTCCAAGAAGGGCTAGCCCCGCCGGAAGTAAAGTGTTGGCCAGGAGGACGCTCGTGCCTGCGACCACGAATCCTGCCACTCCGATGGAACGAATCTCACTGACCGGAACGGTCAAGAGCGCCGCAAAACCGATCGCAACGGTCGCCGCCGAGACTAGCAAAGTATGGGCCGCCTGACGCACAGCTACACGAGACGCTTCCAAGGAACCATGACCGACGCATAGTGCTTCACGGAAGCGGCCCACCATGAGGAGGGCGTAATCAATACCCAGACTAAGCCCGAGCATGGCCGCCAGATTCTGAACCAATATGGAAAGGTGCCAGTGTCGAGCCAAGATCGACACGATACCGAGCGCCATCGCGATCGCAAGTTGACCAACGGCTAACGGGATCAGTGCCGCGACAACGCTGCAGAACGCAAGAAGTAGTAGTGCGAGCGTAGCTGGGAGCACAAGAATCTCTCCCCGGCGAACGTCGTGCGAGCTGGCCTCGCGCAAATCATAGTTGATGGGCAATTCACCGGTGAGCTCGAGTTTCACGTTCGGGTAGCGGCCGCGAAATTGATCTTCGAGGGCGCGGACCTGCTCGCGAATCTTTGGTACGAGCAGTTCCGGCTCACCATTGACCGGCGCGAGTCCGATGAGAATAAAAGTGCCGCCTCCGCGTCCGAGAAAGATAGGGTCGGGCTGGTCGAGACGGCTCACGATCGCTGACACGTCGGGGCCCTTCAGCGCATTGACAATCGTCGTCAATGCCTGGATTCCTTCATCGGAATCCGCAGGAGGCAGGCCTTGGATCACCAGGACGACCTGATTCACGAACGGCGAATGGAAGCGTGTAGCCAACTGTTGGGCAACATATTCCGCCTCGCCTCCCTTCAAATGCACAGCCGTATCGAGGCGGCGCTCCACATGGAAAGACAGGGGAACGAGTGCCAGTGCTGCTATGGCGGTTAAACCAGCGGCCCAATAATGGGGTCGCGCCGGCCTGGCGGGCTTTAGGTCACGCGCGATGGGCATGGACCTCTCTGTAACAACACGTGGACGGGTCAACCGCGATTATCGCAACATCCATACACTGGATCCGGACAGCGGCGGAGAAGATTATTCGGAAAAAGCTGCGCAGATCGGCCTTTGTCTTTTCCATTACTGTTTTCGAAAAACCAGGGTCTCTTTTATTTGCTCGCCGGTGCCCAGCGTTCCCGCAGTTGTCATGGTCATCTGCTGTCCGTCTGGGGCGACCACCCAGCGATCTTGATCGCCGATTTCGTCCCCTCGCTTGTATGTCGAGGCCACGGTGTGAGGATCAATGAGAGTTAATGCGACGCTATCGTCACGCGAGTCCTTCAGCGGATAATCCCGGCCGTCGAGGTTTGCCGTATAGCTGAAATCGCCGGAAAAATGAACTCCGCCGTTTCCGCTGGCTTCGATTTTGATCACGAGTCCTTGCCGTAATCGAGTCTTGCTGAAGTCCTGCGTCCACTGCCCGATGAAGGGGTTGGCGGGATCGTGCGGACCTCCGCTTCGCTCCCACACCGTGATTTGGTCTTCGTGTCCCGGCTGGACGGTGGTGGTGGTCAACTCCTTGTGGTCGATCGACACCTTGTCGTGAAGCGTTGCGACTAATGCCCCATTCTTCTTCTCTTTGATTTCGGCTTGATTCTTATCGATCCTGCGCATCACGATCTGATTAAACGCCGGGACATTTTCCACGTGGTTGTCATGGCCATCCCAGTTCGAGGTGAATTCAACGTTTACGCCTGAGATTTTTACGCGTATGCCCTTGCCTGCATGGGTGATAGTAAGCACTCTCGGAGGATTCAACACTGAATCCGCAGAAACCAGTTTCCACGTGCCGATGCGCGGGTCGGCTGCCCAGAGCCTCGCAGTCACGAGCATGATCCAAATCAATCTGAAGGTTCGTTTGCGCATCCTTGTGCTCCCGACCGCTTGGAAAACATTGCACGCATCCCGAACTCAGACAACCGGCCTCAGGACGCCGATCGCTCGGTCGTGCAAAAACCTACAGGCAATCTCCGGTCCAGGCAGAGGGCTGGTACCATAGCGAAGGTTCGAGTGCTTTTTCATTGGTGCGGCACTTGGCCTAGGTGAAGTCAAGTTCTCCTGATTATCGCTACTTTACTCGCTCGCGCAACATTACTTTTTTATAGCGTACTTTGGATGCAACTAATTGGCCTTGCGCCCATCCATTTGTATGACGGATTTACCTTAGCGGAACTCCGCTACAAGGCATTACCGAATGGCCAAATTTTGGACCTGTACTCCAAGAGCTGAATTCTTGCGGACAACGATCTCATGAGCGACTCCGCGACCCGCTATGCACCCGGTTGGCCCGGGATCCCACCTCGCTGGACATCCAGCGCCAAGTCCGGCGTGGGCACGGCTTTGAATGCGCACAGCAAAGTATGGTTCACGCTAAGCCATGGGATTTTGAATGAAGTCTACTTCCCCCGCGTGGATCAGGCCTGCACCCGAGACTTCGGCTTCATCGTCACCGACGGCCGCTCCTACTTTTCCGAAGAGAAACGGCATTGCACGTTCGAGAACAAGCCCTTCGAGCCTGGCGTTCCAGCCTATGAACTAGTGAACACTGAAATTGAAGGGCGGTATCGGGTTTACAAGGAAGTGCTGACCGATCCGTACCGCAGCGTGGTGCTGCAAAAGGTACGCTTCGAAGCTCTGCACGGCCAACTCTCGGATTATCGTCTTTACGCTCTGCTTTCGCCCCACCTCGCCAACTGCGGTAACGGAAACACAGCCTGGGTTGGAGACTACAAAGGCCTGCCCGCATTTTTCGCCGAGCACGATGGCGCAGCATTGGCCTGGGCTTGTTCCGCTCCTTGGAAAAAAATGTCGGTAGGATTCGTCGGTACTTCCGACGGATGGCAGGATCTCTCGGCTCACTTTCAGATGGAATGGGAGTATCAGCGCGCAGAAAATGGCAATCTGGCCTGCACCGGAGAAATTGACGTCGCGGCCTGCGGAGGAGAATTCCTGCTGGCGTTGGGTTTCGGCGCCATTTGGAGCGAGGCGGGACAACAAGTCCGCTCCAGTCTGTTGGAAGATTACGACGACCTTCGCAAAGACTACGTGTTTCACTGGAAAAGCTGGCAGGACACACTCCTGAAACTCGATGAGCCTTCGCGCGGAACTAATCTTTACCGGGCCTCCACCGCTGTCTTACGCACCCACGAGTCGAAAGATTTTCTCGGCGGCATCATCGCCAGCCTTTCCATCCCCTGGGGATTCAGTAAAGGCGACGAAGACCTGGGTGGCTATCACCTGGTGTGGCCTCGCGATCTGGTCGAGACTGCCGGAGCGCTGCTCGCCGCGGGCGCCTCCGAAGATGCCGTTCGCGTGCTTAAGTATCTGGAGTCCACGCAGGAAGCCGCAGGCAACTGGGCGCAAAATCTATGGCTCGATGGCCGTCCTTACTGGGGCGGTGTCCAAATGGATGAGACGGCCTTCCCGATTCTGCTGGTCGACCTGCTGCGCCGCGAGGCGCCTCAATATTTAGGCAAACTGGAGCGCTGGTGGCCAATGGTCCGCAGCGCTGCCAGCTTCGTGTTGCGCAACGGCCCGGTCACGCAACAGGATCGCTGGGAAGAAGACGGAGGATACTCCCCGTTCACGCTCGCCGTAGAAGTCTCCTCGATGCTGGCCGCCGCCGAGATCGCGGAACTGACTGGCCACAGCGACGCCGCCTCCACACTGCGCGATGTCGCCGACGCCTGGAATGACAACATCGAGCGCTGGGTCTATGCCACGGGCGGCGATCTGGCGCAGCAAATCGGAGTCGCAGGTTATTACGTGCGAATTTCTCCGCCTGACTCGGATGGCGCGGCATCGCCGACGCAGGGTTTTGTGCCGATTAAAAATCGGCCGCCCGGAGACAACCTGGAGCGCGCCTTTCACATCGTCAGTCCTGATGTGCTGGCGCTCGTGCGATTTGGTTTGCGCGCGCCCGACGATCCCCGCATCCTCAATTCCGTACGCGTGATCGATGCGCTGTTGAGCGTGCAACTTCCGCAAGGAACCTGCTGGTATCGCTACAACGGCGATGGCTACGGGGAACATAAAGATGGATCGCAATTCGATGGCAACGGCATCGGGCGTCCCTGGCCGCTGCTGGCGGGAGAACGCGCGCACTACGAACTCGCGGCCGGCCAGCGCGCCAAGGCCGAAGCCTTGCTGGCTGTGATGGAAGGGTCAACCAACGGCCAGAGCCGCCTGCTGCCGGAACAGGTTTGGGACGGCTCCGATATTCCCGCGCTGGAGTTATTTCGCGGCAAACCCACGGGATCGGCGTGTCCACTCGTCTGGGCGCACTCCGAATACATAAAACTGCGCCGCTCCCTCCGCGACGGAAGGATTTTCGATCAGCCTCCGCAGACAGTGCAGCGCTATCAAATAGAGAAACCCAAGCGGCAAATTTTCGGATGGCGTTTTAACAACAAGGCGCGCAGCGTGCCGCGAAACAAAACCTTGCGCCTCGTGCTGCTTACTCCCGCACTCGTGCATTGGAGCATCGACGGCTGGAAAACCTCGGTCGACACGAAAACTCGAGACACGGGCCTGGGCACCTACGTACTGGACCTGCCAACAGCATCGCTGCCGGCAGGAAATCAAATCCTATTCACCTTCTATTGGCCGCAGGAAAGCCGATGGGAAGGTACGAACTACACCGTGGTTGTTGAATAGGGGCGTGGAATCCCACTTCTCGCGAAGAAAGCGAGAGATGGGCGCCCAGGCCGGGCGCTACCAAACCCGGCAACTGTTCGCCGGCATCATGGGCTGCCCGACTTTACATCCGAATGCCTCGCCGAACTCCCGCATATTTTGCACCACGCCATCAATGCGGTACTTCCGGTCGGAATGCGGATCGGTCTGGGCTTGCAGGCGCCTTTGCTCGGGGCGGGTCTCGCCGCACCAGTCCTGCCCGAATCCGAGGAAGAATTGCTGGATCGGCGTGTAGCCATCCGCTTTAGCATTCAGGTCGATGCCTTTGCGTTTGGCGTCGGCTAGAAAAGCGAGGAAAGCCAGCCGCAGGCCACCATTGTCCGCCGTGTTTTCGCCAAGCGTAAGTTTGCCGTTGATATGCACATCATCGGTCACCACGAAGCTGTTATATTCCTTCACTTCGCAGTCGGCCTTCTCTTCGAATTTCTTTGCGTCCTCGGGCGACCACCAGTCGTCGAGGTTACCGTTGCCATCGAACTGGCGGCCCTCGTCGTCAAAGCCATGGGTCAGTTCATGCCCCACTACGGCACCAACGTGTCCGTAATTCTCAGCGTCCGTTGCGTTCTTATCGAACATCGGAGGCTGAAGAATCGCAGCCGGAAAATTGATGTCATTCATGGTCGGACTGTAATAGGCATTCACCGTCGATGGAGACATGCCCCATTCTCCGCGATCGACGGGCTTTCCGATCTTGTCCAACTCGCGATGATTTTCGAACTCAGCTGCGCGCCGGTCGTTGCCGAAGGCATCCCCGCGCACGATTGTGAGCTTGGAATAATCGCGCCAGTGGTCGGGATAGCCGATCTTATCGGCGATCATGTGAAGCTTCTGCTCGGCCCGGGTTTTGGTTTCGGGGCTCATCCAGTCGAGCGTTTTCAGGTCTTGATCCATCGCGGCTTCAATGTCGTGGACCATTTGCAATGTGGCCTGCTTGCTGGATGGCGGAAATTCTTCCGCTACGTAGACCTGACCGATGGCTTCACCCAAAGCATTATCAGTGGCTTGGGTGCAGCGCTTGTCACGCGGGCGCTGCTCGGGTTGCCCGGCCAGCTTGTTGCGAAAGAAGTCAAAATCTTCATCGTCAAAGGCCTTCGGCAAAACCAGGCCCGGTGTCGAAGCAAGCAACTGCCAGCGCAAATAAGTTTTGATGGTTTCGAGGTCGGTTGAAGCCAGAATACTGTTCAAGCCTTTGAAAAATTCCGGCGACGTGACGTTGATCTCGGTCACCGGCGGCGCGCCTGCAGCTTGAATGAATTGCTTCCATGCGATGAGCGGGGTAAGGCCCTCCAATTCGGAGACGGGCATCATGTGATAAACATTTTTCGGGTCGCGGCGCGAGGTAATGTCCATCGACACCTTGGCCAGCGCGGTTTCCAGTTGCATGATTTTTTGCGCATCGCTGCCAGCCTGATCTTCTGGCTCACCCATCAGTTTGAACGTGTTGGCGATGTGTTGCACGTATTGCGTCCGGGTCTTTTCGGCAACTTCGCCGGTACGGAAATAAAAGTCGCGCTCGGGAAGGCCCAGACCACCCTGATCCACGGCTGCGATCTGTTTGCGCGCGTCTTTAAAGTCCTGCTGCTCGCCGAAACCAAGAAAAGCATTCACGTTGATCAATTGGAAGTGGCCGAGCATGCCGGTAAGCTCGCTTTTACTCTTGAGTGCGGCGATGCGATCAAGTTCCGGCTGCAACGGCTTCAGGCCCAGTTTGTTGATGGCGTCCGCATCCATGCACGAGGCGTAGTAGTCTCCGATTTTCTGCTGGTTCGGAGTCCGCTTCGCCCCACCGGCCGCAGCCTCTTCAAGGATTTTATGCAGCACGTTTTCCGTGTAATCGTAGATGATGGTGCCGGTACCGAAAGCAGAGCGATCTTTTGGTATGGGATAGAGCTTGGGGAAGTTGCCGCACGCGTACTGCGCAAAATCGACGCAGGGGTCGGCGCTCGTATCCATGATGTCTTTGTCCAGACCGGGCAGGAGTTGCGACTTTTTTTCTGAAGGGGACATCGCGCCCTTTTCCTGCGCAGTCAATGCGCCAGCGGACAACACGATGATTGCGGCAACCAGACAGTTTAGGATTCGCTTGCTCACTTTGTTCCTCGTCGATTTAATTTCAATTCTTAGTTGACCGCGGGGGAAGAGTAGACCAACTCGACCACGGTGCAGTCGTCGCTCAGGGGATTTCCGGCGCAGAATTCCGTCACCGCGGAAAAAATTCCTTCCAGCGTGGGGGCTTTTGCCGCTGCCGCTTCCAGCCGAAAATCTTCGAAGAAATCGCCCATGGAATTTTCCGCCTCGGTCACGCCATCCGTCACCAGGATGAAGCGATCACCCGAATTCATCTGGCAGCGCGCGCTTTCAAAGGTGGCATCGGCCAGCAGTCCCACTGGCACGTTGCCGTGTGGCGGACGCATCACTTCTCCGTTACAAACCAGCAGCGGCTGCACATGACCGCAATTCACATATTCCAGTTCGCCATCGCGACGCAACCGGGCCAGCAGGACGGTGGCGTACTTTTCTCCCACCAATTTTTCAGTGAAGAAGTGGTTCACAGCTGACACCACATCGAGCAACGCCATGCCTGAGCTTAAATGGGAGTAAATCATGCCTTGCAAAGAAGTAGCTAACAACGCGGCTGAAACTCCCTTGCCGCTCACGTCCGCAAGGACCACGGCGAGGCCGTCTTTGGTGTTGACGGCATCGAAAAAGTCTCCGCCAATTTCTTTACAAGAGAGATTCTTGCCGCGCAGCTTGGCGAAAGGCACATCGGGAATCTTCACCTGCATCAGGCGCTGCTGAATGCTGGCGGCGATGGTCAACTCCTGCTGGTAGCGGCGGGATTCTTCCTCGGCCTGCACCAAGCGTGCGTTCTCGATGAGCGAACTGGCTTCGGTCGCGATCGCGCGCAAAATATCGTGACCTACGCCGGAAAATTCCCGCGAAGCGAAGCGTGAGTCTACATAAAGAACACCGGATACTTCCGACGAGGCGTCGGCAGGCGCTTGCATCATGGTCTGCGGGTCGCGCGTAGCCTGCACTTGCCGCTTGCGCAGAGGAATGCAGATCACGGTGCGCAGATCGTAAGCCACAATGCTCTGCCGCGCCGCCAAATCCATGGAACTGCCGGTATCCGTTAAAAGGAACTCTGAGTTCGAGCGCAATGATTCGTCCAGAGCGGAGTGCGAAATCGTCTTGTCATCCAGCAACGCTTCGCCCTTGCTATTGCGCCCCGCAGCCAAACGAAGGTTGCCGTCGTCATCTTTCAAGAAGACATAGCCGCGTTCGGCGCGCGTCAGGCGCAGCGTGACCTCCAGCATGGTCATCAGAATCTCGTCCAGCACGCCTGCCGTATTCAGCTTGCGGGCCGCTTCTAGAAACAGCGTAAGCTTCTTGAGGTCAGTTGCTTCCTGCGAGATTTGAATACCTGAGATCTGGCTCAGGAACTCACGCGCCGTGTTCGAACTGCCATGAGCGGGATTGAAAATGGCATACGTCGAGTCACGCGCGCCAAACTCCAGGCGGTCGTTGCGCTCCAGCTTTTGCCGCTGAATGCGTTCGCCGTTGACGAACGTACCGTGTTTGCTTCCCTGGTCGACGAGAAAAAATCCTTCGGCCTCCAGCACGATGAGAGCATGATCACGCGATACCCGGGGATCGGCGATGACCAGGTCCTTATCGACCTTGCGTCCGACGCTGAAAGGCGTCCGGTTAAGGACAATGTTTTTCTGTTCGTTTCCCTGCACCAGCACAAGCGCGGGAAATACCCCCGAACCGGAGGTTTGCGGAGTTCTTATGGAATTCAGGACCATGGGTTTACGCAACCTAATGTTAACCGAAGTTGCGATTTTTAGAATAACCAGAAGAATCGCGACCGCAATCCGCGGCGGGCGGAAAGAGCCTTCGTCGTGTGCCTGGCGTCGACGCTTCTGCTTCGATAGACTGCGGCGGGATGCTTACAGCCAACACAAATCGCCGTTTGACGACGATCTCGCAAGCTCAGAATCGCACGAAAACGCTTCTCTGTGTGCTCTTCGTGCTGGGTCTCGGAGCGTTCCTGAGCCTACGTTTTTCACTCTCGCTGAAAGGCAGCGACTTCCCTGATTTCTATTGTGCCGGACGCATGCTTGCCGACGGCCACGGGCATCAACTCTATGTTGCCGATTTACAGCGCCAGTATCAGGCCCGCTATACCGGACGAGTTGGCACACTTTATATCCATCTGCCTGTGGAGGCAGCGCTCTATCTCGCTGTAGCATGGCTGCCGCTGAAGCAAGCTTATCTGCTGTGGTTCTGGCTGAATATCGTCGGACTCGCGATCGCAGCACGCTGCATGGCGAAAAATGCACTACTACCCTGGTGGTGGGCTCCCCTCGTATCCGCCTCGCTCACCTTTGTTCCGGTATTGCTCTGCCTGCAGCAGTGTCAGGATTCGATCCTCCTCCTACTGCTGGTGATCCTTGCCTTCTCTGCCCTAAGACGCGAGCAAGGCTTTGCAGCGGGATTCTGGCTCGGTCTTGCACTTTTCAAATTTCAGCTCGTGGTGCCTTTGACCTTCGTGCTGGTCCTCGCTTGCAAAGGCAAAATCAGAAGCGGTCTGGCAAGAGGATTTAGCCTGGCCGCAATCGCGTGCGCGGCATTGTCGGCCGCCATTTCAGGGTGGCAGGTCTTCCTAAACTACCCAAAGTTCCTGATGCATCTTCCGGAGCAGCCGTTCGCGGGAATCATTCCCCAAGCCATGGCGAATTTCCGCGGATTGGCTTCCCTGCTATTTGCCAATGAGCATTCCGGCTGGCTGATCCCAATAATTGGGACACTTTCTGCAGCTCCGCTTTGGCCAACGCTCATCGCCTGGAAGCGTGCGCAAGTTCCCGCTAGCTCCGACTCGACGCAAGCTTTCGATCGTGCTTTCTCCGCCACTCTGCTGTTTGCCCTTCTGGTGAGTTACCACCTGAATCCGCACGATTTGAGCCTATTATTAGTGCCACTTGCGGTGCTACTGCGACAAGCGTGGCCAAAAACTTCCCCGTCAGCGTTCGTTGGTAAGACAACCGCTAACTGGGTGAGGTTCAGTTTGATCGGAGTTTTATTTCTGCCGCCGCTGCACATTTGGGCGTTAATAAAGGGGAGTTATGCTCTTATCGCCTTACCAATGATGGTGTTGTTTGTCGGGACGTGCCTCGCACCTCAAGAAAAGCCAGCGCAAACACGAACACCGGTAAGGTAAACGTGGCAAAGAAAGGCGCCTTCCAAGCAGTCAAAGCCCACGCCCGCGCCCCGAGCAGATAAGCCACGCTCAATCCCAAGCTGGCGATCCATTGCCACAGCAGCGCCAGGCCCGCCGCGACATAGATGAGGCGAACTGCGCGGGATCGCGAGACCAGTTCGCTGCGATTACGAAGCGCGACCAAAATTGCAGGTAAGAGCAGCAATTGGTTATAAGGCGCATACATTGGCACCACAAGCACAGTCAGCGCCAATACGAGGGCGGTAGCATGGCCAAAATCTTTCCCCTTCGGATCCGCGAGGCGCAACCTCCACAAGAGCCACGCGCAAGCCAGCAGCGCCGCTGCAATGAAGATTCCAGAAACTCCCCATGGCAGCAGCAACACAGATTGATTCTGCGTGTAGCGATGATATTTTCCCAGGGTGCGAACAAACATCGGCAGCCAGCCCGGTAAAACAATTTCAGCGCCGGCCAGCAACAGCGCCATGACGATGCCAAGGCCAGCAGCAAACCTCCGCCGCCTGCGCCAGTCGCTGACGGTCCATAAAAGCATCCAGGCCACCAGTGGCCACGCGAGTTGAGGTTTGATCGTGGCCAGCGCCAGCAAAGCTCCGCTGCAAAAAAGGAAGCCGCCGCTGGCGCAGGCCGCCGAACCAGCCAGCAGCGCGGCCACCAGCAAGCTCAGTTGTTGCAGCTTGATGCCCTGCACAGTGGGAAAACAACCCAGCGTGAACACAATGCAAATGACGATGACGACCGACGTCAACTGCCAGCGCAGCGCCCGCAGCCACATCCAGACACTCGCTGCCGTTAGGGCCAGCAATAGCCAATGAAAAAACATCTGCACCACGGGAAAAGGCAGACCAATCAACGGCGCCAGCAAAAACACGACATAGACAGGATACGCGAACCCCTGCTGATCTTTAGGATCGTTCGGTCGCGCCGCATCGAGCTCGCGCCCGTAATATCCCTTCTGGATTTCCTTGGTGATGTCGTCCCCATAAGGATTGCGCCGGCGCCGCAGCAGTTCCCTCGCCCCCATCCAGCGCGGGAAAAGATCCGATAAATTTCCCCGCGGACGCTCGTGTGCCGCCGCATCGGCTACCTGATAGCCCACCAGAATGTGATCGACATAAAACCACATGCTGGCCGCGGCCAAGATGGCAATGAAAAGCAGGACACCGAGTTGCGTGTGCGATCGCATGGAAAAAGGAAAACCAGCCGCCCCCATGTTACAACTGGTGGGGCAAACTGCTCGCAATGCGCAAACGAATCACAGTGGCGGCGGTGGTGGGCGTGGCCAGCGGCACGTTCTGCTGGTTTCTGCTCCATCGCCTGCAGCAGAGCGCAGGAGACTTCCGCTGGGCGATCCATCTCGCGGAGCGCTTGGTTGCGGGCAAGAATCCCTACGATACGCCGCTCGAACAGTATCCGCTGCCTGCCGCATTTGCCGCATTGCCTTTCCTACGCTTCACGCACGAGGTCGCTGGCGGTTTTTTTTACGGAATCAGTTCGGCCCTTCTGGCTTTCGGGCTCACTCGCGAAAACTACGGCAGGCTGCGGATTTTTCTTGCCTACCCGTATTGGGCCAGCCTGCTCACGGCGCAATGGACGGCGCTCATCGCCGCCAGCGCGTTCTTTCCGGCCCTGTTACCCGCAACCATGATGAAGCCGCAAGTTGGTCTGCCTGTATTCCTAACGCGACTTTCCCGCCGCGGCGTATTGGCTTGCATGGTCGTGGCCGCAGCAAGCTTCGTGATCCTGCCGCATTGGGTGGCGTTGTGGCTGGGGCAGGCTCATTATTATGAACACTTCGTTCCGCTTGTGGTTTTTCCGGGGCCGCTACTGCTGCTCGCGTTGATGCGGTATCGCGACCGCGACGCCTGGCTGCTTTTGCTCTGCTCGATCATGCCGCAGCGCTGGTTCTATGACGCCTTAACTCTGTGGCTCATTCCGAAATCACGCCGGGAGATTCTGCTGCCCGCTGCCTTCAGTTGGGGCGCAGGAATCTGGCGCTGGTACCACCAGCCGGCAAATTTCACCGAAGTCGGCCGCGCGGCCGTGATCTTTCTTTACTTGCCCATGCTGATCGTTGTATTGGCGCGCAGCCGGTCGACCGAAGAAATGCCGCAAGAAATAATGGCGGGCTCGCGGTGACGGGAGCGCTCACCACAACTCGAACTTTCCTGATTGCGCTCTTCCTTGGCCTGTTCGCCATGGCCAGCCGCAATGTCACCGACCCCGACCTCTGGTGGCATCTCAAGACCGGCGAGTACATCGCGCAGCACGGAAGCATTCCGCACGCGGATCCTTTTTCTTACACCCGCGTCGGCCAACCATGGGTAGCCCATGAGTGGCTCACCGATCTTCTGCTCTACGGCTTGCACCGCGCCGCAGGCATGTCGGGCCTGATCGTCGTCTTTGCCGTGATCTTGTGCGCGTCATTTTTTTTTCTCTATCTCCGCTGCGGGCCGAATCCCTATGTGGCCGGCATCGCGGTACTCTGCGCGGCATGGGTGACGATGCCGGTCTGGGGCGTGCGTCCCCAGGTGATCTCACTGCTGCTGACCAGTCTGTGGCTGCTGATTCTCGAGCGCTCGGAGCGCAATTCCAAACTTCTCTGGTGGACTCTGCCGCTTACGCTACTATGGGTCAATCTGCACGCGGGCTTCGCCGTGGGACTTGCTTTATCCGCCTTGTTTCTGCTCGGTGAAGGGATCGAACTCTGCCGCTCCCAGTCTGCGCGAAGCTCGACTCACCTGCGCTTCGCCGCCTTCATCCTGCTGCTTGACTTCCTGATCGTGCCCTTGAATCCCAACGGCGTGCGTTTGTTCGTTTATCCGATCGAAACTCTCCGCTCGTCCGCGATGCAGAACTACATCGCAGAATGGGCTTCTCCCAATTTCCATCACGCTGAATATTTGCCATTCTTGCTGATGGTGCTCGCCACAGTCGCAGCGCTCGCGTGGTCTCGCCAGCGAATTCGACTGCGCGATCTAGGTTTGTTGCTGGTCAGCCTTTATGCCGGTCTCGGTTCGATTCGCATGGTTCCGTTGTTCGCTTTAGTGGCAACCCCCGTGATCTCCCGCCGGATAGGTAGTCTGCGCACCAATCAATCGCGAAACATCCGCCCGTCAGCCGTTTACCCGCTGTTGAATGGCGTAATCGTACTGGCGATGACTCTCTTTGCCGCCGTCCATCTCGCTCGCGTAATTCAGCAGGAACCGCAGGCCGAGGCGCTGCACTTCCCTACCCGAGCGGTTGCGTTTCTTCAAGCCCACCCCCCGGATCACATCTTCAATCACTACGACTGGGGCGGATATTTAATCTGGAAGCTTTATCCCGCCACGCTCGTTTTCATCGACGGCCGAGCGGATGTCTATGGAGAGCAATTCCTGAATCAATTCGCCGACACCTATCAATTGAAGGACAACTGGCGCGAACCTCTTCAGCGCTGGAACATCGATACCGTTTTGGTTCCTCCAGATTCAGCGCTGGCAACCGGTCTGCGAAATTCCCCGGGTTGGACCGTCGCTTACGAAGATTCCCAAGCAATTATTCTGAAAGCGCCTCCGCAGTCGCCTCGAACTTCAGCGCACTAGTGGGCTTGGGTTCCTATCGGATCGGTTGCTCATTCGGGAAGCTGAATGCTTCCATCCTCGGCAATGGGAAAAAACGGGTTCCACGCGACTTCCCACAAGAAACCATCCGGATCGGCGAAGTACCCGGAATAGCCACCCCAGAAAGCTTCTTGCGCGGGCTTCAGCAGGATCGCACCAGCAGCCTGCGCCTCGTCTAACACGGTATCGACTTCCGCTCGGGTACGCGCATTGTAGGCCATCGAGAATCCGCTGAACCCTTGGCCCTCCGCCGGAGTGTTCGCATCCCTGGCAAGCTCCTGCCGGGGATACAAAGCGAGTGCCATTCCACCCATCTGAAAAAATGCAATGCCTTCGCTCTTGGTTACGGACCTTCGCCACCCGAGGCGTTCATAGAATTCCCTGCTGCGGTCGAGGTTTCGCACTCCCAGTGTAACAATGCTCATGCGTTGTTCCACCGTGTTTCCTCCAGTCGGCGATTTTAATCCCACCAGCGGCGCGCCAGAGTTACAGCTGTGCGCAGCGCCTCCCCACCCGGCGACCCAATGCCGTTACCTTCGGTATGCAAGAAAATTACACCTATAACAGCATTTTGCGGGTTATGATGAGGTAGATTAAGTCCAGTAAAATTTCTGCGCAGCACATCCGCGGGCAAAACCGGTCGCTATCCCATGAGACCAGGCGGGCGGAAACCCGTTTCGGACGGCTGTTCCGGAAGTTCCATGTTTTTTTCAGGAGCGTGAAACTATGGATCATCTTCGCAGACTGTGGCGCGACGACGAAGGACAGGACATTGCCGAATACGCAGTGATGCTAGCCGTGATCCTGGTGATCGTTGTCGGAACGATTCGGTTGATCGGCTCGAATGCAAACAATGTTTTCTCCAACGTCGCCAGTTCGATTAACCAGTAAGCGATTCGCGCAGCACGAGACCGGAAATCCTTGCCGCGCTGCGGCGGGGATCGTCGTATTTGTTGGTTTTGATGGAGCCCTATGAATCGCACTCGTTTGTTGATGATCGGAGTTCTGGCTTTGGCATTCGGAGCCGTGGTCAGTCTGCTGGTCTACCGCAGTTTGCAAGGCCGAGGTCCGTCGAGCGAGCCCGGTTCTGACGTGGTCGTAGCTGCCGATGACATTCAGGTCGGCGCTCGTATCGAAGATCACGATGTCCGCGTCGCTCACTTTCCATCGTCCGGTTTGCCCTCAGGAAACTACAGCAAGAAATCTCAGGTACTGGGCCGCGGCGTTATCATTCCCATTGCCAAGGGTGAATTCATTTTGCCCAGCAAACTGGCTCCGGAAAATGCCGGCTCCGGTTTGCCCTCCCTGATTCCGCCGGGCATGCGCGCGGTCTCCGTGCGAGTCAACGAAGTTGTCTCCGTGGCCGGCTTCGTCGGTCCTGGGACCCGTGTGGACGTGCTTCTCACCGGAACTCCGAACGGTAGCACCGAATCCCAGACCACTACCGTTTTGCAGAATGTAGCGGTGATCGCCTCCGGCCACACTCTTGAGCGGAACGCCTCCGGGGAAGCGCAGAACACTCCGGTCATTACGCTGCTGGCCTCGCCCGAGGATGCCGAGCGCCTCACCTTGGCCCAATCCGAAGGAAAAATTCAACTATCTCTGCGGAACCCGCTCGATACCGACCAGGACTCCGTCGAAGCGGCCAATGCCAAGGGTCTGTACAAAGGCGGCACACCACCAGCGGCTGCCCCGAAGCCGCAGATTCATGCTGTAAAGCAGCAGAAAACTGAGAAGCCACCCCCCTCCCCCTCGGTGCTTAGCGTTGAGGTCTATCAGGGCGACAAGAAGCCGGATGTGGTCAAGTTCCCAGAACAAGGCAGTGAAGAACCTAAGTAGCCGGAAAGAAGTTTTTCCTGCGCATTTTGCAGATATCTGTAGCAGGTTTCCTCACGTGGAGAGGAATCATACGATGAAGTTTCGCTCGGCACTTTTGAAAACGGCAGCATTGTCGTTTCTGATCGCGGTGTTCGCCCAGCATGGGCTGGCCAAATCTGGCGTAGCTTTCAATGCGGAGGCCGAACTGCAACAGGCCGCAACTCCGCCTACGCCGCAGGAAGCAAGCCCAGCCCCTGCCAGCCAAGCCACTCTGCCCCCCCCAAGTCCACCGCAGTCCGCCCCGCCGGAGGGCTCCGCCCCTCTGCGAGTCATGGTCGACAAGTCTCTGCTGATCAATACGACGGAGCGGCTGAAACGCATCTCGGTCACCGATCCCAACGTCGCTTACGCCACGGTAATCACTCCCACGCAGATCCTGGTCCACGGGCGTTCCCCTGGCGAAGTCTCTCTGCTCATCTGGGATGAAAACGAGCGCTCCCGCAGCTTTGATCTTCGCGTTGACGTCGACGTAAGCGCCGCCGCTGAGGAAGAACATCGCGTCTTCCCGGAGGAACAAATTACGGTTACACCGTCGCGCGCGGCCATCGTTCTTTCCGGCCACGTGACTACGGAAGACGTCGCCAAACGCGCCGGCGAACTCGCTTCCGCCTATTCCAAAAACGTCATCAACGTTCTCACCTTCGGCCCAGTGGGCGCGCAGGAAGTCCTTCTCGAAGTGAAATTCGCCGAGGTGGACCGAACTGCCCTCACCCAGTTGGGGTCGAATTTCTTTTCCACGGGAGCCGGCAATACCATCGGCACGACTACCACGGGTCAGTACGGCAGCTTCGGTACGGAATCGATTACTCAAACCACAGGGCAAAGCCCGCCTTTCACCGCGAGTCAAACCGTCAATAATGTCCTGAACCTGTTCTTGTTCCGTCCCGACATCCACTTCGGCGCAGTCATCGAAGCCCTGCAAACTAAGAATCTGCTACAGATTCTGGCCGAACCCAATCTCATCGCGGTCAACGGCAAAAAAGCCAGTTTCCTTGCCGGTGGCCAGTTTCCATTCCCCATCGTTCAACCCGGGCAGGGATTCACCGCCGTTACCATTTCGTTCAAAGAGTTCGGAGTGAAGCTCGACTTCACCCCCGTGATCATGCCGAACGGCAACATACACCTCACAGTCGCGCCCGAAGTTAGCACGCTGGATTACGCCGATGCGCTCACGATCTCCGGTTTCACTATTCCCGCCTTGAGCACGCGCAAGGCGGAGACGGAATTCGAGCTGAGAGACGGTCAAAGCTTCGTCATCGCCGGTTTGATCGACAACCGTGTCACCGATATTTGGAACAAAGTACCTGGCTTGGCGGATATTCCAATCCTGGGCGCGTTCTTCAAAAGCAAGAGCATCCAGAAAAGCAATTCGGAGTTGATGGTTTTGTGCACCGTGCATCGGGTTTCGCCGAACACCGAAGCTCCGCCGACACCGAAGAATCCGGATAAATTCATGAACAACGACAACTTTGATGCCAAGAAACCGTGGTGGAGGTAGGCCGACCGTTCCCAAATAACGGCGCGACTTAATCGGCGCCCAAGAGTTTGCAGAGATTCATACAGGGCATGACTTTATCGTGCCTGATTCTGAAAGAAAGCGGGCTTTAGCCCCCGAAAGCCCAACTTCCAGTCCGCGAGAGCGTGGAATTGGAAACCAGAAACAGTGGGAGAAGCAGTAAGCCATGCCCGAGCTTTCAGTGGTGATCGTGGCCACGGACAATGAACAGCGCACTGTCCTCCAGGTGCTAGTGGATGGAACCAGCGTGGCCCGCACCGCGCACACGTGCGCCAGTTTTCCGGTGGCGGCCTCCGATCCGATCACCCGCCGAGTGCAAGCCGCCAATCCAGACGTCTTGCTCATCGACATTCCACGCGACAATTCCGCCGCCGCTCTGCGCGCCATCGAACTGCTTCACCAGGAAATGCCGGACTCGGCCGTCTTCGCGATAGGCAATCTGAACCAGCCGCAGGTAATTGTCTCCGCGATGCGCGCAGGCGCTCGCGAATTCATCGAGCGGCCCACGACCACCACGGATTTGCTCGAAGCCTTCGTTCGCCTCACGACCGCGCAACGCCGGGTGCAGAAGGAAGGTCCCCGCGGCAAGGTTTTTTCCGTGGTCAACGCCAAGGGGGGCAACGGCTCAACCACCGTGGCCGTCAACCTCGCCCTGGCGCTGCAATCGGCCCATGGCAACACGGCTCTGGTCGATCTCGCGCCGCTGGGCCATACTTCTCTGCATCTGAATCTCAAACCGCTGTTCACGCTCGCCGATGCCACGCGCAACCTGCACCGCATGGATAGTTCACTGCTGGAGAGCTTCATGACCCGCCACGGCGGTGGCCTCCAGTTGCTCGCAGGAACGAACGCGCCCGCCGCTGTCGAACCATCCACAGCCGAGTTCGTCCGGCTCTTTGACATGCTGGTCACACACTACCGTTACGTGGTCGTCGACAACTCTTCCCGGCTCGATGCGGCCACGCGGCTGGTCGCCAATTTGTCAGAATGCGTGCTCATTGTGGCCTGTACCGACGTGACCTCGCTTTGGAGCGCGGCTCGTGTACAACAGTATTTGGGAGAAACCGGCAACCGAGAGCGCCTGCGGCTGGTGCTCAACCGCTTTCGCAAGGTGCCGGGCTTCAGTGAAGCGGATGCGGAAAATGCGGCTGGAGTTAAATTGTTATGGCGTGTTCCCAATCAATATTTCGCCATCTCGTCGGCAATCGATCGCGGCACGCCGGTAATGGAACAGAGTCACACCGAAATAGCGCGTTGCTTTTCCGGGCTGGCGCAGGAATTAACGCGTAATGATCTGGACGTAAAACGCGCCGCCTGGTCGCTGTTCAAGAGCGTGTAAGGAACCGTTCGGCGAGCGCTCAAAATTGATGATTGCTGATTTTTTTGATTATTCATCAAAATGAGGGGCTGAGAGCTTTTCAATCAACCATTTGAAATCAACAATCGACGATCGACTTCGATAGAATGTTCCAAAGCCTGTAATTTTCCATGGCCAATCTTCAGACCTTCGAGCACAGCGAGTACCAGCAGGTAAAATCCGACCTGCATCGCAAGATCCTCGATCGTCTGGATCTTGAGAAACTCGGCCGCTCGACTGGCGATTCCGCCCGGGAAGAAGTTCTCGTTCTCATCCGCAACGCCGTCAATAATGAGGTCATTCCCCTCAGCTTTGCCGAGCGTGAGCGTCTGTCGCGTGAAATTCTCGACGAGATCTTCGGCCTCGGGCCGCTCGAACCGCTGCTCAAAGACCATACCATCTCGGATATTCTCGTGAACCGCTACGATCGGGTCTACATCGAGCGCGCGGGCAAACTTGAGTTGACTGGGTTGTCGTTCAAAGACAATCAGCATCTCATGCAGATCATCGAGCGCATCGTTTCCCGCGTAGGCCGACGGGTCGACGAGTCTTCGCCCATGGTCGACGCGCGCCTCGCCGATGGCTCCCGCGTGAACGCCATCATTCCTCCGCTGGCCTTGGATGGCGCGTGCCTCTCCATCCGCCGTTTTGGACGCGATCCTGTCACCGCCCGCAACATGATCGAGAATCACACCTTGACGGAAGCCATGCTCGAACTGCTTTCGATCATGGTGAAGGGCAAGCTCAATCTTTTGATCTCAGGCGGAACCGGCGCCGGCAAAACCACATTGCTCAACGTTCTCTCCGGCTACATTCCAAATGTGGAGCGCATCGTCACCATCGAAGACGCTGCCGAACTTCAGCTCAAGCAGGAGCACGTCGTCCGCCTCGAGACCCGCGCGCCCAACATCGAAGGCAAAGGAGCGGTCCGCCAGCGCCAGCTAGTCATCAACAGTTTGCGTATGCGCCCCGACCGTATCGTGGTCGGCGAGGTCCGCGGTGAAGAAGCGTTCGATATGTTGCAGGCTATGAACACCGGCCATGAAGGCTCGCTCACCACCGTCCACGCCAACTCCGTACGCGACGCCCTGGCTCGTATCGAGAATATGGTTTCGATGGCAAACCTCAATATTCCTGAGCGCGCCGTCCGTCATCAGATCTCCTCCGCCATTCACGCGGTGGTGCAGGTTGCCCGCTTGTCCGACGGTACCCGTAAAGTCATCTCGATTTCCGAAGTCACGGGCATGGATAATGACCTTATCTCGATGCAAGACATTTTCGTCTTCGACCGGCGCGGCATCGACGAAAGCGGAAAGGTTCGCGGTACGTTCCGCGCCACCGGAGTTCGTCCCGCCTTCGCCGATCGCCTGGCAACATCAGGCGCGCGGCTCAGGCCGGCGTTGTTTGAATCGAAAATGGAGATTTAGGCCACGGTTTAGGGGGAAACTTGCAGTGAGGTGTTAGGTCTTAGAGCTGGAAGGGGGCTTTCAAGATGAATAGCCCAAGCCCCAGTATCCAAGACCCGGGACCTGAGACCCAAAGAGTCAACGCTATGTCCGCAATCATAATCGCCGTCCTCGTCTTCGCCGCGGTTGCGCTGGTCACCTTTGTCGTCGGATCACTGTTGGACCAGCGCAGCGCTCAGGCTCGCCTCATCAGAGATCGTCTCGCAACCGTGCAGAAAGCGCCGGAACGCGATCCGAACGAAGAACTGGCCCTGCTGCGGGATGAGCAACTCAGCAAGATTCCGGCGCTCGATACGCTGCTGCGCCGCTCCGCGCGCGTCTCCGCCATTCAAGAAGCTTTATTGCAAGGCGGAATGAAGCTGCGCGCCGGCAACTTCCTTGCGTCCTGCCTGGTGTCCGGCATCCTGGTTGGCCTCATTGCTTTTTACTTCAGCAAGAATGCCGCGATCGCCTGGGCAGGCTTGATCCTGGGCATTTTTTTGCCGTACGCGATTGTGTCCTACCGGCGGCAGAAGCGCTTTGAGAAGATCGAAGAACTTTTTCCCGAGGCCATCGACACACTGGCCCGCGCCGTCCGCGCCGGACACGCCTTCACCACCTCTCTGGAAATGATCGCCAACGAAATCGCCGAGCCCTTGGCCGGCGAATTCCGCCAACTCTATGAAGAGCAGAAGTTCGGCATGCCGGTACGCGATGCGCTCATTAACCTCACCGACCGCGTTCCGCTGGTGGACGTAAAATTCTTCGTCACCGCGGTCATGTTGCAGCGCGAAACCGGCGGCAATCTCGCCGAAATTCTCGACAATTTGTCGTACGTGATTCGCGAGCGCTTTAAGATCCAGCGCCAGGTGCGGGTTCACACCGCGCAGGGGCGCCTCACCATGGCGTTGCTCATGGGCATGCCTCCGGTGGTGGTGGCGATTCTTCTAATTTTCAGTCCGGATTTTGTGCATCCGCTGTTTTACGATCCCATTGGCCACGCGCTTCTCGTGGCCAGCATCGCGCTGCAGACCATCGGATATTTTGTAATTCGGAAGGTCATCAAGATTCAGGTATAACGATGCCGTTAATCATCCTGATCATTGTGGTGTTCGTGACCGTGGCGCTGGCCGTCTTCGCCTTCGGCGCGGCCGTCGTCACGCCGACATCGGTGCTGGGAGCCCGCCTGCGCGCCCTGGGCAGCCAGGTGACGCAAGCTCCCGAAAAGCCGGTGGTAAAAGTCAGAGAACGCCTCGAGCAGGCTCTCGACCCGCTGAGCAAGGCCATCCCGCTCTCGCCCTCCGACGTTTCCCGTACGCGCGCCTGGCTCATTCAAGCGGGACTGCGCGAATCCCGCCACGTCACCTACTACTTCGGCGCCCGCCTGGCTTTGGCGTTTGTGGGATTCCTCGGCGTACTCGCTTTCTCCGGATTCAACAGCCTTCCGCTGCTGGTCTGCGTGCCCGCGTTGGGATTCTTCATCCCGCGCTTCATCTTGAAGCGCATGATCAAAGACCGCCAGCAGCGCATCCGCATCGCGCTGCCCGACGCTCTCGACCTCACCGTGATCTGCGTCGAAGCTGGACTCGCCCTTGATCAGGCCTTAATGCGGGTTGGCAAAGACCTGCATCACGCTCACCCCGATCTTAGCGACGAATTCCATTTGGTCAATCTCGAAATGCGAGCCGGCAAACCGCGCGCCGAAGCCTTGCGCAATTTGGTTGACCGTACTGGCGTCGATGATATTCGTTCCCTCGTCGGCACCCTCATTCAGACCGATCGCTTCGGAACTAGCGTCGCGCAAGCCCTGCGTGTGCACTCCGACTCATTGCGCACCGCCCGCCGACAGCGCGCCGAAGAACAAGCGGCGAAGACCACCATCAAGATGGTGCCGCCGCTCGTGATCTTCATTCTGGTGCCATTTCTGTGCGTGACCATCGGGCCGGCGCTGATTCAGGCGTATCGTTCGCTGGTTGGGAAATAGCGAGCACCGGTAGCGCCGGCATCATGCCGGCTGTCTCCCGAGGGCGTCTCGCCCTCGAATTCCACAGAGTACAGTAAGCTAACCTCCATGCCGACTCCCGTCACATGCGCCCGAGCCTTCAACAAAACCCGCCAACTCCATCTCGCCACAGAGCTTTCTCTGGCCCACACTCATTGGACCAGGCTTCGCGGCCTGCTCGGCACAGACGAACGTGACTTCCGTAATGGACGAGGACTCTGGATTCGTCCCTGCCGCGGAGTTCATACTCTTGCTATGGGATTCCCCATTGACGTAGTCTATCTAGACCGCGCGGGGATGGTCGTGCATGTGGAGCATGACCTGCAACCCTGGCGCTTCTCCCCTATTCGCATGCAGGCAGCCTCAGTTCTGGAACTACCCAGCCACACCGCGGCCAGAACTGGAACTGTCTTGGGCGATAGTATTGAGATCATCATGAAGGAGTAGTTCCCCCACTCAAAGCGTCACCGATCGTTGCTACCGAGTTAGACGATAGTCAGTCGACTCGGCAGTTTGTCATTCCGAGCGAAGCGAGGGACCTTGGTGTTTCGCACACAGCTCCACCAATCCCGCGCGTGGAGCGAGTGCTAACTTGACTGAGACTCTCCAAATCGAGGAAGTCAGGATCATCGAGCTTCACGACGCGCCCAAGCTGCTGGTCGAGTGGTCGCCACGCTGGCAAGATTTCGTCACCTCGATTGGCCCGGCCTTTTCCCGGTCGGGCGCTCGCCTGGCTGGAGAAGCTCCCTTCGGCATTTTCCCTTACCGCGGAATGATTGCCTCCTTCCTGCTGGAGTCATTTTTGCTTTTTGCGGTCATCGTGATTCCGCGCCAGATCAACCAACTCCGTCCCTACGCGGTGCCGAAGCTGAAACCCTATGAGGTGATCTACTACTCCGGCGACGAACTGCCCCGCACCGAAGACCTTGGCGGAGCCCATTCCGGCGCCACTGGCCGCGCCGGAGGTCAGGAAGCGTTTCACCGCACGCAAACCATTCACGTGGCCCGCGGCGCAGCGCTCGCGCAAAGAGTGGTCGATGCACCCGATCTAAAACTTCCCGCTTCGGCCGAAGAAGTCGCCAACCTTCTCGCCTATAAATCAAAAGCCGCCGATGCCGGGCCGAATCCTGCCGAGGGACTGCGCTCTTCGCGAGCCGCCGCAACTCTTTCCGAAAGTGTAATTGCCCCCGCCCCGTTGGATGTCTCCAGCGATCAACTCCGCGGCGCGATCGGCGTGGACTTAGTCGTTCCACCGGCTCCCAACATCTCGGCAACCAACTCCCGCAGCGCGCCTGGTCTAAATGCGGCTGTTGTTCCCCCGGCTCCCAATGTCCATTCGGAACACTATCTCGCCGCACCGTCGTTAACTCCCGACATCGTCGCGCCCGCGCCTACTGTCGCCCGCGACCGCACGCAATCCGGGCCATCCTTAAACCCAAGCGTGATCGCGCCAGCATCCGCGCATGTCTCTCGCGATCAGTCACGTTCCGCTCCCGCGGTGAACGCGAGCGTCGTTCCGCCGGCGCCGACAAATGTCGGCCGCGAAGTAGCTCCCTCTCGCGTGCAGATCAACAGTGCAGTTGTGCCGCCGCCCGTGTCCGCGCCGGCCCGCGAAACTTCTCGCACCGCAAAACTCACGCTCCCTGCGCCCTCAGTCGTGGCGCCACCGCCATCCGCCGACTCCACACACGATCTGCGCCGCCTCGAAAGCGGCAGCATCACCTCGTCTTCCCCGTCAGTCGTTCCACCTCCACCAACTCCATCTGGCGGGTCGTTCATCTCCAGCATCGTCGGCAAACTTTTCGGCACGCAAGATGTGGTTCCACCTCCACCCTCGGTTTCTTCAACCGGATCGAGCAACCGAAATGCCTCAGCTGGATCGAACACGATAGCCGCCAATGTGATTCCTCCGCCGCCATCGACTACGGGCACAGGCGCGGGCACTGTGTCAACATCGTCACGTCGCAATTCTCCCGGCAATTCCGTCGGCGCAAATGTTGTTCCACCCCCTCCATCTTCCGGAGCGACTTCGAACGGCATCTCAGGATCGCGAACCTCGCGCGGCGCTTCGCTCGGCACCAACGTAATCCCCCCACCGCCGGCAGTCGATGGATCCGGCTCCAGCGCGACCGGAAAGCGAAGCGGCAGCCCAGCCGGCACCGGCAGCGAACTGGCGAACAATATCGTTCCGCCGCCGCCCTCAATCGGCTCCGCATCCGGAATCTCTGGCTCTGGACGAAAAGGGATGGGGTTAGGCGGACCGGGCGACGCCGGCTCAGTTCTCGCTCCACCAAAGGCTGAAAGCGGAAACGGCGCAGGATCAGGAGTCGTAGTCTCGTCCCAACCCGGCTCAAAAGTTGGTATGCCCGGCGGCGGCAAAGGCTCGATGGCCATGTCTCCCTCAGGCGGAGACAAGCCCGGTCTCGGCGGTTCGGGAGGAGGAGCCAGCATCGGCCACGGCGAAGGCCCCGGTAGCGGCCTAACCACAGACAAGACAGCCGCAGGCTCCGGCGCCGGAAAAACTGGCACAGGTGTAGGTTCCGACGCGAACGCGCGCGCCGGAATCTCTCCCACGCCCGGCCCCGCAGGCGCGGGCAACGCGCCCACTGGCGCTCCCGCCGTGCCGGGTGTGGACGTTCGCGGGGGCAACACGATTGTCACCCTGCCCAGCTTCGGCGCCGATAGCGGCAGTTCCAGCCCGAATCTTCCGGGACGCTCTTCGGTCAAGCCCAACGAAGGCCCCGCCATCACGATCGTCGCGACGTCGCGCTCAGGCGGCGCCTTCGATTTCTATGGCAAGCTTCCTGGCGACAATTACACTGTCTACGTCGACACCAATATCGGCACGGTCGTGATGCAATTCGCCGAAGCCAATCCCGCCGCGCACTCACCAGCCGGGTCGCTTACCGGACCGCGAGGCCTGCGCACTGACTTGCCAAGAGATCTTCCTCGTGCGCGCGTGGTCATCAAATGCCGGCTCGATGCCTCCGGGAACATAGGAAATCTTCAGGTTCTCGAACCCGGACCGGCTGCCATGACCGCGAAAATCGTGGCTGCTCTTCCAAACTGGAAATTCCGTCCCGCCATGCGTGGCACCCAACCGGTCGCGATAGACGCAATCCTTGGCTTCAACATCGACACCAACGACAGGTATTGATCGCGTAGCGGCGGACGCCTTCGTCCGCCCGCGAAAGTACACTACCAGCACGCTTAAGATTTTCCGAAAGCCGAAGCCCGCGGCCCCTACAGCCGCAGCCGCGCCAGCAACCCATAAGCCTTGCGAAACCAGGGACGCTCGCGGCGCTTTTGATACCCCGGCATGGTTCGCCGCTGGTCTAGGATTTTCTGGGCCCACTGCCGCGCTTCTTCCACTCGCCCCTGCCCTTGCAAGAAGAGAGCATAGTTGTAGTAGGTTTCCGAACTGGTAGAAATCTTCGTCGCCTGTTCAAAGAGCTTGCCGGCTTTTTCCGCCTGCCCGGTCTGCGCATAGGCGTGCGCCAGTAGGGCGATCCCACGATGAAAGTCATAATCCGAATCAACGGTAATCGCCCGCTCCAGATCTGGCACGGCGGCTGCAAAATCGCCCAACCCCACTTCCGCTACGCCCCGCCGGTAAAACGGATCGATGGAATCTGTCCGCTGCGAAATCGACCGGTCATAACATCCACGGGCCTTGGCAAAATCGCCGTTATCTAAATAGAGCAGGCCCAACTCTTCATAGTTTCCCGCCGAAGGATTATCAAGAATTGCCCGCTCCAACTCATGAATTCGCCGTCGCCGCGGAAAAGCCTGGAACGATCCCCGCAGCAGTTGGGCATCCGGAATCACTTCCGCGACGATGTAGATGAGGGCCCCAATCCACCCGAAAAAAATGATGACGAAAATCCAGTAGGTGTCGGGACGGCGGCGAATAAAATGCACAATCGCGAAGCCCTGAAGTATGAATCCCCACCACGATGCGAAAAAGAAGAAAAGCGATCCCATGCGCAACCGAATATAGCACGCAGACCCCGTGCTTCCGATCTTACGTATGTCACAATAGAGAAGTGAATCAAACGACCGTCTCGCCAAGGCAAGGCGCCGAAACCCGCAGGGCGCATTCGATCCGCTTGCTTGCCCTCGATATCGATGGCACGCTACTCAATCCGCAGTTCCAAATCTCCCCCAACGACCTGGAAGCCTTGCGCCGCGCCCACTCCGCCGGAATCGAGATAGTCCTCGTCACTGGCCGCCGCCACACGTTCGCCTTGCCCATAGCCCTGCAACTGGGCTTTGATCTCTGGTTGATCAGCTCGAATGGCGCGGTAACCCGTTCGCTCTCAGGCGAAACCTTTCACCGCGACCTCATGCCCCGCGAAACCTGCCGGCGGATCTGTCAAGCCATGCAAGAATTCCGCGGCCACACCGTTCTTACTTTTGACCAGGAAACCAAAGGCGCTATCGTCCTCGAGCACCTGGACGATCTGAACGCAAGCATCCGCCGTTGGCTGGAGAAGAATCTGGCCTATATTGAGTTCGTGATTCCGCTCGAAGAAGGCGCTGACCACCGATCCCGTGCAAACCATGTTTTGCGGCTCGATGGCCCGCATGAGCCAAGCTCTTGCCGCTCTCGAATCCAGAGGATTGGACAACCTCATTACGGTCCTCCGCACCGAATACCCCGAGCGCGATCTCTCCATGATCGATGTCCTGAATGCGGGCTGCTCCAAGGGACACGCTCTCAAGCGCTGGGCCGCCCACCGGGGCTTTGGGCGCGATCAGGTCATGGCCATCGGTGACAACCACAACGACGTGGAAATGCTTGAGTTTGCCGGCCATCCGGTTATCATGGGGAATGCCTGCGCAGAATTACGCTCCCGGGGTTGGAGCGTAACCCTGGGCAACGACCAGTGCGGAGTGGCCGCAGCCTTGGCAGAAGCGGTGGAATAGAAATCTTTAAGATGAAGAGGGCAATCCAACTCATCGCGTGGGGGACGCTGTTATCCATCCTTCCCTGCCGCGCAGCCGACTCCGCCGTGCTGCGCAACGGTTATTCCATCCGCCATGACCATCGTCAAATCATCGGCGCAATCACGCGCCTCTATCTCGACGGAGACAAATCCAATTTCGTCGATGTGCCGACCGCCGAAATCGATCACTTCGAGGAACTCCCGGCAGATGCTTCGCGGTCCGCGCTCGAGTCGACGGCTCCCGAAACCACATCGGCCATGAAAGCCGCATCGCCACTGGATCTTAACGAAGTCATCAAAAACGCCAGCGGAACCTACCGTCTCGATCCCGACCTGGTCAACAGCGTGATTCGCGCCGAGAGCGGTTTCAATGTCCGCGCGGTTTCACCCAAAGGCGCGCAGGGGCTGATGCAACTCATGCCCCAGACCGCCTCGCAACTGGGCGTGCAGAATGCCTTTGACCCGCAAGCGAACGTCGAGGGTGGAACGCGCTACCTGCGGGAACTGCTGGAACGGTACGACTTCGACCTCATCAAGGCGCTCGCCGCCTACAATGCGGGGCCGCAGCGCGTAGAACAATACGGCGGCGTCCCGCCCTACTACGAAACCAAAGCCTACGTAGCCCGCATCGTACGCGACTTCAACAAGAAGAAACTCGCCACAAATGCGGCAAGCCCACACGTCGCTCCTAAGACGGACGCCAACAAAACTGCACGCACATCTGCCGCCACGGCCAAGGTTAGAAAGTCCAGCTCTCAAACCCAGGCCAGGAACGTTCCCGCAGAGTCCAGCCATCAGGATTAGTCAAGCGGTCTTTGTTACAATAATCGCGAATTTTATTGTGAACCGATGCCAATTCGAGACGCTGAGCTTCGTTTCCGGCTGCTTTTTGAAAATAGTATAGATGGGATTCTCCTCACTTCGCCGGATGGTCGAATCCTCGACGCTAATCCCAGCGCTTGCTCCATCCTGGAGCGGCAGCGGGAACAGATCATCGCTGCTGGGCGAGACGGATTGATGGATACCTCGGACCCCAATCTGCCTCGCCTGATTGAAGAACGGAAGCGAAATGGGAGAACCCAGGGCGAGCTAATGGCACGACGTCCCGACGGAACTTTGTTCCCCATGGAAATGTCCTCGTCTGTCTTTACAGACACCGACGGAAACGAGTTTACCTGCATCATTTTTCGCGATGTAAGCCCCAGAAAGAACGCTGAGGCCGAGCGCGAGCGACTGATTGCCGAACTTCAGGAGGCATTGGGCAAAGTCCAAATGCTAAGCGGCCTCTTATCCATCTGCGCCTCGTGCAAGAAAATCCGCAACGAGGACGGCAACTGGGAGTCGCTGGAAATTTATATCCGTAACCGGTCGGCGGCTGACTTTAGCCACGGCATCTGTCCGGAATGTATGCAGAGGCTTTACCCCAAGAATTAGCCGCGAAGAGGATCATTCGGTAATGTCTTAAGACGCCACCGACAATTCGAGCCGTTTGACCCTCCCGCCCCGCTCATTTACCTTGGAAGTGTGGTTCCCGCTTCGCGTCGAAGGTCGCGGCGCGAACTTTCTTCCTTCATTCATGGACAAAAAGCGCATCCTGGCCAGCGTAATCGTGTTCCTGATTCTGGCCGTTCTGCTTTACCTGCAGTATCGCCATTGGCAGAGCTTCGACTGGGGGACGTTCTGGGCACAAACTCACCGCATTAAAAAAATTCATGTTTTGCATGCCATCGCGCTGATCTACATCGGGTATGTGATGCGCGCTCTGCGTTGGAAAATCTTCCTGCAGCCGGTACGACCGAAAGCAACTGTGCTGGACCTTACATCTCCTACGATTATCGGATTCACCGGCCTCGCCCTGCTCGGCCGGGCTGGGGAATTCATTCGTCCCTACTTGATCGCCCGCCGCGCCAATCTTCCTTTTTCCTCACAACTCGCAGTCTGGGCTGTCGAACGCATCTTCGATGTCGGCGCCTTCACCGTGCTCATGGTGCTCGCCATTTTTCTGCCCAGCGCCCTGCCCGCAATCCCGCATCCCGAGTACTACAAGCGCTTCCGGGAAGGTGGCTTCATCCTGATCGGAGTCGTAGTTGTTCTGGCGATAGGCGCAGTCATCGTTCGACGCAGCGGCGACGCCGTGGCGCGCTGGGTCGAAGAACGCTTCGGCCATCTCTCCGCCAACTTTGGCCACAAACTGGCGCAGAAAGTACGCGAGTTCGGTGCCGGCCTCGATACCATCCACAGCCCGCTCGCCATGCTATGGCTCACACTGGTTTCAGTCGGGATGTGGTACATCATCGCCCTCGCCTACCAGGAGGTTACTCACTCCTACGGCGTGGCTTCGCTGGAAATTCCGGTTTCTCAACTGCTGATTCTGATGGGAGCCAGCATGTTAGGCTCCATGCTGCAGTTGCCGGCCGTGGGTGGGGGTTCACAGATGGCGACCATTGCCGCGCTCTCCAGCGTGTTTGACGTGCCGCCCGAAATGGCCGCCAGTTGCGGCATTCTCTTATGGCTCGTCACATTTGCAGCCGTAGTCCCGGTCGGTCTGTTTCTGGCTCATCACGAACGGTTGTCTTTGCGGAAGTTATCCAAGGAAAGTCACCAAGCCGAAGAAGCGGAACTGGCCGCTCCCGCTCCTGAACAATAACTCGGCGTCCACAATCTCTGTTGTGTAACTTCGTGCCCTTTGTGGTTCGTAAACTTGGCTCTCTACGCAGCCTGCATCTCCTTCCCCTGTTACAATTTCCAGTGATCCCGAAAACTCATTTTGCATCGCCCAGTGAACGGGATAGCACTAGCTATGAAATGTCCTTTTTGCGGATTTGCGGAAGATAAGGTTGTAGACTCGCGCGAGAGCAAAGAGGCGGAGTCGATCCGCCGCCGTCGCGAATGCCTGAAATGCGGCAAGCGCTTCACTACCTACGAACGCATCGACGAAATTCCCTACATGGTCGTCAAAAAGGACGGACGCCGCGAAAAATTCGATCGCCAGAAAGTTCTGAACGGCCTGCTGCGCGCCTGCGAGAAGCGCCCCGTGCCCATCAGCAAGCTGGAACAGATTGTGAACGAGGCTGAATCGTTCGTCATCGAATCACAGGAGCGCGAACGTAAAACCAGCGAACTCGGCGAGCTCATCATGAACCGCCTGCGGCGCTATGACAAAGTCGCCTACGTCCGCTTCGCCTCGGTCTACCTCGATTTCAAAGACATAAAAGAATTTATGAACGAGCTAAAAGATTTGGTGAAAGCGAAAGAGAAAATTGGATAGCATTGAAATGGATGCTCCGAAGTTCCGCTAACCAGTAATCGCTAACCGCTGATCACAAGTCCCCTGAGAAAAATCATGTCGCATAAAGTAACCCTGATCCCCGGCGACGGTATCGGCCCCGAAGTCACCCAGGCCACCGTACGCATTCTCGAAGCCACCGGCGTTAAATTCGAATGGGAGTCTTTCGCCGTAGGTGCCGACGCGTTCGAAAAGCACGGCGAATACATTCCCAAAGAAATGATCGAGTCGATCGAGCGCACTCACGTCGGCCTTAAGGGGCCGGTGACTACGCCCGTCGGCGGCGGCTTTTCCAGCATCAACGTTGCGCTCCGCCGGAAGTTTGAGCTGTATGCCAACTTTCGCCCGATCAGAAATCTGCCGCATATTCCTACGCGCTATCCCGATGTTGACCTCATCATCGTCCGCGAAAATACTGAGAGTTTGTACTCCGGCCTCGAACATGAAGTCGTTCCTGGCGTAGTCGAGAGCCTGAAAATCATCACAGAAAAAGCCTCGACCCGAATTGCAAAATTCGCCTTCGAGTACGCTCGCAAGAACCAGCGCAAGAAAATTCACGCCATCCACAAAGCCAACATCATGAAGCTTTCGGATGGCCTCTTTCTGCGCTGCTGCCGCGCCGTGGCCAAGGGGTTTCCGGACATCACTTACGGCGAGCACATCGTCGACAACACCTGCATGCAACTGGTGATGAATCCCTATCAGTACGACATGCTGGTCATGGAAAATTTATACGGCGACATTATTTCCGATCTCTGCGCCGCCTTCGTCGGAGGCTTGGGATTTGTCCCCAGCGCCAATCTCGGCGATGAATGCGCCATCTTCGAAGCCGTGCATGGCTCCGCGCCCGACATTGCTGGCAAGAACCTGGCGAATCCCACCGCGCTTCTTCGTTCAGGACTCTTAATGCTCCGCCATCTCGGCGAGTTCGACGCCTCCATGCAAATTCGCAATGCGCTGGAGAAGGTCTATCGCCATCCCGAAAAACTCACCAAAGATATTCCTGGCGGCCAGGCCGGCACTTCGCAGTTTGCCGATGCCGTGATCGAAGAGATGCAAACTACAAGGACGACTCCCGCCGCAGGGCACTAAAATCATTTCAACTCAACTCGGAGCCTCACCGGTTATTGAGGCAAAGGGGCGTTATGAAAAAAAGTTTACTTACAGTAGTTTTGAGCAGTCTGGCATGCATCTTCGTTTTCGCTAATCTCGCTGCCGCCCAGGGCGGTGAACTCGTAGCCGCGGAGTACGGCGCCGGCAACCATCGTGTCGATGTCACTCCGCAGGTGCGATCGTTCATGCACGACGGAGTTTTGGATTTCGATGTGCTCGATACGATATTGGGCGTCGATCCCGCCCGCAACCACGTCAAAGAACTTTTCATCCGCATTCGTCACTGGGATGGCAACGTCGAGGAATTTCGCTTTCCGGAAAATGCCCACGTCCATCTGGTCCTCGATCCCGAACGGGGTTACGAGTGGCACGATCGTGAGTTCCACATCATGCGCGCATTCTACGGCGGCGCCGGACATTTCGCAGATGTCACGGAAACGCTGCGCACTTATAAACACGGCGGCCAGCTGTTTGTGGTCGTCGATAACCGCAGTATGGGAGTTGATCCCGATCCGCAGGTACCCAAGGTATTACGCGTGTTGTATTGGGCCGCAGGTCAGCGCCGGCAAGTTGTGGTTCCCGAACACAGCGAGTTGCGCCTGCCGTAAGCTGAACACCCTTCCCATCAACAGCAAGGCGCGGCACTCACCGCGCCTTTACTATTTCGTTTTTAGTTCATCTCGCCCATTGACTCTCATCCCGGACTGGAGTAAATTCCACCGTTCTGGGGTTTCTGGGGGATGACGCGTACAACACGGCGTTTGGGGGTAGTTCTGTTTCAGCTGGGCGGGCCTGACACGCTGGCTGCGATTGAGCCTTTCCTTTTTAACCTATTCTGCGATCCCGACATCATCGACTTCCCTTTTGCCCGCATCGGACGCAAACCCCTGGCCAAACTGATCTCGACCACGCGCGCGCGAAAAGTGCAGCATCATTACGCAACCATTGGCGGAGGTTCGCCCATCCGGCGCTTCACGGAACGGCAAGCGCAAGCCCTTGAAGCTGAACTTTTGAATCAAGGTTTGGACGCCCGCTGCTTCGTGGCCATGCGCTACTGGCATCCCTTCACCCGTGAGGCCATTGCCCAGATCAAGGCAGCACATTGCGTCGAAATTGTGCTCCTGCCCATGTATCCGCAATACTCCTCTACCACTACGGGCAGCAGCCTCAACGAGTGGCGACGACTCTACTCTGATGATCTGCCCGTACACAACGTCGGGCCCTTCTACCAGCATCCGATGTATTTAGACGCAGTCGTCGAAAAAGTTGAGGAAGCCCTTTCGCGCTT
>CAWFUK010000048.1:0-8591 GCA_963818935.1 uncultured Acidobacteriaceae bacterium
GATAGCGACAGTTGACGCTGCATGCGCCTAGAAAGTTTTATAATCGTTCGCGGTCGAGACTTTCTATGGCTAAAGTTGTGAAGAGTTCGCTTGTGAATCTTGGCCTATGTTTGGCGATCTTTCTGCCGATCAGTTTTCCTATCGGGCAATCCGTACAATCCAGCAGCCAACCGTCTAAGGGGGCATCGCGGTCGGAGACACCCGCACGCAAACTCAATTCTGACCAGGAACGCGGATTGCGACTCCTCAATGCCGCAGTAGGAGAATCCGCCGGATTACAGCCGAACATGCATGCGTTTGTCCTGTGGCGGGCATCGTACGCATACACCAAGCTCGATCCGAAGCACGCCGAAAAGTTATCACGCGATGCGTTTATGGCGACCCAGACGATTGAGGATGCGCCCGAAAGCAATCCCTGCGGAGCCCCGGGTACTGCGGGAGACATAAAGAGCTGGATTCAACAGCGCGTGCTCTACGACATGGTGCATCGAGATCAACTGAAAGAGATTGAGCAATTGCTCCCGCAAGCAACGCCCACCGTGCGAAATGATATCACCGCGGAACTGGTGAGGCATTACGAATCAAAAAAGGACCTGATCCACGCCGAGACGTTACTTTCAACGCTTGCTGATTCCGACGGATACCCTTTCGGTGTGGCCGCTAAGCTGGTCACCGCGTTCGGGCCCGAATCTTCCGCAGATCGGATGAATATCTTTAATCAGGCGCTCAACAATTTCGAGCGCCACGCTGCCCAAACAGCCTTGGGTGGCGATGATATTGGAACCTTTATTCAGCAAACTTGGAAAGAAGTTCCTCCAAGGCTGGCTCTGGAAGCCATCGACAAGGTTCTGGATGTCACGAAGGACAACGACTCCCAGTCACACTACTCGATGTCATCGGCCAAGGGGAGCGTCGTTTTGAACTCAGCTTACGCTCTTCGCCTCTTTCAGCTTTTGCCGATCCTTGAGGAACTCGACAGCGCCAAGGCAGAAGCCCTTTTGCATGAGCAGACGGACGTTGCCGAACAGCTCAAGGCTTACCCCGGAGGCATGCAGTCACTCCAGTCGCAGAACACGACTTTGTCTTATGGTGTTGCCGCCGGTGGATCAGGTCTAGGGAATGTACCAGCCGAGCAGCAGATTAGCGCCCAGATGCGGGATCGCGTTGAAGATGTTCTCACGAGAGCTGACACAGACGCCGCAGGAGCATTGGCAACTGCGCTCACCTTGCCCGTGCACGGAACGTTTAAGTCATCGTCACCGCGCTCCGACGCGCTTCTTGGCATCGCCGAGAAGGTGGTTGCGAAAACCCCATCCGTGTCGAAGTCTGCTTTGGACGAGTTTTCGACGATTCAGGATCAGTTAACTCCTCAAGAGATGACCGGAATCGATAGACTGCCTGAACTCTATCTGAAGATCGGGGACGTAGACGGCGCTAAGAAAGCCGTGGATATGCTGGTCAAAGCCGCCGGCAAGATTTACGAGCATGATACTGATACAGACGATCCAAACACCGCATTCAAGGGTTCATGGCCCTCGACCGATCTGTGGGGGAAGGCAGTACGGACAGCGGCGAAAATTTCGCCTGCGTCACCGGAAGGCATCATCGCTGGACTGCAGGATGCAGAAATCGCTGCATTCGAGAAGGTTGCCTTCGCCAGTGCTTTGGTTGGCCCAGCAACGATAGATGCCTCTGTTTTTGTAGCCGACTGCAGGAAACATGGCGCAAACTTTCGAACCTCTTCTTCGCGCTAAGTATTTCGGGAAGACAAGGTTTCACGGCCCGCTTTCGAACCTAGTTGACGAAAAATCGCCATAGCGCTCATTGACCCAGAATTCGGTGGAGTCGCCAGGGTTCCAACAGTATGATTGCACTAAAGAGGTAGCCTGCTCATGCGGAGAGGCGCCATGAAAAAGCAGTGTGACCTGCCACTAGTGTTCAGAGGCGGTACAGAAAAGCAAAAAGCCGATTGGCTGACACGACTCATCGCCAAGAACCTCGCGCAGGAGTATGGGGGAAGGCAGCAGGTCTCCGGCTTCGTGATACGGGGCAGCAGCAAACAGCGTCCTCAAACGGATTCCTAACGTAACATCCCCATTCCAATCTCTGATTCCCTTGCAGTTCTTCAAAACCCCGCCGAGTTTGGCGGGGCGGCAATGGCGAGTTTATGCGCGCATTCAGGAGGAGTTGGACTAAGAGTTGCCGGACTGAGCCTCGAGCGATTGGATGAAGGTTTCCAGGGCGCGAAGTTCTTTGATAATTTCAGAAACGGCGAGTGCGCATGTATCGCAGTACAGAGGCTTCTCGCTAGTCTCCGCGCGGAGCATGATCACTTGAAGTCGATTGCGAATGACGTCGAGTGCGGCCTGTGCTTGCTTTGGCAAGTTGCGCCTCCAAAAGCTGCACCTTACCGGGCCTCAATTACGGGGCTATTTTACGCCGGTTGCGATGTTTCGGGGCGTGATTTCCGTCACACCCTTGAGCTAACTTGCGAGGTTCTTCCCCAAGGCTGACCCGCCTGTTCCCCGTGCCGCAGTCTCTACCCGACGCAAAACCGCCATCAACATTTCTCAAAACCGGGGTATAATGTGCGCCATGCCTGCCGCACCCGGAGCGCCCAAAGCTGTCGGGATGGTTCCCGACGAAGTCAAGAGCGAGCCCAGATCCAAGGGCCTGACCACGCCGCGCAAGAAGAAGCCCAAGGAACTTGCGGTCATTACCGAATGCTGTACGGGATGCGCCGGCTCGCCGGCCTGCGTGGAATATTGTCCGGTGGAAGACTGCATGTTCTGGGTGGATGACGAGGACAACGTTCCCTTTGGCCGGATCGCGATCGACCCCATTCTCTGCATCGGCTGCAAGAAATGCCTCAGCAAGGGCCCCGACGGCTGCTTCCTCGACGGCTGCCCGTGGGACGCCATCGTCATGGTCGATACCATGGAGGTAGAAAAAGAAGTGGGACCGATGGCGATTTAAGGGCAGTGGTTAGTCCCTGCTCTGTTTACTGCTTTCTGGAATGTTTTTCGCCCTCACCCGTGTATTCCGGATTTCCTCCAGGTTCAGGAAAATCTGAGTCGGCGTCTTTAAGGCGCGGGTCTTGATCGCGATGGCCGAGCTGCTCGGAGAGTCCCAGGTTGCCGTCGTGATGGTGCTCTTCGGTTTCGATCGCGCCTTTGGCGCGGTCGGGATCGTTGTCAGAAATCTTAGTCATAGAAGACTCCAAATAAGAATCACCTACAACTATAACTATTCGCCGGGGCGAGTGGAAGCTCCCAGCTTGCGCAGCCGTTCCCGCGCCTGCAGCGCTTCATTGGACTTGGGGAAACGCTGGATGACATGGCGCAGCTCTGCTTCGCCATCTTCTTTCTTTCCCAGTTCGATCAGGGCGAATCCTTTTTTCAGCTGGGCGGATGCGGCTTTCGTTCCGGCGGGAAAATTCTGCAGTACTTGATCGTAACTTTGCGCGGCCTGCTGGTAGTTGCCTTGGCGGAACTGAAGTTCTCCGAGATAGAAGTAGCAATTGCCCGCCAGCTCGGTGTTGGGGTAATACTTGAGGTAGTCGGAAAATTCCTGCGTGGCCAGATCGTTGTTGTTGCCGTTGTAATCGCGCAGGGCGTTGTTATAAAGCACGTCGGGCGGAGGAGCGGCGGCCACAGCTTTTTGCTGATCGGTTTGCTGGGCCAGCGTTGCCGCCTGAGTCTGCTGCGAAGACTGCATGTCCTGCAACTGTTTGCTGACGGCGGCGAGGCGAACTTTAAGCTCGTCCAGCGTGTCGTTTAACGATTGGAGCTGACCGGAAAGCTGGTCGACGTGGGCGGCGGAGTCACCCTGCTGTTTTTGCAGCGCCGTCTGCAGGGTGGTCAAGCTGCTCGAAAGTTTGTTGACTGCATCCGTATCCTGCTGCACCAGGTTGTTCATCACGCCCATGCGCTCGTCGAAGCTGCGCTGCATGGCGGTCATCTGTTCCTGCAGTTGCTGTACCTGGGTTTGCAATTGGATGATTTCTTTGCTGGCGGCATACGCCGGGGTAACAGCCAGCCAAGTTGTGGCGAGAAGCGCGAGCAGCGTGGGGATGCGCCGTAGTGTCATCACTGAAATTCTCCTAAAAACATTTTAGACGGAGTGCAGCCCTTAGGGTATAAAGCCGCGTGGCCGGGCCAATGGCCCGGCCACGCAGAAAATGCTGCGCAGCCTAAGGTTGATACACCAAGTGGCCGCGACGGTTCTGTTGCCAACACGCCTCGGTCGACTCGGTGCAGAACGGTTTTTCCTTGCCGTAACTGATCGTCTTGATGCGACTGGCACTCACTCCGGCCGAGACCAGGGCATCCTTCACCGAAGTCGCACGTTTGTCGCCCAGGGCGAGGTTGTAATCGGTAGATCCGCGCTCGTCGCAGTGTCCCTCAATGGTGAAATTGATATTGCTGTGCTGATTGAGGAACTGGGCGTCAGCCTGAATCGCCGCCTGCTGATCGGGACGCACATCCGCCTTGTCGTAGTCGAAATAAACATCCTTGATGTTTTGATTGAACAGCTCCGTCTCCGTGGGCGAAGGTGTCGCCGGCGGCGGCGGGGGCGGCGGTTGCGTTACGGTGAGGCGCGTGGTCGCCTCTTGCGTTCCGCCCGAACCTTTGGCCGTCAGATGATAGGTCGTCGAGGCGCTGGGAGAAACCCGCTGCGATCCGCTGGGCTGAACCGCGCCAATGCCGTCGATCGACACGTCGGTCGCATTGGAGGTTTGCCAGGTCAAGGTTGCGGATTGCCCTGTCTGAATGGTATCCGGGCTCACGGAGATGGAAGCCGTGGGCGACGGCGACGGCGGTGGTGGTGGCGGCGGCGGTGGGACTTTGGTTTTGTGGCAGGCGCCCAACATCAGAATGGCGGCCAGTGTGGTGAGAGTGGCGAGTGTTTGAAAGCTGCGACGCTTCATGTGGCTCCTCTTCAGTGTGATCCCTTTCACGTTTGTTCCTCCTGCGAACCCTGCGGTCATTTAAGTTCCGACTTCGAGTTCAGACGAAGTGTTTATTTCCAACTCCAATTCGGTTGAGAATTACGTCCGGTAAAAGTCAGTTGATGGGCCTTGCTGCCATCGGCAAGCATCATCCAGATTTCTTCTTTGCCGGAGCGGCTGGATTGAAACACGATATGCCGCCCATCGGGCGACCACGATGGAAAATCGTTGCGCCCGCCATCGTGCGTCATCTGCACCCATTGCTTGCTGGCAATATCCATCAAATAAATGTCGGAAGAACCGGGCTCGCCGGGGCCATATTTGCGAATCCAGGCAAACGTCAGAAACTGCCCATTGGGCGACCAGTTGGGCGAGACCGCGTAGCCCTGATCGGTCATGCGCTGCTGGTTGGTCCCATCCGCTTCCATGGTATAGATCTGCGGTAATCCCGTGCGGCCGCTGGCGAAAGCAAGCTGCGCGCCGGTCTTTCGATTCCATGTCGGAGAAACATCGGGCAGACCTTTGCCGCTCGTCATGCGATGTAGATTCGCGCCATTGGCGTCGCAAATGTAGATATTGGAATCGCCGCTGCGCGAGGACGCGAATGCCAGGTGCATGCCGTCGGGCGACCATGCCGGCGACAAGTTCGTTCCGCTGAAGCGCGGAAAGCTCACCACCCGGTTGAGATCGAGCGAGAACATAAAGATATCCCAACCCGATTTCGTCAGCGAACTGAACGCCAGCCGCGTGCCGTCGGGTGAGATGCTGGGCGAAAGCGAAATCGAGTTCTGGTGCGTGACCTGGCGCTGGTTCGCTCCATCGTAATCCATCACCCAGATTTCTTTGTGCCCGGATCGATCGCTGACGAAGTAAATCTTGCTCTCCGCAATTCCCTGAATTCCGCCACCCAGCCGAAAGATGATCTCGTCCGCGAATTTATGCGCGATGGTGCGGGCCGCATCGTCGGTAGCCACATCGGAATACTGCTTACCGAGAACCAATGGCGACGCGGTGTTCTTCACGTCGTACAGCCAGCCCAGCACTGTGAGTTTGCCATTGGCCACGCCTAAATTTCCAAAGGCCAGCATGGCCGCGTTTGGCGGAGGCGAGTTCCACACTCCGAAGGTGACCTCGGTAGGTTGGCCGGGCGTTTGCAGCGGATAGAAGCTCTTCGAGACCAGTTCCACCACTCCGGAATTGTCCAGATCATTCCAGAAAGTGTCGTTGAAGGTCTTGAGCAGCGCGGCGTTCTGCGGATCGTTATTCGATGGCTTGAAGTCGGGAACCGCCAGCCGAACCTTATCCACGCCCAGCCCGGAGCCGGTTCGAACCCAATCCTGGGCAAACGATGGCGAGACGCAAAACAGAAGGACGATGAGGATGAGGGCGGCCAGAGCGCTGCGAGGGCCCGGAGCGGCAGGCGAAGCTTGACAGTATTTGTGGTCCATCCCTTTGAAGTCGTCGTGGGCGCCAGGGCTAAAAGCTGCGCCGAACGATAATATCGTAGTCCGATATGTTGTCATTGGCAAGTTACGTTCATCATACCCATGGGCGTAGAACCTTAAGAATAATCATTTGGGTGCTTCAACCATAGCGGACCGAAAGGGAACAGACTCCCCCTCCTGATGATGCTCGATCTCCTGTGCAGGGTACGACATTATTTCTTGCTGTAATCGAACCAATACTCCACTGAAATTTTGCTGCCGCTGTAATCCGGCGGCAAGGGGCCGAAGGTGTCGATGCGCTGCAAGGCGCGCGTTGCCGAGACATCGAGCGACGGCACCCCGCTGGATTGCTCGACCTGGATGTTATAAGGATGCCCGTCGCGCGCCACATCAAACGTAATGTAAACCCGGGACGCGCTCGAGATGGTCGGATCCACTTCATACTTCAACCAATTTTCCGAAACCTTGCGCTGAATGATCTGCACGTACCATCCGAACTTTGTGCCAAAATCCCCGCCGCTGCCGCTGATGCCAAAACCGCCTTTGGCTCCGCCCGCGTTGAACGTGCCATACGGACCGCTCACCGGGCCGCCTTCGCCAAATGCAACCTGGTTCGTCTCTTCGGGTGGAGGTTCCGCTTTCGCTTTGGTCGGAGCCGGCGGCTTCTTCTTGATCTTGGAATTCTTTCCCTGAATCTCGATCGCGTCGGGCTCTTTCTCCTCGACCTTGGGCTGAGACTTGGTGATCCCTTTCGATTCGTTGGCCAGAACGTTCTGCGTTTGCGCGGCCGGAGCAGGCAAGGGAACGGAACTGACGAGCGAAACGCCGATGGACGAACCGCCTCCGCCTCCGCCCCAGCCTTCACCGCGCGAACTGGTGAACAGCGCGGTGTACAACAGGATCAGTGCGGTGAGCGCCAGGTGAAAGCCCGCCGACCATGCCAGGGCGCGTCCCCAGCGATCGTGCTCAAAAAAGATTTCAGCGTTTTGCGCCATTTTGTTCAATCGGTTGCGTAACGATGCTGATGTTGGTAATCCCGGATTGCTTTACCGCGTCCATCACGGTGGCGAAAGCTCCGAAGGGAACATTCTCGTCGGCGCGGACGAAAATGAACTGGTTGCGCGGATCGCGAATCCGCTGCCGCAACTTGGCGGCAATCTGATTAATATTCACCGCGTCGTTACCCAGAAAAACGCGCTGGTCTTTATTGATGGTGATGACCGTACGCTCCTCGGTAATTTCTTTGACGGTCCGGGTCTTGGGCACGCTCACTTCAATGCCGGACTGAAGAATCGGCGCGGTTACCATAAAGATGATGAGCAGCACCAGCACGACATCGACCAGCGGAGTGATGTTGATATCGGCGAGGGCAGTCTGCGTGCGTCCATTCGAGGTGGTGAAAGCCATTAGCGCCGTACCTCTGCTGGATATGCGGCCGCTTGCGGTTGCGAGCTTTCGATAGCGTTCAATACTTCGAGCGCGAAATCATCGCCCCGCGCGGCGAACACGCGGATCGAGTTGCCGATCAGGTTGTACGCGATCACGGCGGGGATAGCGGCAGCGAGTCCGGCCGCCGTGGTGATAAGCGCCTCGGAAATGCCCGGCGCGACTGCCCGCAAGGTAGCGCCGCCGGAGGTTCCGAGACCGTGAAACGCGTCAATAATGCCCCACACCGTGCCAAACAATCCGATGAACGGCGTGACCGAGGCCGTGATTGCCAGCCAGGGCACGTTGCGTTCCAGGCGCGAGATTTCTTCCGACGCCCCAATCTGCATGCCCCGCTGGATCGCCGTCAAACTGCGCACCGACGCAGCCGGTGTCGAGACTTGGCGCTTGAATTCCTGGTATCCGCCATCGAAAACTCCCACTAGCGGGCTGGGATGGAACTGATCCGCCACGGCAGCGATATCTTGCAGCCGCTGCGCTTTGCGAAAGGCGCGCAGGAAGCGTCCGCTCTGCACGCGGGCTTTGCGCAGCAGATTCCATTTGGTCAGAATGATGGCCCACGAGATCAGGCTGAATGCCAGCAGAGTGAGCAGCACGAATTTTGCGACCGGGCCGGTGCTGGAGACGAGGTCGAGTATCTCGCCTCCGACGAAGAGGGCGAAGAAGCGGGAAAGTTGCATCGTTTAGGAATTTTCCTTTGTTCGATTATAGAAGCAATACGATACTTAGTCGAAGCAGGTCACATAACA
>CAWFUK010000049.1:0-23858 GCA_963818935.1 uncultured Acidobacteriaceae bacterium
TTTCACTTATTGAGGCCGAGCCCGGTGGGAGTCAAAGAATGAGTGGGGATGTCACCGCAACCAACTGGCTTCCATATTGCTTTAGGGGATCAACCTTTAGGCGAACAGACGTGGGAGACGACTGCTGCCCAAATAGGCCAAGCCGGAAAATGGTGAGCGCGGAAGGGCTCGAACCTTCGACCCATGCCTTAAAAGGGCATTGCTCTACCAACTGAGCTACGCGCCCACTTGCTTTCCAATCTAACATATTACCAAGGGTTGAACGGCGGGCGCAGATGGCGAACTTTTGCGGCAAACCGAGCCCGGCAATGCACTTTCGGAAGCCGCGGGCGATACGGCTGGAATAGAATGACGAATTGGTTATAGTTGGCGTATGAGTGCTTCAACCAAAATGTGGAAAAAGTGGGAAGGGCGAATCGTCGACAAGCGGTTTCCGCTGAAGCAGTGGCTGGGCGGCTCCGATCACAGTGACGTTTTTCTGACCGAGTACGGCGAAAGCGGAGGGCAGAAGGCGGTCATTAAACTAATCTCTCCGGAAAAGGGCGCTCAGAAAAATCAGAGTGACGAGGCCACCTTGCTTGCCTGGAGTGAGGGCAAGAAAATTTCTCATCCGCATCTGCTGCGAGTGCTGGCGTGGGGACGTTGCCAGATCGACGATACACCTCTTCTTTATGTCGTCATGGAATTCGCGGAGGAAAATCTGGGAGAGATTCTTCCGCTGCGGGCGCTTTCGGGGGAAGAGGCGCGCGAGGTGTTGTTGCCTGCGGCGAAGGCGCTGGCGGCGCTGCGGCGCTCCGGTTTTGTGCATGGACGCATCAAGCCCTCGAATGTAATGGCGGTGGGCGAGAAGTTGAAGATCTCGAGCGATGGATTGGGTAAGGCGGGCGAGCCGGTCAAGGTGAGCAGTGTGTATGACCCGCCGGAAGCGGCATCGAGCGGCTTGTCGGCGGCTGCGGATGTGTGGTCGTTAGGTGCAACGTTGCTGGCGGTGCTGACGCAGAAGGAACCGACGATCACCGGTGCGCCGATTGCGGTGCCTGAAACGGTTCCACAGCCTTTGCGTGGGATTATCCGGCGATGCTTGAAGAGCGATCCGCGGCTGCGTTGCACGATCGACGAAATTCTTCGCGAACTGGAACCTGTGGCGGCTCCGGCGCAAGTTGTTGCTAAAGTCGAGCCGGTTCGGCCAGACGTTCCGCCTGAGCGGCCGAGACGGTGGATGGTCGTACCCATCGTGGTCGCCGTGCTTTTCGTCGTGGCGTTGATTGCGGGCTGGTTCATCCGGCATCAGAGGGCGACTCCGGTGGCGGAAAATCAGGCTGCGAATATTCCGCCCGCCAGTCAGACTGCGGTTGCTGTATCGCCTGCGGCGCCGATGGCGACGAAAGAAACTGTTGGGCCAAAAACCAACTCGCGGGGCAGCGTGCAACAACAAGTGATGCCGGGAGTGTCGCAGAGCGCGCTACGAACCATTCAAGGGACGGTAAAAATCAACATGCGGTTGGAGGTTGATTCGTCGGGAAATGTTGCGCAAGTAAAGCTGACGTCGCCGGGATCGAGCAAGTACTTTGCGAATCTGGCGCTGGCGGCGGCGCGGCGATGGAAATTCAATCCTCCGCAGGCGGAGGGACGGGCACGGGCAAGTGTGTGGACACTTCGCTTTCGGTTTCGGCGATCTGGGATGGATGTGTCTTCGGAGGAAGAGAAGCCTTAACGGCAGTTCTCGGTTCTCGGTAGTCAGATCTAACTTCGTTCTCTAGTTTTGCTTAGCTGCTTGGACCTTCGTCCTTTTTCATCTTCCAGATCATCTGGCGCAACATGCCGAGGAAGAATTCGGCATCGCCAGAGGGAAAGCGCATGAGGCGGACGAGGCGGCGGACGGCGTTTTGAAAGGCGTCCGAAGTGGTGATCTTAGGATAGTCGCTGGTGCGAAGTGCGGTGAGAAGAGCTTCTGAGATTCGTTCCATCTCGGCGGAAGACGCGGGACTTCCCTTCTCTGGCTTTGGCTGCGCGTTCGGATCGCGAATCAGTTCGTAGAGACAAACGGCGACGGCCTGGCCGAGATTCATGGAGAAGTGTTCCTCGCGGGTGGGAATATTCATGAGCCAGTGGCAATGGCTGAGATCGCGATTGGAGAGGCCGAATTTTTCCGAGCCAAACAAGAGTGCACAAGGAGCCGTTGAAATGTGGGCGCGGATGAGGGGCGCGCCGGCTTCGAGGCGTTGCAGGGTATGTTGCAGGTCGCGATGTCCGACGGCGGTGGTTCCGACCACGAGCGAGCAATCGGCCACGGCTTCGGCAACGGTGGCGAACTTTTCAGCGTGGGTGAGAACCTCGGCGGCGCCAACCGCGGAGCGCGCGCCTTCGTAGGCGACGTCGTAAGGATTCACTACACGCAGGTGAAGAAATCCGAAGTTGCTCATGGCGCGGGCGGCGGCGCCGATGTTGAGGGGATTGCGGGCGTCGACTAAAACGACGCGAAGGTTGGCGAATTCAGAGGGAACGGGCACGCCGTATTATTCTACGGCCTGTTCTCGGAAAGCTGCTGGCCAGGAAGTGGCGGGCTTGGCCTCGGCGCGGCGGCCGATCGCAGGGAGGTCCCTCGGCCCGCTAGTGAGAACGCGGGCGCTTCGGGATGACGGTGGTCAGGTTGTGCGTGGTGGTTGGAGCAGCAAGCAACTTGCCGTAGAGCCTTCGGACTGGAGTGTGAAGATGTAAAAAAATTGTCAAAGCTTAGCAAATACGGGGAAAATCAAGGGAAACGTTGTAAGCTTCACTTGTTGCAGGGCGCTGTGGGGCGTCCATCGATTACGGGTTGCCAACCCAGGTCTGATGCGAGTGAGGATGTTTTTATGGGGCAGATCGCTACACCAATGACTACCGCAAGATCGGCAGATCCCGTGGGCACGGCGCGAGGCACGGGGAGGATTCTGGTGGTCGAGGACGATCCCGCGGTGCAGAAGGCGCTGAAGCGGATGTTTGAGGCCGAGGGATATGCCGTCGAAGTACAAGGAAACGGCAAGTCGGCGCTGGAGAGCTTTCAGGCCGATCCGCCGGCGGTTATCATTCTCGATCTGCGCCTGCCCAAGCTTTCCGGGGGCGATGTTTGCAAGGAGATCAAGGCGGTAGCGCCGACGCAGCCGATTATCGTGCTAAGCGCGACCAGCGATGTGTCGGATAAAGTTTTGCTGCTGGAGTTAGGTGCGGACGATTATGTAACCAAGCCTTTTAGCCCGCGCGAACTGCTGGCGCGGGTGCGTGCAGCGCTGCGGCATACGGCGGCCAGGCCGGCGAGCGCGAAGGTGATCTCGTTCGACGGCATCTCGATCGACTTTAAGAAGATGGAGGTGCAGCGCGGTGGCAAGGTAGTAATCTTGACCGCGCAGGAGTTCAAGACGCTGCAATTTCTGGTGCACAATGCGGACCGCGTCATCAGCCGCGACGAACTGCTGAACGAAGTTTGGGGATACCAGAATTATCCGTCGACGCGCACCGTGGATAACCACATCCTGAAGCTGCGACAGAAACTGGAACGCGATCCGGCGAGTCCGGTACACTTCCGCACCGTGCACGGGATGGGGTATAAGTTCATTCTCTGACTCTCTTTCGTCCCCTAAACTCTTGGCATCTTCACCTGAATCCGTCCCGCGAACTCTCACAGAGCATTCTGGAAAAACATTGGTTCCGCGCGCGCGCCTGCGCACGCGCTTTCTGCTCTCGATGGTGCTGATTACCGCTGGGCTCACGGCGTTGAGTTTGCTGGTAGTGAGTTACAGCGTGCGCAGCCACGTACGCGAAGGAATTGTGCAGGAACTGGGAAACTCGGTCACCACGTTCCAGAATTTTCAGCACGATCGAGAGATGATGCTGACGCACTCGGCGGAACTGGTGGCGTATCTGCCCATCACGCGTGCCATCATGACGGCGCGCGATCCGGCCACAATCCAGGATGCTTCGCAGGACGTGTGGCCGCTGATCGGCAGCGATCTGCTGGCGCTAGCCGACCGCAATGGCAAGGTGGTGGCGCTGCACACCAAGTCGGCGGGCCTTACGCGCGAGGCCGCGCAGCAATACTTTCAGCAGTCGCTCAAAGAAGAGGATTCCAGTCACTGGTGGTTCGGCGGGCATCGTCTCTACCAGACCTTTGTGCAGCCGGTCTACTTCGGCAAGACGGAAGGGCCGCTGCTGGGATTTCTGATTATCGGATACGAAATCGACGAGCGGCTGGCGCAGGAAATCAGTAAAGTTTCGGCGAGCCAGGTGGCATTTTCCTACGGCGATGAATTGGTGGCGACAACCTTGACGCCCGGACAGGCACAGACTCCAGGGGTGCGGGCGTTAGCGGCAGGATCATCGCAGGCCGCAGCGCTAGCGGGTGCGCCGCGGGATGTGGAAGTTGGGAAAGAGACGTTTGTCGCGACTTCGCTGGATTTGTCGGGGCAACAAAAACCTGCAGTGCGCCTAACCGTGCTCGGATCCTACGATCAGGCAGCGAAATTTCTCACCAATCTGAATCGTTTGCTACTGCTGCTTGGCTTGAGCGCCGTGGTTATCGGCAGCAGCCTGGTCTTTGTAATTTCGCACACCTTTACGCGTCCGCTGGCGAATCTGGTGGAAGGCGTGCGTGCGCTGGAGCACGGTGATTTTCATCATCCTCTCGATGCGAGAGGCAGCGACGAAGTGGCGGAACTCACTTCGGCCTTCGATCGGATGCGCTCGAGCTTGCTCAAGACGCAGCAGGCGTTGCTGGAGTCAGAACAGTTGGCCACGATTGGGCGCATGGCGAGTTCGATTTCGCATGATCTGAGGCATGCGCTGGCTGCTGTGGTCGCGAATTCCGAGTTTCTTTGCGATGGGCGTTTAACTTCCGCGCAGCGCGAAGAGCTTTACCAGGAAGTGCGCACGGGGGTTAATCAGATGACGGATCTGATCGATTCGCTGCTGGAGTTTGCGCGGACGCGCGAATCGTTGAATCCAACCTACACGAGCGTGGTCGAATCGGTGAATCGAGCTATGCAGGCGGTGCGCTTGCATCCGCGGCATCAAGGGACACACATCGAAGTCCGCAGTAACGGGCCGGCTCTGGCCTGGTTCGATGCGCGGAAGCTGGAGCGCGCCCTATACAATCTTCTGCTCAACGCTTGCGAAGCCGCGCCCAGCAGCGAGGGCCGGGTGCAAGTAACGGTGGAACGCAAAGGATTCGCGGTGACAATCGCAGTGGCCGATAACGGCCCGGGGATTGCGGAAGCGATTCGTGACAAACTGTTCCATCCCTTTGTAAGTTTTGGCAAAGAGAACGGCACCGGGCTTGGACTCACCGTGGTGCAGAAAATCGTGCACGATCACGGCGGGGAAGTTTTGCAGGAACGCAGTGGGGATGGGCGAACAATTTTTCGGATCACGCTGCCGGGCCGGGCTCCCCAGGGTTTGGCTGAGGGCGGCGATCAGGAAGGGGCTCATCCCTTGGAGACGTCAAGTAGCGCAACATTAAGCAGCGTGCCCGTAAGCAACGATCGAACGACGAAAAATTCAATTCGACATTCGGACACTTAGCCCAGGTTCGCGATCCCGATTGCAAGGAGTCCGCATGTCGAGCAGGAGGATGCGTGAAGACCCCTGATACCCTCGCGCTTCGTACAACTGCCTTCCTCGCGGCCGCATTGATTTTTCTATGTGTCCGCGGAGTGACCCAGGAAGGCGCACCGGCGGCTCAGTCCAGCGACCATTCAGTGCGCGAACTCGATTCGCAGGTGCGGGAATTGCGCTCCATGGTTGAGCAGATGCGAGCTGAGAACGAGCAGTCGCGCGCGGAGATGCGGGAATTGCGTCAGGAATTGCAAGACACGCGGAAGCTGCTCGCTCCCCTGGCGGCAGCGACCAATGCGAAGCCGGTTCCGTCGGCGACGGTGGAAGCCGCGCCTTCGGGAAATACGGCGCAGGCCGCTGCTCCGGCCATGGACATCGGCAGCAGAGTGCAGCGGCTGGAGGAATCCACTCAACTGCTGGGATCGAAGATTGATGAGCAATATCAAACCAAGGTGGAGACGGCGGGCAAGTATCGTGCGCGGCTCTCTGGAATCGTACTGATGAATGCGTTTCATAATGTAGGAGGCTCGGATAATCTGGACGTCCCTGACTATGCGGAGCCGGCCGTCCCCGGCACGTCGCAGACTAGTTTTGGCGCGACCTTGCGGCAAACCGAGATTGGGCTGGAGATTTTTGGTCCGAATGTGGCGGGCGCGAGAACTTCGGCGAATGTGCAATTCGACTTTTTCGGCGGATTTCCCGCAACCGACAATGGAGTGGATTTTGGCATCGCGCGGATGCAAACCGCGAGCCTGCGACTGGACTGGAAAGACACGTCTGTAGTTGCCGGCCAAGATTCGTTGTTCATCTCGCCGCTCTCTCCGACGTCATTCGCGTCGCTGGCGACACCGACTTTTGCATATGCGGGAAACCTGTGGGCTTGGACTCCGCAGATTCGGGTCGAGCACAGCTTCGACCTGACGGATCAGCAGAAAGTGACGGTGCAGGGCGGAATTCTGGATAACCTCGACTGGGAAACTCCGAGCAATTCATTCACGCGCTCTGCCACCGCGGGCGAGAGCACTGGCCAGCCAGCGTACGCGGTCCGGACGGCGTGGTCGAAGCCGGTATTCGACCATCCTTTGAGCTTTGGGGTCGCGGGCTACTACGGGCGGCAGCAATGGCCCTGGGATCATAACGTCGACGCGTGGGCAAGCATGGCCGACTGGCAGATTCCGATTGTGCGACGAGTGAATCTGTCGGGAGAATTCTACCGAGGGCGCGCGGTTGGAGGTTTGGGCGCGGCGGTTGGCCAGACCTTTGTGTACGGAGGCAGCCCATATTATGCGACCAGTCCGATCCGCGGCCTGAACTCGGCCGGAGGATGGAGCCAACTCAAATTCCAGCTGACGCCGAAGCTGGAGTTGAATGGTGTTTATGCCGAGGATGATGCGTTCGCGGGTGACATTCGTGGCTTCGCGACAGACGCCAATAATTTTGGCCCGATCCTGGGGCGCAATCGCGGGGCACTGGGGAATCTGATTTATCGACCGCGATCGGATCTGTTGCTGGCCGCGGAATTCAGGCGTCTGCATACGTTCCCGATTTACGATAGCGCCAGTCTGACCAACCAGATCAATCTGTCGATGGGGATATTATTTTGAAGATGCTTGACTTCATGCATCGGCGAGTTTTCTGGCAGACCATCAGCCGGATCCTCGGATGCGTCGCTGTGCTGTCTTGTTTCCTGGCGGCGCAAAACGTGGATCTTAAAGGCAAAGTGCAGCTCACCAGAAATGGTCGAGGCTTGCTGGATGCCTCGAAGGTTGTGGTCTGGCTCACGCCGGTGGGGAATACGCCGGTGCCTTCACCGCCGCAGCAATCCACACCTATTCCGCAGTTGGTGCAGAAAGACAAAGCATTTCATCCGTCGCTGGTGGTGATTCCGGCTGGCGGGAAGGTCGAGTTTCCGAATCACGATCCTTTTTTTCATAATGTATTTTCGTTGTTTGATGGCAAGCGCTTCGACCTGGGACTTTACGAGAGCGGAACCACGCAGTTTGTGCAGTTCGACAAGCCGGGGATTTCATTTATCTTCTGCAACATTCATGCGCAGATGAGCGCGGTGGTGATTGCGCTGAATACTCCGTACTACGCGATCTCGAATGGACGAGGAGAGATCAGTATTGCGGGGGTGGCTCCGGGGCGGTATGAGATGCATGTGTTTCATAATTCGGTTTCGCCGGAGGCGCTGCATGCGGCGGAGCGCGAGATTACCGTCACGCCGGGAGATTCGTTCCTGGGAGCTTTTACGCTAGCGGAATCTGACTTGGAGATGGCGCACAAGAATAAGTACGGGCGAGATTATGATCGGCCAGATCCGGATAGTCCGGCGTATGCGCGGCCGTAAAGCGGGGTGGTGATCCTGGGCGCTTTTTGAAATCGCGGGACGGGCTGCGCAGGAGCCCAAGCTGTCAACGCGCGTGGAATCCCACCCTTGCCGCGCGGAGTCGAAGTTTGGACCTCCTGGCAGCACCGAACGCGGCAGGGATGGGGCACACTTTTTCGTGGTGGTGCACACTCCACTTTTGGGAGAATTGGGCGCTGCATCGAAGCGGGAATTTGCAGAGGAATCGATGTCCTGTGGGAGGGAGAACCGATGATACGACCCTTTAGTATTTGCCTGCTTGCATGCTGCGAGATCGTCTTAGCGGCGTCTCAAACTCCGCAGAAAACGTCGATGGAAGGTTCACGCGCGAACCGATCGACCGTCACGATTGAGGGGCTGGTGCGAGATATGGCATGCCCAATTCAGAACCTTGATGGCAACGCGACCAGCTTGAGTCTCAAGTGCGCGCGGGCATGCGTGAGGGCCGGTTCTCCAATCGCCATTCTAACCATGGATGGCGATCTCTATCAGCCTATCTCCGACAAAATGCCTGATTACAGTCAGATGAAAAAGCTGATTCCCTTCGTGGGCAAATATGTGCGAGTCAACGGAATTGCGTTTGAGCGCAAGGGGACGCACGCGATCGTCATCGCGAAGATTAGGGAGATGAAAGAGGTTCACGTGACGATTGATGAGAAATAGGTCCGGCGAGAATCTATGTCTCAAATGCCTCAGATCGGGTTTTGAGCGCTATCGCCTTCCATGAGAAGGCCGGTCGGAGTCAAGAGGGTTCTATTGTTTTTTAGTTGAACATGTTTTTTCTCCCCGCCGAGTCGCCACCCTTCCATCCGCACTCTTCAATGAGCGATTTTGTTCGCTCGGTGCAAGTTGGGTGTTCTCGTTTCAGCCGGTGCTGCCACCTATTAGTCGACCTTTCTTCCGTCTATAAGATGGAAGTGGGCCAGGCCATTAACGCAGTCACCGGAACTCGGCTTTGGGCTTTTGTTTTTCCCTTCTAAGAAAGATTTTGACTTTATGCTGCTGCCGGCGATGCTGCCTGGCGGCTGTTGTGCAGTGGTTCGTAGACTTCTCCACTCACCCAGAGGTGATGCAGCAGCACCGCCAGCTTTCTCGCGGTCGCCACGATGGCTCGCTTCTTGCCGTTTCTCCCTCCACGTTCCGCTAGTTTTAGGCCCCAGCGCCTGAGATCACAGTCGGGACCGAACGGTCCCAGAATATGCTGCGCTCCCTGCACTAGTAGGGTGCGCAGATACGGATCGCCTTCTTTGCTGATGTGCATCTGCGGCTGGCTCTGGCCCGAGTTCCTTCTTCCCGGCTGCAGTCCCAGATGGCAGCCCGCGTCGCGGCTCTTGCGAAAACGATGCGGGTCTTCCAGCGTCAGCAAGAAGGTCAGCGCGATCAGCGTGCCCACGCCTTTGATCTGCTTCAGCAGCGCCACCTGCGGATAGCTCCGCTGCGCCAGTTGCTCGATGCGTTCGTTGTACTCCGCGATTTGCTCACTGAGCGACGCGAGTGCCGCCAGCAGCGGCTGCAGCGCGGTCTGTAACTCCGGGCTCAGCCCTTCCGCTTTTTCGGGATTCATGTTGCGCACGTTGCATCCGCGCAACCGCTCCCCGTAACTCTTCGCCAACCCGCGTGCCGTGTTCACCAGCGCCGTCCGCGCTCGCACCAGTCCCGCTCGCGCTCGGATCACCGTCAGATCCGCTTGTGCCTGCGCGCTGCGATGCTTCACCGGACACAACAACTCAGGATCGATTCGGGCCAATCGAGCCAAAGTCTGTGCGTCCAGCCGATCGTCTTTCTTTCGGCTCTCTCCGATCAAGCGCACACTGCGGGCGTGCGCCACGATCACTTCATGTCCCAACTCGCTCAGCGCCCGGCTTACCCACGGCGAATGCATCCCGGTTTCCAGCGCGATCCGGCAGCGCGGCATTCCCGCGAAGGCTTCCTTCATGGCTTTCGGAGTCGTGCTCAGTTTCTGCTCCAGCCGCACAGTGCCCGCTTCATCCAGTACGCAGTACCAGCTCGATCGATCGCCCAGATCCAATCCGATCGTCAGTTTCTGCTCGGAAAAATTCCTGCTCTGCTGTACCGCTCCAGTGCTAACCTTCTTCATTGCCGGTCTCCTTTATCTCTTGCGCTTCAAGCGCGTCGATAACTTGGGAGCCTACAGCATCCCGTCGGAGACCGGCCTTCTCATCCCATCTGTTTTCGTCAGTTATGATGATCGCGGATATGGGCGCGAGCCAGAAGCACAAAAACCTCCCTACAGAAGAACTGGTGCGCCTTTATCAGGAAGCCGCATCTGCCCGCGGCCAAGCTAACCGGTCACGCGACTTTAGGGCTGGGAATCCTGCGGCAGACGCGGTGGCAGCCATTTATCGGGAGATCAGGAGTCGTGGCGTGGAGCACCAGAGAATGTTGCTGCCTCTGTTATTGAGCACTGATGACGGCGTGCGCGAGTGGGCCGCTGCTCATGCTCTCGAATTTGAACCCCGTCAGGGAGAAGCCATTCTGTCGGACATTGCAAAGCGAAAGGGCCTTGACGGTTTCAGCGCAAGGATGACGCTTAAAGTATGGCGCGAGGGTACCCTTCGCTTTCCGTGAGGTTCAGTTGGCGAAACATCGCGATAGCGCTCATGGACTCCGGCCAAACCCGGTTCCGGCCTATAGGGGGCTGGCCCAGCCGTACTCCACCACGACACGGGATGCCCCACCCGTGGCGGTTTCACGGGTGGGTCTTGATGCCGACGGGGGTCAGGAGATTTTGCGGATTTGAAGCGCCGCGGTTCGGGGCTCGTTGACTAGGACCGGTCCGGGGTCGCCAAAGGCGCACTGGCGGAAGCTGCTCCATGGCCAGTCCTTAGGCTTTAGAACCAGACCGCGGTGAACGGGATTGCGATGCATATAGCGCAGCTTTTCTGCACCCTTTTTCTCGCTGAAACCAACGAAATCGTAGAAGCGGGGTTGCCAGATGTGTCCTATGGCGACGGGCGTAGCGCAAAGCGCGCTGGCCGTGGGTCCGGCTTGGGCGCGAAGCTCGCGCAACAACCGATAGGCAAAATTTTGTTTCAGAGCGGCCAGGGCCAGCGAAGGATTTCCGCACTCCGGCTCGGTGAAGAGAAGATGGACATGCTCGGGCATGACTACGTAACCGACAACCACAAAGCGATGGCGCTGCCGGACCTGCTCCATGACTTCAAGGAAGAGGTCGCGGGAGCGAGGCGAGCCGAGAAGGGGCTGAAGGCAGCTTGTAGTGATGAAGTGGGAGTATCCCGCGCTGTAGAAGCGGTGAAGATTTGCCGGCATGCGAAGGGTGCAACAGGAGGGCGAAGATTTGGCTGTGACGAGTGAACATGGGGGAGGAGGGTGCGCCGTAGCCCACCCGTGAAAGTGCTACGGGTGGGGCATCCCGTGTGGTGGTAGAGTACGGCTGGCCAGCCCCATAGGCTCGGCCGAATTTACGGCAGCTTCCCCGCCGCAAGATCAGTAACCAGCGATGCATCCGCGTCGAGAAAATCGTAGGACGGCAAGTCTTTCGGAAGCGACCACTGCACATCGCGGAAGATTCGATTCTCGATTTCGCCCTGGTATTCGCGAACGACAAAGAAACGAAGCTCAACCATGGCTCCATTCGGATAGGTATGGCGGAGGCGCTTGATTTCATCGCCGATGCGGGCGTCGATGCCCAGCTCTTCTTCCAATTCGCGGCGCAAAGCGTCGCGGGGTTGCTCACCTTCTTCGATCTTTCCGCCGGGAAATTCCCATTTGAGCGGCATGGTTTGATGGCGTGTACGCTGGCACACCAGCAATTTTCCGTCCCTCTCGATCACCGCTGCGACAACCCGTTTCATATATTGGCGACTGCGGAAACATCTTTCTCGGCCTTCACGACTTCTCCAGCTTCTTTCCGACCTGTTCGGCGCAATATTGCACGAGCTGTTGATCCTCCGTGCCGAAGGCGGCTGGAAAATGACTGTCGATGTCGAGTTCGCCGGCGACTTCTCCTCGCACGAAGACAGGTACGACAATCTCCGATTTAGTCTCGAGAGAACACGCCAGGTATCGCGGATCTTTGCTCACATCGTCGACCACGATCGTCTTCCCGCTGGACGCGGCCGCTCCGCAAATTCCCTGATTCAGCGGGATGCGAGTGTGCGGCGTCATGGCGCCCATAAAGCTACCGAGGACCAGCATGGGGGGTTGGGCGCCCGGCTCCAGCAGGTAAAACCCGACCCAGTTGTATTTCAGCATGCGGTCATGCAGAAGCTTGCAGACTCCGTGCATCAACTCCTCCGCGTTGCGCGCGCCTGCGGCGAGCTGCGCGATTTCGTTGTGGACCTCTTCGATTCTGGTGGTGGCTCCCATGAGCAGAATCTTAACTCAGAGCGGCTGATTCGCGGCTATGGAAGCCGAATCGGCAGTAATCTGCCGGATACCTTCCGGTGCGGAAAACAACTGGGGATGGATGGCAAATGCCAGGGCATCCAGTCCATGAAGGAGGGTGGGAGCGGGCGTGTTGAGATATTCATCCCGTATGCAAAAGACTCTCGAAGTGCGCGCAGCACGAGTTCCCTGCCAGTTGCGCTCGACGACAATTTTCTCCAACGGGACGCGGTCGCCAGCGCCGCACCAAGCCGCAACTAAAATGTCGGGATTGAGTCGCGCTACCTCGCTGCTGGAAATCTGTCGGGAAGGCTCGCCCACAAATTCACCCCCAGCCGCGTTGACCAATTCTGCAACCCAGGCTTGCGATGCGATCAGAGGCTTGCCCCATTCTTCGCAAAATACTCTGGGACGAGGCGATCCCGCCGTCGTTGTACGCACACGCTCGCGAACATTGTCGATTCGCTCCTTCATTTGCGAAATTACTGATTCACCTCGTTGGTTTGCTCCGACCAGGCCGGCAATCATCGCGATGTCCGTGTAGATGTCGGCAAGAGTCTTGGGAGCGAAGCCGATGAAACGCACGCCAGCTTTCAGGATCTCGACGACGGCTTTCTCCTGGTAAGGCACGGAAGCAATGACCAGGTCAGGCTGAGTCGCCATGATTTCCACAGCGTCGGCGGTCCATGAATCCGCAACCAGGGTGCGGGGTTGAGCAGCAATCTCGGGCACCACATCCGCGCAATATCTGGTGCAGGCGACAACGCGATGGAGCTCGCCGATGGCGGCAAGAATCACCGTCGCGCTCGGTTGGAGGCTGGCGATGCGTCGCGGTGAATGGAGAGCAGGCATGAAATGATGTCTATTGCATGCGCGTCAGCGCTGCCGCGAGCGCATCGAGCGCCAATTGAGCGGCGTGGGTTGAGGCTTGCGGAAGCCCGCCGACAGCAGTGTTCAAGTCTTCCCGCTGCAGTGTGCGAGCCTCATCCAAGGTCTTGCCTGCCAGCAATTCTGTCAACGCCGAACCACAGGCAATCGCCGCCACGCAGCCTTTCGCCTTGAATCGCGCTGCGACGATCCGTCCCGCGGCCAACTTCAGAGTCAACCGCAAGATGTCTCCACAGGCTGGATTTTCAATCTCCGCCGCAGCATCCGCGCCAGAAATTTCCCCGGCATTGCGCGGATTCTGAAAATGATCGAGTAACTCCGGGGAATACATTGGTATGTCAATTGTAAACGGTGCGGATTCAGGGGCAACACTCAAGCGTGTCTCGCGCTGCCTTCAGGAAAATAAATCGTCCATCCCTGTTGGCGCGCGGTAGCTTCCAGATCCGGATTGGGATTGACCGCGAACGCATGTTTCGCCAAAGTCAGCATCTCCGTATCCCACCGAGCATTGCCAAAGGCAGCGTCAATCTTTTTTTGAACCACTTCCTGCAAGGCCTGCTCCTTGCCGGCTCCGGAAGGGACGCGAATCAATCGATCCGAAACGATCCCGCGGTCGATCGCAACCGAAGCGGCGAGAATCCGGTTCTCCGGCACGCCAAAGTGTTTCATCCCGGCGCGGATCACCCATTCGTTCGAGGACGACACTACCCATACATCGCATCCGCTCTCTCGCAGTCTCGCCACCAGCTCGCGCATCTCGGGGAAAATCTGTTGCCTGAAGAATTGGTCGAAAAAGCGGCTGGCCGCGTCCATCGCGCTCGCTTCCGTAATGCCGCGGTGCATGGTGACCATCTCACCGCACATCGTGCTTTCGTCCACCTCGCCGCGCTTATACGCGGCATAGCGCGCCCGCATCGCGTCCGCCGAAACATCAGGAACCACGCTTCCCTGCCTTAACTCCCAATCAAAAAAACGCTCGCCGGCATCGCCTGCCCAGAGCGTGCCATCGCAATCGAATGCGGCAACACGGGGTTGAAGATGGAGTACCGAGTCGATGAATGCTTTTGCGGCCGGAGAAGATTTATCTGTTGCACTGAGGTCCATCTATTGACGATAACGCGGCTCGGGGAATCCGTGCAATTTGGTCAGGAGGTACGCTGCGCCAGTGCGGCATAATCTTCTGGCGTATTGATGTTGAGCGCGATGAGTGCATCATCTACCGGGAGGTATTGGATGTGCGGTTCATGGCGATGTTCCACATCACGAGCCGTCAACGTGGCCGGAACCTGCAGGAACGCCGCCATCATTTCGCGCCCCACTACATAAGGATGTCCGTGCTTTCCTGAAAACTCCGGCACCACGGCCCAGATATTTTCCGCAGAAAGGCGGTAAGCATCTTTCAATTGTTGGATCGTCTTCCTGCTGGCCGGAGGGCGATCGACCAGCGTGATCATGGCCGCGTCGCGCCCCTGGTTGAGCACTTCCTGAATACCAATTTGCAGAGAACTGAACTGGCCGCGACTCGGATCCGGATTGACCACCAGAGACGCGCCGTCGGCATAGATTGTCGGCGCCAGTGCCGCCTCATTCTTGCCCACCACAACCAGAACGAAGTCGGTCGCCAGCGACAGCGATCGAATCGCGGCCGAAAGAAATGTCTCGGTCGAAAGCGCTTGTCCGGGCGATTGCGGCGGCCACGGCAGCAAAGCCTTGTCGCGGCCCATGCGCGAAGACTCTCCCGCCGCAAGGATCAAGCCGGCGAAGCTGGGTGCGCGGGTCATGTTGCGAAGATAGCAGGAAAGGAGAAGAATTGTTGATTTTTGATTGCGGATCGCTGATTGCCGATTGCGGATCCAGCACGGAAATCGATTTTCAATTCACCATCGGAAACTGGCACTCTTCCGATGCTTCCTATTCCTCGACGGCCGCTTTCGAAACATCCTGCGCCGGATCTGGCCGTAATTCCTGGGAATGGAACCAGCTCATGTGCGGAAGCTTGCCATCAGCATGCCGTCGAATTGCGATCAATTCAGCCGTGATTGCAACCGCGATTTCTTCCGGCGTGACCGCGCCAATATCGAGTCCAATGGGCGCATGAACCCTGTCAAACAAATGGGCAGGCAAGCCTTCGCTTTGCAGAGTCTTGAAAATCCCGATCACCTTGCGCTTCGAGCCAATCATGCCAACGTAGCGGGCGCGGGTTTGGACGGCCCAACGCAAAATACGCATGTCGTCGCGGTGCCCGCGGGTCACGATAACGATGTAGGAAGTTTCATTCGGCTCCAGCTTCTGGACGGCATCGTCGAAGTCCAGTGCGTGAACTTCGCGAGCAGACGGAAAACGTTCTTGCGTAGCGTAGGAACTGCGATCATCGGTAATGATCGGCTCAAATCCAGCCTTGCCCGCAACTTCACAAAGATTTACTGCAACATGACCTGCGCCGAAAATATAAAGTAATGCTGGAGGTAATACCGGTTCAATGAAAACCTCTAGCGTGCCGCCGCAAACCAGCCCTGTGTCGTACTTGGGATCCTGATTCAGATCAAAGGTCAGACTGCGGGGTTTCTCCGATTCCATTACTTCGCGCGCTGCCTGCCAGACATCCGCTTCGACGCAGCCGCCGCCGATCGTGCCGACAATGGAGCCGTCGTCGCGTACGAGCATTTTGGCAGTGCGAAAGGAAGGGATGGACCCGCGCACGTTCACGATGGTGGCGATCGCGCCGCGACGACCCTCACGGCGAAGCTGGACGATCTGCTCGTAGATATCCATAGCCAATGCATCCGACTAGCCGTATTGATTATCAGTCGGTTAACACGTGGGAGTCAAACAGGTTATATTCATGCTGATCGGAGAAAGTTCCATGAAAGCCGTTCGCATTCATCAATTCGGGGGCCCCGAAGTACTCACTTACGAAGATATTCCTGACCCGCAGCCGCGGAAAGACCAAGTCTTGGTGCGCGTGCGCGCCTGCTCGGTCAATCACCTCGACATCTGGGTGCGCAAAGGCCTGCCCGGAGTGAAGCTGCCTCACATTCTCGGCAGCGACGTGGCGGGCGAGATCGTCGAAGTCGGCGAGTACGTTAGCGGATTCAAAATCGGGCAGCGCGTGATCTTGTCGCCCATGCACTACTGCGGGCATTGCGTGAAGTGTGTCGGCGGACTGCAAAATCACTGCCGCGAATTTACCGTGCTCGGCAACGCGGTGGATGGGGGCGATTGCGAACTGATCGCGGCTACGGCGGCGAACGTGATACCCATTCCCGATTCACTCGATTTCAACCGAGCCGCCAGCGTGCCGCTGGTGTTTGTAACGGCGTGGCACATGCTGGTCGGGCGCGCGGGCATTCGTCCGGGACAAACTGTGCTGGTGCTGGGAGCAAGCTCCGGCGTAGGCATTGCCGCGATTCAGATTGCCAAACTTTTTCACTGCCGCGTGATCACCACCGCGGGCGACGAAAATAAGCTCGCCAAGGGACGCGAACTCGGCGCCGACTTCGGCATCAATCATTACCAGCAAAAGATTTCCGAAGAAGTTCGCAAGATCACCAACAAAGAAGGCGTCGATATTGTGCTCGAACATGTGGGAGCTGCGACTTGGGATGAAAGTGTGCGCTCGCTTAAGAGCGGAGGTACGCTGGTCACTTGCGGCGCAACCACTGGCCCGATCGTCGGGCTCAATTTGCAGCATCTGTTTGCGCGACAGTTGACGCTGCTCGGTTCGTACATGGGTACGATGGGCGAGTTGCATGAAGTGCTCGGCCACGTTTTCGCGGGACGATTGAAACCAGTGCTCGACCGCGCCTTTCCGCTGAGTGAAATCCGCGCCGCGCACGAGTATTTAGAAAAAAGTCAGATGTTCGGGAAGATCGTGGTGAACCCGTAGGGCGTTCGTAGCTTGGCTTCGGTTCGGGACAGGAGAGCTCAGTCACTGAGCGCTATGGCGATTTTTCGCCAGCTATGACGATTGAAACATCTTCCTAATGACGATTGCAGCCGTCAAAGCTCCAGCCGAGTAAGCGGCTCCAATGCCAAGGAAGAATAGAGGGTCTGACCACCGACCTTTCATAGCAGCCATTCCACGGCTAACGATCAGATGACAAACCCAGAAGGCAGGAAGCACCCACACGAAGAACGCGCGGCGATCAGGCCATCGGCGATAAGCTTCCGCTCCACCCACCGCCGCACCAGTCAGTAGCAGCACAATCATTGCCGGAGTCTGCGCGAATTGATCGTAGCGTTCACGCCCCAAAACTGGTCGGAAAAATGCATATAACGTAGCACCACCGGCAACGGCCGCAATGAAGGAAAAGGCCGTGTGTGCAATAAGCGCCAGAAAAGCTTTTCGCTTGTCGACTGTCAAAGGGCTTCGGTCCTCCCTGCTCGAATGATTGTACCTAGGCGATTACACGTTTCGACCGGTCGATGAGTGAAACTGCGATATTTCAATATCTACAGGACGGACTCAGGATACCGCAGCTTGTGGCATGCCCTGCTGGAGAGGAAGGACTACAAGGAACTTAGTGCCTTTCCCAACCTCGCTGGTCACGTCAATTCGGCCGTGATGTCCCTCAGCAATCCGGCGAGCTAGCGAGAGTCCCAAGCCGGTGCCGCTTCCCTTGGTCGTATAGAAGGGAAGAAAGATTTTGGGAAGATGTTCGGGCGCGATGCCACGACCTGTATCGATGACGAAAATCGCGGCGTCGCCTTTGAAAAGTGATACCTGAACCCGTGTCTCTCCCGCACCGTCAATCGCCTGAACGGCGCTCAACAATAGATTCAAGAGTAGTTGGTGGATCTGATCGACATCGTGTTCAACACGCGGCAGATTCGTGTCTTTCTCGAGTGCGATCTGGATCGGTTTGGAGACCTTTTGCAGTCGAGCCAAAACGACGGCATGTTCGACCGTAACCTTCGGAGAACTCGCTGCCGGGTTCGCCCATGAGATCCGCAATCCGCTCGCAGGCATTGCAGGCGTGATCGCAATCAGCCGGGTGTTGCCTACAATGTGCATGTCATGGAAGCAATTCTGACTTCGATCGCCCCAGCCCTAGGTTGGCACTAAATCATCGACACATTCAACTTGCACGACTTCTGGCGCCCGCACTTTGTCGAGGATATCGATAGCTTGGCCACGAAGGCCGCAGTCGGCTTTCGACCCTGCGTTTGGTGCCGCGGCATCGAGCGCGATCCCAAGATTCTGCGCCCCATCGCGCGTCGGACTTTTGACTACGATGCGGCGCGGCAGGATTCGATGGTGATATTAATGATATGATTTGTGCTTGTTTTATGGCTTTGCAGGAAAATAGCGAAACCGTATAGACACTAGAGAAACTTAGTTACATCTACTGAAATCAACACATCAATAGAATATAGTATCGATACAGCACTTTTGGCGGAAAACGAAGAAATAGAATCCCACCCTCTCCGCCAGTTTCTTTTGCTTCATCTGGTGATTCCTGCTGGTTCCCTTCCAACCGAGGATCTGAAGAAATCACTTCCCGGCGATCTCAAGAGGCAGTTTCCAATTTCGCGCGGAGACATGTCCGGCGTGAACCCATGCAAAGCGGGTCAACAACGAACCAGCGACGGCTGACAAAGCGGCCCAGCGACGAAGAGAGGATGAGGTCCGGTTTCCGCTCAAGAGGCTTGCCGCGCGAAGGATCGTTGGGATGGGCCCGGAGAGAGCCCCTCCGGTTCGGGTGATCCACCCGCTTGCACCGTGCTTGAGCGGATCTAGCGATTCGCGCGATCGCGATTCGATGCGCAAGCCCTCCCAAGTCTCAAAGATGGCTGCGCCTAAGCCCAGCACCTGCAGTGCGCGACTTTTTCGGTGGCCAAACAGTTCCAGAAGTCCAACGGCCGCGCCTACCCCGGACGCTCCAAAGTGGAGCGGCAAGTCCGATGCGTTGCGGTTCCAGACAGGAATCGAGGTCGCGCCGATCAGCACTCCGGTGTAATTGGAGAAGGGCAGTCCAAACGCGAGAGAAGCCGCCTGACTGGCGTTCTTGAGTACGCGCACGGGCAGGGATGGTCCATAACGATCGTGCAAGAAACCCGCGAACGCGGCCGCGGCTGAGGCGCCGGAAAATCCTAATAGCGTCCACACGCCGACCGACATCGGGCTTTGCGGCTTGAAGACGCGGAGCATCGACAGAAAGCGCGCCGGCCGGCCCAAGTCAGCGATCAGCAGAGCGGGAGAAATCACCGATCCGGCTGCGGCAATCCAGCGGGCATGCTTCACGAGTTCGTGGTCGGCTCCAGTGTAATCCGCAATCGTGCCGATGACCGCCGCGGCGCCCGACGCGCCGCCCACAAAAAAATACAGCGGAATCTCCCAAGTCCACGGCGGCTCTTTCAGTAAAGGAATTTGGTAGTAACCGTTTTCCGGACTGGCGTGAGGGAACGGAGCGCCTGGGATTCGACTTCCACTCCCGTCTACGCGCCCATTTCTCTGGGCTTCGCGGCGAATTTCCTCCAGGCGAAACTCGCGCTGTGCCTCGACTCCTGCAACATCTCGCAAGCGAATGGGATCGCTCATCTTTTATTTCTCCGATCGCCATTCCGGTGGTCGCCATTTCTGCGATCGCTCAAAAATGCGAGCAACGTTCCCCCCAGCAGAAGACCGGCGGCGATGGCTGATGAGGTCCATGCTTTTCTCAAATAGACAGTAGGGACTTCCGGAGCTGGTGGAAGATTATAGGTTCGTGGATCGCCGCGAAGAATGAACATTGCGTGCGTGCCGGCCACGCTCGTGTCGACCGGATCGTAGAGTGTCGCATCGTTCATTCCGCGGCCTTTCAGCTCTTGCAATCGCTGCTGTGCTTTCTCACGAAGGTCCGAAATCTCGCCGAATTTAATAGATTCGGTCGGACACGCTTTGGCGCACGCTGGTTGCAGGCCGACTTTTTGCCGGTCATAACAGAAGGTGCATTTGAAGGCACGTCCGTCTTTCGCGTTGCGCTCGACCACGCCAAAAGGACACGAAGTCACGCAGTAGCCGCAGCCATTGCAGATGTCGGGCTGAATAAAGACGCCGCCGAATTCCGTGCGCACGATTGAGCCCGTGGGACAAGCCTCAAGGCAGCCCGCATTTTCACAGTGCTTGCAAACGTCGGAAGAAAAAGTCCACGAAGGCTGTTCAGCGGCATTGCCTCCCAATCCCGCCGTGGGAGCTTCTTCCACAAATTTGACGTGCCGCCAAGTGGAGGCACCGACCGCTCCCGTATTGTCGTAGGAAAAGCCGCTCCAGTCGTAGCCGTCTTCCGATAAGTCGTTCCATTCTTTGCAGGCCACCTCGCAGGCTTTGCAGCCGATGCACAGGGTGGAATCGGTAAGGAATGCGGTGACGCTCATGCGTTTGTTCCTAAGTACGATTCAAGTTGCTGCAGAGCTTTTCCATTTCGCGCCCGGCGCCCCGGAATGACGTTGCAAACCAGAGCTTTGGTTTCCATAATGCGCACGTTCGGTTCTTCGCTGATGACGAGCAGGTCGTTCACGACATCTCCCGTAACTTCGCCACCGTATCCCCAATGATAGGGAAGCCCGACCTGGTGGACGGTGCGTCCGTCAATGATTAACGGCTTCATGCGCGATGTCACCAGAACCCGCGCCTCTACCAGAGCGCGCTCCGTGACGATCGTCGCCCACTCCCCATGCTGCAATCCCGCCAGAAGCGCAAGTTCCGGCGATACTTCGGTGAAGAGTTGGGGCTGCAGTTCGCTCAAGTGAGAAAGAGTGCGCGACATGCCACCCGCAGTATGGTGCTCCGTGAGGCGGTAGGTGGTTAACACATAAGGAAAGCGTGGGTCGCTCGGGGAGTGAGCATAAGCATTGTCGGGTCGCTGCTTCTTATCGGCGGCCGGATTGGTCTGTTGATCGTAGAGCGGATTCTTAAACAACGATTCGAGCGGTTCAAAGTGCGTAGGGAGCGGGCCATCTTTCTTCGAGCGGCAGTTGCACGGCGGTTCCCTCGGCGCCGACCGGCCTGACGGCTACAGCGTCTTCCTCTAGCGCTATCGCGTTAAGCTGGACCGCAGTTACCCCACCGGCCAACTGCTCCATCAGCTCCTACAACGTCTACGCCAGCACCACCAGCGGTTTCACACCATCTTCAAGCAATTTGATTGCAAGTGGATTGACGAACCCGAGCTATTCCAGCACCGGGCTCGCGGCTTCGACAGCGTACTTCTACATCGTAGAAGCGCTTGACGCGGAGGGCACATCCGTAGCCTCGGCGCAGGTAACCGCTACGACGCATAGCAGTGGCGGGAGCGGTTGTTCAGCGGTTCCCTCAGCGCCAGCCAGTCTGACGGCGACGGCGTCATCTTCTAGTGCAATTGGTTTGAACTGGACTGGGGTTACGCCACCGGCCAATTGCACTATCAGCTCCTACAGCCTTTATGGCAGTACCACCAATGGGTTTACTCCATCCTCAAGTAACCTGATCGCAAGCGGATTAACAAGCACGAGTTACTCAAACGCCGGCCTTACCGCTTCGACTACCTACTACTATGTTGTAGAAGCGGTCGATGCTGACGGGGCATCGGTGGCCTCAACTCAGGCATCGGCTACCACCCAGGCATCCGCCTCCGGAACGGAGATTGTCGCCATCAACTCCGGCGGTCCGGCCGTCAGTAATTCAGGCGGCGGCGACGTTTCGTTCGTTGCCGACGAAGACGTCAGCGGTGGCGGCACAGACACCTCTGCAAACACGATCTCTACTGCAGGTGTGACCAACGCGGCGCCGCCGGCGGTGTATCAGTCGGAGCGTGCCGGCCAGTTTACCTACACGATCCCTGGACTCACGGCCGGGACCCCGTATACGGTCTTGCTGCACTTGCCGAGTTCTATTGGACCGCGGCAGGGAAGCGCGTCTTCAACGTAGCCATCAATGGAACAACGGTGTTAAGCAACTTCGACATCTACGCCACCGTCGGCGCAAACAAGGCGCTGGTCGAGCAGTTCACGGCCACCGCCAACAGTAGCGGCCAGATAGTCATCGCCTACACCAACGGAACTGCAGATCAACCTAAAGCCAGCGGCATTGAAGTCCGTGGTGGTGCTTCAGGCAGTTGCAGCGCAGTTCCCCCAGCGCCAGGCGGCCTTACCGCAACAGCGTCTTCTTCCAGCGCTATCGGCTTGAGCTGGACCGCACCCACACCTCCGGCCAACTGCACCATCAGCTCATATAACGTCTACAGCAGCACAACCAGCGGTTTCACTCCCTCCTCCAGCAATCTGATCGCAAGCAATGTGATGGGCACAACATACTCCAACACCGGTCTCACCGCTTCGACGACCCACTATTACGTCGTCGTAGCTGTGGATGCGGACGGCACGTCGGGTGCATCCGCGCAAGCCAGCGCCGAAACCTCAGCATCCTGCCAGCGCTGTCCCATCCGCCCCAACAGGACTAACCGCGACGGCGTCTTCTTCTTCTGCCATCGCCCTGAGCTGGACGGCAGTAACTCCGCCAGCGAACTGCACGATCAGCTCTTACAACGTCTATGGCAGCACTGCGAGCGGGTTTACTCCCTCTGCAAGCAGCCTGATTTCGAGCAGTGGAACAACCACAACTTATTCGAACACCGGCCTTAACGCTTCGACTACCTACTATTACGTTGTAGAGGCTGTCGATGCAGATGGTTCGTCAACAGCTTCGACGCAGGCAACGGCGACTACACAAGCAGCCTCCGGGACGGATTTCGCCGCTATCAACTTTCTGGCGGCCCTGCAGTCAGTAACTCGGGAGGCGGCGACGCATCCTTCGTTGCCGACGAAGATGTAACCGGAGGCGGTACAGACACCTCAGCCAATGTCATCACCACGGCAGGCGTGACCAATGCTGCGCCGATGGCGGTTTATCAGTCGGAGCGAGCTGGAACCTTCACCTACACGATCCCGGGGCTGGTGGCTGGAAGCACCCACACGGTTCTGCTGCACTTCGCAGAGTTCTATTGGACTGCGGCAGGGAAGCGGGTCTTCAACGTCGCCATCAACGGAACGACGGTGTTGAGTAACTTCGACATCTACGCCACAGTGGGAGCTAACAAAGCCCTGGTCGAACAGTTCACGGCCACCGCAAACAGCAGCGGGCAGATTGTCATTAGCTACACCAACGGAACTGCAGACCAACCAAAGTCCAGCGGTATCGAGATCAGATAAAACCTACCATCTGGTCCGACGGTGGCTTGATGCCGTCGGACCACTTAGGAACTTTTCCTTTCGTATAGGTACGTGCTTCGCCGCCCAGATTTCTTCAAGAACCAACAAGGAGTTTGCTGTGAAACAGAATTCGCCCACTCCCCCGATGCTGTGTCCGTTCAAATAAGATGGCCTACGGACTAGAGGAAAATTCTCTAAAATCATTAGCTGTTACAAAATGACGGCTCAGATTTTCTCAATGATCTGCTTCATTGGGACATCATCACTTCACGCGCAATGGACTCAGGTTTGGGGTGGCAATTTCCCTGGCGCAGCTGGCACGACCTATAACCATTCGCAGTGGTGGAATAACGTTCAACCCACTGCAGTTTGGGGCGATGGCACGATACAGAACACGAGTGACAGCCTTCAGAACGCGTATCTCGATGGAAACGGCGATCTTGTTATCGCCATGACCTATAACCCGAATAACGCAGTGCCT
>CAWFUK010000050.1:0-36933 GCA_963818935.1 uncultured Acidobacteriaceae bacterium
CGTCGGCCGCCAGATCCTGTACAAACTTCGACGCCTCTTTGAACATCTTCAGCGTCTTCTGCAAATCGATGATGTAAATCCCATTGCGCTCTCCGAAGATGTATTCCTTCATCTTGGGATTCCAGCGCTTCGTCTGATGCCCGAAGTGAACACCCGCTTCGAGCAACTCCTTCATGGTGATAGTAGCCAATGAACCTCCTTATTTAGTCTGCATCGAGAAAGCAGTTTCCAGTTTCTTGCTTCCAGTTTCTAGAACCAACCGAAACTGGAAACCGGAAACTTGAAACCGTCTCTCGATTGCCATTCCCGTCCCCGCGCCGCGAGGCCCGGGAAGAATTGAACACCAAAAATTGACCTTACGTCATTCCGAGCGAAGCGAGAATCTCGGTTCGCTCGGTACTCAGCACTCGCAACTCGGTACTAGCGTTTCGAGAACTGGAAGCGCTTGCGTGCGCCCTTCTGTCCATACTTCTTGCGCTCTTTGCCGCGGGAGTCGCGCGTGACCATGCCCTCGGACTTCAGCTTGCCGCGCAGCTCCGCGTTGAACTCCATCAGCGCCCGCGCAATGCCCAGCTTCACCGCATCGGCCTGCCCGCGCACTCCGCCGCCCAGCACGCTGGCAACAATGTTGAACTGCGCCGCCGAGTCCGTAATGGCCAAAGGAGCCTTTGCCGCCGAACGCTGCGCCGGGGTCACGAAATACTCCTCGAACGCCCGCCCGTTGACCTTGAACTCGCCGCTGCCCGGACGCAGATACACCCGCGCAATCGCCCGCTTCCGCCGTCCCGTCCCGTAATACTGCACCAATTCCGCCATTTAGCTTTTAGCTCCTGGCTCTAGCTTCCAGCTTGAACTGGAAGCGAGCAATAATATTTAAACCTTGTCATCCTGAGCGAAGGCGCCCTTCAGCCGTAGCGAAGGACCTCCATCACAACAGAACTCGTCCCGCCGAAACCTACGCCCGCACTTCCAGCTTCAATTCCTGCGGCTTCTGCGCCTCGTGCGGATGCTTGTCCCCGCGATACACATTCAGCTTCGAAAGCATGTGCGCCGCCAGCTTGTTCTTGGGCAGCATGCGCTTCACCGCATCTTCAATAATCTGCTCCGGCTTGCGCGCCAGACGCTTGCGATAATCTTCCGTCCGCAATCCGCCCGGATATCCCGTGTAATGGTGATACTGCTTCTGCTCCGCCTTCATGCCGGTGGTTCTGATCTTTTCGGCATTGACCACAATCACGTGATCCCCGGTATCGAGGAACGGCGTGTACTGCGGATTCTCTTTGCCCATGAGGATGCGCGCCACTTGCGAGGCCAGACGCCCAAGCGTCTGCCCATCCGCATCCACGACGTACCACTTGCGCACAATTTCCCCCGGTGAAGGGAAATACGTTGACATCTGAGCTCTCCCAGAATGAAAAAAATTGCGAAACGCGATTGAAAACTTCAAAGAAGACCGCTCGTTGATTCCCCGGCGAGGAACGCCAGACCATCAGGCGGGCAACCGCGACACTTCCCAAAGCCTTAAAGATACCGTAGAGACTTAAGGCTTGTCAACGGAGAGTTACAATAGCGCTGGGCGCTCCCATTCCTGCTAATATTCCGGCCATGCCGGCGCCATCCCTCATCCTACGCCGCCTCCTGCCGGGTGCCCTCGCCCTGCTTACACTTTGCGCCTTCGCTGGCGATGAAACCGGGCAACCTGCCCCGCGCTTCCGCGCTAAAACCACAACTGGCGACCAGTTCAATAATGCAAACGTCCAAGGCAAAGTTGTCTTATTCGAGTTCTGGACCACTTGGTGCCAGTACTGCGAAAACGAAGCCTCGCTGGTCGACGATATCGCGAAAGAGTTCGCCAATAGCGGACTCATCGTGCTCGCAGTTAACGTCCTCGAGTCCGATAAAACGGTGAGGAAATATCTTGCCGACCACCCACGATCCGTTCCCATCGTGCTCACCAAAGATACCAATCTCGCCGCCATGTACAACGCACAGAGCTATCCCATCTACGTGCTGATCGACCGCGATGGAAACATCGCCGGCGAACAGCGCGGTGCTGCTGGAGAAAGAGGTCTACGGCGACTGCTGAGGCGAGCCGGAATCGAAGCGAAATCATCGGAGTAGCAGGACAGACGCGGGGGTTATGCTCCTACGCAGCCTTATTCCGGTTAGCTGAAACCATCCCTTTCAAGGTTAGCGCATTCGCCGCCGCATACCCCGCCTGATCATTATCAAAGTACACATAAACCGCCTTCAATTCCTGCGCCCACTTCTCGATCTGCTTCGCCCACGCGCTCAGCCTCTCGTCGCTGTAGCTCCCCTGATATTTCCCGCTCTCCGGCCCATGCAGCCGAACATAAGCAAAGTCCGCCGTCACCCGCATCGGAGATTGATATCCCGCCAATTCGTAAATGCAAAACGCCGCATTAAGTCTCTTCAGGATCGCCTCAACCTCGGCGTTCATCCACGAAAGCTCGCGAAACTCGAAGGCATAACGCAAATCTCGCGGCAGAACCTCAAGCAGTCCAATCAACCGCTCTTGATTCACCCGCCAGTGCGGCGGCAGCTGAAACAGAATCGGCCCCAGCTTCGACTTCAAATGCGCCGCCCGCGGCAACAGATTATCCACCGCCTGCCCCGGATCTTTTAGCTTCTTATTGTGCGTAATGAACCGGCTCGCCTTCACCGCAAATACAAAATTCTCCGGAGTCGCTTCCCGCCACCCATCGAACGCGCTCGCCTCCGGCAGCCGGTAAAAGCTGTTGTTCAACTCCACCGTATCGAAATGCTGCACATAATAATCCAGCATCTTCGCCGCCGGCAGCTTCTCCGGATAAAACGGCCCCTTCCAGTGCTTGTAATGGAAGCCCGACGTGCCGATACGGATGTCGCAAGTCATACACCGAAATGGATGGCGGCGTGGGAGCTAATGTTGGCGGCGTGGCAAATTTACGATGAACGCCGAACCGATCGTGCGGCAGAGACAAGGGGGAAGCCCGAAGCTAATCGCTGGCGGCTGCTTCTATTCGTAAGCCAGAGCCTCAATGGGATCTTTTCCTGCCGCCTTGAAGGCCGGATACAGGGCCCCGGCGAGTGCACCCAATACAGCTACCAGGACAGCCCACAGAATCCAATCGAAGCTCACCACTACCTGCACCAGCGGAAAGCGATGGCGAATGCCCCAACTCGCCGCCAGGCTGAAACCGATTCCGACCGCAATGCCAAGCACCGCCAGCAGTCCCGTCTCGCGCAGAATCGCGCTCACAATGTAAAACTTCGAAGCACCAATGGCTTTCAGAATTCCAATCTCGCGCGTGCGCTCCATTACTGCAGCGTACATCGATTGAAAAATCACCAGAAAGCCGATAATCAAGCTCACCCCGATCACAACCCCGATGAATGGTCGGAAGCCCGGCAGGTTGCTGGGTGTCATCATGCTCAGATAATCCGCCGTCGACCTCACCAGAAACTTTTCCATGCCCGGCTGGTTCTTCACCTCGTTGACCACCTGATCGGTATTGGCTGGGTCGTCGAGCTTCAGATAAAAGACCTGCGCCTTATCTTTCGCTCCCATCAGATCCTGCATGGTGGCCAGGGGAATAAACTTGCGGGCGCCGCGGCCGTTCTCCACAATCCCGGAGACTCGGAATTTGTTGTTCAGCAGCTCAACCGTGTCGCCGACTTTGATATGCTTCTGCCGCGCAATGTAGTCATCCACCAGAATGTCATTCGGTCCCTGGAAGGGTCCGCCCTCCAAATACTGAAACGGCCCCGCCAAAGCTTCGAAGCTGCGCAAATCGATACCATCAATCACTTCGATCGATCCTGCGGTCGAAATCTGTTGAATCACAGGACTGACGGCTTTGACGTGCGGCATGCCCCGAAGAACGTCGGCGATCTTGATCGAGACCGGCGCCCCCGAGATGCCGGATATAAAACTTCCGCCCGGCGGCTGTACGATCACATCCGCGCCAATGCCCGCGGTCCGATTCTTGGAGTCGTTCATGATGCCATAGCACAGTCCCGCGATCAGCAGGATCAGTGCGACTTCCAACCCAATGGCCACGATACTGATCAGCGACCGAATCGGCCGATGCACCAGGTTGGCGGCAATCATTCTATTCATCATAAGAAGTTTTGCGCTGTACCGTCAGAGCTATACGCTCTTACTGCTCGCCGCTGGCACTCGCTGGCGCGTTCCCGGCGCTGGATTGGCTGTGATCCAGATGGATCACCTCTGCCCCCGGCGGCTGATCGAGGGCGAACTGTTCATCCTTCAGCGGCTTGTTGATCTCCAGCTTCAGCATGTTCAGGGTGATGTCGTACTCCTCCTGCGGCCGGTAGATCTCAATGCGCGAGGGGAAATTCACGCCTTCGTACTCCTTATACTTGGCATAGCGGGCGTCGGTGGAGAGATTGCCCTTTTCGTCATAAATGAACTGCTCGTGCGGCTGAAGATCGACGCGGCTGAAAACAATCTTGCGCGCCAACCTGCCTCCCGCTTCGCCTTCTTTGCGGATCACGATCAGCTCATAGTCGGGCTGGAGAACGCGATGGCCCTTGGCGTCATGCAGGGTCTCGTAATTATTTTCCAGCACCGCAATCTCATGTTCGCGGTCGATGGGCCGGATGAGCAGCGCGTCATAGATATCCTTAGGGCGGATATTTTCCATGGGCTGATCGGCGTTATGAGTCTGCACATCATTGCTGCCAATCACAAACCGGTTCTTGGGAGGGATCGACAGCTTGAACTGTTGACCGTCGCTCACCATGTCAAAGGCCGTGGTGCGCACGATCGGTAGCAATCCGATCATGTGCAGCATGGCCGGCTTCCGTGCCAGCACATAGCCGCGAATCTCTTTGTAATCGGTTTCGTGACCTTTTTTAGGGCCGCCGACGGTGGTATCGATATCCACGGTTGCCTGTAGAGACTGGATCGTCTTGGCCTGATTATTGACGAGGTCAATCAGATCCGACTGAGACGCTTCCTTCAGCGGGACCTTGGAGTAAGTCTCTTCCACCGGACGCGTGCGAAACAAACAAGCGGTCGTGGGCAGCACAGTCAGTAATAGAATGAACGTCCAAAAGGGCGAGCTACGTCTCATGAAGTATCTGATAACTCCTGGAACATTTGAGTATAACGCGATGGAAAGGGTGCAGAATCAGTGTTTCGTGGTTCGTGGCTGGTGGTGAATCGTTAGCTCGGGAGTCCTGCCAACCACTACCCACGATTCACCACCCGCTGCCGTACCAAACTCGGCTACGCCCATGCTTTCTTCTTCATCTAAACTGCCAAGGTGCGCACTGTTTTCTGGGTCGTTGTTTTTGCGGTTTTTGCTGCCGCGGGGTGGTTCGCCTGGGCGCTGCTGGTGCCGGTTCAGCCGGCGCCGCAGACTTTTGTAATGCTTCGCCCGGGATATTCCACGCGCCATATCGCCTCTGAACTGAAGTCTGCTGGCGTCATTCGCAGTGAAGAAGCGTTCATTTTTTGGCATTACCTGCGTCACCGGCGCTCGCTGAAAGCCGGAGAATATCTTTTCGAGAAGCCCGCAAACACTCTGGACGTGCAGGGCCGTCTCGGCCGCGGCGACGTTTACTTTCATACGGTCGTCGTACCCGAAGGCTTCACCATGTTCGATATCGCCCGAGCGGTTGAGGCAGCCGGACTGGGGCCGGCGCAAGACTTCCTCAAAGTGGCGCAGACGGACACTTCTTTAATCTCCGACATCGCGCCTCACGCGCCTTCACTCGAGGGTTTTCTCTTTCCCGACACGTATCAATTCAGCCGCATGATGACCATGCATGAGATGGCGGCGGCCATGGTCCGCCAGTTTCGCGAAGTCGGGCGCCAGATCGGATTGATCCCGCCCACGGCCGGCGGGGAGCTCGAAGTAACGAGAAAAGCCTCCAGTCTGCCTGAAATTGTTGCCGATACCGACATCGAAGAAACCGTGATCATGGCCTCGATCATCGAGAAAGAAACTGCAGTCTCGGACGAGCGGCCACTCGTCGCCAGCGTTTACTATAACCGGCTGGCAAAGAACATCGCGCTCGACGCCGACCCCAGCGTGATCTATGCCGAACTCCTGGCCGGAACCTACACGGGCGCCTTGCATCACGACGACATGCAGTTCCCTTCCCGCTATAACACCTATAAGTATCGAGGACTTCCGCCCGGCCCGATTGGCAATCCCGGGCAAAGCGCGCTGGAAGCGGCTATGCATCCCGCGCAGAGCGACTACTACTATTTCGTCGCCGACGCCACTGGACACCACCGCTTCGCCCAGACCATCGAAGAACACAATAAGAATGTAGCGGCTTACCGCCGCGCGCTGCGGGCCAAGTAAGAACTTCGGACCTCGGACTTCGGACTTCAGACCTCCATCGGCGGAATTCCCTCTTGCTACCCCCACACTAAAAACGGAAATATCCACAGACCTCCGGAACGGGTTGTGACGGTTAAACTTGCCGAGGCGCCCATTCGTGGAACAGGGTAACGATGGGAGGGATTTCCAATGAGCGCTTCTTATCGAGATTTGAGGGTGTGGCGCAACGCGATGGAGCTGGTCATTCAGGTGTACGCGCGCACTCGCGAGTTTCCCAAGGACGAACTATACGGGCTGACTAGCCAGATGAGAAGATCAGCAGTCTCCATCCCCAGTAATATTGCGGAAGGCAAAGGCCGATCGACGGACCGTGATCGTTCTTTGTTTTTCTGCCACGCCCGAGGATCCCTGCTCGAACTGGAAACCCAAATCTTGATTGCCGAACGTTTGGGATATCTAACGCCGTCACAGTCCGAGATTCTAACCCGGGATTCGGGTCTGCTTGGTCAGATGCTGAATGCCCTGATCCAATCCATCAGAAAGCCAGATCGCATCGCCAAGTTTGTAACCTAAGGTCGGAAGTCTGAAGTCCGAGGTCCGACGCCCGAAGTCCGAGGTCCGAAGTCCGAGGTCCGAAGTCCGACGTTTAAACCCGTCGCCCTTCCATCCATCCCTGCAAGATCAACACCGCCGCCATACGATCGACCGCCTTGGCTCGCTTCTCGATCGACAACTCCGTCTCGCGTAGCAACCGGTTTACTTCCGCCGAGGTCAATCGCTCGTCCCACAGATGCACCGGCAGGCGAAAGCGCTTACGCAGGTCTTCAGCGAACACCTGCATTTTGTCCGACTGAGTGCCTTCGGCACCGCTCATGCGCAGCGGCAGTCCGACCACGATCTCGCGCACATCGTAATCTCGAATGATCTGTTCCAGCGCTGCCAGGTCATACCGTTTGTTGCGGCGCTGCAGTGTTTCGAGGCCTTGGGCTGTGATGCCCAGCGGATCGGAAACGGCAATCCCAATTCGCCTGGAGCCTACGTCCAGCCCGAGGATTCTCCCATCGGGTCGAGGCTTCGGGTCGAGGCTCACGCAGAGATTGTAAATCAGCAGTCATTGTCGCCGCAGCGACTAGATGAAGCGGGGGACAATCAAATGATTGATTTGCCGTAACTTGCAGGCCTGCCCCAAGCCTGGAGTCGCGCCTATTCTTGCTTTTTAGGCCCATTTCGGGATACCATACGTACAGTGGTTCTTCTCCTCGTTCGGCCTTGTGTTCCTGCCTGGGTGCCTTTATGAGTGGTGCGGATCTGAATTTTCACATCGGCGACAAGGTCGTCTACCCTAACCATGGGGTAGGCGTGATTGAACAAATCAGCAGCCGCTCGATCGGCGCGACGGTGGAAAAGTTCTATCTTCTTAACATTAAGGCCAGCAGCCTCAAGGTGATGGTGCCGTGCAATAACGTCGGCAGCGTGGGCATTCGGCGCGTGGTGCGGAATGGCGAAGTGCAAAAGATTTTGGATTTCCTCGCCGTTGCCGACGACCTCAGCCCCTCCGACTGGAAAGACAGATTCAAGGAAAACTCCGACCGCATGCGGACCGGTTCACTCTACGAAGTTGCCGGAGTGCTGAAGAGCCTGATCGCCCTGCACCAAGCCAAACCGCTTTCGTTCCGCGAAAAAAAGATGTTGGAGCGGGCCCGCTACCTGCTGGTCAGCGAGATCGCCATGTCGCGCAACTGCGAAGAAACCAAGATCGAAGAACTGCTGACGTTAGCTCTCTCCAAATGCAACCTGCGCTTCCCCGAAGCGTCGGAATTCCAGGCCTGATCCGAATTCCCGTGGTAAGGCCAGCTCTTTGAATTAACAATCAGCAATCAGCGGTTTTCCGCGCCCTCCCGCTTCCTCTCATAGAACTTCCGCACCTTGCTGCGATTGCCGCAGAGTTTCATGCTGCACCAGCGGCGATGATGATTCTTACTGGTGTCGAGAAACAACCATTGGCAAGTCGGCGCGGAACAAGCGCGCACCAGTTCCGCATCGGTTGAGGCCAGCAGGTCTGCTGCCGCGCGAGCGATCGGCCACAGAACACCTTCAAAAGAAGAGGTGAGGTCGTCGAAACGCCACTCGAAGCGTCCGCCCTGCGAAGCCAGGCGCGAGTGCAAAGCTGCGTCGTGAAGGTTGTGATTGAGAGTATTGATGGCCAACCGGGGTGCAGCATTCTTCTTTATTAAGGCCCAAAATATGTCGTGTAACGCTTCGCGGAGCTCGCGGGCGCGCCGCAGAGCTTGTTCGGCCTCTTCCAACCTGAGGTGCACGTTCTCAAATAAATAATCGAGCTGTGCAATGGTCAGGATGCCAGCCTCTTGTCCGAACTTCACCAAGTCGTAATACGTCTTCAGCAATTCCTTTGGCTTCTCCGTCGGACGATCATCGAGCGTGTTGACGAAGTCCAAGGACACGCTTCCCGCAATCATTTCAAACACGGATGGCAGTTGCGTCTCGAGATTCAGTTCCTTCATACAGATATTGCTGTACGGTCTGCCCTTTTATCTTATAACCAGTAAAAAGTAATTGACAAGTTATACTGGATATCGATAACCTTCTCATTAACCTGTTAATAAGCTTTTAACGGTTACGCAATCATGAGGGGCTTAACCATGAAACGCGCTCAACCTAATCGGATTCTGCCCGTGATTCACGACGCAGGAAAGACGACGACTACGATGAGAGGCAGACCCTTGACTATTCCAAGCACAGGATCCGCACAGGCTAGAAGCTACGGCATCAAGCTGGCTCTGGCCTTCGTGGCGATTTACGTCATCTGGGGATCGACTTATCTAGCGATCCGGTATGCCGTGGAAACGATTCCTCCACTGGTGGCGGCCGGGATCCGGCACTCTGTGGCGGGAGTAATCATGCTGGTTTGGGCCTGGTGGCGCGGCTTTCGGCCGACGCGCCAGCAGTGGGTCGCGGGGATGGCGCTGGGAGCTCTCTTCTTTTTGATCGGGCACGGATCTCTGCACTGGGCAGAAAAATATGTCGATTCTGGCTTGGCTGCTCTGCTAGTTGCGACCGAACCGATGTTCATCCTGGTGCTGGGATGGATGATGGGCCGGCAAAAGATCAATCGGATGAACGCGATGGGCTTGGGTTTGGGCGTGGTCGGCGTGGCCATGCTGACCGGATTCGAGCTCACGATGAAGGGTTCGAGCTTGTGGGGTCTGCTCGCCATCCTGTTAGGTTCGTTCTCATGGGCGATGGGGGTAGTAGTTTCGCCGCGGCTTAAGTTGCCGGACGACGCGCTGGGGCGAACCGCGTTGCCAACAATCTGCGGCGCAGCGATGTTGTTAGTAGCCGCCGGAGTTTCCGGCGAATTCCATCAAACGCACTGGGCGAGCATCTCGATGCGGTCTCTGTTTGGCTTGGGATATCTGATCGTGTTCGGGTCGGTCGTCGCCTTCACCTCGTATGTCTGGCTGTTGCAGCGCGTACCTCCGACTTTGGTCGCGACGCACACGTATGCGAATCCGGTGGTCGCCGTAATTTTAGGTTGGCTGCTCGCGCACGAAGGTTTGTCGCTGCGAGTGGTAGTGGCCTCGGTAGCGATACTGGGAGCGATTGTGCTGATCCGGCGGGGAGAACAAGCGGCGGCCGTCAAGCCGGCGGTGGTCATTCAACAAATGGCAGAAATAAAGTCTTCGCAGGAGTGCGCCTAGGGATTTTGCCTGGCAAGATGCCCCCGGCAGGGGCGAACCTTCAACTGCCGGGTCGTCGCCTACGCGGATCCCGAGGCGTGCAGTATGCTCCAACAGCCAGCCACTTTTTCACCGGGCGCGCAAAAATTTTCCCGAGGTGGCATCGATGATTCCGATGCCCTTGGAATCGTTTTGGGAGGTGCCGTAGAGCACTGCCCAGACCAACTGCTTGCTCTTGTGGTCCCAATCCAGCAAATACATAACTGGCTGTTGCGGGTTCTTCTGGAGAAGCTTTTCCCCTCCATTTTTCTGCGCGATTTCAAATGCCTTATCGGAATCGACCATGAGAAGAAGCGATTGAAAAATGGCTTGCGACATCTCCGGAGAGATCGGGCTTTCGGGGCTGCTGGTGACGCCGGCCCCAGGTTCGTCATTTAGACGGCTGCCGGAGCAGGCAAAGGATCGCCACGTGCCGCGCCCCGGGGAGACGTACATGGCGCGCCAGACGGTGGATTTTCCATCCTGGCCGGTGCTTTCGGCGTTGACTTCAGATTCCATGTGTACAGGCAACGCGTCCGGTTGCCAACGCGTCGCTGCGCCGGCGGTCTGCGACAGGCAGTTCTTGCCGGTAAAGAGCATGGGTTCCTTTTTCGCCACCGCCGCGGAAGCTGCGGGCGCCTGCGGCGTGGGGGTGGAACCGCACCCAAACAGAATCAGACCAGAGAGAATGGTGAGAGCAAGACTTGCTACTGGGATGCGTCGCATAGAGGTACCTCCATCTTCGTGCAGGACAAATCGCTGCAACGATCCTAGTCCGCAGGAAAAGAGATGGCTGTGACGTAGCGCACAGGAGGTTGGGTAATCGGCGTGCTCTCGGGCCGTTGGGTAGATCACCAGGTGTAAGGAGATATTCCCGGCACACACAGTACATTTTCCCGATCCGAATATTATTTGCCCTCGCCAATGATTCTCGGATTATAATGGTTCTCATCCAACAACAAGGCTAATCTGGTGCAAACCTCTCACGCGCAATTTCGCGAACTGGCTTGGAAGTGCGGCTTGGCGGCTACGCACCAGAGGCAGGTGATCTACGAGGCGATCGTCGCCACGCCGGGACACTATTCCGCGGAGCAGATTTTCGCCGGCGTCCGCCAGCGCATTCCCTCCATCTCCCTGGCTACCGTCTATAACAATCTCAAACTGTTTGTGGAGCACGGACTCCTGCGCGAAGTGAGTCCTCACACTTCCACCCTGATGGTGGAAGGCAATCTTGACCCCCATCATCACCTCGTCTGCACCCGCTGCAAAGCGGTGCAGGATGTCGAAGGTGATTTCATCAACTATAAAAAGCTGTCGCTGCAGGCGCCGCGCGGCTTCGATTTGACCCAGCCGCTGGTGGAAGTCTTCGGAATCTGCCGGCAATGCAGTGCCAAAGCTTAACCCAATTTCATAAGCGAAAAGAGGAAATCATGTCTGAAGAGAAACAGATGCTCGCCGGCGTGCCCGGCCCCGGTAATACCGAACCCGAAGGCTCCCCTGAATCCAAATGCCCGGTCATGAGCGGCAGGCAAACCCTGGCCGGAGGCTGGTCGAATGCGGAATGGTGGCCCAATCAACTGAACCTCAAAGTGCTTCATCAGCACTCCGATCTCTCCAACCCTATGGGCGGGGAGTTTGACTACGCCAAGGAATTCCAGACCCTCGATCTCAATGCCGTGATCAAGGACCTGCACGCCTTGATGACCGACTCGCAGGACTGGTGGCCGGCCGACTTCGGCCACTACGGCGGGCTCTTCATTCGTATGGCATGGCATAGCGCGGGAACCTATCGCATCCACGACGGCCGCGGCGGCGCGGGCTCCGGCCAGCAACGCTTCGCCCCGCTCAACAGCTGGCCCGACAACGTCAACCTCGACAAGGCTCGCCGCTTGCTCTGGCCCATCAAGCAAAAATATGGCAAGAAGATTTCCTGGGCCGATCTGATGATTCTCACCGGCAACGTTGCGCTGGAGTCGATGGGCTTCAAAACCTTCGGCTTCGCCGGCGGCCGTCCCGATGTCTGGGAGCCCGAAGAGTACGTCTACTGGGGACCTGAAACTGAATGGCTCGGCGACAAGCGCTATAAAGGCGATCGCGAACTGGAGAATCCTCTCGGCGCGGTGCAGATGGGATTGATCTACGTCAATCCGGAAGGCCCCAACGGCAATCCCGACCCACTCGCTGCCGCAAAAGATATCCGCGAAACCTTCGCCCGCATGGCGATGAACGACGAAGAAACGGTTGCGCTCATTGCCGGCGGCCACACCTTCGGCAAAACTCACGGCGCTGCCGATCCTAAGATTTATGTCGGCCGCGAACCTGAAGGCGCTGCCATCGAGGAGCAAGGCCTGGGCTGGAAGAACAGCTACGGCAGCGGCTTCGGCGACCAGACCATCAGCAGCGGCCTCGAAGTTACCTGGACCACTACTCCCACCAAGTGGAGCAACAACTTCTTCGATAACCTCTTCAACTACGAGTGGGAGCTCACCAAGAGCCCGGCTGGCGCGAACCAGTGGACTCCGAAGAATGGCAAAGGCGCGGGAACGGTGCCCGATTCGCAGGACCCAAAGAAGAAGCATGCGCCATCGATGCTGACCACCGATCTGGCGCTGCGCTTTGATCCAGCCTACGAGAAGATCTCGCGGCGCTTTCACCAGCACCCGCAAGAGTTCGCTGACGCCTTCGCCAAAGCCTGGTACAAGCTGACGCATCGCGATATGGGGCCAATCTCGCGCTATCTTGGACCGCTGGTTCCGAAGGAGCAACTGCTCTGGCAGGATCCGGTTCCGGCAGTCAATCATCCCTTGATCGAGGAGAAGGAGATTAGTGCGCTTGCCTCCAAGATTCTCGCCTCGGGATTGTCGATCTCGCAACTGGTTACGACAGCGTGGGCTTCGGCGGCCAGCTTCCGCGGCTCCGACAAGCGCGGCGGCGCCAACGGCGCTCGTATTCGCCTCGCGCCGCAGAAGGATTGGGATGTCAACCAGCCGGCCGAATTAGCCAAGGTCCTGAAGAAGCTCGAGGAGATTCAGAAGGACTTCAACTCGCAATCCAAAGGCAAGAAAGTCTCGCTGGCCGATCTGATCGTTCTCGGCGGCTGCGCGGCCGTGAAGGAAGCTGCCAAGAAGGCCGGCTTCGACGTGAAGGTTCCCTTCTCGCCGGGACGCACCGATGCAACGCAAGAGCAGACCGATGCGCACTCGTTCGCTCCACTCGAGCCGACCGCGGATGGATTCCGCAATTATCTTCGCGTCGGGCAGCACAAGCGGGCAGAAGAGTTGTTGCTCGATAAGGCGGAGTTGCTGAATCTGACGGCTCCTGAAATGACGGTTCTCGTCGGCGGCATGCGCGTGCTGAACGCGAACTACCGGCAATCGAAGAATGGAGTCTTCACCAGCAAGCCGGAGACACTGACCAACGATTTCTTCGTCAACCTGCTCAGCATGAATACGGTGTGGAAGCCTTCGACGACGGCGGAAGGCGTGTATGAAGGCAGCGATCGCAAGACGGGCGAACTCAAGTGGACCGCAACTCGCGTCGACCTGATCTTCGGCTCGCACTCGCAACTGCGCGCTCTCGCGGAAGTCTACGCATGCAGCGACTCCAAAGAGAAGTTCGTGAAAGACTTCGTAGCCGCGTGGAATAAGGTGATGAACGCGGATCGCTACGATCTCGCTCCCAAGCAGGCTGGAGTGAAGGAAAAAGAAGAAGAGAAGCTGGTTCCGGCAGACTGAAGTCGGTTTTTGATAGAACTTAAGGGCGGGCCTGGCGGCTCGCCTTTTTTTCTTCCAGGCCGATTTCTTTTCTTCTCCCGAATGCCTTCGGAGCTATGGATCTCGGGTACCCCCTCCCCCCTGGGCGTGATCTTGAAAACATTGGAGTTAGCAAACATTTGTCTGCAAAATCCGTTTTCTAAAGAAGTTAGGTATCAAAATCCGTGAAACGAAGGACTTAGAGCCGAGCGGAGCTGGTCGCGACCAACTCGGCTTGGCTATACAAATGATCTCTCAATTAGCTTGTGGATAACAAGGGCAGATGTCACAATGTGGGGAAATATTTTCCGTGGAGCGCTGCCTGGGGCGAAGCAATTCGGTGAACGTCTCCGTGTGTGCCTGGCGTTTTCAAGCTAGAACGCGAACATTTCGCTGCGACCGATGAACATGGCAGGGCGAGTTCACAGCAGCCCACCCGTGAAACAGCCACGGGTGGGGCAGCCCGTGTCGTGCTAGGGTTCGGCTGGGCCAGCCCCCCGAATCGATGGTTGGCGGAACGATCTTCGGGAGAGGATCTCCACTCGTGGGTGATTCAGCGTTGAGATTTCCAGAGTCTCGGTCCTCAACCTCTCTGGCAAAAAAAGCGGTGCCAAAACACCGGCCAGGATACTTTTGTCCTTGACACCGCCTTCTCTCTTATCGAGGGGCACCCACTTTGCTGGTCGTGCCAGCGGAGTTAAAACGCGGGCCACTCGCCAGAACTAGCGGACTAACCCACCTGCACGGTTAGCATGGATATCGATCCGCCATCGACACCTTCAATTGGGAAAGTGATGATCTCACCTTGCTGTTTAGCCGCGATGCCGCAAAGAGAGCGCGAGAAATGGGGCACCCGATCAGCAGCCCACCCGTGAAATTGCCACGGGTGGGGCATCCGCGTCGTGTTAGAGTACGGCTGCGCCAGCCCCGCCCTATGGCAGAATCCAGAATTTGCTGCTTCTGAGGGCGCCTGACGAAGTCGATACCTCGATGGGGCCGCTGGTGGCGGTGGGTACCGTGGCTATCAGATAGTTGCTGGAGCCGACGGTGAAGGTGGCCGGGGTGCCGTTGAAGCGAACCGCCGAGACTCCAGTCAGGTTCGACCCTAGAATGACGATAGACGAGCCGACTCTGGCGGCGGCTTGCTGAGGTTTGACGAACGAACTCGAGCCGGCATCGAGCGTGTAGACGATGCCGAGGCTAGCTGCGCCTCCCTGGCCCGTGGTGCCATAGAAAATTCCATCGGTGCCCTGGATGATCGCCTGGTTGCCGGGTTGCTTTCCGTCGTCGCATCCGGAGAGCGAACAGAACGCATAGAGCGTGTTCACGACGCCGGCAGGAGTGACGGAGAAGATCGCGCCGCAGCCGTCGTAACAGGAGCTGTAGTTCGCGCCACCGTCACTGGTGTTGCTGTAGAAAGTTCCGTTGATGGCTTGGGTCAGTCCGGAGATAGGATTGGTGCCGTCGACACAGCCTCCACCCAAGCTGGGGTCGCAGATGGTGTAAAGCGTGGTGAAGGTTCCACCCAAGGTCAGTTGGAAGATGGTGCCGCAACCGCTCTCGTCGCAGTCTGCGTTGCCGCCCCGGTCAGCCACGCCGTAGAGATTGCCATCAGAACCTTGAGTTACCGGGGCCAGGGTAAAGGCTCCGTCCGGACAGGGCGGTCCGCCCATGCAAAAGCTATAAAGTGTGGTAAAGGTTCCACTGGGAGTAATTTTGTAGATGGTACCACGGTCGTTGCCGCCGCCCACCCAGGTTGAACCATAGAAGTTGCCATCACTGGCCTGCACCGGTGGGGAGTAAGGTTCGCCACCGTCGGTGCCATCGACGAAGTTGTGCAGGACCGCGAAGTGGGAACCGTCGGTCGATAGCTTGTAAACCGTTCCCCAATTTGCCGAGCCTCCATTGAGCGTCGTGCCATACAGGTTCCCGTCAGCGCCTTGAACCAATCCTCCTTGCGGATATGCGCCGTCCAAATCATGGAAGCTATGGAGCGTCGTGAGGGTTCCGCTCAGAGTGAGCTTGAAAACATTGCCATAGCCGCTGGCGCCGGCGTGATTGGTGGTGCCATAAAGGTTGCCGTCCGTGCCCTGGATGATGGCAGAAAAGGGCTGGGAGCCGTCCGCACAGCTAGCGAGAGAGCAGAAGCTGTAAATGACGTTGATGGTTCCGCTGGGAGTCAATTGAAAGACCGAGCCCTGCCCGTTAGTCCCGCCATAAACCGTAGTGCCGTAGAAGTTGCCGTCGGTAGCCTGGACGAGCGCGGCTGCGGATACGCTGCCGTTGGTGCCGTTGAAGGTATCGAGCACGGAGAAAGTCTGGGCGCTCAGCGAAGAAGTAGCGAGCAGTGCAAGAACTACGACGCCAGCAAAAAGTCCGGCCTTATGAAATCGAGTCATTGAGAAATCCTCTCTGCCGCCATAGCGGCTTGGTTTTTTATTTCTTGCAACGACAGGAGCTAACTCCACAAAACCCCCGAAGCAGGCGCACAAGATCTGCTTTCGCGCGCGGAGTACGCCAGCATGAGGGTCGCGGTCTTTACGGGTCTGAGTGAGTGAGAAGCTGCAGAAAAATCTCCCCCATGCGTGGTTTTTGCCTTGGGGGAGCAAGGAGTTCGACCATGTTACCAGAGCCGTCTATCGGGGATTTCCTGTAGGTGGGAAGACTTCAGGAGTGAGTCGGGGGATGATCGTGTGACCGCGGTTTTCCTGGGCCAAGGCGGTGCGGGGTGCAGTCCTGCAAAGACAGCAGCGCGGGCGCTTGATCCGGCAAAGAAGGCTTTCCTGCGTGGCGGAAACAGGGAAAGCTGGGCAGCATAAACCCGTCCCATTGTTTGTTCGTCACATACAAGTTGTGGCCGGAGTGCTAAACCTCGCATGTGCCCGGCAAACGTCAGCGGTATCACGGTTCGGTGTATCTCCACTTCATCACCACCAGCTGCTACCGGCGGATGGCTCTGCTCGGGAGCCCGCAGAATCGGGACTTGCTGCTGGAAGTACTGGAGCAGGTGCGGAGGAGATATCGTTTCGTGGTCGCAGGGTACGTAATTATGCCGGAGCACATTCACCTTCTCCTCGGCGAACCGGAGCGCGGAGATCCCTCCAAGATAATGCAGGCCATCAAGCAAGGCTTTGCGCGGCGAGTGTTGCGCAGGATGCGCGAGGCCTGCGATCCGGGGCAGGGCAGACTCTGGAACACGGCTTTGGATAACGGACACGTCTGGCAGGTCCGCTTCTATGATTTTGTCGTGTTAACGGAGAAGAAGCGAGTGGAGACGCTGCGCTACATGCACCGCAATCCGGTGAAGCGAGGGCTGGTGCTCCAGCCACAAGATTGGAACTGGAGCAGCTACCGGCATTACGCGAACGGGGAGCGCGGCATTTTGCTGGTGAATGAGGAACCGAAGGCGGAACTCAAAATTCGGAATACGGTGTAAACCAGCCGTCAAAATAAGTGGCAAAAGAAGCAAAGCTGGGGCAGCCGCTGGGCTGCCCACCTGCCTGGTTGGCGCACTTCTTAAAACTGCATCTTCAACATGAATTGCAGTTGACGCGGCGTGCCCATTCCGACCGGGGTTGTGTTCAGGGGCAGGTAGATCCTGCCGAAATCCGAAGCCGAAACCAGGCCATCCGGGCTGGCAAACAATGCGTGATTGAAAATGTTGAAGGCTTCGGCGCGGAACTGAAGTTGGGTCCGCTCGGTCAAAAGAATGTGCTTGGAAACCGCCAGATCCATTTGCCAGGCGCCGGGCCCGCGCAAGAAATTCCGGGGGACATCGCCGAATCCTGTGAGGCCTAATCCTGGGGGACAGGCACCGCCTGGGTAAAGCGCGTCCGCAGTCCCAGGAGTGCAGAAAGCGTTGGGGTTGAAATTCCCGCCAGACAAATAGAGGGGCTGGCCGGGAACCAAGTTGGGACGCTGGTCGTTCGTGTTTCCATCCGGACCAGTAGCGGTCGTGGTGAGATCGACGGGAAAGCCGGTACGGGCGGTGAAGGTCGGACTGAGAGACCACGAGCCGAACACGGTGCGTAAGGTTCCGGGCTCATTCAGGAACGCTTTTCTGGGGCCAAAAGGAAGCTCATAGACGGCGTTGGCGTTGAACACGTGGCGGGCGTCGAAGGCGCCGCTGGTGCGCTCCCCGCATTGGGGCGCTCCAGTGGGCTGGCAGGAAACATTCTGCGGCGTAATGGAATCGCCGTCGCCGCTTCCGTTGGAATCGTCGTCGATCTCGTGCGACCACGTGTAGTTGGCCGAGAGCAGCAAACCGCGAGCGAAGGAACGCTTCAGCGAAACTGACAGCGCCTCATAGTCGCTGTTGAAGACGGTGCCGCGCCAAGGCACGATCGCGAATGCTGGGAAAGGCGGTAGCCCGGTCAGTGGATTATTAACGTTGACATAGGATTCACCGAGCAGATGGGTGCCTTTGCTCCCCACATAAGCGAGCGTACCGAGGAAATTGCTGGGCAACGCCTGCTGCAGCGAAAGGCCCCATTCATCAACATAGGTATCCTTGCGGTCCCGCTGTTCCGCGTTGGGCGAATTTGTGCCGTTTACACAGGTGGGATTGCCCGCCGAGTTTACAACGATAGGATAGGTAAGGCCTGGGCAGTTGCTGGGCTTGAGCAAATAGCTCAACACCTCGTTTTTATCGGGGATGTTCTGATCGTCCAACTGGCCGTCCTCGTGATAAATGCCAAAGCCGGTGCGCACGACAGTCTTGCCCCGGAAGACGGACGGCGCCCAAGCGAAGGCCAGGCGCGGATCCACGTCGCCATAATTTCCCGGGCCGAAGCTTGCGCCTACGCCACAGTAGCCGGCAGGGCCGCAGGTGGCAAAGTCGAAAGGATTGCCGCGGCCCTCGACTTCACTAAAGATTCCGAAAACGTTGTAGCGCACGCCCAAATTCATGGTGAAGTTCGGACGCAATTTGAACTCGTCCTGGAAATAACCAAAGAAGTCGGTCTTGCGCAGGCCATTGACGGGGTATTCTCCCGTGATGCTGGCCTTATAGGGTTGGTTGGCGGCAAAGCTGCTGAGGGAGTTAAAACTGACCGTGCCATAGGAACCGCTGCCCTGGTTCATCTGCACGCGGCGGATCTCGACCCCGGCCTTGATTACGTGCCTGCCCTTGACCCAGGTCAGATCGTCGATTCCGGCAAATGTGTTGCCCACGCCGGTGCTGATACGGCCGTTGTTCAAAGTAGTGAGACCGGCTACCGAGATCGCGTAGAGCGATCCCGTCTGATTGAGGTAGGTGGTGTCGGTCGTGCCCCGGTTGAAGCCAAACTTGGCTTCGTTGATCAGGTTCGGAGAAAAGACGTGGGATAGCGCGATCACGCTGTTGACCGGTTTCGAAATGAGCTCCTCTTGCTCGTTGAGATATTGGCCGGAGCTGGGGGAGTAGGGGATTAAGTAGTCGGTTTCGTCGATGTTGGTCCGAACGAAAAGATTGGTCGCGTCGGAGAAGCGGTGATCCACGCGGAACATCCCAGAGTCTTCCTCGCCGCGTTGTCGGCCTTGCCCAACGAATTCGGCAACATCGGGATCGCTGGTAGCGATCTGCCCTTGGGGATAGGCGTTGATCACGGGAGCGAGGGCCGGCGATTGCGCCAAGATTTGCGCGCCAAAGGCAGAGCTGGGTACATAACCAATAAGAGTCTGACCGAGGCGTTGGCGGTAGCCCTCGTAGGAGGCAAAGAAAAAGGTCTTATCCCGTTGGATGGGTCCGCCAAAAGACCCCCCGAACTGGTTCAGATGGAAAGGTGGCTCGTGCGTCGGATTTAAGGAGTCAATGGGATCGGTGGCATCGAAAATGTCGTTGCGCAAGAACTCGTAGGCGTTCCCATGGAACCGGTTCGTGCCGCTGGGCGAGGCGAGGATCAACTGGGCTCCTCCCGTCTCGCCGGTCTGGGCCGTCGCCAGCATGGGGTCGACGCTGGCCTCGTTGATGGTATCGAGCGGGATCGCCAAGCGCACGAAATAGAGCTGGGACTGATTAATGACATAGGTGGCATCGATGCCGTCATAGGTGTAGTTGTTATCGTCGCGACCTCTGCCGGCATAGCGAATGGAACGCTGGTTACCGGCGCCGGGGCCACCGGCGGTGTCGACCGCGCCCGGAGTTAAGGTGGTCAAGGTGGCCCAATCGCGCCCGTCCAGGGGAAGTTCCTCAACCGGTATGCGTTCAATATCCGTGCCCAGGGTATCGGTAGTCTGATCCAGCGACTGCGGAGGGGCCAGAACTTCCACTTGTTGTTTCGCACCCGCAATCTTCAGGGTTAGGTTCAGCGTGCGAGTTTGCCCCAGGCTTTGCACCACGTGCTCGAAACGTAGGGTTTCAAAACCCTTCTGCGAAAAACTTATGGTGTAGGATCCCGGGGGCAACTCGGGAATGGCATAGGTCCCCTGGCCAGAAGAAACGGTCTCTCGCCGAAGACCCGTGGCGTCTTGTACGGCGACCACTTGTACGCCCGCCACCAGGCGTCCGGTGGAATCGGTGATGGTACCGGTCAATCCAGTGCCGGCAAGTTGAGCCGAAGCTGCCGAGAGAAGGCAGAAGATGACGCCCACGGTGCGGAACAATTTGTCGGCTTGCACGGTCGCGGCGCGGATAGCGGAACGAAGTTTAGCGCACACAATGCGTATGAAAAGTTGAGTAAAGAAGAATTGAGCTCGCTTCATAAATTCGTCGATCGAGAAAATATGACAGATGACAATAATGTCATGTTCTTAACCGTGGGTTACGCGAGGATAAATACTTTGTGAATAACAAAGCCTCATTTCGATCTTTCCATCTACTGTCGGGCGAGGCGCTCCGTTCCTTGCATACATTGCGAGAGCCTGCCCTGAGCTTGCCGAGGGGGAGGGTATGATGCGCTTGTACCATGACATTCCGGCAGGGTCAAGGCTGGGCTGAGCGCGGCGTGGGCCATCGCGCTGAGCTAGCCTAGGGCGCAGCAATCTGCACGGGAAGGTCGCGGGACGAACCTCCAATATGCATTTCCTTTTTCGCCACGCTCACCCATTTATTATCCGCGACCGACCAATATTCGAAGCTACGCGCAGGAACGTGCAGGACTACGTCCTTCGTCTCGCCCGGGGATAAAGTAATGCGGTCAAATGCGGCCAGAGTGCGCACCGCAAACTGCGCTCCGGCGGGAGGGTCCGCGGGTGCGTCGAGATAGAGTTGCGGAACGTCGTCGCCTTTTACGCTGCCGGTATTCTTGACGCGTACCGAGACATCGACTCCGCCATCGGACGCTGGGGAAGCTTTGGCATCCGCATAAGCGAAGGTTGTGTAGGAAAGTCCGTAGCCGAAAGGAAACAGCGGCTCGATTTTCTCTTTGTCAAACCAGCGATAGCCGATGTCGACGCCTTCGGAGAACGTGGTTTTATGGTCGACGCCAGCGGCCGAACGCTCCGGGTGCGCGGGATCAGTGGCAGGATAATCCTCCAGCCGTTTGGCCCAGGTGAAGGGAAGACGCCCAGCGGGATTGGCATGGCCTAGCAAAACGTCGGCCGTGGACCAACCACCTTCGTCGCCCGGCCACCACATTTGCAGAACTGCTTTCACCTTGCCCAGCCAGGGCAACGCGACCGGTTGGCTCACATTCAATACAACAATCGTATTGGGATTAACGGCGGCAATGTCTTCCACCAGTCGATCTTGTTTTCCCGGGAGAGCGAAGTCCGGCTTGCCCCGCGTCCACAAGAAGACGATCGCGGTATGCGCATTTTTCGCGGCATCGATGGATGCGGCATGATCGCGCTGCCGTTGCTCGGGCGTGAGCCAATTCAAGCGGATCTGCTCGGGCTGGTTCGAAGTGTCGCCGCTCGTCTCGACCCCAAGCTGGTGCGGACCTGCGGTGAGATGCACGGAGCGCCGCACGTTGTCGAGTCCATCGGTGGTGGGGAAGGCATTGTCTTGCGAAGCATATTGAATATCGCCATGCACTGTGCCTTTCACGGCGCCGGTGCGGCCGATCTCCTTGCCATCGATCTTGAGGATGCTTCGCGCTCCCAACACCTGAAGATAGATCCAGTAGTCCCCTTCGGTGGGAACGGTCAGAACCCCGCTCCAGGTCTGCGCGCCGTTGGCGGGCAGCGACTTTCCGTTGGAATGGGTGAAGTTCAATTGCGGATCCACGCTAGTGTGGCCGGAAGCATCGGTGCGAAGCAGGCCGGGTTTGCCGTCATGCGAGAGAAGAGCAGCATCGAGGGGAACTCCGGTCATATCGTCATCAACGGCGAAGGTGATGTGCGGGTTACTGCCCTGCGCTTCTTTCTTCAAAGCTTCCAGTGGTCCCACCTGGCGCTCGGTGAGTCCGCCGGAGCGCTCGCCGAATGTTCCAATGGCATCGACCTGGCCGGCGCCGGGGCCGATCAACGCGAGAGAATTCAGGTCGGCAGCTTTCAGAGGAAGAACGTTCTGATCATTTTTCAAGAGCACGGCTGCGTCGTCCGCTGTCTTGCGAATCACAGCCGCGTTCGCCTCGATATCTTGTGGCGTGACGTTGTGCTTCTGCTTGCCGTCGAGATAGCCAAAGCGATCCATTTCGTAGAGCACGCGACGCGCCGCCTGCGTGATGGTCGCCTCGGTAACTTTTCCATCGCGCAGGGCATCGCGCATGGAGCTGTGGTCGTTATCTTTGGGGAAGGCGTCGAGATCGATGGGTGGTTTTTTCGGTTCTTCCGGAATGGTGCCGCCGAGCATGCCCGCCAGAACCGCCTCGTTGGGTTTGGTAGCCGGGGCGTTATTAGCGGTAGAAGTCTGGAAGAAGCTGTTGATCATTCCTTTAAATGGGCTGTCAGGCGGGGGAGTGCCCGGCATCTCCATATCCAAACCATGATTGATGAAAAGGACGCTATGCGCGGCGCCCCAATCGGAGGTGACGAAGCCTTTGAAGCCGAGCTCGCCTTTGAGAATGGTTTTCAGCGTGTCAGCGTTGTCGCAGGCGAAGGGGCCATTCACCCGGTTATACGAACACATGATCGACGAGACTCCGGCATGAACCGCGTCGATAAAAGGCGCGACGTATACTTCGTGGAGAGTTTGCTGATCGACAAAGACGTTGTAGGAGTTGGTGTCGTAGGCGACGTAGTGCTTGACCTGGGCCATGACGTGCTGCGCCTGAATGCCGCGAATTTCGGCAGCGCCCATGGCGCCGGTGAGCATGGGATCTTCGCCAAAGGTGTTGTAACCGCGGCCAAAGGTGATGTCACGATCAATATTGATGAAGGGTTGGAGAGCGACATCGATGCCGAGGGAACGGGCCTCACGCCCGATGACAGCGCCATTCTCTTCCGCATCTTTGGTGCTGAAGGTGGCGGCGACGGCCATGGTGGCGGGTTCGGCCTGGGCGGGAACGCGGGTCAGCAAACCGGGAGGGCCGTCGGCAAAGCGCAGCGAAGGAATGTGAAGACGCGGCACGCCGGGCAAATATCCTGCCTGGCCCTGGTAGACCGAAGGATCTTCGACGCCGCCGCGAATGAGATCCATCTTCTCTTCTAACGTAAGCTGGCGGAGAAGATCATCGATTCGAGCTTCATTCGCTTTCTCTGCGGGAACCGCCTGCGTGAATGCGGGCACGCTTAAACTGGCAAGACAGACAAACATCGCAACGAATTTCCCGGCAAAAAGGCATCTGCGCATAAGATTCACCTGTTAGCTGCCGCAAACGAAGAATCATACGCTCTTTCTTGTAACTGGTTCTATGTGGCGATGGCCTTTCCAGGGGCGTCCGGGGGGTCGTGGGTCAGTTTAGCTAACGTGCCGAGCCGGATAAGTGGGAGATCCCTTCGGCTTCGCTCAGGGCAGGCTCTTCACTCCGCCTGAAAAACGGCTGCGTTCAGGATGACGCCGACGGGAGTGGGTGCGCGGAATTCCCAAACTGACCCAGTACGGTCCGGAGACAGGGCTCGCGTGGCGCTGAAGAAAGTTGCATCTTGACGGACATTCCAGCCGGCAGGAGAATGCCCTAGGGCCGCGCTTCTCGATCCCTCCCAGGGAGCAACGTATGAGAGCGATTCTCTTGTCATCCTCGCTTTTGATCGTTTCCACGTGCTTCGCGCTGGGCTTCGCGCCTGGTTTCGCTCATGCAGACGATTCACATGGCAAGGCGGGCGCAGCCGCCCAGACCAATTCTTCCGCCGGTTCAAAGATTGAAGTGGAAAACTGGTTCGGCATCCAGTCGGGATGGCTCTATGTGCTCGACGCCCAACCTGACAAAGGGAAAGGCGGAGGCCGCATCCTGGTGGTGGATCCACAGACTGGCAACGTAATGAATAGCGTTCGGACTGGCGACAATCCGGATTTTGCCCTTTCGCCGGACGGAAGCCGGCTCTATGTTGCGTCAATCGCGGAGGGAAATTCGAGCGAACTGGCGGTGGTCGATACTGGGAATGGCGAAGTTTTGGGCCGTGACATGATTGCGGACCGGGAAGTGGGCAATGCGCTTCCGGCCTTTTCCACGATGGCGGTTTCGGGCGATGGCTTGATGCTGCGAATCGTGCTGGACACGCCGGAATCGGCGGACCGGGATATGTTCCTGCTGGCAGCATTCGACACGCAGAGCCGCCATTTTCTTCGCGAGCGAGTGCGTTTGTGGAACTGCGGTCCGGGACGCTTCATCTCTTATCCCACCGCGCAGCAGTTTGACATCTTATGTCCGAGAAGCAATCGGGTGCGGCTGATTGCTGTGGATGAGGAATCGCACGCGCACGAAAACACCGACGTCACGCTTCCCTGGGAGCGGCGAATTGGCGCGGCGCACGCGATTGAATCGCGCGACGGGGAGGAGATCGCGATTGTGCGGGGAGATGGCGGAGTCTTTGCCATGAATGTGGCGACTCACGAATTTGCCGAGACCTCGGCGCATCCGGCTCTTCCCAATCGCGTGCCTCCCGCGGCGTGGCCGGTCTCACCCGACGGCCGGCGGATCTATCTGGGATACAACGCCAGCTACAACCGTCTTTCCGACCACCGCTTTTACCTGGATTACGGCCGGCCGCCAAATCTACGACCCAATAACGAAACGGCGCACGAGTTTAAGGTGTTCGACACCGACAGCTGGAAAAAAATAGGGACGATCAAAACGAAAGTGCCCTTCTGGAGCGCCGCAATCAGCGCCGACGGCAAAATACTCTACGCCACGGTTCCTTCGAAGCACAGCATTTTAGTGATGGACACGGGGAAGATGCGGCAAACGCGCGAACTTAAGGTCGGAGGATCTCCGACGCTCGCCATCGTTGCACCCTAGCTTTCAGCGTCAGGCCCAAAGCGCGCTATCCTGGCGCAATCTGGCGATGTCTTTGATGGGGGCATTGCCAAAAAAGCGGCTGTATTCGCGGCTGAACTGGGAAGCGCTTAGATAGCCGACGTGCTGGCTAGCGGTGCCCGCGTCCATCATTGCCGACAACATCAGGCGCCTCGCCTCTTGCAGGCGCAATACCTTTTGATAGTGCAACGGGCTCATGGAAGTAACCGACTTGAAATGTTCGTGGAACGAGGAAACGCTCATGTGCACCAGGCCGGCCAAGTCTTCGACCATCATCGGCTGAGAGAAGTTAGCGCGCAGCCAGGAAATAGCTTTTGCGACTCGATCCACGCTGGATTCGGCAAATCCCATTTGCGCCACGCGGGCACCGATCGGGCTACGCAGCAGGCGGATCAGAATTTCATCCACGATCAGCGGGCCGACGAGTTCAGCGTCGCCGGGCTGGCCCAGGCATTCCATCAGCCTGGTGGCGGCGTTGACGATGCTGGCCTCGGCGGGAGTGATGTAAACCGCACTTCTCTCCTGCACCGGAGGCAGTCCGTGAGGCCAGACTTTCAACACCAGCTCGGCAATTTTGCGCGGGTCGAGGTCCAGCTTGAAACTGAGGTAGGGCTCGGAATGGCTGGCCTGCGTGACCTGCGCGGCCACTGGTAGAGCTACCGAGAACACGATCATGCGCGAAGCGTCGTACTCATAGACTTCTTGCCCAACGATAACGCTCTTCGCTCCCTGGGCGAGGATGCACAACGAAGGCAAGCGCAGAGCGTGCACGCATTCTCCGTTAATTCGCGAATAGCGGCTGGCGGTCACGCCGGGAACGCGCAGCTCAAAGATGCCGTCGTGCGGAGCGTAGGCGGCAAGTAAGTGCGCCAGCTTTGAAGTGTCAGGCAGGTTGGAGTCCGCTTCACTGCGCGCCTCCCTCAGGGCTACGACTTTGCTATTGGTTTTCACGGGTTCCAGAATACCTCCGATTCAATCTTGGCTGCGATCACTTCAAATCAGCGATGACAGCGACGTCGAATTTTGAGTAGTACTTCTTCACGTCCCCGGCGCCATACCTGCCGCGGAATTTCTCGACCACGGATTTCACCTGCGCAGCGTCTGTGGTGGGAACAACTTTTAACTCAGCTTGCGCGCCTCCCGCCTCGATCTTGATCAGCGGCTTCTTCAGCACGTTCTGGTACCACTGCGTATCGGAGCCCTTCACCGGCAGCAGGTAGAGCGTTTTATTTTCCGATACGAACCAGACGGGAACGGTGATGGCGCGTCCTGACTTTCTGCCGGTCACGGTGATTTCGATTTCGTTGGATTGGGAGAGGCGATCTTTCAAATCATTCGTTCGAGTTGGCATGTGCACTCCTGCTTGAAACTACTTTCCATCTTTCGAAAACAGTTCTTTCGCGATTAGGATGGCGGTCACGGCGCTGGGCCAGCCTGCATAAAATGCGAGATGTGTAATGGCCTCGATCAGTTCCTGCTCCTTCACTCCATTTTCGACTGCCCGGCTCAGATGAAATCGCAACTGGTCGGGACGATTCAGCGCAATCAGAGCTGCCACTGTGATGAGACTGCGATCGCGTTTGGAGAGTTCCTTGCGCTCCCAGATGTCGTCGAAGAGCACCTGGTCGGTCAGTTCGACCAGCTTGGGAGAAAAGTTGCCGATCAGTTTTTCGGCCGAGTTGGATTTTTTATTCATGATTTCCTCTATTTCGCCTGTGCCTTCTGGTCAGTAATGTTCCCATGTGACCGACCAGTGCTCGTCCGGTCGGGTTGATTTGATGATGAGATGTCCGTCAGAAAACTGGAAGACGCGCGGAAGGTCTTTGCCCACCAGCGCCCGGGTGACGGAGCCCTGCACGTGATGGGTTACGGTATGCGCCTCTTCATTCACGTCGTAACTGCCGAAAGATGCTTCATAGCCATTTTGAACGTAGTCGTTCGACAGGTTGGATTCGGAGTCCGGAAGCATGAGCTGCACGGAGACGTGTCCGTCGGAAGTGTAGACCAGCATGCCTTTGCGATCGGTGATGTGACGCAATTTTCCGTCCGCGGTGGGTTCTTCCATTGAGACCAGGCGCCATGCGCCAATTAGTTTTTCTTTGGCGGAAGGTTCGCCTGCTTTGTTTCTGGCAGACTGGCCGAGAGAGATTCCGGTGGCAGCAACCATCACTGCCAAGGTCCATCGCAGTAGAGCTTTCATGCTCGATTCCTTTCTGACGAGCGAACCTCAGCGGCTAAAGCCTCAGTCGTCTTTTGATTTTTTACAACACGAGTGGAACTTGTGCCCTTCCCGATTTTCTTCCGTGCTGATCTTTGACGAAGCGTCTTCGAGGGCGCGGAGATTCTCCGGGACTAATTAGTTTCGTCCTGATGCGGCTCCTTATCACGCTCTGGACGAACGACCAGTACGTGGTAGGAAACGGCATCCCACGCATTGTGCAGACCGATATACAACAGCAAGAGCGCCGCGCCTGCTACGCCAAATAAGGCTTGGCGAAAGTGCGACGAAGCCGCAATTGCGGACCCACCGAGGCTGCCGTACGCGACCAGAGGCAGCACCGCATGAAACAACCAGTCTTCGAAAACCGGCTGGTAAGAGCGTTGCTTCGCCATACGCCGGATCACGACGGCTGAGTACACGACACCCACGAAGCCGAATATGCCCAGGAGAGCAACAACATCGTGGACGCTTTGCCAGGGTGCGTGCAACAGCGCGGACAAAAACAACGCAGCCCCGAAGTGCACCACGGTGGGGCTGCCAAAGGCCGCACCGGCTTCGGCTGAACTCTCGCGTGGCCGCTGCGCAATCAGCGTCAGCACGACAAACTGCAATCCGATCAGCGCGCCCGCGGCCGAGCCCACGATAACGTAGAAGTTGTCCCACTTCGCCAGCTCTGTCATAAGCGCGGGTTGTCTTTTATTCCGATTTGAGAGAAGCCATGTCGATGGAGAAACGGTATTTTACGTCTGACTTCAGCAGGCGCTCGTAGGCTTCGTTGACTTTCTGGATGGGGATGACTTCGACGTCGGCGGTGATGTTGTGCTGGCCGCAGAAGTCGAGCATCTCCTGAGTTTCGGGGATGCCGCCGATGTTCGAGCCGGAAAAGCTGCGGTTGCGCATGATCAGGCTGAAAGCGTAGACGCCGAGCGCTTTCGGCGGTGCGCCAACGATGGTCAGATCACCCTCGCGGTCGAGCAGGTTGAGATAGGCGTTGATGTCGTGATCGGCCGAAACCGCGTCGAGGATGAAATCGAAGCTGTTGATGTGCTTCTGCATCTCGTTGGCGTCTTTGGAAATCACGACTTCGTGGGCGCCGAGGCGCAGGGCATCTTCTTTTTTGTTGGGAGTGGTGGTGAAGACGACGACGTGAGCTTCGAGGGCGCGGGCAAATTTGACGGCCATGTGACCGAGGCCGCCAAGGCCAACTACTCCGACTTTCTTACCTTTGCCCACTTTGAAACGGCGCATGGGCGAGTAGGTGGTGATGCCGGCGCAGAGCAGAGGCGCGGTGCCGGCGAGCTTTAAATTTTCCGGAACGCGCAGCACGAAACGCTGATCGACGACGATGCTTTCGGAGTAGCCGCCGTAGGTGACGCCTCCCAGATGCTTGTCGGGAGAATTAAAGGTGAGGATCATGTTGGGGCAGAACTGCTCGAAGCCGGCGCGGCATTGGGGGCAGGTTCCGTCGGAATCGACCATGCAGCCGACGGCGGCGAGGTCGCCCGCTTTGAACTTTTTCACAGCGGAGCCGGTTTTGGTGACGCGGCCGACGATTTCGTGGCCGGGGACGATGGGGTAGTTCGTGGCCATGAATTCGCTCCACTCATTGCGCACGGAGTGCAGGTCGGAGTGGCAGATGCCGCAATAGAGGATCTCGATTTGAATGTCATTTTCGGTGGGATCGCGGCGCGAGATCTGGGTGGAGGCCACCGGCGCGGTGGCGCCGGCAGCGGCATAAGCTTTTGCTTTGTACATGGAGCTTCCTTTCATGATTGCGTTATGGACGAAGTGCAAAAACAAATTTCTTGATCAGCGGCCGACCAGTTTCTGAAGCTCTTCCGGATAACGAGCGCCATGCAGTTGAATTTTCGAGGCGGCGGTGTCGATTTGGCGGAGATCTTCGGGGGTAAGCTCGACGTTGACGGCTCCCAGATTTTCTTCGAGGCGATGCAGCTTGGTTGTGCCGGGAATGGGGACGATCCAGGGCTTCTGCGCGAGGAGCCAGGCGAGAGCGATCTGCGCCGGGGTCGCCTTTTTTTGCTTGGCAATCGACCCGACTAAATCGACGACGGCCTGATTGGCTTTTCGGTTTTCCGGAGTGAAGCGTGGGACGATGTTGCGGAAATCGGTTTTGTCGAACTTTGTGTCTTCGCTGATGGTCCCGGTAAGAAAGCCTTTTCCCAGCGGGCTGAATGGAACGAAGCCGATGCCGAGTTCTTCGAGGGTAGGGATGGTTTCGGCTTCGGGCTCTCTCCAGAACAGCGAGTATTCGCTTTGCAGAGCGGTCACGGGTTGGACGGCGTGGGCGCGGCGAATGGTTTTGACGCCGGCTTCGGAGAGGCCGAAGTGCTTCACCTTGCCCTGCTGAATGAGGTCCTTCACGGCTCCGGCAACATCTTCGATGGGGACATTGGGATCTACGCGATGCTGGTAGAGAAGATCGATGACGTCGGTCCTGAGGCGCTTGAGGGAAGCTTCGGCGACCTCTTTAATGTGTTCGGGGCGGCTATCGAGGCCGGCCTGTTTGCCGGTGGCGGGATCGATTTTGAAGGCGAATTTCGTGGCAATGGCGACCTTATCGCGAAATGGGGCCAGCGCTTCGCCGACTAATTCCTCGTTGATGTAGGGCCCATAAATTTCGGCGGTGTCGAAGAAAGTGACGCCGCGCTCGACGGCGGCGCGAATGAGGGCGATTCCCTGCTGCTTTTCGACGGGGGGTCCGAAGCCGAAGCTGAGGCCCATGCAGCCCAGGCCGAGAGCTGAGACTTCCAGATTGCTTTTTCCTAGTTTGCGTTTTTGCATTGTTCCTCCTGTGATATGAATGCGAGACCTGCCAGTTATAGATGCGGAGAGTACTCTTCTGCGACGTTGTATTTGATCATTTTGGGGACAGCTCCCCGAACCAATAGGCGGCTGTCACTCCGCCATCCATCAGGAAGTCACTGCCGGTTATGAAAGCGCCGTCAGGGCCCATGAGGAGTGCGCCAACCGTTCCTACCTCGTCGGGCGTGCCAGCGCGTCCGGCCGCAGAGACGTCGATCATGCCGCGATAGCCGGGGCCACGCGGGCCTTTCAGTTCATCATTCGCCAGCGGAGTGATGATAATCCCGGGGCTGATCGTGTTGACCCTCGCCCCGCGCTTACCCCAGCGGACGGCCTCGGCCATCACGCGCAGTGAGTTCCCGCGCTTGGAAATCTGGTAAGCGTGAAGCGAGTCTTTTATCTGATCTAGCTGGAGCATGGGGAGACTCAGTAACTCTTCGACCGGGGTGGTTGCAAGGAGGGCGTTTTGTTCGAGCGAGAGCGGTGGTAGACGGTGGCCGGATTGCGACGCGATCACGACGCCAGCGCCCCCACGAGCGATGACGCTGCCGAACTCCTCTAATACAAGCGCAGTTCCGTAGAGATCAACTTTGAGGATGGTCTCCGGGGAAGCTTGCGACGGCGAAACACCGGCAGCATGGATGACGCCGAAGACTTCGCCGAGATTTGTGGACGCCTCGACCAGCGCACGAACCGAGGCGCGCGAGGAGACGTCGACGGTCTGCGTGGTCACATTGAAACCGGCGTCGCTCAGTGTTTTGGCAGCGGCGTTGGCATTTTCCTGGCGGATATCGGCGAGTAAGACGTGCTTGCCCGCACTGACCCGCCGCACGATCGCCTGCCCGATCGAGCCTGCTCCAATTACAACGATCACTTTTGTCATGGTTATCCTCGTTCCGTCGATTTCATCTTCATCTTCATCTATGCCGTTCGCCTGCTCCTTCAGCCGGTCGAAGGGTGGCGAGCTACTTTCTAATGGGCAACGCTGCCCCATCGAACGTAGTTACTTCCGCGGCGATGAGGCCGTCGCGTGTCTCGAATACATTCGTCCCCCGGTAGGGCGCGGTCAAGAACGGAGCCTCCGCGCGCCACAATACATTGATGGTGTTGCCGATGATGTAGGTGCGCTCAATCGTAAGTTTCAGGCCGCATCTTCCACCTTGTTCGGGGGTCTTGGGGACGTCGGCAAATGCATTGCCCAATGCAACCCGGCCTTGGATTGCTGCTCCATTCGGCCCAAAGAACTCGACATCGTCGGACATCTGCGCCATCAAGCGATTCCAGTCACAAGCGTTGAAGGCCGCGAAATGTTCCTCGGCCACCTGCAGGAGGGTAGGCTGTGGTTTGAGGGGAGGCAAAGTCCTCTCCCGGCCTACGTCTTGCGACGAAACGCATGCGGCGATGAGGATGATGACAACAGTTGTTGCAATAGCGATCTTCATGACGCAAGACTACACGTTCGACCTGCGGAGCTATTGCCTAATTCGATGAAGTTCTTGCCCGATTCTCCGAACCACGCTGGAGCAGACGAGAATGACAAGAGTCCAGGGTGGACAGTTAGCGGCATCATGAGTGTAGGGGGGCCTGGTTTCGTCACGTAACCCCGCAACCGTCGGCGTGAGGCAAACGAAAGCCGCCCAGATTTCGGGCGGCTTGGTATTGGTTGCAATTTTTCTTACTTCCGCAGGAAGGCGTGGCTACTCCGCTCCTACGGCTGATAGATCTGCACGTTGTTAAGGGGAGCACCCTCCCAGGTGCCCGCCCCGCCGAGGCAGTACAGTTTCCCGTCATACACCGCATAACCGGGGGCCAAGGTGGCCTGCGGAATGTCTGCCAGACTCGTCCAAGTATTACTGAGGGCATTGAATGATTCGGTCAGGGTCACAACCGGCCCATTATTGTTGCCACTGGCTATGTACAGTTTTCCACCGATGGGGCCGCCGCACTCGCCATCCCGGGGCGTGCGGTCGGGCGCAAGGCTCGTCCACGCATTGGTGAAAGGGTTGTAGCTTTCGTTGTCACCGGTGTCTCCATCGTTGGTAAAGCCGTCCGCGACCACAATCCGGCCTCCGATCAAACCTGCTATGGGGGTGGACTTCCCAGCCAGCAGAGGCGCCTCTTCCGCCCAGGTGTCGGTCGCGGGATTATAGCTTTCGACGTTGTCGATGTGGACGGCATCGAGGTAGCCGCCGATAACGTAGATGATGTTGTTCTTGCCCACTACCGCCACCGCCTGCCCCCTCGCCGTAGGCATCGGCGATTTTGAGGACCACGTCTTCGTCTGCGGGTCATATGCCCAAACCGTACTGAGGTACGTGGACCACCCGTCCATGCCGCCGAAGACGTACAAGACATTGTTCACTACTGCGGCAGTCGAGTCATGGAGCGGCATGGGCAGAGACACGCCTCTGCCCCATGTATTCGACGCCGGGTTGTAAATTTGGGTGCCGACGCTGCCCGCGCCGCTCCAGTCTATAAACCCGCCGATCACATACATTCGGCCTCCGAGCACAGCTACGGTGGGAGATATAATCGGGCTCGGCATCGGCGCGCCGCTACTCCACGTGTCGTGGGAAGCTGTCGAATCCTGTGCGACCGCCGACGAAGCCATACTCATCGACAGAAGCATTGCCATACCTGCCAGACCAATCTGCTTGCTAGCTCGGTTCAAAAGCACCTGTGTGTACGTCACGCTGCCCTCCTAAGACAAGCTGATGTTGGACTGTGTGATTCGAACGTCCGGGAGTTTTTAGAGAGGTCTCGTCTGAGAGGGTGTGCCATCCCGTGGCGGGGAGTGCTCTTCGGGGAGGCGAGTGCCACGCCGTGATCCTCGTTGAGGGAGGGCATGATTGTCAGTGACTCGCGTCACAGTTTCCTCATCGATGCCAATGAAACTTGTACTGGGCTAGGTATGGTTGTTGAAACATCGCGGTTACGCTCACCGTGGTCAAAACGCGCTATGGCCTTCCATGAGAAGGCCGGTCGGAGTCAAGAGGGTTCTATTGTTTTTTAGTTGAACATGTTTTTTCTCCCCGCCGAGTCGCCACCCTTCCATCCGCACTCTTCAATGAGCGATTTTGTTCGCTCGGTGCAAGTTGGGTGTTCTCGTTTCAGCCGGTGCTGCCACCTATTAGTCGACCTTTCTTCCGTCTATAAGATGGAAGTGGGCCAGGCCATTAACGCAGTCACCGGAACTCGGCTTTGGGCTTTTGTTTTTCCCTTCTAAGAAAGATTTTGACTTTATGCTGCTGCCGGCGATGCTGCCTGGCGGCTGTTGTGCAGTGGTTCGTAGACTTCTCCACTCACCCAGAGGTGATGCAGCAACACCGCCAGCTTTCTCGCCGTGGCGATAATCGCTCGCTTCTTTCCGCTCTTTCCTCCCCGCTCGGCCAGTTTCAGGCCCCAGCGCCGCAGATCGCAATCGACACCGAACGGTCCCAGAATATGCTGCGCTCCCTGCACTAGTAGGGTGCGCAGATACGGATCGCCTTCTTTGCTGATGTGCATCTGCGGCTCGCTCTGGCCCGAGTTCCTTCTTCCTGGCTGCAGTCCCAGATAGCAGCCCGCGTCGCGGCTCTTGCGAAAACGATGCGGGTCTTCCAGCGTCAGCAGAAACGTCAACGCAATCAGTGTGCCTACGCCCTTGATCTGTTTGAGCAGCGCCACCTGCGGATAGCTCCGCTGCGCCAGTTGCTCGATCCCTTCGTTGTACTCGGCGATCTGCTCACTGAGCGACGCGAGTGCCGCCAGCAGCGGCTGCAGCGCGGTCTGCAACTCCGGGCTCAGCCCTTCCGCTTTTTCGGGATTCATGTTGCGCACGTTGCATCCGCGCAACCGCTCCCCGTAACTCTTGGCCAACCCGCGTGCCGTGTTCACCAGCGCCGTTCGCGCTCGCACCAGTCCCGCTCGCGCTCGGATCACCGTCAGATCCGCTTGTGCCTTGGCGCTGCGATGCTTCACCGGACACAACAACTCAGGATCGATTCGGGCCAATCGCGCCAGAGTCCGTGCATCCAGGCGATCGTCTTTCTTCCTGCTCTCCCGATCAGCCGCACACTGCGGGCGTGGGCCACGATCACTTCATGTCCCAACTCGCTCAGCACCCGGCTTACCCACGGGGAATGCATCCCGGTTTCCAGCGCGATCCGGCAGCGCGGCATTCCCGCGAAGGCTTCCTTCATGGCTTTCGGAGTCGTGCTCAGTTTCTGCTCCAGCCGCACAGTGCCCGCTTCATCCAGTACGCAGTACCAGCTCGATCGATCGCCCAGATCCAATCCGATCGTCAGTTTCTGCTCGGAAAAATTCCTGCGCTGCTTTACCACTACAGTGCTAACCTTCTTCATTGCCGGTCTCCTTTATCTCTTGCGCTTCAAGCGCGTCGATAACTTGGGAGCCTACAGCATCCCGTCGGAGACCGGCCTTCTCATCCCATCTAATAGCGTCAGTTAATACCCAAGCAGGGCTGGCGTGACAAGACAAAAGGGCCCCGCAATTTCTGCGGGCCCAAACAAGAAAGTTAAGACTTGGTTCAGTCGCCGGTGCCCGCCAGACTCGACAGTCTGCGGGCTATCGTTGGCGCTGTCCTTCACCGTCAGTGTGCCCGTTGTCACGCCGGTTTTCGTGGGTGAGAAGGTCACAGCTCTTCTTGCTGTCCAGTTCGTCCGCCGTTCGCATGTGCAGGCTGGCGAGAATCAACGACGAAACCAGCGTTGAGGTGCTAGTTCACTACCTGCTTCACTACACTTGAAGTGCTCGTAGCGAACTGGGCGTCCCCGCTATAGACCGCCTTGATGGAATCAGTACCTACCGCCAGAGTCGAAGTCATAAAGCTTGCCGAGCCGCCGCTCAAAGTTCCCGTCCCCAACACCGTTGTGCCTTGTTTGAACGTGACGGTTTCACCATCCGGCGGGGCGCCTGAACCCGAAGTGACCGCTGCAGTAAAAGTCACTGTTTGTCCTGAAGTGGACGGATTCGGAGAAGACGAGAGCGTGGTCGTGGTTGCGACTTTCTTTACCACCTGCTTTACCGTGTTCGACGTGCTGGGGAGGAAGTTCAAGTCACCGCCATACACTGCCTTGACCGATGTTGTACCGACCAGCAGAGTCGAGGTCGAAAAGCTAGCGGAGGCACCACCCAACGTCCCCGTTCCCAATACTGTCGTGCCTTTCTCGAAGGAGACGGTCTCGCCATCGGGTGGCGCTGGAGTGACCGCTGCCGTAAAGGTCACCGACTGCCCATAAGTGGACGGATTCGGCGAAGATGTGAGCGTAGTCGTCGTCGCTGCACGTACACCGCTCACTTCGAACACAACGCCCGCGCTGTGCAATCCTCCCACGGCGGTCGTGCCGTAAAGGTTGCCTACGCTATCCAGAATCAGGCCCTCATCCGGATACGCTCCGTCCTTGCCGTTGAAAGTCCAGAGAACCACATGTTCGTAGTTGGAGTTGCCAAGGGCCGCCAGCTCGAAAACAGTTCCGCTTCCGCCGCCCTCCGTTGTTCCGTAAATGTTCCCTGCCGCATCGATCACAATCGGCTGAGGAAGTGAGCCATCGGAGCCGCCCTTAAAGGAGTAAAGAATCTCCTCCGTCCATTCTCCGTCCTCGGCGGGAGTCAGCTTGTAGACTGTTCCCTTGTTCTTGGCGCCACCATAGAAGGTCGTCCCGTAAAGGTTTCCGGCCTGGTCGAATACGGGAGCGCCCTGTGCGTCGCTGCCATCTCCAGGAGCACCAGGAAAGGTGTGGATCACAGTCGGAGTCCAACCACCGGCGCCGTTCGGTGACAGCTCGAATACTTGCGTAGTATTGACGCTGAAGATGTTGCCGGCAGTATCCATGGTCAAGCCCCCGTATCTGCCGTTACCCTCGCTATAGATCACTTGCTCCGTCCAGCCGGCACTGGCCGGGCTCAGCTCGAAGACGCCTGCGGAATCTATGCCGTAGAGATTGCCTCCCGCGTCCATGATCATATTGGCAAGCAACGGATTGAAGCCGTCCGTACAGCCGCTTTGCGCGCAAAAGTTGTACAGGACGGTTTCCGTCCAGCTTCCTCCCACGGGACTAAGTTCGAACACGACGCCACACCCGCCGGGGTCAATTGGGCAGGTGCTGGCGTCGCCGCCGATGCCCGTTGTTCCGTAAAGGTTTCCCGCGCCGTCGAGTATCACGGGAGACCATGGTTGCGCCCCGTCCGCACAACTCTGACCAATCTCGGAGCAGAAGCTATGGAGCACGGTCTCTACCCAGCCTCCGCTGCCGTTCGGGGAAAGCTCAAATACGGTTCCGGCTCCCTGCTGCCCCCCCCATCGGGTCGTCCCATAGAAGTTGCCCGCACGGTCAGAGATGAGGCCGCCCCACGGAGTGGAGCCGTCGGTACACATGTGCCCGCCCGGGCAAAACTTGTAGAGCACTGTCTCAGTTTGGGCCCCCGCTGGGTGTGCGGCAATAAGCAGCAGCGAGGCGAGCGCGGCCATTATCAGAGCGCTGCGGGTAACTGCAGCTGCGATTTTCGTCAAGCTAAGTTTCTGCATAAAGATCCTCCCCGGACGTGAAATTGCGTACTCGTACACAAGACAAGCCAATGCTCGTGGCAGACTGCTTGACTGTGCGTTTAGGAGAATTAGGCTTCGCCTCAGAGGGCGGTGCGTTCTCAGCGAGCGGGGACGGGGCTCTTCGGAGAGGCGAGACAGAAGAATGCTACACAAACGGGGCCGTCCCGTCAGTGAACAGAGTCACATCTTGATGTGCGGTGTCTCGACAAGAGCCGCAGACCGAAGCAAGACTCTCAATTGGTGAAACATCCCGT
>CAWFUK010000051.1:0-117127 GCA_963818935.1 uncultured Acidobacteriaceae bacterium
AATGTATAACCTATTCGTTCAGCATATGCTAACATTCCATTCGATCTCGTGGCATACCCGTACTCCTTATGATCTTTGTGTAAACCTGATGAATCCTAGACGTCAGACAATGGGGCGGGCTGGCGCACGCTGGTTTAGAATGCCTGTTGTTCGTTCCCTCTTGGCAATAAACCTTATTGGCAAAGAATGCCGCGGACTTAAAGAACAGGCCGCTACGATTACGCCTACTTCACTTCCACAATCTTCACCGGAGTTCATCACCACCGGACGTCTTGGGCCGGTCGTTCGCGCCTTTCGGGGTGTTTACAATTTTATCCACCACGTCCTGGCCCTTCACGACCTGGCCGAAAATGGTGTGATGGTTATCGAGCCAATCCGTGGGCGCCACGGTGATGAAAAACTGCGAGCCGTTCGTGCCCGGCCCGGCGTTGGCCATGGCGAGGCGGCCGGGGCGGTCGAACGAAAGGTCCTCGGAAAACTCGTCCTGGAATTTGTAACCGGGCCCCCCGGTGCCTGAGCCGAGCGGGCAGCCTCCCTGAATCATGAATTTCGGTATCACCCGGTGGAAAACCAAGCCGTTGTAAAAAGGCCGCTTGGTGCGCTGACGGGTTTGGGATCCACAAATTCCTTCGTTCCGTTCGCGAGCCCCACGAAGTTTTGCACCGTCACCGGCGCCTTGTCGGGGAAAAGCTCGCAGGTAATTTCACCGAGGGTGGTGTCAAACACTGCATAATGGCCCGGTTTTAAATCGCTCATGAATTCTCCTCTTCCACTGTGGCATGGCCATCTTGGCCATGACTTGCCATGGGCGGGACGCCCGTGCCACATCGAGCGCCGCTACAAGTTGTGTGTGGAATTCCTTCATTTCGAAGGTACTGCCGGTTTGCTCGGCACGACCGGTGCGGGCGGCACAATCACCGCGGTCTTGATCGTGTCGAGCAAGGGAAAAGACTTTTCGAGGTACGCTTTTCCCTCCTTTTGAATCCGGTTCTGGTCAGGACCGTTACCGTTGGGCTGGCCCTCGCCGTACTCGCTATAGAGCTTGTCGACCACCTCCATGCCGCTCGTGACCTTGCCAAAGGGAGAGAATCCCATGCCGTCGAGATTCGAGTTGTCGCCCAGGTTGATGAACACCTGGGTGGTGCGAGTGTTAGGACCGGCAGTCGCGAAGGTGAGCATCCCGCGCGTGTTGCTTTGCGTGACAGGGTCATCGGCGATCTTGGCGTTTTCCCAGACCCGGGAAACATCCGGCCGGGCGCTGATGCCGAATTGCACCACAAACCCCTGGATCACGCGGAAGAACGCCGCGCCATCGAAGAAGTGATACTTCACCAGATTGTAGAAGCGATCGGCCCCGCGCGGCGACCACGCGCGCGTGACCTCGACAACGAAATCCCCTTTGGTGGTGATGAACTTGGCATCGAAGACGGCAGGAGCTTGCAGCTTGAGCGACGCCGGGTTGAGCAGCGATGCGCTGCTCTTGCGCGGTCGCGTTGGGTGCCCGCGTAGTGGTAGTTTTCTTCGTCGCTGGAGCTCGCTTGGGGAGCTGCCCAGACGGAGGCGGCCTGCCGGATCAGCCAGACCAACGCTGCCACGATCAAAATTGGAATGGTCTGCTTCCTCATACATCCTCCAGAGTTCTTCCTCGCCGTGATTAGTGGCAGGTTCGCTGCGTTCACATCCCATGCTCGTAGCGGGCTGCCTGCTTCTTCAGCGGGCAGCCTGCATCTGGCGCGCCACCTGCTCCACCTGGCGCATGACGCGCAGGACATTGCCGCCCAGGATTTTCTCCAGATCTTCCTCGCTATAACCGCGACGGGCGAGTTCACGGACCAAGGCAGGAATTTTGGAAACGTCTTCCATGCCGCGCGGCGCGGAGTCAATGCCGTCGAAGTCGGAGCCCAGGCCGACGTGATCGATTCCACCCACCTTGACGGCATGGTCAATGTGGTCGGCGATGGCCGTGTAAGATGGCACGGGCAAGTCCTTGATCAATCGCTGTTCGATTCGAACTTCTTCGAGGTAGGAAAGGCGTTTGCCTTGCTTCGCGTAACGCGCGCGCGCCGCGGCAAGTTCGGCCTCGACCTGCTTTTCAATTTTCGCGTAGCCGTCATGAAAGGCCTGGCTGAGGAACCCGGAATAGAAATTGATGTCCATAACCCCGCCGTTTTTGGCGAGGGCGCGAATCATATCGTCGGTCATGTTGCGCGGGGCACTGCACAGAGCGCGGCAGGAAGAGTGGGAAGCAATGAGCGGCGCCTTGCTAACCGCCAGGGCGTCGTAAAAAGTATTGTCGGAAACATGCGAGATATCCACCATCATGCCGAGTTGGTTCATGCGTACGACGGCCTGCCGGCCCAGGGGCGAAAGCCCCTTCCAACCCGGCTTGTCGCCCGAGGAATCGCCCAATTCGTCGTTCTTGGTGTGGGTCAGCGTCATGTAGCGGACACCCAGGCGATAGAAGATGTCGAGCACGCGCAGATCGCCTTCAATTTGGTGGCCCCCCTCGACTCCCATCAGGATGGCAATCTTCCCTTCGCGGTGCAGGCGCTCGATGTCATCCGCGGTGCCGGCCAAGCCCAGTGCGTCCGAGTGCCTCGCGACTTGCTGATCGGTGGCGTCAATCAGGTCCAGGGCCCGATGGATCAGGTCCTGCTTGGGCCAAGCCACATCCACCCAGATGGAGAAAAACTCAGCGCCCATATGCCCGGCACGCATCTTGGGGATACTTACCATATACGGGCTGTCGGGGCTTGAGAGGTCGTAGCCTTCTTCGAGCAGGGCTTGAGGCGTGTCGTCGTGCGTATCAATGATGATTGCGTGATCCAGCGCCCGCGCTGCCACCTGGTCGGGCGTCGCGGGCGTTTGCGGCAGAGGCCGCGGCAAGGGCGGCTGCTGCCCGCCGCCAGAAGCAGAACACACATCAGCGCGCGCATATTTCCAATCGTCTAAGCCGCATAAGTCAGGATGCTAGCAATTATCGGGATGCACGAAAGGTTTTGTCAAACCTAATCGATGCCCACAGGATCAGACGTATTGAGAGGTCAGATAATGCAGGCAAAGATTCCAGCGTCGTTGCTTGGCGTCATTACCTTCAGTATAATTGTTTATTTCCCAGGGACTCTCTACGGAGCGAAGCGTAATGGCGGAAATGGATTTGGTTCTCGTTGTCGCCAAGCTTGTGGACGAGATGCGAAAGGCGGGAACCCTCCCCACTCTCCGGATTTGAACCGCTTGGCGGCTCAAATCTCAAATGGTTTCAAGGCCAAGAAGGACGAGGTTGCCATCTTGCGTCTTTCCGCCGACGCCAAGATGCTGAGTTTTCTCTTTCCCATCAAAGCTCTCGGTGATTGGGGCTATTCCCCTAACCACCACACACTCGTTGGCCGCCAAGACCATCCGCGACAAACGCGGTGAGATCGTGAACAATTTTCCCAACTACAAACACCCGACGGTTTTTGAAGCCGTTGACCTTTCCGACGAAGAGAAAGCTGTGCCCATCCAGAAAATCATGAGTTCACCCATGATCGTGGAGGGGAAGGTTGTTGGCGTGATCCAAATCAGCCGCAAGGCGCGGCCGGCGAGCCCGTGGGTCCTGACTTCACTCAGGCGGACCTGGCGCAACTTGCCACCGTGGGTTCGATTCTGGGGAAGTACATTTCGGAGTTACCCGCCCCTCCGTCGATTCCGCGGAAAGCCCCCGCGAAAGCCTAGTGGGTGTGCCTCCGCGCACCAATGTCCCCATGATAGGCAATTTTGCCTTCGCCGGCGTAATCGCTTAGGATAATAAATTAGCTACTCGCGTATGGGGTGCGGCGGAATCGAGAAGCTGCACCGGAATACCGGCCCTGATTATGAACAACATCCGCGTTCGCTTTGCCCCCTCACCCACGGGGTACCTGCACGTGGGCGGCGCGCGCACCGCGCTTTACAACTGGCTGTTTGCCCGTCACGTGGGCGGGGTTTTGATCCTCCGCATCGAGGATACGGATGTGGACCGTTCCAAGCCCGAACTCACCACGGCCATTCTGGAAAGCCTGGAATGGCTCGGCCTCAATTGGGATGAAGGTCCCATCTACCAATCTCAGCGCCTCGATCGCTATTCCGAGATGGCTTTGAGTCTTGAGCGCTCGGGACACGCTTACCCTTGTTTTTGCACGTCGGAGGAACTCCAGGCCAAGCGCGCCAAGGCGGAAGCCGAGCGCCGCGCCTGGAAATATGACGGTACATGCCGTGAGCTCTCTACGGCGGACCGGGACCGGCTACGCGCGGAGGGCCGCCCCGCGGCGCTTCGCTTTCGCGTACCCGATTCCGGTAAGACCAGCTTTGAGGATCAGGTCTTTGGGCACATTGAAGTCGAGCATCGTGATCTTGAGGACTTCGTGTTATTGCGCTCGGACGGCCATCCGACCTACCACCTGGGCGTGGTTGCCGATGATCTTGACCTGCGCGTCACCCATGTCATTCGCGGTGCCGACCACATTTCCAATACGCCGAAGCAGATTCTGATGTACCAGGCATTGGAAGCTCCCGTGCCGATCTTCGCGCACTTGCCGCTGATTCTCGGACCCGATAAACAACGGCTGTCGAAGCGGCACGGGGCGACCTCGGTGGGCGCTTATCGCGAGCAGGGAGTTCTGCCGGAGGCTTTGGTCAATTTCCTGGCGCTGCTCGGCTGGACGCCTCCGGGCCAAAAGGAAATTGTGCCAATCGAGGAGATGATTCGCGATTTCGATCTCGCCGCGGTCTCCAAGTCGAATGCCGTCTTCGACCTCGAAAAGCTGGCGTGGATGAACAGCGAGTACGTGCGCCACCTGCCACTCGAAAGGCTGCTGCCGCTGGTCGAGCGAGAATTGGCGAAAGCGGGAGCGGAGTTACGGGACTCGGGATTAGGGTTCGGGACTCGGGACTCGGGACTCGGGAGGAAGAGAGGTTCAGGCAGACCGTGCTTTTGCTTCAGTCGCGGGCGCGGACACTCAAGGACTTTGCCGGCGCCTTCCGCGCGTTCTTTACCGACGACTTCGCCTACGATCCCGAAGCGGTGAAGAAGTTTTGGAAGGACGCCGGCGCTATCAGAACTTCTCGACGACGCTCGCCGAACGCTTGGCGGCAACCGAGCCATTCGATTTGGCCGGAACAGAAAGGGCTTTGCGCAGCTTGGCGGAAGAAAAAGGCGTAAAGGCAGGATTGCTGATCAATGCCACGCGCGTGGCGCTGACCGGGCAGGCGGTGGCGCCGAGCCTGTTTGAAGTGATGCTGGTTCTGGGGCGGGATCGGGTGGTGGCCCGCTTGCGCCGCGCCGCGGATCACTTGCGCTCCGCGGGGAATTGGGCGGCCAAGATAGTCGTCGCCGCCTCGCCGAGACGTAAGACTTTGAGTTTTTCATCCTGGGCCCTAGCAAGACGCAAATCAGTGATGAGAGAAGAGTGACAAGTCACGAGCCGAAACGCACGGGCTTGTACTCGTCACGGGCCACTTGTCACTTCTCTTTGGCGGCGTCCATCTTTTTGCGCAGGGTCTGGTAGGTTTCCACCACGACAATTGCGGCGGCGAGGACGGCTCCGGCCGTCGTCAGCACTTCCGTGGCGCCTTTCAAAAACCTCAGCAGTTTCCCCATGCTTTCGCTCCTCCGATCGGCAGCCATACGCCTTCCGGCAAGTCTTCATTATACCTTTCCAGGCCGAGAAATGTCGCCTGCACACCTTGCGCTGAAATTTCCAGCAAGCCGCAGCAGCGTGGTAATGAGAACCGTTTCTTCCCCGCGCTGCCGGGGTTGAAGAAGAGCTTGCCGCCCAGAATCAGCGCGCAGGGCTCATGGCTGTGGCCAAAAATCACCACCCGGCAGTCTTCGGGAAGACTTTCCAGAAACCGGCGGCAGTGCTCAGCCTGTTTCCCTTCCAGGGGATCCGCCTGGGCCCAATCGCGCAACGCCGACTGCGGCTTGGGCAGTTCGTGCAGCATGTGGAATTCGACGCTGCCCAAACCGCCGCGTAACGGTGGGCGCGAGCCCCAGTTGCGTCGCATCGACATTGCCCCGCACCGCTTGGACCGGTGCAATGGCACGGAGTTGGTCGAGCACGGCCTCGGATCCTACGTCACCGGCATGTAGTATCTCATCGACACCGTGTAAGAGTAGCGGGAGATGCGGATCAAAATATCCGTGCGTGTCGGAGACGACGCCAATTCTCATAGGGGTCAGGAGTGCGAGACCGGAGTACGGTCGAAACTCGAAACGAAGCGTTGAATCGCGCGACCGTATTTCGGTATACTGTCTATCGCCTTCTGTCTTCTGACTTCGGGCTCCTGCTTCCCTGTCCTGACTCCTCGGCGACGATTCTTCTCCACCAAGTCCTTGCACAGAGGGCAAGTGGGATGGCTAATTCGGCAGGCGGCGATGCTGGTGTTACAACCGCAAGGGCAGGGCTCCATGTTCAGGCGAAAGAGGACATGATTTCGTTGGGCCTTCGAAAGCGAACTCAAATCGACGCCGGGAACTTCCGTCGCGTCCGATGGGGACGAAGTCGGGCGACGGTCTGGGGACAGCCCGCCGGCACCGGCCGAAGGGGGGCCGGCTGAAATTTCGCGCGGGCTGGAGCCATGGCCCACACCAGTCCGGCCAGCAAGATCAGACTCAGCGCCACCAGTCCGGCGGAACTGCGGGGTTTCCCTTCGGGGGCCGCGGGTGGCGGAGCGCTATTCGAATTTGATTCGTTGGAAGACATCGGATTCCACCGGTTTCAACGGCACGTTGCGAGGTACAATTTTTATGGTCACGGTCAGCGGCACACTGGTGGGTGGCAGGCAGGCGTGATCGTTGCAAGCCTGGTACGCGAACTTCGCCTTCAGCGTATACGTTCCTGCTGGCACGTCCTTCCCCGCTTGCAGCAGCGCGCCCACCACCACGGTGCCTTCATACACGGAGAGCGGGACATCGGAGAACGCGAATTTCTTGAGCGTCCCCTTCGGATACACCACATTTTTCACCGTGAACTGATCGCTGGGATCCACCTTGAGTTCGGTGGGGATCAAGTAATCCAGCGACGGCTTGTGATCGTTGATGTGATAGCCGGCAGCCACCTGCGCCAGCACGGCAAGTTTCACCGGAGAGTTGGCGTGCGCCGCGTCGGTGGCCATCACCGCGTGGGCTTCCACCACGGAATTGTTGTTCTGCGCCCATCCCAGGCTCGCTGCCATCAGCGTCAAAACCCAGCCCCACAGAAGCATCCGCATATGCCGTAAATCTCGCTCCTTCGAAGTTTGAATCCTGCATTCCTGAGACTCATGATCCGAGTCAAGCATCTTGAGCTGTCACGGCTAGCATCGACTATTTGGTGGCGGTCGCCCGGGCTCTTGTCCTTGAGAAATGCGTCCAATTGATCTTGCGCAAGCTTTCGGCTGACCGAGCACTTGCGGTCCACCTGGCGGCATTTGAGCAAGGTGAACTTACAGCCACAGGTGCATTGCTGGCTTTCCAGTATTTTTTTGAAGGCTTCTTTCTGATCGGCGGTCAGTTTGGTCAGATCAATGCCGGGCACTTCCGAATCGATCGCGGCGGGGTTGCCCAATTCGACTTTGTCCTCGTCAAAAACTTGCCCCGCCTGATGAAAGTCTTTGGCTTCGTCCGCCGGGCTGGCCGCCAGCAATTCCTTGATCTCCGCCTCAAAGACGCTGGGGTCGGTGGCGCCAACGTGCTTGGCATAGATGCGGCCGTCGCGCCCGATCACGAAGGTGGTGGGAAGTCCCGGCATGCCGCCATAAAGCTCCCCCAGCCGGTCGTTGCCGACGGCGACAGGATAGTTCATCTGCAATTCCTTGTAGAAATCCACCACGGGTTCCGGGCTGTCGTCCATGGAGATGCCGATCATGGTAAAGCCCTGGGCGGCGTAACGCTTTTGCAACTCAATGAAGCCGGGAATCTCGATCCGGCAGGGCCCGCACCACGTCGCCCAGAAATCGAGCACCACCACTTTTCCCTGGTAGTCACTCAGCTTGAGCGGCTTGCCGGTGATGTCCGTCAGCGAAAACGTCCGGCGCCAGGGGATGGTTCTCATCGCCCTTTCGTTTGCGCTCTCACGGCGGGCGCAATCCAATAGCGGTTCACGTAGTACAAGCCAACTACGAGAACCACGGCCAGCAGAGCGCCGGCGAGTAACTTGGATTTTGGGGCCGTTGGGTTCTCCGGAGGAGAACTCTCCGGCGCCTTTGATGCCTGGGGCGTATTCTCAATTGGTGTCTGTTCTTCCACAGCCCACACCTCACTATGATTTCACATTAACGCTTAGCGCGTTTAGGGACGGGCGCCGCGGCAACCGCTCGCGCCTTGCCGGCCGCCACTCCCCCGTCCGACCGTCTGGTGCCTGGCCGAACCTGACCTTGCTGCGCCGCTTCGCCCGCTTGCGGAGCGCGCCGCTCGTCTCGCGCTTCCCGGACCTGCGCTCAGTTCCTTCGCCGCGATGAACGCTGCGCCAGATGAACACCGTGGCAATCCCCGCCAGCGCCAGCAGCGCGATGAACTGGGACGTCGAAAGCAGGTGATGAAACACAAACCCCCGGTCTTCGTCGCCGCGCAGGAATTCCAGAAAGAATCGCGCCACCGCGTACAGGCCCACGTAAGCAAGGAAAACATCTCCATCCCGCTTTTTCCTGGGGAACCACCACAGCAGCAAACCGAAGATTACGAAAGTTGCGAGGGATTCGTAAAGCTGCGCGGGATGCAAGCGCACCCCCAGCGGGACCCCGGCGACTTCGTGCGCAAAGGTGCTGGTAAATACCACTCCCCACGGCGCGGTGGTGGGTTTGCCGTAATCGCAACCGGCGCTAAAGCATCCCAGCCGTCCCACGCTTTGGCCCAGCGCCACGCCGGGCGCCAGCACATCCGCCAGCTTCCAAAAGGAGAGCTTCTGCACCCGCACGTACCAGATGGTAAAGAAGAGCGCCGCCAGGAAGCCGCCGTAAAAGACGCCGCCCGCCATGAGGGTCGAGAAACTGAAGATCTCGCCGGGATTAGCGCGGTAATAACTCCACTCCGTCAGGACCATCAGGATTTTCGCGCCGACCAGCGCGACCAGGATCACCCACGTGCAAAAATCCAGTATCAGCGCGGAATCCAGGCCCACGCGGCGGCCCAGACGCATGGCGGTATAAATCCCGCCCAGGATTGCCATCACCAGCAGGACGCCGTAGGTGGGAAGGTGGAACGAACCGATGCTGATCAAAATCGGGTGCAAACTTCTTCCTTTCGCTGCGCTCTACGGGCGGGGCTCAAGCTCACGCCGCCACACCCATGAGCCGGTCTAGAGCGAAAACCGGTTCAAGAATGAAAAGTACCCGGAAATAATCGTCAGCTTGTTAAAGGCCATCAGCGTGCCCAGCGCAATCAACAGCACGCCTGACGCCACTTCCACGGCCTGCAAGTGCTTGCGGAATCCTCCATAGAATTTCAGGAAGCTGCTCAGCCCAAGACTGGTGAGCAGGAACGGAATGGCGAGTCCGGCGGAATAAACTGCCAGCAGAAACATGCCCTGAAGCACCGTCTGTCGTTGCGCGGCAAGGGCCAGGATCGCTGCCAGAATCGGTCCGATGCAGGGAGTCCACCCGAAGGCAAACGCAAATCCCAGCAGAAACGCACCGCCCAGGCTGCGCCGCGGCGCGCCCGTATCCAGCCGCGCCTCACGATAGAGCAGCGGGATCTTCACCAAACCGGTCAAGTGCAATCCAAAAACAATCACGATGATGCCGGCGATGATGTTGAAGGTCGTGCGCTGCGCCAGCAGGAATCTTCCCACCCACGTTGCCGAGGCGCCCAGAATCACAAAGACCAGGGTAAACCCTACCACAAAAGCCAGGGAGTTGCGCAGCACCCGGCGCAGAAGCTCTGCGCTGGCCTCTTTCTTCAGCTCTTCGATCGAGGCCCCTGAGAGCATCGAAATATAGCCTGGGACCAAGGGCAGCACGCACGGTGATAGAAACGAAACGATCCCCGCCAGGAAGGCGATGGGAATGCTCAACTCGTGCGTCATGATTCGATCGTGCTCCTCACTCTATTAGACGCAGCAGATCCGCCTGCGTAACGGGAGGGGGCGGTATTCGACACTCACCCCTTGTAGCGTCGTCCAACTCAAGTGTACCATAGCGCCATGAATTGACCACTGCCGATGAAGTATTGGGTCGTGGTGTCATTTGAGAGTGGCACGGGCGTCCCGCCCGTGAACGGTCACGGCCAAGATGGCCGTGCGGTCTGGTGCTGGCGCTCGCGCCATTGCACCGGAAATTCGGCCTCGAAACCGTGATGGCTGTGACCATGCAGGCAGTCAGCGGCGCTGGTTATCCGGGCGTAGCTTCCCTCGACATTCTGGGCAATGTGATTCCCTTCATCCGCAATGAAGAAGAAAAAATGGAGGAGGAAACGCACAAGCTGCTCGGAAAACTCAATGGAGCTGGAATTGTTCCGGCCGCATTTGCCATGAGCGCGCAATGCAACCGCGTCGCAGTGGAAGATGGCCATACGGAATCAGTTTCCATTCGCCTCAAAACCAAAGCCAAGCCGCAAGAGATTATCACCGCTTGGAAAGATTATCGTGCCGAACCTCAGGAGTTGAAGCTGCCCAGCGCCCCTGAGTTCCCGGTTGTGTATTTGGATGCGAATGACCGTCCGCAACCGCGTTTCGATATTGACATGGGCGCCGGCATGACCACCGTCGTCGGCCGCTTGCGACCCTGCGGAGTGCTCGACTGGAAGTTCACTGTGCTCTCGCACAATACCATCCGCGGAGCCGCCGGTGCTGCCGTATTGAATGCGGAGTTGCTCCAGGCCAAGGGCTATCTCGGCACGGGCAACGCAAAATGAAATCAGCGCCTCAACCGCCAAACTCCGCAAGGAAGCCACGCCGATGATCGTGATGAAATTCGGCGGCACCTCCGTGGAAGACGCGCGCGCCATCGAGCGCGTGGCCGCCATCGTCAAAGACCGGTCGACGCAACAGCCGGTCGTGGTAGTCAGCGCCATGGCCAAGGTCACCGACACTCTGCTCACCATGGCGCGCGCCGCGGGCGCGGGTGAACGCAAGACTGCGCTGAAACTTTGCCGGTCGCTTCAGGAGCGGCATTACAACACCGCTAGCGAATTGTTGGGCACGGCTCGGTTTTCTGACTTCCATGCGGAGCTGGGAACCGATTTCGAAGGCCTCGACGAGCTGCTGCGCGGCATCTCTGCGGTCGGCGAGATCACGCCGCGCACTACGGACCACGTCGCCGCTTTCGGAGAAATGCTTTCCAGCAAAATTGTCGCCGCGGCTTTTACCGCGCACGGACTGAATGGTGCGCACGTCGATTCACGCGAAATTCTGATCACCGACAGCAGTTATATGGCCGCAGTTCCGCAGTATGAAGAAACCAATGAACGGCTGCTCTCGAAAGTCAAACCGTTGCTCGAAGCTGGCCAGGTTCCGGTGATGGGCGGATTCATTGGCTCCAATCCCGCCGGAATCACCACTACCATTGGTCGCGGCGGCTCCGATTATTCCGCTGCGATTGTTGGAGCGGGATTGGACGCGGAGCGTATCGAAATCTGGACCGACGTCGATGGAATCTTGACCACCGATCCGCGCATTTGCCCGGACGCGCATCGCATCAAAGTGATCAGCTTCGACGAAGCCGCGGAGTTGGCTTATTTCGGTGCCAAGGTATTGCATCCGGCGACCGTGCTTCCCGCCATTCAGAAAAATATTCCCGTGTACGTGTTGAACTCGCGCAATCCGTCATGCGAAGGAACAAAGATTACTACTCGCGCCCCTGAGGGCAAGAATGTTTTCAAAGCGATTGCGGTGAAGAAGCGCATCACCATCGTCGACGTAGCGGCGCCGCGCATGTTGCTGGCGCATGGCTTCTTGCGCGCGATCTTCGAAGCTTTCGACCGGCACAAAGTTGCCGTCGACGTGGTCTCGACTTCGGAAGTAAGCGTTTCGCTGACCGTTGACTCGAATCAGGCCATTCCGGCTCTGGCCGCCGATCTGGCCAAACTCGCCGACGTAAAATATGAAGGCCGCAAAGCCATCGTGTGCCTGGTGGGTGTCAACTTGCGCGACAAACCGGGCGTGGCCGCGCTCGTCTTCGGCAAGTTGGCCGACAAGAAGATTCGCATGATCTCGCAGGGTGCCTCGGAAATTAATTTGACTTTTGTGATCGAGGAAGACGAAGTGCCGGAGGTGATTCAGCGCCTGCACGGCACCTTCTTTGCGGAGTTGGATCCGGAAGTCTACGATTAAGCTTGCAGCGCTCGAGATCCCAAGCCCCGAAAAACAATTTTCCATGAACATCCTGATACTCGGCCGCGGCAAGACTGGATCGCTGGTGGCGGAAGTGGCGCACCATCGCGGACATGAGGTTCGCATTGCGGGCGCGGCCGAAAACGCCGCATGCGCTGCACTCAGCGCCGAAAATCTGCGGCCGATCGACGCGGTCATCGATTTCACCACGCCGCACTGCGTCTTGGCCAATATCGACGCCTGCGTCGCGGCCGGCAAGAACATGGTGGTCGGCACCACTGGATGGTACGGGCAAATCGATCGCGTCCGGCAGTCGGTTGAAGCTCACAGCACTGGTTTCCTCTACGCCGCAAATTTTTCAATTGGCGTAAATCTGTTTTTCGATGTGGCTCGCACAGCCGCTGCCGCCCTGCGCCACGAGTACTCCGGACAAATCTTCGAGCGTCATCACATTCACAAGAAAGATGCGCCTTCGGGAACGGCCATCGCGATTCAGCGCGTAATTCGCGAAGCCAGCGGTCAGAGCGAAGGTCTAGAGATTACTTCTTTTCGCGAAGGCGACGTCGTCGGCATGCACGAACTCGTTCTCGAGTCGAACGCCGACAGGATTTATCTTTGCCACGATGCCAAATCCCGACAGGGTTTTGCCGACGGCGCAGTTCGGGCGGCAGAGTGGCTCGCCGGCAAAAATGGCTTCTATGATTTCAAAGATGTTTGGCGGGAGTTGTAAGGCCGCCGTCTTGGCACTGATGCTCACGAAGGCTGCTTTGGGTTCAACCACGCGGCAGCATCGTCCGACCAGCTATGATCTGACCTTAGCCAGCCTCCATCTGGTGAATCAGGGTAATTAGGAAAGTTCGTACGGCAGTGTCCGCGTTTCGCAGCAAAGTCGAAAACGGAGTGCGGATACCCGTTAATCAGCAGTGCACACTTGGACTCATCGTCGGACCAAACAATGGACAGGCTGGACGGCTGGTCTCGGTCGATGACACTCTTGACATTGTAGATATGGACGGCGTCAAGAATCCTGTTCTCGGATCGCGTGAGGTCGAGGGCGTAAAAGTAGCCCACGTCACCTTCGTCTTCGAAGAATGCGCCGAACCTTCCACTTGGCGCATCTCGATGGACAACGATCGGAGTTCCAGCTTGGAATCTTTCCGGCCCCATATACGTCCATTTTCTCCCCAGATGCTTCTTGAGTGGGTAATTTTCGCGGGTAAAGCGCGTCTCACCGACCCGGGTTCCCTCCAAACCGCATTCGCGCTATCTTATTACCATGCAACTTCGTGGCTGTGGTACAGCGCTCGTAACCCCATTTCATCAGGACGGCTCCATCGATGATGCCGCCCTGCGCAACCTCGTGGCCTGGCAGGTCGAGTCGGGAATTGATTTTCTTGTCCCCTGCGGAACCACTGGCGAAACTCCCACGCTCAACCATGACGAATGGCTCTACGTGATCGACACCACCATCGAAGTGGTGGCCGGACGCATGCCCATCATGGCCGGCGCGACTTCGAATTCCACCTATGACGCGGTCGAGAAGGCCAAAGAAATTGCCGCGCGGCCGGGAGTCGATTGCATTCTCACCGCGTCTCCCTACTACAACAAGCCCACGCAGGAGGGCCAATACCGCCATTTCAAGGCGATCGCCGAGGCCGTGGGAGACAAGCCGATCATTCTTTACAATGTGCCCGGCCGCACTGGAGCGAACTTGGAACCCGCCACACTGGCTCGACTGGCAGAAGTTCCGAACATTGTCGGCGTGAAGGAAGCGAGCGGCAACATGACGCAGATCGCCGAAGCCATCAACTTGGTTCCGGAAAACTTTCTAGTTTTTTCTGGCGACGATGCGGTTACTTTGCCGGTGATTGCGCTCGGCGGAGTCGGTGTGGTTTCAGTGGCTTCGAATGAGATTCCGCATGAGATGGCTGCGATGACTCGGGCTGCCCTGGCCAACGATTGGACGGCCGCGCGCACCATCCATCGAAAATATCTGGCGCTGATGCAGGCGAACTTCATTGAATCGAGCCCGCTGCCGGTCAAGGCGGTTCTTTCGATGATGGGCAAAATCGAAGAGAACTACCGCTTACCTCTGCTGCCCATGCGCCGCGATACGCGGTCGAAGCTGCAAAAGATCGCGATGGAAGCTGGGCTGATCGCGAAACCGGCCACGCCTTCACCCGAAGCGGCAGAATTTTATATTTATGAAAACTGGGCGGCAGGCCCGCATAAAATTGTTCTGCACCGCGGATCGTGTGGCCAGTGCAATCAGGGCAAAGGCCGTCCCGCGGGCCACGACGCCAATCACGCCCGCTGGCACGGACCCTTCGCAACCATCGCCCTTGGACGCGACGCGGCGCACGGCATGACTAACATTTTGATTCGTAGCGAGTGCAAGTGCGTGTAGCGGACGTCGGACCTCGGTCCTTGGACCTCAGCCAGATCGACCGAGGAGATAACTGAAATTATGCTTTGCGTCTGAATTCAGAGGTCGGGCGTCCGAGGTCAGAGCTTCCAATGCAATCCCTGAAATCTACCATCGAGCGTCTCGCCGCCTCGGGCGAAGTTGAGAGTAATCCCGAGGCGCGTCCGGCATTTCTGGAATTCCGCGATGCGCTCACCCAGGGCAAGATTCGTGCCGCTGCAAAAGGCCTTGATCCTGCCAATCCATCGCACTGGACGGTGAACACCTGGGTGAAACTCGGCATCCTGTTGGGCTTTCGGCTGGGCGAATTGGCGGAGACGGGTTGCGCTGCGCTTACCTTCGTCGATAAAGACACCTTCCCTGCCCGGCAGTTTTCTCTCGCCGATCGCGTGCGCGTCGTTCCTGGCGGATCGTCGGTGCGGCTAGGAGCTTATGTGGCGCCGTCAGTGATCTGCATGCCTCCTATGTTCATCAACGTGGGCGCGTACGTTGACGAAGGCACGATGATCGATTCGCATGCGCTGGTGGGTTCGTGCGCGCAAGTGGGCAAGCGGGTGCACATCAGCGCTGCGGCGCAGGTTGGCGGCGTGCTCGAACCGGTGAACGCCGCACCCGTGATTATTGAAGATGACGTGCTGATCGGCGGCAATTGCGGCATCTACGAAGGCACACTAGTGCGCTCGCGCGCCGTGCTAGGCGCGGGAACCATCCTCACACGATCGACTCCGCTTTACGATCTGGTGCGCGGTGAAGTTTACCGATCCACTCCCGAAGCTCCGCTGGAAATTCCCGAGGGAGCCGTGGTGGTGCCCGGCTCACGCGCGGTGAAAAAAAGTGCGGCGGCCGAAGCTGGAATCTCTTTGTATACGCCGGTGATCGTCAAATATCGCGACGAGAAGACCGACCGCGGCATTGAATTAGAGGATTGGCTGCGCTGATTCGGAATCGCCCGTGCGGGAACTTTCCGGCGCTACGCTGACGTTCAGCATACGGGCTCCATCGAGACTCACACGGATTTGCCCAAGAGTTTCCACCACCGAGTCAGCTTCACTCAACGCTGAGGCCGGATACGTGCTGGCGATCCCGATCACTTTCATGCGCGCGGCGTGCGCGGAAGTAATTCCGGCGGGCGCATCTTCGATTACCAGGCACTCCCTCGGCTGCGCGCCGAGAAGCCCCGCGCCCTTCAAATACGGCCCGGGATGCGGCTTTCCATTCACCACGTCATCCGCTGTAACCATCGCTTCTGGAAGCGGGATTCCAGCCAGCCGCAGCCGCGCCGTCGCCAGGCTGCGCGAGCCCGAGGTAACCACGCACCAGCGCCCTTGGGGAATTGTGCGCAGCAATCCGATTGCGCCAGGCATGACGCTGACGCTGTTGTGGTCTCCCGCTTCTAGGCGCTCCAGCTTGCGGACTTCCGCTTCCGCGTCCAGGTGCGGAGCGACCGAACGCACGATTTCAATGGCGCGCACGCCATGGCTGACCTTCATGATCTCGTCGCCATCCAGCCCGTGCCAGCGCGCCCAGGTGCGCCACTGCCGCTCGACCGAACGGGTGGAATCGACGAGAACGCCGTCTAAGTCGAAGAGTATGGCAGCGGAGCGGAACGTGGCCACAATTTTTTCTACCACAAGATTGTTAACCTAATGTGTCGATGCGGGCAGAACCTGCGCTGGTTGCGGCTCCTGCACGGCTAGATGGGCGCGCTGGCGCAATTGCATATGCCGTTCACGAAAATGAGCTTTGGCGCGCTCGCCCCACGCGCGCACGAACCAATAATTCAAACCCGCGCCGAGGGCAGAGCTGACGAGCGGGATCATCCGCCCCGCCCACTTCTCGACCACTTCGGTGCTGGCGCGGGCCGCGATGCGCTGAATGACCTTCGGCACGAACTTGTTCACCACTTCCTTTTCCAGCAATTCGCGGCTGATGTCGACTCCAGCCGCGCTGGCAGCGGCGATCCAGAGCTCGGCGATTTCGCCATCGGTGTTGAATTGAAAACCGTACACCAGGCTCAACTTCTGAATGGTCCGCATGGTGATCGCCGACAGAATGCCAAGATCGGGCAAAATCGTAATCAGCCCACCGAGGCCGAAGCCGGCGCCCTCAGCCGCGGCAAGTTTCATCCCGCTCCGAATTACGTCCTCTGCAACGGCATCAAGCTCGCCGATTTCCAGCGAATAGGTTCCGTGATAACCGCTGATCGGCATTCGGTACGCGGAGCGAAGCTGAACCAAAAACTTGCCAGGATCGACTTGCACCGTCGAGTAGGCGCGGGTCAGGCCTTTGATCAACGTTTTTTCGATCCGGCCACGCAACCACGATTTGGAATTGGCGTCCGCCATCTTCTTAACGTTAAACCAGCCAACCGCGAAAGGCCAGCAGGAAGGGCGGTCCACGCTCGCTCGCCACCAGCCACCAATCACTAACTACTGCTTCTCTGTGCTAGCATCATCTTTACTCAATGCCAACTGGAAAACTGCAGATTATCCCCCTCGGGGGCCTGGGCGAGTTCGGTATGAACTGCATGGCCATCCGCTGGGGCGACGATATTATTGTGATCGACGCGGGACTGATGTTCCCTGAAGCTGAGTTGCTCGGCGTGGACATCGTGGTTCCTGACATTTCTTACCTTATCGAGAACCGGCAGCGCATCCGCGGCATCATCCTGACCCACGGCCACGAGGATCATATTGGCGCATTGCCTTGGATTCTCGCCGAACTCAACGTACCTGTGTGGGGCACCGAATTCACCCTCGCGTATGTCGAAGACAAACTCGACGAGCATGGATTGCTCGATGACGCCGACCTGCGAGAAATCCAGGCCGGCGAGCGATTCAAGGCCGGCGTCTTCACGATTCATCCCATTCGCGTGACGCACAGCCTGGTCGATTGCGTGGCGCTGGCGATTCATACTCCGCTCGGAGTCATCATTCATACCGGCGACTTCAAGGTCGATCCCACGCCCACGGATAATCATCTTTTCGATCTGCACGCCTTCGCGGAATACGGCAAGCAGGGCGTGCTGGCACTGTTTCAGGATTCCACCAACGTTGAGCGCAAGGGCTACACGCCCAGCGAGCGCGCGGTGCGGCGCAAGTTTGACGAAGTTTTCGCCCACACCCAGAGGCGGCTTTTCATCTCCTGCTTTTCATCATCGATTCATCGCATTCGATTGGCCGTGGAACTGGCTTACCAGCATGGGCGCAAGGTTGCCTTCATCGGCCGCTCCATGAACAACTCCGCCGAAATCGCCGAGGATCTCGGCTATCTGGAAATTCCCGACGGGTTGGTAATCAATCCCGGCGAGATGAAGAATTTCGCTCCGGAAAAAGTTTGCGTGATGATCAGCGGCACGCAGGGCGAGCCGATGTCCGCACTCTCGCGCGCCGCAGTCGACAATCACAAGCACGCGAAAATCGAGAAGGGCGACACGGTTGTGCTCTCGTCGCGCATCATTCCCGGCAACGAAAAAACCATTTATCGGATGATCGATCACCTCTTCCGCCGCGAGGCGCACGTGATTTACGAGGACGGCACCTCGCCTCCCGTTCACGTCAGCGGACACGCCAGCCAGGATGAACTGAAGCTGATCATCAACCTGGTCAAGCCGAAGTATTTCATTCCCGTCCACGGGGAATACCGTCAACTCAAGCTTCACGCGGAGATGGCGGGTGCCATGCATAGTTCGGTGGGCAAAGTGATTCTGATCGAGAGCGGCGACGTCCTCGAAATCGACGACCACAACGCACGCAAAGCCGGACGCGTGAACGTGGGCCGGGTTTGCATCGACTCCGGTAATCGCACCGACGTGGTGGAAGATTTGATTATCAAAGACCGGCGTCACTTGAGCGAAGACGGCATCGTGCTACCCATTATCGCGATCCACAAACTGACAGGCCGCGTGGAAACCGCGCCGGAGATTGTGACTAGGGGCTTCAATCCGGGCGACGACGGCCTGCTGGACGGAGCCAAGCGCATCGTCGAAGATACCCTCGTACACTCCAGCGAAGAAGAAAAGGCGGACTACGGCGTGATCAAAGAAAAGATTCGCGCCGACCTGAAGCGTTATATTTCCAAACAGACGCAGAAGCGCCCACTGATTATGCCGGTGATTTTGGAGATTTAGGATTCGACGCGACGTGATGCAATCAGTTTCGCCTTTCTGCTGACACCGCTAGAATAATCTAACCATGGTGACACTCGCCGATATCCGCGAGGCGCGTTCGCGCCTGCAGGGCGTCGCGCTTCGCACTCCGCTCATCGAATTCAAACTTTGCGATGCTGACCCTCGCCGCCTTTTTCTCAAGCCGGAAAACCAGCAGCCCATCGGCGCCTTCAAACTTCGCGGGGCGTACAACAAGATCGCCTCCTTATCGAAGAAAGACCGCCAGCGCGGCGTGATTACCTATTCCAGCGGCAATCACGCGCAGGGCGTAGCTTACGCCGCTCGCGCCCTGGCCGTGAGAGCGATCATCGTCATGCCCGATAACGCTCCCGCCATCAAGCGTGACGCCACAGCCGCGCTGGGCGCGGAGATCGTCTTCGTGGGCCCGGGCAGCAGCGAGCGGCAAATGAAGGCAGAAGAACTGGCGGCGCAGCGTGGGTACGTCATCGTCCCTCCTTACAACGACGAGCACATCATCGCCGGTCAGGGCACGATTGGATTGGAGATTCTCGAAGACCTTCCGAATGTTGAAACGGTCCTCGCCCCAGTTGGCGGTGGAGGCATGATCAGTGGCGTAGCCACGGCAATCAAGCTAAGCCAGCCTTCAGTCAAGGTCATCGGCGTAGAGCCAGAACTGGCAGGCGATGCTCAGGCCAGCCTGCGCGCGGGAAAAATCGTTCACTTCCCTGCCGCCGAGGTTTCGCGTACCATCGCCGACGGCCTGCGCACGCAAAGCATCGGGCCGATCAACTTCGAGCACATCCGGCGCTACGTCGACGACATCATTACCGTGAGTGAAGATGAAATTCGCCGCGCGGTGAAATATCTGAGCGTGAATCCCGCGACCATCGCCGAGCCTAGCGGCGCAGTCGCAGCCGCCGGTTTTATCTTCCACGCCGCCGAACTGCCGAAGACCAAAATCAACGTAGCCATCATCAGCGGAGGAAATATCGATCCGCAAATGCTCGCGGAATTTCGCGAAGAGTAGGTGTTGGAAATGTCTTCTTACTTCGGGCGTGATGGGCGCGCAGTCAGCACCCACCTCCGCAGCGCAACTCCCGACCACACGGCTTCGACCAGCCCAAAAGGCCACGCTCCCTGCAGGAACCCGTACACTGAGCCTAGCGCGCACGATCCCGCGAAAGCCAGAACGAACCAGTGGCTCCGCCCTTCGAGCGCGTAACATACCAGCATGGCCGTGACCGCGAACAGCCCGAATAATGATAATGGTGTCATCATAGAGTCGTCCGAATGATGCCGTACCTCGGTGGCGAAAGCCAGTTATAATTTGGCGACCACTCCGGCGCGGTAAGCCGCGCCTCTTCAAAATGATGAACGCCTTGCAACCACGGCGCATCGAGATTCATTCATAATCAAGAGACTCGCCATGAAATCCCCGTCTGTCTCGTTTGCCATCCTAGTGGTCAGCGCCGCGATGCTTGCGGCTCCGCTTGCCTCGGCCGATGCACTGCGCGGAACCCTCGTCCACGAAGAAACCATTCGCGTCTCGCCCGCCAGTGACTCCGCCCGGCTCGGCGAAGCTGGACGCGGGCACGAACTGGTCATCCTCGAAAGCAGCCGCGATTGGGTGAAGGTCGAAGCCATTATCGCCGCGCCTAGCCGCGACGAAGGCGCTACCGAAGAGGAACAAATGGGTAAAACCATCACCGGCTGGGTGCTGGCCAAGGCGCTGGTGAGCACTACCACGCAAGATGGCGACCGCATTATCTTCGGTGAGGCAGCCGATGCCGAATACCAGGCCAGCACCCGAAGCGGCCGGCGGGATGCCGCGCAGGATGCTTTGCGGCTCTACTACCGCGTCTATGACTTGATGCCGACTTCGCCGCTCGCGGCCGAGGCGCTGTATCGCGCCGCCGACATTCGCTGGCAGATCGAGCGCGCGGACGTCATGTCCCGGGCTTCGGCGCACGCCCGGGAAAACTACGCGCGCGGGCAAATGCAAGAGGAGTGGATGCGGCTGGTCACCAAAAAATATCCGGGAACAAAATGGGCTGACTTAGCTGCGTTCCGCCTTATCGATAACAAACTATGCGGCGATTGGGAAGGTCTATCGAAGTGTCCCGAAAAAGAAGCCGACATTTATGAGAATTATGCCAAAGATCATCCCCAGTCGCCGGCCGCGCCAGAAGCCCTCTACGACGCCGCCTACCGCCGCTCGGCGCTGATCGAGATTTATAAGAACGAGCCCAATCAGAAAAAGGCGGCCGAATCGAAGGATCGCGCCCTCGGGCTCGCGCAAAAAGTCGTCAGCCAATACGGCCAAAGCGATTGGGCCTTGCGCACGCAGACGCTAATTTTCTACCTTCAGCAGGGCATTCCAACCTACGGAAACGCTGGCGACTGACGAAGCATAGCGCTGGTGTCTCGGGCGGCAGTTCCGGGGCGTTTCGCTCTCCAAGCCGCCGAATCCAGTCCAGTAACCTCGTCGTAAAGCTTTTCTGAGATACTGTTTCCTTACTTTTTGGAGGATGATTGAACGACTATCTGCTGTCCCTGATCTTGGGAATCGTCGAGGGCCTCACCGAGTTTCTGCCCGTGAGTTCGACCGCGCACCTGCGCCTTTCCGAGGCGCTCCTGCACATCTCTGGCCTGGCTCCCGGACTCACCCTCGACAACGGCTACTGGAAGATGTATTCCATCGTCATTCAACTGGGCGCGATTTTGTGCCTGCCGGTTTATTTCCGCGACCGCATTGCCAAGTTTCTATCCACTTTTCCGCGGGGCGAGAACGGCGACCGCACCCCCCTCACGCACCCTCTGGGACTGGTCATGGCTGCATTCGTGGTAACTGCGATTCCATCGTTCCTGCTGACCAAGGTCATCGGCAAGCATCTGGAGAATATTCACATCATTGGCTGGTCGCTCGTAATCGGCGGAATCGTGATGTGGATCGTGGATGCCATGAACGCGAAGTCCGAAGCCGCGGGGCCTTCGGCGCCCAACAGCCGCATCCATACCTGGAAGATGGAGGCAATGAGCCTGGGACAGGCCATCTGGATCGGCTTCTGCCAGATCTTCTCGGGAGTCTTTCCGGGAACCTCGCGCTCCATGTCAACCATTGCCGGCGGCCAGATCGTCGGCATGTCGCGAGCCTCCGCTCTTGAATTCTCTTTCTTCTTGTCGATGCCAACCATGGCCGCAGCCACGCTCTACACGCTTTACAAATCGCTCCGCGGCAAAGGCGAAAATCCCATCGGAGTTTCCCAGATCGATGCCCATGGATGGATCGTGCTCGCCATCGGCTTCGTCGTCTCCTACATCGTTGCCTATGCGTCAGTAGCGTGGTTTATGGCCTACGTGCGCAAGCACGGCTTCGTGCCCTTTGCCGTCTACCGCCTCATTGTGGGCGTGCTGGTGCTGGTATACGCGACCAGATTGGCGGGGTAATCGTCGTGCAGAGGTTTGTAGCGGTGGGCTTCCAGAGCTTGCGGAAAAACTCGCGGCTCCAGTACCGCCGGGAAACTAACTGTACACCCCCAGTTAACTCGGCCATTGCCCCACGCGCCTCTTCTTGGCATAATAATGAGGCTCTGGCCGATTGCGCCACAGGACAAGTTTGTCCGTGGGAACAACGGCCCACATGCGTTTTCTGAAAAGCATTTTTGTCCCCACGGCAAACCGGCGGCTGAATGAGCTGGTCGGTTTTCTGTTGTGCGTCTCCGCGCTCCTCCTCTTCCTCGCGCTGGCGTCGTATTCGCCGCTCGATCCCTCTCTGAATAGCGCCTCCGTGCTCACGGGCGCACGCGCCGCCCGCAATTGGATCGGCGTGGTTGGCGCAGTAATCTCCGATCTGATGCTGCAAAGTTTCGGCATCGGAGCGTTCCTGCTGCCAATCTTCCCCGCGATGCTGGGCATGCGCTGGTTCGCCTCGCGCAAAATTCAATCGCCGATCGCGAAAAGCCTGGGCGGAATTTGGCTGATCGTCTTCGTTCCTGCCCTGCTCGCCTTGCTGCCCGGACATGTGCGCTGGATGAACGTAATCCCGGTCGAAGGTATGGTAGGAAGGATTGTAGGCGACTTTCTGATCCACTATTTGAATGTCGCGGGCGCCTACATCGTGTGCGCCAGCGTGCTCGCGGTTGCACTCTATCTCTCCACCGCGTTCTCGTTCTCTTCGATTCAACTATGGGCGCCGACTCGCTTCGCATTTGTAACTGCACTGTGGAACCGCTATGAGGATTGGCAGCAAGATCGCCTCAGGCGGCGGCAGCAGAAAGAACTAGAGAAGCGCCGGATAGCCAAGCCGGTGGTGAAAGCGCAGTTGATTCCCTCGCGGCAAGCGTCTTTTGAGCCCGCGGTGCAGGCGCGGGTTGCGCCTCAGCCTCCACGTACTGGCATCGAGAAAATGTTGGAGCCTGAGGTCGAGGAAGCAGTTCCGGCGGCCACGGGCGGAATTCTGCGCGAATCTTTACCCATCGTCGAAGCTGCGGCCGAGCCCGAAGTCGACCCGGAAGTGATGCAGCGCGCCGACAGCGATCACAAGGCCAAGACCACCATGCCAAAAATCGCTGGCGGCTACAAGCTGCCCTCGAGCAGTTTGCTGCAGCGTCCCGACGAGCAGCAGGCGGTGAATGCGGACGAATTAAAAATTCTGGCGCAGGTGCTCACGGAAAAGTATGCGGAATTCGATGTACACGGGCAGATCACGCAAATCAACCCCGGCCCCGTGGTCACTACATTCGAATTCAAGCCGGACGCTGGAATCAAATACACCCGCATCACCAACCTCACCGACGATCTTTGCCTGGCGCTGAAGGCCGAAAGCATTCTGATCGAGCGCATGGCGGGAAAGTCGACCGTGGGCATTCAGGTACCGAACCGCGAGCGCGAGATCATCTGGCTACGGGAAAACATCGAGTCGCAGGAATTCATGGGCCACAAGTCGAAGCTGACCATGGCTCTGGGCAAAGATATTAACGGACGCATCGTAGTGGCCGATCTGGCCGGGATGCCGCACCTGCTCATCGCTGGCTCGACCGGCTCTGGCAAGAGTGTGGCCATCAATGCCTTCATCATGTCGATTCTGTACAAGGCCACGCCCGATCAGGTACGGCTGATACTCGTCGATCCCAAGCGGCTGGAGTTGGGCAACTACGAAGGCGTTCCGCACTTATATACACCGATCATCACCGAGCCCAAGCTCGCGGCCAATGCCTTGCGCAACGCCGTTCGCGAGATGGAGCGCCGCCTCAAACTGCTGGCTGCCAAAGGCGTCCGCAATATCGATCAATACAATCGCCTCTTCGATACCGCAACGCCGAGCCTGTTTGAGGAAGATTCCGACGACAAGCCGATTCCCTACATCGTAATCATCATCGACGAATTGGCCGATCTGATGATGCTCGATTCCTCCAATGTTGAGGAGTCCATTACGCGCCTGGCGCAGATGGCGCGCGCCGTCGGCATCCATCTGGTGCTGGCCACGCAGCGTCCGTCCGTAGACGTGATTACGGGATTGATCAAGGCGAATTTTCCGGCACGCATTTCCTTCCGCGTCGCCACCAAGGTGGATTCACGGACCATTCTCGACGCCAACGGGGCCGAGGCCTTGCTGGGCAAGGGCGACATGCTTTATTTGCCGTCCGGCTCGGCGCGTGTGCATCGCCTGCACGCGCCGCTGGTCACGGAAAAAGAAATCGCGGCCGTCGTCGAATTCTGGAAGGCGCAAGGCGCGGCGGAGTATCAGCAGCAATTCCTCGAAGCGCCTAAGGACGAACGCGAATCGAGTGGCGCGAGTGACGGCGGAGAGGGATCAGATGGCGGCGGCGAAGACGATCCGCTCTTTCAGGATGCGGTCAGGCTGGTCGTCGAGTTCGGCAAGGCTTCCACTTCCCTGCTGCAACGGCGGTTACGCATCGGCTATGGCCGCGCTGCTCATCTGATCGATCTGATGGAGCAGGATGGCATTGTGGGAGCGGCGGACGGCCCCAAGCCACGCGAAGTATTGAAGCGCCCGAATTGGATCTCAGAAATCGAAGAAACTGCGCGGTAGAGTTGTTAACATTTTGGAGGGACGCGGCTTCAGCCGCGCCGAAGATGTGGCTGGATGCAACCGGCTTTAGCCGCTGAGGTAGCCACAAATCCTAGGTTTTCGGCGCGGACCTCATTCCTCGAATCGCCAGTGAGCCCAGGCCAATCACCGCCACTATCATCGCTGCCCACAGCACTCCCATGTGTTGTTCCGACCACGGGCGCACGTCGGGACGGGTTGCGTATTGCGGGTTGCGGACTCCCGCTCCCAGCTGCGCCTGCGCCGCAGACTCTTCCAGGTGAAAAAAACGAGCGTAGTCATAAACGGGCGGAGATATTTTTTCATCGCCGTAATACAGCTTGAGATTCGTCTTCCCTTGCGGGTCGAAATAGATGCGGCGCTCGAGCGAGAGCGCCTGCACTCCAACGATCGCCAGCGGCGGGTTGTCTTCGTTAGCGATTGCAATCGTCACCGGGCCGGAAGTGGACGCCAGGTCGACGCCCAACTCCTCATTGGTCACCAGTGTCCCGGCGCGATTCATGCGGACGCGGGTAATTTCGCCGCTGCCTTCCGGTTCGCCTTTCGAGGTTTCTATGCTCACGCTGCGGCGAAAATTCACCTGGCGAGGCTCAACCTCAAAGAGAATGCGGTTCAGCGGAACCTTAGGCGGTATATCGCATCGAATCACGGTCGTGCGTTGCTTTCGCTGCGGCGGCGCGCAAGAACCAACCTTCGTCCACGATGCTTTTTGCTCGTGCAGATTAAAGATCGCCGCTCCTTTGATCTGCTGCGGAAGAATTACGCCCGAAATCTTGACGTGCAAGTAGCGAAAGCTCGATGGAGGCAGTTTCAATACTGAATTCGATCCGAGTTGCTCGCTAGTAAAATCATACAAGGTTGAGGGCGTCAGCGTGGTGAATGGCGGCTTGCCGAGTTCGTTCGAACCATCCACAGTTGCGGTGATCACGTAATCTTTCGCGTCAAGGTGAAGACGAATTCGGTCGTAGGTGGCGATTCCCTGCGCATCGAGATCGAATTCGGTGTGACCCGCGACGCGCCCGAGATTAAGAAGTTTGGCCCCGGATTCTTCCGAAGAAGTTTCAGCCCGCTGCTCCGATAAGGCATACTGCACCGGCGTTTCGCCGTCATAAATCCGCAGATCACCGAGATCCGGACGAGCGTGCTCCCATATGTCCTCATCGACGACAAAAAAGTTCTGCGCACCTGGTTGGGTAACGGACACGTCGCGGACAATCCTGAAATAGGTGATGGCAGGCTCGGGTGTGGCGGGCTCGGAAAATACCGCAAGCAATAGAATAAGCACTCCTATTTTCATGCGCTCGCCCGACTCCCTTCCTTCTTCTTGTGCGACAACTGCAGCCAATCCCGCTGGTAGACGAACGAAATCGCCAGCAGCAACACGCCGAGGACGATGAAGCTGACGATGCGGTAGCCGCGATCAAGCTCAGAAACGTCGACGATAAACACCTTGCCGATAGTCAGCGCAATGAGCAGCAGAGCCTGCCAGCGAACGAATGCCGATCGCCTGACAAATCCAACGATCATCAGCATCGTGCCATAGGCCATCCCAAGCGCCGAGTACGTGAAATCGCGTTCGATCTGAATGCGGCGCCAGTCGCTGCCCCACGCGCCGCTATAGACGCGATATCTCGGCCTATAGATCGGACGAATGGCAGCCATTTGCCGCGAGTAGTAATTGGCGACTTCGTGGCTGAGCGCGATCAAGGCGAGCAGGTTCAGCGCGATCACCGCGGCGGCCGCAACCGTGCGCGCGAGCTCGTCAGTGCGCTTGGACGCGTACCAAGCCGTCGCGCCCAGCACTGCGACTGCGACGGCATAAGTCATCATGCGCAGATTGAAGATGAGCTGCGTGCTGGAGAAATTATCCAGGAACAACAGGCGCACGACTCCGAGCGCCAGAGCCGCGAGGGCAAAAGCGTTCAGCACATCGGACTGGACCCGGTCCGCGACCCACAGAAGCACGCCGGCCTCAACGAACCAGCCGATCGTGATCCAGTGTGCATCCAGACGAATGGGAATGGCGACAGTGATAAATCCGAGAGCGACGGCGAGATGAAGATAGTGCAGGATCTGCGCGGTTCCCGCGGTAATCTTCCGATTGCGAATCTGCCGGCTGAGAAATATATAAACGCCCGCCAGGCCGAGCGCGAACCACGCCATGTACTTCTTATCGACTTCCTGAATCATGGCGAAGGCCTGCAAAAAATAAACGCCCGCATTCACAAATGCGAGGATCGCCGGAACTGACGCCAGGAAAGCGGGCTCTGCCTCCGGCTGCAAAGTGACCAGAGGCGCGACCGCGAATACTGCAAAAAACAACGTGGCAAAGGCGAGCGTAACGCCGAGCTGGGAACGGTTGTAAAAGCTGGAATACCAGCCAATGTAAAGCAGCAGCGTGCCGGCGTAGCTCATCACCAGAAGCCGCCGCCAGGGCTTAAACACAACCAGCAGCAGCGTGGCCAGATCGAGCAAAGCTACATAAGCGAAGAGCGCCACTTCGCGGTTCTGTCCTGTAGAGAGCAGCGCGGGAGTCGAGAATCCACCAGCCAGCGCGAACGCCGCCAGCAGTTGCGCATCTTGCGCCCAGGCCATAGCCGCCGTGGCGGCCGTTACCGCCAACATCATGGCGAACGCCACGCCGCTGGGAATGAGGCTGTAAACCTGAAACGCCGCCCACAACGAAAGATAGAGCGCGCCAATTCCAACCGCCTTCAGGGAATATGAAAACGCCTGGTAGCCTTTCGCGCGAAAGCGCTCACTCCAGACCACCAGTCCGATTCCCACGAGCAAGCCGATCGTCACCCGGCCAGCCGGACCGATCCAGTTATTGTCGAAGGCGAACTTCAGAAAGTACGACACGCCGATCAGCAGCGCCGCAATGCCGATCCGGTTCAGCCAGTGCGAGCCAATGCGCGACTCGAGATCGGGTTCGAGTTCAGTGCCCAGGGGAGTTTTCGCATGCGGTGGGATGTACGGTGGTTGCGCCACAACCGGCACCTGCGGTTTCAGCTCCGTAGTCGCGATCACCGGCTGCGCTTGTGCAGGCTGACCTGGCGCTACTCCCGGCGTCTGCAGAGGGCTTTCAGGTTCAATCGCGAGCTTGCGTTCGATGCGATACACGCGAGCGGTAAGGTCGGCGAGGAGCCGTCGAATCGCTTCGAGGTCGTGGGAAGTATCCATGAGCAGAGCATCGAATTATGCGCGAAAACGGAGCTCGTTGCACCTGAATTCTGCAACCACATCAATCGTGCGTAACTGAATACTGTTTCATCGAATTTCTTCTCCAACGAAAAAGCGGCGCCTTGAACCAATCGTTCAAAGCGCCGCCTTCTTGACCCACTGCCGCGTTGTTAGCGATGATGCCGCTCTTCCGGACGCGCGTGTCCTTCGCGCGCTGCCTGCCGCTCTGGAGCGCTGCGCGGGATCAGCCTATGTCCCTCGGCGCGATTCGCCGAAGCCCAACGCCGCACCCCAGGACCCCATGGATGAACGTAGACCGCGCGGTTGTACCAGGTGCGTCCCCATGGAGCGTTGTTGATGAACACGGCATGCCCGCCCCAATTAAAGTGCGTGTAGCCCCATCCCCACGGACGAAACCATACGCCCATGCCGATGCCGAAGCCCCAACCGATCGCGCCGCCCACGAAGTATCCAGGCGCCGGCGCGGCAAAAACAACCAGCGGATTATAAGCCGGTACCCACATGAAATCCGGATCGACGGGATCGATCGAGATATATGGGCCACCGCTCACTGTGACGTCAGCGTTGCTGCGCAGGTAGCCGTAATCTTTGGCCTTTTGCCGCATCCGCTGCACCGCATCCATCACGTCCTGCTCCTGCGCCAAAAACGCATCGCCCAGTTGTTGCGTCCAATCCATATCCGAAGCCATCATGTCCAGCACCGATGGAAATGGAAGCAGAGCTTGCACGCTGGGATCGTAGGGCAGTTGATCGGCGGTAATCGCCTTGGCGAGATCGTCTCCGCGCAAATAGTGATGCTCATCGGCCCACTTGGCCGCATCGGGAATCTGATCGGAATAGGTCGCGGCCGCCAGCGTCTGCGCCAGCAGCGGATCGGGATACAACGCGATTCGCGACACCAGCTTGTCGAGTTGCTCCGGAGAATACGATGGTGCAGGCGCCTGACCCTGCTGTGGCCCAGCCTGCCCTTGATCCGGCGGTGGTGGCGCTTGATCCTGCGCCGGCGCTCCCTGCGCGGACCACGAGATTGCCAGCGCGATGGTTACAATCGCAACGAAAAAATTCCTCTTCACTAACAGTTTTTTCATGGTTCGTTCCTCGATGAATTAAACCAATTTCAGAAGAGAAAGTTGCGCCATGCTGAGGCGCTTCGCCATCCCGCGTCGCCTCAATGAGTTTCGGGTTTGCGCCAGGAGCGAAGATTCACCGCGTAGAGGGCAATACAAAAAATATTCGCTGGGATGAAACCGAACTGCGCCGTCCTGAATCCAATGACGCATACGATCGCGCTATTAACCGCGGCCAGAATCCAGCCTTCCCAGCAACGCTTTCCCAACAAGATGGTCGATAAAACCGTAAGAATGCAAGATAAATAATCCAGCCTGAACAGCACAGCAACCTCCGACACTCGCCACTGTGAGTATGCCGCAAAACCACGATTGTTAACGTGATCCCTTGTGGAAATGGGGGTAACGGAAGTCACCGCCCCAAAGTTCGGAAGGGGTAGAATTTGCCAGGAGCTACCCATGAAAGTTTTCACCGAGTATTTGAAGTTTCACACCAAAACCCATCGGGCTTACATTCACCTGACGCCGCAGGTGGAGGAGATCGTCCGTAAGAGCACAGTCAAAGAGGGGATGGTTCTCATCTCCGCGATGCACATCACCGCAGGCGTTTATGTGAATGACAACGAGAGCGGACTGATTGAGGATATCGATCAGTGGCTCGAGCATCTGGCTCCTTTTCGCAAAAACTACAAGCATCATGAAACCGGCGAAGATAACGGCGACTCGCACCTGAAGGCGCTGCTTATTCATCATGAAGTGATCGTGCCGATCACCGCCGGCAAGCTTGATCTGGGAACCTGGCAGCGCATCTTCTACGCCGAATTCGACGGCCAGCGCGACAAGCGAGTGATCGTGAAGGTGATGGGAGAGTAAGAGAGTAGTCAGTGCACAGTTGTCAGCTTGCTCGGCGTACGCTGAACCCGTATGATCGACTGCTTACAATTCACATCCCATCGTTCTTGTTCCCAGGAGAACATCATGAGTGAAGAACTGCAAGAGCTTCAGGAGCACGCCGAGCACGGGCGTGAGCATCCCAATCTGGCGCCGGTGTCGTTGACCATGGCTGTACTGGCCGTCGTGGTCGCGGTCGTGGCATTGCTTGGGCACCGCGCGCACACCGAGGAAGTTGTGCTCCAGGCCAAGTCCTCCGACCAGTGGGCCTACTACCAGGCCAAAAATATTCGCCAGCACGAAGACGAATTATTCGTGGCTTCCAACAGCGCCGCAGCCGACGTTCGCGACAAATATGCGCAGGAAGCCGAGCGCTATAAGAAAGACAAAGAAGAAATTCAGACCGAGGCCAAAAAGCTGGAAGATGAAGTATCCATGGAGCGGAAGCGCGCCGACCGCTATGATCTGGCGGAAGTCTTCCTCGAAATTGGATTGGTGATTACCTCGATCACGCTGCTTTCCGGTCGCCGCATCTTCTGGCATATCGGCATCGTCATGGGTGTGGCCGGACTGGTGGTCGCCGCGATCGGAGCCACGATCCACTAGTCGACCGCAGCACGGAAAGTCGCAAGCCAATCGCAACTCCACAAAGACGAGAATTCGGCACGGTGCCGATGGGTCGGCACAGAGCAGAAATCAGGTTAGGGAAATCTTCAGCGATTCTTAGGAAATTCCCCGCAGCCCTGACACGGTTTGTGGCATCTCACCTGCTAACGTCGTCCGGTTCAACTGCTAGGGTGAGAGCCATGCTCAGTCACTGTGCTAACCCGCAATGTGGAAAACCATTCCTTCGACTGGGACAAGGTAAGCTATTTCTGGTGGAGACACAGAGTTTCCTCGCTTCCGGGGCGGAGGATCATTCGGCCAGGCACGGCCCACGCCACGTGGAGCGCTATTGGCTTTGTGAGAGGTGTGCCGAAGTTTCCACACTCGTCCCGGACCGGCATCAAGGAGTTCTTCTCATGCCTATCCCCTCCGGCACTACCAACGCGTCCGGTGCGAGCCGTTACAACAAGAGCGCCTGACGCTTGGCCCAGCGTTGTCACTACCACTCCCTGCACACCCGCCTGTAGTGCTCGTCGTCTGAAGTTTGCTGCCTCGATTTTGAAACCCTGTGTCATAGTGGTTCCGGCTCAGCGAGGTACTTCATGATCGACTATAAAGAACTCCAAAAGGGACGAGGTTGGGCATACCTGACGGGAATTGTCATTTTTCTCGTCGTGATCGTTTGGAAGTATGTGACCCGCTAGTGGCCATCTGCAGGCCAAACGCCCTTAGAACAGTCGTCCTGGCCCAGCAATGCCTTCTGCTATAATCAGAAGGCCCCGATGGTTTCGTTTCACATCCGTGCGGAAGTGGTGGAACTGGCAGACACACCATCTTGAGGGGGTGGCGCCGAAAGGCGTGGGGGTTCAAATCCCCCCTTCCGCACCAAGCACTCATTCTGAACAATTTAGGAAACCTTTAATCCCATGCTGATCGTCCTTGTCACCATCGTCCACGTGATCGTATGCCTGTTTCTGATTGTCGTTGTTCTGCTGCAAAGCGGGAAGGCCGGCGACATCTCCGCCGCCTTTGGAGGACAAGGCAGCCAAGCGGCCTTTGGCCCGCGCGGCGCGGCCACCACGCTTACCCGCGCGACCACGGTTTCAGCAGTGATCTTCATGCTTACCTCGATCACCCTTTCCATTCACGCCATCAAGCAAGGCGGCCCCACTTCTGTATTACAGGGAGTGAAATCGGGTCCAGTAAAGACTCAGCCGGCGAATCCCGCTCCAAAACCGGCGCCACCGCTGCAAAAGTAGACTGGCTTACCCATCGAATTGCAGTGTCGCGGCCGTTCGCTTACACATTTTGCTGTAATTGTATTTCACTGAATCGGGTGCTACCATCCGACTATCGGCACCTTGCCGGGAGGATTTTCTTATGTCAGATCGCGATGGCAACAGCTTCATATGGTTTTTGGCAGGATTAGGCGTGGGTGCAGTCGTGGGCGTCCTCTATGCCCCGCGGGCGGGCGCTGAAATGCGCGAAGAACTGCGCGCCCGTGCGGAAGAGGGACGCGAATACGTTCGCAACCGCGCGCGTGACGCCAAGAGTCAAGCGTCCCAGTGGGTCGATCGCGGCCGCGAAGCCGTAAACCAGCAGAAAGATCAGTTCCGCGCAGCCTACGAAGCCGGGAAACAGGCGTATCAGGAGGCAACGACGGAGACGGCTGCGGCACCCAAGAATTTGTAATTCACCGAGATTCCGCGTCGCGGAGAATCCGAGGCTCAGAGCGCTATGGAAAACCTCAATACGGTATTCATCGCAATCACTGGACTGGCGGTGCTGCTGCAAGCGGGCGTTCTGCTAGCGCTCTTTCTCGCAGTGCGAAAAACCGCAGCCCGGATGGAGACCATCGCCGACGACGTAAAGACCAAGGCTTTCCCCGCGATCGATACCGCGAATAAGCTGCTTGCCGAGCTTGGTCCCAAGGTCTCCACCATCGCTGATCACGTAATCGAGATTCAGCCCAAGGTTTCCAAGATCGCCGACAACATTGCGGAACTCCGGCCGAAGATATTGCAGGCTACTGACAACGTTGTGGATGTTACCAAGGTCGCCCGCGACCAGGTGCGCCGCATTGATGCCACGGTAACGGATGCCACCGATCGCGCCCGGCTGCAAGTGATCCGTGCCGATGAAATGCTTACTCGCACCATGAATCGCGTGGAGCATACCTCCGATGTGGTCACCAAAACCGTAGTTTCGCCGGTGCGTCAGGTTTCGGGCATCATTCAAGGCATGACCGCTGGAGTGGAATTCCTGCTGCAAAACCGCGGCCGAAAAAGTGGCGGCAACGGCCATTCGCGCCGCGCTGTGCCCCAGGACGAGATGTTCATCTGAAGGTAGGGCCGGCGTCTCGCCGGCTTTAGTTATCAGGAATTACCTTTTGTTGATTTCTTGATGGTCGACCAGGAAATCTCTAGCCAAATCCGAAGCGGACGTGCCTATATGAATGGCAGAAGACCTCTAACCGACGGAGAGATCGCCGTTTTCAAGATCATTCAGGAAGGTTACGGCGCGCATAACAGCATCGATAAGGTGTATCTCAGCCCTGAGGATGACGCTGTCATGTTCTGCAAATTGGCCAACGGCATGAACGCGCTTTTTGCGAATCTGTCGAACTTGGCAGCAAGACGCGCCGATGGCAGCATTCCCAGTGACGAGGAATTAAAGAAGAAGTGGCTGCGGCTTTGACCCGTAATTTGAAAAATCGCGGCCCGGCTTCCTGGTGTTGCTTTCCTGCCTGATGTAACCTGTTTTCATGTTTCGTAAATCGCTTCGCTTTCCTTCCTTCCTCGTTGTTGCGACCCTCTTCCTCATAGGCATATCGACATCTCGCTTTTCTGCAGCCGACGACCATCCTGTCACCTACAGCGAGCAGGAGAAGCCGCTCGTCGAACAACTGCGCGGTCTGCGTAAACTTCCCGACGACGTTCGCGCCCGCACCACCAAAGACCTGGCGCTTCAAATTCGGCAGCTTCCAGTCACTTCAAACAAGCTCCGACTGGCCGGAGCCTTGGCCGGTCTTTCGACCGAAGGCGACTTTGGCCATGACACGCTTCAGGAAGTGGCCAACACTCTGGCCGCCGCTTTGCGCGAGCAACCGCAACCTGGCAAGAATGGCGAACCCGACTTCAACTATGTTGAACTAGCATCACTGGTGCGCTACGAACATGTGCAGGCGTCGCTGGAGGATCCCCAATTCACTGCCGCCATGGCGAAGCTCGCGGCCGACGATGCCACCCGCCAGCTAGCCGACTTCACGCTCACCGATCTTCACGGCAAGTCCTGGACGTTGAAAGATCTCCGCGGCAAGGTAGTTCTGGTAAATTTCTGGGCGACCTGGTGCCCACCCTGCCGCAAAGAAATGCCCGACCTCGAAGCGCTCTATCAACAATTCAAAGATAAAGATCCGGGCTTGGTTGTGCTCGCCATCTCCGATGAAGAGGCGGCGAAGGTCAGTCCGTTTCTCGCCGAGCACAACATCACCTATCCCGTCGTGCTCGATCCCGGCGATAAGATCAATCAATTGTTCCAGATCGAAGGTATTCCTAAGAGTTTTGTTTATGACCGCAGCGGCAAGCTAGTAGCGCAGTCCATCGACATGCGCACCCGCAAACAATTCCTGGAAATGCTAGCCCAGGCGGGGCTGCAGTAATATCGGAGGATATTCATGTGGGGACAGCCGCCCTCGGCTGTCCCTCGAGCGCAGCTCGATTGCCGGATCAGTCAGCCCCGTAGGGGCGTCCGACAATAGCCCGGCGCTTCAGCGCCGGGAGCAGCAAAAAAGACCGAACGGGTCCCGTAGGGACTGCTGAAATTGCGGCATAGGCTCCGTCGCCTCTGAGGCTCGCTCTTGACCCTCCGCGCGATAATTGTGAAACTGGCACAATGCGTTATCTAGTCAGAGCTCGCGTAAAGCCCGGTCGCGAAGGCGACCTGGCAAAAGCGATCGAAAACGATACCCTCGGCCAAGGCTCCGTTGCCGAAGGCGAATACCAGCGCAATATGTCGGAAGCCCGGCTCTGCGGCGATCAAACCGTGCGCTGGGTCGAAGTCTGTTACTGCCCCACTCCATTGCAGGAAGAGCGTCCCTACTGGGAGGAGTTCTTCGACCTGACGAAAGTGCAAGATGCCCACGACCGCCGCAAATGCCGCGATCACAACAGCACCGAACCCTGGGCCTGCGGCGATTGCGCTTGCACGGCGAGGCTGGAGCAGAAGCTGAAACAATCCGGCGAGCCGTTCCTGGATTCGCTCCACGACAAGCAACGACCCTGAATTGGCGGCTGGATGGAGCGGAATCAGGCGATCCAACCGCCACCGACGACAATATCGCCATCGTAGAAAACGGCAGCCTGCCCCGGCGTAATTGCCCGCTGTGCCTGATCGAATGTGACCAGCACTTCATCGTTGCCAACCTTCTCCAACACGCCCGCAGCCGGCTCATGCCGATGCCGAATCTTTACCGACACGCGCATCGGCTCACGCAGTTCATCGACAGAAATCAGATTCACCCGTCGCGCGTGTAGCGTCTTCGAATAAAGATGCTCGTCACTGCCGACCACCACATGCTTGTCGGCGCCGTTAATCTGAATCACGTAGAGGGGAGATCCCGTCGCCACGCCCAGGCCCTTTCGTTGGCCCACGGTGAAATTGTGAATGCCCGCGTGCTCGCCGATCACTTCCCCGCCCGGGGTAACCAGCTCACCCGCTGTATCGGGCAAAGCTTCGCCGCTCTCGGCGAGATAAGCGTCGATAAAACGCTTATAGTCGCCGCCGGGGACGAAACAAATCTCCTGCGAGTCAGGCTTCTCGGCCAGTGCCAGCCCATGCTTGCGCGCCAGCTCGCGCACCTCCGGCTTGGTCATGCCGCCCAGCGGAAACAGCGTGCGGCTCAGTTGCTCCTGCGTGAGGCCGAAAAGAAAATAAGTCTGATCCTTGCTGCGATCTGTGGGCCGCTTCAGCAACCAGCGCCCGCTCGCATAATCCACGCGCGCGTAATGCCCGGTGGCAACGCAATCGGCGCCAATCTGCTGTGCCACTATGATCAACTGATCGAACTTCAAATGATTGTTGCAGAGACTGCAGGGAATCGGCGTGCGCCCGGAAAGATACTCCGCCACAAACGGACGCACCACGTCGCGCTCAAAACGCTCCTCATGATTGACCACGTAATACGGAATGCCGATGTGCTCGGCCACGCGACGCGCGTCGTAAACATCATCGAGCGAGCAGCAGCGCCCCGTAACCTGCTCAGGCATGCCCTCGTGTCCAGCCAGCCGCCGCTGGTTCCAGAGCTGCATGGTCAGGCCAACCACGTTGTGCCCCTCGGCGCGCAGCATGGCCGCGACAGTGGAAGAGTCCACACCGCCCGACATGGCTACGGCGATAGTTCGAGTATTCATCAGCCTTAAGATTTTGGTGTGTTAAGTCCGGAGTGCAGGATTCCGGCCTACCGGCGACAACTCCCGCAGTCGCGCCACGGTCTCGGGCACCAGCGCCAGCGCCAGATCGATATCCTCTTCCGTATTTTGTTTCCCCAAACTAAAGCGCACGCTCGCCCGCGCCCGATCCGCGGGCATCCCCATCGCCACCAGTACATGCGAAGGCTCAATCGCTCCCGACGAGCACGCCGCGCCAGTCGACACCGCCAGTCCCTTGAGGTCAAGCGCGATCACCAGCGACTCGGCATCGATATGATCGAAATAAATATTCACCGTATTTGGTACGCGCGCGCCTTCTCCGTTCACTCCGGCGTCTTCCACTTGCAGGAGAATTCCCTGCTGCAAGCGGTCGCGCATGGCTGCCATTTTCTTATCCTCGCCACGCTCGAACGCCTGCATCGCCAACTCCGCGGCTTTGCCCAGAGCGACAATTCCCGGAACATTCTCCGTTCCCGCCCGCCGCGAGCGTTCATGTCTGCCCCCATAAAACAGTGGCTCAAGCCCGGTTCCTTTGCGCACGTAGAGTGCGCCCACGCCTTGGGGAGCATGCACCTTGTGGCCGGAAATCGTAAGCGCATCGCAACCGATCTTCTTCACATCGATAGCAACCTTGGCCGCCGCCTGCACCGCGTCGGTGTGAAAACAAATTTCCGCTTCCGCGGCAATCTTGCCAATTTCCTCAACCGGCTGCAGCACTCCAGTTTCGTTGTTCGCCATCATGATTGAAATCAGTTTCGTGTTCGGACGCAACGCCCGCCGCACATCGTCCGGATCGACCTGGCAGCGCCCGTCCACGGGCACATAGGTCACGTCGCAAACCGTTTTCTCCAGATGTCTGCAGGCGAGCAGTACGGCATGGTGCTCGATGGTCGAAGTGATAATGTGATCGCCCGGGCTGGTCAGCCCGGCAATCGCCAGGTTGTCGCCCTCGGTTCCGCCGCTGGTGAAAACGATTTCCGAAGCCGCGCAGCCTAACAATGCCGCCACCGAATCACGCGCCCGCTCGATCGCTGCCCGCGTTTCCTGTCCGTGATGGTGGATCGATGAGGCATTGCCGAAGCGCTCGCCAAAGTACGGACGCAAGGCTTCAAACACCTCGGGCAGCACCGGCGTGGTCGCGTTATTGTCCAGGTAAATCCGGGCAGTAGTCACCCAGTTATTCTACCTGCATTGCGTTGAATTCGGGCAAATGGCGGCCGGGGCCGGCTGAGACACGCTTGTCCCGTAGCGTCTAACGTGGGTGAAGCGTGAGGTCGCAAAAACGTTACTTATTGCAAGCCGGATGCCCACAATCGCACCCGATTTCAGTCTCTCCGGCTCCCGCATCCTTGCAGAACTGGCTGCAATACTTTTCGCCCTCTCGGGGAACGCAGACGCAGGGCGGGTGCGCGCACTTCTTACTTTGGGCAGTCATTTTAGCTCTCCTGTCGCATACTTATCCCCGACGATAGGAGCGCCGCAACCGAATCTCCATCCGGTGATCGCTGTAAAAATCAGAGGAGAATGGAACAGTCAGCGTTTCTCCATGGGCACATATCGACTGGGATGCTCCGGCCCAAGATATTCCGCCCGCGGCCGGATCAGCCGGTTGTCGTCGAGTTGCTCGATAACGTGCGCCGCCCATCCGCTGATGCGCGAGACCGCAAATACGGGCGTGAACAAATCAACATCGATGCCTAGAACGTGATAGGTCGATGCGGAATAAAAATCCACGTTCGCGTTCAGCTTCTTTTCCGCCTTCACAAACCTCTCGATTTTGTCAGACCACTCATACCACTGCGCCTGCCCGCTCGACGCGCACAGATCGCGCGACATCACTCGCAAATGCGTGGCCCGTGGATCTTCGGTGTGATACACGCGATGGCCGAATCCCGGAACTTTTTTCTTCTGCGCCAGCATGCTGCGAACGTAATCCTCCGGGTCGGCCTTCTCGCGCTCAATCGACTCCAGAATCCGAAACACGGCCTCGTTCGCTCCCCCGTGCAGCGGCCCCTTCAGCGCCCCAATCGCCGATGTGATCGCCGAATGCATATCCGACAAGGTCGCCGCCGTCACCCGCGCCGCGAAGGTTGACGCATTCAACTCGTGATCCGCATGCAGGATCAGGGCGATATCCAGCGCCCTTTCCCCAGTCTTCGAAGGCTTCTCGCCATTCAGCTGCAACAAAAAGTTGGCTGCGTGCGATAACGCGCGGTCGGCTTCGACCACCAGCTTCCCTTTGCGGATTCGGTCATAGGCAGCGACGATCATTGCGATTTGCGAGGTCAGCCGGACCGCCTTGCGCACATTCGCCTCGTGATCATTACTCTTATTGTCGGCGTCGTAGAACGCCAGCGCCGAAACTGCGGTTCTCAGCACATCCATGGGCAGCGCTGACTTTGGCGCGCTGCGCAGCAAATCAATAATCGCCCCATCGATCTGGCGCTCCTGCGCCAGCCGCTGCCGCAAATCCGTCAGCTCCTCCTGCTTGGGTAATCGGCCAAACCATAGCAGGTAGCAGGTCTCCTCGAAGGTGGAATGTTCTGCCAGTTCGTGAATATCGATGCCGCGATAGGCCAGCACGCCGGCGTCGCCATCGATGTAACAGATGCTCGAGTTGGTCGCGACAATGCCTTCTAAGCCTTTCGGCGCAGTTGTGCTGGTCGTGCTAGACATGGGTCTCTCGCTCAATCAGATTGGATTTTCGGTTGCCGGAACTGCGCCAGGGGAGCGCGAGGAGCAACCGTCTTTTATACCGCAAAACGCCCCGCACGTGCCACAGTCCCGGGTAGCTCCATTTGGATGCCGGAACGCGCTCTGCGGGATGCGCGCTATCGACCCTAGCGTTGTTCGGAGCCCGGCACTTTGCCCCGCGTTCCGGTGCAAGCGTATAGTAAAACGTTCTTCGAAATAGCCCGTCTAAACATACCGAGGATCACGTGGTCCGCGCCTAGTCCTCCGGAGGAATTCATGAAACGTTTTCTTTCAATTTGTCTTGCCCTGTCTTTTTTCTTCACCACCGTCGCCTCTGCCGATGAGGGCATGTGGCTGTACAACGAAGCCCCCAAAGACAAAATCAAGGCCAAATATGGATTTGAACTCACCCAGGCGTGGCTCGACCACGTTCGGCTCTCGTCGGTGCGCTTCAACAACGGCGGCTCGGGATCGTTCGTCTCCGCAGACGGCCTCACCTTTACCAACCATCACGTGGGCGCGGCCTGCGTGCAGCAACTTTCCACCGGTGGCCACGACTATCTGAAAGAAGGCTTCTACGCCAAGACCCAAGCCGAAGAGGCCAAGTGCCCCAGCCTCGAGCTTAACGAACTGGTCGGCATCGAAGACGTCACCGACAAAGTAAACGCCGGCGTGAAGCCCGGCATGTCGGCCGCCGACACCGGCCAGGCGCAGCGGGCCTCCATGTCGCAGATCGAAAAAGATTGCTCCACTTCCACCGGCCTCCGCTGCGATGTCGTCACCTTCTACTCCGGCCAAGTTTACAACCTCTACAAATACAAAAAGTATACGGATGTCCGGCTGGTCTTCGCGCCTGAATTCGACGCCGCGTTTTTCGGTGGCGATCCCGATAACTTCACTTATCCGCGCTACGATCTCGATATCACTTTCTTCCGTGTCTACGAAGACGGCCATCCCGCGCACCTCGACAACTATCTGCACTGGTCGCGCACTGGCGTGAAAGATCACGACTTGGTCTTTGTCTCCGGACACCCGGGCAATACCAGCCGCCAGCAGACGATGGCGCAGATGGAATTCACCCGCGACATAGCCTATCCCAAAGCGCTGGCCTTCTTTGCCCGCCGCATCGCGCTGCTGGAGAACTTCAGCAAGGAATCCGAAGAAAATGCGCGCATCGCCAAAGAGGACATCTTCGGCCTGCAAAACTCGCAAAAGGCGATCACCGGATATAACACCGGCCTGCTGGACAAATCCATCATGGACGCCAAGGCCGCCGACGAAACCAAACTCCGCGCAGCCTATAAAGCGCAGAATCCTAATGGACCCGATCCTTGGGACGAGATTGCGCAGGCCATGAAGTTGCAACAACAAATTTATCTGCCCTACATTTATCTGGAGCGCCTGCGCGGCTTCGGTGGTACCCTGCCACAGATCGCGCGCGTTCTGGTTCGCGCCGCTGAAGAAAAATCTAAGCCCAACGGAGAGCGGCTGCGCGAGTTCCGCGATTCTAATTTGCCTTCGCTTGAGCAGCAGTTGTTCTCCTCCGCGCCGGTCTATAAAAATCTCGATACCGTCCTTCTGGCTGACTCGCTCGCCTCCATGCAGCAGCAACTCGGCAATGACAATCCCGACGTCAAGAAAGTTCTCATGGGACGAACCCCGGCCGACGCAGCCAAAGAAATGATCGCCAACAGCAAGCTCGACGACGTCGCCGTCCGCAAACAACTCTATGAAGGCGGTAAGGCTGCCATCGATGCCAGTACCGATCCGCTCATCGTCGCCATGCGCGCCATCGATCCCGATGCCCTCGCCATTCGCAAAACCTACGACGACAAGATCGATTCCGTCGTGCGCCTCGATGGTACGCTCATCGCCAAGGCTCGCTTCGCGCAAAGCGGCTTCAGCCAGCCGCCCGACGCCACCTTTACCCTCCGCCTCAGCTACGGCGAAGTCAAAGGTTACGAAGAAAACGGCAAGCACATTCCCTACGACACTAATTTTGCCGGTGCCTACGAACATGCCGCCGAGCATAGCAACCAACCGCCTTACAAGCTGCCCGAGAGTTGGATGAACGCCAAGTCGAAGCTCGACCTGAAGACGCCTCTCGATTTCGTTTCGACTCCTGACATCATCGGCGGCAACTCCGGCTCGCCCGTGGTCAATAAAGAGGGCGAAGTCGTGGGCATCATCTTCGACGGCAACATCGAGTCGCTGCCCTGGAATTTCGCCTACAGCGACAAGCAAGGCCGTGCGGTCTCGGTCGATGCTCGCGGAATCCAGGAGGCGCTGCGCCACATCTACAGCGCCACGGGATTGGCGGACGAGCTTGTGGGCACGAAAGCCGAAGGGGCAAAGGCAGGAAAATAATTTTCTGCGGCTATCTTCGAAAAAGATCAACGGTCAGATTGAGCTGCCCCACTTCTCGCTTCTTTTGCGAGAAGTGGGAACTGGCTCCGGATCTCGCTTAAGCCGGCCACATGCTTAACGCAGTCTTGCTCAGAATCTGTTGTTGTAGTGATTCCTTCAAGGGCAGCGCCCGGAACTCGTCAAGGTTCTTCTTCACATCGGGCACGCCCGGCCCCGGCCAGTCGGTGCCGAACAGCGTTTTGTGCGCGATCTCCTCCAATCGCGGAAAATACTGCAGCAACGTCTTAGGAGGAATCCCGCTGATGTCGAGATAGACGTTGCGATGCCGCCGCAGCAGAAAAAATGCCGTCTGCATCCATAGCGGACGCCCGCCATGCGCCAGCAAAATCTTCAGCTTGGGAAAATCGACCGCGACATCGTCCACATACATTGGATCGCCATATTTGTTCCTCGCCCCGGGAAAGATCGATGTCCCGGTGTGAAACATAATGGGCACGCCATTGGCCTCGGCCGCGCGATAAATAATTTCCAGCTCCTTCACACCGTTCAAATAGTCGTTAGGAAATAGAAGCTGGTGCGGCGGATGGATCTTGATCATGCGAATTCCCAGGCGCAGGATCTGCTCCACATCAGCGAGAACATTGGTTGTGTGCCGCGGATGCAAGCTGCCACACGACAGCAGCCGCTGCGGATTTTCTTTAACATAATCGGCGATGAACTGGTTCACGCCATTGGTGAATCCGATCACCTCAGGCGCGACATAGTTGATGAGCACCGCACGATCGATTCCGCAATCATCGAGATATTTCAGGAAGGCTTTGGGCGAGCGGCAGAACTCGGCAATCTGTTCGAAGTTTTCCCGCTTTTTTTTCATGAGCTCCAGCGCGTGTGGCTTGAACATCTCCATCGGCTGGATGTGAATATGGCAATCTGTGATCATTAATTGCTCGCTGCCGCCAGCACTGCGCGTTTGGTAAAGACCCGAATCATCTCGCGCCGATATTCCGGCGTGAGCGCCGAAGTAGTTAAAGGTTTCGCTGTGCGCGCCGCCACATCACCCGCCGCTTCCGCCAAAGAGTCATCCAGCTGTTTTCCAACCAGCATCTCACCTGCCCGCGCCACCAGCATGGGCGAGGGATTCACCGCTGTCATTGCGATGCGCGCATCCTCTATCTGACCGTTAGATTTCTTCATCACCACCGCAACCCCGGCGAGCGGATAGTCGATCGAGCCGCGCACCCGTAGTTTGCGGTACACGCCGCGATAGTCCGCCGATTCGGCGGGCAAAAATACGCGAGTAACCAACTCGTTCGGCTGAAGCTTGCGGTAATTCATCCCGTCGCCGGTGTAGAAGTCGCGCAAAGCCACGCGGCGCGCCCCATTCGGGCCGACAATTTCAAGCTCAGCGTTCAGGCAGAGCAGCGCGGGAGGAGTGTCCCCGGAAAACGCCGCCCAGCATTTCGTCCCCCCGGGAGCGACGTGGCAAATGTTGCCGTTTTTCTTAATGCAGAATCCGCAGCCTTTGCGCCATGCCAGCGATTGGTTATACCAGAGGCAGCGCGTGTCGAGACAGATGTTTCCGCCGATCGTTCCCATGTTGCGCAACACGGGCGAAGCCACAGTCGCCGCCGCTTCGGTCAGCACGGGATAGTGCTGACGTAAATACGCAGACTTCTCGATGACGGTCAGTGTGGTCAGTGCCCCGATTTCAACCCCGCCGGCAGCCTGCGGACGAATTGCCCGCAACTCGGCGATGCCTCGCAGGTCGAGCACATACTCAGGCTCAAACAGCTTCTGCCGCATGGACGGAATCAGATCCGTTCCACCCGCAAGCAGCCGAAGTTTGCCCGAATGTTGGTCGAGGAATGAAACAGCCTCGTCGACGGCACGCGGACGCAGCAACCTGAATTGCGGCAGGCTCAATCCCCACCTCCTGCCGCCGTTGGCTCTTCACGGCGAGCCGGATCGAGCGCATGCCGCTCCGGACCTTTACCCTTAAAACATAGAGATCCGCCATGCTCGCGGAAACGCATCGGCGCAGTTGGATCGACGCCTTCCGTCAGATTCAACGCCTTCTCTTTTCGCTTCACGCGCAACGCCGCGAGTACGCGCTCCGGCGTAAACGGAGACTCATGCAGACGCACTCCGACTGCATCGTAGATCGCATTCGAGATCGCAGGAATCGTTGCTGCTAAGGATCCTTCACTGCACTCTTTCGCACCGAACGGGCCTTCGGGATCGACGCTCTCGACGATGATTGGTTCGATCTCCGGCGATTCGACGGCCGAAGGACTGCGATATTCCAGCATGCCTCCGTTCATCAACATGCCATCTTTCCATACCATTTCTTCGGTCAGGGCTTGCCCCATGCCCATCCACACCGAGCCAATAATCTGCCCTTCCACGGAAACTGGATTCAGCGCACGCCCGCAATCGTGCGCCGCCCAGACTTTGTGCACCGTCACTTCGCCCGTGTCTTCATCCACACTAACTTCGGCGACCTGCGCCGAATACGAATACGCAGGCGATGGCCCCACGCCGCCGCCTTTATGTTTGCCGCCACGCGCTTCAGGAGGCGGAGCGTACGAGCCCGTTCCACTGAGCGCGCCATGAAAGTCGATGGCGGCCACGACGGCCTCTTCGAAGGTCATCCACTCCTTTGGACCTTCTTCTTTGCGCTTCTGCTGCAACGATCCCCGCAGAATCTGTCCTTCAACGCGGCCGCTCACCGACGCGCCCGCCTGCGTCACTTCCACTTCTTCCTCTTTATCTCTCTTTACCGCAGGCGCGGGACTTCCCTTCTTGAAGACGATGTCATCCCGAAAGACAAGTTCTTCAGGCGCGCAGTTCATCTTCGTCGCGGCAGCCGCGGCAATCCTCTTCTTCACGTCCTGCGCCGCGCGCAGCGACGCGTTGCCGTTCATAAAGGTCACTCGGCTGGAATACGATCCAATGTCAATGGGAGTCAGATCTGTGTCGGCAGCAATCACGCGCACGCGAGCCAGAGAACATCCCAAGACTTCCGCCGCGATCTGCGCCGTCATGGTGTCCGATCCCTGGCCGATGTCGGATGCACCGGTGTAAACGACAACTCCGCCGTCGCGATCAATTTTGATGTTTACCGTGGAGTGCGGCATGTCAGAACGGATAATCGAATTCGCCGCGCCGCTCACATAATGGCTGCAAGCGATACCCAGGCCACGCCCTTTCGGTAGTTTGCCCTTGCGCTGTCTCCACTCCGAGCGCTCGACCGTCGTTTCAATGCACTCCGGAAGGCCGTAGCTCTGCACGCGCAGTCCGTTCACAGTAATGCAGGGTGGCTTGAGCAGATTCCGCTGGCGAATTTCCGCGGGATCGATGCCCGCCTTGGCGGCAAGTTCATCGAGTTGCGACTCGAAAGCGAAGCGCACGTTCACCGTCCCATGACCGCGCATGGCCCCGCACGCCGGCTTGTTGGTGAGCACGCGATATCCGTCATACTGAATGTTCGGGATGTCATAAAGCGCGCCCAGCAGCGCGCCGGAATAGAGAATCGTGACCACGCCGTAGGAACAATACGCGCCGCCATCCTGCACCACGCGAGCTTTCACCGCTGTAATGCGCCCATCGTTCTTGATACCAGTTTTCAAATCGACGATGGTCCGCGGACGTCCGCGATGCGCCCAAAATACTTCTTCTCGCGTGTAAGTTATCTTGACCGGAGCATCCGCCTTGCGCGCGGCGATCGCCGCGATAATTTCGAGCGGGATCACTTCGCTCTTGCCGCCGAAGCCGCCGCCCACCAGCGGTTTGATTACGCGAATTTGCTGCATCGGCATTTCCAGCACCAGCGACAGCTTGTGCTGCAAGTAATACGGCACCTGCGTGGAAGACCACACGGTGAGTCGACCTTGCGTGCCGGTGTGCGGATCGATTTCGAACGAAGCCAGCGTGCAATGCGGCTCCATCGCCGCATGGGTCACTTCGTTGGCGAGGAAGCGCGCCTCGCAAATGTGATCGGCCTCGGCAAAACCTTTGTCGGTATCGCCAAAAACGTGGTGATAATCTTTCTCCAGATTATGTGGCTTGCGATCATGAATCAGATCGCTCTCCGCCTTCATCGATTCTTCGGGATCGAAGTAGGCAGGCAGCAACTCATAATCGACATCGATTAATTCGAGCGCTTTTTCGGCAATGGCTTCGGAAACCGCGACGACGCAGGCGACGTTGTCGCCAACATAACGAACCTTATCGAGCGCGAGTGGATACTCGTCATGGCCTACCGGCAGAATGCCAAAAGGATTGGGCGCATCTTCGCCGACGGCAACGGTCACCACCCCTTCGAGTTGCTCGGCGCGGCTGGTGTCGATGCGTTTGATGTGCGCGTGCGGATAGGGCGAGTGCAATATCTTGCCGATCAGCATACCCGGCACGCTGAGGTCGTCAGCGTACTTACCGCCGCCGGTGGTCTTCTCCGCCGCGTCGATCATGGGGGTGGGCTTGCCGATGATAGAGAAGTCGGTGTTCATTTCACTTGCACCACTTCTTCTTTCGTCGATGAAAGTCCTTGCCGCTCGGCGACAACGGCCGACTTGATTGCCTCATACATCTGGCTGTATCCCGTGCAGCGGCAAAGATTGCTGCTCAATGCATTGCGAACGTCGTCTTCCGATGGATTGGGATTTTCCGCCAGCAACGATTTCACCGTCATCATGAAGCCCGGAGTGCAAAAGCCGCACTGCGCGCCACCCCAATCGCCGTAGGCCTTTTGAATCGCAGCCAGACCACCATGTTCGCTCACGCCCTCGACCGTGGTGATCTCCTGACCCTCGCAACTGGCGGCCAGCAGAACGCACGACATCATCGCGACACCGTCGACCAGCACGGTACACGCCCCGCACGACGATTCGTCGCAGCCGCGCTTCGATCCGGTTAGATTCAAATCTCGGCGCAAAACGTCCAGCAGCAAAGCGCTGGGCTCAATAGCCAGCTCGTAGGTCCGTCCGTTGACTTTTAGTTCGACGAGTTCTTTCTTCATAAAGGACAGATGCTAGCTTCTTGCCACAATTTCCGCTCTCGACTGCTTTGCTAGCAGCTAGAAGCTAGCAGCTTAGTACGTCGGCACGGTCCGATCGATCTGCCGCGCCCAGGCATCGATTCCCCCACGCATCGATTGCGCCTTCTCGAATCCCTGCTGCCGCAGCCATGCCGTCACATTCATCGAGCGCACGCCGTGATGGCAGACCACCACGATGTGATCATCCGGATCCAGTTCTTGATGCGCCCGGGAGGGGACGTCGCCCATGGGAATCAGCTTGGCTCCGGCCATCTGAGCGGTCTCAAACTCCCACGGTTCGCGCACATCGACCAGCGTGAATTCCTCGCCCTGATCGAGTTTCCTTTTCACCTCTTCGGGTGTGATTTCGTAATCCATCGGCCTTTTCTACTTCCCGGTCCAGGTTGGCTCGCGCTTTTCCAAGTACGCCTGAATTCCCTCGTGCGCGTCGGACGTTTTCATCAACTCTTCCAGATAGATTTTTTCAGCGCGCGCCAGGCCCTTGTCGAAATGCATTGCATCCCAGGCATAAATCGCCTTTTTCGTCAGCGCCAATGACGCGGGGCTTAGCCTGACTAACTCCTCCACCGTACGCTGAACCGTTGTATCGAGATCTTTTTCAGACACTGCACAGTTCGCCAATCCCATCTGCGCCGCTTCGATGCCGGTGATTGTTCGTCCGCTCAAAATCAATTCCGCTGCCCGCTTCTGCCCGACCAGAGCGGCCAGCATAGTACAGGCAACTGGCGGGTAACAGCCTAACTTGATTTCAGGAAATCCCCACTGCGCCGATTGTGTCGTAAAGGTCATGTCACAAACCATCGCCCACTCAGCGCCGCCGCCCAAGCAATGCCCATGAACTGCGGCGATGGTCACTTTTTTGCTGGCCACCAGCGCGCGAACCACCCTGTGGAATTTACGCAACATCTCTTCGACTCGATCTGGAGCGTGAGCCCCCACGTCGACGCCAGCCGAAAATCCCCGTCCCTCGCTGCTCAACACGAGTATCGAAATATCCGCTCGCACCTCGATCTCCGCCAGCGCCCGCGCCAACTCTTCCATCATCGCAATATCAATGATGTTGAGTGGTGGATTACGCAGAGTAATTCTTGCAATCGGAGGCGCTGTCTTACCTGCCAGACGAACATAGTCGATATGAGGGGATGCCATGTTTGTCGATTCCAGAACTTCGACCCGGCTCAATCAGACCTACAGATTGATTGCCGACTTTCTTACTTCGCCGATTGTCGACAACGGATCGCGCGCCCCAACCTTTTCTGCGATCCACTTTTTCTCATCGGCAATGATTTCCAGCAGCAACTTCTTGTCGGCCGCTGTCGGCATGTACTCGTTCACATGCTCTTCGTACGCGCGATCGTCCAAAGGCTCGCCGGTCTGCGCATGGAACTTCTGCCCCTTCCATTTTCCAATCTCGCGATTGAACTTGATATCCGGCGCGTACAACTTCGGCTGCCCCGGCTTCAGATAACTATTGAACCGCTCAATAAGTCCCGCCACTTCGGTCCGATACAAATTGCGGTTGTAATCGTTCAGATCATCCAGATCCGGCGCGGCCTCGTTCTTCGGCTCATCGTAGCGGCCCTTCACGCCCCAAACATAAGCCCAGTGCGCCGACGAAGAATGATCTGTGCCAAACAGATCATACGAACTCGAAATCCATTTGTTGAGATATTTCTGAATCAACCACCCCGGCACCACCCCCGCTTCCACGATGCGCCGCAGTCCGTCATTGCCCGTGCCCATGTGAAAAGCCTCTTCCCGCAGCATGTACGACATCGACCGTCCCAACGGTGCGAACGCCGAATATTTCAGCATCTGCAACTGAAATTTTCCGTCCCGGTCGACAAAATCCGTATAGGTGAAAAAGTCCATCCAGTTGTCGACATCGACATTGAATGCGCCCAGCAATCGCTTGTTATCGAAGGCGCGTCGCTCCAGCATCTTCTGCGCCTCCACCTTGCCCGAATATCCAAAGTGATCGATCAGCAACGCGCACATCTGCCATCCATGCCGCATCTCTTCGATCATCACCCGCGTAATCGCCTTGCGGTCCCAGTCCGTGGGAGCATTTTCCAGCAGATTGCGCTGCTGCTCCACGCTGGCGAACTCGGTGTCGCCCTGGTAGACAATCATATTCATCAGCGCATCGCGCATTTGCTGCGTTGGAATCTGCCGCAGATTTTCCCACTTGCGCCGCCCCTTGTACGCGCCAAATTCAATCTCTTCCGTATCGATGGCGCCGTACAGCGTGTCGAAGTGAAAGGCTTCAATGTCCTCCGTGTTGACGCCAATGTCCTTGCGCCAGTCGTTGAACATTCCAATCCAGTCGCTAAACGTTCCGATTTTCGCTACTTTTCCCGGCATATCATTCCTCTCCCGTTGTCATCCTGGAGCGCCCTCTTTTGGCGCTGAAGGATCTGGGCGCGCCGCGCGAAGTCCTCGCGCTTTTTGCGAGGACCAGAAATCGCGCGTCCGGCGCGCTTCCTTACCCCATATTCAGCCAAACTGTTTTTGATTCCGTGTAATGCTCAATAGCGTGCGCCCCCAACTCGCGGCCAAAGCCCGAACTCTTGTAGCCCCCGAAAGGCAACGACGCATCCATCAGCCCATAGGTATTGATCCACACTGTTCCCGCCTTCAAACGCCGCGACACCATATGCGCTTTCTTCACATCGCGCGTCCACACCGCCGCAGCCAGGCCGTACGGATTGTTATTCGCCTGCTCGATGACTTCGTCGATGTCGTCAAAAGTCAGCACCGAAAGCACGGGACCAAAAATTTCTTCCCGCGCAATCGTCATGTCGTTCTTCACCTCGCCAAAGATTGTAGGCTCGATGAAAAATCCTTTGCTGCCATCGACAGCGACTTGATTGCCGCCCGCCACCAGCTTGGCGCCTTCTTTCTTTCCGGCTTCGATGTAGCCCAGCACCGTCTTCATTTGATCCTGACTGACAATCGCCCCCAGCCGCGTCTTCGGGTCAAGCGGGTCTGCCGGACGCATCTTGGCTGCGCGTGCCACAAGCTTTTCCGTGAATTCGTCTTTGATTTTGTTTTCCAAGAACAGCCGCGACCCCGCGTTGCACACTTCACCCTTGCCGTAGAAAATTCCGGTGATCGCCCCTTTGACCGCGTTATCGATATCGGCATCGGCAAAAACAATATTGGGAGACTTGCCGCCGAGCTCTAGCGTGATGCGCTTCACGGTGTCGGCCGCGTTGCGCATGATCTCCTGACCGACTGCCGTCGAACCGGTGAACGCGATCTTGTCGATTCCAGGATGCTTCACCATCGCGCGTCCGATGGCGCCCGGACCGGTGATGATATTAATGACGCCCGCAGGAACCCCAGCTTCCATGGCCAGCTTGCCCAGTCGCAACGTCGTCAATGAAGTCTGGCTGGCCGGCTTCCACACCACGGTATTGCCGCATGCGAGCGCTGGGCCCACCTTCCACGATGCCAGCAGAAGTGGAAAATTCCACGGAACAATCATGCCTACTACGCCCACAGGTTCGCGAAGAGTGTAGGTGAAAGCGGTCTCGAGTGTATTAATGGTTTCGCCGTGAATCTTGGTCGCGAGCCCTGCGTAATAACGCAGAACGTCAATGACCATGGGCATGTCGACGTAACGCGACTCGAAAATCGGCTTGCCATTGTCGAGGGTCTCGAGTTCGGCAAATTCGTCGATGTTTTGTTCGAGCAGATCGGCGAGCTTCCAGATCAGGCGTCCGCGCTCGCTGGCTGACATTTTTCGCCAGGGACCGTTGCGATCCTCTAGAGCCCGCCGTGCGGCTTCGACGGCGCGATCGACATCGGCCGAAGAGCCTTCCGCAATCTGCGTCAATACTTCTCCCGTGGCCGGATTGATAGTGTCGAAGGTCTTGGCGCCATCAACCCATTTTCCGTCGATCAACAACTGCCCGGCTTCGACTCTTACTTTCGCTGCAAGCATTGATTCGTCCTCGGAAAATCGTCCCGCCTTACCCAGTTGGGACGGGCGAAGGCGCCGGTCCCCACGCAAGTTCTGTTACTTCGCTTTAAACACCGCGGGCCGTTTGTCCACATACGCAGCCAAGCCTTCCTTCGCATCTTCGCTCTGGAAGAGAATCTGCTGGTTCTCGCGTTCGACCGCCAGCGCCGACTCCATGGGAATTTCCCATCCCGTCTGCACCGCACGCTTGATACGTCCCACGGCCTTGGCGGCCTTGTTTGGCGGACAGAATTGTTTGGCGTACTCAATCATGTTGTCCATGAATCCGTCGCGCTCGTAGATGTCGTTAATGATGCCAAGCTCGAGCGCCTCTTCAAACGAAAACGTATTGCCGGTAACCATCAGCTCAATCGCCTTACTCTTCCCCACCAGGCGCGAAAGCCGCTGCGTGCCGCCGGTGCCGGGAAGCACGCCAAGATTCACTTCCGGCAAGCCAATCTTGCCCGCCTCTTTGCGCGCAATACGGATGTCAGCAGCCATCGCAATCTCGAGTCCGCCGCCCACGCAGTGGCCATTGATCGCGGCGATCACCAGCTTCGGCGTGTGCTCCAGCCGCAGCAGCATTTCGTTGGCGTGCAGGCAGAAATAATATTTAAACGTCGGGTCGACGCTGGAAAGCATCTTGATATTAGCGCCGGCCGAAAAGAATTTATCCCCCGCGCCGGTCAGCAGGATGACGTATACGTCGTTCTCCATGCGCGCGCGCAGAATCGCCTCGTCTAACTGGCGGTTCATGTCATAGGTGTAGGTATTGGCCGGTGGATCGCACATCTCGATGATCGCTACCCCGCCGTCCGTGCGGTAATTGACGAGCTGTTTGGTGGTTTCGCCGGTGGCCGGCTGCATTGTGGTCGCCATGTTGTGACTCCTCTTTTCTTGGTCTCAAAGTTGATCTTTTGTTTCAAACTCAACAATCAAACTTGAACATCAGCTCTCATCGTTTGCCCTTGGCCCCGTTCATCACGCCACGCAGAAATATATCGCCCATCTCCCGCGCCAGCGGCTCGGCATCGGCATCGACCCGCGGGTTGTGCCAGGTATAAATCCAATTCATCATGCCGAACAGGCTCAGCACGGCGATACGCGTGGAGAACTGCAATCCGCGCTCGCTCTTGAGCTCGTCCAGCAGGCCGACGCAGATCCGGTAGTACTCCCGCTTGATCGCCGCCAACTCCGTGGCGAAACCATTGTTCAACGCCTCGGCTTCATGCGACAACACTTTCATAGCCGCCTGGTTCGCCAGAAAATACGCGAGATGGTTCAGGATAAAAATGCGGATCCGCTGCTCCGGATCGCTGACACTCTCCAGCCGCGACTTCAGGCGCTCCACGATGGTCGTGAAAGTATGCTTCTGGATCAGAAACAGCAAGCGCTCTTTGGATTCGAAATAGTAATAAAGGCCCGCGAGCGACATGCCGCTGGCGCGCGATAGATCGCGCATGGACGCGCCTTCATACCCCTTCTTGCAGAAAACCTCGGTGGCGTGGGTAAGAATCTCGGCCAATCGCCGATCAAAGCGCGTCGCGGGAGAAGTCGCGGCGCGATGCCGCCGAACCGATACGCGTGCCGCGGTGGAGGGAGTAGCCATAATTCCGGCAGGCCGGGAAATCCTAATTCGAACGTTCGTTCGAAGACAGTATACGGCAATTGTGATCTAGATCACAAGGCTTTGGTTACTGATTAATCCAGGGTCTGCTTCATTTGTGCAGTTGCGCCGGCTGGGGCTGGGCGGCGGGTGCTTGCTGGATCGCTTCCCTTTCCACCATCGTAATTCTCTTCACCTGATTCCGGTCATACGACAGATCCTTGCCGCCCGCCCGGATCAGGACCTGTGTGGCCGAAACCGATTGCAGGTCTCCGCTCAGGACAGTGCCGTCTCGGAGTTCAATCGTGTCATGCGCCGAAGCCCCAAGTTCGAAGCTGATGCTTCCCCCGGAAGCATCGTCTGGTCCCGTCTCAAACGGATACCTCCCTGGGTCGAATCCTTCCTTGCTGAATGCGAGAGTGTGTTTTCCCACCGCGACCTGCACGACCTTGGGAGTGGTTCCGACTTCCACTCCATCCAATGTTGCCACTGCTCCCTGCGGCACCGTGTTCACCGTAATCGAAATCATCCGCGGAGGCGCGAGCGGCAAGAGTTCCTTGGGCAAGTATCTCGCCACCAGTGACAGCGATGCCGGCGGCCCGGAGGCGGCGACCGTTGTCTGGAATTTAATCGTTTCCCCCGCAGCGACATTGCTCACGTTGATCAGCGACTCGGCAATGCGCACCTTGCTCTTGTCGTAAAGGTACAACGAAAAATTCGCGTTGCTGACCGGCTTGGTCCAAACGTTTTCCACCATCGTATCGGTTACATAGGTTCGCTGGCTTCCCATCGAGCTTATCTCTTTGAACTTCCCGAAGGTGAAATGCAGAATGGGTGTTCCGCTTTCCGGCCACACCATCATCTGCGCCGGAGGATCTTTCGCGTAAGCGCTGACAACGGCCAGAATAGTCGAAACGGAAATGAGGACAAGCGCAAACGATTTTCGCATTTGGCCGTCAGTTCTAGCACACCACGCAGGCTGGCGCAATCGCCGATCTTCAACGCCCAGCCTCAGTTCCTTACATCCGCGAGCAGGCGCTCGATTTCCTGCTTCACTTCGCCGGTGAGCGGCAGCAGCGGCAGCCTCGCCGGACCGCCGAAGTAGCCGTTCAAGTCCATGCCATATTTCACGCCAGGAATGCCTAACTCGCCGACCACGCGCTGCGCCGCAATTGCGATGCGCTCCTGCTTCACCCGCGCCAATTCGGCGTCGCCTTCTTTCCACGCCGCGTAAATCTCGTAGCACGCAGTGGGCGCCGCACAGGCAAAAGCCAGGATCGCGCCCACCGCTCCCGCGTCCAGTGAAGGCTGCAATTTCTGCGCGGCGCCGACCAGTACCTGAAATCCAACTTCTTTTTGCCGCGTCTTCAAACTGCCCACCACAGATACCGCCGCCGAAGAAGGTTTCTGGGACGACGAGCCGCTCGCCGCGCCGATCGAAATCAGTTCCCCACCCCCGTTTGCGCCACTTGCCGCTGCAGCGAGCATTCGCGGAGTTACGGCGTCAAACGTTTCCGTCACCGTCGCGCTCCGCCGGATGTGTCTCGTAGCCTCCACCATCTTGCCCACTTTTTCAACGTCGCCGCTCGATTCCTTGATGCCGATCAGATTCGGATGCTCCGCCAACTCGATCACCAACTCGGCCGGCATATCGTAGCCGGTGGCCTGCGGAAAGTTATAAATGATCACCGGCAGCGGCGAACGATCGGCTACGGTGCGATAAAAGGCCAGAAGATTCGCCGGCTGCATCTGCTTCTTGTAGTAGTGCGGAGTGCGCACCATGGCGATGTCGTACCCAAGCTCGGCAGCATAATCGGTGAGCCGCAGCGTTTCGATGGCCGATTCCACGCCCGTCCCGGCAATCAGAACTTTGGTCGGCGCCGCAGCCCCGCGCGCGATCTTAAGCACGTCGCGGCGTTCCTGATCGGAGAGCAGAATCGACTCGCCGGTCGAGCCCAGCACGACCATGCCGGAGCACAGCGTGCGCGAATAGCGCTCCACATTACTCTCCAGCTTTTTGTAGTAAACGTTGCCGTCGGGATAAAGCGGCGTGGTGATAGGAGGGAAAATTCCGTGAAGCAGCATGATAAACCTGGCTTTCAGCGCACTCCGCGTGCACGGATCAGCGTATCACTTCTTAGGCTGATCCAGCAGCGGGATAGCCTTGCCGAATCATTAGTGTTCGATCGCCCTCTGAGCTCTCTCCGCATGCAACATTTGCAGCGCCCGTATATTCACTTCGCCGCGCTGCATGGCCGCAATCCCTTCCGCAGCCGCGCGTGCCGCGGATAGCGTGGTAATCGTAGGAATGCGCGCCATCACCGCCGCGCGCCGAATCGCCTTCTCGTCGAACCACGGCGCCGGCCCGCTGGGAGTGTTCACGATCAGCTGTATGCGCTGGCCCTTGATCAAATCGACTACGTTGGGTCGGCCTTCTTTTACTTTGTAGACTCGCTCGACCGTCATCCCCGCCTCTTCAATCACATCTGCCGTGCCCTGTGTGGCCACCAGTTTGAAGCCCATGTCCACGAATTTGCGCGCGACATCGGCGACGTAGCGCTTGTCGTGGTCGGTCACGCTGAGGAAGATCGTTCCTTGCGTGGGAAGTTTCTGGCCTGCGGCCAACTGTGCCTTTCCGAAAGCTTCCCCGAAACTGTCGCCCACGCCCATCACTTCGCCGGTCGACTTCATCTCCGGCCCCAGCACGGTATCGACCCCGGGGAATTTATTCCATGGAAATACCGGCGACTTCACGTAGTAACAGCTTCCGGTATCAAGATCGGCGCGGCGGTCAATATTTTCCGGCAGAAATTCGCGCAGCTTGCGTCCGGTCACCAGCCGCGCCGCAATCTTCGCCATCGGCACGCCCGTGGCTTTGGAAACATAGGGCACCGTGCGCGACGCGCGAGGATTGACCTCGAGCACATAAACTTTTCCGCCCTCCGCGCCATTGCCCGACCCGCCGTTTCTTCGCGGAATCGCGAACTGAATATTCATCAATCCCACTACTTTCAACGCGCGCGCCAGTTTGAACGTGTATTCGCGCATGCGATCCAAGAGATTTTGCGGAATATCAACTGCCGGCAGCACGCACGAAGAATCGCCCGAGTGAATCCCCGCTTCTTCGATGTGCTGCATGATGCCCCCGATCACCACGTCTTCGCCGTCGGAGAGCGCATCCACATCGATCTCGATCGCATCTTCCAGAAAGTGATCGATCAGCACCGGCCGATCCTGCGAATATTCGACCGCTTCCTTCATATACTTCACGACCGATTCTTCGTCATAGGCGATCACCATGGCGCGCCCGCCCAGCACATACGAAGGCCGCACCACCACCGGATAGCCCACCTGCTTCGCCCCCTCGAGCGCTTCCTCGAGCGAAGTCGCCATCATGCCCGCCGCCTGCGGAATCTGCAAATCTTCCAGAAGCTTGTTGAAGTGCTTGCGATCTTCCGCCAGATCGATCGACTCGGGAGATGTCCCGATAATATTCACTCCCGCCTGCTTCAGCGGCAACGCAAGATTCAGCGGCGTCTGCCCGCCGAACTGCACGATCACTCCCACCGGCGCGCCCTTCGACGCTTCGTGCTGATAAACCGCCCACACATCCTCGAACGTCAGCGGTTCGAAGTAGAGCCGGTCGCTGGTGTCGTAATCGGTCGAGACCGTTTCCGGATTGCAGTTCACCATGATCGTCTCGTACCCGTCTTCGTGCAGTGCAAACGATGCGTGGCAGCAGCAGTAATCGAACTCAATTCCCTGCCCGATGCGGTTAGGCCCGCTGCCCAGAATGATTACTTTCTTCTTGTCGGTCGGCGCGGCCTCGTCTTCCTCTTCGTAGGTCGAATAAAGATACGGCGTGTAACTTTCAAACTCCGCCGCGCAGGTGTCGACGCGCTTGTAGACCGGCATCACACCGTGCTTCTTCCGCAGATGGCGAACTTTTTCCTGTCCCTCCAGCCGCCAGATGTTCGCCAGCCGTCCATCTGAGAAACCCATGCGCTTCGCTTCCCGCAGCACATCCGGAGGCAGCGACTCCATCGGATGCTTCTCCAATTCCAACTGCATATCGTTTATTTCTTTCAGTTGGTAAAGGAACCACGGGTCCATCGAAGTCATCTTCGCGATCTGCTTCACCGTGTGCCCCTGCCGCAGCGCGTAGCGAACGTATGCCAGCCGCTCCGGATGCGGCGTCACCAGCCTCTGCGTCAGAATCTTCGGCTCGATCTTATCCGCTCCCACGCGCTTTCCCGTGTCCAGCGATCGTATGCCTTTCATCAACGCTTCTTTGAAGGTGCGCCCAATGGCCATGACCTCGCCCACCGATTTCATCTGTGGACCAAGATTTTCATCCGCGCCAGGAAATTTTTCGAACTGCCACTTCGGAATCTTCACCACCACGTAATCGAGCGTCGGCTCGAAGCACGCCGGAGTCTTGCGCGTAATGTCGTTGGGAATTTCGTCCAGCGTATAACCAACCGCTAGTTTCGCAGCAATTTTCGCGATGGGAAAACCGGTGGCTTTTGACGCCAGCGCCGACGATCGCGAGACGCGTGGGTTCATCTCGATCACGACCATGCGCCCGGTTTCCGGATTCACTCCGAATTGAATATTTGATCCGCCAGTGTCGACGCCAATTTCGCGAATCACCGCGATCGACGCATCGCGCATGGCTTGATACTCGCGATCCGTCAGCGTTTGCGCGGGCGCAACCGTGATCGAATCCCCGGTATGCACGCCCATAGGATCGAAATTTTCAATCGAGCAGATGATGATGACGTTATCTTTGGTGTCGCGCATCACCTCGAGTTCAAATTCCTTCCATCCCAGAACCGACTCTTCAATCAGCGCCTCGTGTACAGGAGAGAAATCGAGTCCGCGGCCCAGCACTTCCACCAGCTCTTCGCGGTTGTAGGCGATGCCGCCGCCCGAACCGCCGAGCGTGAACGAAGGACGCACGATCACCGGAAATCCGATTTTCCCGGAGAACTCCAGACCATCTTTCGTGTTATTGACCAGCGCCGACTTCGGCACGTCAAGCCCGATCTTCTGCATCGCATCTTTAAAGACCAGGCGGTCTTCCGCCTTCTTGATCGCATTAACGTTCGCCCCGATCAGATGCACGTCATATTTTTCCAGCACGCCGCCGTCGGAAAGTTCGATGGCCAGATTCAGCGCAGTCTGTCCCCCAACCGTGGGCAGCACGGCAAAACCCGCTCCCGGAGCCATTTCCCGCTCGATGCGAATAATTTCTTCCAGATATTCCAGCGTGAGCGGCTCGATGTAAGTGCGGTCGGCGACCTCAGGGTCGGTCATGATGGTCGCCGGATTCGAATTGGCCAGCACCACTTCATAGCCCTCAGACTTGAGCGCCTTGCAAGCCTGCGTGCCAGAGTAATCAAACTCCGCCGACTGCCCAATCACAATCGGCCCCGACCCGATAATCAGTATTTTCGAAATGTCAGTTCGTTTCGGCATTTGGATATTTCTATTCTTAAATCTGTCATCCCGACCGACAGCGGCTCCTCACCCTTTCCACTCCTCCATCATCTTCACAAAATCCTTGAACAAATAATGCGAATCATGCGGCCCCGGCGCGGCCTCAGGATGGTACTGCACGCTGAACAGCGGCAGGTTCCTATGTCGCAATCCCTCCAAAGTCGAATCGTTCAAATCGATATGCGTAAACTCGACCTCGCTCTGCGCCAGCGAATCCGGATCGACCGCAAAATTATGGTTATGCGCCGTGATCTCAATCTTCCCTGTCGCCAACTGCTTCACCGGATGATTCCCGCCATGATGTCCAAACTTCAGCTTGAAAGTTTTTCCGCCAAGCGCAATCCCCGTCAGTTGATGCCCCAGGCAAATTCCAAAAATCGGCTGCCGCCCCATCAATCGCCGGATCGAATCAACCGCATACGTGCACGGCTCCGGATCGCCTGGCCCATTCGACAGAAACACTCCGTCCGGTTTCAGTGCCAAAACATCTTCCGCCAAGGTCTGAGCAGGCACCACTGTCACCCGGCATCCCTCCCCGCGCAACTTGCGCAAAATGTTTTGCTTGATCCCGAAATCATAAGCAACTACATGAAAGCGGGCCGGCTCGTCCTTCACTCCCACTTGCGCCACCGGCTCATGCGATCGCTCACCAACCTCCCAAACATACGGGCCTTTGGTGCTCACCACCTTCGCCAAGTCGGTTCCGTCCATCTTCGGAATCGACTTCGCCTTCGCAACCAGTTTCTCCGCATCCGTTTCGATAGTCGAGACCACGCCCCGCATCACGCCATGTTCGCGCAGATGCCGCACCAGCGCGCGCGTGTCAATGTCCGACAGCACCGGCACTTTAAACTGCTCTAGATATTCATCGGTCACCTGCTGCGAGCGCCAGTTCGAACTCACCTTCGAAAACTCGCGCACGATCAACCCTTCGATCCACGGACGCGTGGCCTCGTTATCTTCCTGATTGGTGCCGTAATTTCCGATCTGCGGGTTGGTCAGGACGACGATCTGTCCCGAATAAGATGGGTCGGTGAAAATTTCCTGGTAGCCGGTGATGGAAGTATTAAAAACGACTTCGCCGTAGCACTCGCCTTTGGCGCCGTAGCCTTTGCCTCGAAAGACGCGACCGTCTTCGAGCGCAAGCGTAGCCTGCATTCTCGCTCCAATGTGTGGATTTTTAGAATTTTATCAGGGAAGCGTGCTGCCACCAAGGGCAGAACGCGAGTTGCATGTGGAAATCTTTGCTAATTCGACCAATCCCACTTTTCGGGAGGAACGTATGCGGCCGGCCTGAACTCCATGATTAGCTTTACGGCATCCCAACCGTCCTTCGAAACCATGAAGCTTACTACCTGCATAGTGAAGCCCGGTACCTCGAAGGCTGCAAGATATGGGCCCGGTTTTAGATGCAGAGAGAATCGACCCTTTTCATCCGACTGAATCTTCGCCAAGTCTTGCTTGTCGGAGGATTTTCGCAGGACCCTGATTGTGGCCCGCCGGATTACCCCTCCCGCTGTGTCCTCGATGACGCCTCGAAACTGTCGGACTCTGATGCTCGCGGTTTGTTCAGGAAGCGAATCGGGAGTCCTAGGCGCATCCGGAGGCGTCAGCTTTATCTCGCACCTAGCCGCACCTCCGCCGTCACCGCTGACAGTAAGAAACATCGTCGCGTTCAATTTTCCATAATCTGCGACGACACGGTAGTCTCCTGGCTCTAACTCAGGGAGTGTTGCAACACCATGCTTGTCGCTTAGTCCGGCCCAAGCAGGCCTCTCTCCATGCTCAATCTCGTGGTAAACATCCAGATGGGCGCTACGAATACCTTTGCCAAGCTCCGTGACTTTGATCAATGCATGCGGAGGTGACGAACATCGCTGAACTGAAACTACGACGACCGTGTCCGCTGCAGCGCTGCCGGACGCCATCATTCCAATTGCGAGGATGGCTAGGCTTCTCACCGCACCCTGCCCACCTTATCCATCGGCCAGTACCCAAACACCGCCTTGCCATAGATAAAGCTCTGGTTCACCGGGCCGAAGTCGCGGCTGTCATTCGACATCGACCGATGATCGCCCAGCACGTAATAGCAATGCGGAGGCACAATCATCTCCGGATACGACCTGCGGTCCTCATACGCGGGCGGAACGTAATCTTCATCCAGCGCCTCGCCATTCACAAAAACCTGCCCGCTGTCGATGTGGATCCGATCCCCAGCCTCCCCGATCACGCGCTTGATATAGCTCTTCGAGGGATCGCGGGGATAGCGAAAAACGACGACGTCGCCGCGGGAAATCGGCTCCAACCGGTAGACGAACTTGTTGACGAAGATGCGCTCCTGGTCGGCGAGCGATGGCATCATGCTGGTGCCTTCGACTTTTACAGGCTGGTAAATAAAGATAATGATGAAGGCCGAAATCCCGAGCGAGAGCATCAGGTCGCGCAGCCACACTCCAATCGACGGACGCAAACGCACTTGGGCGGCGGCCAACTCCATGGGGCTGGGCGCGGCAGGGTTCGTTTTGGCTTCTATGTTGGGCGGATCGGACATGCGCTTTTCTATTGTATACAGATCGGGACCGCAGAACGTAATTGATGATTTATATCAGGGCATGGCTTCAGACATGCCGGGTTAGCCATCTTCGGCGTGAGGGCTTCAGCCCATGCTGCTGTGTTCCAGCGGCGGATGCCGGTTACTTTTTTGACGGCGACGGCATCGCTGCAGCGATGCCCTGCGACGAATCCGTAAACCATGGGTCGTTACGAGTCAGATCACCCAACACGTCCGCCCCAAAGCGCGATAAAATACCCACTCCAGGAGATGTCATGACCTTGAGCCGCTTGCCACGACCGAAGCCAACCCATCGCGCCCTTACGTTGATTTTTCTTTTCATGGTTACGCTGACGCTGTCCGCCCGATTCACCGCCCAGGAAGAAGACGAGGGCGGCATTCCGGCTTATAACGCAGGTCCTCCGCCAGCCGGCAAGAAGCTGCCCGCCATCTTGACCAAGGCCGATCTCTGGGGAGCGGATGCGCAGTATCCCTACCAGACTCATGCTTACGAGTTGGCGGCAAAGATTCCAGTGGTTCTCCACCAGCAACCTTGTTATTGCTACTGCGACCGCATGGGCCACAACAGCCTGCACAGTTGCTTCGAGGGCACCCACGGCGCCCGTTGCTCCACCTGTTTGAAAGAGCTTTATTACTCTTATCAGGAGCACAAGAAGGGCAAAACCGCGGCCCAGATCCGCGCCGGCATCATCCGGGGCGACTGGAAGGGGATCGACCTGCAAGCCGCTGCCAGTATCAACTAGTTGCGAGTCTGGAGCCGAAACGCCGGTCTGTCATTCGATTACCCTCATGGCTCGTGGCTCGCAACTCGTTACTACCAGCAATTGCCCTGAACCCGCACTTTGAGTAATACTTGTGTACCGGCTCTAGCAGGCTAGAAGAGCCAAGGAGTTCTCATTACGACCAGCACAGGAAAAATTCTTCACATGGCCCAGAAGGCTACTCCAAAAAAATCACCGGTTGCGGACGATCCGCGTGTTGCCCAGGCCCTGCAAAATTACGAAGCCGGGCTGCGGGCACTGCAGGAGCACAAGTTTGACAAGGCAAAACCACTATTCGAGAAAGTTCTCGCCGGACCCACGCGCGAACTGATTGACCGGGCGACGATCCACCTGAGCATCTGCAACCAGCACATCGATCGCTCGACTGCGCAACAATTCAAGAGCGTGGAAGAGCACTATGACTATGCCGTTTCTCTTATGAATGTCGGAGATTATGTCGCGGCCCGTGAGCATATCGAGAAACTGGTCAAGCAGGCGCCCAAAACGGATTTCGTCATCTATGGCCTCGCCGCACTCGACTGTCTCACCAGCCACGTCGAGGATTCTCTCAAGCACCTGGACGAAGCACTGCGGCTGAATCCGGCCCTGCGCTTCCAGGCGCGCAACGACTCCGACTTCCACAATCTGGCGGAAGACCCACGCTTCACCGAGTTGCTCTACCCGGATCCCGCTGCCGAGCTCGCCCCGGAAAGTTCGTTCCGCGAGGACGAGTCCTACTAATTCGGCGATGCCGGATTCCCGGATGGCAACTTGCACGTAACTTGGGATGGAAACAGAAAGCAAGTCCGCTCCACCGAAACGCGCTGAGCTCCCGTCGTCAGATAAAGCCATGCGCGAGCGCGGCTTGCGAGTCGTCGCGATCGGCGGCGGCACCGGCCTCTCTACCCTGCTCAAAGGACTGAAGCGTTTTGCCCTCACCCCGGCGGAAACGACGAAGGCAGTACCCGGTGCTCCTATCATCCGCGACTTGTGTGCCGTGGTCACGGTAAGCGATGACGGTGGCTCCAGCGGACGTCTGCGCAAAGAGCTCAACATGCTTCCGCCGGGCGACATCCGCAATTGCATCGTCGCCCTCAGCGAAGACGAAGCCCTGCTATCGCGGCTTTTTCGTCACCGCTTCGCCAAAGGCTCCGGCCTCGAAGGCCACAGCTTCGGAAATTTATTTCTGGCGGCGCTGACCGATATCACCAATGATTTCTCCGAGGCGGTCCGGCTGTCTTCGGAGATTCTGGTCACCCGCGGCCACATTCATCCTGCAACCACTTCCAACATCGAACTCGAAGCTCTGATGGAAGATGGTACCCGCGTCCGCGGTGAAACTAAGATCACTGCCAGCAAAGTACGCATCCAGGAACTTTTCCTGGTTCCTCCCAATGTCGATCCGCTGCCGCAGACGCTCGACGCTATCGCGCGCGCCGACATCATCAGCATCGGCCCCGGATCGCTCTTCACCAGCCTGATCCCCAACCTGCTGGTGCACGGCATCGCCGATGCTATCGTCGAGTCGCCCGCCACCAAGGTTTACATCTGCAATTTGATGACGCAGGCCAACGAGAGCCTCGGCCTCACTGCCGCCGACCACATCCGCGCCTTGAATCGCCATGCCCACCAGCAGATATTTGATTACGCGCTGATCAACCGCACGCCCGTTTCGAACGCGCTCAAAGCCAAGTACGCGCTCGAAGGCGCCTGCCAGATCGTAAACGATCTGGAAGCAATCGAAGCTTTAGGAGTGATTCCGGTTTTAGGGGATTACCTGGAAGAAGGCGACGTCGCCCGCCACAATACGGCGAAAGTTGCCAGCGATCTGGTGCAGCTGGCGTCTGGGGCCGGAATAGAGCCGAAGACAAGATCGGCGAAGCCGTAAAGTACCTTACCCAACCGCAGCCCTCATGCGAAAAGTCATCCCGGCCGCAGCATCCCCCTCCCGTAGGAAAGGGATGCTAATGGACCGATACGCTGTTCTTGCGAATCAATTGACCGTGAACACCACATTGCTATCCAGCGTGGCGCTCGGCGTTTTCACAACAACCGTCCCGGTGGTCGCGCCCGTCGGCACCGTTGTCGTAATCTCTGTGGCCGAGACAACCGTATACGTCGCGGCAGTCCCGTTGAACGTGACGCTCGTCGCCCCCGTCAGATCACTTCCCAGAATCGTCACCTTCGCCTTCACCTTGCCGGAGATCGGCTCCGTTTCCACAAACGCTGCCAGCCCAGTTGAGATGTTGAAGACCGTGCCGCATCCGTTGACATCATAAGTCGTGCTGGTGCAGCTCTCGTCCGTTCCGCCGCCGATGGTGATTCCGTAGAACGTGCCGTCGGTACCTTGTGTTAGCCAGACCGGGCTCGCTCCGTCCGTGCCGTCGAAGCTGTGCAGCACGGTCAAGGTTGTCTTCGTTGTCACCGCCAGTTTGAAGCTGGCTCCGCAGCCCACCCCGTAGGTTGTACAGTCGCTGGTATTGGCGCCTCCACCGGAGGCTGAGCCGTAGAAGTTCCCGTCCGTGGCCTGCATCAGTCCGCTTTCCGGGGCTCCCCCATCGGTGCAGTTCGTTTTCGAACAGAAGTTGTAAAGCGTGGTCAGCACTCCCGCCGAAGTGATCTCGAATGCCGTTCCGCATCCGTCGGTGCCGCAGAACGTGCTGGTCCCGCCATTGGTCGTCGTCCCGTAGAAATTTCCATTGGTGGCCTGCACCATCACTCCAACGGGATAAGCTCCATCGGTGCAGTTGGTTTTCGAGCAGAAGTTATACAGCGTGGTCAGCACGCCTTTCGTCGTGATCTTGAACACGGTGCCATAGCCGTAGCCCTCTCCTTCGCTGTGCGGCGGGACCTTGGTTGTCCCGTAAAGATCTCCATCCGTCCCCTGGATCAGCCCCGAAAGCGGCCCGGAGCCGTCGGTGGCGTCAAAGCTGAATACTGAGGTGAACTTCCCTCCAGCGGTAATTTGAAAGATTGTGCCGCAGCCATAAGTGCTGCAAGCCGTGCTCGATCCACCCTCCCGGGTGCTTCCATAGAAATCCCCATTGCTCGCCAGCATCACGCCATTGGGAGAAGAGCCATCGGTGAAATCAAAACTATGCAACGTGGTCAGCTTGTAAGGAGAAGTAGTGGTGATTTTGAAAACTGTTCCGTAGCCGTCGGTTCCGCCCTCGGAGGTCGTGCCATAGAAGTCGCCGTTCGTGTATTGCACCAGCAGGCCGTATGGTTGCTCGCCATCGGTGCAGTTCGTTTTCGCGCAGAAGTTATACAAAACGGTCAGCGTGCCGCTGGGCGTAACTTTGAAAATAGTGCCGCCGCCATAGGTCCCGCCGGTGATGGTTGTCCCGTAAAAGTTCCCATCCGTCCCTTGAACAAGCGGTGCCAAGGGGTTTGCGCCGTCGGTCGAGTCAAAACTTACCAATGATTTGAAGGTCGTCTTCGCCGGCGATGTAAGCGCCGTCGCGACGCAAAATACAAAGAGGATAAAAACGCTTGTGAATGCCCTGGATTTTGTCACGTTGCCTCCTTTTGCAGCTGTGCCGAATAACGGGAGAGCACCGAGTCGTCCCCTGTAATTCTTCGGAAGACTTTGTGGATACGAGAACCGCGAGTCTTGTTAGGCCGGGGGGTTCGGTTCTCAAATGGGGACTGCTCAACTTAGTAAACGCCACGGTGCGGAGGCGCAGCTGAACGCCCCCATTATCCGGTGCGGTCTGAGGGCTGTCAATGCCTGGTTTGCCAGCGGAAGCGGTTGTACTTCGCGCTTCCACGGGCTCGACTTCCTCGCTAGAATGTTCAGATATGAAACTGGCGAAGCGATACGCGTGGCCCCTTGCCGGCCTTTTATTGGTTCTCGCATTGCCCGGCTTGGCATCGGCGCAGCGGGATAAAGAGGACGGGCCGGTTGCCATTCTCAACTTTCTTGTTCTGAAAGACGATAACGGCAAGCCGGTCCGCAGCGCCGCGGTGATCATGCATCCGGTGAGCAATGGCAAGCAGGAACGCGGCGGGCTCGAACTGAAAACCGACGCCGACGGTAAGGCCAGCTTTGAGGAAATTCCTTACGGCATGTTGCGCGTGCAGGTGCTGGCGCAGGGATTCCAAACTTTCGGTGAAGACTACGAAATCAATCAGGCCAAGATGGACTTCACCATCAAACTGAAACGCCCCCAGGGGCAGTACTCGATCTATGGGGGCGACGCAGCGAAGAAGGATGATAAGAAAGATGACAAAGCACCGCAATAGCAGTGGGTAGTGATTCGTGTTTAGTGGTGCCCGGTTTTGCTAATTACGAATCACTAACCACGAACCGCTCCTCTGAGGCCCAACACGATGCCATACCTGCTGAAAACCGAACCAACCGTTTATTCCTATGCCGATTTGCAGCGCGAAGGCACCACCGTCTGGGACGGCGTGACCAATCCAGCGGCAGTTAAGAATCTGCGCGGCATGAAAACGGGCGAGCAACTTGTTATCTATCACACCGGGGACGAGAAGAGCGCCGTGGGAACGGCGTCGGTAGTGTCGGTAGCCGCGGACGATCCCAAGACTCCGCAGGTAAGAATCAAGGTTGGCAAGCCGCTGCCCCAGCCGGTCACGCTGGCCGAGATGAAGGCGAATAAACTTTTTTCCGATTCTCCGCTGGTACGGCAGGGGCGGTTGAGCGTCGTGCCTTTGACCGACGCTCAGATGAAGTTTCTCACCGCCAGGTAACTCGGCCGCTTTTCCATCTTGTACGTACAATGTTCCAGCTGGAACATAGTGTGCTGACCCACTTGTACATACAATGTTCCGGCTGGAACATAGTGTGCTGACAGGTTCGTACGTACATTGTTCCAGTCGGAACATAGTGTGCTGACGCAGGTGTACGTACATTTCCGAGTTGGCCATCCCGAGCATTACCTGCAAAGAAAAATAGGGTCCCTCGCTCCCTCGGGATGACAACGCTTTAACTTATTGCCCCGGCGTAAGCAACTCAGTGCGCCTTGGCATCGCGCCGGATCAGGGCGTGATCGACGAAGAATCCTAAGCCCACGGCCAGGGGAATGACGCCAAAAGTCGCCGCGATCATGGCATCGGGTTCCACGCGGCCGATCAGGACAAAGGTCGCTATATAGCCTAACGCGCCACTGACCAGCAGAATCCCCGAGCGCCGCGAGCGGGCTGCTTCGGAAAGTTCCGGTTGCATGGGGACATCGACTCCGCGGGCAATCGCGGCTAACCGCTCCTCGCTACGAAGTTTGCGCACCCGGAAAAAGGTATACAGCGCTGCCATCGGGATACCCAGACTCATCACAACCGCCGCCAGTCCTACAATGCTTCCGTCCATCACGTGCCTCCTCATGCCGGCGCCGGTTCGTCGCAGCGCCTCGTCACAAGAAGGTACGCCTGGATCGCAGGGAAAGTTCCGCGCCCCTCCCTACGGCAGTCCAGAGTCGATAGCGGGCTCTGGAATTACAAAACTTTGCAAAACTATCCCAGCTGACTAGCAACCACGCGCTTACACTAAAGATTCTTAAGCCGTATCAAGGAAGATCCCCCAATCATGCCAACTCCAGTAAGAATGAAGCTGCCTCTCTTTTTCCGCCCGACCGTATGGCGAACGCCCATGCTCAGGACCGTCGTAAGCGCCATTGCAGCCAGTTTTATCGCTCTTTTCTTCATGGTCCCCATGGGCGCGCAGGAGACCCAGGAAAAAATCGATATCGACGATGTCTCGCGCACCTATGTGGTGCATCTCCCGCAAGGCTACGACCAGAAGGAGCATTATCCGGTTGTGATTCTGCTGCATAGTCAGAATCAGGATGCTGACGATTTGGGCCGGCTGACGCACTTCAGCCAGTTTGCCGAGAAGAATGGCGTCATCGTGGTATATCCGAATGCCGCGCGCGGGCGTTGGAACATTGGAGTGCGACCCGAGCAACAAGACGTGATGCCGCGTCGCGGCATGGGACGGCGCGGCGGCTGGGGCGGCGGCTATCCGGGCGGCGGAGGGTATCCCGGCGGTGCTGGAGGATATCCCGGCGGCGGACAAAATCCCGGCCAACAGAATCCGGATCAAGGACGGAATCGGACCGAGCCTGCTGATGATGTTGCCTTCTTAAATCAAATGATCGACCAACTCGCGCTCAAGTATTCCATCGACTCGCATAGGATTTATGCGGTGGGCCTGGGGGATGGCGGATTTATGGCAGAGCGGGCTGGGTGCAATATGGCCGACCGCATTGCCGCAATCGGCGTGGTGAGCGCGTCGTTTCCGAAGGCGATGATCTGCCTGCCGGCGCGTCCCGTGCCGGCACTGTTCATCGATGGCACGGACGATCCTATCGTTCCTTACGCTGGCGGCATGTATAAGCCGGGCAAGTTCCACGTGCTCTCGGCGGAGGAAAGCGCGAAGACGTGGGCGAAATTCGATCGCTGCGAGGAGAAGCCGGCACAGGGCAAAATTCCTCCGGCAGATAACGACAAGGGCAGCAAGGAAACCAAGACTTTCACTTTCAACGGGTGCCGCGATAGCGCGCAGGTTGTGCTCTATGCCGTGAAAAACGGCGGACACACCTGGCCTGGCGGCGAGCAGTACACATCCGAAAAAGAAGTAGGCAAGACCAGCCATGCACTGAACGCCAACGAGACGATTTGGAGCTTTCTGTCGACCAAGAAACTTGCGGACGACAGTGCTGGTCCGAGTAATGGCGGGAAGAGCGGTCCCGAAAAATAAAATCCGTTATGCCAGGTTGGAATGTGAATCTGGATAGAATTTCGCGATCATGCGGCCGGTCATCAGGCCGCCTTCGTATTCCGGAATGATGACTTCGTCCGCCCCCGAATTGCGCATGGCCTGCGCGTAGCGGGACTGGCCAGCCCGCGTGATGATGCGCGCCTTCGAATTCAGGGCCTTCGCCGTAACCGTGATGTAAAGATTGTCCGCATCATTGTCGATCACAATGCATAGTCCGCGGGCGCGATCGATTCCCGCAGATTGCAACACGTCGTGCCGCTTGGCATCGCCCTGGATGACCAGCATCCTTTCTTTGAGGAGTTCACGACACAGGCCTTCGTTGGTCTCAATGAGGACAAAGGGAATCTTCAGGCGATTGAGTTGGTCGACCACGGTGCGGCCCACCTGCCCGTAGCCGCAGATGATGAAGTGATCTTTGAGTTTGTCGATAGCCACGTCGTTGACCATGGTTCTCCAGGCCTCCACCCCTTGCCGCTTAAAAATCGTAACCGCGACCCGCTCGGCTACCCAGATCTGAAATCCAAAGACGCCCACGTAGACGAAAAGAGAGAACAGCTTCGTCGCATTACGAACGTGCCTCGGATCGATGGCATGGGGCTGAATCATCCAGAACAGCGCGTCCTGCCAAGCCAGTCCTTCGAGCCGCCGGTAGACGATGATGCACATCACGCTGAATCCTGCGAATACGACCAGCGGCAGCCACAAGCGGCGCATGAACAGCAGCAGGATTCGGAGCATGGGTTAACGATGCTAACATGCGCTGAATTGGCGAATCGGTGGCTGCCGGCCGATTGGACGAGTCGTCCGCATTGTCCCATTCGTGGAAATCGGCAAAGCAAAAGCCCACCTCCCGGAGAGACTGCGCGGGACGTGGGCTTTATGGAGCTTCCAGAACGGAGTGCTGCGATCTGCCTCCGCCATGAAATCGATTTTATTGTTGCCACAGATTCAAAGTATTCGTGGCATCGTCGACGTAGTAGAGTCCCTGCTTCTGCACGTGCACCAATCCAAACAAAGCGCCGCTGCCCGGAGGAGTGCCGTTGTCGTCAAGTAGCGCTTGCTCTTGTTGCATGCCCGCCGGCGAGATTCCGAAGAGGAAGCCGTCGTTGCCGTCAACCGTCAGGACGCTGCCATCGGCGATTACGGTGACGCCAAGGGGATCATTGAGAGCGCCGCCTTCGATTAAAGTTGTACCGGTTCCCGCCGAGGTGGTACGAGTGACTGGTTCTGAAATTTCTGCGATGCGATTGTTCAGACTGTCGGCGACGTAGAGCGTACCGGAATCCGGGCTAAGGGCCACGCCGGTCGGACCGATAACCAGCGCCGCAGCATTGGTTTCTTCGGCAAAACCCGAGCCAATCACGGTGATCGATTCAAGGGTGGGCATGCTGCCATTCAGGCCGGTGAGCGACAAACGAACGACGGTTCCACCCCAAACTTCGTTGCCGCCGCCGGCTACGGTTCCATTGAGCACGTTGGTGACGAAAAGGTTCGCGGTGCTGCCGGCGTCGAGCGCGGTCATATCCCAGGGGCCGTTGATGAGCGAACCATAAAATGTTTCGACCACGTTGCCCCAGCTATCCAGCACTAAAAGGCAGCCGGCCTGCGCGGTTGCGGCAGTTCCGTCGGTGGTGGGCAGGCTGCCCACGATCACCCATCCGCTGCGTAAAACGGACAGAGCCGTGGTCAAGCCGATGCCGCCGGGACACGGACTGCTGAGCGCGCTGGCGTTAATTTGAGCAAAGAGAGTCACAGCGCCTTGCGGGGTAATTTGCACGATGGTCGATCCCGTGCCTTGAAGGTTGGCGCTGCTATTGAAGTTGCTGACCAGAATGTTGCCCGCGGTCAATCCGCCAACGGTCTTGGGAACGACCGCAATGCCGTAGGGATTTACATCTCCGTTGGCGGGGACGGTGGAGGCGATGGTGACGATATTGGCGGCGAGGGAAGAGTGGATGTGTTCTGCCTGGGCTGACACGCCGAAAGCTACCAGCATCGACAATGTCAGAACGCACGGTTTTACTTTGTCAAACAGTTTCATGAGAGAAGTCTCCTCGTGATTGCAAGTGTGAACGGGCGGAAAACCGGGGGCTGACGCGCCTGCGAGAATCATTGTGGTGTGCAGGAAGTGCGTGGTTGTCACAAAATTGTCAATTTCCTGTCAAGCGTTGGGAAGAACGGCGGCGATTCGCTCGAAGGAAAGCAAAACCTTGTCATCTATCGGATCAGTTGGCGGAGTTCGCGACGGAGGATTTTTCCCGAGGCAGTTTTGGGGACTACTTCTACGAAGTGAACTTCTCTGGGCTGCTTGTAGTGGGTGAGACGGTCGGCAACGAAGTGGCACAATTCTTCTTCCATCTTCTTACCGGTTACAAATCCATCACGCAGCGCAATGAAAGCTACCGGAATTTCTCCGGCTGAATCATCGGCGCGGCCGACGACTCCGCACTCGCGAACGGCGGGATGTTCGAGCAAGACTGCTTCGACTTCCGCGGGCGCCACGGCAAAGCCTTTGTACTTGATCATTTCTTTTCGGCGATCGACGACGCGATAGAAGCCTTCGCTGTCGCGAGTGACAATGTCGCCGGACCAATACCAGCCATCGCGCAGGGCGGCGGCGGTGGCGCCGGGCTCATTCCAATAGCCCAGCATGATTTGCGGACCACGCATGACGAGCTCGCCGGGTTCGCCGGTGGGCACTTCGGCCGCACTGCTCGCGGCGACATCCAGCGCAGCTGAAGCAATTACCCGGCAGTCGGTTTGCGCCAGCGGCTGTCCAATGGAATCGGGGCGGTAGAGTTCGGGCTCTAGATAACCGACATGGGTGACCGGCGAAGCTTCGGTCATGCCGTATCCCTGGCAGACCAGAATGCCGGTCAGCGCGGTGAACCGGCGGGCGAGCTCGGGAGCCAGAGGTGCGGCGCCGGACTTCGCCCAATGCACTTTGTGATCTTTGGGGAATTGCCCGGCTTCGGCGGCGAGGCAGACGGCATTCATCGCCGGCGGAACCATGGGCATCATGGTGATCGATTCCTGGCTCAACAAAGAGATGAGATGCTCTACGTTGAAACGGGGCATCAGCACCAACGTTGCACCCAGAACTAGCGCGGGATTGAGCATCACATTCAGGCCGTAGATGTGATAGAGCGGGAGAAAACATAAAACATTGTCATTCCCGTTCAGCGCCGACGCGCAGGGGCCGAGGAATTGATACACGTTGGCGACCAGGTTGTGATGGGAGAGCATCACTCCCTTCGGCAGGCCGGTCGTGCCGCTCGAGTAAGGGAGCACGGCCAACATGGTTTCGGAGGAGTGTTCGGGTTTGGGCAGAGTTGCGGTTGCGGGCTGTAACAAGTTGCTGAACGGTTCGGCGCCACTTCCCTGCTGGCGGGTGCAGAAGACGCGACGGAGATTGGGCAGTGCGGCGAGATTGACGCCGTCGATGTTGACACCGTCGGTGATCAGCATGACCGCGCCGGAATTCGACAACTGATAGCGCACTTCGCGCTCGCGGTAAGTGGGATTGAGAAGGGTTGGAATGGCTCCAGCGAGCGTTGCGGCGTGGTAGGCGACGCAGAATTCCCAGGAATTCGGCAAGAAGATCGCGATCACCTCTCCGGCCTGCAATCCTGTGGCGATCAATCCGCGAGCCACCGCTTCGACGGTTTCTCCATATTGCGCATAGGTGAAACGGCGGCCACAGGAGGGATCGACCAACGCCGTCTTTTGCGGATTGCGCCGGCAGGATTCCAACACCGCGTCATGCACAAAAACATTGCCGGGATCGGCGTAGAGCTTCGTACGCAGCATGTTCTGTAAATTTTAGTAAACGAGCGCCACCGATTGTACCCGGAATGCGCCGCCAATGGCTCGCTTTAGAGACTAAAGTCCGCACCAGAAAGCGTAAATTCTCTAGTGATGGCTGGGCGCTTCGCGCTACAATGCTGCGGGTTCTGAGAGTCCCTGTGGGTTTGCCATTCCCCCGTGGCAACAGTGAATTTCGCGGTTGTATCTGCCGGGGCCAAGTTCCGCAAGTTTTCCAGCCAGGGAAGTAATGACAAAAAGGGGTTCTAAGAATGACCACGAGACTTGCTGCAAAGGGCCTGTTTTTTCTCGCTTGTTTTGCCACTTTATTGCCGGCCCAGATTTCCAGTTTTAAGCACGTCATCGTCGTCATCCAGGAGAACCGAAGCCCCGACAATCTATTCCAGGGTCTGTGCAGCCCGCCCTTCGGGAAAAAGGGCTCTTGCAGCATCACCCCATCGAGTACCCAATACAACATTCTTACCAGCAACTGGCTCGATAACACATCATCGACCGGCACCACTACTCCCATGCCGGTTGCGCTCGATAATAATTACGATCCCAGCCACCGCCACGGGGCGTTTACTACCAGCTGCGATCTCAATACAGCCACCGGAATTTGCCGCATGGACGGAGCCGCCAGTGATGATTGCACCGGTACCTGCTCCACCCGCTTCGCTTTCCACTACGTGACCAATCTGGGCTCGATTTTGAATCCTTATCTTTCCATGGCGACCTCCTACGGTTGGTCCAACTACATGTTCCAGACCAACCAGGGTCCCACTTTTGCCTCCCATCAATTTCTCTTCGGAGGAACCTCCGCGCCCAGTGCCGACGATGACGCCATTGGCACCTTCGCCGCCGAGAACATGAATACTTCCAGCGCGATTGCCGGCTGCATCGCCGACGCCGGCACCACCGTCAAGCTGATTACCACCCAAAACGAGACCGGAACCATGTATCCCTGCTTCGAGCATGAAACCATGTCCGATCTCTTCGATGATATCGGGGTCACGTGGAAGTTCTACACCCCCGGCGCCGGCTCCATCCAGACTGCTCCCGACGCCATTAATCACATCTGCGTGCCCAGCAAACCCACCGGTGGAGATTGTACGGGAACCGACTGGGTCAACAACGTAGTCCTCACACCGACCCAAATTCTCACCGACATCAAGAACTGCGACCTGGCACAAGTCACCTGGGTCAATCCGGGCGGCAAGTATTCGGACCATCCCAATAGCAACACCGGAGGTGGGCCTTCCTGGGTAGCTTCCATCGTCAATGCCATCGGCACCCACACCAAGTGCAATTCCGATAACGAGGTCTACTGGGACAATACTGCCATCCTCATTACCTGGGACGATTGGGGAGGCTGGTACGATCATGAACCCCCGACCATCCTCTCGGGAGCTGAGGGCGATTATCAGTACGGCTTTCGCGTTCCCTTCATCGTGGTTTCCGCCTACACTCCGGAAGCCTTCATCGACAACAACCGCATGGATTTCGGAACCATCCTGCGTTTCCTGGAAAATAACTTTGGCATCGAGGAAGGCGCGCTCAACTTTGCCGATGCCCGCGCCTCTGGCGATCTCAGCGAGTTCTTCAACCTAACCCAGGTTCCCCGAGTCTTCCAGACCATCGGGGCTCGATACGATGCGGACTACTTTCTCAATGATAAGGATCCTTTGACCGACGGCGACGACTATTAGATTCTCACGGGCCCCCTGCCATCGACTTCCCGAGGAGGAATTATGAAATTCACCGCACGACTTCTGGCGCTGCTTGGCTTGTTCTCCACCAACTTCGTCTTTGCTCAGATCTCAAACTTTTCCCACATCGTTGTGATCATCCAGGAAAACCGCAGCCCGGACAACATGTTTCAAGGCTTGTGCAGCTCCCCCTACGGCACCAGCAGTTCCTGCAATACCAAACCAAACAGTACGCAGTACGACATCCTGACCAGCAACTGGCTCGATAAAACCTCTAAAACAGGCGTCACCCAGCCCATCAGCGTCGAACTGGACAATAACTACGACGTCAGCCATTCCCATGATGGATTCACCACCACCTGCGATCTCAACACGACCACCGGCATTTGCCGGATGGATGGTGCCGCCGAGTCCTCTTGCACCGACTGCACCGGCGTTTCCCAACCCCACTACCGCTATGTGGACAACTCCACCGGCATTCTGAATCCCTACCTCAGTATGGCGACCTCCTATGGTTGGGCGAACTATATGTTCGAAACCCAGCAGGGTCCCACTTTCCCCTCGCACCAGTTTCTGTTTGGTGGAACCTCGGCGCCCAGCGCCGCAGATGATGCCATTGCCACCTTTTCCGACAGCAACATGTATCCCGCGGCCAACAACCCCATCGCCGGATGCATCGCGCCCTCCAACATCCACGTCGATCTGATTGAGGCGGGCAACAAAACCGGACAGACTTATCCCTGTTTCGACCACACCACGATTGCGGATTTGGTCGAAGGAGTAAACGTCAGTTGGCATTATTACAATCCCGGATTCGATTCCATCGTCACCGCGCCCAACGCGATCGATCACATCTGCGTCCCCAGCGAGCCCACCGGCGGAACCTGTACTGGCTCGGAATTTACCGATAACGTGATTACGCCTCCGAAAAAAGTCTTGACCGATATTGGCGACTGCAATCTGGCCGGAATGGTCTGGGTAACTCCCTCCGGCGCGGACTCCGACCACGCCAACAGCAACGACGGCGGCGGCCCGGCATGGGTAGCCTCCATCGTCAACGCCATTGGCAACAATCCCAAGTGCAAGAGTGGCGAGAATTATTGGGATGACACCGCCATCATCGTCACCTGGGACGATTGGGGAGGCTGGTACGATCACGAGCCCCCTACCATCCTCGCCGGCAACGAAGGCGACTTCCAGTACGGATTCCGCGTTCCCTTCATCGTGATCTCTGCCTATACTCCCGTCGGCTACATCGACAACACCCGCATGGATTGGGGCACGCTGCTTCGATTTATTGAGCACAATTGGGGCATCGAAGAAGGCGCGCTGGGATTTGCCGACGCCCGCGCTACCACGGATATGACCGAGTTCTTCAATCTCAAAGAAGCGCCGCGCTCGTTTGTAACCATTCCGGCGGACCGCGATGCCAGCTTCTTCATTAACGACGACCGCCCTATGACCGAACCGGACGACTACTGAGTCGTCCGACTTGTAGTTTTTATAAACATGAAACTCATAACGGTCCTGATAGGGATGGTTTGCTTTCTTGCCGTCCGCGCCGCGGCACAAATCTCAGAGTTTCGAGCACGTGATTGTAATCGTGCAGGAAAACCGCACGCCTGACAATCTCTTTCAAGGTTTGTGCACCTCTCCGTTCGGCACCAGTTCTTCCTGCAGCACCAGTCCTACCGGTTCGCAATACGACATTCAAACCAGCAACTGGCTCGATAAAACCTCCTCCACCGGAACGACCAATCCCGGCGCAGTCTCACTCTCCGGCGATTACGATCCCGAACACAACCACCGCGCATTTAATGACATGTGCGATCTGAAATCGGGAGCCTGCAAGATGGACGGCGCCGCGACCGATGGTTGCACCGGCAATTGCCCCACGCGCGCGCAGTTGAATTACGTGAGCAATACCGATTCGATCCTCAACCCTTATCTGACCTTAGCCACTTCCTATGGCTGGGCCAACTACATGTTTCAGACCAACCAGGGTCCCAGCTTTCCCGCCCATCAATTTATCTTTGGCGGAACTTCGGCACCCAGTGCGGCCGACGACGCCATCGCCACCTTCGCCGCCGAAAACGTGGCTCCCGAAGTTGGCAGCACAGTCGCGGGCTGCATCGCAAAATCCACCACCACCGTTGAATTGATGACCACCACCGGCGAGAACCAGACCATCTATCCCTGCTTCGATCACGAGACCATGGCCGACCTCTTCGATGCCATCGGCGTGAGTTGGAGATACTACACATACGACGCCGGCTCCATCTGGACCGCGCCCGATGCCATCGAGCATATCTGCGTCCCCAGCAAGCCGACGGGAGGAAAGTGTACCGGAGCAGACTGGGTCAACGACGTAGACCTGACTTCATCGCAAGTCCTCACCGATATCTCCGGCTGCAAGTTGAAGCAGGTGAGTTGGGTGATTCCCGGCGGCAAAAATTCCGATCACTCCGGATCCAATGACGGCGGCGGCCCGGCTTGGGTCGCTTCCATCGTGAATCAGATTGGCAATAACCCCAAATGCAAAGACGGCGAAACCTATTGGAACAACACCGCCATCCTTATTACCTGGGACGATTGGGGCGGCTGGTACGATCACGAGCCTCCCACCTTCCTCGCCGGCGCCCAAGGCGATTATCAATACGGATTTCGCGTCCCCTTCATCGCGGTCTCCGCATATACTTCCTCAGGCTATGTAGACAACACGCGGATGGATTTCGGCACGATGCTGCGCTTTCTGGAAAAGAATTACGGCATCGCCGAGGGCGCGCTCGACTTCGCCGACGCCCGCGCATCCGGCGATCTCAGCGAGTTCTTCAATCTGTCAGAGGTACCGCGACCGTTCGTCACCATCCCGAGCAGCCGCGACGCCAACTACTTTATCAACGACAAATCACCGCAGGGCGATCCGGATGACGAATAACAACGAATAACGACCAAGAACGCCGGAAAACGCCCCGAGAATGAGTGGCCATGAAACTAATAAGCAAAATTGCTTTCCTTCTGCTGGTTTTTTGCGGAGCCTTTTCCGCGCAGGCGCAGATCACAAGCTTTAAACATATTCTGGTCGTGATCCAGGAAAACCGATCCCCTGACAATATGTTTCAGGGCTTGTGCACGCCGCCCTTCGGCACAACTAAGTCTTGCAGCACAAAACCCACCGGATCGCAGTACGACATTCAGACCACTAACTGGCTGGACAAGACTTCTTCCACCGGCGTCACCAAGCCAAAGCCCGTTACCCTCCAGGGTACCTACGACATGCAGCATGCCCACGTCGACTTCACCACCCAGTGCGATCTCAACAGCAGCGGCGCCTGCCAGATGGACGACGCCGCCGGCGTGGTCTGCGTCGGTACCTGTCCCGCCAGCCGCGGAGCTTTCGGCTACGTCCAAAATTTGAAGTCGATCATGAATCCCTACCTCACCATGGCGACGTCCTATGGCTGGGCCAACTACATGTTCCAGACCAATCAGGGCCCCAGCTTTCCCGCCCACCTTTATCTCTTTAGCGGGACCTCCGCCCCCAGCGCCGCCGACGATGCCGTCGCCACCTTCGCCGCCGAAAATCTGCTGCCCAACTATATGACCTCAGGATGTATCTCCGCCGTAGGTGTCACCGTGCAATTGATCACACCTGAGGGAGAAAACTCCACCATCTTCCCCTGCTTCGAGTACACCACGTTGTCAGACCTTCTCGATGGCATCGACGTCAGTTGGAAGTACTACACGCCCAATGAAGGCACCACCATCTGGACCGCGCCCAACGCCATCAACCACATCTGCGTGCCCAGCGAACCCAACGGAGGAGGCGTGTGCACCGGTACGGAGTGGAACGAGAAGGTGATCTATCCCCCATCGCGGCTGCTCACTGACATCAAAAACTGCAATCTGTCGCAGGTGAACTGGGTGGTGCCGACCGGCCAGGATTCCGATCACTCCGACAGCAATACCGGAGGAGGCCCGGCCTGGGTCGCTTCCATCATTAATCAGATCGGCATCAACCCCAAGTGCAAGAATGGCGAAACCTACTGGGACAACACTGCCATTTTGATTCTCTGGGACGATTGGGGCGGCTGGTACGATCACGAGCCTCCAACTTTTCTGGCCGGAGCGCAGGGCGATTACCAGTACGGCTTTCGTGTGCCCTTCATTACCGTCTCGGCCTACACTCCCGTGGCGTATGTGGATAACACTCGCATGGATTTCGGCACCATCTTGCGCTTCATCGAGAAGAATTATGGCATCGCGGAAGGAGCGCTGGGTTTCGCCGATGCCCGCTCTTCCACCGATTTGACCGAGTTCTTCAATCTCAACCAGGTGCCGCGCTCTTTTGAAACCATTCCCTCGCCGCTCGATGCCGACTACTTTATCAACGACAAAACTCCACCAACCGATCCAGACGACGACTAGAAGCTATCTCACCAATGCTTCTTGCAAATGATTCTTGAAAGCGGCACGGCTCTACCCGTGATGGTTTTGAAAGGGCACGGCTTTACGGGTTGCGGAAAAACTCGATTGGGTCAGGCTTTGAAAGGGCACGGCTTTAGCCGTGCCGTCCAGACCCGCAAAAGACGCGGGCTTTAGCCCCTGAGGTAATCTCTTTTACCGTTATTTATGAGTTCGCCAAGCCAACCAGACCGCCGAACGCCGCGGAAACCCATACCCGAGGCCGCCTCGATGAGAGCCTGCTGCCTTTTTGTTTTTCTATTAACGCTATCCGCGCAAGCGCAGATCACCAGCTTCAAGCACGTCATCCTGGTGGTGCAGGAGAACCGCTCGCCCGACAACCTCTTCCAGGGTTTGTGCAGCGCCCCATTTGGCGCTAGCAGTTCGTGCAGCATAAATCCCACAGGCTCGCAATATGACATTCTCACCAGCAACTGGCTCGATAAGACCTCTTCCACCGGCGTGACCCAGCCCACCGCCATCGAACTCGTCAACGATTACGATCCCAGCCACACCCACACCGCCTTTAACACCACCTGCGACAAGAAGGCGGGCGTCTGCAAGATGGATGGCGCCGCCAATGACTCCTGCACCGGGACTTGTCCGCCCAAAATGGCCTACGCCTACGTCAGCAATACCGATTCCACCATCACTCCTTACCTGACCCTCGCCACTTCCTACGGTTGGGCGAACTACATGTTCCAAACCAACCAGGGCCCCAGCTTTCCCGCCCATCAATTCCTTTTCGGAGGTACCTCCGCTCCCAGCGCCGCCGACGATGCCATCGGAACCTTCACTTCAGAAAATATGACTCCATGGACCACGCCGGATGCCGGCTGCATCGCCCTCTCTGGCGTCACGGTGGAATTGATCACTACCCTCGGGGAGCACTCCTCCATCTATCCCTGTCTCGATCACCAAACCATGGCCGACTTGTTCGACGACATCGGGGTGAGTTGGAAATATTACACCGAGAGCAACGGCTCCATCTGGACGGCGCCCAATGCCATTGAACATATCTGCGTTCCCAACGAGCCCACCGGCGGAGAATGTACGGGTTCGGAGTACATCAATGACGTCATCACCAAGCCCGCACAGCTGTTAACCGAAATCGGCGAGTGCAATTTGCCCGAGGTGACCTGGGTCATTCCCTCGGGAGCCGACTCCGATCATCCCAAGGGCAACGAGGGTGGTGGCCCATCCTGGGTCGCCTCCGTGGTCAATGCCATTGGCAACAATCCCAAGTGCCAGGACGGCGAAACTTATTGGGACAACACCGCGATCCTCATTACCTGGGACGATTGGGGTGGCTGGTACGATCACGAACCTCCAACTTTTCTTCCCGGCGACGAAGGCGACTACCAGTATGGCTTCCGCGTGCCCTTTATCGTCGTATCGGCCTACACCCCGGCCGGTTATGTCGATAACTCCCGTATGGACTTCGGCACCATCCTCCGCTTCCTCGAAAAAAATTACGGCATCGCGGAAGGCGCGCTCGGCTTCGCCGATGCCCGCTCGACTGGCGACCTCACAGAATTTTTCAACCTCGATCAGGTGCCGCGCGTTTTCCAAACCATCCCCGCGCCCCTCGATGCGACCTTCTTCATCAACGACAAACGAGAACCCACCCCTCCGGACGACTATTAACGGAATTATGAGCGCACGTAAGGAACGGCCAAGCAAGAGCGTCCGCCGGCTGCCGAATCACCACAAGAGTAGCTTTCGTGCTATGATGCACGCTATTCGCGGCCTCCCCCACGTCGTACAGTTGCCACTCGCAGTCGTGGAGGAACGTCATGAGCCGGACTGTCAAAGCCGTCCTTCTGTTTTCCGCCCTGGGTTGGAGCATTTTTTCACAGGCGCAGATCACTAGCTTTCAGCATGTGATCGTCGTCGTGCAGGAAAACCGCACGCCGGATAATCTTTTTCAAGGTCTGTGCCGACCGCCTTACGGGACGAGTTCATCTTGCAGCACAAATCCAACCGGTTCGAAGTACGACATTCAAACCAGCAAATGGCTGGATAATACGTCTTCCAGCGGCACTACGAACCCAACCTCGGTCCTGCTCGCCAATAACTACGATCTCGCCCACACGCACAAGGCATTCACTGCCATGTGCGACGTAAACTCATCCGGAGCCTGCAAGATGGACGGAGCCGCGGGCGATACCTGCACCGGCACTTGCCCAAGCAAACCGCAATTCAGGTACGTGACCAATGGCGGGATATTGAATCCCTACCTCAGCCTGGCGACCTCGTACGGCTGGGCCAATTACATGTTTCAAACCAATCAAGGGCCCAGCTTTCCCGCCCATCAATTTATTTTTGGAGGAACGTCAGCGCCCAGCGCGGCTGACGATGCCATCGGCACGTTCGACAGAGAGAATGTGAACGAGTCGGCTATCTATAACCCTGCGATTAGCGGATGCATCGCTCCAGAGGGAGCTACGGTCGAGTTGATTGAAGCCAACGGCCAGAGTCAAACCATCTATCCCTGCTTCGATCATCAAACCATGGCCGACCTCTTCGACGACGCCGCCATCAGCTGGAAGTATTACACTCCAACGGCGGGTTCGCTGTGGACGGCGCCCAATGCGATTGATCATATTTGCGTACCGAATGCGCCCACGGGCGGGGAATGTACGGGTTCCGATTGGAACAACGACGTGATTCTCAATCCCGCGCAAGTGCTCAAGGATGTCGCCGACTGCAAGCTGCCCCAAGTAAGTTGGGTGATTCCTACGGGACAGAATTCCGACCATTCCGGCACGAGTACGGGAGGCGGGCCGGCCTGGGTCGCTTCGATTGTGAATGCGGTGGGCAACAATCCCAAGTGCAAGGATGACGAGGTTTATTGGGATAACACGGCAATCCTGATTTTCTGGGACGACTGGGGAGGCTGGTACGATCACGAGCCGCCCACATTCCTGGCCGGAGCGCAGGGCGACTATCAGTATGGATTTCGGGTGCCGTTCATCGTGGTTTCCGCATACACTTCGGCAGCGTATGTCGACAACACGCGGATGGATTTTGGCACGATCCTACGTTTTCTCGAAAAGAATTTCGGAATCGCCGAGGGTGCACTCGATTTTGCCGACGCCCGCTCGACGACCGATCTGAGTGAGTTCTTTAACCTGAATCAGGTGCCGCGAGTTTTTCAGACCATTCCGTCAGTGCATGATGCGAGCTATTTCATCAACGACAAAACCCCGCCCACCGATCCGGATAACGACTGACGACTGGGGGAGAACCTAGCTGGCCAGCTTGCGCAGAAATTCTCTCTCATCCATGTGGTATTTGAAGGCTTTGCGCCCGTCGATGAACACGACTGGCACTTCGTCATTGAACTGCCGGCGCAGTTCCCCGTCGCTATCGACATCGACCTCCTGCCAGGTAAAGCCCCCGCGCCGGGAGAGTTTGGCGAGACTTTCTTTGACCACCTCGCAGAGATGGCAGCCTTTACGGGAGTAAACCACGACCTCGCGGGGATCAGGCACGGGTGGATTGTATCGTTGCAGCTACACCTTCTGGCAAGGAAAAAGAAGCGTGGTATGACCACTCGGCCCTGGGCCGCCGTCTCTTTCTGGAACACGTACCAAAACAGGCCCGGGGAGTAAAATTCCCAGATGGCATTGGGACAAGAACCTCTGCAGGGCAAGACCTGTCTCATTACCGGCGGCGCCAAACGATTAGGACGCGCTTCCGCGCTGGCATTGGCACAGGCTGGCGCCGATGTCGCGATCACCTATCACAAGTCAGCGAGAGAGGCGCAGCGCGCAGTGGTTGATCTCTCCGGCTTCGGCGGGCGGGCGTTCGCCTTTCACTGCGACATTACTGACGAAGCCAGTGTGAAAGCGATGATGAAGGAAGTGGGGCGCGAACTGGGCCGCATCGACATCCTGGTCAATAATGCCGCCAACTACGAAGACGTGGACTTCGAGCGCCTGACCGTAAAACAGTGGGACGCGATGTTCGCATCAAACACGCGCGGACCGTTCCTGGTTTCGCAGGAGGCGTTGAAGTGGATGCGGCGGAAGCGGCCGGGAGCGAAGCCGTCCGACAAACCCGAAGGCAAGATCATCCACATGGGCTCGCTGGGCGGAGTGCGTCCGTGGGTGACGCACGCGCATTATTGCGCTTCGAAAGCGGCGCTGCACATGCTCACCAGGGTCATGGCGAAGGCGTTGGCGCCTGAAATTGCGGTAAATGCGGTCGCGCCGGGGGTGATCGATCTCGGGGACGAAAAGTATTCGCCGGGTTTCATGAGGCGAATTGCCAAACAAACTCCCATGCTGCGGAACGGAACAGGCGACGAGATTGCCGCAGCGGTGCTGTTCTTCGCCACCGCGCCGCAGTTCATCACCGGGCAGATTCTCCTGGTCGATGGCGGCCTGGGCCTGTGATCCGGCAATAAATTTACGCTTCTGCCGAAGTCGGATCGATCATCCTTTTCACCTCGGAGATGCGGTTGGCTGGGAATCCGCCTTGCTTCGCGTGCTCGCGCACCATCTCTTCATTGGGAGCGATGTAGATGCAGTAGATTTTGTCCTGGGTCACATAGCTTTCCACCCACTGAATCTGTGGCCCCAGATTCTTCAAGACGCTGCACGACTTTTGCGAAATCCCCAAGAATTGTTCCGGCGATAGACCTCCCACGCCGGGGATCTCGCGCTCGATTACGTATTTTGGCATTGGTTTCTCCCTATTAATTTTCCTGGACGGCCCGCATCTGATGGACTTGTCGGAAGATTTTATGCTGCGCGTTGAGAAAAAGCCAATGGCCTGCGGGCACTTTCTGTGCGGTCCCGGCTCAGGGTATAGTGGGGCGAATGAAGAAATCCAGAAAAGGCTCGCAGCAAGTTGAGGCTTCTAAGAGAAACTCTTCGGGGGCACTGAATCGATCTCCCCACGTGGCCGTGGCGATTATGGCCGCGGGCAAGGGGACGCGGCTCAAATCGCAGCTGCCCAAGGTTTTGCATGAGGTGGGCGGCAAGCCTCTGCTGGCGCACGTAATCGCGGCAGCCACGCAAGTTGTGCCGGCGAACGATGTCTTCGCCATCATCGGTCATGAGGCTGAGCGAGTGCGTGCGGCTGTGGCCGAAAGCGGGATAAATTTCGTCGTGCAATCGGCGCAGCGCGGCACTGGGCATGCGCTGATGGTGGCACGCGAGGCGCTCTCCGCTTACGACCACGTTATTGTTCTCTCCGGCGATGCGCCGCAGATTACGCCCCAGACCATCGCTCAATTGTTGAACTTTCATTTGGACGAGCGAGCGGCCATGACTCTGCTCAGCGCCGACCTCGAGAATCCGACGGGATACGGGCGCGTAATCCGAAAAGACGGCGGCGCCGAGGTGCTGGCGATCGTCGAAGAAAAGTCGGCGACTCCGGTTCTGAAAAAGATTCGCGAGATCAATGCCGGGTTCTATGTGTTCGCTGTGCCGCAATTATTCTTGAACATTGACGAGCTCTCGACCGCCAATCCGCATGGAGAGTATTACCTCACCGACATGGCGGCGGTGCTGCGCCGGGCGCGCGAGCGGGTGGTTGGGTGGAAGACGGAGAATGCCATCGAAATTTTGGGCGCCAACACGCGCGCTGAGTTGTCGTTCATTGATTTTCAGATGCGAATGCTGAAGTGCCGGCAGTTAATGGCGGACGGGATCAGCATTTTCTATCCCAATAGTTGCGTGATCGACAACGACGTAACGATCGCGGCCGATACCGTGATCGAACCCTTTGTTCAGATTTTGGGCAAGACGAAAATCGGGGCGGGATGCCGGATTCGCTCCTACTCGGTGATTCGAAATTCTGAGATCGGCGACAAAGTAATGATCCGTCCGGGATGCATTCTCGAAGACGCGCAGGTCGGGCCTAGTGCAATCTTGGGTCCTTATTCTCACTTGCGTCCCGGCAGCGAGATCGGTGAAGGGGCGCACGTAGGGAATTTTGTTGAGACTAAGAAAATCAAGCTGGGCAAAGGATCGAAGGCGAATCACCTGACGTATCTGGGAGACGCGGAGATTGGCGCGGGCGTCAACATAGGCGCGGGGACCATCACCTGCAATTACGATGGAGTTCATAAACACACGACCGTGATCGACGATGGAGTTTTCATTGGCAGCGACAGCACGCTGGTGGCGCCCGTGCGCGTAGGCAAAGGGGCGTATGTGGGGGCGGCATCTTGCATTACTGATGATGTTCCCGCGGATGCTCTGGCTGTGGGGCGGGCTCGGCAGATTGTGAAAGAAGGCTGGGTTCGCAAGAAGCGGCCAGAGAAATCTTCTCTGTCATCGTGAGCGGAGCAGTTGGTCGCAGTAGCGAACCGGCTGCGGAATCGAAGGATGCCTCCCCCTCCCCGCAAAAATCGCCGCGTCAGGCAGGCCCTTTGACCACGAAGCCCGATTCGCTTTGGCGAACCGGGCCTCTGCGTTCAGGATGACGGGCCTAGTGAGATAACGATGCAAACAGGGGCGAGTGCATCAGCGACTGGAATTGCGCGTCGGTGTCCTTGAAGTGCACGTTAAACTTTTCGCCGTCGGAATCGACGGTTGCCATATCCATGGCGGCTTTTTCGACCGGCGAGGCGCTGGATTTCTTATACATAATGACCAGCTTCATACCCGTGGCAAGCGTGGCCGCGGTAATGGAATCGGAAGTCACGACGGTCAGCTCGAAATTCACGCCACCGGAAAAATCCATGGTGTAACGCGAGCCCAGTATCCGCTTTTTGACGGTCTCGAAATCGGCGACTTTAGCGGCATCGCCCAAGGCGGAGCGCATCATGTTCTGGGTTCCCTGCTGGTCGAGGATGCTCCAGAACGAGGACGAATCCACGCTGGTCATCATGTCGGACATGGTCTGGTTGGAATCCAGATTCAAAATATCTCCGTCACGTGTATCCAGTGCAAGGTGAAGCGCGGAAGGCTCGCCAAAGAGCAGCGTGCTGTCGTCGAGGAAGGTCATGACGAAGCCGCCATCCATGGGATAGACATTGGTATTGCGATACTTGACGGGCTTGATCTTGGCGATAGCCATTTTCTTCAGGGCGGCCTTCATATTGAAAGGTCCACTGGCGACGCCGATGGTTTTGTTCCCCTGCTTGGCGGTGCGGAAGCTGGCCAGCACCAGGTTGTCGATATCTTTGTCGGGATTGATGCCCACGCCTTTGAGCGCGGCTTCGAACTGCTCAAGGTTGGGCTGAGAATCCATCAGCTGCACTTTGAGTGCGGTTGCGGTCGTCGAATCTCGGAGAGCGCGGTAATCCACTGAGATCAACTGAACCAGGTCAGAGGGAACCACAGTGCGGGCCGAGGAAGCGAGCGGTGTGGCGTTTCCTACACCGACGAGGAATACGGCCAGCAAAGCAATCGAGACCAGACAAGCTTGGAGCAGTTTCATAGCAACCTCAATACTTTGGAATATCTTTCCGGAACCGTATCTACTTTCAAACCCAGTTTTCGAAACAATGTTCTGCCGCCACGGGGCTGAGCTCAGTGGGCGATGAAACAAAATTGGTGTCAAGAGTCCCGGCCATAAAAAGAACGCTGGCCTGCCAGCCTCTTGCATTTGGATGCCTATAGCGGCTTGCCCGTCCTGAATGACACTATTCTAAGCCAGCCGCGTGGGTGTGCGCCAAATTCGAAAGTACTATTACGATTACCACCTTGGGACGCCAATCGCCCGGGTTAGCGATTTTGCATTTTGTTAGGAAAGAAGCGGGCAAAAGTGGTGTAAGATGGCCCGAGTCATTTCGTACGCTACCGCACATTAGGCGTCTCACGCTTGTCGGCGCCAGAAATCAGGGATCCAGTTGAAAATTCTCCTCTACAACCCCGACAACGGGGTTACGCGCAATTTTATGCCTCATCTCTGGATGTTCCTGCTGCAGTCCTTGACTCCGGCGGAGCATGAAGTTGTGCTGATCGACGGCAACGCACAACCGATGGATGAAGCCTCCATCGCTCGCTATGTGTTGGAGAACAAAATTGATCTGGTGGGGATCGGCGCCATGACTCGCATGATCGCCAAGGCCTATCGCATGGCCGATGCGGTGCGCGCCGTCGGCATTCCCGTCGTGATGGGAGGCCCTCACGTCACCGAAATGGCCGACGAAGCCCTCGGCCGCGATGGTGGCCCCCGCCATGCCGATGCCGTGGCTCTGGGCGAGGCCGACGCGACCTGGCCGGTGATCGTGGATGATGCCCGCCGCGGGCAGCTTAAAGAGATTTACGCGCCCCTCGATTCGGCCGGAAAAGAGTTGAAGCCGTCGCTAAAGCCGTATCCGGTAATCCCTTGGGACACGATCGATCTCAATCAATTCAATCTGGTGCCGAAGATGGCGAAGCGCTGGTTATCGAAAATTGGCGCGGGATGGGGAACGTTTCGCATCATTCCCGTCGAGTCAGGACGAGGCTGCCCATACGGCTGCGAGTTCTGCACCGTCACCGGTTTTTTCGGCGACTCGATCCGCTTTCGCACTAACGAGAGTGTGGTCAACGAGTTGCTTTTGCTGAAGGAGCGCGCCAAGAAAGAGCGGGGGCAGTTCGCCGTATTTTTTATCGATGACAATTTCGCGATCAATCTTAAGCGGACGAAGTCGTTGCTGCGCGACATTATCGCCGCCGGCGCGCAGGTGCATTGGGTGGCGCAGATCAGCGCGAACCTGTTGCGCGATCAAGAGCTCGTCGACCTGATTGCGGCCTCGGGAGGAAAGTGGGTATTCATCGGGATGGAGTCGATCGATCCGGCGAATCTGAAGGACGTCAATAAAGGTTTCAACAAGCCAGAGGAGTACGCGGCGGTGCTGCAACGGCTGGCGCAACGCAATGTGTACGCGATCACATCATTTATTTTCGGCATGGATAACGATACCGTGGGCGCGGCCGAACGAACGCTGGCGCAGGTACGAACCTGGCCGCCGGGGCTGCCGATCTTTGGATTGCTAACGCCCTTGCCGGGAACTCCGCTGTTGAGGCGGCTTGACGCGGCTGGCCGGTTGACGCGGCCGAAACATTGGCAGGAATTTATCCCCTTTGCCATGGCGCACACGCCGCTGAAGATGACCGTTGAGGAAGCCCACGCCGAAGTGAACTATGGATGGTCACACTCCTATAGCGGCGAAGCCATCGGTCAAGCTGTAGATTCGCTCGACGACCAACCGCTGGGATATCGCGTGAATATTCTGATCGCGCGCCTGTGCTTCCGTGGAATCTATTTCCCCATGCTCGGCCATTTTGCTTGGTGGAAAGTTATCTCAGAAAATCGCAAGACCATCTTCAAATTAGGCAAACAAGGGGTGCAAGCCTGGTGGGATTCGCGGACCAAAGCTCAACCCGCCCCCGCTACCAGCGCGGGGGATTAGAACCGCTTTCGAGCATTTTCCCTCCGACCCTTTTGTAAAGTTTTGCATCCAACCTTTCGCACAAGAGGGTCTATGCTCAAAGAAATCAATTCACTTTCTCCCGTTTCTATTGCCGTTGTTTCTTTCGCCTTGATTCTCGGCTTCGCAGGCTGCAATAACAATCCCGCGCCTGCTCCCGACAATAGCGCGCAAAACCAGCCGGCGCAGCCCGATCAATCGCAACAGAATCCCGCCGCCGATGCCAACCTGGCGCCCGCCAGTTCCGCCCAGCCCGCGGACAACGGTCCATCTTCCAACGACCAATATACAAACGACAATTACGATGACGAGGACTCGAACTACGGCGAGCCTGAAGAAGTAGCCTCCCAAGCTCCTCCAGAGTTACCCGAATACTCCCAACCCGACTGCCCCGGCGATGGCTATATCTGGACGCCGGGCTATTGGAGCTGGGCTTCGGGTGGCTACTACTGGGTTCCGGGCGCGTGGACGCATCCGCCCGAGGTCGGCTATCTGTGGACTCCCGGATACTGGTTCTTTTCCAGCGGGCATTACCGCTTTCATCGCGGCTATTGGGGACGCCACATCGGCTACTACGGCGGCATCAATTACGGATTCGGCTACGTCGGCGTCGGCTATCAGGGCGGCTACTGGAACGGAGATCGCTTCGACTATAACCGCTCCGTCAACAACGTAACCAACGTTTCCAATGTCCAGGTCTATAACCGCACCATTACCAACACCGTCGTCATCAACAACACCACGGTGAACATCACCAACTCGCGCAGCAGCTTCAATGGTCCGGGAGGTGTGACACGCCAGCCCTTGCCGGTGGAAGTCGCGGCCACCCGCGAGCAACGCATCCCGCCCATGACGACGCAAGTGCAGGTGCAAAAATCGGCGGCGCAGAACAAGCAGCAGTTTGCAAACGTGAACCACGGCAAGCCGGTGATGGTAGCGGAAGCCAAGCCGGTCCCCGCCGGAAAACCAATTGCCCCGGTGATCCCTGCCCGCGCCCCGGCTGCGCCCAGGGCGTCAGCTCCAGCCGCCCAGCCCAATCGCGAACAACCAACTCCTGCGCACCCGACTCCCGGGCGTGAGGCCACAGCTCCTGCGGGACGTAACGCACCCGCTTCCAATCAGCCGATGCGGAACACCGGCCGGCCCGAAGCTGCCCCTCGGCCCGCGCCCGCGGAAAAGCCCGCTCCCGAGCGCCGAGCCGAACCCGCGCGACCGCAACCCAACCGCGCTCAGCCGTCGCATCCTGCGGCCCATCCAGCCCCCGAAAAACCAGCTCCCAAGCCAGCTGAAAGCAGGCCCGCTCCCAAACCAGCTCCCAAGCCGGAAGCGAAACCTGCACCCGCGCAACATCCGGCTCAGGCAAAACCGGCGAATCCTCCCGGCAAAAAAGAACCGCCAAAACCCAACCCGAATGAAAAGAAGAAGGAGAACGAAAAGCCGCAGAAGTAACCGTCACCAAAGGCTGCAAAGACTAAAGGTCGAGCTACTCAGCTCGACCTTTATTATTTTTTTATCCCCGGATTTCCCCGGCCTTAGTCATCGTCCGGATCGGTCGGCGCACTCGCATCACCTTGGCAGGTGCTGTCGTCGCTCGGCGGCGTAATCGTCGTGAACCCAATCGGAGTCTGGCTCAAGTTAAAAAAGTCCGAAAGATCATCGAGGGCGTAAGCGTCGGCGAAGCCCAGCGATGGCAGCGAAAAGGTGCCCTCCATGTAGCGCAAAATACTTCCAAAATCGTGCGTGTTATGCGAAATGTAACCCGATTTAGCGATGTAGGGCGAAATCACCATGATCGGAACGCGAAATCCATACACATAGCCCGATCCCCAACTGGTGCCGTCATCGATAATTTTCGGAGGCGGCACGTGGTCGTACCATCCACCCCAATCATCCCAGGTGATGATGATGACCGTATTGGCCCAATAAGGACTCGCGCCAATCGCATTCACGATCGAAGTAACCCACGACGGCCCGCACCCAGTATTGCTAAAAGCGTGATCCGAAAACTGCCCGGCAGGAATCACCCAGCTCACCTGCTGTAAATTTCCGCTGCTTATGTCGCTAAGAACCTGCGCCCCGGTCTGAGTGCCTTCATTGGTCACTACCTTGATTGGCTGGCCAGCAGCAGGCACATAATCCGGTCCCGTGCAGCTTAACCCGTTGGTTCCCCCGCCGGGCCCGGCGGTCCCCACGCCGCACATGTGTTCAATCGCAGTAGGCGCAGTCCAAATACTCCCCGCCGACGGCGCATAGTATCGCCAGCTCACAGGGGGATTAGCGGCATCCATTTCATCGGTCAGCGTTTCATGCTCCGTGCACAGGTACATGTTGCTCCCCGCAGCTGTCTCGACCCCACTGGCATCAATCGCCTTCACGGTCGTCGTCGATTGAGCAATGCAGCCAGCTGTCGTGCCCGTCACATAGGCCGGATTTTCCGAAACAAATAATCCACTGCCCACCCACGGCTCCGACGTCCCGCCAAGGATGAACTGATGCGCCGGATAGCTCGGTCCCTCATTCGTTTGAAACATCTGATCGCCGAACGTGTACGTCTGCGCCATCTGCAGGTAGGGCGCAACGTCCGCTGGAGTGACATACACAAATTGCGGAGGCTGTGGCCCGCAAGGTGAAGACGCTCCCTCACAATTCTGCACGATGAGGTCCGCGCCATCCATCTTGCAGGTGTTGGTCGTCGTGTCCAGGTCGCACATGCTGGTGAAGGCATTATGCGCGTGGCTCAGATCGTAGAGCAGCGGGTTAGCCCCACTCGTACCCAAGTCAAGCGGGACTAGCGGGACGGTGGCGCCTGTGGAATCGATACCGAAGTTCTGAATGTTGTACTGCGTGCTGCTCGGGGTCGAACTGCAGGCGCTGGCGCTGTTCGGCGGCAGGCACAAACCCTGGAACAAATTATCCGGCGTGCGATTCTCCTGAAAGATGATCACGACATGCTGAATCACAGCCGTCATCACCAAAGGCAGCGTTTGCGATCCGTTGCTTGGCCCGAGATTATTTGTGTCGCTGGCCTGAACCGTGACATTGTAAGGCCCGCCCCCCAGGCTGGTCGCCGTGGAAACAGTCAGCGTCGATGCGCCTGCGGTCGTACCGCTGATCTTTACCGTCGATGGACTGAACGAACAGGTAGGAGCCGAGGTCGCGATCACGCTACAGGAAAGGTTGACGCTGCCCGTGTACCCGTTCGCCGGTGTTACAGTCACGGTGGAAGTAGCAGTATTCCCAGCTGTGACAGTGGCGGGATTCAGAGCGGTCGCGCCGAGCGTATAGCTGGGTGTCGGCGGGGGCGTTATAACTGTGGTTGTTCCGGAGCTTCCGCCACAGCCGGCCAAAATTGAAAGAAGACAGAAACCGAACAAGCCGCCAACGGCGGCTAGACGAATGCGACCCATGTGGCAACGCCCCTTCACAAACCCTGGGAGATCAGCTTGTAAGCCAGACGAATAACCTACCTCAAGCAGGAAGCAAGGCTTCGCTCCACTTGAACCCCGCCGCCCGATTTTCCACTCGGCGAAGCAAGCCATTATTCCACAAACCACCTGCACTCGATCAGCCATTGATAGTGTGCAGTTTCTTGCGTACTTCCTCGATAAACGCCTGATCTTTCACCGACTGCAGATTGATTTCCACGTTGGCCAGCGCTCCCGTGATGGCTGCGGCTGCAAGCGCTTGCGCAGTGGTTAGATCCGATTTCATATTCGGATTGCTGATCGCGTACAGGCTCTGCGTAATTTGTGCCACTTCGTGCGCTCTCTCCGCTACTCCCAAAGGCACGCCGGTAGCCAGTTTCAGGCTGGCGTCGATCAGCGCGTCCGCGTTCTCCGGCTCGCTTTTTGCCTGTTTGTACGCCTTCATGACAGCATCGTACGCAGCCGCATCCGCGTCCACGGCCGCCTTTAATTCTTCCCGCAGTGGGCTTAATCGCGCGATGGCTTGGCTCAACTCCGCTTCATATTGCAGGTAGGCTTTCTTCCCCCGCGACATGCCGGCGACCATTACCGCCAGCCCCGCCGCCATCGCTCCCGCCGCCGCCGCCGCGCTCCCCCCACCCGGAGTAGCCGTAGGCGCCGCGAGTTGTTCAACGAAAGGCTCGATCCCCGCCCGCAACCCTCCAACCGCCATCTTGCCGCTCATCACGGCAGCCAGCCGATTCTCCAAAATCAAGGATGAATCGAAATTCTCCACTTGCAGAAACCACTCCGCGGCCGCCTCCAGCGCCTTCTTCGGGATCAATCCTACAATCTCGCTCGAGACCGGAGTCACTCCATAGCGCGCTGCCTCTCGCTTCACCATTTCAAACACGCGATGCACCGGCGTCTGCTCGAAATCCGTAAGATTCATCGAAACCTGGGCCATGCCGCGCACCAGAAATCCCGCGCCCTTGACGAAGCGCATCCCGCCATTCGAAAAACGCACCGCCTTGGCAATCTTCTTCGCGATCTCGACGTCCAGCGTGTTGAGAAAAACGTTGTAAGCAATCAAAAACTTGCGCGCGCCCACCACGGTCGCTCCCGCCGTCGGATGCACCCGCGGATCGCCAAAATCCGGCTTGCGCGCAGGGTTCGTCGCAATCTCTGCCCGAATTCCTTCGAACTGCCCACGCCGGATATTTTCCAGATTCGTCCGCTCCGGCGTCGTCGCCGCCGCTTCATACAAATAAACCGGAATCTGATACCTCTTCCAGATCTCCTCACCCACGTGCTTCGCCATCGCCACGCAATCTTCAATCGTGACCCCATCAATGGGAATAAACGGCACCACATCGCACGCCCCCATGCGCGGATGCGCCCCCTGGTGCGTACACAGATCGATCAACTCCGCCGCCTTCCCCACCCCGCGAATCGCCGCCTCCTGAATCGCCTCGCGCTCCCCCGCCAGCGTGATCACGCAACGGTTGTGGTCCCCGTCCATCTCTCGGTCGAGCAGATAAACTCCGTCGATCTTCATGGCCGCGACAATGGCGTCAACCTTGCCCTTGTCCCGCCCCTCGGAAAAATTCGGCACACATTCCACTAGCGTAGACATAACGGAGAAGAATATCGGGCTGGGGCAAACTCTGGCAAGGTCGCATCCCGCTTCGAAGCAGTCTTTTTCGGGGTGAGCTTTCGACGAAGTTTCGATATCAGCCAAACATAGATTCTGGGCAGGGAATTTTGAGTGCTAAGGCCTTGTTACGTCATCTGAGCCGTGATGCTGATCACCGACAGGTAAGAGCGGATGGCGCAGGATGCTGATGGCTGAAATACGATCTAGGGAAGTGTTGGTCTTGACAGATCAAGTTCTGATGATGCTCCGCGACCGTACCTCTGGTGTCGTTTTTGGAACGCTCTTCCTGCTTTTTGCATTGGGCGCCTGGGGCGTCGCCCTGATGCGCCGCCGAAGCGGAGTGGGTATCCTCATCTGGCCGGGAGCTTTGAGTGCGATTGAGGCCCGCCCCCTGTTTCCTTTGTTGGATGACGCGGGACTTCTGCCGCACTGGCTTCACGTCACTCTTCCCTATCTGGGCAATGTTCTCTCATACTTGGTGGTGGTTGTTGCTGTGCTCGTTTTTTTGCAGGTAAGCCAGGGCAAACTGCGGGTCCTTTTGCAAGGAATGACCTTGGTGGGATTAGCGATAGCTTTAGCAGGTGTCGTCTTTTTCCTATTTACTGGCTCGTCCAACAACGTGATGCCCTACAACCATCTCCTCGCCGCCTGTTTGCTCGCTGTCCTGGCAACTGTGGTCGCCGTGCCGGGACTCTCTCGCAAGTTCCTAATCCTGCCCAACCGCGTTCCGGCTGTAGGCATATTTCTTTTTGCGATTGAAGGGTTGTATGGCAATTTGTCGCTCCCCCTGGGTTACCAGAGTCCGCCCAAAATCCTGGACCCGCTGGGGTTTACAGTCCTCTTCTTTTCCTTTGGGTATGCCGCAGCGCTGCGATTGAAAGCGAGTCTCCCTACGGCCCACGGAGGTTGGTTGACGAAACATCGCCTCTCCGCTCAGAATCCCCAATGACGTTACCACTTGCCGTTGCCATCCCAGCTTTGCGGCGAGCGAGCTTCCGACAAAGTTTCGATATCCCCTAAACCCGCAGTCGGAGTAACATAACCTGTCGCAATCGAGGGGGCCGCGAGACCATATCTGCCAGTCTGAGGAGGTCTTATGCTGTACAGCAAGAAAATGCTCGTCCTCTCGATCCTGGTTTTCTCAGCCAGTTGTGGCGGCGGCAGCAGTTCATCCCGCAGCAACAGCATGTCGCAGGCGCAAGCCCAAACCGTCTCGCAGCAAGTTCTTACTACGCTCGGACAAGCTCTGACCAGTGCATTGACCGCGGATGCCGCAGCCCCCTCCGAAGAACACCCGTCATTCTCGGCGGCCATTGCACATTTCCACCCCGACGATTCTTCCGGGTGCACCTCGACCGCATCTGGCGAGACCTGCAGTTTCCCCGTGAACTTTGCCGGCACTTGTCCCGGCGGCGGAACCATCGCGGTGGGCGGAAGTGTCGACGGCACTCTCAACAATTCCGGCGCCGGCTCCCTCACCGCCGATCTTACAATCACCCCCAATAGTTGTTCAGTATCGAATCTGCTGATCAGCGGCGATCCCAGCATCACAGTCACAACCCAGATCAACTTCACCGACACATCCGTGGAATTTCCCGTCGACGCTACCATTAGTGGCGGCATCTCGTACGGTCCACATCCCTCTGGCAACTGTCAACTCAACGTGACCACGACCGTGAGTTCTGAAACCAGCGCTTCTTACAGCGGAACGGTATGCGGACAACCAGTCTCCGGAAGTGCCAACACGTTCTGACGCCGTGAAGTTTGAGCGCCAGCGCTTGTTGGCGCCAGTCGAAAAATACAACCAGCGAGCCTGCCCGAGCGTTTGCACTCCAAGGTAACGTAGACGGCTCTGGACCAGCGCACTACGCTTCCATGGGGAGCGCCCGCAATCGCCCCGCTCTACATTGAATGGAAATTCTCTTTTATCTCGGAATATTCTTTTCGGCCACTCTCGCCCAGTGGATTGTCTTGAAACGAATCATCCGAGAGGTCAACCAATACCTCCCGAACGACGAACAATATCCCGCTTCGGTGCTGGCCTTTTCGCCGCGATCCACTCGGTCACCGATTAACCAGATCAAAGTTTGGCGACTGCATCGGCAGCTCTTCCCCGAGAGTTGCCTTCCATTCTTATACTTAGCCATCTGGGTCGTGCTGATTTTATTCTGGGGACTCTGCCTGCATTTTGACCGCGCTCATTCCATTTCCCGCGGATCGTTGTTATAACACTTCCCCTTTGGCATTCCCCGGCAACTAAGTTTAGAATCAGAAAATCCGCGCGCCCGTTTGTCTATGGCAGATGAGATCAAGACGCCCCCTGTCGTCGTTGATAGTCTTACCGGCACGCTCGTAGGCCGTTTCGTGGTGGGCCGGCGGTTGGGCTCCGGCGGCATGGGACAGGTTTACATCGCCGAAGATCCCACGCTGAAACGGCTGGTGGCAATGAAGCGCGCCTCCCCACGCTCCCAATCCGATCCTGCCGACCGCAAGCACTTCCTCAAGGAAGCCCAGCGCGCCTCCGCTCTCAACCATCCCAACGTCGGCGCCATGTACGACGTCGTCGAGCATGCCGGCGAACTCTGGCTGGTCATGGAATTCGTCGAAGGCGAAACTCTCCGTCACCGCCTGCGCAAGCCCATTTCCCGCGAGGAATTTTTCGCCATCGCCACCCAGTGCTGCGAAGGCCTGCAGGCCGCCTTCGAAAAAGGTATCGTCCACGGCGACATCAAGCCCGAAAACATCATGATCACCCCCGGCAATCGGGTAAAGATTCTCGACTTCGGCGTCGCCCGCCGCGCCTGGAACAGTAACCCCGATAGCGCCACCCAGACGATGGAGACCATGACGTCTTCCAGCGGCACCCCCGCCTACATGGCTCCCGAAGTCCTGCTGCAAAAGCCCGACGACGGACGCTCCGATATTTTCTCCCTCGGCCTGGTCTTTTACGAAATGCTCGGCGGCGAGCAACCCTTCCACACCGACAGCCTCGCCACTACCGTGGCTCGGATCGTGCACGTAGATCCGCCGCCGCTCAAGAATGTTTCCGGACCGTTGCCGGGCGTAATCGCACGGATGCTGGTGAAGAATCCGGCGGACCGTTATCCGAACGCCGCAACGGTTTTGGCAGACCTGCGGCGCATTGAAGCCGGAGGCCGACCGAAATTCGCGGCTTCCGCTTCCGGCCAGCTTCGTCAATACCGCATCTTCGCTGCTCTGGCGGTGGTGCTGCTGCTTTTGATTTCGCTGCTGGCGATTCGCCCGGTGCGGCAGTTATTTCGTACGTCTACAGCGGCCGGCTCCGGTTCTCATGCCCAGCCTGCCGCACTGCCGCAGACCAAAATTCTTGCCGTGCTTCCCTTCGGCGCCGCCGCCAGCTCGGATCCGAAACTGGCCGCGCTCGGGGAAGGCTTGGTGGAAAGCGTTGCCGCCAAGCTCGGTAATCTGACGGAAGACCGCGCCTTTGAAGTGCTCACGCCCCGCACGCTGCAAGGTAGAAAAATAAGCACGCTGGCCGATGCCGCCCACATGTTCGGCGCTAATCTGGGATTGACCCTTAGTCTGGAGCCGCAATCCGAGGTCCTGGTCAAGGTGGACTATTCGCTGCTGTCTCCGCAGAACAACACTCCGGTGGCGAGTGGATCGCTGACGGTGCCCCGGGGCGATGCGTTTTCGGTGGAGCAAATTGTCGCCGATGGCGCGGTGAAGGCACTGCAATTGCAGTTGCGTCCGGATGAAGCAGCCGCGTTGAAATACCATGGCACCGACAAAGCCTCAGCCTACGAATACTATCTGCAAGCCAAGGGCTATCTGCTGAACGACAGCCAGTCGGAGAGTCTGGAGAATGCCGCCATCATGGCGCGCGAAGCGCTCAAGCTGGATCCAAACTTCGGGATGGCAAAAGCGGTTCTCGGCGAAAGCTATTGGCGCAAATATGCCAACACCAAAGAGAAGCAATGGATTCCGCTGGCCCAGAGTAATTGTGATGAGGCAGTCAAACTGGCGAATGCGGGAGCGGCCGGCCACGCGTGTCTTGGGCTGATCGACAACGGAACGGGACACTATCCGGAGGCCGCCGCCGAATATCAGCTTGCGCTGGGTCTCGAACCGGCAAACGAAGAAGCCGCGCTCGGCCTGGCCTTGGCCTACCAGCGCGAAGACAAAATCGCCGAAGCTGAAAAGGCCTACCAGCAGGCGATCCAGGCCCATCCCAACAGCCGCGATTGCTACAACAACTTCGGGGCATTCTATGTGGGGCGCACGCAGTACGAAAAGGCGCTGGAGATGTACAACCATGCCATCCAGATCGCCCCGGAATGGTACGCCACTTACTCGAATGTCGGAGTCATTTACAACGAACTGGGGCAATTCGAGAAGGCGGTCGACACACTTAACAAATCCATCACCATCCGGCCGAGCTACGGGGCATACGTCAATCTTGGCGTAGCGTATTTCGGGTTGAATAGGTTCACCGAGGCCACGGAGGCGTATCAGGAGGCGGCCAAACTCGATCCGCAACAATATCTGATCTGGGGAGATTTGGGCGACGCACTCTTCTATTCCGGGAAGAAGGAACAGTCGGTAACGCCCTACCGGAAGGCGATTGAGCTAGCTGTAGCCGAGCTCAAGGTGAACTCGCGCGACCCGGACGTGCTCAGCAGCCTGGCCAGTTATTACTCGATGATAGGGGATCGGAAGAACGCGCTGTTCTATCTTGGGCAGGCCTTGCAATATGGCCACAATGATAAAGATGTACTCTTGGACGCAGCTTCGGTGTATAACCATTTGGGCGAAAGTAGCCTGGCGATCGAGTTTCTGGCTAAGGTGGTGCGAGCGGGGTACAGCCGGGAAAAGATTCGCAGTCTGCACGACTTCGACAATCTCGCCGGGATGCCCGCTTACCAGCAGTTAGTACAATCGAAGTAACTCCCGCGCGACCGCGCTGGAGAGGGGACAGGCAAGAAATCGGCGGGGTGTGAAAAGCGTTTCCAAGACACATTTGCGCCCCGAAGGCCAAGAAAAACCTAAGCGAGGAGCATTTATGGCGACTCACAAAGTGAGACACGAGATGGAAAACGCTCCAACCCCCGTCACCCCAAACATCTGCGACCCATTCTCAGCGCAATTAGGAGCTCCGGTAACTTTTACCGGCATCGTCGGCAGCCCGTCAATCACCCAACAGGGGAACGTATGGCCATTCTGCGGAGCTAACAGCGCCCCGCTTGGCCCTCCCATCAACTTCCCGCTCGCTGCCAACACGCAAATATACATAAAGAGCAGCGGCCTGACCGTGAACCAAACGTATCCCTACAATGTGATCAGTCAGATATGTCCGCTGCTCATCCAGAAGGGCGTGACCATTACCAACTAAGTAAGGTCCAACAAACAACAAACTAGGAGAGGAGTATTTATGGCAACCCACAGAGTAAGACACGAGATGGAAGACGATCCGCCGTCCGTCAGCACAAGCATCTGCGACAGCTTCTCCGCGGAATTGGGAGCCGCAGTAACCTTCACCGGCGTTCTCGGCACCCAGTCCATTACCCAGCAGGGGAATTATTGGCCATTCTGCGGAGCCAACGGCGCCGCTCTTGGCCCTCCCATCAACTTCCCGCTCGCTGCGAACACGACGATACACATCAAGAGCAGTGGGCTGAATGTGGGCACAACGTATCCGTATAACGTAAGTCAGGCATGCCCGCAGGGAATCCAAAAAGGCGTGACCATTATCAACTAGGCCAGTAGTGAAGAACATGGGCGGGTGATCGCTGGCCATGATGGTCTCTTCCGGCGCAGGTGCATGTGTGCTTGCGCCGGCAAATCGCCGAGCGATCAGGAATACGACCGGAGTAGAATTGGATGGCAAACATGCCTGATCCAACCAATCCGGGCGTTCCTCCCGCGACTACGCCAGCCGCACAGCGCGGTCCCACGATTCACATCGGCGACGAATTCGGCACCGCCAAGCGCAACCTGCCTCCAGCAAAAATCGTTTTAGCAGCCATCGGCGCGGTGTTAGTGGTTGCTGGCGTGATTGCCTTTTTGCAGCGCGCCAAGCCGCAAGGCGCTGGCTCGCTCGATAATGTGGCTGCGGTCGATCTTCCTGGTCAGAATTCGGTGCTAGTGGCGTTTACCTTCACGCTCGAAAACTCGGGCAAAAAATCGCTTTGGATCCACGACATCCACGGCAAGGTCGTGACCTCTACTGGAGAGTCCAGCGGCGAGGCAGTTTCCGCCGTCGATTTTGAGCGCTACTATCAGGCGTTTCCCGCGCTGAAAGCGAATACCCAGCCGGCGCTCGCCCCGGAAGACAAACTGCAACCTGGACAAGCGGTCGAGCGCACGATAATGGTCAGCTTCCCAGTGAACCTCGATGCGTTCAATCAGAGGAAGTCGGCGAGCGTGGTGATCCAGCCTTATGACCAGCCAGTGCCGATCGTGCTCAGCAAGTAATCGCGACCATTTCCCGCCGACAGCGGTGACTCTCACTTGCGTTAAATCAAGGGATGCGTTTCTATAGAACGATGAAATCAAAGCAATATTTTCTCGAGTCGATTACAACCCTGCTGGTATTTCTGCTGCTCAGCATTTGCGCGCAGGCAGCTCCGGCTGCGAATAATGGCAAGTACCTGATGTACGTCGGTACTTACACCCAGGAAGGCAGCACCAGCAAGGGCATCTACGTTTACCGCTACGATGCAGCGGCCGGGAACCTGACGGCGATCGGATTGGCTGCCGCCAGTGTCAACCCGTCGTATCTCGCCATCGACCCGAGTCATCGGTTTCTTTACGCGGTGAATGAAACTCAGCAATACAAGGGCAAGAAAAACAGCGGCGCGGTGAGCGCGTATGCCGTCGATCGCGCGACCGGCAGACTGACCCTGCTGAATGAGGTCGCAACCGGCGGCGCCGACCCTTGCTATATCGCGGTCGACAAAACCGGCAAGTACGTGCTGGTGGCGAACTACACGGCCGGCAGCATCGCGGTATTTCCGGTGCTGCTGGATGGGAGATTGGGCGAAGCTTCGACGTTTATTCAACACAGTGGCAAAGGAACGAACCCGGCGCGCCAGGAGGGACCGCACGCCCACTCGATCGATGTTTCCCCCGACAACCACTTTGCCATTGTCGACGATCTTGGCCTGGATGAGACTCTGGTGTACAAATTTAGCGGCAGCACGGCGGCCGCTCCCGACCAACAGCTGGCATACGCGAGTATGGCCAAAGCCGCGCCGGGCGCGGGTCCGCGGCACTTCGCTTTTCATTCCAACGGCAAATTTGGCTATGTGATCAACGAAATGGCGTCGACGGTTTCGGTTTTCAGCTACGACCCGGAAACGGGCGCGCTGCATCAACTGCAAACCATTTCGACTCTGCCGAAAGATTTCACCAAGGAGAACACGGCTGCTGAGATCGAAGTGCATCCCTCCGGAAAATTTCTTTACGCCTCCAATCGCGGGCACGACAGTATCGCCGTGTTTGCCATCGATCCGGACAAAGGAACGCTGACGCTGGTGGAATACGCTTCGACGAAGGGACAAGGGCCGCGAAATTTTGAGATTGACCCGACCGGCACGCGACTTTTTGCTGCCAACGAAAAGGCGGACAATATTGTCGAATTCCGCATCAACCCGCAAACCGGCCGTCTGACGCCGACGGGTAAGGTTCTGGAACTGTCGCAGCCCGTCTGCGTGAGATTTGTGCCGGATGAATAAGCGGGGCAATTGGCCACAAATTTTCACTAATAAAACCGGAATACGGGTTTTGAACGATCGGTATAAATTCGTGGCCTAATGGCCCGCGGTCACCGGAACGGGCGCGCTTTTGGGCGTGCTCAAATATCCCGTAGCTTTATTTTTATCGACCGTCCAGACGACTAATTCAAACAGCAAGTGTTCGCGGCCGGAGTAGAACTGAATGGGCTCGGCGATATTGCGATCTTTCTTCTCAATGGTTTTGTCGTCGGAGGTTACGTTCAATGTGAATTTGCCATGCTTGGCATCGGTCTTTTTCAGTTGCAGGCTCACCGTGGCCACCGGTTGGGGCTTGGCTCCGCGGAGCAGCGTGAATTCATAATAGTTGCGATCGCCTTTGTGCTTGAGAACGTCGAGATCGCTGCGTGTGGTGGCGATTAATCCGCTCTGCACGCCGAGATCACCGACGGCGCTCTGGAGCCTGGCTTTGGTGGCTTCGAGGTCAGCCTTGGTGGAAGCGACATCGGTTTTCACGCCGCCCACGTCGGTCTTCACTCCGGAGACTTCCCCGCTCACCTGGCCGAGTTGCGCTTTTTGTTCGGACGCTTCCTTCTCCAAGCGGGACTCGGCGGCCTTCTGCGATGCCTGGAGCTCGGCGGCGCGCTGGGCCAATTCCTTCTTGGTCATGCCAAGTTTTTCACCCAGTGTCTCTTCCTGAGCTTCGGCGGACTGCATACGTTTTTGCAGCTCGCCCACCTGCGCCTGACTATCGCCCAAATCCTTGGTTAGCTTATCGACGCGCTGCTGCGTGGTCACGTATCCATAGACCGCAGCCGCGACAAACACAATCGCCAGGACGAGCAGAATCCATTTGCCTGCATTGGACTGCGGTTCCACAGGTACTATTTCGCCTTCTTCCGGCATAGTTCCTCCAAGGGTTATCTTATTTCGCGGCTGATGCTTTCAATTGTTGAGCAGTCTAGCCGTGGTGTCAATTAGCTCAGAGGATGCCTGACCTTCCCTTACAATGCAGGTGTGAAGAACTGGGATGTGATTGTGATTGGCGGCGGCATTATTGGACTCTCGCTGTCGATCGAATTGCGCAAGAATGGCGCCAGCGTTCTGGTGGTGGAGCGGGGCGAGCCGGGGCGGGAAGCGTCGTATGCCGCGGGCGGGATGCTGGTCGATTGTCCCATGGAAACGCCCGCAGCGCTGCAAGCGCTGGCTGGGGCAAGCGCGCGGATGTATCCGGAGTTTGCGCAAGAGCTGGAAGTTGAGTCGGAGACGAAGGTCGACTTAAGGGATTACGGGGCAATCGTTTTCCCTTCGGATGCGCATCTTGCTCACCCGGCGTTGCAGGATGCTGCGCTTCCCGCGCCCCTGGCGGAGTTCGAACCTGCGCTGAAAGCACCGCCCCGGCCGGCGTTTTACTTGCAGGAACGAAGTGTTGATCCTCGTGCCATTACACGTGCTGCGCTGTTGACGGCGAAGCGGCGTGGAGTCGATTTTTCTTCGGGTGATGAAGTCACAGCAGTGAATATTTCTGGTGGCAAAGTCGACCGAGTGACGACTCAGAAGACTTCTTTTCATGCGCCACTTGTCGCCAACTGTGCAGGAGCATGGTCGGGCCAGATCGCGCCGCATTGTTTCCCCACTCGTCCTGTGAAAGGACAGATGTTGTGCCTGGTTTCTCCGTCGCGCAATTTGCTCAAGCGCGTGATTCGCACGACTGAAATTTATTTAATCCCGCGGAGCGATGGCAGAATTCTTGTGGGAACCACGGCGGAGGAAGCCGGATTTGATAAGCGCACTGACGTCGCCACCATTCAGAGGCTGCACCGGGCGGCGATGGCAACGGTCCCGGAATTGAAGAATGCGAAAATCCTCGAAGACTGGGCGGGATTGAGGCCCGGAACTCCAGATGCACTGCCGATTCTCGGGGCTACGGCGACGCCTGGCTACTACGTGGCTACCGGTCATTTTCGCGACGGAATCCTGCTGGCTCCGATCACCGCGCGGGTGATGGCGCGCGTGATCCATGGGGACGATCCCGGCTTCGATCTTTCGGCATTTTCGCCACAGCGGTTCGCGCTTTAGTTCGCGATCTAATCCAGGCGCGATCTGAACCAGGATCGAAGAGGCTGGAACTTTAGCATCCCAGAATTCGTTTCTTTCAACAGCGACAATCGGCAGCGCAATCGCGGAGGGCATCTGAAGCTCGTTATCGAAAGAGTCAGCAAACAATATGGGCGTGGAAGCTGGGCGCTGCGCGACTTCAGCCTTGAACTTGGAGCGGGCGTGCTTGGGCTGTTGGGGCCAAATGGCGCCGGCAAGACGACGCTGATGAGCATTCTCGCGACGATTACGCGAGCCAGCCATGGACGCGTATTGTGGAATGAAACGGATTTAGCTTCGCATCCAGATTCGCTGCGCGCGGTGCTCGGCTACCTGCCGCAGGATTTCGGCGTCTACCCCAATCTGAATGCGGTCGAGTTTCTCGAGTATCTGGCGGCGGTAAAAGGTCTGGAGGCCGCGGCCGCGCGCCGGCGCATCGACGAACTGCTGAATCTGGTGAATCTCACTGACGTCCGTAAACGGCCGCTGGGCAGCTACTCCGGCGGCATGAAGCAGCGCGTAGGAATTGCGCAAGCACTGCTCAACGATCCGCAATTGCTGATTGTCGATGAACCTACGGCGGGACTCGATCCGGAGGAGCGGGTGCGCTTCCGCAATCTGCTTTCGGAACTCTCAGGCGAGCGCATCGTGATTCTTTCCACCCACATTGTTTCCGACGTTGAGTCCACGGCGACCGATATCGCACTGATCTCGCAAGGCGCGCTGGTAAAACATGCCTCACCCGAAGAGTTGTTGAGCGAAGTGGAGGGCAAGGTGTGGGAGTGGGTGCTGCCCAGCGCGGATTTGAACGCCGCCCGCCAGCGCTACTTGATCAGCAACACGTCCCGGCGCAGCGACGGCGCGCATGCGAGAGTTCTGGCTGACGTTGCGCCCGCCGGAGCACAGGCCGTCGCGCCGACGCTCGAAGACGCCTACATTTTCTGCTTGTCACGGCATCGCGCGGGAGCGGCCGCATGAACACGCCCCGCGTGCTCTATCAGATCGCCCGCGCCGACTTTCTCGAACGCGTCCGGCGTTACAGCTTTTTGCTGACGCTGGCGGGTGCTCTGTATCTGGCTTGGGCGATCGGCACGGAAAAAGCTGAGCTGATTGTCGGCAACGGATACCGCGGGATTTACAACTCGGCTTGGACCGGCACGCTCATGACGGTCTGTTGCACTACGTGGCTTTCGCTGATCGGCTTTTACATCGTGAAGAATTCAATTCATCGCGATTCCGAGACGCGAGTGGGGCGTATTCTGGCGGCGACTCCCATGAGCAAGCCGGTCTATACGCTGGCGAAGGCGCTCAGCAATTTTGCAGTGCTGGGATGCATGATTCTGATCCTGATGCTGGCGGCGCTGGTGATGCAACTGGTGCGGGCGGAAGGGCAGGTGATTTCCTTGTGGCACCTTTGGTCGCCATTTTTGTTGATTGCACTGCCCAGTGTCGCGCTCACCGCCAGCCTCGCGGTGGTTTTCGAAACGCTCCCGGTCCTGAGGAGTGGTGCGGGGAACGTGCTTTATTTTTTTCTATGGGTCGCACTGCTGACGCTCGGAGCTTCGGACAGGTGGGAAGATCCGGCTGGCCTGCAAATGCTCTCAGCCAGCACACGCGCGGCACTCAGTAAAATCGATTCCTCCAACCTCAGCAGTTTTCATTTCAGCCTGACCATCGGCGGGATGCATGCCACTCGAACCTTTCTCTGGAACGGCATCGATTGGAATGCGCGGTTGTTTCTGGCGCGGTTGCTGTGGATGGTCGCGGCGCTGGGGCTTGCGCTGCTTGCTTCCGTTTTCTTTACCCGATTCGATCCAGCGAAAGAATGGTTCAAGCGCGGCAAGAACGGCGTCGCGGATCCTCCGGCTGCGGTGCCGGAGAAACTCACGCCGATTCCCTTTCCAGCGCAAACCATTTCCGCCAGCCATGTGACTCCGCTGGCGCGCGGAGCAGATCACTGGCGCTTTTCGCAGCTGGTGGCTTCGGAGTTGCGATTGATGCTCAAGGGGCAACCCTGGTGGTGGTACACGGTGGCTGCGGGACTGCTGATTGCCGAAGTGGCGTCGCCGCTCAACGCCGCCCGCACCGGAGTCCTGGTCGCGGCAGGGATCTAGCCCGTGCTGATCTGGTCGCAGATGGGTTGCCGTGAAGTACGTTATGGGACAGGACCGCTTCTGTTTTCCTCTGAGCGCGCATTGACACGTCAACTTCCGGCGCTCTGGACTGCGGGAGTAGCTGTTGCCGCGCTAACCGGGGGCGGGGTCGGGCTTCGACTCTTGTTGACGGGCGATTGGAGCAGCCTTGCCGCCTGGATCAGCGCTGCGCTGTTCATCCCAAGCCTGGCACTGGTGCTGGGAATCTGGAGCGGCAGCCGGATTCCGTTTGAAGCGCTTTACACAGTGTGGTGGTACATAGGCCCCGCCCATCACTTACGCGGGATCGACTTCCTGGGTACGACGACGGCGTCGAGCAGACCGGAGTTTTACGCACTGGCGGCTGGAGTTCTGCTCGCCATGTCGTATTGGAAGCGGCGCTTGCGAATCGGATACGCGTGAGCGAGTCGGATCGATTGGGAGCGGGCAGCACTTCAGGGGCTAAAGCCCCGGCAAAGACGAGAGTCCTTATCGCAGCGTTGAAACGCTGCGCCACCCAAATTCAGGTTCGAAAAGTCATACCATGCGCTGCCAGAATCCTTGGCCCAGGATGCGCAACTTTTCGCTGACGGAGAGGCTGACCTTACCGCTGAATACGTCGTACTGGCGCTCGGCGATTTTATCCAGCAGCTTGCGGTAGATATTGACCAGCACCCAGAGCGCGGGCTGGCTGTCTTCCGAGATAAACGGGATCAGTTGCTCGCCCGCTTTATAGAACTCGCGGGCACGACCGGCTTCGTGCTCAAGCAGCGGACGAAAGCGCGCAGCGTCGGGCGTGGCCAGCAACTCCACCGAGGTGACGCCGAATTGGGCAAGATCTTCTTCGGGCAGATAGACGCGGCCCATCGCAGCATCTTCCTTGACATCACGAATGATGTTGGTGAGTTGGAAGGCAAGGCCACATTGTTCAGCCAGGCCTTCGGCGGCGGGATCGCGATAGCCGAAGACGTGAATGCAAACCAGTCCGACTACGGACGCGACGCGATAGCAATAAAGTTTCAGATCTTCGAAGGTACGGTAGTGAACCGTGAGTCGCTTATCCGCCGGAGCGTCGGTGGTTGGAGACTGGGAATCGGCGGCGGAATCGACGACATCCATGGCCGTACCCATAGCGAGTTCATCCAGCAGGCCGGCGGGGATGCTGTAGCGGCGCTGCGTGTCGGTGAGCGCCATCAGAATAGGATCGTCGCTGGGTTCGCCCTGCTGGGCGCGGTGGGCGGCGTCGAGCCATTGATCGAGCTTGTAGCGGCGCTCCTCAACGGTAAGAGTGGGGTCGTCGGCGATATCGTCGCAGCGGCGCATGAAGGCGTAGACGGCGCACAATGCCTGCCGCTTGCGTTTGGGCAGCACCATGAACGCGTAATAAAAATTCTTGGCTTGGCTACGCGTAATGCCGCGGCAAACTGAGTAGGCCATGGCGAGCTGCGCCGGAGCTGGAGTCCAAGGCATCAAGACGGGCTGCGCTCCCGCGCTCATAAAAGCTTCCCCAAGGCTGCGCGCGCGACCAGAGCGAGCTTGCGTGTCCTGGAAATCGCAGGGCGGCGGCCGAGGACGGCAAAATTCTGGCGCTCGATTGCATTCAAGATTTCTTGCCCGCCGCGGCTGAACAGTTCGATATCGACGGCCAATTCTTTGTCGACTTTCTTGACCAGCGGCAATCCGCGATCGAACCACTGGCGGGCGCGCTCAACTTCAAACTTCATCATGGCGCAGAAGGCAGGCGTGTTGAGGTTTTGCGCCAGATCAGATTCGGTGACGGAGTATTGGCGTAAATCTTCGAGGGGAAGATAAATTCGCCCTTTGGCGTAATCGACGCTGACGTCCTGCCAGAAGTTCGCGAGTTGAAGCGCGGTGCAGGTGGCATCGGAAAGCTGCTGTCGCTCGGCATCATGATAGCCGCACAAATAAAGAACGAGATGTCCGACCGGATTTGCTGAATAGCGGCAATAGGCCAGCACATCCTCGAAGGTTTCGAAGCGAGTAACGGTTTGATCCTGGCGGAAGGCAACCAGGAGATCGGAAAACTCGTGCTTGGGAATCTCAAACTTGCGGACCGTATCGGCTAGCGCGACGAAGACGGGATGGCGGGGATTGCCGGCGTAGCAGGCGTCGAGCTCAGACTGCCATTCATCGAGCAAAGCGAGCGCTGCGGCTGGATCTCCGACTTCGTCGCCCAGATCGTCAGAGATGCGGCAATAGGCGTAAACATTCAGGAAATCCTGGCGCAGGCGTTGGGGAAGAAACCACGTGGCCACGGAAAAATTTTCGTAGTGGGTGCGGGCCAGGCGAGCGCAATATTCGCGGGATTCTTCGAGCGAGGGGGTGGATTGCGGGATCGCATATTCGGCGGGCAAGCGGGACCAGCCGACGGAAGCGGCGGGCGATGGCGCGAATTGCGAACTGCTAGCGGTCGGTGTCATGCTGCAAATTCCTCGCAATGGTCGGTACAGCGATGAGCACAGTGAGAACTCCCTGCATCGCTGTTGGCGCTGCACGCATGCACGGGATCCTTCGCTTCGCTCAGGATGACAAAGTTTTATTAGGCCACTACCAGTGCCAACGACCGGCGAATGTGAATCAGTGGCCGGGAATGATGGCGGTCTTGATGTCGCCACCGCGGTTCAGCATGTGGCGCAACACCTTCTGCAAGCTGGAGAGCGGAGCTTCACCGGTGATGTAATCCGTGGGCCGGATTTTCTTGGCCGCGATCAGGCCAAAGGCGCGGCGCACGGTTTCCGGCGTGTGGTGGAAAGTCGCTTTGAGCGTAATCTCGGAATAGTGCAGGCGGTTGGTGTCGAGTTGCACCTTGCTTCCGCTGGCACATCCGCCGAAGAAGTTGACCGTGCCACCTTTGCGAACCATCTCGACCGCCCACTCCCATGCTTCGGGGCGTCCAACGGCTTCAATCACGACATCGCAACCGCGCTTCTGCGGCGAGAGGGCGCGAACCGCCTCGACGACGTTCGGCACTTTGAGCGTCTGCACGATTTCGTGCGCTCCCATGTGCTTGGCGGCATCCACCTGCTCGTCGCGCTTTACGACCGAGATCACGTTGCAACCAATGGCGCGCGCCACCTGGACGAACATGAGACCGATGGGGCCGCCGCCGATGATGGTGACCGTGTCGCCGATCTCGACTCCGGTTTCGTGCAGGCCGCGCAGCACGCAGGCCAGAGGCTCGGTCATGGCGGCATCTTCAAAACTCACATTGGCCGGGATGACTAGCATGTTGGCTTCTACGATGCGCCGAGGGACGCGGATATATTCCGCGTAGGCTCCGTTATTAAAAAGCAAATCTTCGCAGAGATTTTCCTGATGCTTGGAGCAGTAGAAGCACATCTGGCAGGGCGCGGAGTTAAGCGCGACTACGCGCTGGCCTTTCTTGAAGCCAAGGACGCCTTCGCCCACCTCTTCGATGACTCCGGCCAGTTCGTGGCCGAAGAGCGCGGGAGGGACGATCATGCGGGCGTGATAGCCGCGCTGGTAAACCTTTAGGTCGGTTCCACAGGTGAGCGCCACCTGCACTTTGACCAGCACCTCGCCTTTTTCGACGCGAGGGATGGGCACTCGTTCAATTTTTAGATCTTCTTTGCCGTAGAGGACGGCAGCGGTCATTTTTCCGTTCACTGCTGGCTTCCTTCCCAGGCCTGAGCGTTCCAGGTAGTACCGGGCTGAATCACCACTTTCATGGAGGTGGGCTGCGGGTGCGCCGCGAGTTCCAAGGCTCGCGCGCTCTGTTGCAGCGGAAACCGGTGGCTGATCAGCTTTTCCAAGTCCATTTCGCGATCCATCACAAAGCGAACCGACTCTTCCTGCAAATCCACGGAGGCGCTATAGGATCCAACCAGCGCCTTTTCATCGACACAAATCGCAGCCGGATCGACTACCACTTCTCCGCGCTGCGTCTGGGCGAACAACAATACACGGCCTCCCGGACGGGCCGCATCCATCCCGGTGCGAATCAGGGCGTTACTGCCGACTGCTAAAAGTACCGCATCGGCACCGCGTCCTTCCGTTCGCTCCCGCACAGAGCGCACCGCGTCCTGCTGCGAAGCGTCGATTATATTCTCTAATCCAAGGCTTTTAGCTATTCTAAGCCTCTCGGGATATAAATCGGAAGTAATTACCGTGGCCCCGGCCCTTCGCGCCAGGACACTTAGTATGATGCCAATCGGCCCCTGCCCGATGGTCAGCACGGTCTCGCCGGGTTGCAGGCGCAGTGCCTCAATTCCCTTCATACAGGTGTTTACCGGCTCGACGAAGCAGGCTTGCTCAAACGAGACTCCAGCCGGGATCTTTACGGTTCCGTGCTTGACAATCCAATCCATCACGCGGACATACTCGGCGAAACCTCCGCCGGATGGCTCGAAGCCCGCCGTGCATCCGACCTTCTTGTAGGTCGGACATTGCGCGAACGTCTTGTGCTGGCAGTAGTAGCACTGGCGGCAGGGGATGTGATGAAAGACTATAACCCGGTCGCCGGGCTGAAAGTTTCGCACTCCCGAGCCCACGGCGGCAACCATGCCGGAAGTTTCGTGGCCGAAGATGCGAGGCGCGGAATGGGATCCGGTGGCGATCTTTTTGAGATCGGTGCCGCAAACTCCGCAGGAGTGCACCCGCAGCAGGATCTCACCTGGGCCGATAGCCGGTACCGGTACGGTTTCGAGACGAACGTCGTTGACACCGCGGTAAACCGCGGCCAGCATGGTGGCAGGAATGGATTGGCTTTGATCTGCGATCGCGAGTTGTCCGGCAATGCCCATCTTTAAGTTAGACGAAATACCTTAGATGAAACCTATACGCTCTTGGCTTCAGCAACGCTGACCGGCGAGTTCTGCAGACCTCGGAGGTGCGCGGCCAGGATCTTTGCCGCCTTGCTGCTGTTTTTTGCCAGCTGCGCAACCCGCATCCATAGCCAGGGGCGCAAAATGGCGAATGCGGTAAAACTGGCGGTTTGGAAGCGGCCGTGCGGGTCGATGAAACGGGCCATCTCCGGCAGTTCAAAGCTCAATTCATCCGAGATTACCTTAATCGCGCCGTAGCGGAGGCCATGCGCATTCGCCGCTGCCGCTACCGCGGCCGCCTCCATGTCGACGGCGTTTGCCCCATAAGCCTGCGCCAATTTTTTCTTCTGATCACCTTCGGCTACGGCCATAAATGTTACCAAGACGCCGCTCCCACCTGAGATTTCGGTCCGGCTGTTATCGCGGGCATCGATTATCGCTCCAGGAACGAAAATATCACCGACCTGCAACGTCTCGTCGAGCGCCCCCGCGAAGCCTACCGATCGCATCATTGCCGGATGATACAGGGCAATCACGGCCTCGGCGGCGCGGCGGGCAGCTTCTGCGCCGATTCCGCCACAAACCACAATGACTTCGTTCCGCTCAAAAAAGACGAACTTGCGGCCGGCATGTTCGCGCTCGACATGACTCCAGCCGCGGGTCAGGCCGCTGACTTCTCTTTCGAGTGCCGCTACCAAGGCGACTTCAGGCATAACCGTTGGCCCGGAACCATTCCACTGCCCGGCGCAACGCGTCATCGGCAGGGATCGTCTTCCATCCCAACTCGCGCTCGGCTTTGCCGGAACTCGCCCACATCTTTTTCTTTCCCATGCGCACCTGTTCGATCGTGGCGCGGGGTTCGCGACCCATCAGGCGGCCGGAGAACGTTTCATCCACCGCGCCCGCTAAATAGGCGACGAAGTAGGGCAGTTTGACGGTCGGCGAGGGCAAACCGGAAATCTCGCCCAGCTTATCCAGAATCTGTTTCAGCGTCAGGTTCTCTCCACCCAGAATGTAACGCTCGCCGCTTCTGCCTTTTTCCATTGCCGCAATGTGACCGCGAGCGCATTCACGGACGTCCACCAGGTTCAGTCCCGTGTCAACGTATGCAGGAAATTTGCGCTTCAGAAAGTCGACCACGATTCTTCCCGTCGGGGTCGGCTTGATATCCCGCTCGCCGACCGGGGTAGTAGGATTCACCGTGACCACGCGCATCGCGTCTTGTCCTGCTGCTTGATGCCTGCCGGCTTCGAGAGCGACCTGTTCGGCCATGAATTTCGAACGCTTGTAGTGTCCGATCATGTCGGCCAGAGCCACCGGAGAATCTTCGTCCGCCGGACGGCCATTGCCGGTGAAACCCATCGTGGCAACGCTCGACGTATAGACCACGCAGCGCACGCCATTCTTACGCGCCGCTTCCACAATGGCTCGCGTGCCTTCCACGTTGGAGCCGTACATTTCGGCTGGATCGCGCACCCACAACCGGTAATCGGCTGCCACGTGAAATACGACTTCGCAACCTGCCATCGCCTTTTCGAGCGAAGCCGCATCGCGTAGATCACCTGTCGCCGTGTCCGCCTTCAAACCTTCCAAATTCTTCAGGTTGCTAGTCGGACGCACCAGCAATCGCAAATCGGCTCCCTGCTCAGCCAGAACGCGAGCTACATGGGAACCTAGAAATCCAGTGGCGCCTGTGACAAAAGCTTTCAGATCAGTTCTCAGTTCTCGGTTCTCGGTTCTCAGCCATGGTCTCAAATGCTGGGAGCGAAAACTGAGAACTGGGAACTGAGAACCGAGGACTAATTTTCCGCTTTCTCCATCACCTTCCCGTACGTCGTCAGCGCGAGCAGCGGGAAATATTGCCGGTACAGGTGATATTTCAAATAGAACACGCGGGGGAAACCGGTGCCGGTGAACAGAGGCTCGTCCCACGAGCCATCTTCTTTTTGCGTGCGCAGCAAATAGGCAATGCCGCGAGCCACGGAATCGCTGCGGGTATCGCCCACGGCGAGCAACCCCAGAATCGCCCATGCGGTCTGCGAAGGCGTGCTGTCGCCGACGCCACGCAATGCCGGATCGTCATAGGAGCCCACGCTTTCGCCCCAGCCACCATCGGGATTCTGCACCATGCGCAGCCACTCCGCTGCCTGCTGAATGCAAGGCTCGTGACTATCCATGCCGATGGCTTCGAGGCCGCGCAACACCAACGCCGTGCCGTAGATGTAATTCACGCCCCAACGGCCAAACCAACTGCCGTCCGGTTCTTGTTCATCGCGGATGAATTGAATCGCGCGCTTCACCGCCGGATGGCTCTGGTCATAGCCATAGGTCGCCATCATCTCGAGAATGCGTCCAGTAATATCGACCGTCGCCGGATCGAGCATGGCATTGTGATCGGCGAAGGGAATGTGCTGGAAGACCATCTGGTCGTTGTCTTTGTCGAAGGAGGCCCAGCCGCCGTTCTCGCACTGCATGGATAAAATCCAATCAATAGCCCGTTGGACGGATTCGCGCTGATAACGTCCGTTGGGATGCTCGACCTGGCTTAGCGCCAGGCAAACCATTGCGCTGTCATCGACATCGGGATAAAACTCATTGTTAAACTCGAAGTACCATCCACCCGGCTTGCCGGTTTTATTTTTTACCTGCCAGTCGCCCGGATTCCGCACCTGCTTCTGAAGAATCCAGTCAGCGCATTTCACCATGCGCGGGTCGTTGGCGGGCACGCCAGCTTCGCCCAAGGCAAACAAAGCGTAGGCCGTGTCCCATACGGGAGACATGCAGGGCTGCATGCGGAAGGTGTCCGCTTCTTCGATGCCGAGTTTTTCAAACTCATCCAGCGCGCGAATCACCTGCGGATCGTCGAGGGAATATCCCTGGCAGCGGAGGGCGATGATCGAGTTCATCATCGAGGGATAAATCGCGCCTAGGCCGTCACTCATTTCGAAGCGTTCGAGCATCCACTTCTCGGCTACTTTCAGCGCGATCGAACGCAGCGGCCGAATGTGCACGCGCTCAAACCAGTGGGTGAGGCGATCGAGGCAAAGAAAGAAATTTCGCCATGAGACCAGCTTCTTTGACCAGCGCAGGTGCATGCGCGATTTCTGCATGCCACCGACGAACAATTCCTCGACGCCCATCTCGCGCGGAATTTTCTTGAATGGCTTTTTGGCGTAGCAGATCGAAAGCGGAACCAGGATGGCCCGCGACCATGAGGAAATCTCGTAGATATTGAACCAGAACCAACTGGGAAAGAGCACGATTTCCGGGGGAATTGCCGGAACGGCGTCGTAGTCGTACTGTCCGAAAAAGCAGAGATAGATTTTGGTGAAGGTGTTGACCTCGGTGACGCCGCCGAGCTCGAGGATTTTCTTGCGCGCCCGCTGCAACACCGGATGATCGGCTGTGTATCCTGCGAGTTTCAAGCCGAAATACGCCTTGACCGACGCGCTGATATTGGATGGGCCGGCCTGATAAATGCTCCAGCCGCCATCTTCATTCTGGTGTTGAATGATCCAGTTCGCAGCCTTCCGGAAGCGCTCAGCATCGCCGGTTCCGAGCAGAGTGTGCAGCAGGATGTAATCCGATTCGAGGGTGGTATCGGCTTCGAGTTCGCCGCACCAGTAGCCATCCTCATGCTGTTCCGAAAACAGGAACTTGCGGGCGGCGGCGACGGCCGCGCCCACCCGGCTGGATAAACCGTCGATCTTGCCAAAGCGAAGTTGTGGTGCGGAAGCTATATGCGACGACTCGGGGGAGTCAGTATCCATGTCTTTCAATGCTCCAGTATGCGGCTGCGTTAATCGGCCGTGGCACTTGCCGGAGCGGCGGCGATGGCTTCGACAATCTCCGGCGGCAGCCCGAAGCGCACGTTTTCCGGCATGACTTCGAGTTCCTGCACGTTGTCGAAACCTTTGGTCGCGAGAAACGAGATGGTTTCTTCCACCAGGCACTCCGGCGCAGAAGCGCCCGCGGTGAGGGCAATGGTTTTTACATCTTCGAGCCAGGCGGACTCAATATCCTTGTAGCTGTCGATGAGATGCGCGTTGGTGCCCAGGTTGCGCGCGACTTCGACCAGACGGTTCGAATTCGAGCTGTTTTCCGAGCCGACGACCAGGAGCAGATCGGCCTCCGAAGCCACTTCCTTCACGGCTACCTGGCGGTTCTCGGTGGCATAGCAAATATCCTGCGCGGCAGGCCCTTTGATGTTGGGAAACTTTTTCTTCAAGGCCGCGATAATGTCTTTGGTCTCATCGAGACTGAGCGTCGTCTGCGTGAGATAGGCGACGCGATTGGGATCGGGCACGGTGAGAGACTTCACTTGCTCGGGATTTCCCACCACCTGCGTAACCAGCGGAGCTTCACCCAATGTGCCAACCACTTCGTCGTGATCGTGGTGGCCGATCAAGATTAGCGAATAGCCTTCTTTGGCGAACTTCACCGCCTCGACGTGCACCTTGGTGACCAGGGGACAAGTGGCATCGATCACGCGCAACCCGCGGCGGGCGCTGTGTTCGCGGACCTCCGGCGAGACTCCGTGGGCGCTATAAATCACGCGCTCGCCATTGGGAACTTCGTCCTCACTATCGACAAAGATGGCGCCCTTGCCGCGCAGCTCATCCACGACAAAACTGTTGTGGACGATTTCTTTGCGAACGTAAATGGGAGGCCCAAAGGCCTCTAGCGCAATACGAACCACATCGATCGCCCGCACCACGCCCGCGCAAAAGCCGCGCGGCTTCAGCAAAAGTAAAGTCTTTCCCTGGTTCCCTACCATCAAACTCCCGTCCCCACGGTGTTCACCTATTGGTCTTCCTTGAGTGGGCTCTTTAAGTGATCTTCGATTTACCGGTTACGATGCAAAATAAGGACCCCCAAAAAGTACTTTCAGAGTACACGAGTCCCTGTTCAGCGATAGTAATAAGCTACCGGAAAGAACCACTGTGGTCAATGTAAGCCGCAGAAACAGCGGGGATTAGCAGCGAATGGGGATTTCAAGCAGCGAACGGGTGCGGGCCTTGAGAACCGGTGTTGATCCTCACCAGAGGCGCTTTACGTGGTATTGATCGAGAAGAGCATCTGCGCTGAGGATTGGAATATTCAGCGATTGCGCTTGCGCCACCAGCATTCTGTCGAAGGGATCTCGATGATAAGGCGGGAGGAGCCCGGCTCGAATCGCCATTTCGAGGGTGATGGGAAGCGCCGAGAATCCCAACCGCTCTAACTTGTCAGTGAATCCATCGAGGATCGAGGGAGGATTCATTTTTCCGGTGTTGACCTTTATGGCTATTTCCCAGCCCACGGCAGCGGAAATCAAAATGCTGTTATCCAGACTCGAAAGAATTGACTTGGCCCGCCTGGAAAGTCGCTTCGCATCTTCCAACCACCAAACCAAGGCGTGCGTGTCAAGAAGTACCTTCACAGAGTCCAGTCGGAGACATTCGGTAGTTGTGTTGGCTTACTCGAAACCCAAATCCTTCAGTTCCTGATCGGTCAGCGGGTCGAAGACATCGGCAGTGTAGGAGATCTTTCCCTTCCACGCCCCCGGAACTCGCTTTCCTTTACTCGTCCCTGGTAAGGCCACCAGCTTGACAACTGGTTGCTTCCCGCGTGCAATGACAATCTCCTCGCCCCGGCAGGCTTTTTCGATCAGCCGGGAGAGTTGCGTCTTGGCCTTGTGGATAGTGATGGTTTCCATATTCCGCTAGTTAGCTAAGCCATGTTAGCTAACTACAAACGGCCCTGTCAAGGATGCATTTGCCTAACTATCCGTTCGCCTTGATCATTTGCTCGGCATGCTTGCGTGACGTATCGGTCAACTTGGCGCCGCTGAGCATGCGGGCCACTTCTTCCGTCCGTTCTTCTCCCAGCACCGGGCGAATGCTGGTGCGGGTGCGGCCGTTGCGCTCCTTCTTTTCGATCACGTAATGATGATCGGCAAAGGTTGCGATCTGGGGCAGGTGGGTCACGCAGAGAACTTGATTCGATCGCGCCAGGGACTTCAGTTTTTTGCCAACCGCTTCGGCGGCGCGGCCTCCGATGCCGATATCGATTTCATCGAAGACCATGGTGCGTTGGGTCGCGGCGCGGGCCTTCGCGGGAAGGGGCGCACGCGCCACATGGCTCGATCCCGACTCCACGCTGACCTTCAAGGCCAACATCACGCGCGATAATTCTCCGCCGGAGGCAATGTCTTCCAAGGGGCGCAGTGGTTCACCGGGATTGGTGGCGATCAGGTAGACGACCTGATCGATTCCAGAGGGAGTCCAGTTCCCTTCTTCGTCTGCCGAAGAGATCTGAATACGAAACGTCGAGCGCATGGCGAGGTCGTTGATCTCGGCCTCGACGAGCTTTTCTAAAGAGCTAGCGGCATGATGGCGTTTTTTCGAAAGCGCCCGGGCTGCCAGCAGATATTCTTCGCCGGCCTTTGCCAGTTCGCTGCGCAGCTGGCGCAGAATTTCGTCTTTGTTTTCGATCTCGGAAAGTTTGCGGGCCACGTCCGCGCCGAAGGCGATCACATCGTCCAGCCCAGGACCATACTTTCGCTTCAGCCGGTCCAGGAGCGCGAGCCGATCTTCGATCTCGGCCAGATGTTCCGGCGAGGCATGGATTCCGCCGGCATAGTCGCGAACGGTTGCGCCCACGTCTTCCACGCTGATGCGCGCGGCTTCCAGTGCAGCCAGCGCCTCTTGAAATTTAGGCTCGTAGCGGGCCAGCTCTGCAATCTGCTTTTGCGCGGCGCGCAGCGACGAAGATGTGGAGGCATCGCCTTCGTAAAGTAAATCGAAGGCTTGCATGGCCGCGTTGTAAATTTTTTCGGCATTGGCCAGGACACGCTTTTCGGTTTCCAGTTGCTCGTCTTCGCCCGCCTGTAACCTGGCGTCTTCGATCTCGCGCTTCTGGAACATCCACAGATCGACCAGGCGCAGACGATCCTGCTCGCCCTGTTCCAACTCTTCGATGCGGTCTCGAATTCCCTTCCATGCCGCGTAGGTCGCCGCGACCGGATCGAGCTGGCTTGCGGCAAATGCATCCAATAACTCCAGCCGCGCCGCAGCATCGAAGGACGAAAGTGATTCGTTTTGCGCGTGAACGATGGCCAGATGCGGCGCGAGCTGACGCAGCACAGCGACGGTCGCCGGCTGGTTGTTTACGAAGACGCGTCCCTTGCCGCCGACCGCGATTTCACGACGAACAATTACCGAGCCGTCTTCCGATTGATCCAGACCGTTGCGCTGCAGAACCTTTTCGACCGAGTCTTCGGCGCTGCCCTGGCACTCGAAAACCGCCGATACGACGGCTTTCTCCGCGCCGGTGCGAATCACATCGCTGGAGGCTTTTTCGCCCAGCAACAGCGCGAGTGCGTCGATCAAAATGGATTTACCGGCGCCGGTTTCGCCGGTCAAGAGATTCAGCCCGCCGGCAAACTCGACCGCCGCGTTATCGATGACCGCGTAGTTTTCCAGCCGTAATTCAACCAACACAGGCCCGTCCTCGATCGATCTGGAATGATCGATCTACGAAGTTTTGCGCAGCATAGCATGAAAAAACCTGGAGGGTATTATGTTTTGCCCGCAGTTCCAAAAAACAATTTAGCAGGCTGTTGAAAAACTCGCTGGTATGAAAGCAGCCCGCAGGCGCTGAAGCGCGGTTGGTGTTTCAGGGCTCAACGACACGACTGAAGTCGTGCCCTTCCCAAAACCCGACCCGATCGGAGTTTTTCCGCAGCCTGCTTTTTCCGCAGCCTGCTAAAGACCAGTCTGGAGAAAAAAAGCCACGGCCGAAGCCGTGGCTGCCCATGCATGTTCGGTTTCCATCTGACTAGCTGGCTCGGCGGAGGCGATCGGCGCTTTCCGGAGTCGAACCTGCGTTGATGACTTCTTTGCGCCGTTCGCGCAGGCGATCCTGGAAGGTGTCCCACCGCGGGCCGATTCCATTCGCGCTGTTATCGATGACAACCGTGTCGGTACTGGCGGCATAGCCCTGCTCGGGAGTATCACCGCTTGTGATCTCCTGGGCTGCGATGTCTTCATCCAGTTCCTTATCGGCCAACGAATTTCTCCGCGCCGAATCTGCCGTGGAGGCGCCCGGCGTCACACCTCTGGCGGCCAAGTCTGCGGCCCGCTCCGAATTCGGATTTCCCGTCAGTTGCTCGGTGGTCGGCGTGATGTTCCGATCGGTTCCGAGGCGATGCATGACCGGATCGGCCTCCCACTTCGCGCGGTAGCGTCCTTCATAATCGGCCCACAATTCATCGGATTCCAGGTGGGCTTCATCGTAGGGTGGGAAACCCTCGACCTGCTTCTTGGTCAAATCGACGGCAAAGTCGCCTTGGTGCTGGCTTGATTCGTGCAACCGGTTGGCCGGAACGACGAATTTCTTGGTCGACAGCCACCCGCCCGTATCCACTACGATGTAGTTAATCTGGCCGGTGACGTGGTCAAAAATCACGTCGTCAATCTTGCCCAGTTTGTCGTCGTTGGTTCCGTACAAATGCGAGCCGCGGATGTCTTCGGCGGATTCTGTAAAGCGATAATCTCGGAGCATTCCACATTTGGCCATAAGTTTCTCCTGGTGCGGGGTTCTGCCGCGTACGCTTTCGATGCTGCTCGG
>CAWFUK010000052.1:0-56983 GCA_963818935.1 uncultured Acidobacteriaceae bacterium
CCCCGAGGGAGGGGGGACCCCTGGACAACTTCGGCACCTACGCCTACACCGCCAGACCACTACCGGTAGACATTCGACCTCCGCCCACGGTAGTACTGGTAGTTAAGTCCTTTGTTATCAGTCTACTTCCGATAACGGTCATTATGTCAAGTTATGCGGTTTTCCCTTTGCTTTCATACACTTAGGCTGTTTCGTGGGGTTTAGTTCGGGTCGCTTCGGGTTAGTTCGGGTTTGTTCGGGTTTGTTCGGCCTGGCGGGACGGAGTTTGTCCATCCTTCACTCTCCGCTTGCAGGTCTAACAGTCTATTAGGCTAATATCTATTCAGTGGATATCCTCCGACAGCTAGGACTGGGCACAGTGGCACCTGCGGGGCGCAAGAGAGTGTTGGTAGTGATCGATTGGCCTGCGCATGGCGGAGCTCGCGTACGGGACGTCTCAAGCCTTCAAGGGCAGGATTTCCTCGAGGTGCGCTGGGATATCCGCCGGCAATCCCGTCGTGAGATGGTCCGCACTGGCGTGATCGTTCCAGCTACGGACGGACGCCCAGGAATGCGCAAGATCCGCCCTTCGCCCACCGTCCTTCCCCCATCGTCCACCACTGAAGGATGAATCGTCCTTCATCCATACGTTTCCGTTAGTACTACCAGAACCTTTTCGGTACTGAGTACCAAGAACAGTATTGCGCTTTCGCTTGTGCGAGAGGAAACTGGGATTTCACACGGCAAGTGCTTGGCAAGCACGGGTTGGGTGAGCAGGGCGGGATATTTGACAACCGAATAGCTGAGAAACACGGCGGAGCTGGTTAGCGGTGAGCGTCACGTGGTGGATCGCTGAGAGTCGAGAGGCTGAGAGTCGAGAGGCTGGGGGCGGGTAGAGCGTGGCGGGTAGCTGAGATTGAATCTGGCGACGATGGCCGTGGAAGGAAGGCGCTGTTAACGGCGTGTGATCGCGGGTAGGGTTCGGAATGTTAACCCGAGAGGCGATGTGGCGACTGGGACAGGGGAAAGGGGCGGACGTGGGACGGGAGACCGGTTAAAGATCCACGTCGGGCCACTGGTGCATCGGGGTTTCGATTCCGGTGTAGCAGTGGACGTAAGCGGCGAGCACGAACGAAGCGGCTTACGACGGAGGTGGGCGATGCGAAGTGAGACGGCAGTGCGGGTAGGAGAGATCGTTTGCTATCAAGACTGTCTTTGGAGAGTTTGGTGGGTGCGGGATGGGGAATGTGGCATTCAGAGCCTGGGCGGAACGGAGTCGATCAAGGTGAAGGTATCGGAGGTGACGCGATGAAAGCTCTACGAAGCAGCTTACGAGTGGGAGGTAGGACGATGGACGGATGGCGGTTTGTAAAACTCACTGAAGACAAGAAGCACTCGTACGTGGCGCGGCTCTACGCTCACGATTACGTTCGCGGTCAGCACTTACAGTGTCTGACGGGCCTATGGATGGACGTATTGACCACGACGGGCACGTTGCGGTTGTTTTTCTGAGCTGAGCGGGACTCAGCAGCTTACGATCGGGAGGTGTGGTGATGAGTACAACGGTGTACGTGAAGCCTGATGACCCAACAGTCGCGGGGTTGCTGGCAAAGACGTTTGGACGCGCGACGAAGGATGTTGCGGTGTCCATCCACGACGCTGGAGGGATTAGCCTCACGTCGTACTGGAGCGGAGGGACGCGGGATTATCACAAAGTCGTGAAGTTGGACGACATGACGGTGTTGAGCGTGCCGGAGAATGGCAGCGGGTTTACGGCGGTAGATAGGGCTTGTGGTCCATCGGGGTTGCCGTTGGATCTGCCGGCGCCAGGCTACGCTGTGGTGACGTTCACGGATGGTTGCAGAACGTCGTGGCATATCGCGATTCATCGGGAGAATGCGGTCAAGATGCTGCCGGCGCCGATGGAGTTCACTTGGGCTGAAAACGTGGCTTTGGTGTCGCTGTACGAGTTCAAGGCCAAGGACGAATACGGCAAGACGCGGGCACAGCAAGCGCGTCGTGAGTGCGGGATTGATATCGCGGATTACGACGCGGCCGTAGCTTCGCTGGTAGTGCGCGGCATCTTCAGCCAAAACAAGGCGGGTGCATTGTCGCTCACAACGGTCGGAAAGAATAACCGTTGCCGTAAGTCACTCTGGCAACTCAGAGACGAACGTCAGGCAATGATGGCGGGTGTGCGATGAAAGCTCTCTTCAGCCTGGCTATCTCGGCCGTAATCTGGCATGCGGTGCACCTCGACAAACTAGTCTCCGTCGTACCGGGGACGTGGCACGCGGTGAACGCGGTGTTGGCGGGGGTCCGGTGATGGACGGAGCGAGAGTGTCAACGCGAAAATTCCCCGCTTACAGTTTGCGGGAGCTCAAGGCGATCGTCGCCGATTGTGACTTCAGCGACGATCCGGTGAAACTGGCTGAGATCAAGGCGGAGATTGCGTCACGGGAAGCGGGCACAAGCGTGCCGTTCGTGGTGCCGCAGCTTTGAGCCTCCGGTTACGGCATCCCTCACAGAGGGCCGCCGCGACCTTTGGAGGGTCGAGCGATGAGGATAGGGATGGTGAAGGTATGAAGCAGTTACAGGCGTTGCAAATCGCCAAGACTAAGCCGTGGTATTCGGAGGTGTTGTACCTCAAAACGTGGCAAGAGTACAGCGGCATTCGCCACTGCATTCTGACGCCGGAAGATATTATCGGCTGGGGTTTCACGTGGGAAAAAGCCATTGCAGACGCCGATAGGAGATGGTCTCGCGATCACCAGGAGGTGAAATCGTGAGTCAATTACACCTCCGCATCACCATCCCTGACCGCGGGCCCGGGCTGGTAGTCTCCGCAAATTGCGACTACTGCGGGAAACTGGCGCGAGTGCGGATGTTCGGCAATGACATGGTGTGCGACCGGTGCCTGGGTACGGTCGAACAAGGCGCGGAAGAGAGCGAAATGGAAAGGGCAAGGCGATGACCCCAATGACGGATCAGGACTTTTACGAATTTCAGACGACAGTGGAAGGTTCTGCGGCCTCCTACGAAAATCAGCCAAACGGAAACACAATCATTAAGTGCGCCGACGGAGCGAGGCTCCTTGTCACCCCGGACGGAGACAGTCGGGAAATAATGACCGAAGCCGAAGCAAGGGAATTTGTAGCAGTCCATGGCGATGATGACGAAATGTCATCAGACCAACTGACCGAGGTGTTTCGAGCTTTATGTGGACGCGATCCCTCCGAGCAGGAGCAAGAGGCTCTGTGGTCTCACTGCTGCGCGATGGCATGAGTAAGCGAGCCGCGCGCATCGCGGTAGCGCGGTAGAGTGAAACGCGGGGAAACCCGCGTAAATGCAGGGTGACGGCTGCATTCTGATGATCACGTCTGAAAGAGGAAACGATGCGAAAACAAGAGACGATGACGATTTACACAGTGGAGTGCTACAAAGCCTACCGGATGGACGAGCAGTATGCCGGGGTTTTCTCGCTGATGCCGTGGGATGGCGACAACGAGTATTACGAGGGAGATGACGATGGCGGAGAAGAGTATCTGATTCCTGATGGATACGAAGTCGCGGAAGATGCCACTGGTATGTTGCGGCTTTATGACTCCCAAGGAAAAGACCACGACATAATCGGGAAAAAGCATCCCGCGTTTTACGACAACCACGGCAATATCATACGTTTAGCTAAAACCAATTCGGCGGAGGTTTCGCGTGGTTAGCCTAGTCGCGAAGTACCAGCCAAAAGCGATCGCCGATTTTATCGGCATCGCGGAACCCAAAGCGGCGCTGGGAGCTCTGGCAAGGCAACCGTACGCAAGCGCATGGCTGCTCACCGGGCCGCCGGGCTTGGGAAAAACGACGGTAGCGCAAGCGCTATTTGAGCACCTTGGCGGACAGTATCAACACATTCCGGCGCGGATGTGCGATCTCGAAACGGTGACGCGAGTCTGTGACTCCTGCCAGTGTGCACCAATGTTTGGCGGGCCCGCGGGTTTCAACCTGGTACTGGCGGATGAGATCGACAAAGCGAGCGACCGCGGCGCAAATCGCGTGGTTATCGAACCTCGATTCAACGCGGTTTCCAGAACGGACGATATTTATTTTTACCAGCAATAACGCGGAAAAACTGGAAGAGCGTTTCGTGTCGCGATGCAGGCACCTCGAATTCACGGCGCCGGCGGATAGCGAGCTCGCGGAGTTCCTCGCGAAAGTTTGGGCGGCCGAAACGCAAGCCGCGGCGCCAGACCTTGCGGCGATTGTCGCAAAGGCCAAAGGCAACGTCAGAAACGCGCTCATGATGCTCGAGGTAAAGCTGCTGGTAGCGGAACCTCAAGCACCTCCGGCGCCTCAGCCAGTACAGCGAACCTGGTTCGACACGGCAAAAGCGGCAAACGATTGCCCGGTACCGCTCAATGGCGCGAAGCGGATGAAAAGAATTCTCGTGAAAAACGCGGAAACTGGAGTCTGGGAGCGGGTTATGGCGGAGGTTACAGCATGAAAACCTACCGCAATGACGACTTACTAACCCGCAGCGAATTGCGCGCGGTGAAGCACTTCAGGGAACTGCGGGAACGTCCGCAGTTTTCCTTGGACCTGCCGATCGATCCACCTTACGACCCGCGACGTCATCCGTACGTGGTCACTGCAATCGGCCGGCAAGGCGGAGGATTCGAGTCAGACGATAGCGGGATATTGATCTACCTCGACGTGCGAGGTGATCTGTGAGCGAGCAATACGGCTTCGACATGGGTACCGCTTCCTTCGACTTTGGCCGCGGACAGGCGGGTTTCGACTTCTCAACGCCGGAATCCGCCCATTCCCGCGAAGAGCGCGAGCGCCGCCGGCGGAACGAAGAGGAATCGCCGCAACGGCGAAAACGCGAAAGGGAACAGCGGCAACGCGAAGAAAGCGCCAACCGTGAACGCCAGAGGCAGCAGGACCGCTCACGTATCCACTTCCGCGTCTACCGTGTCGGAGAAGCGTTTGCGGACGTCGAGGAGGCCCAAACGTCGTCCTCAAGGTGCGGCACGCAGGGCGGAGCGGATACACGAAGCTCCACCCAGACCTTGGCGGATCGCCCGATGCGCAGCGGATACAATCGGGCCTATCGGGCTTAAAGGCGGTCGCCAATGACCTACGACGGGCTCGACGACCACGAAACCGAACGGCCGCGAAGCGGCGAGTCTGGAACGCCGAGTACGAAACGCGAATTCAAGCGGCAAGAGACGCGCTGAATGGCGCTGCCCGATCACCGCGACGGCTCCGCAACGAAGTTTGGAATCTCTGCCGCTATTCGCGACGGGCAGGGAAGAACAGGGAGGACTTTTCGAATGAAGACGGTCATAAAAATCGAATTACAACAGCATTTAGATAAATTGAGAGCGTGCCAAGAGGCACGCGAATGGGCTGGCGAGCGCACGCCGCAACAGGCATGGGACGAATGCGAGCGCGCAGACTGGCTACTTTGGTGGTCAGCGAAAGCCGGCGCGGATCGGAAGGAAGTCGTACTGGCCGCGTGCGCCTGTGCCAGCACCGCCTTGAAGTATGTCAAAGAGGGAGAACTTCGCCCGTTGAAGGCAATTGAGACCGCAGAGGCATGGGTGCGCGGGGAGGCTACTCTGGAAGAAGTGCGCGCCGCCTCCTCCTACGCCGCCTACGCCGCCGCCGCCGACGCCGCCGCCGCCTACGCCGCCGCCACCTACGCCGCCGCCTCCTCCTACGCCGCCGCCGCCGCCTACGCCTCCTCCTCCTACGCCGCCGACGCCTCCTCCTCCTCCTCCTACGCCGCCGACGCCGCCGCCGCCGCCGCCGACGCCGCCGCCGCCGCCTACGCCGCCAGACGTGCTTCGCACGTCGAAATGTGCAAGATCGTCAGAGGGATACTGCGATGCCCAAAAGTGTGAGTACGCCAGAAAGCAAGATCAAGAAGCTTCAGATCAAGTACGCGCTATTCGCGACGGGGAAAGAAGAGCAAAGGGGGCTATTTTAATGAGCGAGACAAAAACGGATATACGGGCCTTATTGGCCGAAGGACGCAAGTTACTGGAAACCGAGGAGTACGAATTCGTAGAGTTTATTCCAAGGTTGTTCCAAATTCATGACTACATGAAGCAGGGTCCACGCACGGTAGGCACTTACCCGTGCGGCTCGGTATCTTTCGATGACACGCCGAAGACTCTTTATCGGGCTCTGTTCCTGTTCAAGCCTGACGTATCGTTCAAGGACATGTACAAGAGCACGATATTGACAATCGTGTCACCGGACTACAGCCTCGTTGCTGAGTTCGACCTGTTCAAGTACGAGGCGGCTCTGTACTTCCAAGCAAGCGAAGAGCACGTCGATGGAAAGCGCCAGTACGCTGTTCAAGGCGGAGCGCCCGGGACGGACAACGGCATTCACTACAAATCGGAAGTGGCGAAAGAATGGTTCCTGTTTTTGAAGGAACTACTAAGTCGCGAGTGGATGGTTTACGGCGGAAACGACTTCGCGGTGTGAGTTTATGAAAACCATCTCCACTACCGAAGCGGCGCGCATCCTGGGGGTGACACGCGAGCGCGTCCGCCAGCTCTGCGACGAAAAAAAACTGAAGGCTGAAAAACTCGGGCGCGATTGGCGGATAATGCCGCGCGCGGTCGAAGAGTACCAGATCAAGCTACACACTCGTCGCTTGGCGGAGGTGAAGCCGTGAAACTGGCCTTCTACCTCGGCAAATACGGCGGCCTGCATGGCAAGGCGATTGCCGATTACACCGGCGGCCCCTACTCGCACGTCGAGATGGTGTTCGAAGCGCCGTACCTCCCGACGCCTCGGGTGAAGATCTGGCCGCACGACAAAGGCGGATCGGTGTGCTATTCGAGTTCCGCCGCCTGCGCCGCGGCACTGGCTGCGGGTTCCAGTTGATCGACCTGACAGACGGGAAGTGGTTCGTGAAGGATCTGCCCGGCGGCGAACTGGGCAGCAGCGCTCGATCTCGCCATTCGAGACGACGGACGGCCGTACGACTGGCGCGGCCTTGTGGGTTTCATCGTAAAAGGGCAGGACAATAAGAAAGAGCGATTCTGCAGCGAGGAATGCGTTTTGCTTCTACAGGCGGCCGGATTGTTATTTGGCGTCAACGCCGTTACGACGTCGCCGAACTACCTCGCGCAGTTGATGGGGGTGTTGTGATGGAATCCTGCGAAGATAACCCAGGCTACGATCGACTCGATGCAGCGCGATGCTTCGCGGAGCCAGACGACAACCAGGTCGGCGCGGATCCAGAAGGCGGTTGACGGTCATTTCTCGATGTGCTCCGTGTGCCAGCCGCCGTTTCCATCGAGCCAAGCCAGCACGAAATTGAACTCGGGATAAAGCCTCGACGCAGTGAGTAGCTTGACGCGCGCGTCGTCGGTCATGTTCGGACCGCGCTGCTTCGCGTTTCGCCAGCGAGTTTTAACTTCATGCAGTTCTATCGAGCCATCTTTCAGCCACACCATGAAGTCAGGCGTGTAGCGGCAGCCGGGCGCCAGCAGGAGGGTGACGGACTCGAATCGGTAGGTCTTGACCCCGCCAACCTGCTTCAGGTGTTCGAGAAACAAGGCGTAGGCGGATTCCACTTTATTGGGCTGGCCGCGTGTGGGCTGCGTGCGGGATGCGGTAGGTTTAGCAGGCGAGTGACAAGCCTCTGGAAGCTTTCCGGGGTGGAACTTCGCCATGTGGGCGTCGAGTTCGGCCTGGGTCCAGCGGACGGGCTCGCTCACGTGTTTTGCTCCAACACGATGCCGTGGCCACCTTCGGGAACCCTCATCATGAAGACTTTAGAACCTCCGAGATGGATTGTTCCGCTAAACCTAAGGCCCAACGAAGGGCGTCATGGGCACCCGCCGCAAGGCATGTATCATTCGATTGGCGGTCAGTATCGTAGTCCTTTGCGAATGGATCTAGCGCTACTATCTCGGCTTCGATCTGGGAGCGTCTTAGGGCTATTTCCGCAACCCGATGTTCAGCAGAAGTCTTGCCACGGACAGCAGCCTCGCAGAGCGCCTGAGATTGCCTTAAGGCCAGTCGGAGATGCGCGATGCAGTCATCATTGTGGCGATGGCAGTTATTCAAAACATTCTGTTTTATTGTCATCCCACCACAGCGCATGCACCGCCCATCTTTGCGCGCCTGTTCAGCCTCAAGGCGTTCATCGGCGTCGAATTGAGCAGTGGGGTCTATCATGCTGGCACCTTCGCAATGAGCCGATTCAAAACAACACCCCTTGCTTATATACGACCTTCGCCGCATTCTTCACCGCAGGCGGATGGTTCGACAGCCAGAGCCGCGCCCATCGTAGCGGCAGTCCGACATTACTCAAGGCGTCTCGCATAATGATCTCCGCGCACTCCCGATTCGGCTTCTCAAACGCTCTCCCGACCGTAATGAGGCTCTTGCCGGGGATGCGCTTCTTGCGGCCGAACTTGCTTTTTACTATCTTGCCTTCGCTCACTAGCACCCCGCCGAACCGCCATTCGACCTTCCACCTCCCCCGAGATTTAAAGGCTTGAGCGTGTCGGCGAAGTGCAAGCGGCTCCGATGCCGACTGTGGTCCACCGGAGCCTTTGCCGCTCCCTCCGATCGGTTGTTACCGGCAACGGGAGCGAATCGCCTGACGGTGCATCGCATGCACATGCGCTAGGGCGTTTCAATCCACAGCGGTCACGTACCGCTGACCTTCGCATCATCAAATGGCAAATCGTCCGGCTCTGACGGTGACTCCGTAAGCTTGCCATTTTTTACGGCTTTACGCTGAGCTTGCCTATGAATAGCCGAAACCTGCGCGAGAGCGAAGGCTTGCTCCTCGATCGGCATGTCGGCGAAGGCGTCAATCCAGCGGTCGAGGGCAGTGGCTTTTAGTAGGCGGGGCATTTAGAATTGAACCCCGTCGTCATGAAGTTCGGGCACGTATTGAGGAGGACTTTCCACTTCCGGAACGGGATCTTCTTTTTCTTCTTTATCTTCTTTAGATTCAAAGCTAACAACCACCCTGTCTTTGGAGTACGGTTCGAAATGAGCAACAAACTTACCCTCCTGTCCAGCGTCTATTTTAGAGCAGGCCGCCACGCATAAATTGAGTATCTCTTCAGCAGAAAAAGAGACCTCTAAATTAACCTTCAATTTCGTCCACCTCCTTCGTTTGAACTTTCTTACTCTTAGGGGGATCTCCCCAGTCGACTCTTACCGAGCTGATATTGAGATCCGCGCCGGGCACGTCGAAGCCGGCCTTCAGCGCCTTCGCAATCTTCGCCTTGACGATCTTCTCGACCGGCGGGGGAGTCACGACCTCTCGAAATTCCCACGGAATAAGCGCCTCGTCGACGATCACAACCGAGGGCGGGTTAGCGCGAAGTTTGATCTTGAGCCCGTCGCCTTCGAGTTCCTTCTTGCCGGCGTGCTCCATCGTAGACTTCACGTACTCCTCCAGCCGGTCGACGGTGCGCTCCCAGGATTGGCGAGCGGCGAGGTAGGTGGACTGCATCAGATCGCAACGCGCAGCCATGGCAAGGGCGTGCGCGCGAAAAGCATGAATGCCGGACACCTTCCGGATCTGCGCTTCGATCTGCGCGTCAATCTCGGCGGAGATCGCCGGGAAATTCGGGTCCTGTGGGTCCATCCCCTCGCGCGTGTCGAGTAGGGCTTGCATGTGCTCGACGAGCGCCCAGAGGGAATCGGGGGTTGCTACCGAGGTACTCATTGCGCCACTTCACCCCACTCATCCGTAACCGGCGGCGCGTCAGTAGGCTGGTCTGCGGGCTTCGCCTGATCCGCCTGAATCTCCTTCAGCCGAGAGAAAATGAACGCCGCACACTCGCGCACCGGCTTCTGAGTTTTGAACTCGTTCGCGTGCTTAACGCCGTATCGACCGAGAATCTGGTAGTAACTGGATTCTCCAGCGTCCTTGCCGAGCACCTTCACGCACGCCTCTTTGAGTTCGGCATAGACTTTCAGTGCGGAATCCTTGCTACCCATCCGCGCCCACAGCGCCTGTACGTCAGGATCTACCCCTGGATGTGTCTGCGCGGTCGGCTGCTGCACTGGTGATCCCTGACCAGTGGTTGGCGGCGGGGCGGGTCTGTGCGACTCTTCCTTGGGCTGCTGGCGCATCTCGGGTGCCACCGTACCGGTGCCGGTAGAACGCGGGTCAGGAGAGTCGGCCTGGCCCATCTCGTCGTCGGAGTACAGTCCGCCAAGTTGCTCTGGAAACGCTTTTCGGAAATTTAAACTCTCCGCACATTTTGCCAGTTGATTTGCGGGGGACTTCCTCCATACCGAATTGGGAGTTCCGTCCTTCTTCACCTGGACATATTCGCGGTAGAGCGCGATCGAAACCATGGGCTCTTTAAAGCCTTTCCGGAAGATCGTCGACTTAGCGGCGGCGGGCGGGTCGGATGAGAGCCAGACATCGCGCCAAACCCCATCAGGCCCGCACCATTGCGGCGGAAGTTGGCCTTCGTAGAGGCCGGTGGAATCGGCTTTCGCGCGGAAGCCGTCGATACCGACCTGGAACGTCATTACCTCACGCTGCGCGTCGGGATCCCAGCGCTTGATGGCGTAGATCTGCTTCGAGAACGGGTCCATGTTCTTCGCCTTGCAGACCTCAAGGAAGAGGCGGAGTTCGTTGTCGCTAGCCCCCTTACAAATTGTTGATTTTAATATATCTACCTGCTCCCGGTCGAATGTGATCGGCTTCTGAAGCGCCTGCTGTGGCGGTTGGATAGTAATTTCCTGCGTCATTCATCCTCCTCATTTCAATCCACGCCGGTTGCTTACCGGCGACAACTTTACTCGAATTCCTTTAGGCTTGCTGTCACCCGGGGAAACCCAAAGCACGAGCGAATTTCTCGCCACCAGCGCCTCCACCAGCGCGGCGGCGGTTCTTTCTTGAGCAAAACTTTCATCATGGCATTGCGGCCAAGCGGCGGCTTCATCGATCCCTCCGGATTCGTCCGAACAAATAATCTCCCCCGAATACCGCGGCGAGGTAAAGCCCGCAGAACAAAGCCCAGGCTAAAAACGCGCCAACCCATTCCGTTAACGTCACTTCTTTTTCCCTTTCGGCGCCGGTTCGTCGTCGAACGGCAAATCTTCCTGGCGCTCTGCATCGCTCATCATCTCGACCACACCAGTCGCCTCATCGAGATCGATTCGAAAGGCCGTCTTCTGGCCGTTGCGCGGATAATTCATCATCCAGCGGATTTCGACGTCGCGGTAGTCGTAGCCGTCATTCACGAAGCGCGCCAGTTTCGCTTGGAGTGTCGCCTCTTCTTCGATCGTCGCCTTGAGCGCCGTCGCCACCTGCTTCTTCTGAAGCTCTAGTTCGACGATGTGCTGCGTCTTGCGCGCGAGTTCGAGCGCAAACTCAGCACGCTGCTCGCGAGTGAAGGTCACCTTTAGGTATTTGGTTTCAGGGATGGCACTCATGCGGTTTTTCCTTCCTGTAGAAATTCTTTCTTCAGCGCGCGGGCGGCCACGAAGTTGAGAGTTCTTTCTTCTTGCTCCGCTACCTTGCGAATTGCCTCGATGAGCCGCACCGGAAGGTACAGGCACAAACCGCGATTGAGATCGGATTTTTTCTTGAAACTGGCCACAAACGGAACTATACAACTAAACTTTAGTGGAATGCAATAGGGTAGATAGTACTTTACGGGAGATTCTTACCTTCGATCTGTTTCAGGTCGATCCGCAGTCCCGCGCCGGTCAGGGAGTTCGCCATGGCGTGTTGCCGGTCGCGAATAATTAGGATGTCGCGCTGCATAGTTTCACATTCGATCTCGACGCGGGCCAGCGCCTCGCCATGTTTGACCTGGGTTTGCTGGATTTGGAGGTCCGTCGTCGAATCGTATTGAAAGTGAGTTCTCAAACTTCCTTTTACTTCCAACACGTCCACCTGGATAGCCGCAATTTTCGAGTCTGTCGTGCCGACATAGCGGCCAACTCTGAAGGCGAGTACGCAGATCATGGTAAAATTGGCGGCGGTTCCGAAGGCAATAATACCGTCAAAAAAACCGGTGAGTTCGGCGGCGAGCATCAGAACTATCCTACTGTACGATCGATGCCATCCGACGCATCGCGGGTATCGAATGGATAAGGCTTGATGCCTGAGATTCTCCCAGCGCTCGGCTAACACGCTTGAATACGTGCAGTTACCGGGTGCTGACGATGTTTCCCCCATCACCGCAATTTGGCGGGCAGAGGGGGGCGGGACTTTGCCGCGGCGCTCGAATCGGGCTTATAGTCGCGGCTGCGATCAAGAAAACGGCGGTCAAAATGAATTGCTTCATGCGTTTTATGATATCGCCTTAACCACGATCGAATCCACGAAGCGCAGAATGTCGGCGGGCGGGATCACTCCTAGGGCAGAATCACTGCTTGCCCTGCTGTCGGCATGGCGGGATCGGCGCGTTCGATATAGATCCGGTGATGAGTGGGGACCTTCTCTGACGCTAAAACAGCGTAGCGGGCTTCCAGGAGGGTCTCGGCCATCACCAGATAGTTGGTGGGGCCGCTATCCTCGGGCGTGTTCACGGTCCACCAAAAAAGGGTCATAGGTTTCCGGCTCCTGCTGCGTTGAGGGGTATTGGGGTCCACCCGGGGGCGGCGGTCTGCTCCGGTGTTGCGATTGGTCCGATGTACGGGCCGAATGATGTCCCATCGGCGGCGGTGAGTCCCACTTGATAGAGTCCAGCACAATTCCAAGTGGAATACGTGGTAGTCGTCGTGCCTCCCGTGATGCTGATTGTTCCGCCCGTCATCTGGTACGGGCCATTGGTGCCGTATTGGGAGATGATTCCGCCTACATCCGTCAAGGTGGCGCCGGTGTACACAGTGGAAGGGGTCGCATCAGTTCCGCTGCCAATGCACGTGCTGAGGTATGCGGTGAGAGCTGGGGCTGCAACTGGGGCATAAGTGACCCATTGCATTGTTCCGGACTGATTCTGGCAGATCTGAAGAACTCCGTTGGTCGGGATGCCTCCGGGGGCGCCGGCTGAAACGCCTGGGGTATACCAGGGCTGGCCTTCGATCTGGCAGGGGGGCTGGGTTGTTCCGGTGCTGCCTGGCAGTTTCATTTGACCTAGCGAATAATCTCCCATGTTGCCGTATGCATTCGTAAGTTTCAATCCTGGGACCATGCTAAAATCCACGCTTAACGCTGCTCCTGCGTAGGTGAGTCCCTGTCCTAATAGGCTAACGGGAATGATCTCGATGCCCGAAAAGATGGCGCTCGATTTCACTTGCGTGAACGTGATGGTGATGCCGGGCGATGCGTTCGTTCCGGTTGGGCCGGTGGGGATCGCGCCTTGTACGTCGTACGGGTACTCGGCTCCTCCGGCTCGTTGGTAGATATCGACTCCTGTCAGCACGGGGCTACCATTCGCGTAAACAGAGAAAACTCGGCGCTGTGCGGTGTTGAAAATTGGCTCGATCAAGTGGAACAGAAGAGTATAGAGTCCTGGCGTTAGCTGAAAAGTGCAGGTGATCGGGGTGCCTGCCGCTGCGGTGTAGGCTGCTTGGTTGTAGATCGGGGAGGGGTACGTTCCGGGGTTCGTGTAGAGTGCAGTTCCGGTACACGTGTTTGGCATCCACACTGTACCCTGGGCGTCTGTTATCTGGGTATTTCCTGCCCACATGTGAATCTGGGCTCCGGCAGGAAAAACTACTGCGAAGATGATGAGCGATCGCAACATCAGTACGAAGATTTCAGCCACATGTGGCGGGGGGTGCGGCGGCGCTCGCGTCTCGATCCGACGTGGGCTCGGCTCTTTGGATTCGGGGCGAGGTCCGCTGTGACCTGCTGCCATCCCGCCCCAAGGTTCGAGAGGTCGAGCACTCCCATGTAGCCTCCGCTCAAAATTGAGAACGGCTCGGAGACGTGCTTTCTGTGGTCGAATTGGGCGCCGGGGTTGGTGCTTTGGAACTGTTCGAAGTACGCGGGGAAAACGAAGTCCGAAACCGTAACTCCATTGATCAAATATCCAAACCCGTCATCTTCGCAGGCGTCGCAGACTTCGTAAGCGTAGAACTTGGCCGGGGCTCCCATCGGATCGTCAAATTCTGCCGTAAGGTTGATGTCCGGATCTGCGAGCATTTCCAGCGTTTCGTGAGACGCGGTTACGCTCACTAGGTCGCCGGCTGATAGTGTCGTCTCGACGAAGATTTTCCCGAGGGGCAGTCCTTCGGCGGTGATGTCGTGATAGCCAAGGGCGCCGGCCTGGTCTGAATTGTCAAAAAATCCGATTGTCCAGTATCCGGGCGTTGGGACTTTTTGGCCGGCTGGGGCGAGGTACAGTAAGGCGTTTCTCCCCCATGCTGGAGCGAAGTCCTGGGCTACCTGGATAGCGAGGGCGCTCACAATCTGCTGGGCGCTTGCTTGGGATAGTGAGGTACTCAAATTGATGAACTGTATTTTCGTCATGGCTTTTTTTTCGGTGCCTGTCTAAATCCACTGGTGCGGATCGTGGTTACGAGACGATTTTCCAATTGTCAGAGAGCAAGTCAAACTGGTTTGGCTGATAAGGCACGGTCTGACCGCTCGAAGTGTGCATCGCTACCCACGGGGCGAGTTTTTGCGGTGGGGCGGTCGGGGGCAGTGTCGTAATGGTCGCTCCAAGGGGGATTAGGTACAGCCACGTGTTTTTATCCCACGTTTGCCGGGCTGCTTTCTTTCCTTGGGTTACGGCGGCGAGGGCGTCAGAAAAGCTCATAGATTTCAGCCTATAGGTGGGGGGTCGTGTCTTGCAAGTACTTCAGCCAATTTTGAAACCCGTTTTCATTATGTGCGGTCAAGGCCGCGAGTCCATCGGCTGCTGCCGTGCGGCTTTTCAGCAGGAGCTCCCCGACGCGGGCGATGTCGTCCGGATCGTCCACGTCTGCAACCCACTTTGAGGGCGTCCATGCAATCGCTCGCCCTACTACGCTCGGCACACCTTTCTGCACGCCGTCCGCGGTCACTACGTTGAAACTCTCGGTATATGACGGCTGCATCAGAAGGTGCATGTGTCCGACTGTGCCGCGGAAAGTATCCCATGCTTCCCATGGGTTTTCTACGAGTTTGGCTCGTTTGATCCCCTTGTACATCTGCTGCAAACTCGTCATCGGAGATGGGGAACCTTCGATACGGCCACTCGAAGTCCAGAATTCGAGGTCGACTCCAAGGGATGCGGCCATTTCGAGGGCGGCGGCGCCGGCTGACAGGATATTTTTTAGCGGCCGCTGGGCTCCGAAGCATCCGATTCGCAGCAGATCGCCTGCGAACATGGGCCGGTAGGGCGTGGCTGTCGAATCGAGGTAATACAGATTCGGAAGTGTCCAGCACGGCGAGTGGTAGGTTTTCGTAATCCACGTGGCGAGTCGGGAATTATTGCCGGCAAGGTGGAAGTTTGGCACTTGGGCCTCGACGGTCATGTACTCCCGGATCAGCATGAAGGCGTTCGGATCGGCGGCGAGAAACCCCACGTTTGAGTGACTGGTTACGCCAAAATCAACGGAGGGGTTCAGGATTGCGATGTCCTGCAAGTCGGCGCTCGGGAGAAACGGGGCGCTGATCACCACGTGGGTTAACTGGTGTAGATGTGGCGGCTCGGTGCGGGCGAGGTTGATCTTGGACTGGAGATCTGCCAGATTGTTGATTCCCCAGACGTCGCAGTAGATCCCTTTCGCCTGGAGAAATTTGCAGCACTGCAACGCAGAAACACCTAACCCAATATGCCCGCTCGGGGTGCGTCCGAAGTTTTTGTACACGAGCGCTACGCGGAACGGGCGGCCGGCTGGCGTGGTGACTGCGGGTACCCGTACTTTGTTCGCGGGGATGTGAGACTGATTTTCAAATGGCACAGTTTTTAGTTTTCCTTCCTGGTTCGTCGTGACCCGTCAAGCGCATACCAGGAAGGTGAAAGCAGGAGGTTACAGGTCCGGCTCATGCGCTTTTCAGGGCCACAACAGAAAGTGTATACCCTCTCAGGGTTTGCCGTAGTTAGGGAACAGGGGGATAAAGGCGGATCCGCCTTCGCGTTGGTACATCCAACCGATTACATCGCGTTTTTGCGAGTTCGTCAGGGAATCCCATGTGAACTTAGGGATAGCGATGTACTGCCATCGCATCTCGCCGTCTGGCGTGTCGAACGAAAGGGCGTTGATGACGCGGATAGTGAGGGCGATCGGATCTCCCAGCAGCTTTGCGGTGTAGTATGTGGTGGCGTCCACTGTGAACGGGTCGCCGGTCTCGTAATCAACTCCCAGTTTCAATCCCGCTTCCTGCGCGATCTGAACGATGAAGGCGGTCGGGTTGTTATTCCGGTCGGTGCGAAACGTCATCTGTGATTCTTCCAATCGCCACTTTTCCACGTTCGGAGCAAAAGTATCAAAACCGCGATCAGTTGAAAGCCTGACTCCTGCTGTGCGACCGCAAGCGCTAACGAAGGAGGAACCCCGTACTGATTCGCCGCCGCAGTGATTTGTGCCTGAACCGTGGCTATGTCCCCGAGCCCAAAGCCTGAGAACCCCCGAGATAGAGGACGTGCATACATGAGAATTTAGTAGCCAACACAAGAGAAGTTGACCACATCCGCTGAAACCGTTGCACCAGAAAGCGTAAACGTGGAGGTCGTTGTAGCGGTTTGCGTCAACAGATCCGCCGATGTTGTGATGTCTGCTGCGCGGCAGGCCCAGCCATGAGGCGCAAGAATCCCAGGCGTGATAACCACCGTGCATGTGCCAGTTGTCCCGCTCGTAAAGGAGCCCGCCGTCGCGCCACCCACGAGGGCAGAGTTCGAGCACCCCGACGCGGTAAAGGTTGTGCCGTTCGAGATGACGCCGCTAAAATTCGGCAGCGATTGTGGAGGCCACAACGGAGAACCTCCAGCAGTGCGCGGCCCAAAAAACTGATCGAAGCCAGTCGAGTAATAAAAATCGCCGGCCGTCCCAGACGTGAAGTTTTGGGCGAACAAGTAAAGCTGCCCAATGATCGTGTAAACAGACGAGTTTCCAACGCTGGTCAAAACGCGAAAATAGCGGTACGCCGTCGTCGTCACCGAGCACACAAAGTTTTTCGTTTGATTAGTCGTCCAAGTTTGCCCACTCTCGGAATCGACTGTATTCCACGTCGAGTTGTCGTTCGATCCCTGCATCTGCCAGGTATTAGGCTGATAACCTGGATTCACAAGCGCATTGATCGAATAATTTCCTAGGACCGTCGTATTACCAGCCCCCAAATCAAGCTCCAAAAAAGTAGGGTATGTCGGATTTGTGGCCGACTGCCAGCCAGCGCCCGCGCTGCTGCTAAACGCCGCGTAGCAGTCGCCGCTAGAGTTAAACTTGCTAGTACACGACGCGACATACGGGGAAGGCGCAGTATTCGACATCATGTTGTGCGGTGCGACGTCGCCGCCAATCGGAGAAGAAAACCCGGTCCAAATCGTCGTACCGCCAGCACTGGCAGCAGCCGCCGTATAGCAGGGATTTGGGGACGAGGCCGTGGTGTACTGGAGAAATTGCAAGGTTGTCGGAGTGAACCCCGTACAGAGAGGTACGGAGTTGATGCCGCCAACGGTTGCTGCTCCGGTGTTAGCGAGAGTCACATCTCCCGAGACTGCCACATCCGCCGGGAGATTAGACCCGTTTCCAACGTAGACATGCGCGCTCGTCAGGGCCGCCGCGATAGGTTGCGAACTGCTGTTGGTGCCGACGACCTTTGCACTCGCCGGGACAGACCCGCCATTCACCTTCACGACTGTCGCCGCATTGCTTCCACTGGTGGTCACGTCGCCACTCAACTCCGCCGCCGTCATTGCGCTCGCGCTGCCGCGTACAAGGCCGGTGAGCGTCGAGGTTGTGCCTGTGCCTCCCTGGTTAACCGGCAACGCCGCAGAGAGATGGGTGGCGGTGACCTGATTCGACGTATTGACGTCTGTTCCGGTGAGGGCGATAGAGTTGTTTACGTAAGCGCTAGTGAGGGTTGTGCAGGTGGGGACGGCAGAACTACTGATCGCGGTCACTGCTTGGTTTGTGCAACTATTGCCAGGTGTCGTCCCGTTGATCTTAGTGACCACGAGCGCTCCGGTAGATGTGTTGAGGGTGCCATCTCCGGAGACGGTAAAACCCCCGAACGACCCCGAATTGTTGTACTGCACCTGGCCGCTCGTCCCGCCAGGTGTCCCACCTCCTCCGCCTGATGGCGTGGCGCAGTTATTCGATCCGCTCGAAAGCCCCTGCGAGAACTGACCGCCTGAGCAGATGGTCGGGTAACTGGCAAGGTTCGTCGCCGTTGCTGCATTGCCGGTGGTGTTCTGGTTCAGCGTCGGGATGTCGACGGCGAGCACGGTGAAGGTCAGCACCTCAAACTCGGTGCCGTCGTACGTCATCAGGTAGTCGTTCCCCGCGACGAGGTTGCCTGCCGCCAGCGCCGTGTTCCCGTTCTTCGTCACCGCCTTTGCCCCGAGCGTGTTGATGTTGATCGTGGTCGCTCCGGTGTTGGTGTTCGCGACTTTGACAATTACTGACTGCCCAGCGGCGTAGGCACCCGGGAAGGTAGTCGCCGTCGTCCCAGAGATCGTGTTGGCGGAGCCGCTCAGGTCGGCAATGTAGGCCGCGTTCTTTAAGGTGTTGTTGTCGACGCTCGCCCCGCCGACAGTCTGCCAGGAGCAACCAGTTCCGCCAGTCGAGGTGAGCACGTAGCCAGAAGTGGCGCTGCCAGAGAGGGTACAGATGCTACCGCCAGATGGTGGAGGAGTGATCTGGGCGCGGACGCCATCGAAGCCAGAACCATGCCAGAATAGCGCCCAAGAGGAAGAATGTGCGGAGTCTCATTGGTACTAACAGTACCATTTCAATCCACGCCGTCACGTTCCAGCGAACAACACCCTAGCGGGTCTTTCCGGTTACAAACTGATCCCAGTATGACAGATACTCACGATTATTGAGTAGGTTTCTGAGGCGGCGGTTCTAGGCTGGCTACCCCGGCCCTGATAGCGGTCTGCGGTACCTGCTTCGCGGCGAAGGCTGCTGCTTTGGCACCGGGGATCTTAGGTGCCTGATCGATCAGGATGGCCAGTCGGCTTTTGATAGCTGGGCTTTCAAGGGCCTTTCGTAGCAGTAAACCGGCTGTCAACCCGACTTCTCCCTGCCCGCCCAGATGCTGTCCGGCCGCGTATCCGGCCGCGCCGAACAATGTCATAGAGGTGATCTGGCGGTTCATCTCTCTTTTGACAAAGCGGTCGAGTTGTTCTTCGAGCCCGATAAACGCACCTAATCTCTGGTTGATACCTTTGATTTGCGGATAGACGTTTTCCAGCTCTTCGCGCAGTGCCCGCGTGATCTCTTTGCTGGCCCGAACATCGAGGCCGGGATGTTGTCCAGGGTCCCATGCGGTCTTGTTGGAGGTGCGGATCGTCTCGTAGGTCTGTTTCTTGATCGCTTGTGCGTTGGTTGTGCTAAGCGGGCGGGCCTGCTGGCGAAGTTCGGCAAGGGTCATGTCTTCAGGCATGATGGTAATGGTCTTGCTTTGCATCACCGGATTGATAGAAAGGTTTCCTTGCACTGGGACTTGCACTGTTTTGACTATTGGCGCGGGATTGCCGTGCTGAACGAGGAACTGACGTTCCATTTCGTCAATGCGCGATACAAACTTTTGGCCGTTCGTCGCGTCCTTACTCCACTGTTTGCGTAAGGCGTCGAATTTGGTCTCAATGTTCCGCACGAAGCGTTGCGGAGAAATATCGGCGGGGGCGCTACTGATCGCGTCCTCTGCCTGCTTGTGAAGTTTGTCGATCTGGCCACCCACCATACCGCGGGAAGCGTCCTCCAGTGGGATGCCCTCCTTCACGCCCGTCGATACCGCCGATGCCACCTTAGACTCGCGCGCGCCGACCGGCTTTAACGCGGACTGATAGAGCGCTTCCGGGTTGAGGAATTTACCCAGTGCCTTAGATAGCGCGCCAGTGAGAGCACGCCCGCCGAGTTCCGCCCCGCCTTGCTCTGCCCCCTCGATCCCGGCCCGCTTCGCTCCTTCGCCGAAAGTCTTTGGCGCATCCGGTTCGCCGCGGAACTTCTCGATACCTTGCTCAACCGAACTGCCAAGCGCCCCACCGATGCCAGCGCTGCCGGCCGCCATCAGAGCAGCGGGAACGGCACTCATGCCGCCCGTGAATGGCGCGAGGAGTCCGCCAGCGATCCCGCCAGCCATCGGTAAAGCCGCCTTGCGAATACCGGCATAGTCGATCGGCTCTTTGTTTTCCTTCTCGCGGCGTGCCTTGCTTTCGGGGGTTTCGGGAGGGAGGGATTGGCCGGGTTGCGTGAAAAAGTTGGCCGGGAGTGTGTCAGGTGCCTTAGAAAAGAAATCGGCAGGCAGTGTATCGGGAGGTTTGTCGGGCATCTACTGGCGCTTCCATACTGAACCGTCAAACACGTAATCGTGGCCTTGGTAATTCTTCTTCTCGCCTTTCGTGGGCGCGGCTGCGGGCTTCTCCGGCAACGGACTGAATCCTCCGCCGTTGTTCTGTGAAGAATTACTGCCTATATACGTACCCTTCGTGAGCGAATCTTTCCGGTAGCCGATCAACTGCTGAACCTCGCCGAGTTTTGCGGCGATGGCCTTGGGGGAATCACTATCGCGGATGATCTGAGCGGCCTGCTTCAGTTTGGCATCACTGGTACCGCTACCGGTTCCTCCTCCCTGAAGAATCTTGGCGATTTCATCGGCCACCAACAACGCGTCCGTCTGGAACTTGGCAAGCTTCGGATCGTTAAGTTGCGCCTTGCCCATGTTGGCGAGTCCATTAACGAAGCGGACGTTCGAGTTTCCGAGTTCCTGTGCACGCTGAACGACGAGTGGAATGGAATTCTGAACCGAGTCCATATAGCGGACGGTCTGCTGAAATCCAACGCTGTTGGAAAGTTTAAAGTTGGCATCTGCTTCCTGGTAGTTGAAGTGAGGATTGATCCTGTTGACACCCTCCGAAATCATCTGCGAGACTTCCTGTGTCCTCTTCCCGAATCCTTTAGCGATTTCTCCTATCTGTCCAGGAGCCATCTCGTGATCGACGATCTTCTGGGCAATTTCATTAGCCCATTCCCTGCTGCCTGGAGGTGTAGTCACGCTCTGAAGGGATATCGTTAACTTGGCATCGGCACGTCGCGAAGCGTCGTTTAACTGCTTCGCGCGATACTCCAGGGCAGTCTTTTCGTCTTTTTCTTCAGGCGTCAGATTCGGCTTGCGTTTCAGTTCTTCAAGTCGGCGAAGATCTTTTACTTCTGCGGAGTTAGTGGACTTCTCGGCCACCTTGAAGCCCTTCGACATATCGATCTCTTTACCGGCATCGTCGAAGATCTTTTTACTCTTCGGATCGCGGAAACCGACCTGCTGTTTTCCGTCAGGGCCAACTACATCCACCTTCTCCGTTGCGTTGTCTTGGGCTGGCGGAGGGATGCCAACCTTCGCATTTGTGTATGCAACCTTTTCGGCGGCGGTGTACGGCGTGCCTCGGATTTTCTCCCACTGGCTCATTTCGGCACCGTATGAGTCTAATTTCAGGGCTTCGTCGACCTTTTTCAGTACCGTGGCTTTTTCAATATCGCCCGACATCGTGGCGGCCTGAATCGCCTTCGCCCGCTCGGCTTCGATGGGGATCATCTCTTTGGCTTCCTGAAGCTTTGCCTGTTGCTTCTGGAGATCGTCCTGTAGTTTCGCCGCTCGGGCCCGGGCTGAGTCCTGCCCCATCACCTCGCCAAGATTCGGGGGTAACTGACGCTGCTGTCCCGGACCGCCCGCTTGCCCTGCGGCGGATATGTTCGGATCGACGGCGCCGGGCTTCTGGGGTGGAGGCGTCAACTGCGGGCGAACGACGGGGGGTGCCATCCCCGGCTGAGGCTGTCCGGCCGTAGGTGCAGATCCCTGGGGGTTGACGGGTTGCGCGGGGGCTTGCGGTGCAGCAGGAGCCTGCTGGCCACCGGGTGCGCCTTGCTGGGGCTGGTGTTGGCCGCCACCGTGACCTATTAGGCCATTGAGAATACCGAGGAAAGGATTGTCTTTCTGCTGCTTGCCGCTCGGGTGAAAGACTTCGTTGAGTTTACCCTGCGCCCACTGCGCCGTAGCAGTGTTGCCTTGCGCTATGGCATCCGTCATCACTTTGGAGTAGTTGGCAGCCTCTTCTTGCCTCTTTCTCTGCTTTTCCTCGTACTGCCGCTTCTCGTTGCCGATGACAGCTTGGCCGTAGCCCTGCACGAGTCCCGAGAGTATTCCGCCGTAACCCATTCAATCATTCTCCATCAGAAGAACGAGGCGATGCCGGTTTTCTGGTTACCGGTTGCTCCGCCGCCTGTTGAAGATCCTCCTATAAGCGATCCAAGGATCTGCCCGAGAGCGGTGTTCTGCTGCTGCTGGGACTCGGAATAGCCGATATCTTGCCCTCGCATACCAAGAAGTGAGGCCAAAGACTGCGCAAGTGCGCTCTGCCCGGTGTTTTGCTCTGCCGTCCCAGCCCCAGCCAGACCCAATCCCAGACCACCCAGAGCTTGCGCCGCCGCCGGCTGCACGTTCTGGATCACCGAACCAACCGAACTCGCTTCCTGGCCCTGCAGGTTGGCGATGTTGCCCGACCGCTGGCCGCCCTGCGGTGCGTTATCGGTGAGGTTCTTGTAGGCGGTGTCGTACTGCGACATGATACCGCTCGTGGTAGGCGCGATCGCCGCGGCCGTGGCGGTGGGGTCGCCACTCAGTAAGGCGCTGTAGTAGTTGAGGGATGGCTGAAGGGCCGAAACCCCTTGCGCCTGCTGCGCCTGGCCGGTGCCGACGCTGGAGCCGCCAGTCTGAAGGCTTTGGATGGTATTTAGGATCGGTTGATCTGTAGTCGAGTCGCCTGCGGTCTTCGCCGGACCTCCGCCGCTCATCAGGCCAGCGGTCTCGTGTCGATCCTCGCGGCGTCGAATCCAGTCCGAAGTCATACCGCTATCTTATTTCAAATCGCCATACCCTGTCGGGCATTGGCTTGAATCCCAGCAGTTCGCACATGGAATTCTCGTCCTTGGTGTTCATAAAGTACAGCGCCGATCCGGGTGGAAGTTGTTCTTTGATGCGGTTGACTTCGTTCGCCACCATCCCAGAAAGACGCCGTAGGATAGCGCCCTGCATCAAGACCTCATCCTGCCCCGGCCTGATCCAGAGCGGTTCGGCGTGCAACTTCATTTCGAGCACGAGTAGACCGAAAATCCGGTCATCCTCTTCGGCAATGAAGACGGTTGCCAGTTCGGCGGACGGCATCGGCCATTCCTCCACCTCGAAGATCGGCTTCAGGCGGTACCATTCGTCTTTTTCAAGTTTGCGGTAGGTCATTTGTTTCCTTGGGGGTGAGTTTTACGAGGTCGTAACCAGCCCCAGCCTCGGTCTTCCCTGCCGTCCAACAATGTAAAGATCTAGAGCCTTCGATATGGCCCGCACATGTACTTCCCATGCGGTGAGAGATTATAGCGAACGATCCGTTTCTAAGTTTCCACCGCTCGCGGACTTCTTTAATATCAAAAAGTTGTACTTGTTCCACTTGGCCCCAACCTCACCCACTTATTCGTGGCATAGCAAAAGAACTGGTCTCCGGTCGCCGGGTTGTACGCCTGATGTCGGCGGCGTCCCGAGGGTGTTCCAGTGCGCCGGGAAGTTGGCAGTCGGAGCCTGGAAAGAGGCTATCTGAGCCTGTAGACCCGCGATGTTGGTCTGGTTGGCATAGACGTACGTCAAGACCCGCTGCAGGATCGTTTGCAACGAGAGACTGATGCCGTTCGAGACTGTCGGAAACCAGCGGGCAGGAGAGGCCATGTCAGTCTCTAAATAAATCCTTCGCCTCGTCCTCATTGAAGGTAAATATTGGCGATGTGTAGGCGATGGCTACTTTAAACTCCCAGCAGTGCGGGCACATCATCGGCGCACCGACAAGAATTCCTCGGTCGTCTTCTGCATGGACGAAGTGATCGCACTCCAGGGTGTAGGTGCCTTCGTTGTCAATTTCCATCTCAGTTCCTCGAAAACCACCAGCAGTAAGTCGCGCTATCGGTGTCGAACTGCACGATGAAGTATTTGCTTCCGTACCGCTTCATTCGACAGTTTGGGTCACGGCAGCCGCACTTCTGATCCCAGAAGGCCGGTGAATACGGTTCGAGATGGATGGCAGAGGGCATCAGCAGCCTATTACCTCAACAGCCAAGATCGTTCCAGGTGTGTCCGTGATGACGTGCATCTCGCCCCAAATCATATTTCCCTGGTTGCTTCGCCACCGGTTGCTCAGCCCGTCCACGGGCGACAGTTTCCATCCGTAAACCGTCTCGGACACCGTGGCATCTCCGCCCCACACGGCACCGGCTTGCGAAGCCTGGTCCGCGCCGGAAGGGAGTTGCACATTCACCTCGCGCGCCGACATCGGAGTATTCGGTTTGATCGCGTTGACGAGATCGTAGAGCCGATAGACGGTGCTCGCCAGGGCGAGCGTGATCGTCGTCGCCACGTACGGCCTCTGCGGAACTGGATAAGGTTGCGATGCCATATTTCTCCTATGTTATACGCCAGCAGGGCATACCTGGGCGAAGCACGAAACAATTGCGAACGATCCGCTCGAATCCGTCACCTTCGCCGTCCAGTAGTACCGGCCAGGTGTGGTCAAGGTCCCTGCAATGACGCCGGTCGACGGAGTGAGCGTTGTGCCGGGTGGGATCGCGCCGCTTAGGATTGACCACGTGAACGGACTGACCCCGCCCGTCTCTGTCATCGTCTGGGTGAAACTCGATCCAACCGTAGAACCGCTCGAACTCCCGCAACTCGCGCGAAAGCCTACCGTGATAACGATTGAACATGAGATCGGCGCCGTCACGTTACCGAGGCTGTCGGTGGCGGTGAGGGAGAAAGTGTACGTTGCCGCGGCTGAAGGGACGCCAGACAGCACGCCCGTCGCCGCGTTGAGCGTCAGGCCGGTCGGGAAGCTGCCTGACGTCTTTGCCCATGTGACCGCTCCTACTCCGCCGGTCGAAGTAAAAGTATGAGCGTAGGGTCCGCCGACCGCTCCAGACTGAGGGGTGTTGCAAGAGGCGACGAAAAGGGTATCGGTGAACACTGCAAACCTAGTATAGTAATCCGGCGCGGTATTAATGAAGTCAAGAAACGAATATGCGATGCCTAGATTGCCATTTGCAAGTACGATCGCCATCGTCGAATAAATGATCCGATTGACTGTCGCCCCGCCCGTCGTCGCGAGCACCGCCACGGAAGCGCCGAACGTAGTATCCGCCGTGCCGCCCGTTGAATTACCCGTTCCGATGCCGACGTTGGTATTCCAGAGTCCGCTACCCGGGTTCGAACCTTGCCCGATAATCGCCTGAAACTGATTATTCCAGAAGGTCGCGTCTACGGCACCCTGAAACTGATCGACGCCCGCCGCCCAAGTGCGCGCCATCTTCGTCCATGATCCGCCCGCGAGCAACGAAGTCATTGTGATTTCATAAGCTTTTGCGTCGGCCGTGCCAGAGACGTTGTATCCAAGGACGAGTAGGATGACTCCACTCGACTGCAAGAGCGCACCTTGTACACCAGCGAACAAGTTCCCCTGTGAGAGCGCGATGGTAGCGTAAGCGGAGGGAGAAGCGTCGACGTTGGCGAGCGCGACGGTCGTGTCGTCGTGCTTCACGCAGAAGGTCGAGACGAATGGATTACCGCCGCTGTTGCCGCCGCCCATATTAAGCACGAACGCCACGTTATCGCTCGAATCGATCACAGCCGCGCACGGCACGTTCAGGTTGGCGCTGGTGATGAGCGCGGCGCCGCTCCACGATCCGCCCGAGTACACTGCCCAATAAGTCGCCGGGTAGTTAGCGGAGGATCCCACCGTTGAACCCACTGCCATCGCTACCACAATGTCGCCATTCGACCGCACCTTCACGACAGCATAGAAGCGAAGGTTTAGATTGACGCCGAGGCTCGAATCGTAGACGATCATCGTCACCGCCGGGCCGCCAACAATTGTCGTCATCCAAGTATCGGTGGAGGTGTTATAGCGGGCGATGTTGACGGTCTGATCGAGGCCGACGTACGCGATGTAGATGATGTGATTCGAGATTGCGGGCGGAGAAAAGGTATTGAAGCAAAGCGGGATCGGGTTAAGGTTGGGATCAACTCCGGTAACAGTGAAAATCGTTATATCTGGCTGATAGGAATCGAGAATATGAAGCGTGCAGCGACCGAGCACCACCGGGTTATAAGGAGTAAGCATGTCTCCCGTGACCGCAATCTGCCAGTGTGAGCCAGTGAAGCCGGTAATAAGGATCATCGAACTGTCGTCGATGATTTCGGAAAATCCGATATGGTTGAATGGGATCGTTTCAGGACCGATGCCAAATTTCAGGACAGTGGGGTCGATGCTCAGACCAACCAATTCGGCATTCAGCGCGGCGGCAAGCGCTGGCGCAATCGAATTCGGTTCGAATGCCGTCCCAAAGATACCGTCGACAACAAGAGTCGCCAATTGAATGACAGAGCCGTATTCAAGCAGATTGATCTGAATCGTGTCATTGCCGTAGCCCGTCAATCCTCCGCCATCGGCCATGGGAAACGGAATCGCCTGATAGGGTGGCCATTCATACTCTGGAACGGGAGCGTTAAAGAAGATCTTCGTATCGATAATGAAAAACGGCGGAATCGCCGGGCTGCCGTACACAGCGCTTACCGTGTTGTAGACCTGCGGACGAAGAGGCGAGGCGGCATCCTGCTCCGCCCACGTGACACCGGCATTCGCCGACTTCATCATGTGGATACTGGCCGTCGTGATGTTGTTGTTGCCGGTGGCGGGATCACTGTAGTCCAGCGACGGGATGTAGAGGTTGTTACCATCCGCGACGGGGTTGGCCGCGATCTGGCTGTTGGTTACTGGCGCGTCACTGAGGAGGGCGAAGGACATTAGTTAGCGGCTTCCATACCGGAAACGGAGTCCTTCAACTACAGTCTTCATTTCTTGATCCAAAAACCTTTCGTGGAAGTTCTTTGGCATCGGAAATTCCGCAATTTTTGGTATTTCGAAAGATCCATTTGGCCCCATCACGACGAACTTAGTGGAGTCTTCGTAAACGACAAATCCCTCTGGCACGTAAGGACATTCCACCACCTTTAACGGCTCTCTCATATCGCCGCTCCCACCTCAATCGAAGGTCCACCAAAGGGCTTGACCACCGCGTACGGCTCGTTGCTTCCCCATGGCTTAAATCTCATTTCGCAGTCCTTCGCGTATAGCCTGAACGGTGCCGATGAGGTCAGGCTGAATGAAACCAGCTTAGCCTTGACCGCCGGCGGAATGAAGTACTGTTTCAGGAAAACCCCCGCCGTCGAAGGAATCGTGACCGTCTGAGTACCAGTGGTACCGTTTCCGAGGTCGTACGTCATCAGCAGCGTCACGTCGGCGGTGGATTGCAGTGCAATGTAGCCGTCTCGCTGGTGGAAGAAGCCGCGCATTCCGAGCGAGGTCAATTGCGTCACGTAGTTGCCGGTGAGTTCCGGACTGGGTTCCCACACCCAGCGCGCGCTGAAGAAGCGGATCGCAGCGGAAGGGATGAGCCGCGCCTGGTGCTCGACGAACGGCGTGAAGGAGTAGGGCAACTCCTGCTTGCCGGTGTGAGTGAGTTGCAGGGTCGTCTGCGTCACTCCGTCATCGGTGACCACATAGACCGGTACAGTCGCGCCGCCGGTGTCGGCTGTGATGACGAGTCCCTGATAGAACTTCTCGCCTTGGTAGCCCTGGTCAGTGAAGTCAGGAATGAGCGCGGCAAACTCCGGCCAGGGGTCGAAGATCCAGCGGAATTTGAATAGCGCCCACGGGCTGCCGGGCACGAAGCGCATCAGGTGCGCCACGATTGGCGGGAAGGCGTAGGGCTTTTCAGAGCGGCCGTTATGGTTGACGGTGATTGTGGTGGGGTTCAGGCCGATCTCCGCGTCGGATTGTATTTGTACAACCACATCGTTGCCCTCCGTGTCCGCTTCGATCACGCACCCATAGATGTATTTGGCGCCGATCACGCCGGCATTCTCGTACTCGCTCGTCGTCGCGGCGAAGTCCGGGTAGGGGTCGGCGGTCCAGTTCTGCGAGAAGATCCGCATCGGGCCGAGCGGCTGAAGTTGTATCTCGTTGGCAGTGAACGGAACGACCGGATAGGGAAATTCGCTTTTTCCGGTGAGGGCGACAGTGAGAGTCTGCGATAGCACGCCATCCGCATAGATGCGCAGACTGACAGTCGCTCCGTTCGTGTCGCCTTCGAGCAGCAGTTGCCTGAAATACTTGGCGCCGGGCTTGCCCTTGTCGTCAATCGCGGTATAAGTTGATGCAAGATCCGGATAAGGATCGAACATCCAATGCTCAGCGAAATTACGAATTGTCCCGAGCGGAACAGTGGCCACCTCGTTCGCAACGAACGGCACGAGTGGGTAAGCTACTTCCGACTTCCCGTACTGATTGACGGTGATAGTCTGGTTCACTGCGCCGTCCGCGATGATCTGGACGCTAACGGGCGAGCCTTGCGTATCCCCCTCTATCAGAATCTGACGGAAGTACTTGGCGCCGGCTTTCGCTTGGTCGGTCAGGTCCTTCTGCAGGAGCGAGTTCTCGGGGTAGTCGTCTTTCAGCCAGCGGACGGACTGCTCGAAGAACTCCCAACTGTTCGAATCGACCGGGAACAACCGGAGTTCGTGGCCGATGAACGGAGTGAACGAATACGGCTTTTCGAGCTCTCCCGCATGGTTGACGCTGAGGTCGACGCCAGAATAAACTCCGTCCACCCAGATCTGCACTGTGCGAGTGATTCCAAAGGTGTTGGCTCTAATCACGACGCCGTAGAAGCGCTTATCACCGACAAAACCTTCGTCGGTGAAGTCTGACGGGCGAAGGTCGGTAACCTCCGCTTTCGCGTTCCACGTGAAACTCCAGCCGTACAAAGAGATCTGCTGGCCAACGAACCAGTTCAGGTACAGGCTGATGTTGCGCGAGTAGACAGCGTAGTTCTCGCCCGGGTTCGACGGGTCGAGCATGTCGAGGATGAATTGCTCGCGGCCGGTGGGTGAAAGCAGGCTGTACGTTCCGACGATGGTGGAATTGAGGTTGGTCTTGACAAGGCACGTCACGCCGCCGGCGGTAGAGGCGTCGATGTCGATCATGGCATCGCCGAACAGCTTATCCGTCCGCGGGTCGCCGAGATCGTAGCAGGGGGTCTGGAACTCGCAATTAAGCGTCCCGCCGAAGTCGGTATCGGATCCGCCCACGAGGCAGAGGTGCGCTGCAGTGCCGATGAACTCTTCGTTTGCTCCCTGGCCTTCATCCTGGTAGCGGCAATAGACTTGTTTCTCGGTTGAAGAGCAGCAGTTCAGAGTGTCGTGCAGCCAGAAATTCGCCACCATGTCGTAGAGCAAAGTGTGCGGGGTGCCGTCGATGCCCATGTAATCGAAGTAGAGGATCGAATCGACTATAGTTAGGCGTAGTGATTGCTCCTGAGTCAGGTCCGGCGCGGGGATTCCGTTGACCGTTTCCCCGTTGCCGCCCTGGCTAGAGAACAGCGGCCGCAGTTTAGCGTCGGTGATCGACACCGGCGGGCCGCCCTGCGTCACATAGATACCGTCCTCGGAGAGGAAGAAGATACCGGCAGGGCCGGACACGATCGCCCACCTGGCAAAGAGTCCCTTGCCGTTCGGGATCTCCTGGGCGAGGAAGTTGCCCGCATTCACTAGATCCGGATAAATCTGGAATAGCCGTAGGTTCGAGAAAACAAATGGCGTGCCGTTCCACAGGCAGCCGTTCTGCAGCGTCTCCGATGCGCTCGTGATGTCGAGACGGTTGTTCTCTGGGTTGGAATCCGGGTTGTTTCCCTTCGTCCAGTAAAGGCTCCCTGGGCGCCGGGCATCCCCGCAGCCAAAGATGGTCGTGCCGGAGAACCCGCCGCCGTACGGACCCCAGAGAAACTCCAAGGGAGCAGATACGATTTCTGGCTGGATAACCTGAAAGGCAACACCCGTTGCGTTTGGCGGGGCGACACCGGTGTTGTCGTAGGCCGTCAGTGTCGTCGCGCTCGCCGGTGGTCCGTAGCAGTTGTACGGCTGGCCGTCGATGAAGATAACGGTATTCCCCGGCCAGTTCGTATTGAAGGGATCGCTGCTCGGATAAGCCGAACTGTCTACTACGCCGCTCGTCACATCGCAAGTGCCGTTGTGGGTGTAGTCGACGGAGACAAACGGCACGAAATTGTCCGTTTGCATAAGGAGCGCCGTCTCGATCGAGAGGTCGGCGTTGTTGTCGAGAAAGACCGTGGTGGTCGATGGGATCGTGCCGACGAGCCGGAAAGTGAAGATCGAGCCGCCCATGCGCCAGATGCGCGCGGTATCCACCTGAACGTCCGCGCCGGCAAAGGAGACCGTCACCGTCACCGACTGATTGACAGGGGAAACCGCGTTGACGGGGAGGATGATCGGCGAAGGATTGCTCTCGGCTCCAGTCGCTGAGTTGTAGTAGGTATAGGCGTAGACGTACGGCGTGCCGGTGCCGACGTTGATGTTGCCTGAACCGTAAATTACTGCGGAGGGCGGGGTGGTGGGTTCCCTTATGCCCATGTTCAGAACATTGCTGTTTACGTCCACCTTCGCCATCTTGGTACTGCTGCCGATGTACATGTAAGGGAACTGCGCCCCGGACTGGTTCATCGTGACGAACGAAAGCGGGTTGCCGTCGTATCCGGAGTCGATGGATGTCAGGGTCGCATCGCCTGAGTAGAGGTCGGTGCTCGCGCCGATGAAACGGGTGAACGCCGGGCCCGTGTTATTCGGGGACTCGTTGTCCATCCGCTTGATGCGAATGAATAGCGGAGGATATGCTGGCGTACGCGAGCTACGCCGTGGCGCGGCTGCGGGACGCCCTGCTGGTTGATTCTGACGTTGTTGAGGTAGGGTACGTCGCCATCGGGTAGAAGGTCGATGGGAGCGTTCAGGTTCAGGCTTTTGACGGCGAACTTCAGCTCGTGGCGGGTCCAGTTCTTCACTTACGAACAGTTTACATGGTTGACGAGGGACAGTTTATTGATCTTTGTGATCGCGCTTTCAGGAATGGTCATATCGCCGCAACCTTGCGGTGATTCGGCATTTATAGAACGATGCGGTACGACCACCACACAACCCTCCGCCACATAGACCCAACCGACAGACTCACATCTGGACGGTTCGGTTTTGGATACATCCCCAATTTCAGACCACTCCGAAGCGCAGCCAGAAGAATCTACCCACTCGACCAGGGCAAGGTAAGGACCCCCGATATCCTTGTGACTGGATGACGGATCTTTATTGGCCTGCTCTCGTTCGATCACCTTGCGGATGGACTCTCTTGTATGAGGCTTTCGGAGTTGCTGGTTGATCTCCATCGATTCAGGTTTTTCCATCACTTTTGAAGTGGACGCTGGGTCAGGTTTCTGCAGTACCGTACGATCACCGAACCTCCCGCGCCATCTTGATAGGGTATTTTGCTGACAATGTACCACTGACGACTTCCAGGAGGACGGTAAAGGAATTTTCCTTTATTCATTGAGTTCACGCGCATCTGCCGCATTTCCCAAGGGGCCGGTAATGCGCTTGGGCGCTCGGCTGGATAGATGGAAGCCTCTGCCTTCCACCACCCCAGCGCCGCCGCTATCGTTGCCAGAAATCCGCGCCGGTTCATAGTTTCACCGGCAGTCGGAGATTGAGCATCTCAGACTTGGCCGCCTCAACCTTGACGTACAACTCCTCGTAATCCCTCAACATCTGCGGCAGTTCTCCGAGGTCACGACTCGGTAGAGGATCTTCTAAGTGAAAGTTCACTCGTCTTCTAACGGCGCCTTCAATCAGCAGAAGGTCGCTCTGCAACAAGTCAAAACGGTCGAGCAGTTCGCGGTAACGAAGGACGGCGTGGCCGATTTCGGAGGGTTGAAGTGGACGCTGGGTCTCGCTCATAGTTTCACCGGCAAGTTCTTCAGCATTTCTTCCATCTCGGAATGTTCGTCCGGTCCACGTAGCGCAGCCTCGGCTTGATCGTCGAGATAATTAATAATTCTCTTGATCTTCGCCCAAACCGGACTTCCATAATCTCCGTCTTCGTCTGAGACTTCCTTCCTGGCAGCCGACAAAATCTTGCACGCCTGAACAAGACACAGGTACTCTTCCATCACTTTTCTCCTTTCAATCGCACACCTCTCAACGGAAAAGACTGACGATGCCCACGCTGGTTGTAATTATTGCGGCATCGCTCGCTACAGCATTCCGAGTTGATGCGCGGAGCCCAGAATAGGGCCATGCAAATCGCACAGCAACGCAGTCGCCTGATATCGAAAGGCAATCCCATAGTGGCCACCACATCGACACGCCAAGAATCAATCTCATCAGGATCAATTTTTGTTCCCAGCAAAACAGCGTCAGTAACCTGCTTTGGAGGTTTCGAAGATCCTCGACGGACTGCGGTCAGCGTTTTTGTGGGTTTTCTTACTGGAAACGGTGACCTGTAGTTTTTCATCTGTCAAGAGAAGGATGTACTCTCTATCCCGCGCCATTAAGACCCTTTACAGCCAAACCCCGGCACATCGAAAGCTTCCGCGATCTCCCATGGCGAGACATGTAGCCCCGCCTTCTGGCGCTGAAGGATGGCGAGTCTCTGACAGAGCCGGGTCGACTCTTCGGTTGTCAGTTTGCGGACGCGAGGGCCGTACTTTAGCGGCCCGAAAGTTCGGCGCGATCGTGACTGAATAAGGCATTTGGTACCCAGCGCCGCCGCTATCGTTGCCAGAAATCCTCGCCGGTTCATTCTGCCTCCTTCACTCGGACGTAAAGAGATTCGAATTCCAACGGGGCAATGCATCCCTGAAATCCTTTCTCGAACTCGACAAAATAGTCTCCGGCTCTAGGTTTGAAGACTTCTATAAACTCCCAGTCCACCTTGAACGGTCCACCGGAATTCGATAACCACAGAGTTGTTCCGTGGATGGTTTGTATCTTCGACGCCCTGACAATCTTCCGTGCTTGGTATGTTGGCAGCGATCCACAATTCCATGAAATAGCCGTCACGGCAGCACCATCGACTGCTACACCCTCGTCTGGCTGACTTAGATCTTCCATCACTTTTCTCCTTTCAATCGTACTATCCCGCGAGACGGACCTGGGCCGGTTTCGTGGTCTTCGAGATACTTCTCCCAATCTTCTTTCAACACGAGCACGCGGCGGCCAAACCGCTTGATCGGCAGGCTGCCGTTACGGATCTCACCGCGTAGAAAGCCGACCGAGATGCCGTACGCCTGTGCAATTTCCGCTACTCCGTATGCTCGCTTGACATCCAGTGATATTGACTTACGCATAGACTACTGTATAATAGCACCGAATGAAAACAAAGCAAGATTACCTATCTATGAGCGTGGATATGTTGCAACTTTCAGTGCGTGCCTATAGCGCGATAAAAAATGCAGAGATTAAGACGGTTGAAGAACTTGTCCAGAAAAGTGAAGCCGATGTACTGCGCTGGAAGAACTGCGGGCAGAAGGCTTTAAACAACATAAAAGAAGAGCTTAAAGGCATGGGCTTGAGGCTGGGAATGAAGATCGTCCCTCCAAAACCCAAGCCTGTGACCCTTCAGGACTTGTTTGAAATGACGGCTAGCCGCCTCTCTTACATCGAAGGGAAGGCGGATGAAGCGCGTATCCGGTTGTCTTCCGTCGGGGGCAGCATGGAAAAGTTACTTGCTCTACCGCGTCCCGACATTCGCGCGCTGCTGCCTGATATGGAAAAGCGGCTTTCCGACCGGATAGTGTACCTAGAAAAGAGAGTTGAGGGCGTATCGCAAACTCTCGATAAAAGACTCGGCCAAGCGATTTCTGAACTCCACGTCGCACATACTCAGTTCTGCGATGTCGGAAAAGAAGAACTCAACTGGATCATCAAAAACTTACGACAGCAGATTGCAGCTTCTCCAAACGAGATCGGAAACCAGAAACGAGAAATCGAGCGACTTCAAGGGCTTCTTAAACTCTCACAGAGTACCCTTACGAGGGCTCTGGAGATTATCAGACTATGCGGTTTGGAGTTGACTGAATTTGTTGAATCGGTAGCCCCTAAAAAATCGCCGCCAACTGGGTAGGGTTCCCAGCTTGTCGCCCCGTCGAGCTAGGCGGCGATTACTTTGCAGGCAACAGTCGCGGCCTGAACTTCTCTTCCCGTTTCGACCGGTCGGAAAGCTGTTCAAGAAACGCTTCGTTAGCCCGTAGCCGTTCGTTCTGCGTCATCGCCAGCTTTATCATCTGCTCCAGGTCCGGCATGGTCGCTTCGAACTCCGCGCCGGCCATCTTCCACGCCGCCAGGTGCTCGGCGTAGGCCACGATTCCGTCCCACATCTCTGCGCCCACCTGAATGAAGTCGCCGTCTGCCGTAGGTACCGGCATATTGCGTAGGAGGTCCACGGTGACCGTGTATACCGCGTCTGGCACCGGCGACATCGCCACGAGGTTCAGGCCCACCAGCGCGGCGAGAGTGGGCTGGGCAGGCGTAGCGTTCTCCCAATTGGCGCGGTAGACGTCAAGGTCGAAGACGCTCTCGGTCTGGACGGGCTGATCCGAGACGTACGTGTCGATCACGGAGATCGGCAACTTCGCCGCGGCGATGCCTTGCGCCCATCGCTGCTCGCAGTATGCCGCCCGGGCGGGATCGCGCGCGGGTCCATCCTTGCGCAGGAGGTCCGCGAGCGCACCCCACTTCACGACAGGCGTCCAATCGTCCGGAATGCCCATCAGGACTCCGCTGCCGTCGAGGTTCGCGCCCGTGTTGACGGTGAGCATCTCCAGCGTCCCGGCATCGCTCGGGATCGGGGCAAGCTGGATCTGGAGCGGCGGGTCGTCGGAGATCGAGTAGACCTTCGGCAGAGGCTGAGTTGCTGCCTTCCATCCGGCAAGGAAGCTGTTCAAGGCGAATACGTCTTCTCGCCAGAGCGTCGAGTAAGCGGAAGAAGGCGTGTCGAGCCATGCCACGCGGCGGACGTCGATAATGCCCTGCCCGAGGGAAACGCGGCCTTCAGTGGGTGCCGAGACGCCCTGTGTGCTGCGGGTAATGACCGTGCCCGTCTCGTTCAAGAACTGATCCCGGCGGCGCTGGAGGGCGGTGAGGATGTCCTGTACCGTGAACATCTCGCTGCCGGTCCAGGTAGCTCCGCTTGGCGGCTCGATGAGTTGGTACTCGATTTCGGTGAGGAGTTGCAGGTCTGTGACGTTATACGCACGCAGGCCGAGAGCGAGTACGGAGGTGAGGTCGTAGAACTGGGTGTTGGCGACGGTTGAGAACGAATCCCGGTCTTTGTAGAACTGGGCCAGGCTGTTCCATGTGCGCAGAGCTTCGACAATGTAGATGCCAAGTTCCGCGTCAGTCCAGAAGACCTTGGAGGGGTCGGAGAGTCGCGCGGCGAGCTCCGTGCGGGCTTGCGCGAAAGTTAGCCATGAGTATGAGAGAGCCATGGATTATTTTTGGCCCGGAAGAGGGTTTTATCCCTCCTCCGAGGGATGGCACAACGTGAAACCAGCGCTACGTCTGGCGTCCTTCGGTTCTTAATCCACGCCCCCACCCGTGCCTGTAAAAAACCTACTTCCGCAGCCGGATTTCAGTGCCGTTCGGACTGCTCAGATCCGCTGGCTTGCCACCGAGGTTGAGTTGGTTCTTCGTCGGAAGATGGCCACTGCGGTCGTCCGACATTTCATCGTCAATCAATCCCTTCGTCGGCTTCGGGCCAAGCTTCTCGCCAAACAAACTCCGCATCGGGGTATTGATATCGCCGTTCTGATGACTGCCGCTCTTTGCCATGGCTTGCTCCTTGCGAGAAGTTTAACAGAAAAATCATCCGATCCTCTCTTTCACTGCCGCGACAATCTCGCCCGCGTCCCACACTAGCGGCTGCTTCTGGCGGTAGAAGGTCATCTGCGGGCTATACCACGGCGGAGACTCTCCCGGCATCCCCCAGCGCCAGCACGCCCCGATAGGCAGCAGCACGAGGCAGGGGACGCCCAGCAGGCCGGTGAGGTGTGCGACGGCAGTGTCGACCGTCACCACGAAGTCCATCGACAGGATGTAGTCGCGGGTCGCCGCCCAGTCGGTCATGCGGTCGGGTTCGTACCTAATCCAGCCCGGCTGATCAAATTCAGACTTCGAATAGATGTCTGCCTTCTCGGGAGATAGCGAAAACACATCTCCCGAGAAGTCTAAAATGCCGCGTTTACAACTTTGTATTTGAACTGAGATTTCCGATGCCACTCCTAATGGCAGCGACTTCAACCGCAGCGGGCTTGTATGATTCTTCCGCGCGCCACAGAAGCCGATACGTTTCGGCGGGGTGCTGGTGACGAATCCGGTACCGCACGGCGGTATGTCGCTCCAGTCTTTCATTTTCATCACCGCAGGCAGGCTCAGGATCGAGGTCGAGTGCATCCACGTGAACGGTATCTGATCGCGCCCGATCACGTACACCTCGTCCACTCCGAACACATCCCACGCGAACACCTTCTCCGCCGCGGGCCAGAGCATTAGCCCGACCTTCTTCACGCCGCGCTGCTTCAGGAATGGCAGCCAGCGCATGCACATAAACAAGTCGCCGTAACCGCCTTCCGCCTGCACGAGCAGCTCTTCCGGCACGGGATCGGAGCCATCCCAGTATTGCGATCCGGTCCAGGGTTGCCATGAGGCGTCGAGGCGTCCGGCTTCCCAGTAGGGCCACGCTTCCTCGAAAGCGGCCGTAGCGCATCAGCGAGTGCGCGAGGCCGAGGGCGAGCGGCTGGAATTGCTCGGGGCGGTCGGCGGGGTTGCACTTTGAGCGGAAGAGGCGCATCGCTCTGGTCGGCATTGGAGTGCGACTTCAAAGTTACCCATCTCTGTATGGACCTGGCCAAGGCAGTGCCATGCGCTCGATTCTTCGGGGCGCTCATTGTGCGCAAGACCACGCCATGCCCAAAGCACAATGGTACTTCCCCTTTCGCCGCAGATCCACGGCGGTCTGGAGGTGGGTTAGGAATTCGTCGTCGGTCATGAACGCATTGATTCCACTGGTGGTTCAACGAACTTACTCCGGGTCTGAAGTCCATGCTGTTCACCGCAGGCTGACTGCAACGGCGGCTACTTGGCGAATCTCTTCCAGTGCTAGGTAGTCACTGGAGTTTGAGTACCACGCCGCTTCTGCTTTGGCTAAAGTTTGACGAAGAACTGTCAGCCAATCGCCAACTTCGTGTGGGTGCTGTTGGATGGTTCCCCATTTTCGGTCCTGATGAAATCGTTCGGAATCGATCGCCGCGTAGACTTTTTCTCTGTTCCATTTCACTCAATGCTACCCCGACCGCGCGCCGGAGAAAATGGGAAGGATGGTACTAAAAGAAGGTCAAATCGTGGCTCTGCAGGTAGGCGCCATCGATCGGGCCCGACAGGCGGTATTGATCGTCGCCGCCATCCCAATACTGCAAACTCATCTCCTCGTCCACGCGCCAAGCCTTCTGAAGTTCCTTTAGATATTCGGCCTTGTGCTCGCGCGCCATGGCTATCCAGTTGACGCCCTTCAGTTCCTTGTGGCGTCCGGCGTTCGCCGCCGCCCACATGCAGGCTTTCGAGAGGGCGTTCGGCATCAGCACCGAAGACATGAGCGTCGAAGGGATGTCATCGGTCGGCAGCACCATATCGACGCCGCGGCGCTGGTAGTTGACGATGTACGTGGCCGGGTTCGTTGGATGCTCCCAGAGTTCCCAGATGAACGCACCAGGCGTGCTGCCGCCGTCCTGGGCCTTGTAGCTGGCAATGTAGTGCGCATCGCCCTGCGATTGTCGCATTGGATCGCGCCGGTCGAGTTCCTGCCGGGTCAGGCCGAGGCGTTCGCCGGTGATTGTGTAGCCCTCGTTGGCATTGAGCAGGGACCAGAATTTCAGGAAGTCGTTGTTCGGCGGGGTGAAGTAGCAGCGGTAGATCGAGAAACTGGATCCGGTCGTCGTCTGTTCGCCGTAGGGGCGGTCGAGAGTGATCGTGACGGGCGGTCCGGCCGCGTACGCCGTGATGTTGTACATCGGCCCCTCTGACAGCCGGAACTGGCGGGAGAGGAGCGGCGGGTTGCCTGCCGCGTTCGCCGCAGTCACCAGCGGTCCAGCCGTGCTATCGAAAGTGACAACGGTGCCGAACTGCGTTACAGCCGCGAAACCTGTCGAGATGGGCGACGGGGCGATGAGTTCGGCCTCAGCCCGCAGCCAGGTCCAGAGCCGCTTATCGCGGATCTCTTTGTAGGCGCGGTTGACCAACGTCCCGGCGTAGAGCGAGGAAAGCTGAGGGATTACCCCGACGAGCTCTTGAGTGTAGTCGACGAAGGCCATGTGCCTTCCAGTTTAGTTCCCAATCAGGAATACGCGCACCGTGCGCGCCGAAAGGTTGGTCGTGCCGGTGACTTCCGCACCGGTGTGTGCCACCTTCCAGATCGCCGTCCAGGTGCCGGGAGAGATTGCTCCAGCGCCGGCCGGGGTGAGGACGACTTCGTACTGCCCGTCATCCGACACTCCGCCGATCGCGAAGTCGATGAACTTCAGTCCGAAATCAGTCGCTTTGAGCGACTGGCCGCCAGTCGGTGGAGATGCGACGGAGACTTGCGTGTACGACGCGGGGCCGGTGAGCAGCGCGATCTGCGCCCGCTTCGAGCCGAAGCTGCGAGGAAAATCAGGTACGAGCAAGCCCATTAGTTACCACCTCGGCGGACGGTCGCGCGACGCTGCGCACGAGGAAAAGTTCTGCTTTGATTGGCCTGTCCACATTTCCCTCCCTTAGCAGTTGATGTTACCGAACGCGAGCAGTACGCGCTTCAGGCTTGCGCTGACCGGGGCGTCGTACGCCTTGCCGATAATCACTCGCGCCTGCACGCTAGTAAGGTTTGTCGCATCGGCCAGCACGTCGGCGGTATCGGTCGGGGTCAGATCGAGCACCACGAGGTCGCCAACCACCGGAGTCGCTTTGGTGATGCCGGTCTTGAACAGGACAGTCGCAAGCCCTGCGATCTGGATCCAGCCGTAATTGCCCTTCGTCACGGCGTTCAGCGCGATGCCGGCGATGTTCGATGGCACAGTGGGCGGGTCGGGCGTTACGATGTAACTCTGGAGACCATCCGATGTCACAGTCGCATTTGCGGGCTGCCAGAACATGACGGCGCCCTGCGCGGAAGATCCAGTTGATGTCAATAAAAACTGGACGTACTGGTAGATGCCGCTGTAGAGTTGCGGCAGTGCCACGCCGTTGATGACCTTGCTGCCGCCGTAGCGGGCGTAGGCTTCATCCTGGGTCATGTGGCCTTTTTTGCCAAGCTGCCCCGGTCGTGGAGCCGCGCCGGTGCCGGAAGAAACGAGTCCGCCGCAGACGGGATCGTTCACCAGGTTTAACTCTCCCGGCGAAACGTAATCAATGTTGTCAACAAATTGGCTCATGTGAGTTCTCCTTGTTTCCTCTCGACCCTATCCGCCGAATCCGTACAGAGTCTTATTCAACCGCGGTGCGGTGCATTCGAGGTTGACCATCGCCTTCACCTGGCCAACCACGCGGGTATTGTCCTGCGCGCGAACGAAGCCGGTCCAGCCGAAGCCGAATTCGGCATCGTCGGTCACCCGGAACAGCCACTTCTTCGTGTTCCACCAGTTGAAGACTTCGCCAACCGTAAGGGTCGCGGCTGCCGAGGACACCGGGAAGTTGCTTCCGGCGGGCGAGGTGCTCAGCGGATTCGTGAAGGAACCAGTCAGCCAGTTGCCGAGGTCGGGATCATTCTGCCCGTAGACCAGCGACGGGAAGTAGTCGTCCTTCAGGATCATCGCGTTGTTCATACGCATCCCGGAGACGCCGAAGTACGGGTCGCGTTCCTGTGCGAAGCGCTGCTGCGGCTGGATACGCTCCTTAATGTAAGCGTACAGAGCCTTATTGCAAGTGCCGAGGTCTGGCTCCTCTCGTCCGATCGAGCACGTTTGATACGTCTCTTCGAGTACCTGATAGGTGATCGGGCCGAGGCCGCCGGTCGAAGTGCCGCCCCAGTAGACGGGCGAGTTCAGCGCCGACCGCACGGCGCCGTTACGCGCCTGAGTGCCGTACGCGGTGAAGATCGAGCCGTCCCACTGCGGGCAATACCCGTCGTCGAGCGCCTCTTCCCAGCCGTTGATGGAGTTCGGACGGTTGCCGACGATGTTGGTGCCGGCCGCCTGTCCGTGCAGCGCCATCGCCACCGCGATAATGCCGCTGATGGTGTTCATGGCGTTGCGCAGGTCGATGTCGATCAGCGAGAACACGGCCTGCGGACCCTTGTTTCTGACGAGAATGTCCTCCAAGTACTCGACTACGGAGACGTAGCAGTACTTCGGGTCGAACCGCATCGCCGAGAGCGTCTGCCGCTTGGTGATGTTGAAGTTCCCGCCCGGAGGATAGAAGCCGCCGATCAGCGGCGCATAGAGGAAGCCGTTCGACATCTCCGTGCCGCCCGGGAAGGGTACCAGGCAGTTCGCGCGCAGATACGCGAGCAACGGCGTGTCGAGGAAAAACTCGTCCTCAATCGCGCGAGGATAGATCTCGCGAAGCGTCGTAACGTTCATCTCATCGAATATCGGGTCTGTAGCCACAATAACTTACAAGGAATACTTAAAGTACTCCATCTCCTTTTTGTTGGATATCAGGCGGCACCTCCGCCATCTTGCCGATACTTCCCGCTGCCGTACGCTTCGAGCGCCGCGCGCAAACCCCGACTCGGGTCTTTCGCGGGGTCAGTCGCCGCCTTCGTAAATTTGCCAGCGATGGGCGAGTGCTGCTCGGCCGGCCGGGGGGCCGGAAGCTGCAGTTCGCTGCGGATCTTGGTTTCGCGCTCCTGGACGGCGGTGGCGATGCGCGCCTCAACGTCCTTATCCTGGAGTTCCTTGCGTTTGTCGGCGACTTTGAATTCGTCTTCCCAGATCTCGCGGAGCTTCTTGTTTGGATTTTTTCTGGATATCTCAAGTGCCTTATTCAAAAAGGCTGTCTTGTTGAACGACTTACTGCCGAATAGTTCTCTGTGCTCGTCTACGAGATCAGCCATTTCGGCCTGAATAAGAACGGCTGCGCGAAGTTCCCTGTCGCCTTCTTCGCGAGAGACGAAGCGCTTCTCATCGAAGGCTGGAACGGCTGCGGCGGCGGTACTGCTGGCGCGGCTGAAACTGGGATGTTCAATTCTTCCTCGGGTACACCGTAGCGGGTGGCGAGCGCCTTCATGCGTTCGACTAACTGCGCTTCCTTCACGCGGGCCGCTTCTAGGTCCTGCGTGGCCTTCGTAAACTTTCCGTTGTTCTGGTTGAACCATTCGCCGTTCTGAGTGGCGAAGCGATCAGCCGCCGCTTCCTTATCGGCGACTTCTTGAAGCCGGGCCGCGTGCTCGGTCTTCAACTTGTTCATGTTGCGGTCGTAGTCCGACTGGCGGAGTCCGCTTTCTTCGAGATACGTTTGGAGTCCTGTGTTCTTCGCAATCACGCCTTCGAGTATCTTCCGGTCTTCGGCTGGGATATTCGCGCGTTTGGTTGCTTCTTCGAGCCAGGCGTTGATGTCCATTTTGATTTCCTTCCCTTTCGGGCTGCGGAGGGGTTACTTGTTGACCATCGGCCAGAGGACCGACAGCGCCCAGAAGAACAGACCTGAGCAGATAAATGACGGGTACCATGGCTGCGGCGAGGCGATCCAGCGCGAGAAAGCGCCGAGGCCGAATAGCACGACCGCGATCACCAGGAACAGAACCGATAGCGTCATTTGGATTTCCTTTGCATTGACGGCTTCACCCAACGGGAGGTGCTGCGCCGCCCTGCTGGGGCGAACGTTGTTTGGAGACCACCTTAGCGATACCGGCCATCAGGGCGTCTTGCGCCTTGCGGGCTTCCTGAGCGAACTCGGGAAACTGGCGGGCCATCGCGTCAATTGTCGTGTGGAGTTTGCGGACCTGTTGCGAGAACTGGTCCACCTTGGCATCAACTGAAGTGTCGCCCTGATCCTGCGGTTCGTCCGGGGATTGAGAGACAAGCGATGAGGGAGATCCTGCTCCTTGCGGAGATGAGACGGGGGCCGATTGGCCGCCGCCGCGGGAAGGCATCGGGCTGAAGCCGGCTGCCATCTAGTATTTCCGCGTCCCCTTCATGATGGCGTTCTTGAACGGCGACTTCATTACCGTCTTTTTAACGCCCTTCCCTGCTGACCGTTTGCGAGCCATTGGTTTCCTCTACACTTTTTCCAAAATTGGTGAAGGTGGGTTCCTCGCAACCCATCCTCGGTTTAAACCCTTATCAGGGGAGCGTATGCCGGCGCGTCCGTGCCGGGGCTCTCCGTGGATGGGTTAGAACTTGTGATGTTTCTTCTTCATTTTCTTGCTGCCGCGCTTGAAAGCGATATCGTAGGTTCATGTGTTTGTCTCCTTTCAAAAAAATACCCTCCGCCGACGTGAACGAGGTCACACCGAAAGAGGGCTGTTCTGCGATCCTGTGTCGTCCTTAACGGAATTCACTGTCTTAGTTTGTACAGTACGAATAGTACCATTGTCAAGGAGATACGGATTTCGAGGGCTTGCTTCCTCCGAGGAATCTGTGAACGAGAGGACTTCTTCTGAGGTTTTCAGATGGAGTCACGGCTTGTAGGTGTGCCGGACAAAAACACTTCCGGTTGCGGCAAAGGGTCTACCTGAAGACCTTCAGGGACCGCTCCAAAGCACAGTTTACGAGCAATTCGGTGAGCGTACTTCAGAATAAGTCCACGCAGTCAACGGGCGGGTAATAGCCAGAGACTATCCGCGAAAGCGGCTAGGAACGGTCTCATGCTTTCGCTGAGATCATACGCTAAATCACTGGATCGTACCGCTGGAAGTGCATCAGGACCGAACCATCCCGTAGCGGATTATACTCCCTCCAACGGAGCGTGTGGCTGAGGGAGCGCGGATCGAACGCAGTGCGCCTACTGTTCCACCGCTCAACTTGTCGAGATTGTGCACCTCGTGCCGCCATCCTTGTTCTGGACGATATGAGGACTCTTTCCGTTTGAATTCGGCCTACCGCCTCCTTTGCCTTGCCCTGGAGCTTGCGGGGGCGTCAGCGCCTGCTTGATTTCGGCCTGCATCCGCAGCCAAGCCACATATCTTTCCATTACCGTGCGGGCTCCAACCGGAGGACTCCCGAAATTTGGAATATCGAATGCCTCGGCGATAGTCCACGGATCAACAGGGAAACCCGTCTTTTGCAGTTGAAGCAACATGAGTTTGCGAGTCGTCTGAGTGATCTGATGAAGGCTATTCGGCGTGATCTCCAGAAAATACATTTTGGAGATGCCAGCGAGCCCGCTCCATTCGAGATGTGGCCGATTTCGGTATCGGTAGGTTCTCCTGGCATGTGCGAAGGCACTAGATTTCCGGGTTCGTAATCGTAGTCAGTTTCGGTCATCCCATCCTGGCCCATGACTTGCACGCGGCGGGGTGCATCGTAAAACTGAAAAAATAATCCCTTGACCATCTCTCCAATAAGGCGAATGCTCGCCTCCATGGATCTTGAGAGGTCCGTCATCAACGGGCCGGCCATCTCGGCCATTTTCTCCATCGCGTCGGCGCTGGGAATCTGGCGGGCCTTGGCGATCGCGGTGAGGTCTTTCACGCCCAGCAGGTTGCCGATCAGTTCGAACAGGTCTTTGATGTGCGTGAAGAATGATACCGGGATGTCGTAATAGCTGGACGGAACCAGGATCTTCATCGCCTCGTTCATCGACATATTGAACGGCACCTTCTGCCCGGGCTGGCGGGGGTCGAAGCGCTCCATAAACGTCTTCGAAAAGGCGTCCTCGTCGTAGGCGAGCGGCGGACGGAGGCGGGCGTTGGCGCTGTCTTCGATCGCGCGGAGGAGCTGTTGCGCCGAATCCTGCACGCTGGCGCCGTCGCGGATCGCGGAGTAGCCGAGGAACTCCCACGGCCAATCGTCCATCGAGAACGGGATTACCGGGCAATAGCCGTGCCACCAGTAGCTCGGTCCGTCGCGAATGCACTGCGCTACGCGTCCAGATGACCAGGCGGCGCTTCGGGTACATCTGGCAGTCTTCGGGTTGCGCATCGCGGAATAGCGGCCGGCCTTCGGTGTCGTTGATGCCGCTCGGGATCTTCTTGCCGAGGTACGGCACCTTGTACGACCAGGAAGTGCCCGGCTCGCCCATCAGAATGTCCTCGCCGCTCATGTTGATTGAGGTGTCGAGGATGTACGTCCAGTAGAGATCGACGGTCGGGATGGATCGGTTATCGGCTTCTCGGCCGCGCAGTCGACTCACGGCGTCAAGCACGGGCGAGATGAAGCGGGCAATACGGCTGCCACCTCGGCGAAGGTTCGAGGGTCCGGAGCGGTCGGGAACGATCAGATCCTGGAATGCCGGGAACATGGCGTGCGCCAGGTTCAGAGGGACTTCTTCGTGGACGTGAACGGCGTACGCTTTCTGGAGGTCGTTGTTCGGGCCGATTTGCTCGGGGATTACGTCTCGGGGTCCCAGAACTTTAAGTTCAATGTCACCTCTTCCGAAACACCAGAAGTCTTTGGTCCAGACGGGCATAACATATCCGCGAGACTGGACTGCAGCATACTGCAAAGCTTTTCGGATGCTTCGGTCGGCGAAAGTGTGGAGGTACCAGGAATGTAAGAGTTTGTTGAGGATCGCCGAATGGTCATCGTAATCGCGGTTGTCATTTTTGAAGTTCCACGTCGGGCGAATGTTGGACAGAGACGCCACGATTTCGCGGATGTTGCGTTTGAGGACGTTCGGGCTGATGCGGGAGAGGGAGGCAGGGCGGCGGCGGTCGTTGGTACCGGCGATGATGTCGATCGCCTGGTCCATGTCCTCGTAGCCGCGCTGGGACTGGAGGAAGGTTTCGCCTTGCGTGCGGCCGTCGTTCAGGCGACCGAGGAGGTCTTGCGGGTCGGCTCCCTGCGCCGGGTAGCGGTAGGTGGTGAAGTCAGCGCTGGGCATCGGCCTTATCCACGGCAGCGTTCAGAAATACAAAATCCTCGTCGGTCTTCAGGTTACGCCATCCTTCCCAGAAATTTCTTCTCCAGTATCGCTTTCCTGTGATAGGGTCGACTCTGGTTAAGGAATGAATAATCGCCACTCTACGATCAGAAGGTCCGCCGGTGTAGACCGACAAATCCGTCATCCCTTCCGTCCCTTCCACTGCGTCCGCTCGTCGCGGTGAACTTCGCGGTTGCTGCTGTTATTCGAAAACACGTCGAGGTGAAAGCCGACCTCGCGCGTCTGCTGCCCGCCGGTTATTGCCGCGCTCGATGGCTTCACGGGCGAAGTCGCGACCGTAGTTCGACATGCCATCCATCGCCGTCCGGAGCTCGCGCCGGTTGGCGGCCTGCTTCTCGCTGAACTGCTTCTCGCGGGCGGAGAGGTGTTGGTCGGAGGCGGCGTGCTCGCGCTGGTTGACTTCGGCCTCGAACTTGCGAACTTCATGGATAGTGCGCAGTTCGACGCGCTGGTAGCCTTCAGGGACGGGCGCACTACCGTTCGCGGGGTAGCGGATGTTGCCAGCGGCGTCACGGTGGATGACGACAGGATCGAAGCCCTGCGCGAATCGGCCATCGGCGGGCACGTGGCGGGCGGGATCTCCGCCGCACATCGGCCAGTCGCCGACATGAAGTTCGCCGCCACATTCGGGACAGGTGCTCATGCCGCCTTGACCTCCACTTCAAACTTCCAGGCCGTGCCGCACCGCGGGCAGCCAGTCGCACCGCTCGCCGTCTCCGCCTGAAACCCGCAGCGGCAGACGAAGCGCCACACGCCGTCTTTCTTGTCGCGACAGCAGGCGCATATGGTCATCGGGGTTTCAGGCACTGATTTCCTCCACCTCGTGGCTCGCGTTGATGTGAAACTTCTTGCCGGTCACCGGGCACTTCGGCGCGTTGTTGGTCACCTGGTGAACATGAGTGAAGGTCTTCGTCGCGGCGGTGTAGACGGAGGAAAGCTGGTTGCCGCACATCGTACACATCAGCGGAATCTTCTGCACCGGCGGGGTAACGGCGGCAGGCGCCGGGGTTGGCGAAGGCGTGGCTGCGGGCGCAGGCGCTCCTTCCGCTACGGCTTTTGCTGTGACCGAGGCGTGCTCGGCGGCTGATGGCGGGGTTTTCGGTGGAAACATGCTGATCGGACTCATATGTCTCCGTATTCTCTCAAATATTGGTGAACTGGCAACTCTACAATATTACGGTCGAAGTCGCGGCCTTGGTAGCCGGGATCGTACTTCGCGTAGACAACCCCTTCAGAACGTTGGTTTGCGCGGGTGATGGCGGTCTGCATCTGGCGCCCGCCAACCTTCGGAATTGTGAGGCTCAAAAGTACTATGCCGACTGCCATGATCCGGTCGTCATGCCCGCCATAGACAGCTTTCAAGGATTGGCGGTTCTCGTCTCGCTCCAAGTCCGACATCTCATTTATGAACCACGGTGATTCGATATCGATCCATCCGTCCTTGATGTATTTGAGGAGGGTGTCCATCACCATCGTGCGGCTCCAAGACACCGTGCGCCAGCCCAGAATCTGGCTCTGGCCTTCGTTCGTCTTCTTGCGGTCGTAGCGGACCCAGACGTGAAACTTCGTCCAGCCGCGCTTCAGTAGTTCCTTCTGAACGATCTCGCCATTGCGGTTCGTCTCGATCACCATCTTCGGCTGAATCAGGCGGCCGTCAGGATGCTTGACGGAGAAGTAGGTCCCCATCGCCATGCAGATCGGCCATAGGTCGTACGAGTTCACGTAGGCGCTCGCCCACTCCGCGCATTGCCGTTCGTTGCGCTCCAATGTGCCTGCGCGCAAGACTTCGACGACGCTGCGATCAAGGCCAACTCCATCACCAGTGTCAACACCAACGCCGTAGATGCTTCCTTCCTCAGGCTGCTCCCACACAAAAAGTTTATTGGTCGGATCCATACTTGATCCGTACTCTCGCATATGAAGCGGGACGAGCTCGTAGTGGGTTGGCTTTTGATTCTGGCTCCATGCGGCCTTGATCTGAATGCGCGGCTTGGTCGGGTCGATATCGCGCTGGCTCGCTTGGATGCGGAGCGGAATCTCGCCCTGGTTGCCCTCAATTCCATAAATCGCAATCGGGTGACGGGCGTGAACGCGGTAAGATTCTACGACGTCATGATCGAAAGCGGAGATGTTGGTAGATTGGAAAGCTTCCAATGCATCGGCTGGCATCTCGCCAAGAAACTTATTTAAGGTTTTTTGCGCCACGGCCTCCGCTCTCTCGATTTCATAAAACCAACACTGGCGTCTTGGCATGACCCATCCAGATCCCAGGTACTTCGAAAGAAGCGGGGTATCTCTAACATAGTGAGCGGCGCGCTCGGCGTGAGCGATGGTGTTGTCGTACGGTCGCCAGTCAACAGGAATCGGATGCTGGCGAAGCCACGTCTCGGTCGGCCAAATGTCGTCGCCAACAAACCAAGGCAGAAAACAAGGGCGGAGTCGGCTACGACCCAGCGGCCAATTTTCGATGTTGAACTCCCATTTCTTATGCCACCAGTCTCTGCGCCCTCCGGCGGTAGATTCCAGCATTAGGAAGGTTTCCGGAGTCTCGTGAATCGCGCGAAGAAGAGAAGCATCCACAAGCTCCTCTTGGTCGATAAAGTCAACTAATTCGCTAAGATGAACACAGTTAGGAGTCGTACCTCTGGCGATTCCATTGAACTGCGAGCCGTGTTGAATACTTATTGATGACTTATGTTTAGGGAACTCAATCTCTTTACCAACACGTCTAAGTTGACCAATTAACCATGGCGGCATATTGTCGTAGACGGTATCGATCATCTCCGACATCTTGTCACTTTTGTCAGGGATCTGCTGAAGCTATTACGGCGTTGACGTTTGGATGAAACTGCGCGCGGTGAGATATAGCTAACTCGCAAAGAGTGCTCCACCCTAATTGGCGAGCCTTCAACTCCTGAATCATGATGGCGAAGTCGAGTTCTTCGGTATCTGCCCATATCTGTATGCCGATCTTCTGCGCGACGTTAGGAGAGAAGACCTGTAACTTACCTTCCCAATTTCTGATAACTGCATACCTCTGCGCCCAGTAAATGAAAGAACAAGCGCACATTGCCCTCTCATTCCTAATCCACTTTATTTCGCGCTCGTCGAGTCGGCGGACAAACTTGCCCTGCTCTGCGTCCCATATCGATTTAAAGTGAGACTTCGCGTCTTCAGCGGCGATGATGGTGTGCGGTTGCACGTCAAACCCCAGACGTTCGCAGGCTCTCAATCTTCTCTGGGCAATTATCCGATTGCAGTACATAGCTGTTATTCTGCCACCTTTTCCCATTCTCGAAGAGGATCGAAAAGTTTTTCTTCTGGACAGCCACGCGCCGCCCGACCCCTAATCCTTCGAGATCAGAATAACTTCCTCGCTGAAGTCTGGCAATCCGCCGTACTCCACATCCTCATTACTCTGCACATTCGCATTGTTGATGTTGACCGCCACGCCTTTACTGCCGCCCATCGGCACGACGCCGGCCGCCTGGAGCAGCATCTTGCGGTCCTGATGACCATCCTTGCGCGCGCCGAACTTCTCCGCGGCGCCGATCATCGCCGGGCTGTGCATTGCCATTAACATCCGCGACATGTCGATGTTGCGCTGGAACGCCGCCTTCGCCAGTCACGCCCAGCAGCCGGGCAGGGGAGATATCGGCCTTGCGGCAGAGATCCTCGGGGATGAGGTCTTTGCGGTCGTCGGGCGACACTTCGCGGTACATGATGACGACGCGGCCAGCCTCTTCGCACTCGTCGGCGCAGTAGGCGCAGAGGTCGATCATGGCTTCGATGCCGCCGCAGTGACGAAAGGCGAGGTTGAGGGTGTTACAGAAGCCGAGCGGTAGGAGGGGTACCTTCTCGTTTTCGGCGAGGTTGTTCAGGGCCTTGTCCTGCGGGGTGACCTTGGCCTCTTTCTTCTTCGCGGCGCGCAAGGCATCGCGGGTCTTCTGGCGGGCGGCTTTCTGTTCAGGCGTGGGTTTCGGGGAGGGCATCAATCTTTCTCCTCCATCACCGCGCGCTTGCGTTCCTCTTCGTCTTCGATGTCAGCCAGCGTTTCGTCATTCGTCGTCATCAAGTCCTCGACCGTGCGCGGCTTCTTCGCGCCGGGCTGGGCGGGCGGAGGGTAGGCGCGTTCAAGCGCGTCGGCGATGCGGCGGAGTTCGCGCTCGATGACTTTCGTGTCGGTGAAGTGGACGTCAAGCACTGACGACCCTCTTACGTATATCCAATCCGCCTTTATCGACGTGCTCGCGCATGTCGCGATTCAGTTTTCGATATTCAGACCCAACCGGCTTAAACCATTCCCATGCGGGTTCAGGAATATGGGAAGGTCTCGGACCTTTTGGATAGCACGAAGATTCCGCCATACCATTGCAATCCCCCTCTCGGCCAGATGCTCGGCATCGCAACATGAAGGGCGTCACTCCCTCATGGATGTCGATCGTGACGGTGTAGCCGCCGCATTTTTCGCAGGTATAGACGTTCACCCGGTCAGGCGCAGCGGGGCGTGGGGAATTTGTGTCTAACTTGATGGGATCGCGCAACAAAGAATCCTTCATCCCCGCGGCCTCCCCTTCACGCCCGCCGGGGGCCTGCCGCTCGACACCGTGGCGCCAGTGCCCTCGGTCGGCATCCGCAACGCCGGGTCAAGGTTTCTCACCTCGTTCGGCTGCCTGCCTACCACGTTCATCTGCGGGATCGCTTCGCCCTGCGCTTCACCTTCTCCGCCCACTTCGATCTCGATGGTCTCGGGGTTCAGGGTCTCGCCGGACTCGCGCAGGCGGTCGGGCTCATCGATGACTTCAGACTCGTGCTCAACGACAAACGGTTCACCCTTCGCTAGAGCTTCGAGGTCGAAGATCTGCTCAGCTGGTTCCGTGGTCTGCGCGTGCTTCTCTGCCATCAACTTCTTAATGAACTCGTTCGCGTCGGCGAGATCGCGCTTCGTCTTTTCGAGGTCGGAGATCATCATGCCGGCCTCGGACTCGATCGATTGAAACTTCTCGTCGCGGTCGGCGAGTTGTTTGCGCAGCGCGACGATGACCGCTTCTTGCGATTCGATCTTCGATCGCGCGTCGGCATGTCCGGACAGGTTCACAGCCTCTACCATGCCGGGCTCATACTTCATCGACAGAGAGAATCTGTAAAAAATATTCGGGTAGGTCGCGTGATGGCGGAAGCGCTCGTCCTTTTCGAGGTTCTTCCGCACGTCGCGGAGAATCTTCTCCATGAGTTCGCTGCCGTTGATGGCATTGAACATCGGTTGGGCAGTTAGTGGTGCAGTGCTCATGCGGTTGCGTTCCTTTTCATCCATCCGGCTTTGAAGTATGCCTTCGCCAACTTGCGGCGCTCACGCCGCAGCATCCCGCGCCAGAGTCCAGTGAACTGCGCGTTGTTGACAACCGGATGGAGGTTATTTTGATTGACCTGTTTAACCGCGAACTTCCATAACTCACGGCGTTTTTCTTGTCGGCTCATGCGTACTTTCCTTTCGACTTGCGATGCTGCCGCGACCGCCGCGCTTCGCTCAACGCAATCGCGACCGCCTGCTTCTGCTTTCGTCCAGAGTGACGAAGTTCTGAAATGTTCTCGCTCACGACTTTCTTACTCGACCCGCGCTTCAACGGCATTCGGTACCTCCACTATCACAACACTCTTGTCGCCGTCGTACAGCGCGCGCAAGTCGGCGATCTTTTCGAGTTCCATCCACGCGCACACACTGACCGGCCTGCCCATCTGCAACGCCACTGCGCTACCTTTGAACTCCGCCGCGTCCTCCGACCGCAGCCAGATCTCGGAGCGCTCGGCGAGGGTGCCGGTGTGGATCTTATCGCCAGGGAAGTTCGGCTTGATGTGCTGGTTAAAAAAAGAACCAGGAGAACTGTCGGCCATCAGATAATCATGGAGTTCCTGCTCCACGAAATTATATTCGTAGATGTCGGCGTTGACGAACTGTATGGTTAGGCGCATGCAGTCCGGCTCGTAACCAATGGCCGCCAAGTGGCTGCTTTCGACGGGGATCAGGGTCATGCCGCCACCTTCCCTTTTGCTACCGTGTCCCAAGCCGATTGATGACACTTCGGGCATTGCGCCGGGCGACCCTCGACGCGCTTCATCCATTGATGCCCGCAACGAAGGCATTTACAAACCCAGTCACGCGGAAATTGGTTGCGCTTCACTGATGAAGATCATATACTCGTTTCAAAGATAATGTCAACCAGGAAAATATGACCACCAACCGAGAACGATGTAGCGCTTACCACGAAGGAAAGCAGTGTCGCGCGTGGAAGAACCTCACGCGGTGCGTGATTCGGACAGATGCTGGCCCTGGGACTCTGCAACTACCAGCGAAGGTCATTGTGTTGCTTTGCGATTTTCACTTCAACCTGAAGGCCAGTAATTGATCTCCCACTTTAATATTTCTAGAGTTTTAGCATCGACCGATATGCTCGACCTCGCGAACTCCTACAGTTCGAAGCCGCTGCGCAAGGTTGGCGCCCAGTGGGTCGGCCTCTGCTTTTTCCATTCCGAGAAGTCTCCCAGTTTCAGCGTGAGCGCCGGACGGGAGTGGTGGCACTGCAAAGGCTGCGGCAAGGGCGGCTCTTCGATCGATTTCGTCATGGCTATTGAGCGCGTTTCTTTTCCCGATGCCGTTCACCTGCTCGCCCAGCGCGCCGGTATCGACCTCGGCGGCCCGGCTGAACCCGCCAAGGAGGCGTACGCGCGCCAGATTGCCCGCGAAAGCGCCTGGTGGTGGAAGTCGCAAGGCATTCACGTCGACGATCCCGATACGGCACTGAGGCAGTATTACGAGTTCCGCACGCTCAATCCATCCCTCACCGTTCGCCAGTTCCGAGAGGAGCAGGAGCTCGTGAAGGAGTGCGAGCGCATAGAGACCGCCGCTGCTGGAATTGTTGGCGATCTGTTCCCGGAGAACTTCGACGAACTGATCGACGTGATCTGCCAGCGCGGCGAGGAAGAACGTTCGCCGATTCTTGCGAGCGAGTTTGAACCGTATGAGAGATAAGCCGCTCCTGGTGGAGTTGTTCTGCGGACTCGGCGCCGTGTCGAAGGTCTTCGAGGAAGAGGGTTGGCGCTGCGTTGGATTCGACATTGAGCGGCACGTCTACGGACTCGAACGCTACCCCTGCCAGCTTGTTCTGCAGGACGTGCTCACGTTGCACGGATCACAGTTCCGGGATGCTGATTTCATATGGGCTTCGCCGCCGTGTCAGGAATTTTCGTATATGGCGATGCCGTGGAAGCGCGGGAAGGAGATCGCGGAGGCGCTACGCGGTGGCGAGGGAAAGGGTTTCCCTGATGGCTACACCGGATCGCGAAGCGTGAAGGACCTGCGCGCGCTGTTCGATGCCTGCTTCCGCATCCAGCGGGAAGCGTCAATCGCCGCCGGCCATCACATTCCGATGGTGGTCGAGAACGTCAAAGGTGCGCAGCCGTGGGTCGGTGAGGCGCGGGCGAACTTCGGTAGCTTCTACCTGTGGGGCGATATCGGGATGGCTAACGGAAACATCGTCGTGCCGGGTGCGGAGTTCGGGCATGTGCTGCGGGCGCCGGGACGCACGGGCGGAAAGGCTAATCCGGACGGAACAGAGCATCCACAGGGGTCTTGGTTTGCAATCGCGGACTCAAAACAGCGCGGCGCGCACGGGAAAGTTCCCGGCTTCAACTTCCACCAGTACGAGCAGACCGGCCAGCCGGGCGGGTCGTTTCAATCGGCGGCGGTAGCAGGGAAAAATCCACGGCAGGGTGATGAATACTGGCGCAAGCCACTCGAAGCGAAGAGGCGGGAAGCTACGGCGGTCAAGAATGGAAGTAAGTCGGCAATGGCAACGAAAGGATTTGGTTACAGGTTTAGGTCTCGACCACGATTGGCGTCAAGTCGATCTGCGCGCTTTAACTCCGCCTCCACCTCCCGCAAAGCCGCCTCCGCCATGATCGCGAAGATACCAGAGCCGCTGTCGCGCTACCTCGCGCAGCAGTTCAAGCCCCGTGTGCTTGCCAATAAGCCTTGACACCCTCCGTATCGAGCCATACAATCTGAAAGTCTCCCTTGGCCAGGAGGCTAGTCCGGTGCAAGGTCGGCGCGGGCGGGGCGTCTCTTCTCCCCGCTCGCCGGCTGCACAGAAGAGAGTTGACCGTGAACGATACGACACGCTCAGACGACGTTTGAAACTACGCGAAGTAAAGGCGATGACAACACCGCAAAGCATATCGACCCACCGCCAGTGGTGGATTGGCAGGGGGCGAAGTGATCTATGTCGGCGATGCGCTCACGGTCCTACGCACGATGCCGGACGAGTCGTTCACTGCAGCGTGACCAGTCTGCGTATTGGGGATTGCGGGAATAGCACCGGCACCTGGGAGGGTGGCGACCCGACCGCGATCACAAACAACCACGGCATCCAAGGAAAGTACGGAGACCGTTGTGGATCGGACGTTCCTGGAGAGTCGAATAAAAGCAGCAATGCGGAAGATGTTTAAGGCTCCGTGTTGACCAGCAGCTCGGCTTGAACCCACCTTCCAGGGGGACACGCCAAGATGGTCACGGTGTTCCGCGATCACCTGAATAGGGTGAACTGCGCGATGACGGTACCCTTTGGCGAATCTGGAGATTCGTTACGCAGGTGGCGGGAACACTCGCGGCGGTAACGAAGCGAGAAATGCGGAGCTGATAGCCCGTGGTGGAGACAGTCGCAACGCCGTCCCGCGAGGCTAACAACTGAACAGGCTATGTCGGCATCCGGCGCGGACGTTCGCGCTAAGGAATCTGAGCGCTAATAAATTAGCCAGCGAAATATGGAGTCTGTAGAAGGGCTATCAATAAGATCGTTGATCGCAGCAACTGGAGGCATGTCGCATGAATCCAGTAAAGTCCCGCGCTAACCGCCGGCTGGTGGATTGGCAGGGGGCGAAGTGATCCATAAACTCCAGCGCCATAGACGATGTGGGCTTTGCGGTAAGTACGTGCGGCCATGTAAACACTCACGTGGGCCGGATGGCTGGCACTGGCATAGGGCGTGTTGGCAAGGTTTCTGAAGGCCGACCGCGTGAAGCCCTCCTTCCACTCCGCCGCCGACGATTTCGTCAACGGCTTAGCCGACCAACTCCCCCTCGAAGCCGCCGCCTTCACCTCCGCCGCCCAAGCCTACGCGCAAGACTTCGTCGAGCGCTGCGCAACCCTTCCTGACGACAGCCGTGAATATTTCAACGTCAAAGAAGCTCTCCGTAAACTGAAGGGCTTTCGTCTTCGCGAATTCCAGACCCTGCGCAGCGGTGAAATCAAGCGCATGATGGGCGGAGGAGGGAAGACGAACGGGCACGCAACAAGCGACGGAGGATCGTGGCGAGAAATTCTACTGCGAAACAAAGAAGGCAAAATCAAACCCCTTCTCGCCAACTCCATAACCTGCCTGCGGATCGCCGCGGAGTGGCAAGGCGTGCTTGGATTCAACGAGCTCTCCGGCCGCCTCGTCAAACTCCTGCCGCCGCCGTTCGCATCGCCTGCCGGAGACTGGAGCGACGAAGACGATATCCTTACCGCCGAATGGCTGCAGCGCCAGGGAATCGAAGTCGGCGTGACGAGCGCCGCCTCCTCCGCGCAATGCGTCGGTCACGAGAAACCCTTCCACCCTATCCGCGAGTACCTTGCCGGCTTGCGATGGGACGGAGAGAAACGGATATCCCGCTGGCTGACCACCTACCTCGGGGTCGAGTGGAGCGAATACACCGCCGCCGTAGGCGCCAAGTGGCTCATCAGCGCCATCGCCCGGGTGATGAAGCCCGGCTGCCAGGTAGACACCTGTCTCGTCCTTGAAGGCGAGCAGGGTATCCGCAAATCCTCCGCCCTCCGCATCCTTGCCGGCGACGACTGGTTCACCGACCAACTCTCCGACCTCTCGAACAAAGACTCGAGCCAGGACCTGAACGGCAAGTGGATCGTCGAGTTCTCCGACCTCGGGCAGATGTCCCGCGCCGAAGCCGGCGTCCTCAAAGCCTTCCTCTCCCGCCGCGTCGACCATTACCGTCAGTCCTACGGCCGCAGAACATCCGACTTCCCCCGCCAGTGCTGTTTCGCCGCCACGACAAACAAAGACAACTGGGCCGCCGACGAAACCGGCGGGCGCCGCTTCTGGCCTGTCCGCTGCGGTGAGATCGATATCGCCGCGCTTGCCCGCGATCGCGATCAAATCCTCGCCGAAGCCCTCGCCGAATACAACGACGACCGCCACTGGTGGCTAGAAGAAGAATCCGTCGTCCTCAGCGCGGCGGAGGAGCAGGCGTCCAGGTTCGAGACCGATGTCTGGGATGGTAAGGTCTGGGACTGGATACTCGCCGACGAGAAGGACAAGAACGCCAAAGAAGAGTATTGGGCGGAAACCCGCTTGCGCACCGTTATTCCGTACTCCGTTTCCCACGAAGAAATACTCGATAAGTGCTTAGGATTGAAGCCTGAAAGGTGGGGAGGTTCAGAAAAGTATCGAATCTCTAAAATCCTCACCTTCCACGGTTTTCAACGCTGGCCGATGCCTATCGCCGACCAGAACGGCAATGTCATCGAGAACGACGACGGCACCCGCAAGTTCGTCAAACGCTACCGCCGCAAGCCCGTCAAGGGCACTTAACGAAGTCAATCCCTTGCGACAGTAACTGCTGTTTAAATCTTCCGTCCGGACAGACAATCGCGTACCTCCCAGGCTTGTATGTCCGGTACATATTGATCTGCCTGATAACTTCCCCAAGCGAAGTAATTGAAGGCTTTACCTCAAACATCACTTCTACCCTCGATTCCTCCGTGGACCACCTCGGAGGGTTTTTGTCCTCCCAGTTTGTACGTCTCCACTTTCCCAATTCCAGGCAGATCCCAAAGATATACGGAACCCCGGCGCGGGAAGCCCTAACGGCCATGTCGATAAACCCAACGATGTACTTCCCGTCTTGAACCGGAAACTCCCACAATTTAGAGTGAACCCGAACACTCCCCAACTCCGGAGGATCTCCAAGGTCAATACCCGGCCAAAACTTCGAGGCGCCATCCCTATATGCTTCGACGCTAAGCGATCCACTACTCGATGCCGATGGATTCCAGATATCCATTCCTTTCAACACTGAAGCCATATTCTCGTCCAGCCAGATCATAATCTCGTCATGCCGCGGCGTATTCAGTTCCGGATCCTGAAATCCAAACCTCGCCGCGATGGTCTTAGCCCTTGGCTCCACTCGGCACCTCCTTCCGCTTCACCGTGTACCCGGCCAGCAGCCTCTCAACCGCCGTCCGAATGAGGGCGGAGCGTGTCACTTTCAGCGCATGCGCCACAGTGTCCAGCTTTTCGGCGACTTCCCACTCTATTTGCACGTTCATAATGTACTTCGGTGCAGGTTTTTTCATGTCACATGAATCATACCATACTAAGACTTCCCAGACTTCCCAGCCTTTAGAGTCAGACTTCCCAGTCATACAATTGGTACTTGACCTTTAGTTTCATATACCTTCCCACTCTTCCCACTCTTTACACTCTTTCCCGTGAGGGGTGTAGAGAATGAGTTTAAAGAGTGGATAGCGTTTAAAATATCCTGTCGACGATCTACCCTGGAAAAAGGTGGAAAGAGTGGAAAGTCTGGGAAGTCTGCGTATAACAAACGTAATTTTTTGGACCGGCCGAAAACCTTTACAAAAAATTGTGGATGAGGTCAGTGAGAGTTTTTGACCCCCGGGGGAGGGGGGACCCCTGGACAACTTCGACACCTACACCAACACCGAGCGGACCACTACAGGTAGACATTCGACCTCCGCCCACGTAGTACTGGCAGTTAAGTCGTTTGTTATCATCGTGCTTCCGATAACGGTCATTATGTCAAGTTATGCGGTTTTCCCTTTGCTTT
>CAWFUK010000053.1:0-6980 GCA_963818935.1 uncultured Acidobacteriaceae bacterium
GAAGAGGAGCGACAAGAACTCCAGCAGATGACGCAGTCGCGGATGCTTCCGGCGGGCGATGTGATGAGGTCGCGGATGATTCTGCTGCTTGCGGATGGAGTTTCTTACCAGAAGATTCAGGATCTGTTGGACACCACCGCTCCGACGATTGCGTTGGAAAAGTCGTTTCTTGCAGCATCGCATCGGCGGTTTAACGGAAGAACTGCATCCAGGCCAGCAGCCCTCAGTGAGAACGCCGAAACTGCAGGCCAAGGTGCTGGCCGCGATTAAAGAAGGACCGAGAGACGGCTCCACGCACTGGTCGTGCCGAAAACTGGCGAGCCGCTTTCATGTCAGCAAAGACACTATCCAACGGATTCTGGCGCAAGCCGATGTACGCCCGCATCGACTGGAGCGCTACATGGCCAGCGACGATCCGGATTTCGAGACCAAGGCTGCCGACGTGATCGGATTGTACTTGACTCCACCGCAGCACGCGGTTGTGTTTTGTGTGGATGAGAAGACCGCGATTCAGGCATTGGACCGCCTGGATCCAGTGCTGCCGTTGTCGCCCGGACGACTGGAACGGCACGGCTTTGCGTATCGACGCAATGGCACGTTGTCGTTGTACGCGGCGCTCGACGTCAAGACTGGAAAGGTGCAGGGTAAGACCGCCGAGCGTCACACCAGCGCGGAATTCGTCGGGTTCCTCGAACAAATTATCTCTGGCTGTAAGCCCAACCAGGAGATTCACATTATTCTGGACAACCTGTCCGCACACAAGACCAACCAAGTCGAACAGTTCCTGAAGCGAAACGGCAACGTGAACCTGCACTTCACGCCACCTATTCATCTTGGCTCAATCAGGTCGAAATCTGGTTCGCAAGACTGGAGCGCGAAGTCATCGCGCGGGGCATCTTCACTTCGGTCCAGGATCTCTCGCGCAAACTCATGCGCTACATACGCGCCTATTCGAAAACCGCCCGCCCCTTCAAATGGAAATACTCCAATGCCCGCCGCAGAATCCTGCCATGCTAACGAACTCGCTGCGACGGGCCACTAGTCGACAATGAGTTTCACAGATATAGCTGATTGGTGGCTTGCGAGGAAGCCGTCAGCCCGGCTGCGGCTCTGCAGCGCGAGCAGAAGCAGCCGAGCTCGAAATGCGAGTTCGTTCGCAACCTGAAAGTCGCGCGGCCGGTGATCTGTCCGGGGTCAGAGAATCCGATATTCTCCGATATTCAACGAAGCGGCCCGCGGCTGGACAGAAAGGAAGCGGCGATCGGAGGTCAGCGCTGGCGGACCGGTCACGACGCAGGTTCACCTAGCCTCCGGCAGATCTCCTAACTAGAGGAAGCGCGCTAACAGCAACGTCGGCAACCCCGTATGCAACACTATGACCATGTCGTTCAACTGCACCGTAAAGGGCTCACTCAAAAAGCAATCAGTCAGACACTGCAAATCGAGAGGAAGACGATGCGGCGCTGGTTGCGAAATGGTCACTTCCAGAACGCAAACGACCCGTTCGAAAGGCCGCCAAGGTGCATGATTTTGCGGACTACCTTCAACGACGATGGACCAAGGGTTGTCACAACGCCACTAAACTTTTCCAAGAGATGCGAAGTCAAGGCTACCGAGGTCAGTGCAGTATGGTGGCCAAGTTCGTGTCGGTTTGGAGGACACGCGGGCCTTTATCTCGATCGGATCGTCCGCAGAGATTCGCACCGAAGCAAGTGGCGATCTTGACCAGCAAATCACCGGATCGGCTTACCGACGATCAGAGATCGCTATTGAACAAGCTCTCCACCAGTTGCCCAGAGCTACCCTCGATGCGGGCCCTCGCGTTAGATTTCCGCGACGCTTTGGCCAGCAAAAATAGTGGCCAGATGCTCTGGTGGATTCGGAACGCCAAGCAGTGCGGCATCGGATCTTTGGTCCGGTTTGCGTTTGGCCTGCAAAAGGATCCCGCGGCTGTCTTGGCCGCCGTCGAAACTCCATGGAGTAATGGCCAAGTAGAGGGACAGGTCAATTTGTCTCAAAGCCATCAAGCGTCAGATGTACGGCCGGGCTGGGTTCGATCTCTTGCGGGCGCCGAGTTCTTCCGTATACACGGACTCAGAGCGTTTGCTCCTCAAAGTGCGCCACAAGCTGCACCAAAATGGCGGAAGAGCCATTTTTTGCACCGGCGCTGGCAAGTTTGCGGTACGGTAAGTGCGCGGGGCCATCTCTCGGTCCTTCTTTAATCGCGGCCAGCACCTTGGCCCGCAGTTTTTGGCGTCCTCACTGAGGGCTGCTGGCCTGGATTGCAGCTCGTCCGTTAGACCGCTGCGATGCTGCAAGAAATGATTTTTCCAACGCTGCAATCGTCGGAGCGGTGATGTCCAGCAGATACTGAATCTTCTGGTAAGAAACTCCATCTGCGAGCGGCAGAATCATCTGCGGCCTCATCACATCGCCCGCCGGAAGCATCCGCTACTGCGTCATCTGCTGAAGCTCTTGTTGCTCCTCTTCGGTCAAACATGAAAGGTCCGCGTCAAACGGCATACTTCTAGGACGGTAGCCGAATGCTTATGATTACTCAGAGACAGCCCACTAGGCCGACTGCGGCATGGACACGGTCGTTTAAAATGAACCTGGGCAGAGTTCTGGCCTTTACAACCCGGCCGTCATTACCTTGGCAAAGATCCAGCATCGACTGCCGTTATTCGTCTGCTCGCTCCAGGACTGCCTCAAACCCGCCAAGAGGGACCAGAATCTGAAGACGGTGATTCTCATCAATCAAGTACTTTGGGGGGCCCGAACCAGCGGCCCTTGGCGTATTTCGGTTTCTCCTCTCGCGAACGGCCAACAGCGTCTTAACCGTTCTGTCAGCCCAGGGGGCAAGCGTACCCTCTCCCACCTCACGAAAACCTTGTCTCTGCCGAGGATCGGCCGCCGCTGCTTTGGTATGGAAATGCCGCAGAGATCACGTTCGCGAGTGTCTACAGAAAACTAAACGAAAGGTTACAGCGTCTTTAAGTAGGCGATCAGATCGTCCTTCTCATCAGCCTTTATGGAGTCGCCCATAGCCGGCATGGAACTGGTGCCTTCGTCGATCAGCATGCGCACGTTCTCGTCTGTAACGGACTTCCCATTCACTAGTTTTTCCCTCTTGAACAAACCCTTTAGGCCCGGGCCGACTTTGGCATCGGTGCTATCGGCATTGTGGCAGGCGGCACAATTCTCAAAGACGGCCTTGCCTTTGTTTGCGTCTCCCGCAGAAGCGAACACTAGCCTGGGGATAGCCAGCGTCAGGGTCATTCCGCAGATGAATGCGGCAGCCGACAGTTTTTTCATGCCCCTAGTTTACAAGCTGCGCTAAAGCATTTCACAAAAAGTTATTTGAAGCAGCAAGCGGAGCCTTCGGATTTGGAGGGTGAAGGTCCAACAATTGCAATTTTCATTTCTTCCACGTCTGGTTTCGCTCTACAAAATAGGCCTCCTTCGACTTGGCCGATCCAAACCGCCGAATGTGCAGGGGTACGCGTCAATTTGGATAGGACGAATACGCACTGCGTGAACAAGAATTGACGACCAGCTTGTTTCTGGTGATGCTATTGGGTATTGTGAGGACACCTACAAAACTTCCCCCCTCCGTTTCGACCGGCATCCGAAGTCGCTGGTCTATTCCCGCGGCTGCGGTTGCCGTTCACCTGTGTATCGGTTCGGTTTATGCCTGGAGCACATACAACCGGCCCATCCACGCCCTTCTTGCCAATGCTCCCTGGTGGTTCAGTCCTCCCTACATTACGTTCAGTACGGCCTTACTGTTGCTTGGAATCAGCGCGGCCTTCGGTGGGCCCTGGGTTGAGCGAAAAGGACCGCGGACCGCCGCCACCCTGGCCGCTTGCCTTTTCGGGTTCGGCTTGATCATTGGCGGTATCGGCATAACGTTACATCAAGCTTTCCTCGTCTTTCTGGGAATGGGCGTTATCAGTGGGATGGGATGTGGTCTCGGCTATATCGCGCCCGTGAGCACACTGGTGAAGTGGTTTCCGGATCGCCGAGGCATGGCGAGCAGGCATGGCCATCATGGGATTCGGGGGCGGAGCATTCCTGGCAGGATATTTGAACGTCTACTTAATAGGGCTCGTCGGCGTGGCCAAAACTCTTATGGCGCTAGCAGCGCGTGGTGAAACGCGGTTGCCGGCGTGACCTCATTGGTAGTTTGATCGTCTTCCAAACATGGCGATGGGACGACGAAAGCAACGGGTTCGGCAGGAGGGGTTATGGACGCCGACCGCGGCGCTACCGGTAGGGGCGAGTCATCCGTTTTACCAGAGGCTGAATGAGATCCTGGATGAGAAGAAGTTCGATGAGTACGTCGAGACCATCTGTGAGGATTTCTACGCCGGAGAAGTAGGGCGACCAGGTTTGTCGCCAGGAATCTATTTTCGGCTGCTGATGGTGGGCTATTTCGAAGGGATCGATTCAGAGCGCGGAATCGCCTGGCGCGCCAGCGATAGTCTGTCGATTCGATCTTTCGTGCGGATCGCGCTGGATGAAAGTGTGCCGGATCATTCGACGATCTCGCGGACCCGGCGGTTGATGGATGTGGAAACGCATCAGGCGGTGTTCCAGTGGGTGCTGCAGGTGCTGGCTGAAAAGAAGCTGCTAAAAGGGACGACGATCGGCGTGGACGCGACGACGCTGGAAGCCAACGCGGCGCTGCGGTCGATTGTGCGACGTGACACGGGCGAGCGCTACGAAGAGTTTCTCATGCGGCTGGCGAAGGAAAGCGGTATCGAAACGCCCACGCGCGAGCAGTTGGCGAAGCTGGACCGCAAGCGTCCCAAGAAAGGATCCAACGACGACTGGACTCATCCGCACGATCCCGATGCGCGCATAACCAAGATGAAGGATGGGCGCACGCATCTGGCTCACAAAGCCGAGCATGCGGTGGATATGGAGACCGGAGCCATTGTCGCTGTCACGCTGCACGGGGCAGACGTTGGAGACACGGCAACGATTCCCGAGACGGTGGCCGAAGCAGGCGAGCGTATTACGAGCGTGGTGTCGGATACCCACGGCGATGAGGTTACGAAGCAAGTGAGCACGGACGGGCCGCGCGAAGTGGTCACTGACAAGGGCTATCACAGCCGCGCGCTGGTGAGCGAACTAACCGAGTGGGGCTTGCGCACGTACTGTTCGGAACCGAATCGCGGACGGCAACGCTGGCAAGGGCAACAGCGGGAACAGCAAGCGGTGTACGCGAATCGGCGGCGCATTCGCGGAGAGCGAGGCCTCCGGCTCTTACGCCAGCGCGGCGAGAAGCTGGAGCGATGGAATCAACATCTGTATGATCGGGGCGGGATGCGCCGCCTCCATTTGCGTGGCCGGGAAAACATTCTCAAGCGGCTGGTGGTGCACTCGGGTGCGGCCAATCTTGGATTGTTGATGCGTACACTCTTTGGAAAGGGCACGCCGCGCGGCTTTGCAGGAACAATATCAGCCGTTATCTCCGATGTGAACACTTCTATTCGTCTCTGGTTTGCTCCACCAACCCTGCTTAGAAGCTTCAGCGACTCGATGGTTCCTGCCAACCCGGCTCAGGCGTTTATCGTCGCCGCATGAAAACAGCCCGTTTCACCTCGCGCTGCTAGGGGTAATCTACTTCGGGATCATGGTGGCCGGCGCGCAATTTCTTAGCCGCCCTCCAGCCGGGTGGAAGCCGCACGCATGGGCGCCCGTAGCGACTCGAGCCATCGTCCGTGAAAGCCTGACGAGAAACCAAGCGCTACGCACTCCGCAGTTTTATTTGCTTTGGGCAATGCTGTTTATCAACGTTGCCGCGGGCATCGGAATTTTAGCTCAGGCCTCCCCCATGATGCAGGACATGTTCCACAAGACTCCCTTCCAAGCGGCGGCGGTGGTTTCCCAAATTAGCTTATTCAACGCTGGTGGCCGCTTCTTCTGGGCGTCTTCTTCGGACTATATTGGCCGACGAAATACCTACAGTTTGTTCTTTGCGGCTCAGGTGAGTCTATTCTTGTGGATTCCTTGGCTGGAGCGCAATAACGAATGGGCTATGTTCGAGGTCGCCCTATTCACGATCTTCACGATGTATGGGGGCGGATTCGCAACCATCCCCGCTTTTCTAGCTGATATGTTCGGGGTCGAAAACGTTGGGGCGATCCACGGCGCGATCCTTACAGACTGGAGCGCAGCAGCCATTGCAGGCCCTCTCATCATCACTGAACTTTCAACCAAGGCCGGTACTGATTTGGCATCCCTTGCTGGTCGAAATTACGACGTGCCATTGTATCTCTTGGCGGCAATGCTGGGCATCGGGTTTCTAATAAGCGTGATTATTCGACCTCTCTAAACGGCGCCTCAGTCCACAACGGATTCGATTCAACGCTGCCATGACCCTACGGCAGGTCTGTTGAAAATACGCCACGCGTGTCGTGTTTTGACACCCCGGCGAAGTTGAGGACGGCGTTCCCCCCAATGTTATTGACCCCGGCGACAAATGCTGTATTCGGTTTGGCTTGAAGCCCGAGGAAGGAGAGGCGGCACCAACCTAAATGAGCCGCGCCACAACGGGGAAGTGCTTGAATGCTAGAACCCGTTCGGCAGCTCGCTCCCATACAAAGCGAAACGCAACATTGGCGCATAACGGCATGAATTGCGACCGGGAAGGAACTTGCTTTTTCGCCCGAGTCGTTTATCATAGGACGATTTTTGAGACGCGACGGCTTCGAGACTGACGGCCCGCGGCCGCAAGGTAGGAGACTGGTTAAATGAAGCATCTTTTCGTAGCATCGTTCGTTCTGGCGGGTTCGGCATACGGTCAACTGCAACGAACTCCGATTCGGAGAATTACTATTACCCGCCCGCTTTCACAACACCACAAGTCGCATCGGAGATTCGCTTTGATACTCCCAACCCCGATTACTTCGTCTTGCCCAACGATTGGAACTTCGGTGAGATTTCCTCGGTTGCGACAAATTCCAAGGGTC
>CAWFUK010000054.1:0-113854 GCA_963818935.1 uncultured Acidobacteriaceae bacterium
TTGGTTCGCCCCGGCCGCCCGTGCCGGAGCGCCGGCATTGTTCTCTGCAACTCAATCGCAGCAAGCCTCGGAACCATCGTCCGCATTGGCCACCATGTCCGCCTATGCCGGATGCATGGTGAAGTCCATCGAACTCCCCGGCGCTTCACAGTCCGAACCGCTGCTGCAAACGCTTCCGCAAAAAGTAGGCCAACCCCTCGACCGCGATCAGGTCCGCGAGAGTATTCGCATCCTGTTTGCCACCGGACGATTCGCCGACGTGCAGGCCGAAGTCATCCCATCCGGCCCCGAGGTGCGCCTCACGTTTACTACTTCGTTAAACTTCTTTGTAGGCGCGGTCGATGTGGAGGGTGCTCCCGCCCACCCCAATAACAACCAGATCGTAAACGCGACCAAGTTCCAACTCGGCGAACTCTATTCTCTCGATAAATTGAATCGCGCGATGGCTAACGTTCGCCAGCTCATGCAGGAACATGGCTACTACCGGGCGCAGGTTGCCTCCGAAAGCATCACCGATCCCGCAACTCAGCAAGTCAACATCGTGTTCCACATCGTTGCCGGCGAGGCCGCCCATGTGGGTGCGGTGAAAGTCACCGGGCATTCGTCTTTTTCAGTGGCGGAAGTTCAGGACATCGCCGCCATGCACTCTGGCGATCGCATCACCGCTGCCCGCATCACGAATTCGCTGCAGCGCTTGCGCAAGAAATTGCAAAAACAACAGCGGGTGCTGGCGCAAGTATTGATCGCCGAACAGAACTACCGCCCGGCGTCGAACGCCGTGGATTACACCTATGAGATCGAGCCTGGCCCGGCCGTAATCATCTACACCACCGGGTTTCACATCAGCCGCGGCGTACTGAAAAAAGAGGTACCCGTCTACGAAGAAAATGCGGTCGACGACGACCTGCTGAACGAAGGCAAGCGCAACCTCCTCGACTACCTCCAAAGCCGCGGCCACTTCGATGCCACCGTCGACTTTCAGCGGGAAAGCAGGCCCGACGTGTTGCGCGTGGTCTATCGCATCGATCCCGGACCGGTACACAAGCTCGAACTCATCGAGATCACGGGCAATAAATATTTCTCGCGAAAAATGCTTCGCCAACGTCTTCAGATTCAACCCGCCAGCACCTTTTCCGACGGGCGCTACAGCGGAGTATTGCTCAAGAATGACGTCGACAATCTTCAATCTCTATACATCTCCAACGGATTCCGCGCGGCAAAAATTCAAACCAAAGTGGACGACAATTATCATCACTCCGACAATCGTCTGGCGGTTCACATTCTGATCGACGAAGGCCCGCAAACTCTGGTGGGAGCCTTCCACTTAGAGGGCAATCAGAAGATCGATGCGAAATCGTTTCCCGAGCTGACCACGGTATCGGGCCAGCCCTACTCCGAGCAGAATCTGTCGAATGATCGCGAATCGATCCTCAACTACTACTTCAATCACGGATTTTCCAACGCGACCCTCGACATCAACACCAAACCCACGCCCGGGGAGCCCAATCGCGAAGACGTCACATATGTCATTCACGAAGGAGAACAATTCTTCGTCAACAAGATCATGGTCGGCGGACTTGATGACACCCGCGACTACGTGGTGCAGCGCGAGATTCAAGTGACCGCCGGCCAACCCCTCAGCCAGCAGGACTTGCTGCAAACCCAGAGCAAGCTCTACGACCTCGGCATCTTCAGCCAGGTCGATACCGCAGTGCAAAATCCAGAGGGCAACGATTCGCAAAAAAATGTGCTGGTCCAGGTGCGCGAGGCCAAGCGCTACACCTTCACCTATGATGGCGGACTCGAATTTGAAACCGGCTTGCCCGCCGGAACCAATGCCCCTGCAGGTTCTACGGGAGTGAGTCCTTCGAGTCGGACTCGACATCACCCGCCTGAACGTGGCGGGCCGCGATCAGACCTTAACCTTTCAATCCCACGTAGGACGGCTTCAGCAACGCGGCCTGATCAGTTACGAAATCCCAAAATTCCTGAGCAACGACAACTTCAAGATTTTTTACACCATCTTCTACGACAACAGCCTCGACGTTTCCACGTTTACCTCGCAACGCTGGGAAGGGAAGGTCGATGTGCGGCAGCAAATCGGCAAGCTGCAGGTGAATCACGCCACCTCCATCACCTATCGCTGGGATTACCGGCGCGTGAAAGCCAGTAACTTCGCCTCCGACTTTTCTCCCGCTGAGTTCAGCTTGTTTTCGCTACCCGCGCGCGTCGGGGGCCCCGGCATCACGTTCATTCGCGACCAGCGCGACAATCCTCTGGAAAGCACCCGCGGCCAGTACTTGACCTTCGACGGATTCGCCGCCTCCAGTTACTTCGGTTCGCAGGCCGATTTCGCCCGGGGCCTGGCGCAGGATTCCACGTACTACGCCTTCGGCCGCGCCAATCACAAGTTCGTCTTTGCCCGCTCGACTACCCTTGGCCTTGAGCAGGTTTATTCCGACACTCGCGTACTACCGCCCGGAGCCTGCCAGGTCAGCGGCTTGGCCACAACGTGCAACTCGGATATTTCCGTCATCCCGCTACCGGAAGTTTTCTTCGCCGGCGGCGGCAACTCGCATCGCGGCTTCTCGTTAAATCAAGCAGGACCGCGCGATCCCGATTCCGGCTTCCCCATCGGCGGCACAGCGCTCTTCGTCAATAGCGAAGAACTGCGTTTCCCTTCGATCAGCCTGCCTTATCTGGGTCAAGGTTTTGGCTTTGCCCTGTTTCACGATATGGGTAATGTCTTCACTGCCGGTCACGATATGGTTACTGGGCTTTTGCGCTGGCACCAGCCGAATCCCTCGCAGTGCTTGCAATCCGGCGGCGTTTCCATTCCCGCTTGCATATCCTACTTTGACAACAAAGGGTATGACTACACTTCTCACGCCATGGGGATCGGTTTACGTTATAAGACCCCCATTGGCCCCCTGCGCTTCGATTTCGGGTACAATCTAAATCCAACGAGCTATTTTCAGGGAACGGAATTTTATACGACCGGTCCAAACACCGGCCAGGCGGAAACTTTCGAGACGCAGCGCCTGCGCCATTTCAACGTATTTTTCAGCATAGGTCAGCCATTTTAATGAGAGTTCGCACCAGCCAATTTGTCGTTGCCGTTTTCGCGATCTTCGCATTGCTGTCAGTCCTTGCGCCCGTCCGGGCCTTCGCTTTGAGTGCCCATGGTGAGGTAATCGATCGGATTATCGCCACGGTCAACGGACGCGTCATTCTGCAGAGCGATTTGGATGAAGCCCTGTGTTTCGAGGCCCTGGTCAAAAATCGGCCGCTGTCGAAATTCACTGACGAAGACCGACGTACCGTGCTCGATCGCCTGATCGACCAGGAACTTTTACGCGAGCAAATGAAGTCAGTAGATTTCGCCCACGCCAGCGACTCAGAAGTAGCGGCTCGCGTGGCCGAATCCCGCAAGCTCCATCCTGAGGCCGCATCGCCGGAAGCCTGGCAGGCGCTGCTTTCCAGCTACCACCTCACGGAAAAAGATCTTGCCAGCCATATCCGCCAGCAGATTGACCTGATGCGCCTGGTCGACGCTCGCCTTCGCCCCACAGTTGAGATCGACTCCAAATCTGTCGAAGCTTATTACCGCGATCAGTTTGTTCCCAAGCTAAAGCAGTCTGGAGCATCGGAGGTGCCGCTCGCCGACGTTTCCGCCAAGATCCGCGAACTGCTGACCGAACAGAAGGTCGATGATCTGCTGGTGTCCTGGCTGCACACATTGCGTACCGAAGGGCAGGTTCACATTCCGGGAGCCATCCCGTCCGCCAGTGACACTGATGCTGATGGCGGAGTGGAATCGCGGTGACCGAAGCTGCCGCAAAGCCTGCGCGCCGCCGCCGCGGGCTGAAGATTCTCGCAATTCTATCGATCGGCTGCTTCCTTCTTATTCTTGGCTGTCTGATTTACGTCAACACCGATTCTTTCCAGGCGCTGGTGCGACGCCGTCTGGTCGCTGAAGTCGAACACGTCACCGGAGGCCGCGTAGAAATCGGTTCCATCCATACCATTCCATTTCTGCTGCAGGCCGACGTGCGCGGCATCACAGTTCACGGCACCGAATCGGCTACCGAAGTTCCTCTGGCTCACATTGATCGCATCGTCGGTCGCTTGAAGGTCAGTTCGCTGCTTGGTTCTGAACTTTCTTTTCACGAAGTCATCCTGGAACAACCGGTGGTTCACGTTGCGTTCTATCCCCACGGGTCTACCAATATTCCGGCGCGCGCCGACATCGCAATGGGCAAGAACCCCGTGGCACGCTTGTTTGCACTCTCGGTCGATCGCATCGAGTTCCGTGGCGGCCAACTCTTCTGGGACGATCGGACTCTCCCGCTCGACCTCGCGGCTCGCGACATTTCGCTTCAAATGGATTATTCCTTCCTCCATCGCCGCTACGATGGACGCCTTCTGGTGGGCGTGGTCGATACCAAACTCCTCGATTGCCGTCCGTTCGCGTGGATGACTACCATGGAGTTCAGCCTCAACTCGAACTCCGCGGTGATTCCGTCGCTCAAATGGAACGCCGGTCACTCCCATTTTTCGGCCAGAGCCGAGATCACAGACTTGCGCCATCCGAAGCTGCAAGGCGAGTACGAAGCCCAGGTTGATCTTTCCGAAGTCGCGGCTATTGCGCGGCGCCACGATCTTCAAGGAGGAGTGCTGGAACTCAAGGGCGAGGGCAACTGGTCGCTCGATGAATTCTCTTCAAACGGTCTGCTCACCGCACGCGATCTCGCCTGGCACGACGATCAGATTGCTTTTTCGCGCGCCTCATTTACGACTGGCTACTCGGTCACCGACCAACAGCTCAAACTTTCGAAGCTGCAAGCCAGGATTTTTGGTGGAAGCATTACCGGGGATGCCGAACTGAACCAATGGCTCGCGCCGGCGCAGCTTCTATCGAACACCGCCAAGAAGGCGCTCGAAACCACAACCATTTCCGCTGCTCCGCCGCTCAGAAAGTCGGACGAGAAATCCGCGAAGCCCAAGCCGCCGGCCATTCAAAACGCGTATCTGGTGCTTCATCTGCGCGATCTATCCGCCCAAGAACTGGCTGCGGCGCTGAATACTTCGGCTCACGGCATGCCCCGCATTCGCCCGACTGGCGCGTCTTCTGGCACGGTTGAAGCTCGCTGGAAGGGAACCCCGCACGACGCTGAAATTCAATTCGCCGTTGATTTCACTCCCCCGGCTCAGCATGCGGCTGGGCAGTTGCCCCTCGGCGCCCACGCCGACGGTGTCTACTACGCTGCCAGTCACTCTCTTGATCTGCCGCAATTTTCCGTGACCACGCCCACCAGCCACGTACAAGCTTCCGGCACGCTGTCGGCGAACTCGGCCCTGCACCTGTCGGTTCGCACTTCAAGCCTGGCCGATTGGCTGCCGATCCTCGAAGCGGTTCGCGGTCCGTCGCTCATCCCGGTTGCGCTCAACGGCAGCGCCACCTTCAGCGGGAACCTGAGCGGTTCGATATCCGCCCCCGAAGTTTCCGGCAACGTGCAAGTCGAGGATTTCGATGTCAACGTGCCCGCCACGCCGAACACCCATCCGGTGCAAATGCACTGGGATTCTCTCTCTTCCTTTCTTCAACTGTCTTTTGACGCCGTGGTTCTTCACAGGGCCACACTGAATCGGGATGATACGTCCGCCGAATTCGATGCCTCCGCCGCGCTCGATCATGGCCACCTGACTGCCGACAGCGCCCTTACGCTGCGCGCCAACGCCATCAACGTCGATGTCGCCGCAGTGCAATCCCTGCTCGGATACAACTATCCGATCTCGGGCAAGACAGATTTTTTTGTGGAGGCGGCGGGCACTCTTTCCAGCCTGCATGGCGATGGGCAGGTCCATCTCAGCCATGCCATCGCCTACGGCGAAACGATTCGCCAATTCGATTCCAACTTCCGGATCGGGCGAGGTGAGATCTTCTGTCATGACTTGCATCTCTTTCACGATTCCTCCGTGGTAACTGGAAGCGCCTCCTATAATCCGTCCCTACGCGAGTTTCATCTCGACCTCACCGGGTCTAATTTCGATCTTGCGCAACTCCGGCAACTTCAGTTTGCGCATCTCTCGACCGAGGGCCGAGCTGATTTTGTTCTCAAAGCGTCCGGCACGCCCGCTGCTCCATCCATCGACGCGAACGTCCAACTGCGCAGGCTAGCTCTCAATCACGAGATCGCCGGCGATCTCGATCTGCAGGCGGTAACTCAGGGCGGCGAGTTGCATCTCACCGGCAATTCGCACTTTCAGCAAGGCTCGTTGGCACTCAATGGCAGCGTTGGGCTGCGGGATGATCAACAGGCGAACATCACTCTGCAACTCGATAAGCTTAATCTCAACGCTCTATGGCACTCTTACCTGCGCAGCCAATTCACGGGACACTCCGCCGCCACCGGTTCCATCGATCTGCACGGCCCACTGCAACATCCGGAGAATTGGACGGTTGGCGGAAATTTAACCGCCCTCTCTCTCGACGTTGACAAAACGAACGTTCACAATCAGGATCCGGTTCGCTTTTCTCTCGCGAACCAAGCGGTTTACATCCAGCAACTTCATCTGGTAGGCGAGGGAACGGATTTCAGCCTTCACGGCAGTGTGCAGCTCTCCGGCTTGCGTACTGCTGATCTCGCAGCCGACGGACGCTTCGATCTGAAACTGCTCTCCAGCTTCGATCCCGACTTCACCTCGTCCGGCGTGGTGACCATGAGCATGACCATCGGCGGCACTCTGGCCGAGCTTTTGCCACAAGGCCATTTTCAAGTGGCGAACGGCGCCATCGCCTACGCCGGGCTCCCCAGCGGCCTGACCGACCTTACCGGTTCGCTCCTGTTTTCTCGCGACCACGTTCACATCGAGACCCTCAGCGCCCGCACCGGAGGCGGCCTTCTCGACCTGAAGGGCGATGCCACGTATTTCAACCAGCAGCTGAATTTCAATCTCACCGCCACGAGCAAAGACGTTCGCCTGCGCTATCCTCCGGGCGTCAGTTCCACGGCCGACGCCGAACTTCACTGGGTGGGCACGCGATCCGCATCCACGGTTTCGGGGGACATCCGCATTAACAAAATGGCGGTTACCCCGGGCTTCGACTGGGGAGCTTATCTCGAGCGCAGCCGCCAATTCTCAACCATCACCGGCCCCAACTCGCCGCTCAACAATATCAAGCTCGATATCCACGTGGTGACTGCGCCCGAACTTCAGATGCGCACGGCCATAGCGCGCCTGTCGGGCGATGCCGATCTTCACCTGCGGGGCTCTGTGGGACGCCCCGCAGTACTCGGCCGCGTCGATATTCTCGAAGGCCAGGCTACATTCCACGGCACGCGTTACAGCCTCGAGCGCGGGGACATCACCTTCACCAATCCGGTTGCCATCGAGCCTCAGCTCAACCTTCAGGCCTTTACCCACGTGCGCAGCTACGATCTGAGCATTACTCTCACCGGCACACCGGACCACGGCTTGAATCTGAACTACCGCTCCGAACCGCCGCTGCCCAAGTCCGATATCATTGCGCTGCTCGCGCTCGGCCGGACCAGCGGAGAATCGGCACAGCTGCAGGAGCAATCCGGCCAGAGCGCATTCTCCGATCAAGCCAGTGCGCTCATCCTGAACCAGGCGCTGAATACGACGGTGAGTAGCCGGATCGAGCGCCTCTTCGGCGCCAGCAATATCAAGATCGATCCCCAAGGACTGAGCACGGAAACCAATCCCATCAGCAACGGACCGCAGATCACCATCGAGCAGCAATTCGCCAACAATGTTTCATTGACATACTCCACCAACGTCTCGCAAAGTTCGCAGCAGATCATCCAGGGCGAGTACTATTTCAATCGCAACGTCTCCGCAGTAGGCACGCGCGACCAGAACGGCGTAGTAAGCTTCGATTTGAGAATTCGGCGGCGAAAAAAGTAAGCGGCTTCCGGAGTCCTGTGCCGGAATCCGGGGTAATCGATGCCCGATGCCCGCCACATGGTCGACACTCAACTTCTTGCCCGCGGCATCTCTGACCCGCGGGTGCTCGACGCCATGCTGCGCGTGCCCCGCGACCGTTTCGTGTTGGAAGCCTGTAGCACTCAGGCTTACGACGACCACCCGCTTCCCATCGGAGAAGGCCAAACCATCTCTCAACCCTACGTGGTTGCGCTCATGCTCGAGTCGCTCGAACTTAAATCAACGGACAAGGTGCTGGAGGTAGGCACAGGCTCCGGATACGTGACCGCGCTTCTGGCTGAACTGGTGGCGCAAGTTTTTTCCGTTGAGCGCCACGCATCTCTGGCCGCGAACGCGCGCCGGGTTCTCGCCGCGCTAGGCTATGCCAACGCCCAAGTTTTCACCGGAGACGGCTCCTTAGGTCTAAGCGCGGCCGCTCCCTTCGACGCTATTCTGGTCTCGGCGGCGGCCGCGACTCTGCCGGCGGCTCTGGTGGAACAACTTCGCGAAGGCGGACGTATGATCATTCCCGTCGGGAAAGATAATTCTCAGCAGTTGCAATTTATCCGCATCATCAATGGCGAGCCCGCAATCTCGATTCGCGACCCCGTTCTCTTTGTCCCGTTAGTCTCCGAGGGATGAAAATAAAATTGGGGCGGCCCACTTCTCGCTTCCTTTAGGAGAAGTGGGCGACGCGGGATGAGGACTTTGATCTTTGATCTCTGTCTTATTGAGGAAGTTTCAGAGACTGCCGGAAAGCTTCGCAACAGGAGCCGAAGAAGGAACTGCCGGCGTAGCCACAAGCTGTCCCGCCGACTGCTGCGTGAACTGCAGTACGCTGCCGGGGAAGAGGCCGAGGTAAAGAGTCGCGAACAAACACGTAGCCAGTGCCACGCGCAGGGCCAGGGGAACGTGAGTGACGGGAACCGCCTTGCGCGATTCCCGCATGTACATCATCACAATGATTCGCAGATAGTAGTACGCTCCCACGCCGCTGTTGAGCACGCCAATAATCGTCAGCCAAATGAGATTGGATTTCACGGCCGCGGTGAAGACATAAAATTTGGCAAGGAATCCGCCCGTCATCGGAATACCAATCAGGGAAAGCAAAAAAATGGTGAGCATCGCGGCCAGGAATGGCGAGCTGCGTCCCAGGCCCTCATAATCTTCCAGCGCCACATAGCGTTCGTTCGTATTGGCAAAATGGCTAACCACCGCAAAGGCGCCCAGGTTCATGGCGGCGTAGGAGGCCGAGTAGAACATGGCCGCCGAGATTCCTAGAGCCGGCGCAGCCGCAAATGCGACCAGCAGATATCCGGCATGCGCGATCGAAGAATAGGCCAGTAGCCGCTTGACGTTGTTTTGCACCAGCGCGCCCAAATTTCCCAAAATCATGGAGAGCGCCGCCGCCACCCAAACCATCCAGAAGATTCCGGGTACATCGATGACAAAAACAATGCGCAGCAATACCGCGAACGCCGCCGCTTTCGGCCCGGTCGACATCAGCCCCACGATCGGCGCGGGAGCGCCCTCATACACGTCGGGAGTCCAAATATGAAACGGCGCCGCAGCCACTTTGAATCCTAAGCCTACAAACATGAAGGCTACGGCTACATACGCCAGCAGCGGCATGGTATTCGATCGCAGGACAACGCTGATCCGGTCGATGTTGGTCGAGCCCGTCGCCCCAAACATCAGCGCCACGCCATACAAGAAGAAGGCGGTGGCGAATGATCCCAAGAGGAAATACTTCAACGAGGATTCGCTGCTCGCTGCCGAATTCCGCCGGAAGCCGGCCAGCACGTACGAAGAAATGGAAGAAATTTCCAGGGCGATAAAGATCAGAACCAGTTCCAGTGCGGACGACATCAGCCCCATGCCGACCGCGCCGAAAAGAATCAGCGCGTAGTATTCCCCGGCGCGGATCTTCTGCACGGCCATGTATTCGTAAGAGCTCAAAATCACGACCGCCGCAATCGCAATCACCAACACATGAAAGAAGACGCTGAAGCCATCAATCCGGATGGTCGCCCAAAACGCGAGCCCCGGAGACTGCGCCATGAACCACGTCGCGCCCAGTGCAACCAGCGTTCCCGCCAGCGCAATCACGCCCAAAACCTTCTGCCCGGTTTCTTCATCGAGCATTGGTTCAAGCAGCATTACTATACAGCCGAAGACAGAGAGGACGATCTCCGGTAGTACGCGCACATAATCAGTACTCAGCGGTAGAGCCTGCAACAGTGCGGCGGTGATCATCATTGTCCCACCACCCGGCTTGCGACCCGCACAAAGGGAGTGAGCACATTCTGCACCGCGGGATCGATGGCGGCCAGCCACATAATCGGAGCCACGCCCATCACCAGCGCCGCCACGGCGCACGGCCAAATCGCTGTCTTCTCAAACCCGGTCAGATCACCCATCGACTCGTTGATGGGGTGCGTGACCTTACCATAAAAAACACGTTGGTACATCCACAGTAGATAACCTGCGCTCCAGATAATTCCGGTGGCGCCCAGGATTCCATAGATCGGTTTGTCCTGGAAGGCTCCGCTCAACACCAGAAACTCGCCGATGAAGCCGTTCAGCAGAGGCAGTCCCACGGAAGCCAGCACGATCACGAGATAGGTTGCGGCGTAGACCGGTGTGATCGCGGCCAAGCCGCCGAATTCGCTGATCTCGTAGGTATGCCGGCGTTCGTGGATCGTGCCCGCCAGCATGAACAGGCCGCCAGTAGAAATTCCGTGCGCCAGCATCACGAACATGGCACCATCCAGCCCCAGCTGCGTGAAGCTGAAGATTCCCAGCACCACAAATCCCAAGTGGCTGACCGAGGAATATGCGATCAGCTTCTTCATGTTCGGCTGCACCATCGCCACCAGAGCGCCGTAAATGATGCCAATCAACGCCAGCACCATGATCCACCAGGCATTGTGGCGCGATTGCTCAGGGAACAAGCCGAGATTGAAGCGCAGCATTCCGTAGGTTCCCATCTTCAGCAGAACGCCTGCCAGCAGCACCGAACCAGCCGTCGGTGCTTCGACGTGAGCGTCCGGCAGCCAGGTGTGAAATGGAAATAACGGGACCTTCACGGCGAAGGCCAAAAAGAATCCGAGAAACAGCCACTGCGCGGCCGCGGAAAAATGCGGCACCGCTCCGCTGGCGATCTGGTCGCGAATCTCGACGAAGTCGAAGCTGCCGGTATGCGCGTAGAGCCAGAGAATCGCGGCCAGCATGAACACCGACGCGATCATGGTGTACATGAAAAACTTGACCGCGGCATACACCTTGCGTTCGTGGCCGAACATGCCGATCAGCAGCGCCATCGGAATCAGCGTCGCTTCCCAGAAAAAATAGAAGAGGAACAGGTCCAAGGAAGTGAAGACGCCGATCAGCGCCGTCTCCATAATCAGCAGGAGGATGAAGAATTCCTTGACCCGTCCATGCACCGACTTCCACGAAATCAGCACGCACAGGGGCGTGAGAAAGGAGGTGAGCACCACCAGCCATAGGGAGATGCCGTCCAGGCCCATGTGGTAGTGAATGTTCGGAGTGGCGACCCAGGGCTTGTTGATCTGAAACTGAAATCCCTCGAGCCCGCGGTGAAAATGTACCGGGAGATGCAATGAGACGACAAAAGTCAGCAAAGAAACAAAGAGTGCCCAGCCGCGAATGTCGCGGTCGCGGCGCGGGAAAAACATCAGCAACAGCGCGCCTGCGAGCGGCAGGAACGTCACCAGCGTAAGAATGTAAGGGCTAAAAATATCTATTTTCATTGGGCTTTCACCCACATCCAGATCATGAAGGCAATGACCACCGCGGAACCAGAAGCGATCCAGCCGGCATAAGAGCGGAGATTGCCCGACTGCATCTCGCGCACTTCGTTGGAAGCATGCCGTGCCGCGGCGCCGGATTCATTGACCGCGCCATCGATGATTTTCTGGTCCACGTCGTGCCACAGAATTTGCGTTGAGCCTTTAATGAGCGGTCTTACAATCAGCACCGCATAAAATTCATCGACATAATATTTGTGCAGCAGGGTTTGATAAGTGCCCGAAAGCGAAGCCGCGATCCGGTTTGGCAAATCCGGACTTCGGTAATAAAGCAGCCACGCCAACCCGAAACCGATCAAGGCTGCGCATACTGAAATGCCGGTGAACATCAACTCGGTAGAAATGCCCTGCTTCGGTTCAGGTCCTTCGGCCTCCCGTTCTGGAGCGCCCTTCTGGTCGGTAGCGTTGGGCTGTGTACCCGAGGGAGCGCTGGCATGGAATACCGGCCCCAGGAATTTATCGAACTGATCGTTGCCGCCCAGCGAGCCGGGCACGCCCACATATCCCCCGACCACGGAGAGCACTGCCAGAATCACGAGCGGGATCACCATCACCATCGGACTTTCATGGATCCCGCCATGACCGTGCCCGCCGTGAGTTCCGTGACCATGCTCAGCCTCGGCTTCACCGCGATACTCGCCGAAGAATGTCATGAACCACAGCCGGAACATATAGAACGAGGTGATGAGGGCGGTCACGACCCCCACCAGCCAGTACACCCAACTGGCCTGATAGGCGCGCCATAGGATTTCATCCTTGCTGAAAAATCCAGCCAGCCCCGGAATGCCTGCGATCGCCAGGGTCGCGGCGGTCATCGTCCAGAAGGTCCATGGGATTTTGGTGCGCAGGCCGCCCATTTTGCGCATGTCCTGCTCGCCGCCCACGGCGTGAATCACAGAACCGGCGGCCAGGAAGAGAAGTCCCTTGAAGAAGGCATGGGTCATCAGGTGGAAGATGCCCGCGGAAAACGCGCCCACGCCGCACGCCATGAACATGTAACCCAGCTGGGAAACGGTCGAGTAGGCCAGGACTTTTTTGATATCGGTTTGCGCGATGCCAATGGTGGCGGCAAAGAACGCGGTCAAAGTTCCGATGATGGCGACGACGGTGAGCGCGATTGGGGCGCGTTCAAAAATCACGTGCGAACGCGAAACCATGTACACGCCCGCGGTCACCATGGTGGCCGCGTGGATCAGCGCCGAAACCGGCGTGGGACCTTCCATCGCATCTGGTAGCCATATATAAAGAGGGATCTGCGCCGATTTGCCGGCCGCCCCTACCATCAGCAAAATCCCAATCGCGGTCAACAGCCCCGCTCCCGCAGTCTCTGCAGGCAATTGCGCGATGGAGCCAAAGGCCTGTTGGAAATTCAGCGTCCCAAAATGCTTGATCAACAGGAACAATGCGATCATGAAGCCAAAGTCGCCGATGCGGTTGACGATGAACGCTTTCTTGCCTGCCGACGCCGCTGAATCTTTGGTGAACCAGAAGCCGATCAGCAGATACGAGGCCAGTCCCACGCCCTCCCAGCCGATAAACATCAGCAAGTAATTGCCCGCCAGCACCAGAGTCAGCATGAAGAACATGAACAGATTCAGGTAGCTGAAGAAGCGGTAGTAACTGGGGTCGTCCCACATGTAGCCGACGGAATAGATGTGGATCAAAAATCCCACGCCGGTGACAACGAGCAACATGACCAGCGAAAGTTGATCGAGAAAGAAGGCGAAGTCGGCCGTGAAACTTCCGGCTCGAATCCAGTGCGCCACATATTCCGTGTAGGGAAGCGATAAAGACGAAAAGCGCAGCGCCACCCACAATGCCATGGCGAAAGCCGCCCCGGCGAAAACCAGAGCGGTCGTCGTCACCGCCTGCCGCGACGATTTCTTTCCCAGGAAGCCGTTGATCGCAGCCCCGGCCAGCGGCAGAATCGGAATCACCCAAAGATTGAGGCTTGCGTTCATAATTTAAGCAGGTTCACCTGGTCCACATTCAAAGTTTCGCGTGTGCGATAAACCGAGATGATAATCGCTAGTCCCACCGCCGCTTCCGCTGCCGCCACCACCATGACAAAGAAAACGAATACCTGTCCCGAGAGTGCGTGCCAGTGAGCCGCGAAGGCCACAAACGAAAGGTTCACGCCGTTGAGCATCAACTCAATCGACATGAAGATGGTGATGATGTTTCGTTTGATTAGAAATCCCACCACGCCGCAGGCAAACAGAAATCCGCCGAGCAGCAAGTAATAAGAGAGAGGGACCATTAGTCGAACCTCCCCGGCGGAGAAGCGGGCGGCTTGCTGGCCAGAACCACAGCGCCCATAATCGCAATCAATATCAACACGGATGTGACTTCGAACGGCAGCAGAAAGCGGTGAAAAAGAAGCTGGGCAATATCGACCGGAGGCCCGGGCAAAGACCCAAGCGCCACGGGTTCCGTTCCAGAGTGCCGAACCAAAACCCAAGCCATCAGCACGCCGGCCGTCAGCATCCCCGGAACGCCGAGCAGCAGCGCGATCCGGCTGCCTTTTGTCTCTTCCTCTTCACCGGCATTCAGCAGCATGATGACAAACACGAACAGCACCATGATCGCGCCGGCATAAACGATGACCTGCACGGCGGCGACAAACTCCGCGCCCAGCAAAAGATACTCGCCGGCCAGCGCTGCCATCACCGCGATCAGGGACAGCGCGCTGTTAATCGGGTGCCGCTGGGCCAGCAGATTGATCGCTCCGCCCACGCAGACCGCACCGAACGCGAGAAATAGAATGAGATGAAAGCTCATAAAGCAGTTCTCAGTTCTCAGTTGTCAGTGCTCAGTAAAGTCAAAATCATTTTCTCAGTCGCCGCTAATGACTTTTGACTGAGAACTGAGAACTGGAAGCTGAGAACTAGCACCTAAGAAACCACCGTCAAGATTGCGGTGACCACCAGATTCGCAATCGCCAGCGGCAGCAAAAATTTCCAGCCAAAGGCCATCAGTTGGTCGTAACGGAAGCGCGGCAACGTGCCGCGCACCCAGATATACAGAAAAAGAAAACAGAAAACTTTGGCCACAAACCAAAAGATGGGCAGCAAGGCTTGCAGTATGGGAGGCCCAAACAGCGGCCCGTGCCATCCTCCGAAAAACAGCAGTGTCGCCAGGCACGCTACCGTGATCATGTTGGCGTATTCCGCCATAAAGAACATGGCGAATTTCATCGCACTGTATTCCGTGTGATAGCCCGCCACCAGCTCAGTTTCGGCTTCGGGCAGGTCAAAGGGGATGCGATTGGTCTCCGCGTACGCCGCCATCAGATACACAAAGAAGCCGACGCACTGGGGAATGATATTCCAGTGCGGAATGAATCCCCAGAAATGTCCGCCTTGCGCATCTACAATCGCCCGCAGGCTGAAGCTGCCGGTGTGGATCAGCACCCCCACCAGCGAAAGTCCCAGCGCGATTTCGTAGCTCACCATCTGCGCGCTCGCCCGCAACCCGCCCAACAGTGAATATTTATTATTCGAGGACCACCCCGCCAGCGCCACGCCATAGACGCCCATTGAGGTCACGCCGAGAATGATCAGCAGTCCGATGTTGACGTCAGTAATCTGCAGCGGGATTTTATATCCCGCAATCGCGATCGAATTGCCAAAAGGTATCACCGCAATCGAAGTGAGAGCAAAGATGACCGCGATCATCGGCGCAGCCAGAAACAGCGGCTTGTAGACGTGCGGCGGAGTGAGATCTTCTTTAAACAGAAACTTGAGGCCATCGGCTGCCGGTTGCAGCAATCCGAATGGACCAACCCGCGTGGGTCCCCAGCGATTCTGCATGCGACCCACGACTTTGCGCTCCAGCCATACCGTGTAAGCGACCGCAGTCAGCAAGACGATCAGGATGATCAGCGATTTGATCACCGATACCACTACGAAAATGAGAGGAGGCAATGGCACTTTCTTCGTTTGGTAATTGGGTAATTTAGCAATTGGGTAATTTGAAAACCGATGGGACGAGGCCTTCAATTGCCCAATTACCAGATTTCCCGATTACCCAATGCTCTCAGTCTGCTGCCACTTCAGCGGGCTTCACTTCGTGACTCTCCAGTACTGACTGCAAAGCGCGTGAATAACGTCCTAATGTTCCAGAGGTAAAAAGATTGTCGTTTGCCGGCTCGATCGACTCTGGTTGGTGCGCCAATGCCGGCCCCACTTTTTCGAGCGAAGTATGCTGGCTATTTCCCGCCAGCAGATTCATGCGCGAGACATCGTAGCCGGGCACCAGTCGCTGAATTTCATCCAGAATCGCCATTGGATCGAAGGGGCTCATCTTGGGTTCCAATCCATTCGCCTCAAGCCAAACCGCATGACGATCGGCCTCGCCCGACTCCGCTCCGCGCGACTGTCCCATGTCTGCGCGCGTTCCGCCGCCAAACGGCACGAGCTTGTGAACATCAACGCCCATGGCATCGGCGGTGCGTACAATCATCTCGAAATCGCTCTTGGTCTCCGTGACCTCGCCCGCTTTTTTCACCAACTGCAAATCGCCGCAAGTGTTGGTGAAGGTTCCGGATTTTTCGTAGGCATTCGACGCGGGCAACACCACGTCGGCCATCACCGCGGTTTCAGTGAGAAACATGTCTTGCACGACGACGAAGGTCTTGGAGAAGGCGAAAGGGTCGATCTTGAGTCGGCCTACCGGATTCGATCCGACGACGTAGAGCGCCTTCAAGTTGCCGGCCTTGCCCGCTTCAATCATGCCCGGCAGGTCGAGGCCCGGGGCGGCGGGAACGTGGCCCCAGTCGCGATGGAATTCGCTGTTTCCGTGGGTCGAGTGATAGCCCGGCAGGAGGTCGGGGTATAAACCCATGTCGGCCACGCCACGCGAGTTGGCGTAATCCCCGAGACAAACAAATTTAGCTCCGGTAATTTCCGAGCCAAACTTGATCAGATCTGCGAGCGCGCTGCCCCGAATCTCCGAGCCGAAGATGATGATGAGTTTTTCCTGCCGCCGAAGTTCCGTAGCCAGCGCGCCGATCTCGAAGGACTTGTCCTTCCCAAGCGCCGTACCCGCAGGCGTTTCCGCCGCGTCCTTTCCCCCAGCCAACAATGCCGCAACCGAGGGTTCGGCTCCCGCCGGAATCTCAATGAAGCTTGTGGCCTGCCGCCGCAGCTTGATCGAATTCGAATTGATCACATACAGCTTGGCCTGATGAAGCCGCACGTTGTTGCGAATCTGCCACGCGAGCAGGGGATGCTGTTCGGTCGGATCGTTTCCGATCAAGAGAATCGCCGGCGCGGTGAAAACATCGGCCATGCTGGCCGACAAATTGTTCTTGCCGCGCAACGCCGCCGCCAGGGCAGGGAAATCGGCCGTGCGGTGATGGTCCACGTTATTGGTCTTCAGCACCACGCGGGCAAACTTCGAGAGCAGATAACTTTCTTCATTGGTAGTGCGAGTCGATCCGACTACGCCGATCGCCTGCCCGCCGTCGCGATCGCGCACTTCGGCGAATTTCTTGCCAATCAGGGCAAACGCTTCTTCCCACGTCGCAGGAGTCAGTTTGCCTTCCCGGCGAATCAGCGGCTGCTTCAGGCGGTCTTCGTGGTTGGCAAAATCGAAAGCGTAGCGTCCCTTGATGCAGAGGAAGTCGCCGTTGGTGCCGCTCTTGTCGCGATTATCGCCGCGAACAATTTCCATGCCGGTGGCGGAGCGGCGCACGCCAAGGGTGGTCTTGCAGCCGTCGCCGCAATGCGTGCAGATGGTGCCCACATGCTTCATCTCCCACGGCCGCGTTTTGTAGCGATATGCGCCGGAGGTCAGCGCGCCGACCGGGCAGATGTCGATGCACATGCCGCACTCTTCGCACTCCAGGTGATCTTCTTTATTGGGAGCGATGATCGAACTCACGCCGCGGTTCTGCACTCCAAGCGCCCAAACGTCCATGCCTTCGCCGCACACGCGCACGCAGCGGTAACACAAGATGCAGCGCGGGCGGTCGAAGAAAACTACGGGAGACCATTGTTGTTCGTCCTTATGGTTCTTCGCCTCCATGAATTTTGATTCGGCGGCGCCGTAGGTGAAGGTCATGTCCTGCAACTCGCACTCGCCCCCGGCATCGCAGACCGGGCAATCCAATGGATGATTGCCCAGAAGCAGCTTGAGCATCGACTTGCGCGCCTGCTTGATCTCGTCGCTATCGCTGGTGACGATCATGCCCTCGCTGACCACCGTGGTGCACGCGGTCTGCAGCTTGGGCATCTTCTCGATCTTGACCAGGCACATGCGGCAAGCGCCCTGCAGCGACAGGTTCGGGTAGTAGCAAAACGAAGGAATCTCGATGCCCGCAGTCTTGCAGGCCTCGATGAGGAGCGTCCCCGCAGGAGCGGTGACCTTCTTGCCGTCAACCGTGATGTTTACATCAGCCATAAAAAGTCAGACCCACCCACTCTTACTGCACGAGCCCAAATGCAAGCAGCACCGATGTCACGGCAAGAAACAGTCCAACTGAGACGATCAACACGCGGTGCCCAAGCTGCATCGGCACTGCGGGCCTTCCCCTCAATCGCATCAGCAACGAGCGATACCTTGTCCCTGTCAGCCCGTGCCAAGCCGTTATGAGACCGAGTACTGCCCAGCCTAAGCGACTCAGCACGCCGAGCATCGATTGCGAATGCGTAGGAGCGGTCCTCCCGCCTTTCAATCTGCCATTGCCATCGATTCCTGGATTGCGCCCGCCTTTTCAAACGGGCAGGGCCTGCCTTCCAAATGATCCTCGAACTCCTTGCGAAATTTCTTGATAAACGCGATCGTCGGCATGGCGGCAGCGTCGCCCAGCGGGCAGAACGTGCGCCCTAGCATGTTCTCCGACAAGTACTGCATGTTGTCGATGTCTTTTGCCACGCCGCCGCCGTTGTGAAAACGAATCAAGGTTTTCTTCAGCCAATCGGTTCCTTCGCGGCAGGGAATGCACCATCCGCAACTTTCGTGCTGATAGAACTTCATGGTGCGCAGCGCGAATTTCACGATACATTGCGCGTCGTCGATTACGACCACGCCGCCGGATCCCAGCATCGAGCCAGCCTTGGCTACAGAATCGAAATCCATGTTGACGTCGATTTCATCGGCGGTGAGACAGGGAGTCGAAGATCCGCCGGGACAACGGCCTTCAACTTCCGCCCGTTGGGAATGCCGCCGCCCACGTCGTAAATCATCTTCTTCAGGTTGTAACCCATGGGCAACTCGTAGACGCCGGGCTTGGCCAGATTGCCGCTGAGGCAAAACAGGCGCGTGCCGCCATTTTTCGGCGGGCCAATCTTGGCGTACCACTCCGCGCCGCCGAGCATGATGTGCGGCACGCTGGCCAGGGTCTCGGCATTATTAATGACCGTTGGGCCGCCCCACAGTCCGACAACGGCGGGAAACGGGGGACGAATGCGGGGAATGCCGCGCTTACCTTCGAGCGACTCCATCAGCGCCGATTCTTCGCCCACTTCATAGGCGCCGGCGCCGCCATGCCAGTAAATATCGAGATTGCGACCGCTGCCGAAGATGTTCTTGCCGGCAAAGCCTTTGGCGTAAGCATCGCGAATCGCCTTCTGCATGATGACCGAAAGATAACGATACTCGCCGCGAATGTAGATGTATCCGCTGGCCGCGCCCACAGCGAGCGCCGCGATCATCACGCCTTCGATCACCGAATGTGGATCCTGCTCAAAAATCAGACGGTCTTTGCAGGTGCCCGGTTCGCTCTCATCGCCATTGCACAAAACATATTTCGGCTTGGCGGATTGCTTGGGAACGAACGACCACTTCATGCCGGTGGAAAAGCCGGCGCCACCGCGCCCGCGCAAGCCGGAATTCTTGACTTCGTTGATGATGGCGTCCGGCTCCATCGCCAGCGCCTTCTGCACGGCTTTGTAGCCGTCGAGCTCGAGGTAGCGATCGATGCTGGTCGCACCCTGGCCAAAGCGCCGGGTGACGACCTTTACCTCATCGGGATGGGAAACCAAATACGCCATCGGGTAATTTAGTAATTGAAAACTGTTCTCGATTACACAATTACAAAATTCTTCACTTCGCTCTGTATTCTTCCAAAATTTTGTCAATCTTCTCCGCCGTCAGGTTCTCATGAAAGTCATAGTTCACCTGCGCGGCTGGAGCCCAACTGCACGCTCCGATGCATTCGACCTCTTCGAGTGAAAACATGCCATCCGCGGTAGTGCCTTTATGACCTACTCCTAACTTTTTAGCGCAGTGCTGAAGAATTTCTTCTCCGCCGCGAACCAGGCAGCTGATGTTGGTGCAAACCTGCACGTTAAATTTTCCGCGCGGTTTCGTGGTCAGCATCGAATAGTAGCTGATCACGTTGTGCACCTCGAGCACGGTCAAATCGAGGCGGCTCGCAATCTCCGCGATCACTTCTTCAGACAAGTATCCAGCCTCGTCTTGGGCATACAGTAGAGTGGGCACCAGGGCCGATCGTTTCGTCGGATAGTGCGTCACCATCGCTGCAAACCGCTGCTCGAATTCGTCAGAGAATCTCATCGGTCGATTTCTCCGAGTACAATGTCGATCGACCCGATCGCGGCCACCACGTCCGCAATCAGCCCGCCTTCGCACATTTTGGGCAAAGTCTGCAAATTGGCCAGACATGCGGCGCGCATGTGCACGCGATAGGGCTTCGCTGTGCCATCGCTGACGATGTAATAGCCCATTTCTCCGCGCGGAGATTCCACCGCCTGGTACACCTCACCTGCCGGTACCGCAAAGCCTTCCGTAATAATCTTAAAGTGATAGATGAGAGCTTCCATCTGCGTCTTCATCTTTTCGCGATCGGGCAAGACGATCCCCGGAGCGTTTGCCTTGATCGGCCCCTCGGGCATGCCGTCGAGCGCCTGCTTCACAATCGCATTCGATTCGCGGAGTTCAGCCACGCGGCACAGGTAGCGAGAAAACACATCACCTTCCTGCCTGACCGGAACCTTAAACTGAAATTTGTCATAACTCGAGTACGGCATATCGCGGCGCAAGTCGATGTCAACGCCACTGCCGCGCAGTGTCGGACCACTCGCACCCAGGGCAATCGCATCCTCGGCCGTCATTCGAGCCACGCCCTTGGTGCGCATGCCGAAGATCGGATTTCCCGTCAGCAGATTCTCGTACTCATCCACGCGCGCGGGGAATCGATTGGCGAAGTCGCGCACGCGATCGAAGAAGCCCAGCGGAGGCTCCAGCGCAACGCCGCCCACGCGAAAGTACGAGGTCATCATGCGCTGCCCGCTGATTGCCTCAAACATCTTCAAAATCTCTTCGCGCTCGCGGAAGCAATACAGAAACACGGTCATCGCGCCAATATCGAGCGCGTGCGTTCCCAGCCACACCAGATGTGAATTCATGCGCGTCAATTCGTTCATCAATACGCGCATCCACTGCGCCTTGGCAGGAATCTCCAGCCCCAGCAGCTTTTCCACGGCCAGCACATAGGTCAGATTGTTGGTCATGGGGCAGAGATAGTCGATGCGATCGGTGAGCGGCACGACCTGCTGGTAGAACTTGGCTTCGCAGGTTTTCTCGATGCCCGTGTGCAGGAAGCCAATATCCGGCATGAGGCGGACGACGGTTTCGCCGTCGATCTCCAGCAGCACGCGGAGCACGCCGTGGGTCGAGGGATGCTGCGGCCCCATGTTCAGGATCATGGTTCGATCCTGATTGGGTTCGAGCACTGGCGTCGGGGAAAGGTGGGCCACTAGCGGTAACCCTCCACCGGATAATCTTTGCGCAGGGGATGGCCTTCCCAGTTCTCGGGCATCAAAAGCCGCACGAGGTAAGGATGCCCGCTAAAGCGAATTCCGAACAAATCGAAAACTTCGCGCTCGAAATAATTCGCGCCCGGCCAGACCGGGGTGAGCGAGTCCACCACCGGGGCAGCGCTGTCGAGCCGCACCTTCAGCCGCACGCGCTCCTTTTTTGAAATCGAAAGCAGATGGTAGACCACTTCAAAGCGCGGCTCGGCGGGATACCAGTCCACACAGGTGATATCGGAAAGGTAGTTGTAGGCGCAGTCTGCATCGTCGCGCAGCAAAGCGCAAGCCTCGCGCAGATACTCGCGCCCCACCCAGATCGTCATTTCTTCGCGGTCAAACTTCACGCTAGCAACGGAGGCTGGATTCCATGCCAGCAAGCGGGCCACCGCAGGATGGTTTTTCAGTTGCTCAAGATCAGTAATGGCGGGGATGATGGCCACTATCGTTCTCCTCGCTGCGCCGCGCGTGGTTCAGGGCCCCAGTCCAGCACGCCCTTTTTCCATATATAAAAGAAGCCGATGAGAACGATGGCGATGTAAACGAACATCTCGGCCAGTCCGAAAAGGCCTTCCCCCTGCGCCTTGAACTGCTTGAGAATGACCGCCCAGGGATAGAGGAAGACCGCTTCCACGTCGAACAGGATGAAGAGCATGGCCACGAGGTAGAACTTCACGGAGAAGCGCCCGCGCGCGTCGCCGACGGGAGTCATGCCCGATTCATAAGGCATCATTTTGGCCCGTGTCGGTTTGCGCTGCCCGAGCAGCCATGAAAGCGTGATAATTGCAGTCGCAATCGCGCCCGCCAGTAGAATGTGAATCAGAAACGGCAGGTAGCTTTCAAAGTAATTGTCGGGCATAGGAGGAGCTATATATAATTCGCGCCAGTACTGAATGAAACATTTTAGATTACGTGTTGCCACGCGGCAGCGTCAAGGGAAGCGACAACAATTTAGCAATTGAGCGATTGAGCCATGGGGCGATTGAAAATCAAGATCGGCTTTCCAATGGCTCGATAACCCGAGCACATAATCCTTTATGATCTTCGGCTTTAATACGGACGTAAAACACGGCGACACCATTTACCACGTGCAGAGCGAAGCACGCGAGAGCGAAAAACTGCTGCAGACCCAGGTCTTCGTGCGCGGACGTTGCATGGGGAAGCGCGCGGTATCCTACGCCGCGGCGCAGACCGAACTCGGCGACCCGCAAAAAGAACAGCAACTCCGCGAGCAGCATCGCCTCGTGCTCGACGCCATTCGCGAAGGCAGGTTGGAAAGTGTTCTCGATCGCGCCGAAGCAGAGACGCTTGCCGCCATCAAGCAACTCGACTTGCAGTGGCAGAACGCATCGTCAGTCCACGCCAACCAGAAGTTGCTCATGCAACTGCGAGTGACCGAAGCGGAGATCCCACTTGCCGCCGCCCGCTTGACGTTGCGCTTCAGTCGCGCCGACGCCGCTCCTTTCTATGTGCAGGCCATAACTGATTCCGCCGGCAATGCTGAGATCTCCATCGAAGTGGAAGAATTTGCGTTACCCGATTCCTTCATCATGGTTCAGGCCAATCACGAAGGCCGCACCGTGACTCGCAAATTTGCCATTCGCAAAGGGGAGTAGCCTCGAATTTCCTTACACCACTTTCGTGCCATGCCTCCCGGCACATTCGTGTCGGAGTCTTTCTTCCGGCTGTTTAAAAATTAAGCACGCGATAAACTATCTCCCCTCAGGGGTTCGGCTCGCGAATTGTCGCCTCGAGACTGGGGTAGGTCATGAAGTCTTGGATGTTCTACTTGCTGCTATGCGCGTCACTTTGCTGTTCTGCCTACGGACAAATGAATGGGGTACAAGATGAGGCTGCATCAACCTCCCCGGAGAACAGCGCTCAGTTGAACGATCCGACCGTTGACTACACCATCAGCGCGGCGGTGTCGGGGCTGACGGGAAGCGGGATGGTATTGCAGGATAATGGCGGCAGTAATTTGTCCATTCCCAGCAATGGAACGTATGCGTTCTCCACAGAGATTCCCGCCGGTGGGAGCTACGATGTTACGGTGCTAACGCAACCAAGCGATCAAACCTGCACTGTAGCAAAACATAAAGGAACCGCGAATTCGAATGTCACGGTGACGGTGACGTGCGTGGCGACCTATTCCATCAGCGCGGCGGTGTCGGGGCTAACGGGCACCAAGCAGGGGCTGACGTTGAAGAATAATGGTGAAGACAAACTTACGATTTCCGGCAATGGAACTTTTACGTTTTCTTCGCGCTATAAAGCCGGCAAAACCTACGACGTCACTGTGTATACGCAGCCAACCGGGGAAACTTGCACCGTAGCCAATCCCACCGGAACCATTGAATCTGACGTGACCGTGACGGTGACTTGTAGTGCCCCCGGCTATTCCATCAGCGCGGCGGTTTCTGGGCTGACGGGAACAGGCCTCGTCCTGCAGGACAACGGCGGGAGCAATCTGTCGATTCCCAGCAATGGAACTTACACGTTCTCCATGCAGATCAACGCCGGTGGAACCTACGACGTCACGGTTCTCACTCAGCCCACCGGGCAAACTTGCACGGTAACGAGTCCGACTGGAACCGCGAACTCGAACGTTACTGTGACAGTCACCTGCGTGGCCATCACTTACACGATCAGTGCGTCAGTGACTGGCCTGACGGGAACGGGATTGGTGCTGCAGGATAATGGCGGGAGCAATCTGTCGATTCCGAGCAACGGAACTTACACGTTCTCCACGCAGATCAACGCCGGTGGAACCTACGACGTTACGGTTCTCACGCAACCCACCGGGCAAACCTGCACGGTAACGAATCCGACTGGAACCGCGAACTCGAACGTTACTGTGACAGTCACCTGCGTGGCCATCACTTACACGATCAGTGCGTCAGTGACGGGGCTGACGGGCACGGGCCTTGTCCTGCAGGATAACGGCGGGAGCAATCTGTCGATTCCCAGCAATGGAACTTACACGTTCTCCACGCAGATCAACGCCGGTGGAACCTACGACGTCACGGTTCTCACTCAGCCCACCGGGCAAACTTGCACGGTAACGAGTCCGACTGGAACCGCGAACTCGAACGTTACTGTGACAGTCACCTGCGTGGCCATCACTTACACGATCAGCGCCACAGTGTCCGGACTGACGGGAACCGGTTTGGTGTTGCAGGATAACGGTGGGAGCAACCTGTCGATTCCGAGTAATGGAACGTACGCGTTCACCACCACGATTCCTCCTGGCGGTTCCTACGATGTCACCATCCTGACGCAGCCTTCCGGCCAGAGTTGCACGGTATCCAATCCCAGCGGGACGGCAAACTCCAACGTCACCGTAACCGTCACTTGCTCCATCAACGAGTTCACCTGGCAGAGCGGCGCAGACACCACGGATCAGTCGGGCGTCTACGGCACGAAGGGCAAAGCCAGCCCAAGCAACGCTCCCGGAGCGCGCTATGGCGCCAATACTTGGACCGACTCCTCGGGCAATCTCTGGATGTTCGGCGGCTTCGCTTATGACATCAATGGCGACGTCAATTTCATCGACGATCTCTGGAAGTACAGCGGCGGCGAATGGACCTGGGTGAACGGCTCGAACGCCGAGGATCAGGCGGGAGTGTACGGCACTCTGGGCGTGCCGGCCGGAACCAACCAGCCGGGGGCTCGCGCTTACGCCGTAAGTTGGAAAGATTCCTCCGGCAACTTCTGGATCTTCGGCGGCTATGGCGCCGACTCCCTCGGAGATTACGGCGCTCTCAATGATCTTTGGGAGTACACCATTACGGGCGGCGAATGGATCTGGCAAGGCGGCTCCAATGTGAACGGGCAGTCGGGAACCTACGGCACGCTGGGCCAGGGTTCTTCCAGCAACATCCCAGGCGCGCGCTATTCCGCTTCCGGAGCCGTGGATTCCTCTGGAACCTTCTGGCTCTTCGGCGGAGTCGCTATCGACTCGCAAGCCAGCCAGGGCCCCATTAACGATCTGTGGAAATACAGTGGCGGCCAATGGACGTGGGTCAGCGGCTCGAACATCATCCAGCAGACAGGAACTTACAGCGGCACAGGCAGCGTTCCCGGCGCGCGCGAGGGGCAGAACGGATGGATCGATTCCTCCGGGAATTTCTGGGTCTTCGCTGGGAACGGCATCGATTCCGCGGGGAACTACGGTTACCTCAACGATCTGTGGGAGTACAGCGCCGGCCAATGGACCTGGGTGAATGGTGCCAACGTGATCAATCAACCTGCCTCGTACGGCATTGAAGGCGAGCCGAGTTCAGCGAACGTTCCCGGATCGCGCGAGTACTCCGCGGGCTGGCTCGATCTCTCCGGAAATTTCTGGATGTTTGGCGGAGTGCAGGAGGGCGATCGCTTGCTCACTGATCTTTGGAAATACAGCGCCGGCGAATGGACCTGGATCAACGGCTCGCAATCCACCGGCGTCTGGGGCGACTACGGCACGCTGGGCAAAGCTGCCAATACCAATCTTCCGGGCTCGCGGCAACTGGCGCAAACCTGGACCGACAAGTCCGGCAACCTGTGGCTCTTCGGCGGCTATGGTCTGGCCGTAAGCGGCGCCGAAGGCAGCTTAAGCGATCTTTGGGAGTATCAGCAGTAGCCCTGAAGGCGGCTCGGATAAGTCAAGCCCCGATCGATTCGTATCAGGGCACGCACTCATGCGTGCTGCCACGCTTGCACATCGCCAGGTGACTCGGGTCACCGACTTTTGCCCGCCATTGCGCTATAGTCGGCGGGCCTCTCTATAAGAGCACTTTCCTGAATTGGAACGCGACCCTGCCCTGAGGCGAACGCTCTGATCTCTGGGTTCATCGGGCTGTAGGAAGCACACGACGTGCTGTCCCCGTAGCCGTCCAACAATTGCTTCCCGAAAAGTCCCTTCCCCCCAAGCCCATCGAACAGGCGAAAAGGAGACGATCATGCGTACTCATTCGCAGTCGCAAAAACTTCTTGTTGTACTGTCGTTCGTTATGCTGATCTCCGCCTTTGCGGAGAGTCAGACGGTGCTCGGCACCGTACCCGCTGGAACGGAGCCCTGGGCGGTGGCCATAAACCAAGAGACCAACACAATCTATGTCGCCAACCGAGCGAGTAACACGGTCACGGTAATCAACGGGCTGACGAATGCAACCACCACGGTTCCGGTCGGAGTCGGCCCTTCAGCCGTAGCGGTTAATACCCTGACCAACGAAATCTACGTGGCCAATACAGGCGGCGGCAGCGTCACCGTCATCAACGGCACAACCAACGCGACTACGACAGTCAGCGCCGGCAGCTTTCCCGTCGCGGTGGCTGCTAACCCTGTGACCAATACGATCTACGTGGCAAATGCCGACAGTAACAGTGTCACTGTGATTAATGGCGCGACCAATGCCACCCAGACTGTACCAGTGGGGTCATTCCCCGTCGCGGTGGCTGCGAACCCTGTGACCAATACGATCTACGTGGCAAATGCCGACAGCAACAATGTCACCGTAATTAATGGCGCGACCAACGCGACCCAAACCATATCCGCGGGAACAGATCCTTTCGCGCTAGCCGTGAATCCCGTGACCAATACGATCTACGTGGCAAATGCCGACAGCAACAATGTCACTGTGATTAACGGCGCGACCAATACCACCCAAACCATATCCGTTGGAGGAGGTCCCTCGGCGGTAGCGGTGAACCCCGTGACCAATACGATCTACGTTGCGGATTACACGGGCGACACAGTCACGGTGATCAATGGCGCGACCAATGCAACTCAAGCCGTAGCCAGCGGTGTGGAACCCTACGCGGTAACCGTAAACATATTGACCAATAAAATTTACGTCGCCAATTACGGCGGCGGCAACGTCACCGTGATTGACGGCGTGACCAACACCACCATCAACACTCCGGCCGTCTTTCAAAGCTATCCCTATGCTATCGCCGTCAGCATCTCGACCAACAGAGCCTACGTTGCCAACTCCGGCGCCGGAGGCAACAACGTCACCGTGGTCGATGGCGCGACCAATACGACTCAGACTGTCGCCACCGGTTCGGTTCCCTACGGAGTTGCGGTGAATCCCGCGACCTCCACAATCTACGTGCCGAACCAGGATAGCAACAACGTCACCGTAATCAACGCCACCACGTTGACCACCCAGACTGTGCCTGCGGGTACAACCCCCTACGCGGTTGCGGTGAATCCGTTGACGAACACGATTTATGTCCCCAACTACAACGGGGGAAACCCCAGCACGATGACGGTGATCAATGGGGAAACTAACGCGACGCAGGAAGTGAACGTAGGCTCTGGCCCCATCGCGCTCGATATCAATCCATTAACCAACATGATCTATGTGGCGAATTGCCAGAGCAATAACGTCACCGTGATCAATGGCGCGACAAATGCGACGCAGACTGTGCCGACCGGAATTTATCCCGTAGCCGTAGCCGTGAATCCGGTAACGAACAAAATCTTTGTCGCCAACGGGAACAACTTCACTGTGACGGTGATTGATGGCCTCACCAATACGACGCAAACGATATCGGCTGGTTACGGGCCCGGCGCGTTGGCGGTAAACCCGGTCACCAACATGATCTACGTCGCCAATGTCTTCGCCGGAACGGTTACGGTGATCAATGGGGCTACCTACGCTACCCAGACCATTACCGTTGGGAAATATCCCAGCGCGGTGGCCGTGAACCAGTTAACCAACATGGTTTACGTGGTGAACTGGGAGGACAGCACAGTTTCTATCATCAACGGAGTTACCAATGCGACCCAAACCATCCCCGTAGGAAGCTTTCCCGGCGCGGTACTGGTAAATCCGCTGAGCAACAAGATTTATGTCTCCAACGAAGTCAGCGGCACCGTCACGGTGATCGACGGCGCGAGCAATGGAACTGAAACCGTAACCGTGGGACAGGATGCTTACTTGATGGCGATCGATCCGATGCTTCCCGACCACATTTACGTGGTGAATTACAGTGTCGAGAGCAACAGCCTCAGCATCATCCTGGAACAGGAAGTGTATTCAAACCCGCTGACGACCACTATTTCAACGCTTCCCAACAATCAGACGGTGCAGGGTCCGATTACATTCGATTTCACGGCCAGCAGTTCGTTCAGCCCGACGGCTCCGCCGCCGCAGGCGGTGTGGTATCAACTGGACGGCTTTGAAGGCCCATGGCTGCGCGCCTCGGGAGTAGCGCCGTATTTCGGCGCAACCTTAACCGGCGTGCCGCTGGGCATTCACTATCTTTATGCTTTTGCTACCGATGGTCAGGATTCCAACTCGACAGGTATGGAGCAACAGTTAATTGGCTTCAAAAACAGGTACATGTTCGCAGTAGTTCCCGCCACCACGACCACAACGCTGAGCTCAGATCCGAACCCGGCCGACGTGGGACAGTGGATTCAGTTCACCGCAACCACAACCGAGAATTACCCAGGCACTGGAACGTCCACGGGAACAGTAACGTTCTTTGACGGGACCACGAATCTGGGCAGCGCTTCGGTGGGAACGAACGGGCAGGCGGTTTTCTTCACGCAAACCCTTGCGGCCGGGACGCACAGCATCACCGCCAGCTATAGCGGAGATGCGAACAATTTCGGGAGCACCTCTTCAGTACTCAGCCAACAGGTGTATGTTGCCGCGGTGAGCGTGTCGCCTACCAGCCTTAGCTTTGGCGATCAGCTGGTAGGTACAACGAGCGCGGGCCAGGCCGTGCTCCTCACGAACGATACCGGTCAGACGCTCAGCTTTAGCACGATTGAAGCGACCACCAACTACACGCAGGGCAACACGTGCGGATTAAGCATTCCCGCAGGGGCGAACTGCACCATCACGGTTTACTTTTCGCCGACTGAAACGGGGCTGCTCGAAGGCGCGCTTCTGATCAGCGACAATGCAGCCAACAGTCCGCAGGTGGTTTACCTCAGCGGAACGGGAACCACGCCGGCGACCACCGCAACGGTAACGCCCGCCAGCTTGACGTTTGCCATCCAGGCGATTGACACCACCAGCGCGGCCAAAATCGTGACGGTGAAGAACACGGGAAAGACCTACGCGCTGACGTTCACCAGCATCGTGATCTCCGGGACCAATGGCGGCGATTTTGCGCAGACCAATACCTGCGCGGGATCGATCGCTCCGGGAAAGTCGTGCACGGTGAGCGTTACCTTCACACCGTCGGCTACAGGTTCGCGCACGGGCGTGCTAACCCTGACTGACAGCGCGCTGAGCAGCCCGCAGACGGTATCGCTGACCGGAACGGGCGAGGCTCAAGTGAGCTGGACTCCCACCACGCTTACCTTTGCCTCAACCACTGTGGGCACAACGAGTGCGGCTAAGAAGGTAACCTTAACCAATGAACTGCCCACTGCCCTCAGCTTCACAGACGTTACATTCACGGGAACTGATCCAGGCGATTTTGCTGAGACCAACACCTGCGGCAGCAGTGTCGCCAGCAAAGCCAAGTGCACGATCTCGGTGACATTTACTCCGCAGGCCACCGGCACACGCACGGCGACCATGAACATCAACGACAGCGCCAACAACAGCCCGCAAACCGTCAGCCTGACTGGAACCGGGAAGTAGGAATTCATTTTCTGATCTCAACCAGCTCCGCAGAAATGCGGGGCTTTTTTCTCTGGCGAATCGACAGGCAGTCCTCAATCGATCCAAAATGATACGATCTAATTTCCTATGAAACTTCACATCAACGGAGACGAGCGCGATTTCCCCAACGCTCCACCTACCCTCGCCGATCTGATCGAAGTCCTGGGCATGAAGTCCGATCGCGTAGCCGTAGAACTCAACCGCGACATCGCCCCCCGCGACCGCTGGCCCCAAACGCCCCTAAAAGACGGAGACCGCCTGGAAATCGTTCACTTCGTAGGCGGCGGTTCTTAAATTCCGCAATTCTAAATCCGGAAATTGCAAATCCCCCCGGCATTCTTCTAGTTAACCCTTTTCCTCCGAATCTCTTATTGACTCCTGCCCGCTCACATCTAGAATGTGGGAAACATTCGAGGCGGGAATTGTTTCAAACATGTAAAGGGATTTATGTCTGACCAGTTTTCATCGCAAGAGGTCATCGCGCTCACCGGCATCACTGCCCGCCAGCTCCAATGGTGGGACGAGCGCGGCGTGGTCAGGCCCGCACGAGTCGGCCATCGCCGCCAATATTCGATGCAGAATCTCACTGAGATCGCCGTAATCAGCGAGCTCCGGCGCAAAGGTTTCCCCCTGCAAGGCGTGCGCAAGGTCATGCGCTTCCTGCAGGCCGAACTGGGCACGGGACTGGCCGAAATCGTCGACAGCAATTCGGACGTTCACCTCCTGACGGACGGAAAGCGCCTTTATCTTGAAACCTCGGCCAAGCAGATTGTCGACATTCTGAAGAGTTCGCGGCAGCCGATCCTGGGCATCTGCCTCAGCGATACGGTGCGCCAGGTGCGGGCCGACGTGATCGCGCGGAAGGTGAGTACCTCCGTAACATCGTCCACAGCGCGCCGGCGTGCTAGAAAAGTGTCGTAGGCCAAGGTTTTAGCGAGTGTCCGTTTTTAGAGTGAACACGGCAGTAACCGCAGCCCCACGAGGAGGAACGGTATGGTCGGAGAACTGGATCTCTTGAACGAGTGGATCCCGGAGCAGATGCAACCCGGAACCATCTTTGTCCTCGAAAATGCCGGCGAAGTCGGCGAAAAGGAAGATCCGTATTGGGCCGTGCTGGCGTGTCCTTCCTGCGGCATGCTGGGTCTGATCACGCGCCGACAGATTAACGGCCTGGTGCCGGTAATCTGCGGCTCGGAGCATTGCTCGGCACAGTTTTTTATTCGCGACAGCGAAGTAGTGGTGCGCAAACCGTTCTAGTGCACGTCGCAGCGTGCTTGCGACGTCATTTCTACCGCTGCGTTTTTTTCAATGATCGCTTGGGTTTTCCGTGGATTGTATGCCCTAGAAGGTATCTACAGTTTCGTCTTCAATCCGCCCAACTCCACCGGAACCTGATCCACAATCTCAATTCCAAATCCTTCCAGCGCCGCTACGCGCTTCGGCTTATTCGTCAGCAACCGGATTCGATTCAGAGTTAAATCCGAAAGAATCTGCGCCCCGATTCCAATCTCGCGCTGCGTCTGCTTTTCGCCTTCGAGTAATGACGGCAGCTTGCGCCCACGATGAAAAGTCAGCGCCCCGCGCTCTCCAACCTTGTCGATAGAAAATCCCTTCGACGTTTGATGGAGATAGATCAACGCGCCGCGCCCTTCTTCGGCAATGCGTCGCAACGAACCTTGCAAAGTCGCGTGACACTCGCATCCGGTCGCGCCGAACACGTCGCCCATCAAACAATGCGCGTGCATGCGCACCAAAACCGGAGTATCACTCTTTTCAATGTCGCCACGAATCAGCGCAACGTGCGACTCCCCTCCATCCACCTCGCTCTCGTATGCGATCAGGCGAAATTCGCCGTAGCGCGTATCCACCAGCGCCTCGCCGACGCGATGGACGTAGCGTTCATGCGCCATCCGGTACCGGATCAACTCCGCCACGGTCAGCATCTTCATGCCATGCTGGTTGCAGAACTCGATCAGGTCGGGCACGCGAGCCATGGTGCCATCGTCTTTCATGATTTCGCAAATGATGCCTGCTGGAATCAGCCCTGCGAGGCGCGCCAGATCGACCGAAGCCTCCGTCTGTCCGGCCCGCACCAGCACGCCGCCTTTGCGCGCCCGCAGCGGAAACACGTGTCCCGGCCGTGCCAGGTCTGACGCCTTGGTCGCCGGATCGATCGCCACCTGAATCGTCCGCGCCCGGTCATACGCGGAGATCCCCGTGGTCACTCCCACGCGCGCGTCAATCGCCTCGCAAAAAGCCGTGCCATATTGCGAAGTGTTCTCCGCGCTCATCGGACCCAGCCGCAAATGCTCCAGCCGTTCCTCGGTCAGCGCAAGGCATACCAGCCCGCGCCCATGTTTCGCCATAAAGTTAATGGCCTCAGGCGTAACCTTCTCGGCGGCCAGCGTGATGTCGCCCTCATTCTCGCGGTCCTCATCGTCGACAACAACAATCATCCGTCCCGCGCGAATCTCTTCAATCGCCGTAGGAACATCGACAAAGGCTTGGGTAGTCATGATGAAAGATTGTAACAAATGGGTTATCAATCAGTTACTACCAAGGCAGGCCAGGAATATTTCGGGTGACCATTGCGAAGCCATTTGCGTGAGCTCAGCGGTTTCGGCGGGATTTCATCCGCGATTCTTCCTGCTAAACTCGTACTATCGTCTTGAATGAGTTCCCCTGGTAAGCAAATTTCTGTAGCGGTCGCAGGCGGAGGCCTTGCCGGCCTGGCTGCCGCGTGCGCTCTCGCCGAGAGCGGCGTGCGGGTGACGGTGCTGGAGCGGCGTCCTTATCTGGGCGGACGCGCTTCTTCGTACGAACATCCCGGCACTGGCGAGGTGGTGGATAACTGCCAGCACGTGCTGTTTCGCGTGTGCACCAACCTCGTCGAGTTCTACCGGCGCATTGGCGTCGATGACAAGATCCGCTGGTGCGACGAGATGACTTTCATCGAACCGGGCGGCCGCATGAGCCTGATGCATGCGTCCGCGCTGCCCGCGCCCCTGCACACTGCGCCGTCTTTTTTGCGTTTTCCGTTTCTCGATGCGAAAGACAAGATCGCGATCTCGCGAGCCATTGCCGCGCTTACGCTCACCACGCCGAAGGACACAGGCCGCTCGTTTCAAGAGTGGTGCGAGCAGCACGGACAAACTGAGCACGCGATCCAGCGATTCTGGAAGCCGATCCTGGTCAGCGCGCTCAGCGAAGATCTCGATCTGATTTCAGTTTCGTATGCGGCACAGGTGGTGCGAGAGTCGATGAAGTCTAAGCCGGCGCGGCATATGGGAGTTCCGACGATGCCGCTGACGGACCTTTACAATCGCGCTGGAGATTACATTCGCGCGCGCGGCGGCGAGATTCGCTTTCGCACTTCAATCGAGACATTCTCGCCGGAGCCTGAGCGCGTGCGAATTCGAGCCAGCGAGAGCGGCGAGCGGGAAGAAGCGTTCGACTATCTGATCCTAGCGCTGCCGTTTGAGAATGTTGACCGTGTGTTGCCGGAAGGTGCTGCGTCTGCTCCGCTGCGCGATCAACTCAGCCACTTCGAATCTGCTCCCATCACCGGAGTTCATCTCTGGTTCGACCGCCAGGTCAGCGATCTCGACCATGCCGTCCTGCTCGATCGAACGATTCAGTGGATGTTCCACAAGTCGCGCCTGCTGGATACGCGAAGCAACGATACGCGTGTGAACGGCGAGCCCGTAGGGAGCTATATGGAGCTTGTGATCAGTTCCTCGAAAGATCTGATCGATAAGTCGCGCGCGGAAATCGTTGACCTCGCGCTGAAGGAAGTGCGCGAGTTCTTTCCGGCTGCTCGCGATGCGAATCTGGTGAAGTCGACGGTGATTAAAGAGGTGCGCGCCACCTTCTCGCCGCGTCCTGGCATCGATGCCTATCGTCCGCAACAAACCACGGCATGGCCCCGAGTCTTTCTCGCGGGAGATTGGACGGCGACGGGATGGCCCGCCACGATGGAAGGCGCCGTCCGCAGCGGCTACATGGCTGCGGAAGCTTTGACCCGCGCCGCGGGAATAAGAGCTGGGCGCTTCGTCTCTTCAGACTTGCCCGCCGGCGGATTGATGAAGCTGTTCGGCTAAATCAATTAGTGCGGGGAATCGCGCTTTGAATAACCACTGCACTGCAGGACTGGGAGCCGCGGATATTTCGCGAAACGAGGGTCGGTGAACGAGAGGTTGCACTGCAGGAAAGTCGAGCCGCGATCCGAGCGGATGATCTGACCATGCCGGCAGTCACTGCATAGGCCGGAACTCGCGGAGGGAGGAGCGTTATTGTCGGAGGTTTGAATGCGCACTCTGGTGTCGTCTCGCTGAGAGTTGGTTTCGTTTTCCAAGCTTTCGGCAGCGCTGAAGCGCTGGGCGAAGGTCAGTCGCCGCCTACGCGGCGTGGTCGAGACGTTGGCCACTTGTTCCTAAAACCCCTGGCGCACCAACTCTTCCACGGTGAGGGAACTCTGGGCGGGTTCGCCAGTCATCATCTTCTCGACATATTTCGCAATGAGATCGGCTTCCAGATTTACCGGATCGCCGGGCTTCAACGAGTTGAGGTTCGTCATCTCGACGGTGTGCGGGATGATTGCGATGGTGCAGGTTTTATCCTCAATTTTCGCGACCGTCAGGCTGATGCCTTCGATGCAGATGGAACCTTTATAAACGGTGTACTTTTCCACGGCGCGTGGCATTTCGATCTGAAGCCAGAAGTTCTCGGATTCTGCGATGCGTTCGAGCAGGATGAGCTTGCCCACGCCATCCACGTGGCCTTGGACGATGTGTCCACCGAAGCGGCCGTCGGCTTTCATGGGGAGTTCGAGATTCACCTTCGCGCCTTGATGCATGCGCGAAAAGGACGTGCGAACCCAGGTCTCGGGGGCAAGATCGGCGCAGAAGGAATCCGGCCTGATATCCAGGGCGGTGAGGCAGACTCCGCTAACCGCGACGCTGTTGCCGGTCTTCAGCTCCTTGGGCGCGTGTTTGGCAGTGATGGTGACGCGGCGATTTTCGCCGCGCTGCTCGATGCGGGTAACAGTTCCTACTTCTTCAACGATTCCGGTGAACATGAGACACCTCCTATACGCAACGCAACATCATAAATCCACTACGGAGGCACAGAGATACAGAGAAGACTTTTTATCGATTTGCGTTCTCTGTCCCCGCGTGATCGAAGCTATTCGTCTTTGTACGGATCGCGTAAATATCCTTCGACCGCAATGTCGTCCGCAAAACGATGCACTTGGATGTGAGTCGGTCGCAGTGGCTCGGATTTCCCGGATGGTGAGGCGAATGGAACCGATCCTTCCCCCAGTATTGTCGGAGCGTAGTACAAGAAAACTTTATCGACGATGCCGGATGCGAGCGCGGCTCCGTTGATGGTTGATCCGCCCTCGATCATCAAGCTGGTGATTTCAAGGTTACCCAGGCGACGGAGGATCGCTGGAAAATTCAGACGCCCGTCGGATGCGGCTGGAAGGTTTTCAACGCGAACGCCACGCGACTCGAGTTCGCGCTTTTTCTTGCCATCTGCAGGCAAGGAAGAGAAGACCAGCAGATCGCTTTGGCCCCCGCCGTCATCAGCTCTTTGCACGATTCGCGAATCCACGGGCAGACGAAGGTGCGAATCCAGAACTACTCGTAGCAGCGGACGGCGCCGGGGATTGCCGCTGCGATCGGTGAGCAGGGGATCATCGGCAAGAGCGGTTCCGATGCCGACCAGAATGGCATCGCTCTCGTGGCGCTGCCGCTGGACGTGGGCACGAGCGGCGTCGCCGGTGATCCATCCACCGGCAGGGATTCCAGGCTCGTTCTTCGCCGCCGCAGTTCGCGCCGACGCGATCTTGCCGTCAAGAGTCATCGCGGATTTAAGCGTGACCAGAGGAATGCCGTGACGAATGTAGCGGGCAAAGGCTTCGTTCAGACGGCGAGCTTCTGCCTCCAGTAGCCCAACCTCAACCTGGATACCAGCGGCGCGCAGTTGTTTGAAGCCTTGTCCGCTTACTTTCGGATTCGGGTCGACCATGGATGCGACCACGCGTCGAACTCCGGCGGCAATCAGGGCATCGGTGCAGGGAGGCGTGCGGCCCTGGTGAGCATGCGGCTCCAGATTGATGTAGAGAGTGCTGCCGCGAGCTCTGTCTTCCGCTTCCTCGAGGGCACGAATTTCAGCGTGCTTCACGCCATCGTAGGTGTAAACGCCCGTGCCGACGATGCTGCCCTGCGCATCGACGAGCACAGCGCCGACATAGGGGTTGGGCGAGGCTAATCCGACCCCTTGGCGCGCCAGGTCAAGCGCGCGGTGCAGAAACGTCTGGTCAGTAGCGTGGTCGGGCATCACTGACGCCGAGGTGGAAAGGCGCGATAGGAGTCGTCTTCCGGTTCAGCGACTGCCGCACCGCTTCGGCCTCTCGGGCCGCGTTGTAACGATGCCATTCGATACGCGTGAGGGTCACCCGGAGCTTGCGGCGGTGTCTTGCCCAACAATCGGCGTAGAAAATCGAGGACGATTCTGAATCGCGAACGGCCTTTCTCGGCATCCGGCATACGCGCTCCTATTCGAACAACGAATCGACAAACTCTTTGGGATCGAAGGGCAGCAGATCGCCGACCTTCTCGCCTACACCCACGTAGCGCACGGGCAGGCCCATTTCGCGCGAAATCGCGACTACAATGCCGCCCTTGGCGGTGCCGTCGAGCTTGGTGAGCACGATGCCGGTCACGCCGGCGGATTCGGTGAACAGCGTGGCCTGCTGCAAGCCGTTCTGGCCGGTGGTCGCGTCCATCACCAGCAGGGTTTCGTGCGGCGCGCTGGCGATGATGCGCTGCGCGGTTCGCCGCATCTTGTCGAGTTCCGACATCAGGTTCGCCTTGGTGTGCAGGCGGCCGGCGGTGTCGACGATCACGTAGTCGATTTTACGGGCGCGCGCGGCCTGCAATGCGTCAAACAGCACCGCCGAAGGATCGCCGCCCGGCTTGGTCTTGATCACTTCGGTCCCGGTGCGCGTCGCCCCAGATTTCAAGCTGCTCGATGGCGGCGGCGCGGAATGTGTCTGCCGCGCACAGCAGCACGCTCTTGCCTTGCGCGCGCAGATTGTGCGCCAGCTTGCCGATGGTGGTCGTCTTGCCGGTGCCGTTTACGCCGACCACGAGAATCACTTCGGGCTCGCCGTCGACGCTGTTGCACGGGCGGGTATTCCGCCGCAGGTCAGAATCGCGCGCAGCTCTTCCTTCAGAACTCGCTTCAGCTCCTCGACGTCGTCGATCTGCTTGCGGTCGACTTTTTCGCGCAGCTTGTCGAGCATCCTGGCGTGGTGGTCGAGCCGAGATCGGCGGCCGATGCAGCGTGGCTTCCAGGTCGTCGAGCGTGTCGCGGTCGATTTCTTTTCCGAAAGCAGACGACTTCTTCGATGCGCTCGGTGAGATTCTCGCGGGTGCGCGTGACCGCCTGCTTCATGCGCTCGAAAAGGCCGGGCTTCTTTGCTTCTTCGGTGCTGCCAAATAAAGTTTGAATCATGAAAGATCCTGAAGCTTGATTATAGCGGTCAGAGGGGAATGGATCGTTGAATTGACCGACCGTCTGGGGCTGAAGCCCGGCTCTTTTCGGAAAAATCGACGGCACGACTGAACGTCGTGCGCTTCCCGGTCAGTTTGCAAGAGGGACGCTAGATGCGACTTCGTTCCAGGTTGGTGTCTTGTGGCGCGAGTGGCTCCGGCACGACGGCAGGGGGAATCGGCTGGGTTGTTACGACCGCAGCAGACTCAGCGGCGGCGGCCGCCCGTTTGATCGCAATGCTGCGCTGGATGCGGATTTCGCCGCGGGCATAAACCGCCATGAGCGCGGCTATGGCTTCTGGGTCGAGGCGCTTGTCGGCCAGATTTTCGATGATCTTCAACGCTTCTTCCGGCGTATGGGCGGTCTGATAGGGGCGATTCGTGGTCAACGCGTCGAAGGTATCGGCGACCGCGATCACGCGTGCGAGCAGCGGAATCTGATCCCCTTTAAGGCCATAGGGGTAGCCGCGTCCGTCGAGAGCTTCGTGGTGAAGTTCAATGCCGGGAAGCATCTCCGCCAACTGCGTGACCGGGCGCAAGATATTTGCGCCTTTTGTGGTGTGGGTCTTCATCACCTCAAATTCTTCGGCAGTGAGAGCGCCGGGTTTTTTGAGGATATGGTCTTCGATGCCGATTTTGCCGACGTCGTGGAGCTGGGCGGAGATCTGCAAGGTCTCGAGGAAAGGCGAGGGCAGATTTAATTCCTTGCCGATCAAGAGCGAGTAGCGCGTCACACGGTCGGAGTGGCCGCGCGTGTAAGGATCTTTTTCGTCGACGGCTCCGGCTAACATCTGAATCGATCCTAGAAAGAGTGCGCGATTCTCTTCTGCGGCCATCTTGAGGTCTTCGACGAAACGTTCCAGTTCTTTCGACATGGTATTAAAGGTGGCGGCCAGTTCGCCGATTTCGGTGCGGCTGCGCACGTGAACGCGCTGCGAGAAGTCACCGCGCGCCAGAGCTCGGCCAGACTCGGCAAGAATCTGCAGAGGATTGGTGATCCTGCGCGCCGCAATAATACTGACCAGGATGCTAAGCAGTACGGCAGCCAGCGCCAGCAAGCGAGCTTTGCGCTGCATTTCGAGGACGCCGCGATACGCTTCCAGTTGCGGTTTTTGCACCACGACGGCCCAATCGAGCGGGGTGACGGGGCTGTAGGTGCCCAGCATCTCGATGTTCCTATTGCCGTCGGGAACGACAAACTCTTTGGTCGCGGCCAGTTGCCCCTTGTTGCCTTCGTCCACAAAGTTGCGGACGATTTCCAGATTCTTCATGTCCTGGCCGGTGACATATTGCGCGGGACCCGACGCCACAAGCCGCCCTTGCGCATCGACGACATAAGGAATGAGCCCGCCGCCACTGACTTCCTGCAGGCGGTTAATCAGGAATTGAAGGTCAACCACCGCGCCCAGCATGCCCAGAAAGCGCCCACCATAGCTGACCGGGCTGCTCACCAGAACGACTGTGCGCGCGGATGTGCCATCTCCCACGCGGAGCGCCTGACCGTTGTAGGCCCGGCCGTCGCGGGCGGCGTCATAGGCATATTGCAGTTCGCGCTGCAGAAACGCATCGGGAACGATGCGACCCGCCTTGATACCTTTGGCCTCGGAGTTCAGCAGAGTCGCGTAGGCTATGTCATCGGAGGAGGAAACGAAATTTTCGAGTAACGCGCGCAACTCCGGCGCTTCCACATTCTTGCTGTCGATATCGCCGCCGGATGCGACCTGGATCGCCGAAGAAAGATTGGACAGCATCATGCGCAAGGAACGCTCGTGCTGTGAGAGATCGTCGGCCAGCGAACGAGTCACGGTGTTCTGCAGCAGCATCTCGTTGGTCTTCAGACGGTCGCGGTTGATGGCTTCCACCTGCGCGGAGTAGAAGTACATGGGGACAATGCTGATGAGCAAAAGCACGCCCAGAATCACGTACAAAATGGGTACGCGAGCCGGCGTGGGCGCGACAGCGGACGAGTCGCTCTGTGGGGAGGGTTCAGAAGCGCCGTCGATTGGAGTAGCGGCGGTTTTCACGGTTATTTTTTCACGGTTATCTATGAATTCTAAAGGGCGAGGAACAGTATTGAGGGGAAAACCGGCGATGTGGTCATTACCAAAGTACCAGTGAGAATGGCCGTCCGGCGCGGGTTTGGCGAGAAAAAGCCTTCCCGCCTCCGGAAACCAGACGCCCGAAGCCGGCTTCCAGAAGCCACTTCTATGGGCGGAGCGTTTCGCTCTTGCTGCTTCGCGACATGAGTTCGGCGATAGCCTCGCGCGGAGATTTGCCGGAGTGCAGAATCGCATGCATTTGTTCGGCAATCGGTAATTCGACGCCGCGAGCTCGCGCCAAGCCAACGGCCGCGGTGGTGGTGAAAATTCCTTCGGCTACGGTGCCATGCATTCCGGCGAGAATCTCGGGTAACTTTCGTCCTCGGCCCAGTTCCACGCCCACACTGCGATTGCGCGAGAGGCCTCCGGTACAGGTGAGGACCAGGTCGCCGAGTCCGGCGAGTCCCGCCATGGTTTCGGCCTTGCCGCCGCAGGCGACGACCAGGCGAGTCATCTCTGCCAGGCCGCGGGTGATGAGAGCCGCGATCGAGTTATGCCCGAGTTCGAGGCCCGCGCAAATGCCGGCAGCGATGGCGATGGTATTTTTCAGCGCGCCGCCGAGTTCGACGCCGATGGGATCGTCGTTAGTGTAAACGCGAAAGCTGGCGTGGCTGAATTCCTGCTGCACAGTGCGGGCGAGTGCCGAGTCATGAGAGGCCAGAGTGATTGCGGTGGGATCTCCGCGTGCTGCCTCCAGAGCAAACGATGGTCCACTGAGGGCGCCGACGCGTGGGGCGTCGTGGTTGTCGTGCTTCATCACCTGCGCGATCACTTCGGTCATACGTAGCAGCGAGTTTTCCTCCAGCCCCTTGGTGGCGCTGACCAGAATGGTTTGCGGGCCGATGTGTGAACGCATTTGTTCAAAGACGCGGCGGCAATGTTGCGAGGGCATCACGCTGATTACAATCGCTGCTCCGTCGATGGCTTCTCCGAGATCGCCGCAGGCCGTGACGCAGGCGGGAATCGTTTGGCCGGGAAGAAACTTTTCGTTGACGTGGCGCAGGGTGATGGATTCGATGACTTCTTTTTCGTGGGCCCACAAGCGAATCTGGTGCGCGTCTTTGCGACCGAGAATGATTGACAGAGCGGTGCCCCAGGCTCCGGCTCCGATGATGGCGATCTGGCTCATGCGCGTTTGGCTCCCACCCGGCTTTCAGTGCCAGCCAAGAGGCGGCGGATATTTTCGTGATGCCTGGCGACGATGAGCAGGGAAGTGCCGGACATAAACACCAAGGCGATCGGGCGGTCGCCGTATGCGCGCATTTCGAAGGCGATCAAAGGGAAGGCCGCAACCGCGATGATCGACGCCAGCGAAACGTAGCGGAAGATCAGCACTACGGCAATAAAGATCACGGCTGCTACCAGCACTGCTTTGGGAGCGATGATCAGAAACGATCCCAGCCCCGTAGCCACTCCTTTGCCGCCACGAAATTTTAGCCATAAAGGAAACATGTGGCCAAGGACTGCGAAGAACGCGGCTACGGCCATCGCCTGGTATGGCTTGACGGCTATAACGTTTCCGCCCGAGAGGTGAAATGCCAACGCGACGGCAGCGCTTCCTTTCAGTGCATCGAGGATCAGGGTCAACGACCCCAGCAGCGGCGACTTGCGAGAAACGTTAGTGGCGCCGATATTTCCGCTGCCACTCTGCCGAACGTCTTCTCCGCGAAAGATTTTAACCAGGAGATATCCGAAAGGGATTGACCCCAGCAAGTAACTTACGGCCGCGATAATGAAGAATGTGGGCAAAGTATAAAAGTTGCGCGTGAAATGCTACTGCAAAACAAAGCGCGCGAGCTTTGTGTACTTGGAGCCCCCTGGCGACAATTGGCTCTGGTATAAGAAAAACTCGCGGGCGGTCATGGTACCAAACTCCGGCGCGGGAAGAGCAGTCAGTTTTTCCTGCAAACGTTGAAAGCTGCGGTTAGGGCCGTCGCCTTTCTTCCAGCGTGGCGAACCCGAGCCTCCGCCGCCTCGCGCCAGCGTCAGGTGTGGGCTGAACGTATGTTCTTCTTTCGGGATGTCGAGCTTCGCCAGCGTTTGGTCGACTGCGGTCGCCAGAACAGTCAGTGCAGCTCCGCCTTCGATGCCAACCCAGAATACGCGTGGGGCGCGGTTGCCGGGAAAGAATCCATATCCGCGAAAGTTCACTTCGAATGCGCCGACCGAAATGGACGCCAGCGCCTGCCTGATTTTTTCGGCATTCTCTTCAGATTTTTCTCCAATGAACTTCAACGTTATATGCAGCGATTCGGGACGCACCCAGCGAGCATCGGGCGCGAATCCGTGCACGCCGTCGAGGAAGCGAGTGATGCGTTCGCGAACATTGTCGTCGATATCGAGAGCAACGAATAGGCGCATAGGGTCCAAGCTTTCAGCCGTCAGCTAACAGCTTGCATTCAGCCTTGCCAGTTCCTGGTCGACCCCTAAAGCTAGCGCCTAGCTGGGGGCTGACAGCTGATAGCTGCTTCTACATCAACTTTTTCCGCACCATATCCAGTGCCAGGGTGGTGGCGAACCAGCGGATGCGTTTTCTGTCTCCGGGAAAGTTGCGTTCGATCACTTCCGTGCCGCTGGCGCTGGCGAGCGCGTGAAAGACCAATCCCACGGGTTTCTCGGGGCTTCCTCCAGCGGGACCGGCCACGCCAGTGATGCCGATTCCGAGCGTGGAGTCGCAGCGGTACCGGATCCCTTCAGCCAGCGCGGCCGCTACTTCACGGCTCACGGCTCCATGGCGCTCGATCATGTCGGCGGGGACGCCCGCGAGTTCGGTCTTCGCCGCGTTCGAATAGACGATGGCGCCGCCGGAAAAATAACGCGAGCTGCCGCTGACCGAGGTGATGCGTTCACCGAGCAGACCTCCGGTGCAGGATTCAGCCACGGCGAGGGTGGCATTGCGCATTTGCAGCCAGTAGCCGACGATCTGCTCGAGCGACTCGCCGTTGCGCGAATACACGGCGTCATCGAGCTCTTCTTCGACGGCGTCGGCGGCTTCATCGACTCGCGCCTGCGCCGCCTCCAGGGTTGCGGCGCGCGAGGTGAAGTGCAGCTGGATCTCTCCTGCGCCCGCCAGGATTGTGGTCTGCACATCGGTGAAACCCTTGTAGATGGGCGCAACGCGGGCGTCCACGTGAGATTCGCCCAACATGGCGACCTTCAGGACCCGAGTGGCCAGGTGCGCCACGGGAAGCTTGGTTCGCAGGCGTTCGCGGCATTCGGCTTCGAACAAAGCTTTCATTTCGTGGGGAGGGCCGGGAAGCAAAGTGACGATACGCTCGCGGCCGTCGAATTTGCCGCTGAGCCATTGTCCGGGCGCAGTGCCGTTGGGATTGGGAAGCACGGTGGCGCCTTCGAGGACGTCGGCCTGCTTGGCATTGTTGGGGGACATTTTCCATCCCCGGGCGGCGAAACGGCGCTCGATGGCGGCGAGAATTTCTTCGTTGCGGCGTAACGAAACGCCTAGAGCTTCGGCTACGGCCTCGCGGGTAAGGTCGTCCTCGGTGGGGCCGAGGCCGCCGGTGAAAATTACGATTTCCGAACGAAAGAGCGCGTGCTGCGCGGCTGCTACCAGACGTTTGAGATCATCGCCGACGATGCTCTTGAAAATAATCTCCACGCCCAACTGGTTCATCTGCTCGGTTAAATACAGAGAATTGGTATCGGTGCGGAAGGGCGTGAGCAGTTCAGAGCCAACCGCGATGATCTCGGCATTCACGGGTAGAAGTGTAAATGAAAAGGCAGGGGGTTGCTGCAGGCGAGCTGCTCCTGTTAGACCATCAGCTGGAAACAACGCGATCGCGGGCAACAGCTCGCATTTGCAAGCCGTTGCCCGCGATCCTGGTATTTTGTGCCGCTACCGCGTAGAGTTGTCAGCATGGCCACCATCGGTCGAGCCAGGTTAGTCCGACAAGCTGTAGACCGTTCCGTCGTTAACGGCGTCACCAGCAGTGGTTCCATAGAAGGTGCCGTCGGAGGCCTGCGTCAGGCCGGTGGGATATGTGCCATTCGTGCAACCGCTTTGGGTGCAGAAGTTGTAGAGGGTGGTGAGACTGCCCTGCGAGGTTAATTTAAAGACAGTGCCGACGGACGTGCCTTTTTGAAGGTATATGCCTCCGCTCGACGTTGTTCCGTAAAAGTCTTCGTTTGTAGCTTGCACGAGAGGATAGTAGGGAGCTACGCCGTCGACGCCGCGGAAGCTATGCAGCGTAGTCAAGGCTCCTGCGGTTGTGATCTTAAAAACGGTGCCCCAGTCGTTGTCGTAGCCGCCGCTGGTTGTGGTTCCGTAAAGATCGCCGTCGCTGCCTTGAATGAGGCCGGCATAGGGGTAGGAGCCGTCGTGACAGTACTGGGTAGCCGAGCAGAAATTGTGAAGCGTGGTCAGCTTGCCCCCTGAAGTGAGCTTAAAGACGGTGCCGCCGCTGTCGTCGGTGCCCCTGCCTCCGTCACGCACCGTGCCGTAGAAATTCCCATCGGAAGCTTGCAGCAGCGTTCCTTCGGGACCGGCTCCGTCGAGACAGTACTGGCCGGTGCTGTCGAGCTGACTACAAAATGTGTAGAGGGTGGTCAACTTGCCCTTGGGAGTCATTCTGAAGAGGGTGCCTCCACCGTTACAGAAGCAGCTTATGTCGAAATTATTGCCTCCGCCTTCCGAAGCGGCCCCATAAAAGTTGCCATCGGTTCCCTGGATCAACCCCGCATAGGGGTAGATTCCGTCGGCGCAGACACCATCAATTTGTTGGGAGCAAAAACTGTAAAGCGTTTTGAACCTACCATCCGAAGTGATCTCGAAGGCCGTTCCGCAGCCGTAAGGAGGAGAATAGATGCAGTTGGCTCCGCCATAGTAGGTTGTTCCGTAGAAGTTGCCGTTGCTGCCTTGCACCAGTCCAGCGTAAGGATTGGAGCCATCGGTGCAGTTGGTTTGAGAGCAGAAGCTGTGAAGGGTGGTCAACGTCCCATCGGGAGTCATCTTGAAGACCGTGCCATAGTTGCCGTTAGCGCCGCCACCGGCGGTTGTGCCATAGAAATTTCCATCTTTCCCCTGGATGACGGCGACACCTTGAATCCCGTTGGCGCCATCGAAATTCACCAGCGTGGTTAGGGTTTGCGCTGAAGAACTGATGGTGGCTGCAATGGAAAACGCAATCGCCATAAGGGAAGTCGTCCCGAAACTGATTTTTCCCATACTGTCTCCTGTCGGGTTTTGCGCCGCATGATACTTATGGCGGCGGGTTCTTTGTTGCCGTCCGCGGGATACACGTTTCCACACATGTGACGGTTCAGGTCCGCAGCGAGTTCGAAGCAGCCCTTCGCTGCGGATTACGGGGGAGACAAAATGCGAGCCGAGAGAGGGGATTATTGTGGCGGCTGGACGCATTGTCAAGGGTGAAAGTTTTTGCAGGGTGCAAGGAGGCAAGTGGTGCTACTCGGGCAGCAGTGGCAGACCGGGGATGTTCCAGGCGAGGTGATGCACGGCGTCGGTGGTGGCGAGAATGACGCTACGTCCGGGGGCAAATGCCAAACCCACTAAGCCATGGCCTGCGACTTCGAGGCTGGCGTTGCCTTCGGGAGTGATCTTCACGATGCCGCGCTTGCCGGAGAGCGACGCCGCTACATACAAATTTCCGGCCGCGTCAAAAGCCAGGCCCTGCGGGCGTCCCAGGCCGCGGTAGAACTTGTGAACGGATCCCTGGGGATCGATTCTGTGCACGCAATCGAAGCTGGAGGTGGTGGGTCCGGTCACAAAGAGATCACCTTGCGGACCGAAAGCCAGGTGGTAGGCGGAGACGCTCGGCTCCAGCGTGGCAAAGACGAAGACCTGCTGGTCGCGACCGATTTTAAAAATGGTGCCGCTGCGGTCGCCGACATAGAGATTTTGATTGCGGTCGAAAGCAATTCCGGTGGCGATGCCCATGCCTTCGGCATAGGTGGTCATGGTTCCGTTCTGGGCGACGCGATAGACCGCGCCGTCGTGGCGCGAGGAGACATACATCTGTCCCTGGCGATCGAAGGCGATAGCTGTCGCGTTCATCATCTCGGCGACAAACGGCTTGACGACGTAGTTAGTATCGATCTTAAAAATCGCGACGGGAACTTTCTGACCGCGCGAGCCGGAGAAGGTGGCGTAGATATTGCCTTGGGCATCGAGCGCGGGGCTGGTTACGGGATGCAGATTTTCCGCGATGGGAACGGCGACTTTCACCGTCTCGGCGTTGCTGGTGTGACCATCGGCGGCAATCACGACTGGACCGGAAGTCGCGCCTTCGGGAACACGGGCCACGACGAAGGAATCGGAGCTGATGACGACGCCGCCCTCGAAATCCCCGAACTGAACGCGGGGACGCTGCCACGGCTGAGGGCGGAGGCCGGAGCCGGCAATGCGAATTTCGCCCCCCGCCAGCGCCAACACGGGAGAAACCGACTCGATGTGCGGCGCTCCATTCACGTTTTTCTTGCCCAGGATACGATCGGAAAAACTCATGAGGAAAAGACCCGCAATATTTAGAACACTATCTTAGAAGTCCGAAGTGCAACAAGAGATGCATTGAAATAAAGGCGTAGAGACCGGCGGCAACGTCATCCAGAACGATTCCCGCGCCTTCCGGAATCGCCTCCAATTGCCGCACTGGGGGAGGCTTGATGATATCGAAGACACGAAAAAGTATAAAGCCGGCGAGAAAAGATTTCCACGCGAGAGGGACGGCGATGAGAGCGACCAGTTGGCCGGCAACTTCGTCGATCACGACGAACTGAGGATCTTTGATGCCGTAGCCGCGGGCGACTCGGGTAGCGGCGGGGATGCCGATCAGCGTGACGATTGCCGCTAAGGCGATGACAACTGGCATGCGCAGCGAAGGAGCGAGTGTGTAAGCTAACGCGGCCCAGAGCAGCATGGTCACCGCCGAGGCCCAGGTTCCCGGCCCGGGCTTGATGCGTCCGATGCCGAAGAATGTGGCGATAAGACCGGCCCAGCGGGGGACGGGGCTGGATGCGGCAGAAACACGATTGGTCTCCGATGAATCTTTCACGATTCTTCGTCCCGGCCTTCAGGAGGGCTATCGGCGATCAGTTCCTCGGCGTCGGTGACTGGAGACTTGATGACGTAGCCGCCGCTGGCCCACTTGCCCAGGTCGATGGTGCGGCAGCGATCGCTGCAGAAAGGAAAGTCGGCATCACTGTTCTTGACTGCTTTCTTGCAGATGGGGCAGCGGAGTTTCAAGGTCGGCTTGCGAGGCATGGCTTCACGGTCAGCGAACCGACGGCCTCCGGAAAACAGTACTTCCAGATCTCAGCAGCGTGGCGATGATGAGCACCCAAAAGAAAAGCAAAAGCAGCAGAGCGGGAACAGCCAGGCTAGGGTTTGCGACATTGGGCGAGAGGTAAGCACGAACAGTATTGACGGAAACGGGAATCAATGACGCGGCGAGCAGAAAACTCGCTAAGAACGCCGCAATATCGCCATGCCCAACGGTTACGTCAGCCTTGAAAATTATTAATGCGAACGCCCCCACCGAGAGCGCAAAAAAACAGCACCTAGGCGGCCACGTGCCAAATGCAGCGCAGATTGCAAGCGGTGTGGCCGCAGCGGTTGCCACCAACCAGCCGACAGCAAGTCTAGTGGCGAACGGACGAATGCCAGCGACCATCAATAGAATAGCAGCCCCTAGCATTACTGGTCCCCACCAGGACCAAGGACCGCCATTCACTGTTTGCATCATCATCGAAAAAGCAGCATAGCCAGCGAGAAGCCCCGTAATGCTATAGAGAATCCCTGCTCGCCACTTCATGCAGTTTCTCCTCGGTAACTGTACACGGCGTTCGGCGTTCTTACTGCTTTGTCTCTCTGCTGGCAGCACTCCTACAGAATCTTCGCTACTAGATCATAATCGTGCGCTTCGGTGATCTGGCAGCGATAAAAATTACCCGGCTGTGGATCGATCTCTTCGGGAAAATCGTTTACGAACACTTTGCCATCGATTTCGGGCGCGTGCATCGCGGTGCGGCCTTCCATCAGCAAATCGGATTCTTCGGAGACGCCTTCCAGCAGCAGGTCGAATTCTTGCCCTACCAGAGCTTTCTTTTTGTTCTTGCTGATGCGTTGCTGGATGGCCATCAGATGCTTGCGCCGGCGTTCGATTTGACGCTCAGAAATTTTTTTGTCCAAGCCGAAAGCATCCGCGCCTTCTTGATCGGAATAGGAAAAAGTTCCCATCCAATCGAACTGCGCCTTGCGCACGAATTCGCACAGCTCTTCAAATTCCATCGCGGTTTCGCCGGGGAAGCCTACGATAAACGACGTGCGCAGGGTAAGGTTCGGAATCACGCGCCGCATCTTCTCAATTGAGCGCAAAAAGACGTCGGCACCACCCCCGCGCTTCATGCGCTTCAGCACGGTTGCCGAGGCGTGTTGCAAGGGCACATCCATGTACGAGCAGATCTTCTCGGAAGATGAGATCGTTTCCAAAAGCTTGCCCGTGATCTTGTTTGGGTAGGCGTAGAGGAAACGAATCCAGCGCAGGTCTTCAATTTTGGAAAGCTTCTCGAGCAGCAGCGCCAGGCCATCTTTCAGGCCAAAGTCCTCGCCGTAGCAGGTTGTGTCCTGCCCGATTAAAGTAATCTCGCGCACGCCGATCTGCGCCAGGCGCTCGGCCTCGGCGATGACCGACTCGAAGCGGCGCGACCGAAACTTTCCGCGCAACTGCGGAATAATGCAAAAGGTGCAGGGATGGTCACAGCCCTCGGCGATCTTGATGTAAGCCGTATGCTTGGGCGTGGCCAGAATGCGCGGGGTCTCGTCGTCGTAGAGATAGTTGGGCAGGTCGTCCAGCGCGCCTTCCCATTGGCCGCGAGAGAACCGTCCCTGGGCGGCGCGAGCGTCGCCTTCGGCTCGCGAATTCAAAACCACAAACGGGGAATCGCTGGGCGCCGCTGGAACCGGGGCTATACCAGCCGCCGCCAGGATATTCTGCAACTCCCCGGTTCCGACGACCGCATCCACTTCGGGGATGCGCTTGCGGATCTCATCTCGGTAACGCTCGACCAGACAGCCCGCGACTACGAGCTTTTTCGCGCGGCCCGAGGTCTTGTGCGCAGCCATTTCGAGGATCGCATCGACCGACTCCTGTTGGGCGCTCTCGATGAACGAACAGGTGTTGACCACGATCACATCGGCATCTTCGGCCCGGGGCGAGAGTTCGGCGCCGGCCCGGGCGAGCAAGCCCATCATCACTTCGCTGTCGACGAGGTTCTTAGGACACCCCAGGCTGACGAAGCTTACCTTCTGCGGGGAGGGCGGTGAAGCGGGCTCGTCCAAAACGGAGCCAGAGAGTTTTGCATTTTTGTGCGAGATAGTGAGGTTCCCCGAGGGCATGGAATCTAGTTATTTTAACACTTGTGCGCGCTGCTTCTTGGCCACACCCATGAAACCGCATTCGTCCCTAAGAACGCGAAGTTGCATGAAGGAAGCCAATGGCCGAAGTCCTTCCTTGTGTGCTTTATGGCCCTCGTGATCGGAAACCCGACTCCCGGCATGTGACCTTAGGCACCACGGAAGGCAGTACCTGTGGGATAAAAACCGCAATCTTCATGCTAGGCTGAACATTATCGCAGCAATCTGAGTCCCGCTCCTGGAGGGGAAATGTCTGGGAAACAGGCCCTTATCGCAGTCCTGGCAGTGACGATGTGTATGCTGGGCGCCACCGCGGCGGCCCAGGATCGAGGAATCGACCATGTGAATGAACTGACGGGCTTGATTGGCCGCACGTTCATCAGCGACCAGGGGCTCTCGGGTCCGAACGAGCCCGCGATTAATCCTTTTATCCGTTCCGGCAACGGTCTTACTTTTGAAGTCAATTATTCGCGGTTTCTTCGCGTCCATACGCTTTATGCAATCTCGGCGGAAGTGCCGGCGGCCTTCAATCTGGATGAGAAGCTGAACTCGGGCGGCGATGTGGTGCCCAAGAGCTACAGCCAGATTTTCGTGACCCCGGGCTTTCGCGTCAATTTCTTTCCCGGGACCGGGGTTTCGCCATGGGTGAGCGTGGGCGGCGGGTTCGCCCGGTTCAGCGAGAATAGCAACTTGATTTACTCCGGCCCGAATCCGGGCAGCAACACGACCTCGGGCGTGCTGGAAGGCGGATTTGGATTGGATGTAAATCCCTTTCAACACCGGTTCAGCCGGTTCGGCTTTCGCCTGGATGTTCGGGATTTCTGGTCCGGCGAGCCTAACTTTCCCCTGGCCGATACCGGCAAGACCCGGCAGCATAACTTCTTTGTCGGCGGCGGCGTGATCTGGCACTTCTAGAGCTGGCTTATTAGGATCGGCCACGGATCTACGCGGACGTCTCACGGACAAAACAAAGCTCGATTTCAATTCGTGGAGATCCGTGTAAATCCGGGACAGATTATTGGGATCGTTACTTCTTTCCGGCCGCTTCTACTTCCTCGTACAACTCGGGCAACTGCTGGGCGTCTTTTGGGGAGTTTCCGAAGCGCGCCGATTCGTAGGCTTCGGTAAAGCGGCCGACGCGTTGGCGCAATTCCTGATCGTCGATCACGCGCACAAATTCCTGGGGTGTTTGAGCGGGAGATTTCTTCATGCCGCGCCGCGCTAAGAATCGAGCCATGCGCTCGTACCACATGGCGGCGGCCTCGTCAGGCGTGCGCTCGGGATGAACGCGCAGCCGCCGGGTACGAATCATGCGAGCAATGCGCCCGGCGTTGGCGAGAGTGAGCAGCGCCAGAGCTATCACAAAGCTGATGCCGTACCAACGTTGCGGAGATCGCTCCACGCCGCGCTGGCCTTTGCGCGCCAAGTTCAGCAAGCGCGCGTAGCGCACGCGCGCCCACAGACGAACTTGCTCGAAAGAGCTGCGCGTGCCATTGAGCATCGTGTGGCCGAGAATACTTTGATGAGAGGCGTCATAACTGATAACCCATTCGCGCCAGAATGATTCTGCAGCATCGAGGTAAAGCATGGCCCGTCCCCAGCCTTGCGGCGAACTGGTGCCTCCACCCGGGGTGGGATCGAAGGTAATCCAACCGTAGCCGGAGAAGTAGGCCTCCACCCAGGCATGCGCGTTTCGAGCTCGGACAACATAGTTGTCGGTGACGTCGTTGAACTCCTCGCTAACGAATCCGGTGACCACGCGCGAGGGAATGTGCAGAGTACGCAGCATGACGGCCATCGACGACGCGAAATATTCGCAGTGTCCCGCCTTGCGCTCGAAGAGGAAATTTGCCAGCGGGTCGTCGACCGCCGTACGCGGTAACTGCAAGGTGTAGCCGTAGTGGGTACGCAAATATCGTTCGACTGTAGCCGCCTTGTCATAGTTCGTGTTGGCCGAACCGGCGATCTGCTCGGCCAGTTGCGGAACGCGGGGATCGAGCTTTGGGGGCAGTTGCAGATAGATCGAGGCGAAGGGCGGGAGAGGAGCGCTGGCCGCTCTTAGCTGCTCAGGCGAAGGCATCGCAAGATCTGAATCAGCTTCGTAGAGGCTCACCGAACGCTGGCTATCGAGATCAGAAACGCCGCCACCTTCATCGATCTGCAATGTGCCGTATGCTCCGGTCACGCGCCGGGCCCACGGAGCGAGAAAAAATACATTCGTGCCAATCGGCTCCATCAGCACGCGGTAATGAATGAGATGATTCGGTTTACCCAACCCTGCCTCGTACCTTGCCACGGAGGCGGGAGGGATTCCCTGACTGAAGTAAGGGACGAGGAAATTTCCATCCGGTTCGCGCGGGATCACGATCTGCTCGCGGGGATTGGACCAGCTTTTGCCGTCGAAGTTGGCTAATGCGACGCCGCGCCAGTGCAGCGCGTAAAGGCCGCGAGGGTCGCCTTTGATCTCGATGTGCATCACGACCGCGTCGGATTGCTGAATCTGGCCAATCCTGCCCAACTGCACATGATCGCTGAAGCCGGTGGAAAGATCGGTGCCGAAGGAGTAGCCGCCGAGGTAGCCAGCCGACATGCGGGGCAGGAGAAAGAAAACTGCGGCTGCGCCGACCAGGATCATCAACACCAGGACCGGAGTGACTCGCGCCAGCGAGAAGGCAAGATGCCGGTGCTCCTGCGGGTCATGGGAGTGTCGCGCCTGAAACTTTGAGGCGCGGCCGGAGCGGCGCATCTCCATCAAGATGAAAGTCGCTACCGCCAGCAGCACAAACCCGGAGAACAGGATAAGAAAAACACTATCCACCGTGAGCACGGCGGAGGCAAGCACCATGAGAAACGCCAGAATCGCGAGCATGGTGTAGTCGCGATCGCGGCGCAGGGAGAAGCTACGCACAACCACTGCGAAAAGCACGAGATGCACCGTCGCCCTCAGAAAGCCGCGCGAGAGCACAAAATAATCGACCGCATAAAAAATGAAATAGATCACCGTCAGCGGAGTGGTCCAACGGTCGGAGATCACGACGCGACGGCGTTCTGCCAGCAGGTAGCCGCGCACGGCCAGCGCAGCCCCCACCAGAATGATCGTTGCCAGATCGAGCCCGCCGGTGCTGGCGAGCGTTCCGAAACCAATCAGAACCAGCAGATAAATCGAAAGCTCAAAGTATTTATTGATGGCCTGGTGCAGCGGGATCACGTCGAATTGTGGGCGGGATTCGGGCACAGGTTTGCTATTTAACGTTAACTTCCCTTGGGTCATCCTATTGTTCGTCAGTTCGCTTAGGAAGGGAAGGGTTGGGCGCAAAATTCTTGCACCGAAAGTCACATGGCCGGTTGTACGTCGGTTGGTTGTCGCCTGGGGCGCCGCGGAATGTGCGACTGGGTTTGCTAGAATGATTGCAGTCAGGCATCGGTCTCACGCGACGTACTCTCGCCAACCCCGCCAGGTCCGGAAGGAAGCAACGGTAACGGGCTCTTGCGTGTGCAGTGGGTCCCCGGTGCCTGGCTTATTTTTTTATCCCTCATCCCGCTAAGCTTTACGAAGCTTTACAACTCTTTGCGCAAGAAATACCTCGCTCACTCGTCTCCAGGAGTAAGGTTTTTTAATCGAGCCATCATAAAAGGGGTCGAGTCACTCATGCACAACATTCCCGAGAAACCGGTCTCCCCAACCGTCACCATTCGCGTCTCCGGTCGTTTGTCGAAAGGTCATCTTTCTTATCTTGATCAGCTGGTCGGCTCGGCGATCGATTGCGGGTTATGGCCCCTGCTCGACGTGATTGGGCTCGAGGAGGTTGATCGAGTTGCCCTCGCTTATCTGATGGGTGGGGAAGGTCGCGAGTTCGGCATCGTGGGATGCCCGAATTTTGTTCGCGAGTGGATGCAGATCGAGAGAGAGCGCCTCGCTGCATGAAAGTCTCGGTCTGATGCGAGCCGTTAGACATTCGCACCGCAATCGTTCAGAATAGCTGGTTCCATTTCATAGGAGCCTTCATTGAACGATTCGAACGCGCCTCAGCCCGGCAGAACCAGAGTGAAAATCAGCGCTCTGGGCACCTACGTGCCGCCACGCCTGCTTACCAACGCCGATCTCGAGAAGATGGTCGATACCAGCAATGAGTGGATCATGGCCCGGGTCGGCATTCGCGAACGTCATCTCGTCGATAAAGGCGTCGCCACCAGCGATCTGGCGGTCGAAGCTGCGAAAAAAGCGCTGGCGCAGCGCGGCCTTACGCCCAACGATGTGGATGCCATTATCGTGGGCACGGTCACCCCCGACATGTTTTTTCCCTCGACGGCCTGTCTCGTCCAACACAAATTAGGCGCGCAGGGAGTTTGGGGATTCGATCTCTCCGGCGCGTGCTCGGCATTTATTTATGCGGTGCAGACCGGGGCGCAGTTCGTCGCTTCGGGATCGCATAAGCGCGTGCTGGTGATTGGCGCGGACGTGATGTCTTCGATCATCGACTACACCGATCGCGCCACTTGCGTGATATTTGGCGATGGCGCCGGAGCAGTGATTCTTGAGGCGGCGGAAGACGATTCTGTGGGCTTGATCGATTTCGTACATGAGATCGACGGCTCTGGCGGAGCTTTCCTGAAGATGCCCGCCGGCGGAAGCTTGAATCCATCCACGCGCGAAACCGTGGACAAGAGGATGCATTACGTTCATCAGGATGGCCAGCAGGTCTTCAAGTTTGCCGTCCGCAAACAGACGGAAGCTTGCCTGAAACTGCTGGAACGCAACAGGCTCAAGGGCTCCGACATTGACTGCTTCATTCCGCACCAGGCCAATCTGCGCATCATTCAGGCGACGGCCGATCGCCTGGGCTTGCGTCCCGAGAGCGTGATCGTCAATATCGACCGGTATGGCAACACCACCGCCGGAACCATTCCGCTGGCCATGAATACCGCCATCGAAGAAGGCAAGCTGAAAAAGGGAAGTCTGGTGCTGATGGCGTCGGTGGGCGCGGGGTTCACGGTGGGAGCTGCGTTGCTGCGCTGGGCGTTCTAGCGTCGAGGGCAACGGAAATTGCGCTCACATTTCGCCGATCCGTCCGTCTGAATTCCTGCACGGCAAAGGGTCTTAGTGTATAGCGTTCGGCATGCTCGGGCCAATACCTTAGATCCGAGACCTAAGACCGAAAGTCCATTCATGAATTCTTCATTCCTCTCTACCCGCTTCGTGTTGGCGGTGCTGGCCGTCGTCATTTCACCCGCTTTGCTTAATGGCGCGAAAAAAGACGCGGCAACCGATCCATCGATCGTTGCCCTGAAAAAAGAGATCCCTTCGCTGATGAAGGAAGCTGAAATCCCCGGTCTCTCGATAGCTGTCATCCGCAACGGAAAAACTTGCTGGCTGCAGAATTTCGGGATGAAAAGCACAAAGACAAATGAATCCGTCGACGACGCTACCGTGTTTAATGTCGGCTCGCTGAGCAAACCGGTTTTTGCTTACGGCGTGCTCAAGTTGGTGGACGCCGGCAAACTGAAACTCGACGAGCCGCTGGCGCCGTATCTGGCGAAAGAGTTTATTGTGGACGACCCGCGATTCCAGCAGATCACGGCGCGGATCGTGCTCAGCCACCGCACTGGATTTCCCAATTGGCCACGTGATGGGGAAAAGCTGACGATCAATTTCGCGCCGGGACAAAGATTCAGCTACTCTGGCGCCGGCATAGTGCTGTTGTCCAAAGCGGTGGAGAAAATCACCGGCAAACCGCTGAACGACTACATGCAGGAAGCAGTCTTCGGGCCTCTCGGCATGACCAGCAGCAGTTATGTTTGGCGAACGGACTATGAAAAAACAGCCACGGCAGGACACGAGAGCGACGGTGAGCCGGTTGACTTTTTCAAAGCCAAGGATGCCAACGCCGCTGCCAGCCTGGACACAACCACCCACGACTATGCGCTGTTTGTCGAAGCCGTGCTGGCTGGCAGAGGCCTGAAAGCGTCCACATTGCGGGAGATGGAAAGGCCGCAGATCGCGGTCGATCCCGAATGCGTGAACTGCACCGATCGCGTGCCGAAAGAATTATCCAAGTCGGTTTTTTGGGGGCTGGGGTGGGGGATTCAAGAGACCGCGGAAGGCAAAGCGCTCTGGCATTGGGGTGACAACGGCGTGTACAAGGCCTATGTGCTGGTGAGGCCGAAGACAAAATCCGGCTTGGTCATGTTCGCCAACAGTTCCAACGGGCTTGCCATCATTAAGGCCGTGCTCGCGGATGCTGACGGCGGAGATCAGCCGGCTCTCTCCTGGGTGAAATATGACAACTACGATTCGCCTAGCTTTAGATTTCTTCAAGCGGCGCGGCAGTACGGCGCCGCTGCCGCGTTGCAGCAGTTTTCTTCCGACCTGGCCGCTAGAGCGATCTCGGAAGACGCTCTCAACAATCTCGGCTACCGACTGATGGCGGTCAAGCATCTGCCCGACGCGATTCTCATCCTGCAAAAGAATGTCGAGTTGCATCCGGCGTCGGCGAATGTGTACGACAGTCTGGGCGAGGCTTATATGAACGACGGCCAGAAAGAATTGGCTATCCAAAATTATGAAAAGGCGCTTCAGCTCAAGCCGGATAGCGCCAATGCCGTCGCCATGCTGAAGAAGCTTCGCGAAAATTGACGGGGACATCCGGCCCACGCGTGACCACCGTAATGCTTTTCCCATCATTTAGGTAGCATCCGCCTTATGCGCGCGGCTATGGTTCCCTGAGCGTCCACTTCACGTGGGGATGAAGTGGGCGAGCTAGGTCATGTTTTGCCAGAACATATTTCGTACGACATCCTGCTTTCTTCTGTTGGCTCTCGCTGGGCTGGGGCATGCTACTGCCCAAAGGATTAAGGATGATTCCCAACAAACCAAGTTGATCGTGATGGAACACCTGTGGAATGAAGCACAGGTGAATCGCGATGCCCGCGCGCTGGACGGGATGATTGGCGAGGAATTCGTCAATACCGAGTACGATGGCGAGGTAAGTGACAAACTCAAGTTCCTCGCCGACATCAAAGACCCGCAGTTCAAACCCAGCAGTGTGACCATTCAGGATCTCAAGGTCAGCATGTATGCCGACTCCGCCGTGGTGGTCGGCATCTACCACACCAAAGGAACCTACCAGGGCAAGCCCTACGAGCACTTTGGCCGCTTCACCGATACCTGGGTATACATCGCGGGCCGCTGGCAGTGTGTCGCCAGCCACACCAGCCTGCTGAAGAAGTGATCCAAACCATGCGAAAAAGCTGCTCTTCGCCAATAAAGGCAGCAGATGACCGGCTCTGGTTCCTATAAAAACTTTTTATAAGGAAAACCTAATTCCGCGGACGAGTGCCAGTGATCTAAGGCAGAACAGGCCTTTATTCCGTCCGCATTCGGGCCCGCAGGATTTGTGGATGAAACAAACCTCCCATCCGCGGCGATGGCAGACGCTCATAGCGTTCACCATCATTTATTTTGTTTGGGGTTCGACGTATCTTGCCATCCGCATCGGCGTGCGCGAGATTCCTCCGTTCCTGATGGCCGGGATGCGCTTTTTCGTTGCGGGAGCGGTGCTCTATGCGTGGATGCGCGCCCGCGGGACCGCCGCACCCACACGGCGCGAGTGGGCCGCAATTATGCTGCCGGCGGTGTTGCTCTTCGCCGTGGACTACGGTTTGGTCTTTTGGGCGGAGCAGCGCGTGCCCTCCGGGATCACGGCGGTGATCATGGCGACGATCCCGGTCTTTATGGCCTTGGCTGAGATTTTGCTTCTCCGCACCCAGCAGTTGACGCTCCGGTTGGGATTGGCGCTCCTGGTCGGCATCGCCGGCGTAGCTGTGCTGGTCAGCCACTCGGCGGGCTTGGGCGAGGGCGCGGTCGATCCTTCCGGGGCCATTGCTCTGGTCGTGGGCGCGATCAGTTGGTCGGTGGCGTCCATTCTGACGCGCAAGCTGCCGCTGCCTGAATCGAAAGTCATGAGCTCAGGCGCGCAGATGCTGGCGGGGGGAATCCTTCTGACGCTGACCGCCGCGATGCTGGGAGAGTTTAAAGGCTTCCATGTGCAGGCGGTGTCTATGAATGCATGGCTCGCTCTGGCCTACCTAATCGTGGCCGGTTCGATCGTCGCCTTCACCGCGTACGTGTGGTTGATTCATCACGAGTCGCCAACCAAGGTGGGGACGTACGCGTATGTGAATCCGGTGGTCGCGGTGCTGGTGGGATATTTTCTGGGTGGGGAAGGACTGGGTGCGCGCACGATACTGGGGACGGTGCTGGTGCTGGTGAGCGTGGTGGTGATTACTACCACGCCGAAGAAGAGTCTAGAACTCAAGCCGCTGGTCGATGAAGTGATGCCCGAACCGTAAACTCGTTCCTAGGGCCGCGTCATCTTCTCCGGGCGGACTAGCTGATCAAATTCCTCGCCGGTGAGATATCCCAGCTTCAACGCGGCTTCGCGCAGGCTGCTGTGGTCGACATGCGCCGTATGAGCAATCTGGGCGGCCTTGTCATAACCCACTTTCGGAGCCAGCGCAGTTACCAGCATCAGAGAGTTCTTCACATACCAGTCGACCTTGGCGCGATCGACTTCGATGCCCTTGATCATGTACTCGACATAACCGTGGCAGGCGTCGGTGATCAGCGTAACCGAGTGCAGAAAGTTGTAGATGATCACCGGCTTGTAGACGTTGAGTTCGAAGTTGCCCTGCGACCCGGCCATTCCGACCGCGGCCGTTGCGCCGTGAACCTGTACGCAGACCATGGTCATGGCTTCGCACTGCGTGGGATTGACCTTGCCCGGCATGATCGAGGATCCAGGCTCATTTTCGGGAATCGAAAGCTCGCCCAAGCCACATCGCGGGCCCGAGGCCAGCCACCGAATGTCGTTGGAAATTTTCATCAGAGAGGCGGCCAGCGTTTCCATCGCGCCTTGGGCAAAGACGATTTCATCGTGGGCCGAAAGCGCGGCGAACTTGTTGCCGTGGGAGCGGAAGGAAAGTCCGGTGAGTTCAGCGATTTTCTTCGCGGCGCGCTCGGCAAATTCTGGATGCGTATTCAGCCCCGTGCCGACTGCAGTTCCTCCGATGGCAAGATCGTAAAGGCCATCCAGAGCCTGTTCCAGGCGCTTAATATCGCGCTCCAGTAACGCCGCCCAGCCGCCGAACTCCTGGCCGAAGGTGAGCGGCACGGCGTCTTGCAGGTGGGTGCGGCCGATTTTAACCACGTCATTGAATTCGTTCGCCTTGGCCGCGATCGCATCCCTCACCTCTCGAATCGCCGGAATCAGCGCATTCTTCACGCGGTCGGCCGCGGCAATGTGCATGGCCGTAGGAAATGTGTCGTTGGACGATTGCGACATGTTCACGTGATCGTTGGGATGAATCGGCTTCTTCGATCCCATCTCGCCGCCGGCGATTTCGATAGCGCGGTTCGAGATGACCTCGTTGACGTTCATGTTGGTCTGGGTGCCGCTGCCCGTCTGCCAGACGCGCAGCGGAAACTGGTCGTTCAGCTTGCCCGCAATCACTTCGTCGGCGGCCTGCACGATCAGCTTGGCCTTGTCGGCCGGGAGTTTGCCGAGGTCCTGATTCACCAGCGCGCAAGCTTTCTTCAGCGTGCCGAAGGCGCGGATCAGTTCCGGTGGCATGGTGTCGCGTCCAATGTTGAAGTGCAGCAGCGAGCGCTGCGTTTGCGCTCCCCAGTAAACATTGGCCGGGACTTCGATCTTGCCCATGCTGTCGGATTCAATGCGAGTGTGCGTCGTAGATTCCACGGAGGTCGCCATAGGAGGTCCAAGGTGAACGAAGTGAATGAAGTAACCGGAGATTATAGCGTGGAACAGAGCTCGAACAGTGAGCTGGCGCACATGGAGGCGTGATGTAAAAGTCTGGGTAATTCTCTCGTGCTAGAATCATCGGTTTCCGACGGTACCACGCGCGTGAAGGCCGGACGGCGTGATCAGGAAAATCCATGCCCGACTTTATGATTGACGAAGAGATCGAAACGCTGGCCAAGGCCCAGGCTTTGCCGCGGCCGGAGATGCGCTGCGACGTTCTGGTGATTGGCGCCGGACCGACCGGATTGGCTTGCGCTATCGAGGCGCAGAAGGTGGGCCTGAAGGTAATCGTGGTTGATAAGGGATGCCTGGTCAATTCGCTCTTTCACTATCCGGCCGGGATGTCCTTTTTTACCACGCCGGAACTGCTCGAAATCGGCGAGATTCCTTTCAGCACGGCCAACCAGAAGCCGACGCGGGAAGAAGCTCTCGAGTATTACCGCAAGGTCGCCGACCACTACCGTCTCGATGTTCGGCAATATGAGTGGGTAAAAACCGTGATGGGAGAAGATGGCGACTTCAGCATCACGGCCACGGACCGCGCCGGGCGTCCGCACGACTACCACACGCGCAAGGTGATCGTTTCGACGGGATACTACGATTTGGCCAATCAGCTTAATTTGCCGGGCGAGGAGATGCCCAAGGTTTCACACTATTACGGCGAGCCACATCCTTACTACGACAGCGACGTGCTGGTGATTGGGGGAAAGAATTCGGCGGCCATTGCAGCGCTGGATTTATGGCGCCACGGGGCGCGCGTGACGCTGGTGCATCGCGAATCACGGCTCCATCATCATGTGAAGTATTGGATTAAGCCTGACTTGGAAAATCGTATAAAAAATGGAGAAATTGAAGCCTATTTCGATAGCCAGGTTCAGGAAATTGGGGTCGATCATGTGGTGATCGTCACACCGCGCGGACCGATTCGCCTGAAGAACGATTTCGTGCTGGCTTTGATTGGTTACCATCCGGACTACGATTTTCTGCGCAGCATGGGAATTGAACTTTCCGAAGAGCAGTGCCGGCCGTTCTGCGACCCGGTCTCGCTGGAGAGCAATGTGCAAGGAATCTATGTGGCGGGCGTAATTGTGGCAGGGTCGCAGACCAATGAAATTTTCATCGAGAACGGACGCTTCCACGGCAAACAGATTGCCGCGGATTTGAAGATCAAGCTGCATCCGGAGAGCTAGCGATCTTTAAGTACCATGAATGAGTACGGCAAGAAAGTTCTGAAATTTGTCACCGGCTTAGGTTGTCTGGTGTCGATTGTGGGCCCCTTGCTGGCGGTTGTCCTGTATCCCAAGGGCAAATGGCTCTTCGCACTCGTGCTGATAGGGATAGCAGTTGTGGTGTTGAGCGTGCGGTTGAGAAAGGATCCGACACCGGCCGCTCTAGCAGACGAAATCGCAAACCTGCTCACCGGCAACTACAGCGGTTGGGCCGTCGATGACTTCGAACGTCGCGGGATTCGAAATCCCACGCTCCGTGAATATTATCTCAGGAGTATGAGCGTTGGCGGCCTGCCTGAAACTTGGGTTCGCATGAGCGACGCGGGAAAAAATCAAATGCGAGAAATCATTCGGCAACTAAGAGAATTGCCGGATGATCTAAGAAAATAGCGGCGACCTCCCGCCTTGTCCGCCCACGCAGACGTGAATTCGTCCGCATTCTCGCAGTCAGTCACAGCTATTTCAGCAGGTACTCTTTCACGAACATCACGGTCGCGTAAAACTCGAAATCGCGATTTTTCTTCTTGGCGAAGCCATGGCCTTCGTCCTTACCCAGCAGCCACCACACGGGGGTTCCATTTTGTCGCACCACCTGCACCATCTGCGATGATTCACTGGCCGGAACTCGCGGATCGTTTTGCCCCGCGATCACGAACAGAGGCTTGGTTATATTCTTCGCTTTGTTGGCGGGCGCAATGGATTCCAGGAACTCGCGCATTTTGGGGTCGCGTTCGTCGCCATACTCCACCCGCCGCAAATCCTGGCGATAACCGGAGGTATGTTCCAGAAAAGTGACCAGATTCGACGGGCCTACGACATCGACAGAGCAGCAAATGCGGTCGTTGTAATTGGTGGCGACTGCCAGCGTCATAAAGCCGCCATAGCTGCCGCCAGTAATCATCACCTTGCTCGCGTCAAGGTCCGGTTGGGTCTGAATCCAATCCAGCAACGTGTTGATGTCCTTGTACGATCCCTCGCGCAGAAAGCCATTGTCCAGCTTTTGAAACGTCTTGCCGTAGCCGGTTGAGCCGCGCACGTTGGGAAAAATCATGGCAATGCCCAACTCGTTCAGATAGTAATTATCGCGTCCCAGAAAATCGGGACGCACCTGGCCTTCCGGCCCGCCATGAATAGCGATGATCACCGGGTGTTTGCCGGTAAACTTGGCCGGCGGTTTGTACAGAAACGCTGAGATCGAGCGTTGATCCCAGGACTTCCAATGGATCAACTGGGGCTCTGCGAATCCGGAAGTATTCAGGCCGCCGGCCTCGCTGAAGGTCCAACGCTCCAGCTTGCCGGTAGCCATATCGAGGGAGTATGCGTCATAGTCCTGACTGGCTGAGCTGAGGGAAAAGCCGATCTCCTGGCTGTTTTTGCGCCATTCGATCCCGAAAAGTACGCCTATCGGAATCTTCGGCACCGCAACTTCTTTGTTGGTTTTTGTGTCCAGAACGTGCAAAACGCTGATGCCATCTTCATTGGCTTCGAAGGCGATCCAGCGGCCGTCTTTGGAAAGGTCAAACTCATCCACGTCCCATTGGAGAGCAGGGGTGAGAACGGTGATTTTACGGCTGCTTAGATCGAGGTAAACCAGACGTTCAAATTCCGAATCCTGATCGCTGGTGAAATAAACGCCCTTGCCGTTCTTGGCGAAACGAGCATTGCTGTATGCCACGGTTTCCGAGCCCGCTTTCGGCGTGAGCAATTCCTTCTTGCCCGAAGCCACATCGACCAGCCACACATAAGATTCAGCCGCCGAGACATAGTTCATCACCAGCAACTGCTTGCCGTCGGGAGACCAATCGGCGGGGCTCCATCCGCCACCTACCATTTGTGCGACCATGCGCGCACTGGCGGGATCGGAAGCATTCACCATCCAGATGTCGACATCTTTTCCGGTGCGCTGGGTCGAACCGTAAGCGATGCGATCGCCTTGATAGGACCAATGCGGATCGGTGTTGCGCGATTTTCCATCCGTAAGCAGGGTCACGTTGCCGGTGGCAAGGTCGTGACGGTAAATCTGAAAAAATTCGCCGCCGCCCACATCTTTGGTGAACAAAAAGGAATCGCCGGTCACCGGCTGATACACGGCGTCGCCGACGCGATCCGGGAAAAACGTGAGCTGCGTGCGTGCGCCTCCCGGAAACTTCACCTGATGGATCTGGTTGGTATCGGCGAAGCGGGTTTCGACGAGCATCTCGCGCGCGTTCGGGTTCCAACTGGAGAAGGCTGCAAAACGAAACTCGCTGTAGCGGCTGACCGAATCAGCAACGGCGCGCGGAATTTTTGGAATCCCTTCCGCGACCAGGTTTTCGTTGGGAACAATTTCATCGCTCTGGGTGAATGCAGCGGTGGCGAGAAAAATGATGGCGAGCAGGCGCAAGCATCGTTTCATCGATCGACTCCTCTGTCCCCTTGGACGGATGCGGACGTTTTCCGTTTGCGAATGGCCCCGGGCATCTTAGGCGGAAGCTGAAGTGCGAGTCAATGGAGGAATTTTCGTTTGTGAAGGGTGAAATAATGCGAACTCGGTTCTTTTATCAAGCACAAGGTCATAGGAGGCCGCTGTGATTGCACGAGTGTGGCACGGATCCACTAAACCCGGCAAAGATGCGGACGCTTACGAAAACATGCTGAAGCCTGAACTTTTGCCGGGTATCGGCAAAGTGAAAGGCTACCAGGGGAGCTATCTGCTGCGAAGAGAGAGTGAGGATGAAGTCGAATTCATCACGATTCTTCTCTGGGATTCGATCGATTCGATTCGCGCTTTTGCGGGCGCGGAGTACGAGACTTCCATCATTCCCGAGGAGCGCCGCAAGTATTTGACCCGGCACGATGACAGGGCCAAGCATTACGAGATTGTGGCGACTCACAAGCCAGAGGCTTCTATTCTGCCCGCCGACTGAGTCAGGGATTGCGCCGCTGATCAGCCGCAGCATGGATTTCCGTAATCCGCGCCTTAAGCCGAATTCCTTTATCCGTGCAGTCGGTCAATTTTTGCGGCCATGATGAAATCGCTCTCGGTGAGGCCGTCAATTTTGTGCGTCCAGAGCGTGATCTCGGCTTTGCCCCAGGACAGCAAAATGTTCGGATGGTGTCCCTGCTCTTCGGCGAGCGCGCCCACGCGATTCACGAATTCCAACGCCTTGGCGAAGTCGGGAAAAGTGAATGTGCGGCTGAGGTGGTGCTCGTGAATGACGCTCCACTTGGGAACAATCTTGTGCAGCGCCTCGAGTTCTCTGCCTTTCAGCGCAGGCACTCCGCCGCGGCAGGGTACGCATTTCTTGTCGGCCAATTGTTCGGTCATTGAAGGCCTCCGGAGATCCATCATAGCGGAGGTCGAGGTCGGTCGCTTCGACTTCTCCGGCTAGTCAAAAAATCGCAACCTCAATGGGTGGCGCAGCATCTGTAATCTTTCTTTTCGCAGACTCCGCTCAGGATGAGCCCACCTCCCGCACAATCGGGCAGCGCGCCGCCGGCGATCAATCCCTGGTTGATCGCGATTGCAGTGATGCTCGCCACGTTTATGGAGGTTCTGGACACCTCCATTGCGGCAGTTGCGCTGCCTTACATCGCCGGCAGCTTGTCGGCTACCAACGACGAAGCCACGTGGGTGCTGACTAGTTATCTGGTGGCGAACGCCATCGTACTTCCCGCCAGCAGTTGGTTTTCGCTGCGCTTCGGGCGCAAGCGGTTTCTGATCACCTGCATCGTCATTTTCACAATTTCATCGTTCGCTTGCGGATCGGCTACCAGTCTGGCGTGGATTTTGATCGCCCGCGCGATTCAGGGAGCGGGCGGCGGCGCCTTGCAACCGCTCTCGCAGTCGATTCTGCTGGAGACCTTCCCGCCGCAAAAGCGCGGATTGGCCATGGCTGTCTTTGCTCTGGGGGTGGTGGTTGCGCCGGTTCTCGGTCCGACCTTGGGAGGATGGCTTACGGATTCATACTCCTGGCGCTGGGCGTTTTACATCAACATTCCGATCGGCATCTTCGCAGTTTTCATGATCTCACGCTACGTGGAAGATCCTCCCTATGTGAAGCAGGCGCACGTGGGCAAGTTCGACGGCATCGGCCTGGGATTGCTGGCGGTGTGGCTGGGCTGCCTGCAAATCATCCTCGATAAAGGCCAGGAGGACGACTGGTTTGGCGCGACCTGGATCCGCTGGGCGGCGATGATTTTGCTGGTTTCTTTCATCGCGTTTCTGATTCGCGAGTTTCGCGCGAAACAACCGCTGGTCGATCTGCGCGTCTTCCGCCATCGCAATTTCGCCATCGGCTGCCTGCTCATTGGATTGTTTGGCGCGGCAATCTACGCCTTGGTCACCCTGTTGCCGCTCTTCTATCAGGAATTGATGGGCTACACGGCGCTGGCTGCGGGATGGGCCGTGAGCCCGCGAGGCATCGGCGCGATTTTGGCCATGCCCATGATCGGCTACCTGACGGCTAAGATCGATAACCGGCTGCTGATCGCCTTCGGCTTTGCGCTGTTCGGAATCTCCAGCTTGTGGTTTGGCCAAGTGAATCTCGCCATCGGCCAGTGGACCTTTATCTGGGCCATTCTGATCAGCGGTTTTGGCTCGGGATGCGTCTTCGTCCCGCTCTCCACTACGGCGATGGCCTTTCTGAAGAATGAAGAAATCGGCAACGCCAGCGGTCTCTATAATCTATTGCGCAACATCGGAGGAAGCATTGGAATTTCGGTGGTGAACACCATCGTATCGCGCCACGAGCAGTTGCATCGCAACGAACTGGTGGGATCTTTGACTGCGGGAAGGATTACTGTTCGAGGGGCGGTGCAGGGATTGCAGCAGTATTTGGCTGCGCAGGGAAGCTCCAGCGCCGACGCGCTCATGCGAGCCTACGCCTTGATCGGCGGCGATCTCACCGCGCAGGCGCGGCTGTGGTCCTACGTGGATGATTTTCGCTATATGGCGCTGATGTGCTTCGCCTGCGTGCCGGTAGTGTTCGCCTTGAAGAAGACGGTGGGGAAAAAGGGCGCAGTGTCAGCGGGACACTAGCGCCCTTGAATCCGTTTGGGGCTGCTTAGAACGGGATATCCTCATCCGTGATCGGGCCCGATCCGGCAGCAGCGTGCTCGGGTTCTGGCGTACTTTGATCGAAATTGTTGCGGCCGGCGGAGGCGCCTGCTCCACGCGAACTGCCACTGAATTCGCCAGCGCCCTCGCCGCGTCCGCCGAGCAGGATCAGATCGCTGGCCACGACTTCGGTCATGTACTTTTTCTGGCCGCTGGTCTTGTCGTCCCACGAGCGCGTTTGCAGCCTGCCTTCGATGTAGACCTTGCCGCCCTTCTTGAGATACTCGCCGGCAATTTCGGCCAGACGTTGCCAAAGCACCACGTTGTGCCACTCGGTGCGGTCTTGCCATTCGCCGCCCTTGTCCTTGAAACGCTCGTTGGTGGCGATGGTGATCTTGGCCACCGGCGTGCCCTGCGGTGTGTACTTGATCTCTGGATCTTTGCCCAGATTCCCGATCAGTTGAACCCGGTTCAGACTTTTTCCTGCCATAGCGTGCTCCTTCGCAGGGCTTCAATATAGCAGAATTGAGCGCGTGGAAATGATGCGCAGAAGCCATTTCTGCCGCCGCGGTCCGTTCCGGGACGTTCGCCGGCCCGGTTTGTGTTAACTTTTCTCCCGTGGACGCTCAAATTTCCAAGAAACGTATTGCCGTCATCGCCGGCGACGGCATAGGCCAAGAAGTCATTCCGCAGGCTCTCAAAGTCATTCGCGCGACGGGCGCGCCCGTCGAAATTACCGAATTCGATTGGGGAGCCGACCGATATCTTCGCGAAGGCATGACGGTCCCTCCTGACGGCTTCGCAATGCTGGGTCGCGATTTCGACGCCATTCTTACCGGAGCCTTCGGCGATCCACGGGTTAAGACCAACATTCATGCCAAAGAAATTCTTCTTGGTATGCGCTTTCAGATGGATCTCTACGCCAACGTGCGGCCGGTGCGGCTGCTCGATGCCGAACTTTGTCCACTGAAAGGCGTCGAACCAAAAGACGTGGATTTCGTCGTCATTCGCGAAAATACAGAGGGCGTTTATATCGACGCCGGCGGCGTTTTCAAGCGTGGAACGCCTGACGAGATCGCGACGCAGGAAGACATCAACACGCGCAAGGGAGTCGAGCGAGTCATTCGCTATGCTTTCGAATATTGCGAAGACCATACCAAGCTCGACGGCTCGCCCCGCAAGCGCGTGCTCATGTGCGACAAGTCGAATGCCATGACCCACGCGGGCGGATTGTGGCAGCGCGTCTTCAAGGAAGTGAGCGGCGAGCATCCGCAGATCGAAACCCAGCACATGTATGTGGACGCGCTCTGCCTGCAGATGGTGCGCGACCCGCGTCCCTTCGATGTGATTGTCACCAACAACATGTTCGGCGACATCATCACTGACCTCGCCGCCGGACTGCAGGGCGGCTTGGGTATGGCGGCCAGCGGAAATATTCATCCCGGGCAAACGTCGATGTTCGAACCGGTGCACGGGTCGGCTCCGCTGATTGCGGGAAAGAATGTGGCGAATCCCTTCGGTGCGATTCTGACCTCGGCCATGATGCTAGCGCATTTAGGATTCACTCACGAAGCCGAAAAGATTGAAGCTGCCGTGCTTGAGGCCGTGCGGCAGAAAAAAGGCACGCAGGATATTGGCGGGACGCTTGGGACGCGGGAAGCGGGGGAGTGGGTAGCAAACCAAATCACCCCCTGAACCGCGCTATTCGGAGTCGCGAGCGGAATAGCATCCGTTAGGATCTCCGCGCACTCCGCCCTACCATCAGCGTTAATTCCCGCCACTTCCAGCAGCAATCCACATCGACGAATCCAATCTCCCGCAGCCATCCGAGCTGGGTTTCGAGATCGAGCAGCTTATTCGATGGGTCTTCCGTTTCGGGGGTTTTGCCGATCTGTTGCAGAAATTCTTCGTGCAATTGCGGTGTCGCCGAAGCCACGTGATCCAGATCGCAAAACACTCCGCCCGGGTTCAGTAGTCCATAAATCTCCGCATACAACTCGCGCTTGCGCTCGTGGATCAGATGATGAATTGCGAAGCTGGAGACCACTGCGTCGAACTTGCCCAGCGCCGGGAGTGGCTCGTCGAGATTGTGGGCTACGATGCTGACCGAAGAATCGGTAGCGAAGCGCTGGCGTATGGCGTCGAGCATGGCAGGGGAGAAGTCGAGTCCCACAAATTGGCGCGGCTCTGCTTCTGCGGCTTCTTCCAAATGGGCTTTCACGAACGCCAGCAGACGCCCGTTGCCGGTGCCGAGATCGAGAACGCGCCCGGTGTTTGCCGGAATAAATTCGAGAAGCGCCGATTCGCCCTCAGTCCGGTGCGGTATGGAATCGGCGCGGACGAGGTAATCGTTGACATGCTCGGTTGAGGTCCAGAGGTTGATGCGGTCGGTTGAGGCCATTTCGTCCTTCATTTTCGTTATGGGTTCTGCAGTTTGTTTGCGCTTGAAAGAAGTATAAGGAAACAGGGTAGACTCGATCCTAATGAAAAACGTCGAGTTGATGGGACGAAAGGTTATGAGACCGCTTTTTACGGTTGTGCTGTGCCTGGGTCTTAGTCCTGCCCTTTGGGCTCAGTCGGCCCAGAACCAGAGTCAGAGTAAGGAGCAGACTCAGACGCAGGACCAAAAGACCGCCCCCAGCGCGACGCAAGGCAGCGCTAACCCGACGCAACCCTCGGCGCAAAAACCGGAAGTCAAAATCACTCCCCACGAAGCCGAGGAACTGTTTCATTCCGTCGATGAGATCCTGGCCTTTGACAGCGAGCACACCGGGCTGCCGATCAAGAAAGAGGTGAAACGCCGCCTGACCAGCCGCGACGAAGTAGTTGCCTATCTGACCAAGCACATGAAGGACGAAGACGTGAAGCGCATGCAGCGGTCAGAGTTGGTGCTGAAAAAGTTCGGGCTGCTGCCGCGCGATTTTGATTTCGAAAAACTGCTGGTGTCGCTGCTGCGCGAGCAGGTCGCGGGTTATTACGATCCGAAAACGAAAACCGTGAATCTGCTGGACTGGGTACCTATGGAAGAGCAGGAGCCAGTCATGGCGCATGAGCTGACCCATGCCCTGCAGGACCAGGACGTCGGCTTGAACAAGTTCATGAAGAAGGGCGATAAGGATCTGGGTGAAATGCGAAAATCGCCCACGCCCGAAGACATTGAAAATGATGAGATCGATGACGCACGTGAGGCCGTCGTTGAAGGGCAGGCTGAAACTATGATGCTGGAGTATGAGTTAGCGCCGCTGGGTAAATCGATTGTCGACGCTCCTGAACTGATCGACACGATGGAAGCGCAAATGGCAAATGGAAGCGGCGATGATCCGGTCTTTGAAAAAGCCCCGACCTTTCTGAAAGAGTCGCTGACCTTCCCCTACAGCTATGGACTGAAGTTTGTTGTGACCCTGATGCAGAAGCAGGGCAAGGAGAAGGCGTTTGCGGGAGTGCTGGCCAATCCTCCGCATACCACTCGGCAGATCATGCAGCCCGAGACTTACTTGTCGGGAGAAAAAATCGATCCCATGCTCGTCCCGGATTTCAAGCGCGACTTCAAGGATTACGTGAAGTTCGATATTGGCGCCATGGGCGAGTTCGACGTCGCCGTGCTGATGGATCAATACGTGGGCAAGGATGCGTCGAAAAAAATGTATCCCGAGTGGCGCGGCGGATACTACTATGCCGCCAAGCCGAAGTCGGATGCGAAGGCTCCGTTGGGCTTGCTGTATGTGTCGCGCTGGTCGAGCCCAGAAAAAGCTGAAGAGTTTGCGGGAATTTACGCGCGATCGTTAAGTCAGCGCTACAAGCAGGCGGAACAGAAGGGCGACTCCTCGGCGAAAGAATCGCCCGCGCAGATCGATCTGCTGCACGGAAAGTACGTGTGGACCACAGAAGAGGGCACCGTTGTTATCGAGCAGAAGAACAACACCGTCTTCGTGAGTGAAAGTTTGGATCCCGGCACAACGGAGACGCTGGAGAAGGAAGTATTCGGAAAATGAAGGCATCACATCCTCTTGTATAATCGAAGGTTTGGCTCACGCGTCTTGCACAATTCTGTGAGCCCGGAGGATCGTTGGCACAAGCGGAGATCGGCATTATCGGCGGCAGTGGGCTTTATGCCATGCCGGGGTTAACCAAGGTAAAAGAAGTGCGGGTGAAGACGTCGTTCGGCGCGCCTTCCGATGCGTACATCTGCGGCACTCTGGAAGGGAGGAAGGTTGCGTTCCTGGCGCGTCACGGTCGCGGCCACGTTCTGCTTCCCAGTGAACTGAATTTCCGCGCCAATATTCATGGCTTTAAGCAACTGGGCGTCGAGCGCATTCTTTCCGTCTCGGCGGTTGGTTCGCTCAAGGAAGAACACAAGCCACTCGATTTTGTGATCCCCGACCAGTTTTTCGATCGCACGCGACATCGCATCGACACATTTTTCGGCAACGGCCTGGTCGCGCACGTTGGGTTCGGCGATCCGGTCTGCGGAGAGCTGGCGCGCGTGGTTGAGTCTGCCTGTAAGCAAGTGGGCGTGACCGGCAAGCCCGGCGGTACATATCTGTGCATGGAGGGCCCGCAGTTCTCGACGAAGGCCGAATCGAATGTGTATCGCGGGCTGGGCATGGATGTGATCGGCATGACCAACCTGCAGGAGGCGAAGCTCGCGCGCGAAGCCGAGATTTGCTACGTCACCGTGGCGATGGTGACGGATTACGATTGCTGGCATCCGCATCATGATTCGGTAACCGTGGATCAGATTGTTGCCGTGCTGGTCAAAAACGCCGAGAATGCGGCGAAAGTTGTCCGCGAATCGGTGGCGGCAATGCCGCGCGAACGTTCGTGTAAATGCGGATCGGCCCTGGCCCACGCCATTCTGACCGATCCGAAAAAAATACCGGCGGCAACCAAGAAGAAGCTGAAGTTGATCGTGGGAAAATATCTAAAGAAAAGTGGTCAGTGATGTGTCGGCAGTGGCAAGAAACGGCATGCCCTACGTGTCGCTTCTTTTCTGCGACGGGGGGAGGCGGCGACGGATCACTGTATTCAGAAAGGCATGCAAGAACGATGAGCATCGTAGTTGTCGGTTCGGTTGCGTTTGATGATGTCACTTCGCCTTCGGGCACCAGGAATGGCATTTTGGGTGGGGCTGCGACCTATTTTTCTCTCGCCGCCAGCTACTTTACCCAGGTGCGCGTGGTCGCCGTGGTGGGCGAGGACTTCGCGCCCGAGCACGAGAATGTCCTGAAGAAACGAGGCATCGACACGCGCGGCATCGAGCGCGCGCAAGGCAAGACGTTTCGCTGGGGCGGATCCTACACCGACAATCTCAACGAGGCCAAGACAACGTTTACCGACCTCAACGTGTTTGAGAAATTTCATCCGCAGCTTCCCAAAGAGTACGAAGATTCCGAGTTTCTTTTTCTGGCCAATATTCAGCCCACTTTGCAGGCCAATGTGCGCCGCAAGATGAATGGCGTGCGGCTCACCGGATGCGACACCATGAATTACTGGATCAAGGGGGCGCGCCAAGAACTTGCCGAAACCTTGAAGCTGGTGAATGTTCTTCTGATCAACGACACCGAGACCAAGATGCTGGCCAACGAGCAGAATCTGCCACGCGCGGCGCAGAAAGTCCTGGCCATGGGTCCGCAGGCGCTGGTCATCAAGCACGGAGAATATGGAGCGACGATTTTCTTCCGTGAAGGTACGTTCGGCGTTGGGCGTCATCCATTTCGTGCCCCCACGCTCCCGCTTGATGAAGTGAAAGATCCCACCGGAGCGGGCGATTCGTTTGCCGGAGGGTTTATGGGCTACGTGGCCTCGCAGAAAGAATTGAGTCGCGATGTGCTGAAGCGAGCATTATTTTACGGCGGAGTGATGGGATCTTTCGCCGTAGAAAGTTTTGGCACCGAGCGATTGCAATCGCTGTCGCGCGAAGAAATTGACGCGCGCTTCCAGATCTTTCGTGAGCTTACGCACTTAGAATGAAGCCGCAATCTTCGTCTCGACCATCGTCGCCGTCCCTGCCCTCCGCACCCAAGGCTTATTCGGAGAACGAGATCGTGCGGCTGGCGTGGCTCGCGATCTTCGTCTCCGTGTTTTCGTTTCTCTTCTACAGTCGCCACGGGGACCTGCTGCTCTACGGCGATGCGGTGGCGCACATTAACATTGCGCGGCGCGTCTTCGATTCGAAAACTCCAGGGCTTCTACAGCTAGGCACCGTGTGGCTGCCGTTGCCGCATCTGCTGATCATGCCGTTCATCATTTCGAAGCAGATGTGGCAGAGCGGCTGCGGTGGATCGATTCCGTCCATGGCCGGATTCTTGCTCGGCGTGCTCGGAATCTTTCGGTTGGTTCGAACCGCCGCACCTCCCGATAGCGAGGTGGACGAACCCACAAAGATTTGGGCATGGGCTGCCGCGGTTACCTATGTCGCGAATCCCAACCTCATTTACATGCAGTCGACCGCCATGGGCGAGTCCGTGTATCTGGCATGCTTCATTTGGGCTGTGGTGTATTTCGCCGAATTTGCCAGGCGCAACCGTGCTGACCCGGAAGGCCAATCGAGGGCGAAGAAGTTCCTGGCCAGATGCGGCTTATGTTTAGTTGCGGCATGTTTGACGCGTTACGACGGATGGTTTTTGGCGACTGTGCTCGTTATTGCAGTCGCCGTAATGATCTGGCGCGATGGCAAGCACGAGAAACAGGAGGCTTCGCGATCGCAGGGTTCCGGTTCTCGATCGGCGATGGTGAAGTTCGTTCTGCTGGCGGCGGCTGGTCCGGTGCTCTGGTTGGCATATAACGCAATTGTCTACCGCAATCCCCTGGAGTTCGCCAACGGACCTTATTCTGCGAAAGCGATTGAACAGAACACTGCCACGGTGAATCCTTCGAAGGGAAGTGTTATCTCGGCGGGGTCGTATTTTTTGAAGGCGGCGGAACTGAATGTGGGCGCGAATACTTGGCAGGGACGGCTTTGGCTCGCGTTGGCTTTGCTGGGGAGCCTGGTGGCCGCGTTTAGCGGACGATTGCGGGCAGCATTATTCCTTTGGGTGCCGCTGCCGTTCTATGCATTGTCGGTGGCGTACGGGAGCGTTCCGATTTTCCTGCCGACGTGGTGGCCGTTTTCCATCTACAACGCCCGTTACGGATTACAGTTTCTTCCGGCATTCGCCGTGTTCGTGCCGCTGGGAATTTTCTTTTTGCTCAGGAGCGCAACGAACATTCCTGGCGTCAGCGCTGCTTGGACACGCAGAGCGGCGATTTTGGCTGCTCTGGGCTGGTTGGCGCTGCTAGTTACTACGTACGGCTCGATCTGGCGCGCCGAACCGATTTGTTATCGCGAAGCGAAAATCAACGCGCGAGGACGCGTCTCGCTCGATACTCAACTGGCCGACTGGTTCAAATCTTTGCCGCCGAATTACACATTACTCATGTATCTGGGCCAGCACTCTGGTGCGCTGGAGCAGGCAGCCTTTCCATTGCGAAGCGTCATTCAAGAGGGAAACCATCGCGTGTGGAAACAACCTTCCGATCCCCAAGGCCCATGGGAACGGGCCCTGGCCGACCCCGCGGCCTACGCGAATTTCATCATCGGCTTTGAAGGCGACCCGGTGTGGAAGGCCGCGAAGGATCACGGCCTGACCGCCCTGGTTGAGATCCATACGACAGGCGAGCCGCGCGCGGCGATTTTCCAAGGTCGGACGCAAGACCAGAATCCGAGCCATAGTCCCGCGCCACCAGAGCCCTAAGGCGCAACGCGGTAATCACGCGGGTTAACGCTTGAGGCGATGCCGCTTGAGCCTGCGATGATAAAATCCGGCCATCGCAAGCTTTTTTCCAATTCAATTCGAGCCAATGAACTGGAAACACATTATCGATATACTCCATTCCGAGATGGCGAGCGGTTTTGTTGCAACTTCGATTATCCGGCTGGTGTTGGCTGCATTCCTGGGCGGGATTATTGGACTTGAGCGCGAATTGCGGCACAGGCCTGCCGGGCTGCGTACGAATATGTTCATCTGCTTCGGAGCCTCGATGTTCACCATTCTTTCCAGTGGGCTCGCGGGTGTGCCTTCGGATGCCGCGCGCATCGCGGCGCAGATTATTCCCGGGATTGGTTTCATTGGCGCTGGTTCGATCCTGCACACGCGGGGCCTGACGACCGGCCTGACGACTGCTTCCACTCTGTTTGTTGTAGCGTCGGTTGGAATGGCTACTGGTGGAGGCCTCTACTTGACGGCAATTTTTGCCACCGGCGTGGTGCTGATCGCGCTGTTTTCGCTCGGCCAGCTGGAACTCACTTTCAATCTGAAGACTCTGCTCGCCAGCTACGAGGTGACAGGCGCGAGCGTGGAGCAGATCACCGCGGAAGTGAATCAGATCCTCGAGCCTCGCCACCGCATGATGCAGAATGTCATCAGCGCAGCTACGACACAGCACGTCCGGCTGCAGTTCGATGTTTACGGCTGCAGTCGCGAGCAAAAAGAGTTACTGCTCGCACTGCAGGGTTCATCGGTGCTCGGCAGGGTGACTTCGTTGGGCCCGCAGGAGTTGGAGTGAGTCCGCCTCGCGTTGTGATTCCTTTCGTGAAGGCGAGCGCCTGCGGAAACGATTTCATTTTAATTGACGCGGCGAACGTCGGTTCCGATCTCGGCAATTCTTCCGGCGGCCACAGTTCGCAGGCTAAGGCCGATCTGGTGGAACTTACGCGCCGGATTTGTGACCGCCATGAGGGTGTGGGCGCGGATGGAGTGGAATGGCTTTATCCGCACGCCTCTGCGGACGTGGAGATTCGGCTGATCAACGCCGATGGTTCTGGAGCTGAGATTTCCGGCAACGGCACGCGTTGCGTAGCAGCCCATGTTTGCGCGGAGCGCGGGCAGGAGAAGATTACAATCCAGACCGGCGCTGGAGTTAAGTCCTGCGTCCTGACCGGCCGCAGCGATTCCGAGTACGAATTTGAAGTTGCAATGGGCGCGGCGATCGTTCGAGTCGAGTTCGCAGTGCAGTTCGACCAAAGGGAAGTGCGGGGAGTGCCGATTTCCATGGGAAATCCGCACTACGTCATCTTTGTAAACGAGTTTGCGAAGAACTGGCAGGAAGAAGCGGGAAGAATTCAGCGCAGCTCCGAGTTTGCTGAGCACGGCGTGAACATAGAATTGGTTGCGGTCGATGGAAAACATGACGTGCGGGCACGATTCTTCGAACGCGGCGTGGGAGAGACGCAGTCTTCCGGAACCGGATCGTGTGCCTCGGCGGTCGCGGCGATGACCGCGGGCAAAGCCGAGTCACCGGTTCGCGTGCACGCTCCGGGAGGAATTCAGACGGTACGCCAGGAGGGTTCGCAAATATATCTTCGCGGTTGGGCGCGGCTGGTTTGCCGCGGTGAGTTCTTTCTGAAGTAGATGTCGGCTGGCGAAGAACAACCTTCGCCGAAACTGTTCTCGGTTTTCTTTTATAGGGTTTTTTGCATCACCGCTCTGCATGCCTTCATTCGCCATACCGCGTATCAAGCCGCCTGCCCTTCGCGCCGGCGACATCGTTGGAGTGGTTGCGCCTGCCAGCAATGTGAAGCGAGACGATCTGTTGGCGGGATGCGAGAGTCTGCGGCGCGCTGGATACCAGCCGTTTTACTTCGATTCCATCTTCGAGCGCGACCTTTACTTTGCCGGCTCGGTCGAACGCCGGGCTCGCGAACTGGAAGAGATGTTTGCACGCGATGACGTGCGGGCGATTGTTTGCGCCCGGGGCGGGTACGGCGCAAACTATCTGCTCCCGGCGCTCGATTTGGAGAAAATCAAGAAATTCCCCAAGATTTTCGTGGGCTACAGCGACCTGACGGCGCTGTTGACCTATTTTTTCGATGCCGCCGGGTTGGTAACGTTTCATGGACCGATGGTGGCAAAAGATTGGGCGCATGAGGGTGGAGCGGACCTGCCATCCTGGCAAGCGGCGCTAGCGAGCAACACATCCTGGGAACTCAGCGCAGACTCCGGTTCGGGGGCGCGAGGTTTGGTGAGTGGCAGGGCCCGAGGTATTCTCTATGGCGGCTGCCTCTCGCTGCTGGTGGCTTCGCTCGGAACCCCGTACGAGATTCGCACCGCGGAAACGATATTATTTCTTGAGGATGTCGCTGCTAAACCCTATCAGATCGACCGCATGCTGATGCAGTTAAAGCTCGCGGGTAAGTTCAAGGGAGTGCGCGGAATTGTATTTGGCGAAATGCTCGACTGCGTGCAGACTGCGAATCAGGGATACACGCCGGAAGAAGTCGTGCTCCGCATCGTGGGGGACTTAGGAGTGCCCATCGCCTACGGACTGCGCTCGGGACATGTGACCAGCGGCAATCTTACTTTACCCATTGGCGTAGAAGCTCAACTGAGCGTGGGCGGCGAAGAAGTCAGCTTGAGGATGCAGGAACCGGCAGTAACTATGGTTTAGGCACTCGAATCAGAGAAACTGCCGAGAGATAAAATGCCGAGAAGGACCTCATGAACACTGGCAAGCACATTCATCTGATCGGCATTTGTGGCACCGCGATGGCTTCACTCGCGGGCATGCTGAAACAGCGCGGCTTTCGGGTGACCGGTTCGGACGCGGCAGCCTATCCTCCCATGTCTGATTTTCTGGTGGAGTTGGGCATACCGGTGGCGCAACCGTTCGATGCGCGCAATCTACAGCCTCGTCCCGACTTAGTTGTAGTAGGCAACGCAATCTCGCGAGGCAATCCCGAACTGGAGCAACTGCTGGACCAGCGCATTCCATTTTGTTCGTTGCCGCAGGTACTGCATGACGAATTTCTGCGCGGCCGAGAAGTGCTGGTGGTCGCGGGAACCCACGGCAAGACCACAACCACGTCGATGCTGGCGTGGATTTTTCATACTGCCGGCATGCAGCCATCGTTCCTGATCGGCGGCATCGCCGAGAACTTTGGATCCAGCTTTCACTTGAGCGAGGGCGAGCACTTCATACTGGAAGGCGACGAGTACGATACGGCATTTTTCGACAAGGGGCCGAAATTCTTGCATTATTTTCCCGATGCCGCCATTCTGACTTCGGTGGAATTCGATCACGCCGACATCTACAAAGATCTGGAGGCCGTCGAAACTGCGTTCAAGCGCCTGGTAAATCTGCTTCCCCGGCGCGGCAGGATTGTGGCCTTCGACGGCGTTGCCGGTGGTGCGACGGAAAGCGCCAGCCTGAATCGCTGCTTGAGCAAAGCCTTCTGCCCCGTCGAGCGCTACGGCGTAGGCGCGAAATCCGACTGGCAAATCACCAACCTTAAATTTCAAGTGGGACAAACGACGTGGTCGATCACCCGCAACGGTCAAGCCTGGGCTGATTTCGAATTCTCGCTGGCGGGCGAGTACAACGTCTGGAACGCAACTGCGGCCGCAGCTTTAGCCGCCGATTACGGCATCTCGAAAGAGGAGATCGCAGCCGCGCTCAAGACTTTCAAGAGTGTGAAGCGGCGCCTCGAAGTGAAGGCGCAGGTCAATGGCATCACCATCATTGATGATTTCGCACATCATCCCACGGCCATAGCGGGCACGTTGAAGGCGCTGCGCACGCGCTATGCCGGTTCGCGTTTGTGGGCGATTCTTGAGCCGAGATCGAATACGCTACGCCGCCGCGTGCTGCAAGCCGATCTGGCGCGAAGTCTTAGCCTGGCGGATGAGGTCATCGTTGCCGGGGTTTTCCGTTCGGAGGCGGTGCCCGCGAACGAGCGGCTGGAATTGCCCGAACTTGCGGCCGATATTCAGAAACTGGGCGGCCGCGTGCGCCTGATGGCCGATGCCGACGAAATTGTGCAGAAGATCGTTCCCGAGATGCGCGGCGGCGATGTGGTGGCAATCCTTTCCAACGGAGGCTTTGCCGGCATCTACGAAAAATTGCCCGCGCGATTGCGCGCGCTGACTGGGGAAGCTCAGACGATCGGAACCACCGCAAATGCTGCGGGAAAACAATGAAAGCGACGCAATCGTTGTGGGTCGCAAGCCAAGTTCGCCGGATAGTTTTTACCTTTTTGATTTTCGCGCTCTTCTTTGGCGCCGCTTTGACACGCGCGGGAGCTGTCACTGAATACACCGTCTCTCTGGTAAATCCTGAGAAGCATCTGATCGAGGTTCAGATTCTTCTGCCGCAAGGATCGGCCCAGCGCGAACTTCAGCTTCCAGTGTGGAATGCGCTTTACCAAGTCCGCGACTTCAGCCAGTACGTGAACTGGGTGAGGGCCAAAGACCGCGCGGGGCGCCCGCTTCAAATTCGTTTGATCAATAAAAGCTGTTGGCAGATCGAAGGCTCGCAAGATGGGGCCATCGTCGCGTATGAAGTATTTGCCGACTCACCCGCGCCATTCGGCGCGCAGTTGAATTCGCATCACGCCTTTTTCAATTTGGCCCAGATTATCATGTATCCAACCGATGCGCGAAGTGGGTCGATGGAAGTGCGTTTCAATCAAGTTCCGGATAAATGGCGCATTGCAACACCGCTGGCGGCGATGTCCGACAACAGATTTAGCGCCGAGAACTATGACCGCCTCGTGGATTCCCCGGTCGAGATCGGAAGCTTTCAAGAAGCGGACTTCGAGGAAGGGGGCGGCCACTATCGCGTGGTGGTCGATGCCGACTCGGCCGACTACAACATGGAAGCGCTGGTCGGCACGTTGCATAAGATTGTCGCGGCTGCCACTAGTTGGATGAATGACCGCCCCTACGACAGCTACATATTTATCTATCATTTTCCGCGCGGGCCGGCGGGCGGCGGCATGGAACACGCGTATTCGACCGCTATTTCCTTGAACGCGGATGTGTTGGCGCGCGCGCCTGAAGTGTTGTCTTCGGTGAGTGCGCACGAGTTTTTTCATCTGTGGAATGTGAAGCGCATCCGTCCGCAGTCACTTGAGCCTATCGATTACACGCGCGAAAACTACACGCGAGCTTTGTGGTTCAGCGAGGGCTGCACCAGCACGGCCGCCGACTTCATTCAACTTCGCGCAGGATTGCTCGACGAGCGCGGCCTTGAGCAGGATTTGGGGACTGACATCGGGGAACTCGAGCACCGTCCTGCCCACCTCACGCAGTCGGCTGAGGAGTCAAGCCTGGATGCGTGGCTGGAGGGCGACGCGTACTATAGGCGTCCGGAACGCAGCATCTCTTATTACAACAAGGGGGAGTTGTTGTGCATCGCACTCGATCTCGCGGTGCGCGAGGCGAGCGACGGACGGGCTTCGCTGCGCGAAATCTTCGAGTGGATGAATCAGAACTATGCGAAGAAAGGGCAATTCTTCGCGGATTCGGCGGGAGTTCGCGAGGCTGCCGAGGCGGTCGGCCACGCCGATCTCTCCTCATTCTTTGCCAAATACGTCGCTGGCATGGAAGAGCTTCCATGGAATAGTTTCTTCCGTAGCGTGGGATTGAACGTGATCGAGATTCCAAACTCGGTCGCGGACGCCGGCTTCCTGGCCTCGCGAAACTTCGATGGTCCCATGGCTGTCGAGGCGATCACTCAGGGCAGCGACGCGGAGCGTGCGGGACTGCACATGGGCGATGCGATTCTTGAGATCAATGGCAAGTCCGCCGGACAGGAATCTTCACAGGAGATGGCAAGGCTCGTTCCCGGGGAGACAATCACGGTGAAGGTCCGTGGCCGCCGTGGTGCAGAGCGCGAGTTGAAGTGGAAGGTTGCACGCCGCGAAGAAATCGCGTACGAGCTCAACGATACGGACACAATTAACGCCGAACAGCGGGCGCGGCGCCAGGCGTGGCTGAAAGGCGAGGCAGAGACCTCGCAACAGTCGCACTCGCCCGCGGAACACGCGAAATAAAATGATTCGAACCATTGTGATGTTGACGTTCTGGGGACTGGCCGCGCCCATCGCGGCGCTGATCGGGTTTCCCTGGACGTTTATCACTGGCGACGTCAGCTTGCTCTATCGCCTGTTCATGACCGGCGCGATCAGCGGTGTGCGGCTCGTAGGAGTGCAGGTTCGAAGCGTGGGTCTGGACACGCTCGATCCTGAGCGCAATTACATCTTCATGTCGAACCATGTGTCGAATCTCGACCCGCCGATTACGATTCCTCTGATTCCGCGCCGCAGTTCCGTGATGGTGAAGAAAGAATTGTTTAAGGTTCCGATTCTCGGGCGCGCCATGCGGCTGGGATCGCTAGTGCCCGTCGATCGCGGTAATCGCGACGCCGGCATCGAGTCAGTACGGGCGGCAAAACAAGTCGTGTCGCAAGGGCTCAACATGACGATCTACGTGGAAGGGAAGCGCTCATTCGATGGCAGGCTGTTGCCCTTCAAGAAGGGACCGTTCTATCTGGCCATGGAGTGCGGCATCCCGGTGGTTCCCGTGACCATCACGGGTACGCACTACATCATGCCGAAGGCGCGGTTTGCCATTAAGCCGGGCGTGGCTACGGTGATTTTTCATCAGCCCATTGAGCCGAAAGATTTCGGCAGCCGCGAGTGCCTCATGGAAAAGGTGCGGGCAGCGATTGACAGCGGACTGCCGGAAGAGTTGCGTGAAAAACCGGTCTCCGCGGAGAATGCGGCCAGCTGACTCCGCGGCGAATTCTAACTCACTCTTTTGAATTCTTATTGCGCACGGCGCGGGCAATCTCGGGCAGCCTGGGCAGAATCGCCGAATATTTCAACCAAAGTTTGTGATCTACGGCGGGAGCGCCGCTGACCAGAGCGCCCGCTGCGATATCGCCCGAAACGCCGCTTTGCGGGGTGACGATGGCATCGTCGCCAATCTTGCAGTGGCCGACCACGCCGGCCTGGCCCGTCAGAATCACGCGATTTCCAATTTCAGTTGAACCGGCGAGGCCAACTTGCGAGCACAGAAGAGCGTCTTCGCCAACTTGCGATCCGTGGCCGACCTGCACCAGGTTGTCAATCTTGACGCCGCGCCGGATGCGGGTTTCGCCCACGCTGGCGCGGTCGATGCAGGAGTTTGCCTGCACCTCCACATCATCTTCAATGACCACTGCTGCAGGCTGCGGGATTTTGTGCCAGCGCGCGTCCCGCGTTTTGGCAAAGCCAAAGCCATCGCTGCCAATCACCACTCCGTTGTGCAACAGGACGTTGTTGCCGATGCGGCAGTTCTCGCGAACGACAGAATTAGCATGCGCGAAGAAGTTGTCTCCGATTTTCACTCCGCGATAGATGACGACGTGGGCCAGAAGAACCGCGTGCTCACCGATTTCGACGTCCTCGTTAATCACAACGTAGGGGCCGATGTGCACTCCGCTTCCGATCTTCGCACTGGAATGAATGACTGCAGTGGGATGAATCTCGGGCGCATAGTGCAGCGGCAGGTGGAACAGTTCGAGGGCACGAGCGAAGCTGAGATAGGGATCTTCGACGCGCAGGGTTGCAACCGGAATGGCGGGGAAGTTTTCGGAAACAATCACAGCTGCTGCTTTGGTCAGACGAGCGGCGGCGTTGTACTTGGGATTGGCGACAAAGGTGATCTCATCGGGTCCGGCTTGTTCGATGCCGTTGAGTCCGGTGATTTCCGGGTCGTTGGTCCCATTTGCGGTTGAGCCGTTTTCCAGGCGCGCGTTGAGAGCAGAGGCGATGGCAGAAAGTTTCATGGTGAATATGAGGCGCGAGTAAATCGTACACCAGCGGCGTCGTCGCCGGATTAAACAAACTTAGCTGTTTTAGTGTTGATAGGGGCGGCGGAAGACAACTCAAATAACGTCCGAACCTTCAGCTCTAATTCACAATTCCTAACTGGAATGTGGTTGTGTGTGTAATCGCGGAAGCGCCGGAGCCGCTGGTTGCGGTCACCGTCACCGTGTAGTTGCCGAGCGGGGTGCCCGGATTCGAGATGCCGCCGCCTGCACTGGTGCTGCTGCCTCCGCCGCAGCTAGGTAGAGCGACTAACAGGCCGAGCAAAGCCAGAATCGGGGTTGCACGCCGCTTGCGCCCGCGAGACGTAATACTAACGAAGAAAATACCCCCGAAAATCAGACAGGCGCACACTTTGCCTATGCCTAATACGCCGGAGTGAACGGCGCGAAGTCCTTCTCCCTGAGCAGCCGTGGTTTGAATCGTAAGATTGGTTGAGCCAGTTCCGGTGACACTGGCGGGAGAAAAGCTGCAGGCGGTTTCCGCCGGTAGGCCGGAGCAAGAAGTCGACGCGAAATTGATAGTGCCGGTGTAATCCGATTCCCCATAGATGTTAATGGTCCCCCCCACACTCTGGCCGGGCGCTGCGGTTAGGGCGCCGACCGGCGCATAAACGCTGAAGTCGTTGCCCGCGATCACAATGGTGACCAAGTTGGAATTGCCCGGCTGGAATAACAAGTCCTGCGCATATTGGGCTTGGACTTGGGTAGTAAAGGTGGGGGGGACAAAGGACACCGAAGCCTGCAGTTCGGCATTGCCGTTGGAGTCGGTGGTCTGAACATAGGTTACCGTTCCGGGAACGGCCGTAATATTGCCATCATCCGTCGTTTCGAAAAAGAAGACGTGTCCGCTGGGGGTCGGGCTCGGGGCAGCCGTATCGATGATATCGGTCAGGGTGACGCTGGCGCCGGGTTGCGGATTGAGCATGCTCACGTTGAGTGTGTTGGTGGCATGCCCCATCACGGTTACATTAGTGGACGAAGTGGCGGGGGCATAGTTGGAATCCCCGCTGTAAGAGGCCACGATGGTGATTTGTCCCGCGGTGTTAAAAGTCACGTTGGATAAAACCGCGGTCAGGGCGGCGCGTAATGTTCCGGAGCCGGCGATGCCCTGAAGGCTGAGGGTTCCCGCCAATGAGCTTCCGTTTACGGAGAAGGTCACGGTACCGGTGGGGGCGACTCCTGAGTTTTGAGTTTGCACCTGAGTTTGGAGAGTGGCAGCTTGGCCGGCGTAAACCGTGCCTGCGTTGACGGTTTCTATCCACGTCTCAGCCGGAGTAATGCTAATGGCAGTGGTCGAGGCGCTCGCGTTAAAGCTCGAATCGCCGCTGTATTGCGCTTTGATGGAATTTGTCCCGCCCGGAAGTTGGACCGTGGAATCCTCAAAATAAGCGTAGCTGTTGAGGGTGTAAGTACCGGCGTCGAGCGCCGCTCCGTTATCAGTAAGGGTGACGGTGCCGGATGGGCAAGACGTGGCGCCCGCGGTCTCCACCGGCGAGCAGAGCTGTCCGGCGGCATTGTCTAAATTGACGCGAAGAATGTATGGCGACCCATATGGCGCGGTGGTGGCGTCGCCGTTAAGAACATTTCCGTTGGAATCGAACGTCACCAGAAATACCTGCGGCGAGCTGTTCTCTTTGTTCACGGTCACGCTGATTGCATTGGAGTCACTGGCTGCATAGTTGCCGTCACCCGGGTAGTAAGCCTTCACGGAGTACGTTCCGCCCGGAAGAAGATCGGTGCTCCCGGAGAATGATCCGCCGGTCAGGCCGAAAGCTCCGATCGCTGAGTTGTTCGCCGAAAGTCCGCTAAGCAGTGAGATCTCCCCCGTGGGCGTCCCCGCGCCGGATTGCGGCGCGACCGTCACGCTGAAGCTTACCGGTTGGCCGTGAGTAACTGTCGTGGGCGTGAGGCTGTTCAGCGTGGTGGTCGAAGGCAGGAAGGTTACCGAGTTCCACTGCGTGACCAGATTATTGGCGTTGACTGAACCCAAGCCGGTGGCTTGATCGTATCCCGTACCGGCGCTGTATCCCGTCAAGACGCCATAGGCGTTGTTGGAACTAGTGTTGCAATTCGGAGTGTCAATAAAACAAGGCATGGCATTCGTGCCCATGGTTACATCGTAAAAGATGCAACTGCCGGCCGGGTTTGACGTAGAGTTGCAAACCGAATCGGTTTGTTTGGCGGCGAGCTTATAGAAAACATAGTTTGCGTTGCCCTGGCGCGATCCGGTCTGCTGATTTACCAGAGCCATGATACCGGCGAAGGCCGGGGAAGAGACCGATGTGCCGCCAAAACCTAAGAAGTCCTGACCGGGGCTGCTGGAGGTGCACGCGCCATCGAATTGATCAGACTGGCAGACGATATAGAAGTTGCCCGAGAAGCCGTTACCGGCGAACAGGGAGACATCGGGTAAATCGCGTTTGCCGTCGTTCGGCACACCGGTCCCACTCTGCCAGGAGGGTTTTGCGTAGCCACCCGCGCAATTCTCAGGGGCTGACCCGCTGGGATTGGTGCAATTGCTCGCTCCCCCCGATCCCCCAACAGTGATCACATAGTCAAGCAGTGCCGGATTTGCACAATTTGTCTGAGGGTTCGTGCTGTAGCCGAGGGTCGCAAAGATCCCATTACTGCAGGAATCATTCCAGGTAGTCTCAGGAATATAGCCCAAGGCCGACGCTTGGGTCAGTGAATTGTTAGTAGTGCTCCAATAGGTTGTGGGATCGGCGCTATCGTTGAAATCCGTGCCCCCCACAGCGACGTTATAAGGAGTGGAGGCGAAGCCGCTTACCTGCAGTCCGTTTTCGGCGGGCGCCGGGGGCGATGCATTGAAATTGTCGCAACCGGCAGAGCCGTTGTCGCCCGCCGAGATGAGGACCGTAATTCCTTGCGCTGCAGCCTGCTGCCAGAGCGTGTTGTAGAACTGGTTTCCCGTTGTGCCAATTCCAAGTTCACATGCCCCGTAGCTCTCACTCATGACGGGGGCTAGATTGTTGTCGATGATATAGACGGCGGAGAGATCGACACCCGCGGTCGTTTCAGTCGATTGGGAAACCACAAAGTCGAGAGTGGCGTAGGGGGCGACGGCGCCGGACCATTGCACATCGATGTCGGCCTCGGATTCATCGCCCTGTATGCCTGGGTCCGGACCATTGATAATGATGTTTAGCGGATTGCCAGTCGCGGCGTTGTTGGATGGAAGATCGAAGAGGGCACGGAAGTTGGCTACGTCCTGGGGATTGATGTTGGATTCGCCTACGATAGCGATTGTTTGACCTGCACCGTCAATTTTCGCGTTCCATAGCGGAAGCACATTGTAAATAGTCGCAAAATCATATGGGCCCAGGGCAAAGCAATAGTAATCTGCGCTGCAAGCATAAGTGGGTTGGAAGGTGAACAGGGACGATAACGAAGTTACTCTTCCAGTGGCCTTGTCTCGTTGAAAGCGTCCCACAAAACGGTTCATCGCTTTTTTCGGGAAATTATTCAGCGACGCCACCCCCGCAACGGCCGCCGTCAGCGCGGTCGGGATCGACGGGTCGCTGGCGTTCGCCCAGTGCTCTTCACCATGCACTATGTATTTGTGAATTGTGGTGTGGAAGGCTTGCTGCACCTGACCGGCGTTGCCGGAGAATTCAAGGACCGTGCGGCCCTTGGTCTGCCCAACCTGAAAGCCATGGGATTGCAGCCATCCGGTAATGGTTACGAGATCGGCATCGGTGGGTCCGAATTGCTTGCCGAAGTCTGCGGGCGTAAGCCATTGATGATAGCTGGAGGAGGATTTATCCTGCTGATCGTCAAGCAGTTTGCGCAGAGCGGATTCTTGTTGCGGGCTGCGCTTCAACACCAGCAGCATTCGCTGCATAGGCAAAGATGCGGGCGCCATCCCAAGATCGAATTGTGGGCGAGCCAGTGGATGCGTGTTGCCTAAGAGTACTGTGAGTCGAGATTCGTCGATACGCTGCGTGATCAGAGCATGCGCCTGACCAGTAGATTGAAGTGCCGATGACTGGGCGACTGTTGGGGGGACTAAGGCGCAATAGATCGAAAAGAAAGTCAGAGTGATCCATAGCTGAATCGCGAAAGGGTGCTTAGGCTGCATTCAAACACACCTCGGCCTGAGACGCATCATTGGCGAAAGCGGACGGGTTGGGAGGAAGGGATGGCCCGGCGACTCGCGCTGCGCAGGAGTTTCGTCCCGCTCTTGAGCCAGCCTTTTTATCGTAAGTTGGCGGCGAATGCAACTGAAATTGCAGGGCAGCTTTTCAGTCGCGGGTGAGTTCGCCTTCGGTCTTGCCGGTGATAGTGACGAAGCGGATGGTGCCCGCACTGTCTTCGAAGACGAGTCCCGTGCCCTTCGGATTCACTACGGCGCCAACCAAGTGGCCGTAGGATTTCGGAATCCCGCCATGCGTCGGAGTTTGATCGTAGCGGGCGAGTTCGCCTTCTTTCATGCCGGTCATGCTGACGAAGCGAATTACGCCATCTTCGGCTTCGAAGATTAATCCGGTGCCGATTTGATCGGGGATAATGGCGGCAATGCGGCCATAAGATTTGGGAACTGTACCCTGCGTGGGTGCATACGACTCCTGCGGGTTGGCGTGGACCGTAGTCTTATTCCCGAGAAAGTATCCGGTTAGAATAAGGGTGGCGGCGGCGATCAGGAGCAGGGATTTTTGCATGGATTGGATCCTTCCGTTGTCGATGACTTGTGCAGAGAGTAATCCTACCGCAGCGGCTAAAGCCTGCTGTAAAGGAAGACTCTTAACGCAACGCTGGAAGCGCTGCTCCGCCCAAAACCGCTCTGCACGAAACTGCAGTTGTTAGCGTGACGGAAGCCGCGCCCCTGCAACCAAGCGCGCTTCTGCTACTGCGGCAATACTTGAATTTTGTGCATCATGCCAAGATCCTCGTGGAGCAGGATGTGGCAGTGGAAGACGAACGTTCCGGCGATGGTGGGATCGCGGAAATCCATACGCACTTTAACGCTCGGATAGGGGCCGGTGCCCGACCAGTAGGGGATCTCGATGGTATCGCGCATGTCCTGATTGGCGACGGGCTGGCCATTTTGTTCGAGCATCAAAAAGTGAATCTGGTGGATGTGAAAGTCGTGGGTTTCGAGGGCACGGTTTTCGATGGTCCAATCCTCCACGGCGCCGACTTTCGTCGTGATGGCGGGCTTCTCGTTGGGGTTAAAGACTTGCTGCTTTTGGCCATCGACGGTGATGTAGAACTGAATGGGTCCGTTGGTGCCGCCAAATTCTTCGGAGAAATAAAGATGGCGCTGCGTGGTGGGCGTGGCGTCTTTGAGATCAGAGAACTTTATCGGCGGCGCGTTGCGACGAGCGGGCGCCTTCGCATCCGCCGTTTTGGCCGTCGCTGTTTTGGCGACAACCGGCTGATTGACATCTTTCGCCGTTGTGGCGGGAAGCGAGGATGACTTAGCGGGCTTGGCGTCTCCGGTGACGTTGCTCAGTTTGATGGTGGCAAGCGGTTGGCCGGTGTCGGGATTGCCGGTGGGGCCGGTCGAGTAGGTTTCGGTCACAAGATAGGCCGTGCCCTCCTGCGGCGGCGCCTGCACGATAAATTCGGCGCGCCCGGCAGGCGGAATCAGAATTGTGGTCTCGTTGCGAGTCTGGGCTAGCGGATATCCATCAAGCGCGATCAACTCGAGTTCCTGCGCTACGCCGCTGTATTGCACCTGAATAGGAATGAAATCCTGCAGGCTGGCGTTCAAGACGCGCCAGAATTGCTTCTCTCCAGGCTTCATCAGAATCGTGGGCGATGGGCCCTCGGCAACGGCTGCATTCTCGAAATTCACCGTCAGCTGATACGGTCCGGGCACCCAGGGCACCAGAAATTGCTGGCGGATGGTGATCACGCGCTCGGTCAGGCCGGTGACCTCGGGACGAACATTCTGCATTCCTTCGACGATGAGGGCGCCGGCGGCGCCACCATTGACTTGGAATTCGGTGAAGCCGTGGACGTGGGGATGGTACCAATACAATCCCGGCGGTTCATCGGTTGGAATCTTTACCGTGTACTGAAAACCGGGGCTGCCGGGTTGAATCAGCGTGGTGAGCACATCGTCGGAGCCGCAGTTGGGCGAAACATTCAGGCCATGGAAGTGAACGTTCGTGGAGTTGATGGTGGGCGTGCCCCCGTCGCCGCAGGTGGGGCCGGAAGGCTTCGACATATCCATGGCAGTCTTGCTTTGCGGGGAATTGGAGTTGATGTCGTCGGTGATGTTGAGCAGCAGCGTGTCGCCGGGATTCACGCGCAGGGTTGGCGCTTCGATTGTGCCGGTTGAGGTTGTGTATTTGTAGCAATAATGCGTGTAGCCGAACTCGTCGACCGAGTGTCCCATGGTGAATGCGGCGTTGAGGGTGCCGTTTTGCGAGTAAATGCTGGGAGCATCGTAAAGAACGGTGCCGGGGACCGGACGATTCGGACATTGGGCTGCGGCGAGGCAAGAAAGCGCCAGGATGACGAGGACGACCCTTTTTATGGCTGATTTAGAAAACAAAGATCGAGAAATTATGGATCGAGAAATTGTGTATCGGGAAAACATGGACATCAGTGACTCCTGAAATTGTTTACCAGCCTCGCTCAGCCATCGCTTCCACGCAGTTTAAAACGTGCGCGGCGGGAAGGTTCCAATCGATAGTAACCCCGGGCTGTACGGGTCAGACGCCGGCGAGTTCGCGGTTTCCGTCAGCGTGCATTTCCCATTCGCCGAAGTGGCGTTGATCATCCCGATGCCCGACGCCGTGCCGAACTCGGCTACGTAAACGACATCGCCCGTCCCAGTACTGGTTTGCAGCGACAAGCCTCCCAGATACGACCAGTCGGAGACGTAGCCTTTCAAAGTGCCCGAGATGCATCCAGGCGTGAGCTTGCCCGTGACCGCGTTGAAGAAAGCCGCGCTCAGCGTATCCCCTTGCGTGTTGACGACGTAAAGAAGCGTTTCATCGGGGCTGAGCAGGATATTGCTGGAATTATTCCCATTGCCCAGGCTGTAGCTGACTGTCTTCTTCAGTTTTCCGGAAGAGATATCGGAAACTTCGACCACGGTGGATGTCGAAGTGTCTCCGAAGATGGCGTAGTGGCCGTCCTGCGTAATCTCGACTGAAGTTGGATAGCTGGCGTAGCCCGAGGCGATCGCTCCGGTTGAATTCTGAAGATCGCCGTTGGAGACGGGCACGCCCGATGAAATGTTGAAAGATTGGATCGAGCCGTCCCCGTAACTTACCACCATCGTGCTGCCCGAAATGGCCATGCCGTCGCCGAATCCGCCTTGCAGGCCGACTACGGTCAGATCGCTTACAAAGCTCAGGCCGCAACCGGGCTGCACCTGAAACGTGGCGATCGTGTTCGAGGTGGTATAGCTGGCGTAGAGATACTGGTTGTTGATGGCGAGGCCAATGCCGTTCGCCGAACCGTTGTCGGTGCCCGAGCCGTAGGTGGTGCCGACGACTTCAAGTGTGCTGACGTCGATGCCAACGATTCCGCCGGTGGCAGCCAGGGAAGCGTAGACGCACTGCGTGTCGCCGTTGTTGAGCATTGCCAGGCGGTTGGCGCCAAAGAAGCCGCCTGCTATGCCCGCGCCTCCGGTGGGTACCTGCTTATAGAGTTCCAGTGCCCCGCCGGTTCCGATGGTATAGAAGGTGACGCTGTCGATGGAAAAAACAGTCGCGTCATCGTTGGTGAGAACGTATTGCGGGGTCGCGGCGGCGGCCAGGGTGGTCAGCAAACAGACAAATAGGGCCCACGTCGATCCGCGTTTCACAACTGAAATCTGCATCGTAATTCCTTGATTGTGGCCCAAAGGCCTTCCCCAGCCTGGGTTCAGAGCGAACCCGCCCACGCTCGAATCGTACATCAGAATTGCGCTTTTTCGGTTGTCAATTCTTTGTCACGGGTTACTTGGAGACGATTCGGCGCTAGGTTGCAAGTTCTTGCAGGGAGGCCTGAAAACCGGGCCATCGTGCGAATGCCTTCCCGCCACAAGAGTGACGTTTGATGCAGTAGGGATCCTTCGACTGCGCGGCCACTCGCTTCGCTCGTGACTGCTTCGCTCAGGATGACATGACTGCGGGAATGGTTATGAATCAAAATTATTCGTCGAACCGTCATTCCTCGAACAGTGCAGGCTGACGTTGGTCTTCGGGGCTGCGGCGGGCACGACGCGGGGCTCCGATTACCGCTAAGACCGTCAACGACTCTAACGCCGTCCTCGGGACGAAAATCCTCTGCGTGTTCGAGCGCTGGTCGGGAGGGTTGACCAGATAGCCTTCCGGGAGATTCTGAGTTAGATCGGACGGCATCAGGCCTTCCAGCGTTTCGTTGTCTTTGAAGCGCAGGCGCACCCACAAGCCTTCGGAGCGGGGTCGGGAAGTGAAAGTCTTGCGGGTCAGCGACTCGGAGTCGCCGAATTCACGAACAAAGTAAACTCCCTTGATCTCGCGCAAGTCGATGGCGACCACATTTCCCGAGGTATTGAGCAGTTCGAGTTTGCCCTCGTTAACGAACTGGGCGGGTGAAACGTAGCCGGAGATCGAATCGCGGTCCATCTTGCGGACGATCACCTTTTTGTGGGTCGATGGCATGAAAGCGGCGTCGGACCTCGGACCTGAGCCGTCGGACGTCAGGGAACCGAGCCCCAACCCCGTGCTGCCCTCGAAACTCGGGAATCTTGCCGAGGTCCGAGGTCTGCGGTCCGACGTCTGCACCCCGATTGTCGCATTATTTTCCAAGAAATCCGGGCGAATCCACGTAGGCAGTAGCCAAAATGTAAACGTTGTGTTATTCATTTAAGTTGCCTTGGCTCCGCTCAAGTCCATTTAACTGTTTTGGATTGAATGGCTTGGGTGCTAGCGAAGCAGGCAAAAGGGCAGTTTGGCGGACAGTAAGCTGTGCAAATCCTGTGAAAAGCGCTTCTTGCGTGGCGATTGAATGCCAGGCGGGACCGCAAGTAACTGCATCCACAGGACGGCTTGAACGGGTTGTCTGACGACGAATGGCTGATTACATCTACACTATGGAAATCCGGCTGACGCCGGATCAGTTAAAAGGCGTCAACCTCGTGCAGGACGTAGCCCGCGCGGCTGGGCTCACCCTTTACCTCACCGGCGGCGCGATTCGCGACATTATCAGCGGGTTCACCATCCGCGACCTGGATTTCACCATCCAGGGCAATCCCCTGAAGCTGCAAAAAGAGCTGGAGAAGGCGGGCGCGAAAGTTGCCGGCCATGACGACGATGTGCGCACGCTCTTCCTGGTGCTGCCGGGGAATGTGCGCGCGGAGATCGGCATGGCGCACACCGAGCAGTATGAGAAGGTGGGCAAGCCTCCGGTGATTACGCCGGCCAGCATTCAGGAAGATTTGCGCCGCCGCGACTTTACCGTCAACGCTATGGCGCTGTCGTTGAACGAGGGTTCGCGCGGGCTGCTACTGGATCCGTTCAACGGCGTGGCCGACATTGAGGCCAAGCTGGTGCGGATTTTGCACAACTATTCGTTTGTTGAAGATCCTTCGCGGCTAATCCGTGCGACCCGGTTTATGGCGCGCTTTCATTGGCCCATGGAAGAGCGCACCCAGCAGCGCTACGATGCGGCCAAAGAAAATAAGTACATCGAGCATATTTCGCGCACGGCCATCGGTCATGAGATTGCGCAACTGGCGCATGAAGACGATCCGCTGAATGTGGTGCGGGCGCTGGAAAAAGAAGATTGGTTGAAGGTGCTGCATCCCCATTGGTCGTCGGCCAAGGTAGATACCAATGGGCTCGGGCTGCTGATGAAGACGCGGCAGCAGATGGTCGATCTGGGCTACACGGTCGAACCGTCGGCCGCGGTCATGCACTTTCTGACGGCGAAGCTTTCCGATAAAGATATTTCCGAGTTGCAGCGTTTGATTCCGCGCAAGGATTTGATTGAGGCTTGGCGCGACATTGAAGACCATGCGAAGGAATTGGCCAAGCGGCTGACTGGCAAGGAAGCGGCGACACCATCGCGCACATGGCATCTGTTGTCCCATGCGCGCCCGGAAATGGTTTTATTTCTAGCGGTGACGGCGCGGCAGCAGGCAGTAGCTCAGAAAGTTAAAAACTTCCTGACCAAGTGGCGAGATGTGCAGAAGCGCATTCCGTTGCCCGAGATGACCGAACTGTTGATCACTCCGCAACTGCCGGAGTATCCGAAGATTGCCAACGATGTGTTTATGCTGCTGCTGGATGGGCGATTGCGCTCGCGGACGGAGACGCTGAAATTCTTGAAGCCGTTTGCACCGCCTCCACCACCCCCACCTCCGCCACCCCGTCGCGGGCGTGGGGCTAAGGCCGCAGCGACTGGTGCGGCTCCAGATGCGCCTGCGGCGCCGATACCGGGTAAGAAGGGCAAGGGAAAAGGCGCGGCGGCTGTGCCTCCACCCGCGCCAGCAGCGCCGGCGGCCCATGCGAAAGCGAAAGCCGACGGCAAGCCGGTGCCCAAGCCCGCGCCGAAACCGGCGGCAACGGTGCATAAGCCTGCTAAGCCTACTAAACATGCTAAACATGCGGCCAAACCGGCGGTGAAACATCCTGCCAAGCCTAAGAAGGCGGCACCAAAGAAGGCAAAAACCAAAAAGCGCTAAGCTGGCCAGTGTACAAATTTCTGCATTAGACCAACTTAGAACAGGCTTATAATAAGCCTATGCGGCGCATGCTGGTGGTTTCGGCGTTCGTGCTGGTACTGGCGGTTTGGCCGGTTTTGGCGCAACGCGGCGGCGGCCATGGTGGTGGCGGCGGAGGCCACTTCGGGGGCGGCGGTCATTCCTTCGGCGGTGGCATGGCTTCGCATAGCGGCGGCTTTAGCAGCGGTGGTCACGCTTTCAGCGGCTCCCGCGCGGGCTCCGGCTACGTGGCGCGCCCATCTACGCGCGCTTACAGCACGCGCCCTGGGTTTTCTTCCCGACCTTATTCCTATTCAGCTTCGCGTGGATACAACCGATACAACCATGGCGGTACCGGCGTTCGCATCCGCACCTATGGCTATGGCCGGTACGGCTATGGCCGCGGACTCTGGGGATATGGCGGTTATGGCTATCCCTGGTGGTATTACCCCGGCTACTACGATCCTTACTGGCTGTGGGATTCCGACTCAGATTCCTCTGATGATTCTGGCGCGCAGTATTATGGCCCGCAATACGGCTACGGCTACGACAACGGTCTAGCCAACCAGTTGGACGACCCGGGCCCGCCCCCGCCGTACTACGATCAAGGTCCGGATAACTATGCGCGCTCGGCGCCGGTCACGCAGCAACCCGGCTCGTCGATAGTGCCGCCCACGCTTCTTATCTTCCGAGATCAGCATAAAGAGGAAGTGCAAAACTACGCGATCGTGGGGCAGACCTTGTGGAACTTTGCTCCGCAGCGTACGGAGAAGATTCCGCTCTCTTCGCTGGATATCCCGGCCACCACCAAGGCAAACGAAGATCGTGGCGTGGATTTCCGGCTGCCCGTCACGCAGGGGAAGCTGAGTCTGGAAATTCAGTCTGACTCGATTAATTAGCGGGCGAGAAGCATTTCTCAGATGGCTTCCAGTCTTCGGGAGCTCAGCGATCGGGTCATCCTTCCACATCCTGTGCATAACTCTTCCTCTCGTGCATCCGGGCTTTCCCGTAAAATTGAGTAGACAACATGTCCCAATTCGTCCACCTGCATTTACACACCGACTATTCGCTACTGGATGGCGCTTGCAACATTGACCGGCTTTGCGAGCGGGTGCAAAAGCTGGGCATGCCCGCGGTCGCGATGACCGACCATGGAAATATTTTCGGCGCCGTCGAATTCGTCAACTCGGCGCACAAACACGGCGTAAAGCCGATTGTCGGCTGCGAACTTTATATCTGCAAAAAAAATGATCACCGCATAGAGCGCACTCCGCCCGATGGAGATACATACAACCATCTCCTGGTGCTGGCCGAGAATGAAGAAGGCTACCGCAACCTGGTGAAGATCACGTCCGAAGCCTCGCTGCATGGTTTTTATTACAAGCCGCGGGTGAGCAAGCAATTTCTGGCCGAGCACTCGCGCGGGTTGATCGGACTCTCGGGATGCTTGAAAGGGGAAGTCGCCGAGCGTTTGATGGAAGGGAACTACGATGCCGCACGCGCGGCCGCGGGAACCTTCACCGATATTTTCGGCAAGAATAATTTCTTTCTCGAGATTCAGAACCAGGGCTTAGCGCAGGAGGCGAAGATCATCCCCAGCCAATATCAACTGGCAAAAGATCTTGGCCTGCCGCTGGTCGCGACCAACGACAGCCACTATCTCTGCGAAGACGACGCGCCCGCGCAGGATGTGATGTTATGCATCCAGACCGGAAAATCGATTCACGACACGCAGCGCATGAAATTTGACGGGAACCAGTTCTTCGTTAAAAGCTACGACGAGATGTACCGCGTGTTCAAGGACTCGCCCGAGGTGCTTACGCGCACGCTCGACATCGCCGAGCGCTGCAACCTGCGCCTGGAAAAAATAGCGACGCCGTTCCCGCAGTTTGATGTACCGTCTGGTTACACCATCGACAGTTATTTTGTGCACGTTTCGCGCGAAGGCTTTGCTCGCCGGTTGGAGATGCTGCTGCCGCTGCGCGAGCAGGGCCGGCTGAAGCATTCGATGGAGGATTACCAGGCTCGGCTGGAGCGCGAGTTGGCCATCATCCAGCAGATGAAGTTCCCCGGATATTTCCTGATCGTGTGGGACTTCATTCGCTACGCCAAAGAGCATGACATTCCTGTGGGTCCGGGACGTGGATCGGCCGCCGGATCGCTCGTTTCCTACGCGCTTGGAATTACCGATATCGATCCCCTGCAGCACGAGTTGCTGTTTGAACGCTTTCTGAATCCAGAGCGCGTCTCCATGCCGGATATCGATATTGATTTCTGCATGAACCGGCGCGGGGAAGTGATCCAATACGTCACGCAGAAATACGGGCGCGACAATGTGGCGCAGATCATCACCTTCGGCACCATGGCGGCGAAAGCGGCGATCAAAGATGTGGGCCGCGCGATGGACATCCCCTACGCCGATGTCGATCGCATCGCCAAGATGATTCCCACGCAGTTGAACATCACGCTCGATCAGGCCATTGAAGATTCGCCGCAGTTGCGCGAAGCGATGCAGAAAGATGGCCAGATCAATGAACTGATTCAGACCGCAAAAAAACTGGAAGGGATGGTGCGCAACTCCGGAGTGCACGCGGCGGGCGTGGTGATTTCGCCCAAGCCGCTCACCGACCTGGTCCCGCTGCACAAGACCAAGAACGATGAAATCGTAACCGCCTTCGATATGGTCGCGATCGAAAAGATGGGCCTGCTGAAGATGGATTTTCTTGGCCTTACCACCCTCACGATTCTCACCGACGCGTTGAAGTTGATCGCGCAGACGCGGGGTACAGCGATTACGCTGGAGAGCGTTCCCCTCGATGACGCCGAAACTTATCAGAAGGTTTTTTACACGGGATTAACTTCTGGCGTTTTCCAGTTTGAGTCGCACGGCATGCGCGACGTGCTGCGCAAATACAAGCCCGATTCCATTGAAGATCTCACGGCGTTGAATGCGCTTTACCGACCCGGGCCGATCCAGGGCGGCATGATCGATGATTTCATCGATCGCAAGCACGGGCGCAAGCGCGTCGAATACGAACTGCCCGAGCTAAAAGAAATTCTCCACGAGACGTTGGGCGTGATCGTCTACCAGGAACAGGTGATGCAGATCGCGAACCGGCTCGCGGGGTACTCACTCGGCGAAGCCGACTTACTGCGGCGCGCCATGGGCAAGAAAAAAGCCGAAGAGATGGCGCAGCAGCGCGAGCGCTTTGTCGAGGGCGCGGCGCAGCGCAAATTTCCTCCCAAGAAGATCGAAAAGATCTTTGACCTGATGGCGCAGTTTGCCGGCTACGGTTTCAACAAATCGCACTCGGCGGCATACGCACTGCTGGCCTACCACACGGCGTATTTGAAGACGCATTATCCCGTCGAGTTCATGGCAGCGCTTCTCACTTCGGTCACCGGCAGCACCGACGATGTGGTGAAGTACATCAACGAATGTCGCGAGATGGGGATTGCGGTGGAAGCGCCCGACATCAACGTATCGGATGCGAATTTCACGCCGCACGGAGAGGCCATTCGATTCGGGCTGGCCGCGGTAAAAAATGTTGGCGGCAACGCCATCGAGTCGATCGTGGCGGCGCGAAAAAAGCTCGGCCGCTTCCAGTCGATTTATGAATTCTGCGAAAACGTCGATCTGCGTCTGCTCAACAAGCGCGTCCTCGAATCCTTAATTAAGAGTGGCGCCATGCGCGAATTTGGCCATGCTGCTCAGTTGATGGCTGTGCTCGACAAAGCGATGGAACGAGGGCAGAACGCACGGCGCGATGAAGAACTGGGACAACACGGGCTGTTCCTCCAGGAGATATTTGCTGCGGCGGACGAGTCACCTCTCGCCCTGGATAGATTGCCGAACATCCCTGAGTGGGATAAGCACATGCGTCTGGCCTCGGAAAAAGAAATTCTCGGATTCTTTATCAGCGGACATCCGCTGGAAAAATATAAAGACAAGCTTTCTGACTTGAACGCGCTGAATGTTGCGGAAATCGCCGCGATGACGAAATCCACCGGTAAGGATGAAACCATCGCGACTGCCGGCATCATCACCAATGTGCGCGTGCAGAAATCGAAGAAAGGGGATTTTTACGCGCAGGGCACGCTCGAAGACATGTCGGGCTCGATCGATTTGATTGTTTTTCCAGAGGCGTACAAGCGGCTGTCGGAAAAAGTGAAGCTCGAAGTGCCTGTGCTGATGCGGGCTGGCGTGAGAATCGAAGAAGGAGCAAATCCCAAGATCACCGCCGCTGAGATCATGCCCCTCGAAGATGCCAAAGTCCCGCTGCCGCGTGCCATTCGCATTCGTATTCCGCTCGATACCGCTGCAGAAACCACGGTTGACGATCTGCATTCGCTTTTTCAGGAGCGCAAGGGCGAGGCGCGAGTCTTATTTGACGTAGAACGCGCCGGCGATTTCATGGTGGTGATGGAAGCGGAAGGTTATAATGTGGTGCCGGATCGCAACTTCATCGCTCGCGTAGAACAGCTATGCGGGCGGGGAAGTGTGCGCGTCATCAGTTAGAATCAGAAATACGGATAACCGGTTAACCATGGAATCAGCCGCCAAGGCGCAGCAAGAACTGGATCAGATCGAGCGGCAGGTGGCCGAGATCGAAGCCATGCCGGGGAAGAACGAAAAGACCCAGGGCCAGCTCGCGGAGCTTCATGAGCGCATCCATATTCTGCAGGAGGAGATGAAGGGGATGCAGACCGCGTGGCAGAAGACGGAGTTGGCGCGCCACCCGCAGCGTCCGCAGACGCTCGACTATATCGAGCGCGTCTTTACTGATTTCAGCGAAATCCATGGCGATCGCGGCTTCGGCGACGATCCCGCGATCATTTGCGGCATGGCGCGCTTTCACGGCGAGCAGATCCTCGTTGTCGGCACGCAAAAAGGCCGCGACATGAAGCAGCGGGTCCACCGCAACTTTGGCACGCCACATCCTGAGGGCTATCGCAAGGCGCTGCGCGTGATGCAGATCGCAGAAAAATTCAAGCGCCCGATTTTTACTTTGGTCGATACCGACGGCGCCTACCCGGGTATTCACGCCGAAGAGCGCGGGCAGGCCGAGGCCATCGCCCACAATCTGCGCGAGATGGCCCATCTTCAGGTTCCCATTATTACCACCATCATCGGCGTCGGCGGCAGTGGCGGCGCGCTGGCCATCGCCGTGGCTGATCGCGTCCTTATGATGGAGAATTCGATTTATTCGGTGATTTCTCCCGAGGGCTGCGCCGCCATCATGTGGCGCGACGCCACCAAGAAAGAGCTCGCGGCGGAGGCCATGCGCATCACCGCTCCCGACTTAAGCGAACTGGGATGCATCGATGACATCGTGCCGGAGCCGGAAGGCGGCGCGCATCGCGATTACGAGGTTGCGGCAAACTTGCTGGATGTCAGTTTGCAAAAACATATGGCCGAGGTAAAGACAATTCCGGCCGCCAATCTGGTGGAATCACGATATAAAAAGTTCCGGAACATGGCGCAGTTTTTCAAGATTGAGTCCTGAGCGGGCGCACTCCTCCTGAATCATCTTTGGTGACGTTCTCAATCAGGTTCCTCCCGGCAGTGGGCGGGCGATTCGGAACGCCCGGCAGCTACAGTCGCCGTATAATGGTTAGTTATCCCCACTGGCACGTCAGGCGGCTTGGTCCGTCTCTACACAATTAAAGGAGTATTGGAATGGCAACGATGGATGTGGCTCCCCAGGGTACGGGCGGGGCACAGGCGCGCAAGCGCATCGTCAACGACATGAGCATTCAGGTTGCGACCGTGAATGGCTCGGGATCGCAAAGTTCGAACACAGTTTTATTACGCGCAATTTTTCAGATGGGCGTGCCGGTTTCCGGCAAAAATCTTTTTCCTTCGAACATCGCCGGACTGCCCACCTGGTACACCATTCGGGCCAACAAAGATGGATACATCGGGCGCAAGAAGGAAATCGACTTTCTGGTGGCGATGAATGCCGAAACCGCGCAGGATGACGTGATGTCGCTGGCGCCGGGCGCTTCCGTGCTCTATGACGACCCGCTCGCTCTCGATAAGCTGCGCAACGATTTGATTTTTTATTCCGTGCCCTACGACAAGATCGTTGCCGCCGTCTGTCCGGAGGCCAAACTGCGCAAGCTGGTCAAGAACATGGTGTACGTCGGCGTGGTTGCGCAACTGCTGGAAATCGAGATGGGTGAGGTGGAAAAGGCGATCCGCAAGCAGTTCGCGAAAAAAGTGAAGGCGGCGAACTTGAATCTGGCCGCAGCGCAGGCGGGATTCGATTACGCCAAAGCCAGCCTGCAGAAACGCGGCGCGTTCTACATCGAGCGTATGGATAAGACCGCCGGCAAGATTATCATCGACGGCAACTCGGCTGCTGCGCTCGGTTGCATGTTTGCAGGTTGCACAGTGGTCACGTGGTATCCGATTACGCCATCGTCGTCGCTAGTCGAAACCATGATCGAGTACATGAAAGAATACCGCATCGGCCCCGACGGCAAAGCCACCTTCGCAATCGTGCAGGCGGAGGACGAACTGGCCGCGATCGGGATGGTCATCGGCGCGGGCTGGGCCGGAGCGCGCAGCATGACTGCGACCGCTGGTCCTGGAATCTCCCTCATGTCCGAGTTCGCCGGCCTCGCGTATTACGCGGAAATTCCCGGCGTCATTTGGGACATTCAGCGCGTTGGCCCTTCTACCGGCCTACCCACGCGCACTTCGCAGGGCGATATTCTTTGCACCGCTTTCCTTTCACACGGCGATACCAAACACATCATGCTGATTCCGAATTCGGTCGCCGAGTGCTTCAGCATGGCCTCGGAGGCGTTTAATCTCGCCGAGCAATTTCAAACGCTCGTCTTCGTGATGTCCGATCTCGATCTCGGCATGAACAACTGGATGTCCGATCCTTTCGAATATCCGACGACGCCGATCAAACGCGGCAAAGTGCTCAGCAAAGAAGATCTCGACAAACTCGGCGGCTTCGCTCGCTATAAAGATCTGGATGGCGATGGCGTGGGTTACCGCACGCTGCCGGGCACCGATCATCCTGGCGCTGCCTATTTCACGCGCGGCAGCGGACACAACGATAAATCCGGCTACAGCGAGCGCCCCGACGATTATGAAAACAACATGGAGCGGCTGAACCGCAAATTTGAAACGGCCCGCGCCTTCGTGCCGCGGCCGGAAATTTTCAAGAGCGATAAAGCGGGCGCGGCCCAGGCAAAGATTGGCATCATTGCCTACGGCACCTCGCACTGGGGCGTCATCGAAAGCCGCGACCAGTTGCGAAACGAGTATGGCATCGAAACCGATTATCTGCGCCTGCGCGCCTATCCGTTTACGCGCGAAGTTCACGAATTCATCGAGCAACACGATCGCATCTACGTAGTCGAGCAGAACCGCGATGCGCAGATGCTCACGCTGCTCAAACTCGATTTGAAACCCGAACTCACCACGCGGCTGCGCAGTATCAGCCATCTCGACGGACTGCCGCTCGATGCGCGCTCTGTCACCGACGAATTAAGCACCATGGAGGGAAAATAATGGCCACCACGCCGGCCGAACCGAAAACCAACAGAATCGGCCTGACTGTAATCGACTACAAGGGCGGCAAGACCACGCTCTGCGCCGGTTGCGGGCATAACGCGATCTCCGAGCGCATTATCGAAGCCATGTACGACATGGGCGTGTCGCCCGAGCGCGTCATCAAGCTGAGCGGCATCGGTTGCTCGTCAAAGAGTCCCGCATATTTCATGAACCGTTCGCACAGCTTCAATTCTGTCCATGGACGCATGCCCTCGGTCGCCACCGGCGCAATGCTCGCGAATCGCGATTTAGTTGCGCTGGGCGTGAGCGGCGATGGCGATACCGCTTCCATCGGCATCGGCCAGTTCGTTCACCTGATGCGGCGCAATCTTCCGGTGATTTACATCATCGAAGACAACGGAGTCTATGGCCTCACCAAGGGCCAGTTCTCGGCAACCGCCGATCTGGGATCGAAGCTGAAATCCGGTGTGATCAACGATCTGCCGCCCATCGATACCTGCGGATTGGCGATCGAGTTGGGCGCGACGTTCGTTGGCCGGTCGTTCTCCGGGGACAAGCGCCAGTTGAGCGCCATGCTGAAAGCGGCCATCGCGCACCACGGCACGGTGATGCTAGACGTGGTTTCGCCCTGTGTCACCTTCAACGATCATGAAGGCTCGACCAAGTCCTACAAGTATGTGAAGGAGCACGAAGAGACTTTGCAGGAGATCAGCTTCGTTCCGCACTTCGAAGAGATCGACGTGGAGTACGATGCCGGGTCGACCGTGCAAGTCACCATGCACGACGGCTCGCATCTGCAACTGCGCAAGCTCGAAGAAGATTACGATCCGACAAACCGCATTGAAGCCATGAAGCGCCTGAGCGAGGCGCACGATGCCGGCGAAGTTTTAACTGGATTGTTCTACGTGAACACCAAAGCGCCGAGCTTTCTCGACATGCTGAACATGGTCGATGCGCCGCTCGCCACGCTGCCGGAATCGCTGACGCGTCCGGGCAAAGAAGTGCTGGAGGCGGCGATGGAGGAGTTAAGGTAGGGGCGTCCCACACGCGGCATACACCTCGTCCCTCTCCTGCACCGCGTTTGCGTTCCGAGAGATTATAATTAGCCCGCTGACACAAGCGGGCCAATATGAACAGCACGCCTTCCTCGCAAATCGAACGAGTTGGGTTTCCCCAGTGGGCGAGGATCGTCATCGGATCCATAGCCACGGTTACCTGTGCGCTTCAGCTTTGGAGGCATCCTCACGATGTTCTCCAGTGGCTAAGCTCGCTTTTCTTGGCCTGCTTTTTTGCGTTTGGCAGAATGAGGCAGCCGAATGAACCGTGGGCGGTGTACCGAAGGAATCCATGGGCGATCGCTACTGTCTGCGCTTGTCTCGGTGGTGTAACAACCAACCTCTTCTTATCGTGCGATAGACTGCTCGGCTTTACTTTGAAGGTTCGGCACTGCCCGGCTGCCTTCCCAGCCCGGCCCCATAATATTCCGCGAGCGCATGCCGCTCATCCTCAGTCAGCAGCGCCGCAATCGTGCGCATCGACTCGTTAATATCATTGGCGCGAGTTCGGCTGGCGAAGGCTTCGAGCTGGTTCAAAACGTACTCGCCATTTTGCGTCATCAGCGATGGAGTTCCGGGCCGATACGCGATTGGACCATGGCAGGCCTGGCACGGCGGAATGCCGCGCTCACCATCTCCAAAAGTAATCAGGCGCGTCGCCATCGCCGCGTGCGCGGCATCGGGCGCAGCTTTCGGAAAGACACGGTTGTCCTGAAGATCGCTGAATACCGGCAGGTTTGAGTAATAAGCCACCACGTCGGCGATATCGCGCTCGGAAAGCGACTCCGCGATCGGATTCATTGCCCGCGACGTGCGCTTGCGAGCTTTAAAATCATGCAATTCCTTCCAGATGGTGAGCTTCGTCATCGCGGCCAGATTGGGAGTGAACGCCTCCTGGCTGAAGCCTTCCGCTCCGTGGCAGTGCTCGCACCGCCGCGCCAGCAGCATGCCGCGAAATGCATCCCCGCGCGACGCGGCAACCATGGTTTCCTGCGTCCACTCCACGTCCGAAGGAGTTCCATCGGAAACATTCGCGCAGTTTCCCCTTTCGTCTGGACGCAAAGCCGAAAACTGATCGCGGGCAACCGCCTGAAACACCGAACGCATGGCATAATGCCCGGCGCCGCAGAATTCGCGGCAGACAGTTTTATATTCTCCCGCGTGAGGGAACTCGAGTTGGGTTTCGGTGACCGCGCCGGCCGAAGTCTTCACCGCATAGTCGGTGCCATCGATCGCGAGAGAGTGAACGGCGTCAGCGCTGGTGATGCGCAGGTGCACGGGCACTCCCGCGGGAACCAGGACGCAATGCGGGATAAATAAATATTGCTGCGCAATCATGCGGACGGTCACGGAACCGTCGGCATTCTGCTCGGTGCCCAGATTGCCTTCGACAAACTCTCCCGAAGATTGCAGAGTTAAAGGATCGACGCGGCGTTTGCCCTCGAAGAAGCGCAGCAGAGGAACATCAATCTGGTAGTAGCGCGTCGCCGGAATCAGGGCGAGGAACAGCACCGTAATCAGGAAGGTCCGCAGCTTTCGCCAGTTCACAGAGAGTTCGATCCGGTTCGAATAGGAGACAATATCACGCCTTCCGCAGTAATCCGGGGCCGAAAGATGCCTGCCGCGATATCTCGCCCCAGGGAACGTAAGGCGATCCGCTTTTCCCTGACCTCCCGCCGGGCCTCGTCATTTTCGAACCAGTTGAAGGTCCAGCGGCCCGTATCCACGGCCTTTTGAGCTCTTCCGCGTTCGCTAGCGTCGATCCTGTAACCTCCGTGCACGATCTTATGTCTGAGATTGCGCGTCTCCTTCAGGATCTTGAGCGAAGTCTCCGTCATTTTGCGCCCCGTGAGGTCTTGATATGCCTTGACGCGATCGTCGAAGCGCATCCTTGTCTCTCTAAGGAATCTCTCAGCCTCCTGCTTTCCCTGGGCGGCCTCCACTACCCTACCGGTGACCTCCTCGACGACCACCTCAATCGCCGTCGTGACGCGGCGGACAGCCCCCGAGTAATCGCCCCTTTCCATCAGGTTCAGGGCATCTAGCAGCTCAATCTCGCCGGGCGTCGGCACGATATCGCCCTGATTTGCCAGCTTATCTGCATCGATAAGCTTGTATATGCTCGGCTTCTCCGTCGGATCCTTAAAGTTGTAGACTACGGGCTTGAAATCCCACTCTCGATATCTGACAAGCGCCGAGGAGACTGCGCTCCCATGGCGATCTATCGTCCATAAAGGAACGTCCCATGGCGCTACCTCGAAAGCGAAATAGTCATATGTGGCAAGCCGGTAATTCTTTATAAGCTTGTTGATGACCGGGATGTGAGCCCTTGAAAGCTCTGAAAGGTATAGTTTGGCCTCGTTCGCCCGAGGAATCTCCTGGCCCGCCGCGGCTTTCAGAACATCCTCATTGCATCTGCTCCCTATCCTCAGATATGTCTTACACTTTCGCCACATGTATGACCCGCCGGGATGCTGCTGCATCGCTTCCCTCACGGCGGGGGAGAGTTCTTCTTGCTCCTTGAAAGGACCTCGATAGCCGACCGAGGCACGGGAATCGGTTGCACTGCCGAAGAATAGCTCGAAGTAATTATCGTGAATGGCTACTGGAAACGCGTGCCCCTCACATTCTACGGTTAGCGTCGTATTGTCCACCATTAGCCAAAACGGAAGTTCGGTCCAAAGGGAGACATTGACCCAGGGCGCGTCCCAGTCCAGACGGTCTCCGACGGCGTAGTGATCAGGAATGTTCGCTGGAAGCTCTTTACCAAGGGTCGGGTCAGCGGCGCGCGAGGGCATTATCTCCAGCCCTTCAACACGGCGCTGCAACGCTCGCAAACGCTGGGATAGGTTGGGTCTTCGCCGACATGGGTGGAGTAATTCCAGCAACGCTCGCACTTCTGGCCGTCCGCAGGGTCAACGTTTACCGTTATGCCCCCGGCCGCACTGTTTTCAGTGGTCAAAGGCTCTAAGACAACCGACGAAACAATGAACAGATAGCGCAGTTCGTCCTTGTACCTGGCCAAGAGCGAGTGGAGTGGTTCGGATGCTCGAATCGTAACTTTGGCGTCCAGCCCTCCACCAATCTTCTTGAGGTTCCGGCTTACCTCAAGCTGCTGGAGCACGTGTTCCCGAACGCGTCGAAGGTCATTCCACTCGCGCTTTTGAGCATCTGCGCGCAGATTCAACTCCCGATCGGTCGAAAGAATTCCAACCAGATCCTCATCCTTGAAAAACTGACTGAGATGAACGCTTTCCTCGCGGTTCGCCACCGACGGCAGGTACTGCCACACTTCTTCGCTGGTAAAGCTCATGATCGGCGCGGCGGCACGCACTAATGCCTCGCCGATCCTCCAGATTGCGGTCTGGGCACTCCGGCGCTTGGGTGAATTCGGAGCCGAAGTGTAGAGCCGGTCCTTCAGAACATCGAAGTAAAATGCGCTCAAATCAACAATGCAGAAGTTGTTGGTGCGCTGATAGATTCGATGAAAGGCAAATTCGTCGTACCAGTTCTTTACATCCTGCACAAAGGCGCAGGTCTGTCGCAGCATGTATTGGTCGATGGCTTCCATACTCTCGAATGGCACCGCATCTTTTTCCGGATCGAAGTCGCCGAGATTGCCGAGGATGTAGCGAAAGGTGTTGCGGATTTTGCGGTAGTTTTCGGCGATGCGCTGCATCAGCGCTTCGGAGCCGACTACGTCTTCGCGGAAGTCGACCGAGGCTACCCACATGCGCACAATTTCTCCGCCAAGCCGCGAGGCGATATCGACGGGGTCGACATCGTTGCCGCGCGACTTCGACATGGCCTGGCCTTTATCGTCGAGCGTCCAGCCGGGCGTGACTACGCCTTTGTAGGGCGGAGTTCCGTGCGTCCCCATAGCGCAGAGCAGGGAAGACTGAAACCAGCCGCGGTACTGATCTCCGCCTTCGAGATAAAGATCGGAGGGCCAGGGATAGGAAGGCTCGTCGGCGACTAAAGCTAGATAGCTCGCGCCCGATTCCAGCCAAACGTCGAAGATGTCCGTTTCTTTTTCAAACTTCATGCCGCCGCAGTGCGGGCATTTCGCGCCGGCGGGGAGAAGCGAACTCGGCTCATCCGTAAACCAGGCGTCGGCTCCGGCGCGCGCGAAGAGTTCAACTACTTTGCGATTGATGGCCGGATCGTTCAACGGCTTACCGCAGCTCTCGCACAAAAACACGGCGATGGGCACTCCCCAGACGCGCTGACGCGAGATGCACCAATCGGGGCGCGTGGCGATCATGTTCGAGAGGCGCTCCTCGCCCCACGCGGGATCCCACTTCACGTGCTTGATTTCTTCCAGCGTGCGAGTGCGTAAAGTGTCATTTTCCGAACCTCGCCCTCCGCCACCGCCCGGCATTGGCGTTTCCATCGAGATGAACCACTGCTCGGTCGCGCGGAAGATGACCGGATTATGGCAGCGCCAGCAGTGGGGATACGAGTGCTCGGTCTTGTCGGCATGCAGCAAGGCGCCGCGGCTCTTGAGCAACTCGATGATGATCGGGTTGGCCTTGAAAACGTATTGCCCTGTGTACTCTGGCAGTCCGTTGCGCAGGATGCCTTTCTCGTCGACGTTGCTGGTGGCGTCGAGGCCGTATTTCATTCCGGTGATAAAGTCTTCGGCGCCGTGCGAAGGCGCGGTGTGGACGACTCCGGTTCCGGTGTCCATGGTGACGTAGTCGGCGAGCACGCCTAGAATTTTGCGGTCGAGAAAGGGATGCTGAAAGTTCAGGCGCTCAAGCTTGCGTCCTGGGAAATGCGCCAACTCGCGTGCGTCAGCGAGATTGCATTTTTCCGCAACGTCCTTCGTCAGTTTTGACGCGACGATATAAACCTCGTCCCCAGATTCCAGCGCCACGTAATCTTCATCGGGATGAAATGCCACGGCCATCGATGCGGGAATCGTCCAGGGCGTGGTTGTGAAGATGATGGTGGCAACTTTTTTCCCAGCCAGCGCGGGATCGATCTGCGCCGGATCATCCAGCAATGCATACTTCACCCAGATCGTGGGGCTGGTGTGGTTTTCATATTCGACTTCCGCTTCGGCGAGCGCGGTCTCATCGTGCATGCACCAGTAAACGGCGCGCAGGCCTTTGTAGACGAATCCATGCTCATAAAAGGAAAAGAAGGTCGAGAGCACGACCGACTCGTACTGCGGATTCATGGTCGCGTAGGGACGGTCGAAGCGTCCGAAGACGCCGATGCGCTTGAATTGCGTGCGCTGCAGATCGAGAAATTTCTGCGCATACTTGCGGCACTCGGCCCGCACGTCGAGCGGACGCATTTGCAATTTCTTGCCGCCGAGTTCTTTGTCGACCTTGATCTCGATGGGCAAGCCGTGGCAATCCCAGCCTGGCACGTAGGGCGCATCAAATCCCGCCATGGTCTTTGATTTAACGATGAAATCCTTGAGGCACTTATTCATCGCCGTGCCCAGGTGGATCGGACCGCTGGTGTAGGGCGGGCCATCGTGCAGAATGAAAACGGGCGAGCCCTTGCGGGTCTCCCGGATGCGGTCGTAGATGCGCTCCTGCTCCCACCGGGCCAAAATTTTCGGCTCATTCTGCGGCAGGTTGGCCTTCATCGGGAAGGCAGTCTTGGGCAAGTTGATGCTGGCTTTCAGTTCGACAGGCACCCGGTCGGTTTCTCCAATGGATTGAATCTTTTAATTATAGGGATGGGCAGGAGGAACGTCCACGCGAGCTTGGGTGATGCGGGTGCCTGAACCACAGAGGACACGGAGGGTTCACAAGGAACAAACTCAAGAGCCTAGGCTTCCAGAAGCTTTCCGCACTTTATTCTGCCTCCCGAAGCTTGAAATGCACTTCGTAAAGACCGTCGAAAGAGGTACAATTTCCGTAGAGATTTTGTAGAGAGGCGTCCGGAGTCGGGACCGCCCGTGGGTCGGCCAGCCAAATTCTGGAAACTCAAAGAATAGACAGAGGCAACTTGTTGGAAAGACTGTTCATCTGTGTAATAGGGTTGCAGCGAATAGCGGCCGATTTACCATTTCCCGAGCGGACGAACTGAAGTTTGGAAACCATGGCATCCACGGAAGTGAATCCCAACGTGACTTCTAACTCTGGCCCTGAGCCGGAGTTGCACCTGCTGCTGGCTCCCGACACTTTTGAGCCGCTGTGGAAGTCGCTTACCCGCGGCCTGGACGAGTTCTTTTTTCCCAAGAAGCTGCCGCCGCTCAAGCTGGAATCGAAGCCCATTCCGGTCAAGGATATTTGGGGTTTCTACAACTACAAGAAGAATGGCGCGCTGACCTCGACCGCGTTTCATATCGTCGTGATCGCCTTGATTATCGGCGGTACTCTTCTTGGCCGACGCGTGGTGACCGCGGTTCAGGCGAAGCAGCAGGTCACGACGGCGTTGGTTGATCCGGGCGACTACACGCTAAAGCCGGCGAAGACGCAGGCTGGCGGCGGCGGAGGTGGTGGAGACCGCGACGTGCTGCAAGCGTCCAAAGGACGGTTGCCAAAGTTTTCCATGCAGCAGATCACGCCTCCCATGGTGGTGATTCGGAACCCTAATCCGAAGCTGGCGGTTGAGCCTACGGTTGTGGTGCCACCAGAGATCCAGGTTGCCAAAATCAACATGCCGAATCTCGGCGACCCGAAATCGACCGCAGTCATTCCGTCGAATGGCACGGGATCGGGCAGCGGCATTGGCTCGGGCTCAGGCGGGGGAGTCGGATCAGGCAGAGGACCCGGCGTCGGCCCCGGCGAAGGCGGCGGCATGGGCGGCGGCGTTTTCCGCCCCGGCATGGGAGCCTCGCAGCCGCGCGTGATTTACGGGCCCGACCCCGAGTTCTCGGAAGAGGCGCGCAAGGCCAAGTATCAAGGAGTCTGTGTTCTAGGCCTGATCGTGGACGCGAACGGAATTCCCACCAACATTCGCATCGTCAGCTCGCTGGGCATGGGGCTGGATGAAAACGCCATCAAAACGGTAAAGACCTGGCGCTTCGAACCGGCCATGAAGGATGGACATCCGGTGGCCTATGCGATGAATCTGGAAGTGGATTTCCATTTGTACTGATTGTACTGAGTTTTTCAGTACCGGGTAGCTGGCGCCCTTGTTTCCTCCTACTGTCTTCTCAGCACCGCCAGGTGCACCTGCGTGCGTGTCGTAAAACCCAGCCTTTGATAGAGCTCGACCGCTCGAAGGTTATCTTCTCGCACGTGCAGGAACGGCGTTTCTTCCCGGCCGCGCATTCGCCGGATCACCTCAGTCATCAGAAGGCCAGCGTAGCCGTGCCCCGTATGTTCGGGATGCGTGCAGACGGCGCTGACTTCGGTAAAGCCGGGAACCTTCAGGCGCTCTCCCGCCATCGCTACCAGCCTGCCTTCGCGGCGAATTCCGAGATAGATCCCGAGTTCATGGGTGCGCTGGTTGAACGGCCCCGGCTTGGTCAGCGTGGTGAGTTCAACCATCTCCGGCACATCGGCAGCGCCGAGTTCGACTACTGCGGAAGCGGCGGAACCTTGCGCGCCAGCCGTGGGCATGCCGTTTTCGCAAACCATCTGAAGCAGCGGAGCACCGGCAACGAAAGTCCAGCCGGATTGCGGCTGATAGGGTTCCATCAGAAAAAGCCCAAGTGTGCCGTGTCCGGGCAATCCAGCCAGCGACTCGTAGCCGCTACGCGTGGGTTCGCGGAAACCCGCGAGGGAACCGACCTCCGGGATAAGTCTTCGAGCCTCGCCGCAGGATTGAGCGAAGCGCTCTTGCCGTGTGGTCAATGCGCTCCAGATGACGTTATCGAGCGGGTGCAAATGGTTCAGTTGATTTATTCCTTTAAATCCACATGCTGGACCGCTTCAATCGCATGCCCCAGGAAGCGCGCCCCCAGCCGCCGGAACTTCTCCACGGAATCCGTCGCAAAAAACTGCAGCCGCGGAACTGCGCGGCGCTCCTCGCCCACCGGCGTCGAGGGCAAGAGTTTCATCAAGTGCGCAGCAACCGCCCGCGCCGTCGATTCGGCGGAATCAACAATACTCACGTGCGGCGGCGCTACCCGGCGCAGCAGCGGCTTGAGCAGCGGGTAATGGGTGCATCCGAGTACCAGGGTATCGGCGTGCTGAAAGCCGTCGGCGAAGGCCTCGCCCAAGTAAATTCGCGCGACTTCCTCGGTGACGGGATGCTCGACCCATCCCTCTTCCACCAGCGGGACCAGCAGCGGACAAGCTTTCTCTCGCGCCTCAAGCCCCTGACGCTCCAGAGCCCTGCGGTAGGCATGGCTGCTCACTGTGGCTTCGGTGCCAATGACAACCACCTGTTTATTCTTGCTGATAGAAGCTGCAGCTTCAGCCCCAGGTTCAACCACTCCGACCACCGGGACGTGAGCTGCGGCCACGATGCGATCCAGGGCCAGCGCGGTCGCCGTGTTGCAGGCGATGACCAGCAGTTCGGCCCCGCGGTCCTCCAGATAGTGAGCCGCTTCGACCGCGTAGCGCGCGACCGTGTCAACGGACTTGGAGCCGTAGGGGAGACGAGCGGTATCTCCGAAGTAGAGATAGTCGGCCTCGGGGATTAGTTCAAGTAGAGCTTTAAGGACAGTGAGGCCGCCAAAGCCGGAGTCGAATACGCCGATGGTGGGACGTCGAGTGATCATCTAGGGAATCGAATAGGGAATCGAATCCCGATGATAGCAGCGAGAACACGTGCCATCGATGACCAGAGTTGTTCCTGCGAACATATCTATCGCTTGTGCGCAACGGAAGCCGGAACGGAGGCCGTCGCAAACTCCGCGTTCTTTCCGCAGCAACTCCCCGGCGGGATCGGCGCCCCATGAGGGCAAGTGCGGGGATGTCCAAGGAAAGCGCAGATCTTATCCGTAGCCTCAGGTGAAAGGATGTGCTCGAACTTGCACGCCTGCTGTTCGATTTCCGATTCGCTATCCATTGCCAGGCTGTCGGTAAACAGACGTTCGGCCAAGCGATGGCGACGGATAATGCTGGCGGCGCGGTCGCGGCCGCGCGACGTCAGTTCGACAATCGCAGTCCCGTCGCCGAGAGACGCGGCCATCGGTTTCAGCGCATCGTGACAGGGATTGCTAAAAGGCTTGTGCCCATGGGCCAGCGGAGGATGCGGGCTGGAAACCACCAATCCCATCTGCATCATCTTTTCAATCGCCAGGCTGACTGGGAGCGCGCCATGCACTTCCATGCGCTCGACTTCGGCGATTTCCCCATGCTCCTCGAGCACCCAGAGCTCTTCCAGAACCTCGTCAAACTGCTCGTCGTCGGCCATGGCAAAAACTTCCTGCGAAGCGATTTTGCCGTGATGGAATTCAATACGGCGGTCGGCCAGCCGCGCCACAACCGGATCGTGCGTCACCATCACAATGGTCCGTCCCTGCTGGTGAAATTCGCGCAACAGCCGCAGCACAATTTCTTCATTGACCGCATCGAGATTGCCCGTGGGCTCGTCGGCCAGAATAATCTTCGGATCGTTAATCAACGCGCGCGCAATGCATACCCGCTGCTGTTCGCCACCGGAAAGCTGCGAGGGCAAATGCTGAGCTCGATCGCCGAGACCTACCCGGGTGAGGGCTTCGATCGCCTCTTTCTCGTCGGTCATGCTGTGAAAATATTGGGCCAGCATGATATTTTCCACTGCGGTCAGAAATGGAATGAGGTGAAATTGCTGGAAGACAAATCCAATTTTTTCCGCGCGCACGCGATTCAACTCGGCCGCGGAAACTCCGGCCACATTCTGACCATCGAGCCAAATCTCGCCCGTCGTCGGCCGGTCCAGGCATCCGATTAGATTGACCAGCGTCGATTTACCCGACCCCGAAGGGCCCATAATGGATAGCCATTCGCCCTGGGACACGTGCAGCGAAATGTGATCGAGGGCGTGAATCGGGCGATGCTCGCTCTTGATGCCTTTCACCAGATCGGTGCTCGCCGCCTGCGCAGGGAATAATTTGCTGACGTCTTTGATCTGAATCATTTCACTCTCCCCTCAGGATGACCGCCGGCTGCACCCGCCGCAACAGGGCAATCGGGAGAATCGCCGATAGCAGCGTCACCACCATGCTACCAGCCAGAATCACCGGCAAGATGCTGAAGCGCGGCACTACGGGCGCATGGAAGTTAACCCGGCCAATCCAGGCCGCAATCCCGATGCCCACTATAAAGCCGATGACCGCTCCGGTTGCGCCCAGAGCTGCGGCTTCGGCGGCGAAAAATCCATTCAGTAACCAATCCGATGCGCCCAGCGCTTTCATGATGGCGAAGTCGCGGCGGCGATCGAAGACCCATCCCATGAGCGTGGAAAGCACGCACAATGCAGCGGTCAAAATAATCAGACCCGTCGCAGCCAACAGCGTAGCGCGAGTCTTGCCCAGAACGCGCGCCTCCCCTTCCATGATCTGCCGCACTGGATGCACGTCGGCGGAGGGGATCGATTGTTGTAGCTGATGCAAGATGCCGTCGATCTCGTCCGCCGAACCGGTCGCAGCAACTTCTATGGTCGAAGGCTGAATTCCGGTCCAGGCGGCGACGTCAGCTAACGAAAGATAGATGCGGCTGTCCTCCGCAGCACCGGTCTGCACGCTTCCAGCGGGCGTCAGATGAATCGTATGGCCTTCAAACGTCAGGTCGAACGGCTGACTCTTCGGAGAGACCACGGGAAGGGCGCGCACTCCGACCAGCGCCTGTTGCGGGGCCGCCGGCCAATTGCTCACCGACCACCACTTATCCAGCTGCTTGACGCGATCGAAATCCGCACCGACAACCACCACCGACTGGCCGTCGCTGCTTCGCGCGACCAGCAGCGCGAAGGGGGCAACCAAGCCACGGCCGTTCAAAACCGTCTCCACGTGCGTGAGAGCATCGCCGGGAAGGGAACCGCCGTCTTTTCCGACGAGAATAATATTCGCGCCGTAGTTGCGAAACTCGCGGCGCAGCTTGGCCTGCACGTCGACGTAAAGATTCAGCATCGCGGTTCCAACCGCTGCGGCCACAACCATGGCCAGCAATGCTGAGGCGGCGCGTCCTCGGCGCAGGACCGCGGCGCGCACCAGCATTCGCATAAACATGGATGTATGCTGGGCATGCTTACGGCTCGCGGCCAATTCTTCCGCCGAGTTGAAGGCACCATTTTTCGCGGGCGAGTTCACAGTTCACCTCGCAGCGCAAAGACGGGGTCGAGCCCCACGGCCTTGCGGATGGCGGCGGCACTGCCCGCAAACGTTACGATCACGGCAATCGCCAGAATCACCGGCAGCAAAACTGGAGGGATGGTAATCTCCGAGTTAAAAATGGAGTGACCGATTTGCCGCGCCAGTTGGCCTCCGGCGGCGAAACCGATCAGGCCCCCGAACAAAGCCATAAGCGCGGCTTCGGCAAAGAAGATGGATGCGACGGCAAACTTCCCGGCACCCAGGGCCTTCATCAAGCCTACTTCCGCACGCCGTTCGAAAATCGCTGTGGCCATCGCCGCCGAAACCGCCAACGCCGAAGCAAAAAGCGCCGCCAAGGTGATCAGAAACATGAGGCCTTCGATGCGCGTGAGCACCGCCCCTTCGTTCTGCGAAATCTGCCGAATCTGCTCGGCATGCGAATGGGAAATCGCCTCCTGCAACTGAAACGCAATCGCTTGCGGATACGGCGTGCAATACCAGCGATCGTAGACCGCGCCTGACATGCTCTTCGGGTCGCGGCGGCCGAAGGCATCTTCCGGCTTGGTGAGCGCGCTGACCAAAACTTTGCGCACTGCGCCAGGCCGTCCGAGGATCTCCTGCGCCAACGCCAGTGGCGCCAGCACCTCGCTGTCATCCTCGCCTTCCGGCAATATCCCGCTAACGCGAACGTCATGCTCCTCGGACGCAGCCGTTCCAGGTGTAGATGTGCCAACCACTGAAATCATCACGTGATCGCCGGGCTTGAGTGAGAGCTTCTCAGCCACGCGCGCTCCGATCACAATGTCAGTCGAAGTATCCTCGGGCCATGCTCCGTTCACCCGCCAGGACGGGTAGATCGAACCAATTCCCGTTGTAAGGCCTTCGGTGCCGTAATTCACGCGCTTGGCAAAGTAAGTACCGGTCAGGGGAACAATTTCTATTTTCTTCGCACCCCGTTCGAGTTTGATGTTGACATACAACATCGGCGCGAAGGCCGTTATGTTGTTGTGCCAAACCGGCGCCCACGAGACCGCCCACTACACCAAGTTCAGCTACGGCGCCTGGGACCACGGCGCCTCTATCCGCATCCCGTGGAAGGTCGCCAAGGACAAGAAGGGCTGGCTCGAGGACCGTCGCCCGAACGCCAACATAGACCCCTACGAGGTCCACAACAAGGATCATGGTCGAGACCGTCTGCGGGGACGCCGCCGGGAAGTGACCCGGGCGGGCCCGACCGGCCCGCCCAGGCGCACGGACGTCCACAGAACCGGGTCCCTCGGGACCCGGTTCTGTGCGCTCCCGGACCCGTCCCGTCGACCTGACCACCCACCAGCTGCGAGAATGAGGGGATCGAACCCCATGAACCGACCCCCGACGCGCCACGTCGTCGGCACCCGTCGACGCCATGAAGAGCCAGGAGGAGTACGTCCTCAGGACGGTGGAGGAGCGCGGGATCCGCTTCGTCCAACTGTGGTTAACCGACGTGCTCGGCACGCCGAAGACCTTCAGCATCACCCCGGCGGAGCTCGAGAACGCCCTCTCCGAGGGGATGACCTTCGACGGTTCGGCCATCGACGGCTTCAGCCGCGTCCAGGAGAGCGACGTGCTGGCGCGACCCGACGCCAACACCTTCCAACTGCTGCCTTGGCACGGGCATGGACCGGCACCGTCGGCGTCTCCGCCGGCCGAGCCCACCGAGGTGTCGGTGGCCCGCGTGGTCTGCGACATCGTCGACCTCGACGGCTCACCGTTCCAGGGCGACCCCCGCCATGTCTTGAAGCGCTCCCTCGACCGGGCCCGGGATCGCGGTTTCACCTTCTACGCCGCGCCCGAGATGGAGTACTTCTACTTCGCCGACGGCCAGCCGGCGCACACTCCCCTCACCCTCGACTCCGGGTCCTACTTCGAGCTCACGGTGGCCGACCGGGCGAGCGACATCCGCCAGCGCACGGTGCTCACCCTCGAAGAGATGGGCATCCCGGTCGAGCACGCACAGCACGAGGACGCTCCCAGTCAGCACGAGATCGACCTGCGCTACACCGACGCGCTGACCATGGCCGACACGGTCATGACGGTGCGATTGGTGGTGAAGGAGATGGCCCGCCAGCAAGGAGCGTTCGCCAGCTTCATGCCCAAGCCCCTGGCCGGCGTGCAGGGGTCGGGCATGCACACCCACATGTCGCTCTTCCGCGACGACACCAACGCGTTCGTGGACGCTGGACGACCCGGCGGACTGTCCGAGGTGGCCGAGGCATTCATGGCCGGGCTCCTCAAACACGCCGGCGAGATCACCGCGGTCACCAACCAGTGGGTCAACTCCTACAAGCGGCTGGTGTCCGGTTACGAGGCCACCATGTGCACGTGTCGTGGGCCCAGGAACAACGACTCCGCCCTGGTTGCGGGTGCCCGTCGTGAGGCCCGGGCAAGCCCGAGTCCACCCGGATCGAGTACCGGGTCCCGACAGTGCGCTGGGCAACCCGTACCTGGCCTTCGCCGTCATGCTGGCCGCCGCACGCGGAATTGAATG
>CAWFUK010000055.1:0-30436 GCA_963818935.1 uncultured Acidobacteriaceae bacterium
GTTGTCCCTCGACCCGCTTCTGGTTCCTTGCCGTGAGCGTCACGGCCACGTCGACCCCGGCGCGGTGATAGCGCAACCGTCCGTCGAGAATCATATTGCGCGCCGCAGAAAGCGTGCGCACCGCCTGTTCCACGGAGATCGGCTTATCGAACGCGAACATCGCGCCCGTGCCCTCCATGTCATGTTTTCCCTGCGGACGCCCCATGATTACCAGCGGCACCGTACTCGCCAGCGCACTCTCGCGTTGTAGTGCGCGGAAGAACTGGCCGGTGCCATTCAGATCGCAGTCCACAATCAGCGCGTCGATCTTATTTTTCGCCAGGCGGGAAAGAGCTCGCTGCGGTTCGCTTTCCACCGCAACATCCATATGCAGGCTACCCAGGATACATTCCAGAACGCTGACTTCTTGCCAGTCGCGCGAAACTACCATCGATGAAAGTGTCATGCCGTCACTTTACCGACGTGAGTAACAGTGGCGTAGATCACCAACGTAACGGAGCCGACTTCGGGCCTTCGACCTCAGACCTTGGACGTGCGCCGCAGGACTGAATTTCTCGTCCGAGAAGGTCCCCGCGCGCGGCACAATAATTGGCGGCGCGTTAAACCCAGTTGAGGGTTTGCATGGAAGTCTGAAGGCCGAGGTCAGAGGGCCGAGGTCTGAAGGCCTCAAGTCTGAAGTCTGAAGTCCGAGGTCAGACGCCCGCACTCCGATACCACTCCACCGTCTTCCGCAATCCATCTTCAAAGCTCACCTTCGGCCGATACCCCATCGATTTCTCCGCTGCGGAAATATCGGCCAGCGAATGCTTGATATCTCCTCCCCGTTCCGCTTCATACAGCGGCGTCCCGGAGTATCCAGTCATTCCTCGAAGAAGTCTCAACGTCTCGTTCAGCGTGGCGCGTCGCCCTGTCGCCACATTGAAAACTTTGCCGGCCACATTCGCCGCAGGCGCGGTGCAAGCCAGCAGATTCGCCTCGACTGCGTTGTCGATGTATGTGAAATCGCGGCTCTGCTCCCCATCGCCAAAGATCGTGGGCTGCTGACCTTTCAGCATCAAAGTAATGAACTTCGCCAGCACCCCCGAATATGGCGACGACGGATCCTGCCGCGGACCAAAAATATTGAAGTAACGCAGCGCCACCGTCTCCAGCCCATAGCAGCGATAGAACGAGATCATGTAACGCTCGCTGGCTAGCTTGGCCACGGCATAGGGCGAAATCGGGTCAGGAGACATGCCTTCGTGTTTGGGCAACGTCGGCGTATCCCCGTACGCCGATGACGACGCGGCATAGACCACGCGCTTCACCTTGGCATCCCGTGCCGCCACCAGCACATTCACCGTGCCATCCACATTGGCCCGGTTGCTGCCGATGGGATCGAGCACAGACTTGGGCACCGACGGAATCGCCGCCTGATGCAAAACGTAGTCCACGCCCGCACACGCCGATTTCATGGCGTCAAGGTCAAGAATGTCGACCTCGCGGAAATCGATCTGCCCCAGGATCTCCGTAAGATTCTCCCGTCGTCCCGTCGAAAAATTATCCACTCCACGAACCCGCTCGCCGCGCCGCAATAATTCCCGTGCCAGAGACGATCCAATAAATCCGCCGATTCCCGTAATCAAATAGAAAGCCATATCTTTTATCATAACGAATCAAGGCGAAGCCGAGGACTATCGGCAATAGCGATTGAAGCGGAAGGTAACCGGAGTAACGGCAGAACCAGCCAGGCCTTACTCTTTCCCAGGCTTAACCCTTCCGCAGAATGCTGAGAAATATCTCGCGGCTCATCATCTGCCGGTTCTCGAAAAACTGCAGCATGCCGCGCAGCGCGGCGCTGGCGTCGGCTACACTGTGCACCGCATCTAACTGCGCAGGCAGGGACTCTTCCGGAGCCAACCGCAAGCTGGCCGCCAGCTTGGGGCGCGCCAGCGAGCGCACCAATTCGAGCAAGCGTTCGCGATCTTCTTCTCGCATGGTGAGGAATGCAATTCCCATCCCCAGTCCCGGGTAGCTGACGCGCACATCGCCGGTGGCCTCGACTCGGCAGTTGTTGGCTTCGATCCTCATGGTCAATTCGGTGCCCATGCCGTACGGGGTTGATGCCTCGACATAGCAACCATGCAGGCTGATATCGGTACAAGTCGCCCAGATCGATGCGGTGCCTCCGACCGGCTGCAAGCGGACGCTGCCTTGGCATTTGTACCGCGGACTGCGGCGCTTCTCCGCCCCGCCAGCGTTTGCACTCCCTGGTCCCCCGGCTGCCGCGCCTGCAATTTCAGCCCTCGCAGGCGCCGCCGCCGCGCCACTTTGTGCCGCCTCCATGGCTGGCGCTTTCGATTTCTTCAGACTCAATAGATACGCCGCGCCCTCGTTCGTCTCTTCAAGCATGGCAACCACTCGCTCTCCGCACTCCCACCGGGAGAAGAGTCCCTGCGTTCTTATCGGTCTTTTGTGTGGAAAACCTTAGCGGCAATTGATTTCGCAAGGAGAGAACGGCGCAGCTGACCCGGCACGGGAAAAGTTCAAGATTGGAACGCAGGGTCCCGAGATTCGCTCACACACTGCCGGATCTTTCCCCACACCTCTTCGCGTCCCGCCCCCGTCTTGGACGAAAACGCGATTACCGGCGCCGCGGGATAAGCCTCCGACAAAATCTTCAGCGCATTGCGCAACTGATTGTTCGAGAGCCGGTCACTCTTGGTGGCGATCACCAGAAAATCGCGGCCCGAAGCACTGAGAAAATCCAGCAGCTGGCGATCGCTCTCCTGCGGCGGAATGTTTGTATCCACCAGCGCCACGCACAACGCCAGCGCCGGACGATCATTCAAGTAGGGTTCGATGAACCTCGGCCACTCCGCCGAAATCTCGCGCGAGAGTTTCGCGTACCCGTAACCGGGCAAGTCCGCGAAGATGAGCTCCGGCCGAGGCTTTCCCGCCCATCGCACTTGGAAAAAATTAATGCTGCGCGTGCGCCCCGGCGTAGAACTGGTGCGCGCCAGCTTGGTCCCGACGAGAGTATTGATCACGCTGGACTTGCCGACATTCGAGCGCCCCAGAAACGCGATCTCGGGCAGCCCGGGAGCAGGAAAATGCGCGGCATCCGTAGCCGCCGCCAGAAATCGAGCAATAACCCTCATGCGCTAGTTTGCTATGCGAGGAGGAAGGTTGGCAAGCCCGACAAAAGGCACATGGGGGTTACGTTGAATTCGATGCCAACGTCCATCCCATTTCGTTCTTCAGATCACGGAAACAATCGGGGCATATCCAGCGGTAATTATCTTCCGTTGCGTATCCCTCGGTCAGAACGTCTGTCCCTGATTCCATGAACTTTGCCCAGCAGCCTTGACAGTGGTCGTGATCCGCACTCTTGCTATAGCGGACATATTTCCTGAGCTGTAGGGTTGAGCCTCTCGTGTGCTTCGCGTTGTCAGCGCGCCAGTCGGTCATACGACTGCTCTCAGCGTCCTGTCTCTCGCTTGAACTGCTTGCTCAGCGTCAGCGCCTGATGCTGATACGACGACCCAATATTCGTCCCGTAAATCTTGTTCGGTCGCGACAGCAAAGGCATGTAGTTTAAGCGCCCCACCAGCTGCCCGTGCTCCATCAGGAACGGAACCTCGTGTGCCCGCACCTCAAGCACAGCCCGCGTTCCTTTGATGTCGCTCGAACCATAGCCGAAGCCGGGATCGAAGAATCCTGCGTAATGAATCCGAAACTCGCCGTCGGCCGGATCGAACGGCACCATCTCCGCCGCATAATCCGGGGGCACCCGCACCCGCTCCCGCGATGCCAGAATATAAAAATCGCCCGGCTCGAGAATCAAACTCTTCTTCGCACTCTGATGCCGGACTTCCCAGAACTCCTCCGTCGAATAATGATTGACCTTGTCGAGCTCAATCGCCGGCGCGTAGCGCTTCGCCTTGTAGGCGATCACTTCGCCGGCTTCCGCGCCCTCTAGATTCACGGTGATGCGCAAGCCGCGCTGCAACTTCGCCTTGCTGGGCGTGTCTTCCTCATCCATGTAAACCAGCGGCTCTTCCTGATTCAGTTCGCGGATAGTGCGATCTCCCGCTACCGGATTGCCTTGCACAAATCGTAACTGGCTCAGCCGCATTCCAGACCGAATCGCAACCGTAAATGTTCGCGACACAACCTCAGCGTAGAGCTTGCCCTTATATCCCGGCGGCACACGGTCAAACTCGGTGCCGTAGTCCGTAATGAGGCGCGTGAAAATATCCAGGCGCCCCGTCGTGCTCTTCGGGTTGGCTTTGCCGGAGATGTTTTCCGGCAGGTTCAACTCCTCGAGCAGCGGCACGATATAAACGCAGTCTTTTTCAAACACCGGAGCGCCGGTCAGATCCACCCGCGTCATACGCAGTTCTTTGATTTTTTCCGCGACAGAACTGTTTGGACCCGGCAAGAAACTCGCGCGTACGCGATGCGCCACGTCGCCAAGTCGAAGGTCAAGGCTCGCCGGTTGAATGTGATCGGGGTGCACGGCCGGCGAAGCGATGACGTGTCCGCGCGCAATCAGGTTGCTGATTTCCTGCGAAGGCAGGATCCCCGTCGTCCGCGCCCGCCCTTCCTCAACGGACGGCTCCAGCCCATTTTCAAAAGCAATCTGACTTTGGTCGTGCGTGGACATTCTAGATTCCCGTGCTATGAAGATTGTATCGGCAGGCTGGAAAGTGACTTAACTCTAAGCAGGCAGGCAAGCCGTGTCAAGCACAACAACAGTCCCTGAAAAACTGGCAACTGGCTCTACTGATGCGCCGCCGGACTATCTTCGGTGCTCGAAGTAAGCGGTGCGATCGGCTGCGCCGTCTCCTGCTCATGAAACGAGGGCAGCGGAGACTCCAGCGCAATCTGCAACACCTGGTCCATCGTATCCACAAAATGCATCTTCATGGAGGTGCGCAGGTTTTCCGGGACCTCGGCTAAATCCTTCTCGTTGTCGCGCGGCAGAATCACCTCGAAAAGTCCGGCACGATGCGCCGCCAGCAATTTTTCCTTCAGCCCGCCAATCGGCAGAACCTTGCCCCGTAGCGTAATCTCGCCCGTCATGGCTAAATCGCGCCGCACCGGAATCTTGCTGAGCGCGCTGGCAATCGCCGTCGCAATCGTAATACCCGCCGAAGGCCCGTCTTTCGGAATGGCGCCCTCGGGCACATGCACATGCAGATCGAGCGTGCGGTAGAAGTCGCGCGTCAGACCAAGGCGGTTCGCCCGCGACCGAACATATGACAATGCCGCCTGCGCCGACTCCTGCATCACGTCGCCCAGCTTGCCCGTCAGCGTCAGCTTGCCCTTGCCATCGACCACCGTAGCTTCGGTGCTTAAAATCGATCCCCCAACCTCGGTCCAAGCCAGGCCCGTAACCAACCCCACTTCGCTCTTCTCGTGCGCCAGCGTGTCGCGGAACTTGATCACGCCCAGGAAATCGTTCACGTTTTCGCCGGTGACGGCGATAGTGTAGTTGGCGCCTTCCTTCACCACCTTGCGCGCGACCTTGCGGCAGACGTTGCCAATTTCACGTTCCAGATTCCGTACGCCCGCTTCCCGCGTGTAGGAGCGAATCAGAGTCTTAATGGCATCGTCGGTAAAAGTCACATTCTTTTCCGACAACCCAGCCGCCAGCATCTGCTTCTTCACCAGAAACTGTTTCGCGATCTCAACTTTCTCCTGCTCCGTGTACCCATGCAGCCGCAGTACTTCCATGCGGTCCTGCAGCGCCGGAGGAATGGTATGCATCACGTTCGCCGTCGCCACGAAAAACACCTGCGACAGGTCGTATTCCACGTCGAGGTAATGATCGACGAACATGAAGTTCTGCTCGGGATCGAGCACTTCCAGCAGCGCCGCCGAGGGGTCGCCGCGGAAGTCCATCGACATCTTGTCCACTTCATCCAGCATAAAGACCGGGTTCTTGGTCCCGGCCTTTTTCATCATCTGAATAATCTGCCCCGGCAGCGCGCCGATGTAGGTGCGCCGGTGGCCGCGAATCTCCGCCTCATCGCGCACGCCGCCCAGCGACATGCGCACAAACTTGCGCCCCGTAGCCTTGGCAATCGACATCCCCAGAGAAGTCTTGCCCACGCCCGGAGGCCCGACAAAGCAAAGAATCGATCCCTTGGGATTTTTCACCAACTGCCGTACCGCGAGAAATTCCAGAATGCGTTCCTTGATTTTCTCAAGGCCATAATGATCTTCGTTCAGAACCTTTTCCGCGCGCGAAATATTCCGAATTTCCTTCGACCGCTTCTTCCACGGCACCGCCAGCAGCCAGTCCAGATAATTGCGCGAAACCGTCGACTCGGCTGACATTGGCGGCATCGCTTCCAGTTTCTTCAACTCCTGCAACGCCTTGTCCTTCACTTCTTTCGGCATGCCCGCCGCTTCGATCTTTTTCTTCAGTTCGTCGAATTCGCTCTTCTCGCCGCGTCCCAGTTCCTTCTGGATCGCCTTGATCTTCTCGTTGAGGTAATACTCTTTCTGCGCCTTCTCCATCTGCCGCTTCACCCGCGACTGGATAGTGCGATCCACATTCAGCTTTTCAATCTCCACATCCAGCACATCAGCGATGCGGTTCAGCCGCTCCGCCGGATCGAAAATCTCCAGCAGTTCCTGCTTCTCTTCGATCGAAAGCTGCAAATTGGCGGCAATAATGTCGGTGAGCTTCGCCGGATCTTCCATGCGCACTGCCGAGATCATGGTCTCGTAATTCAGCGCCTGGCACAGCTTCACGTACTGCTCAAACAGCGTGGTCACGCGCTGCATGCCGGCCTCGATCTGCGCATTCATCTCCACCGGATACCGCGCCACGCGGACGTTCGCCTGCATGTATCCTTCGGAGTCGGTGGCCTGCAGCAGTCGCGCCCGCTCAATTCCTTCAACCAGAACTTTAATGTTTCCGTCGGGCAGCTTCAGGCTCTGCACGATATTGACGATCGTGCCCACCTGGTAAATTTCATTGGATTTCGGTTCATCAATCGACGCATCATGCTGCGTGGCCAGGAAAATCTTCTTGTCCGCGGCCAGCGCCTCTTCGAGAGCGCGCACGCTCGACTCACGGCCCACCACAAACGGCGTCATCATGTAAGGAAAGATGACCACGTCGCGGATGGGCATCATCGGCAGTTTCTTGCTCTCGAACTTTTCTTTGGTTGTGGTCATCGATCTCCCCGAGATTCCGCACACATTCCCGGCTAAGCCAAGCCCTGCTTGCCGGGACGAGCCCGCGTTCCCGTCTGCGAACCTGCCAACAGTTTACTACTCTTCTTACTACTCTTCCCCGCCGTTTTCTCCCCGCTTATCCGGCCTTTTCCAGCGTGGTCAGGGAAGCGCTGCGCTTCTCCACCATCTCCCGCGTAACCTCAAACTCCTTCAGCTTTTTCTGGCTGGGAAGGTTAAACATGAGATCGAGCATCAGCTCTTCCAGAATCATGCGCAAGCCGCGCGCTCCCACTTTGCGCGCCATCGCCTGCCGGGCAATCGCCCGCAGCGCCTCGTCGTTAAACTTCAAGCGCACGTTCTCAAACTCGAACAGCCGCTGGTATTGCTTGATGATCGCGTTCTTGGGACGGGTGAGAATCTCGATCAGAGCATTCTCGTCCAGATCTTCGAGCATGCCCACCACCGGCAAGCGCCCGACAAACTCCGGAATCAATCCAAACTTGATCAAATCTTCCGGCTGGATCTCGGTCAGCAGTTCAAAACTGCGCTTCTTCGAAACTACAATGTCTTCCTTTTCCGCTTCTTCCCCGCCGCGGAAGCCCAGCGATTTCTTCCCGACGCGCCGCCCAATAATCTTCTCCAGGCCAACAAACGCTCCGCCACAGATAAACAAAATATTGGTGGTGTCGACCGGAGTAAATTCCTGGTGCGGATGCTTGCGCCCGCCCTGCGGCGGCACATTCGCAATCGTCCCTTCCAAAATCTTCAGTAGCGCCTGCTGCACGCCTTCGCCGGAAACATCCCGCGTAATCGACGGGTTCTCGTCCTTGCGCCCAATCTTATCGATCTCGTCGATGTAAATGATGCCAGTCTGCGCCCGGCTTACATCGCCTTCGGCCGCCTGCAGCAGCTTCAAAATGATGTTCTCCACATCCTCGCCGACGTAGCCCGCTTCGGTCAGCGTCGTGGCATCCACAATGGCAAACGGCACATCCAGCATCCGCGCCAGAGTCTGCGCCAGCAGCGTCTTTCCTGTGCCGGTCGGGCCGATGAGCATGATGTTCGACTTGCTCAGCTCAATGCCATCGCCCGCCGCCTTCTGCCGGTTCATGAAGATACGCTTGTAATGGTTGTAAACCGCGACTGCCAGCTTCTTCTTGGTCTGCTCCTGACCAATCACGTACTCATCGAGGAAGGCCTTCACCTCCAGCGGCTTGGGCAGCTGGTTCGGCGCGGCGGCCGCGGGGGTCGCAGTCCGATCGTCTTCCAGGATCGAGTTGCACACCGCGACGCACTCGTCGCAAATGTAGGCACGCGGATAGTCGCTGGGCGACGAGATCAATTTCGCCACGGCATCCTGCGATTTATGGCAGAACGAGCAACGCAAAATCTCGTCGGACGACTTGGTTTTCACTCGGCTCTACTCCTCTTCTAAAGTCCATCCTTAAACTTACGCCGTCATCGAACTTACGCAGTCATCGAAGTTACGGCGTCATCCTTAAAAGTTACGCCGTCATCCCGAGCGGAGCGAGGGACCTCCCGACTCAACTGACCTATCGCCTAAGCCAGCCCTCCCCCGCACCGAACATGGATCATACCGTTTTTACCGTCTTATAGATGATATCGTCGATGATTCCATATTCCTTAGCCTGCTGCGCGTTCATGATGAAGTCGCGCTCCACATCCTTCTCCACCTTATCCAGTTTCTGCCCGCTGTGCTTGGAGAGTAACTGGTTGGTAATCTCTCTCATCCGCAAAATCTCGCGCGCGTGGATGTCAATATCGGTCGCCTGCCCCGATAACCCTCCCATCGAGGGCTGGTGGATTAGAATCCTCGAATTCGGCAGCGCCAGCCGCTTCTTCGCCTGCCCCGCCGCCAGCAGCAGCGCCGCCATCGATGCCGCCTGCCCCACGCACAACGTCATCACGTCATTCTTCACGTATTGCATGGTGTCGTATATCGCCATGCCCGCCGTGATTGAACCGCCCGGTGAGTTGATATAAAGCTGAATATCTTTCTCCGGATCTTCCTGGGCCAGAAACAGCATTTGCGCAATCACCAGGTTGGCGATGTTGTCGTCAATCGGCGTGCCTATAAAAATAATGTTATCGCGGAGCAGCCGGGAATAAATATCGTAGGCGCGTTCGCCACGCCCGGTCTGCTCGATGACCATCGGTACCAGCATCATTTGCGGATCATTTGGCTTCATGGTTTCCCTACCTGACCTGCCTTGCCACACTCCGCCCCGGAGCGACGCTTCCATTTCTTCGGGGAGGTTTGAATCTGCTCCGCGCTTTTTCGAATCTACGCGGACTCGTGATCGTGATGACGATAAAGAAATTCGAGGGTCTTCTCGCTGCGGATTCTATTCCGGATTCTATCGAGGCCCCCATCCTGTGTCAATCGCGCCTGCACCGCTTCTGTTGTCTGTTTTGATTGCCGGGCGAGCGCTTCGATCTCATGCTTTACTTCCTCGTCACTGACTTCGATTTTCTCCAAATCGGCGATGCGCTCCAGCAGCAGAGAAGACTTCACGTCGCTCACCGCCTGCTCCCGCTGCCCCGCCCGCAGCCGCAGAAGATCCATCTTCTTAAGATCTTCCATCTTCATGCCCTGCGCGGCCAGCGCCCGCAAGCCGCGCTCCAGCCGCAGATCGATCTGCTGGTCCACCAGAGACTCCGGAACTTCGAATGGATTGCGCTTCACCAGTTCCGCCACCAGCTTGTCTTTGGCTTCGCGCTCGGCATGATGCCGCCGCTCGGCTTCCATATTCTCGCGGATCTGTTTACGAACCTGATCCAGGCTTTCAAAGCTGCCCAGCTCCTTGGCGAACTCATTGTTTAGTTCCGGCAGGCTCTTCTGTTTGATTCCCAGCACCTTCACCGTATAAACAAAAGTCTTCCCCGCCAGCCGCTTGTCCGGAGCATCTTCCGGATAAGCCACATCGAACACGCGCTCGTCGCCGGCACTCGCTCCCGTGAGTTGTTGCGTGAACTCCGCGACTGTATTCTTGCCGCCAATTTCGATCAACACATCATCCATGTGAACCGGATTCGCCTTGGCCTCGGCAACATCTTTGCCGTCCTTCGGCTTGCCATCCATCGACGCCTGCGCAAAGTCGCCCTCAGCCAGAGCGCGTCCCTCAACCGTCGTGTAAGTGGCCTGCTGTTCCCGCAAGTTGTTCAGCGCCTGCTCCACTTCCTCGTCGGTCACCACAATCTCCGGATGATCGGCGCGCAATTCCTTATAGCCTTCGACTTGAATCTCTGGCAGCACTTCGAAGCTCGCCTTGAAGGTGATCGGCTCGCCGTTCTCCATGTGCAGATCAGTCACCCGCGGCTGCGAAACCGGAATCAACCCCCGCTTCTCCGCTTCCCGGCGGAAATATTTCGGGATCAACGCCTCGGCCACATCGCTTTTCAGTCCGTCGCCAAACCGTTGCTTGATAACGGAGGCAGGCACGTGCCCCGCACGAAACCCCGGCAGCCGCGCCGACTTCTGATAGCGCGCAATCTGCACTTCGGTCTCGCGGGCAACTTCGGCCGCGGGGATTTCGACTGAAATCTCGCGCTTCACGCCGTCTTTATTGTCGGAATCCTTCGCGTCGTTGGCGTTGTTCTTTGCGTCGGCAGTTTCTGTAGGACTCACTCTTCGCCTTTCACAACCCGCTGCCTTCGGAGGCCACTTCGACCATACCCAACCATTCCGAATTCATACGGCGTTAACCTTGAGTGTAAAGACAGAGGGAGAGCACCGTCAAACGCAGGAAGGGGTGGAAGGAAGAAACGGCAAAACTGCCACACCCCGCTTTGCTTTGAGATTGCACCCTAACGGTAAGACATTCGCAGAATTGATTCAGGAAGGCGCTCGCCCTGAATAGGGATCTTGGACGCCGACGCATTGATCTCATCAAGTTCCTCCGACGTCAGCGCAACTGAAGCGGAGCCAATGTTCTCTTCCAGTCGATGGATCTTCGTGGTTCCTGGAATCGGAACGATCCAAGGTTTCTGCGCCAGCAGCCACGCCAGTGCGATCTGTGCGGGAGTTACATTCTTTCGTCGAGCGATTTGGTTCAGAAGATCCACCACCGCCTGGTTTGCCTTTCGCGCCTCCTCCGTGAATCGAGGAAATACTGCTCGGAAATCCGTGCTTTCGAATTTCGTGGAGGCGTCAATCTTGCCCGTCAAGAATCCTTGTCCAAGCGGACTCCACGGAACGAAACCGATCCCCAATTCCTCGCAGGTTGGCAGCACCTCTGGTTCAGGGTCTCTCGTCCATATCGAATACTCGCTCTGAACTGCTGTGACTGGATGAACCGCGTGTGCGCGGCGAATGGTCTTTGCTCCGGCCTCGGAAAGGCCGAAGTGCTTGACCTTGCCCGCCTGAATCAGATCTTTCACTGTGCCCGCGACATCCTCGATCGGCACGTCTGGATCGACGCGGTGCTGATAAAAGAGATCGATGGCATCGGCCTTGAGGCGCTTGAGCGACGCTTCAGCAACCTGCCTGATGTGCTCGGGCTTGCTGTTGAGCCCGCCCGACCGTTGCCCATCTGGAGCAATATCGAAGCCGAACTTTGTGGCAATCACTACCTGTTCACGATGGGGACCGAGCGCCTCCCCTACGAGTTCTTCGTTCGCGAACGGCCCATAAGCTTCCGCCGTATCGAAGAATGTCACGCCGCGATCGACGGCTTTTCGGATCACATCGATGGCTTGCTGCTTTTCGATAGCCGGACCGTAGCCATAGCTCAACCCCATGCAACCTAAGCCAAGCGCCGATACCTCAAGATTGCCAAGTGTGCGCTTCTTCATGCAAATCTCCTTACTGCTACGCGCACTACCTCACGCTGTTATAGTCTTTATCGCTCACAGGCTCTAACGAAATGGTCTTGCCCTTTTGAGTGGGCGTAACCGCTATATAGGCAAAGCCGCTTTTCGGTGATGCACCGTGCCAATGCTCCACGCCCGGAAGACATTTGATTACATCCCCTTTGTGAATCACCTGTATTGGCTTTCCCCTTTCCTGATAGTAGCCAGTGCCTTCTGTGATGAGTAGAACTTGACCACCGGGATGCATATGCCAATCCAGCTTTGCACCGGCATCGTAGGTTGCCATTGCAATACTGGGATCGAATGTACTGTCCCCCACGTTTAGCTCACTAAGCCAGATATTCCCCGTGTGGTTCTTGGCGGTGGACAGCTCGCCCTTCGGGAAACCTGAATCCGCTGTTTGTGCTTGGGAGTGGAAGCTGAATACAAGGCTGACCGCGAAAGCGATAATTTGAAGTGCTGTTCTCATTTGACCTCTTTAATCTTGTGTTCTAACTCGAAACCTGCAGCCAGAAAGTCGCTAGCTAATTGACGAGACATTCCTCGGGGCCAGAACCCCTGCTTTACAAGCGCGCCGAATTTTGTGGACCTCCCGGCTCTCTCTACCTGTGCGGTTAATTTTTATTGCTATTCATTTTGACCGGCCTAAGCAGATGCGAGAACGTGAGTTGGGCGAGCTTCCACTTGCCGTTTTCCTTGATATAAACCTCAGTCACCATAAAAGGATTGGTGACTTCGTGCTCACCGACTGCTGCCTGCAAATCAATGTCCTCCAGCAGGATGGCTGTGTTACCAAATATGCGAGCGTCAACTGCGTAAACTACAGCTTTTTTGTACCAGATGCCACCGCTCTTAATGGTGGCTAGTTCTTGGGTTTTTCCCCAGGTTCCTCCCATGTGAGTGAACATGGCTTTGTCATCAAATAGTGTCTCTAAGGAATCGACCTTCTTGTCTGCCATCCAATCCCATTTCATGTTTGAGAGGTTGATGACTTCTTGTTGCTCGGGTGTATGACTTGCGGCAGTTTTAATCGTTTCCGTTGGAGGCTGTGGCGATTGCTGCGCGTAGGACGATGGCGCAATCAGTGTTGATAGAAACAGACCTAACATTAAGGTTTTCATGGCTCCCTCCAGGGATGCGCGTTTTCATTCTGTTTCCCTTGCATCCTCGAATTTATGGGTAAAGGGCCGTCAACTGGTAGCCCGATCCTGCCTTCTTATTGCCTATTCCTCTTGTCGGGCATAAGATCCATGGCTTTACTGGAAAGACGCGGCTATCTTTAGAAGGGATGGCAGAGGTCGTCAACGTGACAAACACAAGAGAAAAGGCCACTCTAAAAGCGAACCGAGCCCGCGGGTCGCAGGCAGAGCTCGCGCAGAAGATTGCCTCCTTCTTGGGCAAGGAAGAGAACCGGACAACGGCGATTCCGGGTGTCAGCCTCCACCAGCGGACTGCGCCTACCCTGCCATGCCGAATGACCTACCATCCGGGAATCATCGTGGTCGCACAGGGGAGCAAGCGGGTGAACCTTGGCCGGACTAGCTTCGTCTACGACGAGTCGCGCTTCGTCGTGACTGCGGTCGATTTGCCGATCGTGAGCTGGGTGGCCGAGGCGACCGCGGAGGTTCCCTGTCTCGCACTGTCAATCAAGTTCGAAATGTCCATGGTGCGCGAGTTGCTCAGCCGTGAGGAAATTCACATCGCAGAAGCTCCATCTGACAGTCCCGCGATGTCAATCGGCGAGACCACGCCGGAATTCCTGAACGCATGCTGCCGCCTGGCGGATCTGCTGGACAATCCGCAGGACATTCCTTTTCTCAGCGGCCTGATTCAGCGCGAGATCATCTATCGCGTCCTGCGAGGACGCGCGGGAGCGCGCTTGCGCGGAGTAGCAACACTCGGAGATCAAAGCCACCGGACGGCAAAAGCGATTGCGTGGATAGCCGCGAACTATGCCAAGCCTCTGCGCGTGGAAGACCTCGCCCAGGTGGCGAGCATCGGCGTATCAACGCTGCACCATCATTTCCGGATGCTGACCGCGATGAGCCCGCTACAGTATCAAAAACAACTGCGGCTTCAATTAGCGCGCAGCCTGATGCTGAACAATGGTCTCGATGCCGCTAGTGCGGCCTTCGAGGTCGGCTACGAAAGCGCTACGCAATTCAATCGCGAATACAGCCGCTTCTTCGGCCAACCTCCGATGCGGGACGTTCGAGCGCTTCTTTCACCGGGTGCTCCGAAACTTGAAGTGGTCGGTAATCTGGGATGAGTAGTTCATCGGGGGCCGGCCCAGCCCAAATCAGCCCAAGGGGCGTCGAAATCGCGACGGACGGGGCAGCCTCGGTCGCGGTGGCGCAAGCATCGGCCAGCCCCCAGCCTGCCGGTGAAAGAGCTAAGGGTGCCCCGTCCAAGCTTCGCTTGGGCGGGACTTTTGACTTCCGGACTCACTCAAAACCTTTGGAGCCTGGGGGGGCTACCTCAGCCCGTACGGTGCGACCCTCCCCATACCCCTAAGGCAGTATGAACACCGTGCCATCCCCGTCCGCGCCGCCAAAGCCAGTGGAGCCGTACAACATTCCATTCGGCGCCTCCGCCAAAACCCCCACTGGGAAGGACCCGTCGGGGCACCCGCTCGTGGCGCAGAAACTATAGATCGACCCGAATGTGCCAGTCGTCGAAATCTTGTAGATGGTTCCGCAACCTCCGCCGCAGTTCGAGCTTGCTCCGCCATAGGGAGTTACTCCGTACAAAGTTCCATTCTTGGTTTGCACCAGCCCCGTCACCGGACCACCGCCGTCAACCAGGTGGAACAGGTGCAAGTTCGCGAATGTGCCGCCAAGACTCACTTGAAAAATGGTCCCGCATCCTTCATATCCGCCCAGCGTACACGTGCCGTCTCCACCCCGGGCCACGGTTCCGTACAGATTGCCGTCGCTGCCTTGTATTACGCCGGCTTGTACGTTCCCGCCGTCCGAGCATGGAACACCGCTAAGGCAAAATGCATGCACAATCGTCACCGCGCCCGCGGGAGTCATCTGAAAAACCGTGCCCTCGAACGCGCCTCCTCCGCTGAAGGTTGTTCCGTAGAAATTCCCATCCGTCGCCTGAATCAGGGCCGGATACGGATAGGCGCCGTCAGCCGAACTTCCGTTGAAGTTATGCAGCACCGTATAAGTGCCCCCGGATGTGATCCGGTACGCCACCCCGTAAGAAAAGGATCCGCCGAATACGGTCACGCCATAGAAATTTCCATCCGTGCCCTGCACCAAACCTCCGTAAGCGTCCAGGCCATCAGTTCCATTGAAACTGTGCAGCGTGGTCAGCGTTCCGCCGAGCGTCATCTTAAAAATCGTTCCATTTCCACTTGCACCCCCACCGCTGGTAGTTCCATAGAGGATCCCGTCGGCAGCTTGAATCAGCGTGCCAAACGGCCCGCTGCCGTCTGTGCCCGCGAACGAATGAACGGTTGTAATCGCGCCCGCGGGCGTCATGCGAAATATCGTGCCGTCTCCGCTGGCGCCGCCATTCACTGTGGTGCCATAGTAGTCGCCGGTGCTGGCCAGCATCAGCGTTCCCTCCGGCGAAATGCCGTCCGCGCCGCTGAAGCTGTGCAAGGTTGTAATTTGTGCAGCTAGAGGAGCGGCTGCGCCTGCGGTCAACAGAACCATCCACAGGACAAGCGCAGTGCTCGTCCACTTTGGCTTTGATGGGGTCATGGGATCTCCTCGCCGCGTTGCGGCTTCGCATCTGGAGGGAGGATGATTGCCAATCTGGCGCAATCACAGAGATGCGCCAGAGATATTATCCGAAGAATAACTCGATGCAAGCCAAATTTTCCCGCTGTTCCAAAATCCGGACGGGGGTTCCCAGCCGTACGCGAATACGACACAGGATAGGAGCCGGTACAGCCGTACTCCACCACGACACCGGCTGCCCCACCCGTGGCTTTTCACGGGTGGGCTGCGGCAAACCATCCCTGGGAAAAACTCAGAATTGTCCCCCGAAAATCCGACAAGAATAAAACCAAGAATTGTGACATCTGACTTTGTTATCCACAGGCTAATTAAGAGACCATCTGTATAGCTATACCGGGTTTTGGCCGTGACCAGACCGCCCGGCTATAATTCCTTTGATTCACGGATTTTGATATCTAAAAGTCCATTAGAAAACGGATTTTGCAGACAAATGTTTGCTAACTCCAACGTTTTCAAGATCACGCCCCGGGGGGAGGGGGGAGGGGTACCCAAGAGCCGGCGCACCGACCTGGAAGCGCCAACGAACGACTGTGACCGACAAGAACGCAGCCTGAAATGGATGGGGTACAGTAGAATTTTTTCCACAGGCGGAGCGCTATGCTCAGATTCGATGTCGAACGCTCCTCACTGGCTCACCGTTCTCAACCGCGAAGTCGTCGCCTGCACCCGCTGCCCGCGTTTAGTGGCCTATCGCGAAGAAATTGCCCGCGAGAAGCGCCGCGCCTACCGCGACTGTGAATACTGGGGCAAGCCGGTACCCGGCTTCGGCGACCCCGAGGCGCGCGTATTAATCATGGGACTCGCTCCCGGCGCCCACGGCTCCAACCGCACTGGACGCCCGTTTACCGGCGATGCTTCCGGCAAGTTCATGTTCCCGGTGCTTTGCGAAACTGGATTCGCCAACCAACCCACAGCAACCGATCGCAACGACGGCCTCCAACTCAAAGATCTATACATCACCGCCGCCATCCGCTGCGCCCCGCCCGACAACAAGCCCCTGCCACAGGAACTCGCCGAGTGTAGTTATTTTCTCGATCGGGAAATGGCGGGATTGACCAGAGTGAAAGTAGTCGTTGCGCTCGGCAAGATCGGCTTCGATGCCTACCTCAACTATGTCAAGCGCCGCGGTATGCTTCCGAGCCGTCAACCTTACCTCTTCAAACACGGCGCTGGTTACCGGTTACCCGATGGTAAGGTGTTACTTGCCTCTTACCATCCCTCGAATCAGAACACGCAGACCGGCAAGCTGACCCGCGAGATGTTTGTCGCGATTTTTAAAGAGGCGGCAAAACTTGCCGATAAATAATCTGAGGCGCCGCCGGGTGAATCGTTGCACCTCGCCCCGTCCCGTGGGGTTCGATTACAGAAATTGAGGTCACGATACGGGGCGGCGCCCCATCGCTTGCGTGGCGCGGGCTCTGCCCGCGAAATGTCGGCAGCGGACATAACGCTGAGGAAGGTGCATGCTGGTTGGTGAGAGTTTGCGGGTAGCACTCGCCCTGAACTTGCCCGAAGCGAGCGGCGCCGTTTCTCGTTCCCTTCCCAACTGTACGTACAATGTTCCGGCTGGAACATTGTACATGCCAAGTTGTATGCTGCCTTTGTATGTATAATCCCCTCAATGAAGAAAACGAAGAGAGTTAAGAAGGGCGCCAAGACAGCGAACCGAAAGAAACGCACCCGGGAGATAATCACTATCCAAGCCGTGGCCGACGAGCCCGACAGCCCGGACCTTTCCGCTGACGATTTACGCCGCTGGTACAGAGCGCTCAAGACGCCAGTCACCATACGCATGGATGCCGAAGTACTCGCCTGGTTTAAACGAGAAGGCCGCGGCTACCAGACTCGCATCAATATGGCCCTGCGGAAAATGATGCGGGAAGAACGAAAAAAGCAACGTTGAACCGGAATTCGGAGTCGCTGGCGGGTTTTGGCGCGACGTTAGGCTGTTGGTCGCCGCTATAACTTCGCGGGCAAGCGTGCCTGCGCCACACAGCCTAGAACCCGACCATCACCGGCTCTGGTTCCAGGCGAACGCCCCAAATTTCTTCCACACGCTGCTGGATCTGTTCTTTCAGCGCCAGCACATCGGCGGCTGAAGCTCCGCCGCGATTCACAATCGCCAGGGCATGCTTGCTGGAAATTCCTACTGGGCCGCTGCCGAATCCTTTGCCGAAGCCGGAGCGCTCCACCAGCCACGCCGCCGAAACTTTCTTCCGGCTCTCGAGCGCAGGATAGCTCGGCAAGCTCAGTCCACGCGCGGCCGCGCGCCGCACAAGTTCATCATGCTGCCTTTCTGAGACCACTGGATTTTTGAAAAATGATCCAGCGCTCTGGCAATCGGGATCTCCGGGAACAATCAGCATGCCTTTGATGGCGCGGATATGGCGCACGGCTTCGCGAGTCTCGGCAAGATCAGGCCACGTTTCGCGGCCCCGGAAGTGGCGCTTCAGATCGGAGTACGCCAAGTTGGGCTTGCCGTCGGGCCTGAGTGAATAGGTAACGCGGAGAATGACGAACCGTCCACGCTCAGCAGTATTGAAGATGCTGGAGCGGTAGCTGAACCGGCAGGCCTCCGGGCAAAGTTCGCGCACCTGATTATCTTTCAGGTCGAGAACCTGCACGGACGAAATCGTCTCTGACACCTCCTGCCCGTACGCGCCGACATTCTGCACAGGAGTGCCGCCTACGCTGCCGGGAATACCGCTGAGACATTCCACGCCCGCACAGCGAGCCATGACCGCGTGGGAAACAAACTTATCCCACGGCTCGCCGGCGCCAGCTTCGAAAACAAGGTTGCCTTTTTCGTCCTGTCCATCGTGCTGGTCGATGCCTTGAATCGCGATCTTCAGCACCAGTCCCGGCCAACCCGCGTCGGCGACGATCAGGTTGCTTCCGCCACCTAGAACAAAGAGAGGGAGACTGCGAGCACGCGCAAGAGCAACCGCCTCCTGCCCTTCTCCAACATCTTTGGCTTCGACGAAATACCTGGCCGGACCGCCGACCTTGATGGTCGTCAGCGGCGCGAGCGGAATGTTTTCAAGCAGCAGCACGAATTAGTTTCAATATACATACGGTCGAAGCCAAACGCACTCGACCGCCGGGTTACGACAGGCCGGTGGCGCCGCGGGTAACGCCTCAATTGCCACGGCCAATCTGATCAGATAGCCAGCTATCCTGGCGGATAGCTCAAAATCGGGCAATGACGCGCACGTGTTACCAAAGCCCGTCCGTCTTCGCAATCGCGGCGGGGCGACTTACCGCATCAGTCGAGCAAAATAAAGCTGTGAAAATTGCGTCCAGGTGTTCATGAATCGTGGCTGAAGGATTGCACGCAGTCCTGCTATGCTTCATCCAGCTTTACGCACCCAGGAGGCGTCATGCTACGGCAAGGTCAAGTGAGACCCCGTCCACGAAAAGGTTATTCGCAGGCCTATCCTAGCGTCCAAGCAGTGTCCTCACTGACCGCCAGCACACAGGCGTTCCAACCGTTGCCCACGCCTTTGGGCGCGCCGCCGTACCACTATGACCTGGAGACAGTGATACCAGGGATAACCGCCGCAGCCGCCGCCAACGGCCAGCTCATTTTTCATTGCGTGGGCGACACCGGCGGCGTTAAGAAACCGGACTTCCAAACCAACGTAGCCAACGCCATGATTGCCGACTTGGAATTACCGAATTCGCCGACGCCGAGTTTTTTCTATCACCTGGGAGACGTCGTCTACTTTAACGGCCAGCTCACCGACTATTACGGGCAATTTTACGAGCCCTATGAGCACTACACGCCGCCAATCATTTCGATCCCGGGCAATCACGATGGCGATCCCATTAACAGCTCGCAGGTTTCACTCGACGGCTGGGTTGCGTATTTTATGCAGGCGACGCCGCATGTGGATCCCAATTCGCACGACGCGCCGCGGGTTACCATGTCGCAGCCCAATGTGTACTTCACGCTGCTGTGCCCATTCGCAACGATCGTGGGCATCTACGACAATGTGCCCGATGGTGGGTCGGTTGATTCCATCCAGCAGCAATGGCTAAGCAATGAGCTGGCAACTGCAGATCCAACGAAGGCTCTGATCGTCGCATTGCATCATCCGATCTACTCATTTGACGCCTTCCACAGCGGCAGCCCCAACATGGCGAACGTCCTCTCGCAAGCGATTAACGAGTCGCAACGCGTCCCCAACCTCGTGCTCATGGGACACGTGCACGATTATCAGCGCATCGAGCAAAAAGTGGCTGGGACCACTGTTCCTTTTATTGTGAGTGGAAACGGTGGCTACTACAATCTGCACAAGCTGAATTCGCCCCTCGGCACCAGCGACCCGGAGAATGGCGCCAAATTAGTGGCCGGCGACGATAAGAATCATGGCTATATGACCTTGACGGTCAATGCTAAGAAGATTTCCGGAGCCGTTACCTCGGTAAACGATTCGACTGGGAAAGCTACGCGCGGTTTCGATAAGTTCTCCTATCCCACAAAAGCGATTCTCCTGCCCAAGGGAACGACGGTAAACCTCTAAAGCGCGCTCTACTTCGGACTCTGCGATTGCGTCGGGTTGCTGTTCAATCCCAGGTCAGTGAGCACCTTGGGATTCTCTTCCGCCGTGGCCAGAAACTGATGGCAGGCGGAGCAATCATTCGTGATGGTTTGCCCGTCTGCGCTGGTGTGGCTGCCGTCATGGCAGCGGAAGCAGCCAGGAGAATCGTTGTGTCCCAGATTATTGGGATGCGCGCCCCAGGTCAGCCGCATTTCCGGGAAGATATTGCGCAAATAAATCGCCGCCACTTCGTCGGCAGATTGTTGCACGATCGCGCGGCGCTTCTGGTAAATGTCCGGATAGTTCTCCCGATAAAACTTGTCGAGCTCGCTGACGATACGCTTCTGCCCGATATCGCGCGCGGGATAATCGACTTTCAGCAGTTCGACCGCTTTTTTCTTGATGAAGGGCAGCTCGGGGCTGATCCGGCCCGCCATCATCTGCTTGTCGACGGCGTTCTCGGGCAGGTCAAAGGCGTGCGTCGGCCGGTTGTGGCAGTCGACGCAATCCATCACGCGATGCTCGCCCTTATCCAACTGCGCCTGCGTTGGCTTGGCGTCGGTCGAAATGAACTCCGTAGTCTTGCCGGCATCGTCGGTGAAGTACACGACAGGGATGGTCTGGCGCTCAGGGTCGGTTGAGATGTAGCGGATACGCGCATTGTCGGCCAGATGGTGGCCGTGGATTCCAACTGAACCCTGCCAGGTTCTTCCCCCCACCTTCAAGAGAAGCACGTCGGTTTGCGGCGTATTTTTTTCGTCGTCCTTATAGCTGGTATTGACGAGAAATTTGTCACCAGTGAAACGCTGCGGCCAATGACACTGCTCGCAGGTTTCCCGCGCGGGACGAAGGTACTTTACCGGCGAAGGGATGGGACGCGAGTAAGTATGAAAGGTCACGGCTACAACCTGGCGCAGGCCCGAAAGCTTCGAGTGCACGAACCACGATGCTCCCGGACCGATATGACATTCAACACAAGAAACGTGGGCATGCGGCGAATTCTGGTAGGCCGCATATTCGGGCGCCATCACGGTGTGACACGTAGTCCCGCAAAAAGAGGTGGAATCCATGTATTCGACGCCGCGATAAGAGGCAGTCGCAATGATGATCACGTTGACCACCGTCGCCAGAGCCACCCAACTGAAGGCCTGCCGCACCTCGGGCATGCGCAGGTCAATCGCCGGATAAATTTCCGGCAGTTCTCCGCTCAGCCGCAAGCTTCTTCTGCGCAGCCAAATCCCCAGAGGAATCAGTAAGAGTCCGAGAATAAAAATGCCTGGAAGAATCAGGAAAATCAGAATTCCAACATAAGGGTGAGGCGGACCAGGGAGGAAAACATCATAAAACCAGAATGCAATCATAGTGAGCGCAGCACTCGTCGTGAGCACCACTCCCACAAGGGAAGTCGCATTCCGGCCCAGGTAGTAGATGGGCCGCAACCAACTCCGAACACCGTCAAAAGTCATTTCACGCCGCCAATGTTACTTCGAGTATGAGTTACTGCTTCAATGCAAACGCGGACACACCTCAACCATACGCTGCGGTGTTCCCGCAACATTGGGCCAATCTTGTGGCCTGCTACAAAAACTACTTCTTCAACGTGCGGATGTAGGCTACCAACCCTTTGATTTGATCCGGGGGCAAGGACGCAAATTTTGGCATCTTGCCTTTACCGTTCGTGATGATGTCGGAAAGTTGCGCGTCCGTCATACCCTGCACCTCGGCCGAGGTCCAATCGTGTGCGCCCATCTTGGTGCCCATCGCCGAGCCTTTGCCGTCGGGGCCATGGCAGGCAGCGCATTTCGATTTGTACAGGGCCGCCGCGTCTTGGGCATTCATCGCTGAGGGGAGAACCAATACAACCGCCAATGCAGCCAACAGGGCAAGCACAGGAATTTTCTTTATCATGTAAGGCTCCAGTCGATTTGAGATGGTTTGTTCGCCTTCGTGAACCCCACTCGGGCGAACCTTGAAGTTTATGCAGCACGAGTGTAAACAAACAGTGCGTTTAATTACAGAGAAATGTGACGGCTGTCACAGAAGAAAGCAGATGCAGTTAGATTTCGGCACTAGAGCCGAGCTTGCGCCTGGCAGAATGCGGAAAAATAGTTCGGGCTTGCTTTTGATGGCGCAGCTTCAACTTATTGCTGAACGGGCGTGGGGTTCTTCGCTCGCTGTTCTTCGATCCTTTTAATCGTCGCCCGCAGCCAAGCTCCAAGCGCCTCCTCGATTTCCTGCTGCGTACCGGTGCGGTACAACGACTCCAGCGTGTCCCCATGTGGGGTGAGCGGAATGTGCTCGCAAGGATTTTGCTCCTTTTGCGCCTCGGCCGGGACCAGTTTCATTAACGCGCAATTGCTGCAGGGTTCTTTCTCCCTTGAGTTGAAATTGAGGCAACTGGGCGAGTCTTCGAAGATCAGCCGTGGCCGCCAGGACTCGCGCGGGCTTCGTCCATACCCTCCCTGCTCAAGAAATTCCAATTCGAACTTCAGAACATCCAGAATGTCGCGGTCGTCTCTTGGCATAAACACCTCGCCCATTACACGGCCTAGTTTGCCGCACATTTTTCGGCCGTACCGTGATTTCAATCACGGCGCGAAGTGAGGGCCGTCACAAAGGCCTTCCCGCGACTTTACCCGGCCCGCCTCCAGCCTGCGCCGGAGGATATCGCGGAGTGTGCGGACAAACTGGCGCCTACTTCCTCTTCGATTGCCTCCTGACAGATCAGACAGAATTGCGTCCATGGCAAAACCTGCAAACGCCCGGCTGAGATTTCGGAACCGCAGGCCGAACACTCGCCAAAGGATCCGTCAGCGATTCGCCGGAGAGCGGCTTCGATTAAGCGAAGCAACGTTCTGCGCTGGCTGCTCCGTTCGAACAGAGACTCCTTCTGCACACCGACAACGGCCCGGTCGGCAATGTCAGGGGTGCAGTCAACTTCGAGCGATCGCATCTCACTTTCGAGCTGAGCCAGAAACCGCAGGATTTCTTCACGCTGGAGTTCGAGCTTTTGTTTGATTTGCTCAACATTCATATGGTCCATAGGGGTCTTCCTCGTCTTATGCCCCCGCAGATTGAGGGGCGGATCATGAGGTTTTCCTCACGCTTTCGGCTGTGTTTCTTTCCTTCGCGCAATCTTTTAATGCGCAAACCAGTGCCGGTGACTGCGCGGCAGTGGCGCTCTGTGGTTGTCGGCGACGGGGGTAATTTCCCCAATTCATTCGCAGCTTTTTCATAACCTTCCGCGATATAGCAAATCACGCTGTCGAAAAACAGATCGATAAACCGCAGCAGATCGAGTTCCGCATGGATCTCCATGGGACTGCTGTGAAAGGCCTGCTGCCCCGCAAATTCCCAAGGGTGCCTTTTAACCAAGACAATGGCCCAGCAGAAATCAGCCAAGGTTACGCCTTTGCCGGCAAGGTACAGGCCGAGGACGCGGTATCGTTTCTCCACGTCGTGGTCGCCTCGGGTGACCAGCCACGCATGAAACTGGCACAACGACTCGTGGATCCCCCTGCGCAAATCTGCCGCCGAAATCCGTTGCAAGCTCCGCGTCTGCGCGGAGCTTTGTAACTTCCTTACAAGGTCGTCGGTCAATTCGTCGGAGTGTTCTTCGATGAGGCGTACCAGTTTCAGCGAAATCATGCTCTCACTACCCCTTCTCTCGTTCCTGCGATTTATTGAAAGGCATTGCAAACGTTTGCGCTCAATTCGGTTCTGGCCGCTGGATTGCCTTTCGCGGCCACTCCTTTCCGACCCGCAATAGGATCAACTTCATCCTCGGTTCTACGAGTCCATATCGTTCAATGTCCATTCATTCGTCTCCTCGTCGCGAATATAGGAATCGAAAAACTTGAGCAGGAAAGGCGTCTGGCTTCCCACGCCATTAAACAAAAGCACCGGAATCTCCGGCTTGATCCGCTTCATCTCGGCTCTGACCGCGAGTCCAGTGGCGTCCGGCAAATCCGATTCCAAAAGAACTCCCAGGACGGGGTAGTTCTCCAGTATGGAGAGTGCCTGGTCCCCTGTGGTTGCGGAAACCACTTCGAAGCCAACGGCCTCGAGCAAGTACTTCAACGCATCTAACTGCCAAACGTCATTCTCGACACAAAGAACTTTCAGCGTATTCATTCCTAGCCTCCTGGGTGGGGAATCGATATGTCAGCGACGCTGACAACGCTAGACGGTTCCCCTTGTCTCATTGCCTGGAAGTGTCACGAGCAGCCTGGCATTTATGCAAAAAAAGGCTCGCTCGTTCATATGGGCGAAACAAAAACTAAAGGAGGCTAGCTGATGGGAGGCGGACGTTTATAGTGGGAACCCTTAGCGGGTATAGACGGGAATAGATTTGATGGAGAAGCTAGCTGTGCGGTCACCGAAGCGGGCGGCAAGGTGAAGAAGACTCTGACTGGAGCGCTCCACCGCAACTCGTCGAAGTCAAAATGCGGTCTCTGGTTGTGATTGGAGACGGCGCTGACTGTAGAGTGAACCGACGATTGCGCCGGAAAATTCGGGGGGCCGTTCCGCGCTGCCATGAGCGCACCGATGGCCACAACCGCAACCATCCCGTGAACCCAGACCCTTACGCCGCGTTGAGGATACACTTGAGCCGGCATTCTCCCGACCTTAGAAGCTTGGATGGTACTATAGCAAGATTGGTTAGCTCGGTCATCCGTTCCCTGGCACGATTCGTGGAACCTGCTAGCGCCCAAAGGCTGTTTCCTCAAGATTTTATGGTTGGCAATCAAAATTTCTACCAGTCACAAGGGTGATTAAGGTCACAGACTCCCTGGCTGCCTTGTGTTACAGACGAGATGTCGCTTCTCGAAGAGCATCTTCCCACCTGGAACCTACCCATCCCGGAGGCGAAAACCCAGACCCAGGAGGGCAGCTATGGCGACGACATCGATCGATCGGATAAATGCTCCTGCGAAAGAAAATGAAGGGGCAACGCTATCCCGCACCGTCTACGCCTGCCCTACATGCAAAGGGCAACTGGAGCCAGAAATAGAACTAGATAGAGAAGGGTTTTATTGCCGAACCTGTGATCTCACCTTTCCCATCCTCGATGGAATTCCTGACTTCATCCGGGAAAGTCTCGCACAGAACAGGAACTTCTCCCTGCGCATGCTGGGAAAGAAAGATAACTCCAGGCTTCTCAATTTCATCGCACGTAGTTACGAAACGTGCATCTATCCGTTGGTGTGCAACCTTTATGGCGGATGGCGCAGCACGTCGTTGAAAAAATTGGCAGGACACGTCTCCGAAATCGTGGGAGCGCGGAACGGCCTCATTCTAGACGTGGCATGCGGCCCAGGCACCTACGGACGGCGTGTCGCCTCTGCTTCAAGAACCGTCTATGGCATCGATGCCTGCATGAGCATGTTGCGGCAGGGCGCGCGTTACGTCGAGCGCGACAGTACTCCCAACATTCACTTCGCGCGGGCCAAGGTCGAGGCGCTTCCCTTCCCCGCCGGCCTGTTCGACGCTGCCATCTGTGCCGGGTCGTTGAATCACTTCTCCGACACACTCCTGGCTTTGCGCGAAATCAATCGCACCATGAAAGCCGGAGCGCCATTAGCCGTGATGTGCTTTGCGGCCATCAGTCGAGGCCTGATGAAATATGAATCCGTTCGCAGGCGCGCCGAGAGAGGCGGCGGCCACGTATTCGAACTTCCGGACCTCGAGTTATACGCGGCGCAAGCCGGCTTTGAAGATTTCGACTGCCACGCCTACGGATCGATCGTGGTGTTCAGCGCCCGGAAGAGAAATGATGAGCTTACATGTCCGTAATCGGTCAGTTATGTTTCGGCGCGTAGTGGCCACGCTATCCCATAGGTTCGCCGGATCGAGAAAAAAAACACGCGTCGCCGAAGATATTCGCACACATTTCGCGCCAGCCAATTCGGTTCCAATAAATCAGCTTCGAGGATCGTGATGAATATGCCGTTGACTTCGATACGGGTCTTTTGTTGTACTGAAGATGTCGCAAAAAGGTGAAGGAGTTCACCGTCAACCGCTGTCCCATCTACTAAGCCGGAACAGCTGATGACTCCTGACAAGCGGATTTTTTGTCGCGGAGTCGTGGTACCGGCAACAATCCGCAGAACCGATCGACATGCTGTCCCATGGAGAACGTGTGGGTTCTCGCCGCTGTGCTGGTGAAAGCGCATTCTGAAAAAGAAAGGAACGAGGCAACTTGCTGAAATACGTGATGGTGGGTGTGGGAGGTTGTCTAGGTTCGATCTTGCGTTTCTGGGTGGGCAGTTATATCGGCAGCAGAATGGGAGCGCGATTTCCCTATGGGACGTTCGTGATTAACATTACGGGCTCGTTCCTGATCGGCCTGGTCTTTGCGCTGTTGACGACTCGAACTCAATGGAGCCCGAACTGGCGATATCTGATCCCAATCGGCTTCATCGGAGGCTACACGACATTCTCCAGCTTCGAATTTGAGACATTGCGCTCGATCCAGGATGGCCAGATCGGCATGGGCCTCCTATATGTGGCACTGAGCGTGATCGTTGGATTTGTTGCAGTCTGGGGTGGCGTGATGGCGGGCAGGGCGATCCAATGAAAGCGGAAGCTTCAACAACGGGAGCTAGCGCATGCCATGCACTGGTTGACGAAACCGTAAAGCGAAACCGAGCATAGGTCAAACAGTACTTTAACGACAGGAGGAAAATGTGCTGACACCAGGGCCGGGTAAGAAGGTCGGCATTTACGTAGCTGAGGACCAGCAGTACCACGGGAGTGCTGCCTATGCAGCTGTTCTGGATTTTCTCTTTTTCCATGGCGTATCGGGCGCAACCGTGACCCGTGGCATCGCCGGATTTGGAGCAGATCATCATCTGCAAACCACCAGCCTCGTGGACTTGGCGGTCCATCTGCCTGTAAAGATCGAGTTCATCGAAACTGCGCAAAAAGTCGAAGAGTTACTACCCAAATTGCAAGCCATGGTGGGTGCCGGACTGATTGAAATGCACGACACCACCATCGTCAAGCTTGCGGAGAAGAACCAAAAACATCCTGCGCCTGCAGTGCCTGCCCTGAAAAGTGAGGGCAAAGCCAAGATGATGCGGATCTACATCGGAGAAAACGACAAGTGGAATGGCAAGCCGTTGTATGAAGCCATCGTCAATGGTCTGCGATCCAACGACATTGCTGGCGTCACGGTTTACCGCGGAATTCTCGGCTATGGAGCCAATCGGAGAATTCACAAGGACGCCGCCCTAAGCCTTTCCCATGATCGGCCTATCCTGCTGTCCGTGGTTGATACGGAAGAAAAACTGAAAGCCTTTTTCCCGATTCTTGACCAAATGGTGAAGCAGGGTTTGGTTGTGCTATCGGACGCGGACGTTATCAAGTACACGCATAACTATGAGAAGGCCGAGCGGCGCCAGGAGACACGAATATGAAACTCGAAGGAAAAGCCAAAATGTTGCGCATCCATTTTGGCGAGGATGATAAGTGGCATGGTAAACCACTATACGAAGCTATCGTAGCCAAGTGCCGAGAACTCGATGTGGCCGGCGCCACGGTGTTTCGCGGGATCGAGGGCTACGGAGCCAGTACGCTCATTCATAAGAAACATCTGCTGCGTTCCTCCGATCGCCCAATCATGGTCTCGGTGATAGACACCGAGCAGAACATCAAAAAATTGCTTCCGGCTCTGGATGAAATGGTGGACGACGGGTTGATCGCGATGTCCGAGGTAGAGGTAATCCGCTACGTGCACCAGGAAGGAGTGCGCTCTCCAGCTTCGTAGCCAGGCACAGAACGGAAAAAGAGCATCAACGCATGCGCTATGAGGATAGAGTCGAAAGAAAACTCGCTGCTTGAGAAGCCCGCTTCCCCGCGTTTGGCATCCGTCGCGCCCGAGAATCGGCAGGCCTCCCTTGAGAATTCTCAGGGAGAGTCCGCACTCATGCGGCTGGCGGAGTTAGCTGACGAGTTTGACGCCGACCAAGTCGCTGCCGATGCGCGATCTGTAGCAGAACGGGTATCGGAGGGACGCTTCTACGTGGCTTGTATCGGTCAGTTCAAGCGCGGCAAATCCTCCGTCCTGAATGCGCTGGTGGGCGACAGCGTACTGCCCACTGGAGTCGTGCCGGTTACCACCGTGCCCACGATCGTCCGCTACGGAAGTCATGCAGCCGCTCGCCTGCGCTTGGAAGCCGCTGGCGGCTGGACTGATATTCCGGTTAAGACCGTCGATGAGTATGTCTCGGAAGAGAAGAACCCGGAGAACGCGAAGCATGTCGCAGCATTGGAAATCTTTGTGCCGAGTCCGCTGCTTGCAACCGGCATGTGTTTCGTGGACACACCAGGGCTGGGATCGGTGTTCACCGGAAACACGGCAGCAACCCAGGCTTTCATCCCTCATATTGATGCGGCGCTGGTCGTGATCGGGGCGGATCCTCCGTTAGCAGGAGAAGAACTCGTACTGGTTGAGGCAGTCGCACAGCACGTTCAGGATCTCATCATCACTGTAAACAAGGCGGATCGGACCACGGACGCAGAAAGAGCCGAGGCGATGGCTTTCGCGCGACGCCAACTCGAAAAGCGACTCCCCCAGCATTTTGTCGGACCTTTGTTTGAGGTCAGTGCGGCGGAACAACTCGAACACCGGGGAACAGGTCGGGACTGGGAAAAGCTGGTCGCTTCTCTGAACCATTTGATCGAAGGATCGGGTCGTCGTTTGATCCAGGCCGCGTGCGAACGGGGACTAGAGCGGATCAGCGAGCAGCTTCTTGTGATCATCTCGGAAGAGCGCGACGCACTTCAACGGCCGATCGAAGAGTCGGAGACCCGCATCGCCCTAATGAAGCAGACCATTGGCGATGCGGAGCGTTCGATGCGGGAGCTCGCATATCTTTTCGTGGCTGAACAACAGCATATTTCAGATATGTTCGTCGATCGTCATAAGACATTCCTGGCACGTGTGCTGCCGCAGGCGCACCAGGAGTTCGACGTTTCACTGCAATCGATAGCTGGATCGATAGCTGGCTGGCTAGGTCCATCGTATCGCCGGCGCACTTTCCATGAGGCGCAAGAAGTGGCATGCCGTCATGTCATGCCATGGTTGAAGCCCGAACAGGAAAAAGCAGAGAAAGAGTACCGGCGGGTTGCGTCGCGTTTCGTAGAGATGGCAAACAACTTTCTAAGCACACTTGCGAGTGCCGGCATTCCCGAACTGGCCCGGATGCCCCACGCTCTCGATCCGGAACGTGGATTTCGCGTACGCTCGGAATTCACCTTTTACGAGTACAGAGACGTCGCACAGCCCGCCTCACCGCTGCGCTTGTTGGCCGACCTGATTCTTGGCCTGGTAGGCGCCCGGTGGATAATTAGAAACGAAGCCCAACAGTTTCTCACCAAGCTGCTCGAAACCAACAGCACTCGCGTGCAGAGCGACGTTCTCAACCGGGTTCAGGAGAGCCGAGGGAAGTTAGAAGCCGAGATTCGGAAGCTGCTTCATGAAGTGAGTAGGATTGCCGAACAAGCCTTGGCCCGCGCCCGGAAAGTAAAAGAAGACGGCGAACCTGCGGTTCAGGCGGAATTGAATCGATTGGATGGGTTGGAAAAGGAGGTAACCGCCCTCCGCGAACCCACACGGGCTAACAGTCGTGGTGTGTGAACCCACCGTAGAGAAGGAATCCGTGAGAGAAGACCCGGCGGAAAAATCCCCTCTATGGAATCCTATTGTACGAAATTAAAATGCTTACGAAATAATTACACTATAAAAATAGAGTGGTGGAGGCGGCGGGAGTCGAACTATTCAGCACCTATAAGAATCTGTAACTTACTGAAAATAAATACTGCAAAAACTGCCAATCCTGTCAAATAGGCCGTGGCTAGCACAAAATAAGCACAGTTTCGAATCACCCTGTTGTCGTCCTACGCTGCTCGCCATCGTCACACAACAGCCTGATTGCGATCACTGAAAGTACCCTCCGATTCCATAATCTGAGCGATCGGCAATCATTCCAAAACGCCGAGGGCAATGACATATTGGGAGTCCAGCAATCGCCGGCTTGCAAGACGATGAACAGATAGCCATCTCAAGACGCCTCCTCCGGAGTGGTCTCGAAGAAGCCTTCAGTCATCTGCTCAATTAGCATA
>CAWFUK010000056.1:0-13460 GCA_963818935.1 uncultured Acidobacteriaceae bacterium
GAACGCATTCGCCAGTGCAAGGTAAGGATCTCGGCGCCATCGAGCAACTCATGCGCGATGCCGTCGCTCTTGATCGCGCAGGCGTAGCTTGCCTTGTACTAGAAGGCATTCCCCGCGAAGTAGCGGCTATGATTACCGCCGAAGTAACCACGCCGACGATCGGCATCGGCGCCGGCCCGGAATGTGACGGCCAGGTCCTTGTCATCCACGACCTGCTCAATCTGACCTTTGGCCCTCCGGCCAAATTTGTTCGCCGCTACGGCGATGCCGCTGGCCTGATCACCCACGCCATCCGGTCCTTTGCCGCGGATGTGAAGTCCCTGCAATATCCCGCAGACGAAGAGTCTTACCATCTCTCGAAAGACACGAAGTCTGGATTGGAGACGGTTCTCGCGCGGAAGCGCTCCATGCGGCCATAAGGGCCCACGCGTCGGGTTTTGCTTCATCCGCGCGAATCCGTGAAATCCGTGGCCAGCGGCTTTTCTGGATCCCGTACTCGGTGCTGGCAATAGTGCTAGTCTATGTTTGTAAGGAGACAGTCATGACCCACTTCTTGCCCGCCTTTTTTCTTCCCATCTTCAGCTTCGGCTTCGTAATGTATTTTCTGCCGTCCATTATTGCGCTCGCCCGCAGCAAGCGGGACATCGCTGCCATCGTTTTGCTGAACTTTTTCTTAGGATGGACCATGATCGGCTGGATCGTCGCCCTGATCTGGGCGGTAAAGACTGACGTTCCCGTGGTAGTGCGATGAGACTCGCGGTGAGGTTCGCAGCGAAAGCTTTGTTCGCGGCATGTCGTCCGCAACGTAGGCTTTCCGCATTCTTCGCCGCTTTCTTTTTGACGGTGAGCTTTTCCCTGGCCGCGTGCACCCGGCAAAATGCCCCATCCCCGCCCGATGCCGCGACCCGGCTCAAAGCCTTGCCCGCCGCCGATTCCGCGAAATATCCAACCCAGCCCTCGCAGCATTGGAGCAATCCTTATCTCGTAGTGCGGCCAAATGCGGTCGGATTGTTAAGCAGTGTCGCCCCCAATGAGGAACAGATCTTGAAGCCCGAAGAAATGCTCGACGCGCTGGCGCAGTTGCCCACCTCCGCGTGGCCTTACGGACGCGTCGTGGCGATCTTAGTGGATGAAAAGCCCGGCGCTTCCGACGCCGACAAGATTGCGATTCGACGAACCCGCGGCATCGTCACCGGCGACTTGCAAGGCGCAAACGTCGCCGTCCATTGGATTCCAACCTCCTGAAACAGCGCTGCAGCCGGGATCGCCAGAACTACGGCCCGATGCGAATTATCCACACTATCGAAGAGATGCGGGCGGCCTCGCGCACAGTCCGGCGAGCCGGCAAGCGCTTGGGATTTGTCCCCACCATGGGCGCTCTCCACGATGGCCATTTATCGCTGGTCCGCGCCGCCCGTGCCCACTGCGACATCGTCGCCGCCTCGATCTTCGTGAATCCCACCCAATTCGGCCCCAACGAAGATTTCGCCAAATATCCCCGCACCTTCGACCGCGACCGCGACCTGCTGCAAAACCAAGGCGTGGAGTTTATCTTCTTCCCCTCGGTCGAAGAAATGTATCCCGCTGGCGCCGTGACCTGGGTCACAGTCGAACGGCTGAGCGACAAGCTGGACGGCCGCTCCCGCCCCGGCCATTTTCGCGGCGTGACCACCGTCGTCTCCAAACTATTTCATAGCGTCGAGCCCGATGCGGCTTTCTTCGGTCAGAAAGATTCCGCCCAGTTAGCCATCATCCACCAGATGGTGCGCGACCTGAACTTCTCCGTCGAAATCATCGCTTGCCCGATCGTGCGCGAACCCGATGGCCTGGCGATGAGCTCACGCAACGCTTATCTCGATCCGGAACAGCGAAAACAAGCCCTGCTATTGTATCGATCGCTCAGGCGCGTAAAAACAGCGTGGGACGCAGGCGAACGCGCTGCCAGTATTTTGGTGGCCGCTGGTCGTGCAGAATTGGCAACCGAAAAATCGGTCCGTCTCGACTACTTCGAAATCGTCGATCCCAACCACCTCGATCCTGTCGAAACCGTTGCCGATGGCGCCCTGGTCGCGGTCGCCGCATTCGTCGGCCCCACCCGCCTTATCGACAACATTGTGCTTCCTCCCTCGCGTTGAGAGCCCGGAACCTTCATAATCCTTCTCCTGAAATGTTTTATTTGCAGACTCCTAAGTGTTTGCTGTAGAATCTAACTAACTGGTTAATTAAGGATATGCCTCGCCTCCTGCACCGCCGCCATCCCCTTCACCGTATGGGTTCTCGCGGCCGGCCAGAAGAAAGCCGCGCCGCCATTCTTCATGCCGCCGCCCGTGAGTTTGCCGAGCTTGGCATCGCCGGGGCTCGTACCGACGCGATCGCGCGCGAGGCCGGCGTAAACAAGGCGTTGCTCTATTACTACTTCAAGGACAAAGAAACGCTCTATGGCGCGGTGCTCGACGATGCCTTTTCCGGGATGCGCGCCACCGTTTTCCAGGTGCTCGACAGCGACCTTCCCCCGCGCCAGAAGATCCTGGCCTACGTCGGAGCCTATTTCGATTTCATCGCCTCCAACCAGATTTATCCGAAACTCATGCAGCGCGAGATGATGCGCGCCCGCGAAGGTAAGTCGGAACACATCGATCGTCTGATCAAAAACTACTTTCAGCCGGTCTATGGCCGCTTGGGCGATTTGTTGCAAAAAGGAATCGCCGAAGGCCTATTCCGACCCGTCGACCCCGCCCACTTCATTCCTTCCATAATCGCGATGATCGTTTTTTATTTCAGCAGTGCCCCGGTCATGCAGCGTATCGTCCGCTTCAACCCACTCGCGCCCGAGCGCATTGCCGAGCGCCGGGCTGCGGTCTTAGACTTCATTTCCGCGGCGCTGTTTACTTCCAGCACGCCGCATTCGCCCAACCGAAACGCACAATATTCTTCTCGCTCGTCCGTCTACAGCGGTACCACGAAGAATCGCAGACCTCGCGCGGCAGGAGCACGTCCATGAGCGCTCGTAACAAATTCTTTATCCTTCTCGGCATCATCTTCGTGATTGCCGCAGTCTATTACTTTTTTTCCACCGATCACTCCAAAGACCTTGTACTGATCGGCACCGTCGACTCCAACCAGGTCATCGTCAGCGCCCAGGTTGAAGGCCGCATCCAGAAGTTGCTCGTCGATGAAGGTACCCCGGTCAAGGCTGGAGATTTGATCGCAGTGCTCGATCCCTCCGAGTTGCAGACCCAGGAAGCCGCCGCTACCGCCAACATCGCCAGCTTGAAAAATAAAGTGGCCGAGATGGAACACACCGAGAAATCCACCACGGGCTCCACTTCGAGCGACGTCGAGAATGCCCGCGCCAAGCTCGCTTCCGCGAAAGCGCAATTGCTTCAGGCCAAGGCAGCGCTGGATCGTACCGAGAGTGACAGTCGCCGCATGATCGAACTGGCCAAGGCGGGAGTTCAATCCGAACAAGACCGCGTGCAGGCCGAAACCAACCTTCAGGCCGCGCAAGCCACGGTGCAAGCCCAACAGGAGCTGGTGAAAGCCGCACAAGCGGATTTGCAATCCGCCATCGCCCGCACCCAGCAGGCCAATGCAGCGAAGAGCACAGTGGAATCGACCGAAGCCGATCTCAAGAATGCCATCGCCCAGAAGGAACAGGCTGCCGTCCGCCTCGGCTACACCAATGTCTACGCGCCGGTCACCGGCACGGTATCCGTGCGCGCGGCACGCCAGGGCGAAGTCGTCAACATCGGCGCCCCCATCGTCACCATCGTCGACCTCACCGACACTTGGGCGCGCGCCGCGATTCCCGAAACTTATGCCGACCACATTGGCTACGGAGATGTCTTGCGCGTCCGCATGCCCGGCGGCACCATCGTCAGCGGCAAGGTCTTTTTCAAGGGCGTCGAAGGCGACTTCGCCACCCAGCGCGATGTCAGCCGCCGCAAGCGCGACATTCGCACCATCATTTTGAAAGTCCGCCTGGACAATCCCAAAGGCGAGTATGTGCCGGGGATGACGGCGGAAGTGCTGGTGTCGCCCGCACAATTAAAGGGCGAGAATAATCCGCAAAGCACAGCGGCAGCGGGGCAGCAGTGATGGCCGAAGCGAAAACGGATAGCAGCGTGACCTCTGTGCCTGGCGCTGCAACCCCCTGTGCGATCGAAGTTCAACATATCGTCAAGAAGTACGGCGACTTCACCGCCGTCGACGATGTTTCCTTCAGCGTAAAAGATGGCGAGATCTTTGGCTTGCTCGGGCCCAACGGCGCCGGCAAGTCGACGCTGATCCGCATGATGACCACGCTGATTCCCATCACCGCGGGCCGCGCCTTCATCGCCGGCCACGACGTCGCCAAAGATCCCAATGCCGTCCGCCGCACCATCGGCGTGATTCCCCAGGCCCTTACCAGCGACCTCGATCTCACCGTAGAAGAAAATCTGAATATCTACGCCAAGCTTTACGATGTACCCGCGAAGGAGCGCAAACGTTCCATCGACGAATTGCTGGGATTGGTCGACCTTACTAAATGGCGCGATGCGCAGACGAAGACGCTTTCTGGCGGAATGCGGCGGCGGTTGGAGATTGCGCGTGGGTTGGTGCATCACCCAAAAATCTTCTTCCTCGACGAGCCGACCACCGGCCTCGATCCAGTCTCGCGTGTTGCTGTCTGGGAAATGCTCGGCAACATCAAGAGCCAGCGCCAGCTCACCATCCTCATCACCACGCATTACATGGACGAGGCCGACCGACTCTGTGACCGCATCGCCATTGTCGATCACGGCAAGCTCGTCGCCCTCGATGCGCCCATGGCATTGAAGGCCAGCGTTCCCGGATCGAACGTAATCGAGGCTCAGTTTGAAAATCCTCCGGCCGATTGGGAGCAACGCCTGCACACCCTCGACGAAGTCACCTCGGTGCAACATGAAGGCGCGGGAATGTACCGCGTCCTCACCGGCAACGGTTCCCGCACTACCACGGAATTGGTCGAGATGGCAGTCGAAGCCGGAGTTCAAGTGAAATCGCTTTCCGTCCAGAACACCACGCTGGATGACGTTTTCGTGCACTACACCGGCCGCCAATTGCGCGACGAGTTGCAGAAAGCCTACGCGTTCGTGATGCCGCAGGCGTCGCTGCGGCCGTAGGGAGTTGTGAGTCGCAAGTCGCTACTCTCAAGCCCCGCTTCGCGTGTCATAAGTGCGAGTTTGAGGAGCCAGTTCCCGAGCTTGAGTCGCGAGGAAAGATGAGTAGTTACAAGGATCTGATTGCCTGGCAGAAGGCCATGAAACTGGTGGCGGCGATCTATGACGCGACCGAAGGATTTCCTTCGCCCGAGCAGTTCGGACTAGTCAGTCAACTCCGTCGCGCGGCAGTTTCGATTCCGAGCAATATTGCGGAAGGAAAGGAGCACTACTCCAATCGCGACTTTGCGCGATTCCTTCGGCAGGCGCGAGGTTCTCTTGCTGAAATTGAGACGCAGATCTTGATCGCGCAAGAACGGCAATACCTCTCCGAAAGCGCCGCAACAAAGCTAACGGAACAAACCAACGAACTCGGCCGCATACTTAGCGGACTGATCAATTCCTTAAAGGAGCACTAGGAACTTGAGACCAGGGACTTGAGACTAGGGACAAGGGACTAGGAACTATCTATGAATCGAATGATGGCCATTGTCGAGCGCGAAATGCGCAAATTCTTCCGCTCGCCGGCGCTCATGCTGGCGTCGATGATTTTTCCCCTCGTGCAGCTCATCATCCTGGGCAACGCCTTCGGCGGCAAAATTCGCGACGCTCGCCTCGCCATCGTCGATGAAGATGGCGGCACGCAAGCCCTCAAAATCCGCGAAGCCTTCGACTCGGTTCGCGCCAATATTCGCACCTTCGTTCCCGTTTATTACGACAACGAAAAAAAGGCGATGGAGGACGTCCGTAACGGCAAACTCGATGGCGCCGTGATCATCCCCCCGCAATTCTCCCGTCGCGTTTACGAGGAGAACCATCCTCAGGTCGGCCTCGTCGTCGATAACTCCGATAACTTCATGAGCTCCGCGCTTCGAGTCGGAAATGACCGATCTCGTGGCTTCGCTAAACCAGCCCACCGTTGAGCCCCGCATCTTGCAGCAGACTGCGCTCTCCATTGTCGAGCTCTACCCCTACATCGAATACATGAAATACCTGCTGCCTGGCTCGCTCGCGCTCGCCATGTTCGTTTCCGTCATGATCGGTGGCGGAATGTTGTACATCGACGACAAGGCCCGCGGCGTGCACGAAGGCTATCTGGTCACACCGATCACAAAATTAGAACTGGTGCTTGGCCTCAACTTGGCCGGAGCGATCAAAGCAGTGATGACCGGCGTAATTATTTGCGTGATCGGCTCGCTGATGGCCGGCGTCAGCACCATTTTCCATCCAGTCACGATGCTGGGCCTGCTCGTGATGATCGTGCTGACCTCGCTGGCTTTCAACACCATGATGTTTCTGCTGATGGTGCGTATTGAAGATCCCTTGGTGCCGCGCGCCATGTTCGGCATTCTCAATACGCTGTTATTTTTTCCCAGTGGCGCGATTTATCCCATACAAGCTTTCCCGCCATGGTTGCGCGCCATTGCCAAAGTCGATCCCTTCACCTACGCCGTCAATGGCTTCAAATGCCTGCTGCTCAAGGAAACCACCCTCGCAGCAGTCTGGCCTGACATGCTCTTTCTTTCCATCTTTGCCGCTATGACGCTTGGGATTGCGATACCACTCTTCAAGCGAACCCTGTAAAAGCGAGCGCAGGATTGGGCAATTTCGTACTTGTTAAATTGGATCGGCAAACTCCCACCGTACCTGGCGGCGGTTGCGGCTTTCAATTACTCAATCACTAAATTCCCCAATTACTCAATTTCCTTTGCAACTTTCCACCTCCCGCCCGCGTCCGTTATGCTAGAAGCGCATGACCCTGCTAGACGCCAGAACCTACGACCCCCAAAAAGAGCGGAAGCGCCGCGTCCGCATTATCTCCATTATCGTTGTGCTTATCGTGGTGGCTGCCGTCGCCTGGTTCAACCGCTTCTGGCCGGAGAAGCACATTGCGGAGAGGTTTTTCTCCGCCCTCCAGAAGCAGGATTTTGAAACGGCTTACGGCATCTATTACCACGATCCCGACTGGAAACAGCATCCCCAGAACCACTCGCAGTATCCCTATAACGAATTTTGGCAGGACTGGGGACCGGGCGGCGAATGGGGCGTCGTCAAAACCTATCGCGTATATGGCGAGACCAATTGTCCCGGTGGCGGTACCGGCGTGGTCGTCGACCTAATCGTGAACGACCGCGCCAAACACGCCCAGCTTTATGTGGACAAATCAGACAAGACGATCAGCACGCCGCCCTGCGACCTGGAGTTCCGCTAACGCTAGTTTGGGGAATGTCTAGGCTGCCGGCGACGCCTGCTGCAGCTTTTCTACTTGTTCCAGTGTTTTTCCCAGCGACGCCTCGTCGCCCACGTTGAAGCAAGTCTTCGAGCGGTCGATTTGCCGCATCAGCCCGCACAGCACTTTTCCCGGCCCAATCTCGATGAACGTTTGCACGCCTTCCGCCATCAGCAGTCGCATGCACTGCTCCCACTTCACGGAGCCCGTCACCTGCGCGACCAGCGTGGCGGCGGCGCGCACATCGTCCGTCACCAACGACGCCTCAACGTTGCACGCCACCGGGTAGACTGGCTTCTGCATCTTCAGTTTTTCCAGCTCCGGCTTAAGACGATCCTGCGCCGGTTTCATCAGCGAACAATGAAACGGTGCGCTCACCGGCAAAATCTTGGCGCGCTTGGCTCCGCCTTCGTCGGCAATCTTCACTCCGCGCTCGACTGCGGCCGTGTTGCCTGAAATCACAATTTGCTCCGGCGAATTTATATTTGCGGCGGAGCACACCTCACCCTGCGCCGCTTCTTCGCAAACCGCGCTGACTTTTTCCAGATCCATGCCGAGGATCGCCGCCATCGCTCCCACACCCACCGGCACCGCCTCCTGCATATACTTCCCGCGCTTGCGCACCGTGCGCACCGCATCCCCGAAACTCATCGTTCCGGAGGCCACATGCGCCGAATACTCTCCCAGGCTGTGCCCCGCCACGAAGCTCGGCCTCTGGATTCGTCCCTCCAGAACTCGCAACGCCGCAATCGACGCCGTGAGAATCGCCGGCTGCGTCACTTCGGTCAGTCGCAGCTCTTCCTCCGGCCCATCGAAGCAGACCTGCGACAGTTTGTATCCCAGGGCCTCGTCGGCCTCTTCAAACGTCTGCCGCGCGATCGGATAATTTTCCGCAAGTTCTTTACCCATACCGATGACTTGCGACCCCTGCCCGGGAAAGATGAACGCGATCACTGATGGGGTAACGTTGGAAACTCCGCTTGATTCACTCATGATTTGATTTCTTATCTACCTTGCCATCCCGAGCGAAGCCAGGGATCTTGGTTCAACACAGCCCTACTGCGCCGGAGCAACTCCCGCTTCCACCGGCGCGGGCCTCAGCGCCGCCAGCCCCGCCTCAATCGACTGATTGATATTCCGCTCGGCAAATTCCGCCGCCACCCGCAACGCATTCTTGATGGCGTTTGCGTTCGACGATCCATGGGTGATGATGCACACACCCTTCACGCCCAGCAGTGGCGCGCCCCCATATTCCGTGTGGTCGATGCGCTTCTTAAAGTCGGCAAATGCGCTGCGCGAAAGCATCGCCCCCACCTGGCTGGTAATCGTAGCCCTTAGCGATTCCTTCAGCACCGTGCGCACCAGACCTGCCACGCCTTCAGAAATCTTCAGCGCCACATTGCCCACAAATCCGTCGGCCACGATCACATCGACCTGCCCGTTGAACAGATCGCGCCCTTCCACATTGCCCACAAAATTCAGCGGCAGCCGCTTCAACAATTGAAACGACTCCCGCGTGAGTTCGTTGCCCTTCGTCTCTTCCTCACCAATCGAGAGCAGGCCCACGCGCGGGGATCTGGCCGCGCCAAAGCCAGAGCGCCCGAAACCGCCAGACATATTCCCGAACATCGACCGAGAATAAATCTCTCCCATCACGGCGAACTGTTCCAGATTATGCGGCTTGCAATCTACGTTCGCGCCAACATCCAGCAGAATCGCCGCCGTCCCCGGAGCCGTAGGAAATACCGCTGCCAGCGCCGGACGATCCACCCCCTCCAACGCCCCCAGCACCATCTTCGCCGTGGCCATAGCCGCGCCAGTATTCCCGGCTGTTACGAACCCGCAGGCCACTCCGTCCCGCACCAGCCGCACGCCCACCCGCATCGACGAGTCACGCTTGGCGCGCACCGCCTGCACAGCCTTATCTTCCATGCTGATGACTTCACTGGCTTGGACGATCTCAATGGGCAGGCGGGCTGCCGCCGGATGACGATCCAACTCGGTTTTGATTGTCGCCTCGGGCCCGACCAGCAACACGCGCAGCCCGTAGCTGCGCGCAGCATGAATGGCGCCTTCGATCTCAGGCTTGGGAGCCCGGTCCGAACCCATCGCATCCAGCGCGATCACGCTAGGCATGGTCGTGGAGCTTAGCTGGCTTCCTTGACTTCAACCACTTCGCGGCCCTTGTAATATCCGCACTTCACGCAGGCCCGGTGCGGCATCTTCTTTTCGTGGCAGTTCGGACACTCCGACAGCGAATGGCTCGTCAGAAAATCGTGCGCCCTTCGAGTCGAAGTCCGCTTCTGTGAATGTCGTCGTTTTGGATTAGGCATGGATTCCTCTGAAAAACTTGGTAATTGTGTAATTTGGTAATTGAGTAAGTTAAAACCAAACCCTGCCCCTTCAGGCTTTTAAATTACCCGATTACCAAATTGCTCAATTACTCAATTTCCCCCTGATCTCTTTCAGCGCCGCCCATCGCGGCTCCTCAACTTCCACCGCACAAGCGCACTTCCCTTCATTCAAATTCTGCCCGCAATGCGGACACAGCCCTTTGCAATCTTCGCGGCAGGTCACCTTTAATGGCACGGCCAGCAGCACCTGCTCGCGCACTACATCTTCCAGCGCGAGCCCTTCCCCTTCATAATAGCTGATCTCGGCCTCAGCGTCGGTGACCGACATCTCGTCGCGTCCCGCATCCGCGCCCACCGGCCGGTACAGCAGATCGAACTCCCGCCCCACATCCTGCTTCAACGGCTCTAGGCAGCGCGCGCACGTCAATTCCAGGCTGGTGGCCAGACGCCCCTTCACCCGGATGTCCTGAATCACCTTATGCTTCCCGTGATGCTCTTCCACCAGGTCTGCGCGCCCGCTCGATTCGATTGGCGTAATCTGGCGATATTCGGCTCCCAGGTCGATCGCCCCTGGTTCAAACTTCTCCGCAAACTCAATGGGATGAAGTTCTAAATCTTTGATCTCGAAGAACATCGGAAACCTCCGTCGCCCGATCGCCGCTCGCTGCTCCGGGCCCGCGGAAGCACGCCTGCCTGCCAAACCACGGCGCAAGTACCGCTAGGAGCAATAGTCAAGCATAAGGGCGGCCGAAAATGGTGTCAAGGCTGCCAGTTACCAGGTACTGGTGCCGTTTCATTTCCACAGGCAATCGGCGCTAGACTGTATTTATGCCGAGGCGAAAACTGCGAATCGTGAAACCTGCTCCCATGATGATCGGTATTTGTGAACGCTGCAATTCCCAGTTCAAGGCGGATTCGCGGGAAGCAATTGAGACCGCCTTCAAGGATCACATCTGCGAACCGATAGACAGCAGCCAAAATGCCCTCCGAATCGTGCGTGAAGCCACCGAAGGCAAATGATGCGTTCCCGCCCTGATTGTTGCCCAGATTCTTCTCCGCTAGAGAAGAAAGTCCTTGCTTTTCAATAGCGAACAGATGGAGAATAGCTGAGACAGAACGACCCACTACCTGTCCGGGTGGTGGGTCGAAGATGACTATATGCGGTAGCTAGGTTGCAGACCTGCACCTATCCTACCCGTTTTTATCCCACTGTCAAGCTGTTTTTCATAAAGGGAATCCTGCGCCTTTTTGGCGATGCAGGTTGCAAAACCCTTCCGGCCAAGGTCTCTACACCTTGGCCGGAAGGCCATTTTCCAACTCACCGAGTGGGCGGAGTTGCCCACAACCAGGAAAAGCAAATGAGTCAGAAAAACAAAACAATTCCAGAAAAGCCAGTGTCCCGCAGTTCGATCACTGGCCGCTTCGTCACGGATACCTACGCGGACAGGCATCCCAAAACCACAGAGCACGAACACGTGCCGATTCACAATCCCAAGAAGAAATAAACGCCTCGGAACTTGGAACTCTACCACGGAACCCGTCAGAAAGATCGGCGGGTTCATTTTTCTTCACTCGCCAAAATTCTTTCCTGCATCGCGAGAAAATGATCATACTTTATGAGTACAGCCAGCGGTTTATCGTTGTCCTGGATCACTAGCGTTTTATCGAGCGCTCGAAGCTGCGTCACATTTAATGCCCTCAATTTGCTGATTCCCACATGCTGCACGCTTGGATCAAGATATGGAATTTCTACATGGTTCGCTTTTGCCATAAAAGCTCCTATGCTTCGAGTGCTTTCAAAATTAGTTCTTTATCGACTCGCGCATTCGGCTTCCGTTTAGGAAGCAGTTCGCAGAGTTCCGCCAACGTCCAAACGTGATCGGTTAAACCTGCTTCCATAGCAGGCGTAACCCGCAACGAAGAATGAACGCGGCAGAAGTTGTAGTGAAAGAAGTACAGCGCGACCTGATGACCGTGATTCTCAACTTTCTTGCTGTGGCCGTTCGTCAGACGCGTGAATCGCCGCATCCCCATCCGCATGGAAAGATTCTGCCGTTCGACATAGCTGGTACTGATGTATTTCGGATCAGGTTTCCCGCTCAATACTCCCGTTCGGCATCCGATGCAGGTTGCTGGGCTGTAGCGCGATTCGGGATTATCGTTCGACGCGCCGTAGAGTTTAACTAGCATCGCATAATCGACTTCCGAGCCGAACGCATCCTCTACAGCCTCAGCGTACACGCGATGACCATCAGTCGTTAGTTGAATCCGCGTAGAGATGCGGGAAGCAACATCGCGCATGAACGCTTGTGCTGTCTTTGCTCCGCGATCTCCTAGCATGTAAGAGATAATCAGCTTGGACTCTGAGTCAATCGCGGTCCACGTCCAAACGCTGCCGAAACCAGCTTCCACTTGCTCCATTGTTAGGTTTTTGTCCTTACCCAAAACGAATGCCCAGATTTCGTCGCATTGGACGCGCTTCACTTCCAGACCCCGCACCATTGCATCGTGATACGCAGCACAGGCGCACCCTGCATCTTCCAAGAGTCGCAACACGGTATGTTTTCCTACTCCGAGCATTCGGCACGTCGCGTTAATCGAGTTTCCTTCGACCAGAGCCGCTATGATCTGGCACCGTTTCGGTGTGTTTAGCTGATTCATTGCCGTTCAACCTTGCCTAATAATAGGCAATATAACGGCAAATGTCAAGCAGTATTTAGCGTTCAAAAAGATTTTTAATGCTTTCTTTAATGCCTATGGTAAACTCCCAAATGCAGAGGACTGAGACGATTAGATAAGCAATCCCAGCTGCTTCGAGGAGTGAAATAAAAAAATTGTTTCTGTCTATGCCATCATCCGTTCGACTTCCAGAGATTGAGCCAAGCCTTAAAGCCGTTTTGGACAAAATGATGCGGGGGACTCTGGATGCAGCATCCAATTTTTGGTTTTGGGTGCTGGTGGTTTCAACGATTGCGGTCGCAATCGGCATAATCTGCGAGGCTCCAGAGGTGTGGCTAGCGGTTGGCTTGGGGCGAAGAACCGTCGCCCGTGTTAGATCGTTTTGGTATGTCCGAATTAAGAAAATAAACTTCAATGGATGGGAACGCGTTTGCCCGGAATTGATAGCAAGAAATGACCGCCATCCTAAATGGGTCGCAATCTGGGGACTTATCGGCTGGACATTAGTAGCAGGCGGGGTGGTTGGCGAGGGCATCGCAGAGTACTTCGTTAACGATACCGAGACGGACCTCAGGGCGTTTGACCATGCTGTGCTGGTTGAAACGCAGTCTTCTTCTAATTCAGCCGCGAATGCAGCGTCTCTTGCCAACACATTCGCCAACAAAGCCGTAGCAGCGTCCGACAAGGCGACGGCTGCTGCATCAAGTGCTTTAACTCTTGCCACAGGCGCGAGGCAGGAAGCAGATTCCTTTGAAGCCAAGATCGACGATGCGAGGACCATGGCATCCGATGCTAAGGCGCATATCGCTGATGCATTCAAGCAGGCTACAGACGCTACCGCAGCCTTGAACAGACTAAAATCTCCTCGAATCATCCTCCACGTCTTTGAGGTGGTTGCTCTATTGAAGGCATTTAAGGGGACTGAGTATTCGTTCGCATCGGTCTGCGCCGAAGAAGAATGTATAGATTTATTGAAACAACTAGATAGCATGTTGGAGCAGTCTGAATGGAGGAGAG
>CAWFUK010000057.1:0-12299 GCA_963818935.1 uncultured Acidobacteriaceae bacterium
AGTTGTAACTTGTCGTATTCTTACGTGAACGAAAGCTGGGGGCAGGTCAGACCGGAGCTACATTTCAGACATGGAGCGAGGCAAAAAGAACGTCTGCTTGCCAACGCTGGAAATTCTTGCGCAGGGTTTCGGTATAACCCTAGGTCAGCTTATGCGGGGGCTAGACAGAAAGCGCCCGGACCGTTAGTTCCCTATGGGGAAACGATTCCAAGAGCCTTTTGAGCCTTCTTCCGCCCTTGTGGGCATGATAGGGAACCAGCGGTTTACTTCTTTTTCTCATTTCGCTCCTTCTGTGATTTTGCCCCAGTTATAGCGCAGTTATAGTCCGCTTACTCGCGGATGCCGTGGCTGGGTAAAAGGGCCGTGCGTACCGGGTCTCAACCCTAATCAGACGCGCGGAAATCTCCATCGGGAAGAGAAGAAGTGACTTGCCGTTTCGTTGTCGAAAGAATCAATACCTCTAGTGCGAGGTTAGCTATTAAACAACTTCGCTTCATCTCCCCTTAGTTGCAGAGGGGCCGCCTTTTGCGTTTGCCCGCGGCTAGACGGAGGTTTCCACGCGCTCTGCAACTGGGAGACCTCCTTCTTCCCGTTATTGCCTCCAAGGGGTTTTAAACAAGAATCAAAACCTCCGCAAGGGTTCAAGCCATATTTCGAGGGGCTAACCCCGGGTCAGCCAGGCAGTCCTTCAGGCTCGGTCAGTTCCTCGCGGCGATAACCGTCGCTAGATCCCCGCTCACAAGCAGCGCAGAAACCTGCCTTTACTGAATATTTTCCAGGCGTGCCGTAGGGTGTAAAATCCGCTTACTTCAGGGCTCAGCTCTGTCTCGTATGCGCCACGTTTTCATCAGTTACGTTCAAGAAGACGACCCCATCGCGCTGGAGATCGCTGCGGGTCTCGAATCTGCCGGATACAGCACCTGGTACTACAAACGCGATTGCGTCCCGGGGCCTTCATATCTAGTCCAGACTGGGCAGGCGATTGAAGAGTCGTTCGCCGTAGTTCTCGTAATTTCCCCGAACTCCCTGGGTTCCCACCAGGTCACCAAGGAAGTTGTCCGCGCTCACGAGGCGAACAAACCCTTTATTCCGGTTTTGAGGGACATTGAATTCCCAGAATTTCAGCAGCGTCAGCCGGAGTGGCGAGAAGCGCTGGGGTCAGCTACTTCCATAAGAATTCCAGCGGGAGGAGTCTCAGAAGCTATCCCCCGCATCGTTGGCGGCTTGAAGAGCCTTGGTCTGCAGCCAGCAGGCGGCCCGGCTGAACGTGCCCACGAAGAAAAGCAGAGAGTGACTGACGTAGCTCGAAAGCAGATGCGCTCATACCTCCGGGTTCTAGGCGGCGTTGCGATCATCCTGCTGCTCAGCCCTTTTGTAGGTGGCACCGTCCTGTGGCTAGGGCAAATACTCTCAAGGTCGAATCCACGATCCTTGGCTTATGTTTGCACCGCCATCTTTGATGTTGTTGCTTTCTTCTTTCTCGTCAGGTACGAGAAAAACCGCACCGCAGTGGAACAGGCTCGGAGTCGCCTTGAGGTCTGGGCACAAACTTCCCGATCGGCGGCTTTCCGAAGCCTCGATCCATACTCGGAAGCGGATACCTTGCCAGGCACGGAGCGGAAGCGACAGGCGCGTCGGCTTGTAACCAGCATCAAGGACCCGGGCTTCCGCTTCGGCGTGGTGAGCGGGGATGTTGGCTGCGGAAAGACATCACTCTTGCAAAGCGAGGTGCAGCGCCTCCTGAGGAACGACAACCTAACTCCCGTCTTGCTGGTTCGCGCCGACTTTGCCGATGCCAAAGACGTTCCGCAAGTGTGCAGCGCCATCAAGGCTGCAGCCGCACGGCATCAAGGCCACCGGGTTCTAATTGTCGATCAGATCGAAGAAATCCTCATACGGTTTCCCGACCGCGCGGATCGCGACAACATCGGAGCACTCTTCGGGCAGCTCGTCCGCGGCGACCAGCCTTGCAAGATCGTCTGTGCAATTCGCAAGGACTACTTCCTTGATCTGTACAGCCTTGGGACGGCGATGGACATCGAAGTTCGCCCGACGTTAATGGTGCACAACTTTACCCCTGAGGAAGCGAAAGAAGTGATACGGGAGTGCGCCGCAGAGGAGGGTCTGACCCTTGCAGATGATCTGGTCGAAGCCATCGTCGCCGACCTCACCAAGGAATCCCAGATCAGGCCGCCGGAACTGCAGATTGTATGCACGGCCCTCACCGCAAATTTCACGATGCGGCATTACAACGAACTGGGCGGCGCGAAGGGAATCCTGGAGTCATACCTGACGCTGACACTGGAAACCTGCATCGATGAGCAGGTTGCGCGTCTGGTCTTGCGCCAGATGTGCGATTTTGAAAAGCAGGCAAAGGCCGACCCAAAATCCCCAGTCCAACTGGCGCAATCAATCGCCCCAGCGCAAGACGATTCCGGGGCGACTGAACGAATAGTCCAGCTGGTTCTCGACCACTTAGTCCGTTCCAGACTCGCAGTCATGGTCGGCGGCAAATTCAGCTTGATCCACGACTACTGGGTGTCAGTGATTCGGGACGCGACGATTCACGATCGGTCGGAACAAGAGCGAGCCGACGAGTTACTAAGGCGCCATCTCCACGAACAGGAAGCCGGCTTTTCCTCAACCCTGAGCGCGAAACAGCTTCGTTTGGTGCGACGTTTCGCTAATCGAGATCTACTAAATACTCAAGAAGCGACTGATCTCTTGCGAAAAAGCGTTCTCCGTTTTTGGGTTTCACGTGGCGCTGCTACCGTCGCCATCATTTGCGTAATTGTGGGAGGTGTTCTGTCGAGTAGCGTAGCGTGGAAGATGGAACCTCTCGCCGACATGGGCGACGGGCAGTTTTGGTGGCACGTGCACTTAGTGAAAAACGCCGGACGCCTGGTGTTTACTCCGTCTCAATTTTTCCTTGATGGGGATCAAAAGCGATCGTCCATTTCGATCTGGGACATCGGAACTGGTAGGCACGTCTCAGAATTTACCGCCGATGCTTGGAACTTATCTGAGGCAAGCGACGTATTGCTATACTCCGATGAAGGTCATGCATACACTGTCGACCTAAAACAACTTAAAACAAAAACATTTCCTCAGGCATTCAAGGAGGGACACAATGTCGGATTTTCTCGCCTTGGGGGCTGCGCCTCGTACACCTCCTCTGAAAATAGCGGGACGGATTCGATCGGCGGATCCCCGCAGTCGGTTCAGCTGTGGTCAATGCCAGAGGGCAAATCCGTCGCCCACACCAGCCTAACCGCGATAGGCTTGGAGGTGGTATTCGTATCGGAGACATGTGATCGCGCGGTGCTCCTGTCAAAAGAAGGCGCATCAATGGTCGTCTCCAGCGGTCGTCCTGACGTCGTGGAAAACAATAAGCCGTGGCTATGGGGCGTTCACGAAGCTCAACCGAAACGTCTTGCCAGCGGGCCAACGATTATGCGGACGGAGCTAGCCGTGAACGAAAAACTTCAAATGCTTGCCATGCTCGAAACCGACTCAAGCGGCCGAAAAAGCCTGGGGCTGTGGGATCTTCGGAGCGGTGTTCGTCGACTAGTCCGCCCTATGGAACTTAGCATGCCGTCCTGGTGGAAGCCCTTGAGGTTTGGCCCAGATGGTCGGTACGTTACCGTCTCCTCGATCGAGACATCCTCGGGCATCCCTAAGGAGAAGATTACCGTACTGCGTACATCCGATTTGCAGAAGGCGGAGATTACAAACGGCCGACACTTAATCCGATGTAGCGTTAGCCACGCGCTGGATTCCGAGCCTGACCTCCTACTGTGGTCCACTCCGAGCCAAAATGGCTATATCTGGGACGTTAGCGACAACATCCCACTCCCACTCGTTGGAATGGACGCTTCAGACATAGACGAGTGCACCGTCCGCCCCGATCTCTCCGAATTCGCGGTGCTGAGAAAAACCGGATCGGCGGAGCTCTGGAGCTTCAAAGGAAGCAAGATGGCTGATGTCCGCACAGCAGGGCCGGCAAGGGGGCTCGGCTGGACCTCGCAAGGGTCGAGTGTTGAGGTTGTGGGCGACGCCGGTCAGATCACGCTGTTCGATGACAAGGGATCCGCTCTGGCGACACTGCAAGCGCCTGGCTCGCATCTAAACGTGTTCGTTACCGGCGTCTCCCCCGTTTCAGAAGTGTCTTTTGAGCCGGTTTGCGGTCGCGCTATCCTTTGGGCAATTGACGGTCGCGTAGTTAAGTACACAAAGAAATTGAAGGTTTTTGGCCTACCATATCTCCTACCCATCCCTTGGCATCAGGGTGGTGCCGCTTGCAACAATTGAAACTGGGGCTGGCGTGAAAGGGTGACAGATGTCCGACGCGACTGAGCAGGGCAGGGATGCCACCCGCCAGCGACGAGACGCAGGGCGTAAAGCGTCGCGCTAGAATGGCTCATAGCAACCGGATAGCTGCTGACTGATCATCGGCGGCGGCAAGGGGCCGGATGCCTTCCGGCTCCCGCCTACCAGGGAATTTCACTGACGCGGGGGAGTCACTCGGGAAGATGACGAATGTCGGAGCAACTCAGCCCGCTACATGCTGCGCTCGCCGCGTTTGAGATCCGCTTCGAGGGTGAATTGACCTCCCGCTGGCAGGATCTCGAAGGTAAGGCCCACACAGCCATTGTCCGCGTTCCATTAGTGAAAAAACTCTCCGTACTGAGTCGATTTTTCACAGATGCAGAGGATGCAATCTGCAGTGTCGTTCACGAGTACTTCCCGAGGCTTCTCCAGGTGGCAGGAGTCCAGAGTCGGTATCTCAAGAACGATTCCCCGATGGGCTGGACTCAAACACAAGTGCTTAGACAGGTCTACGAATTTCTAGGTCTGGATCAGAAATTCGATGAGACTTCACCACCGAGAGAAGACAGTCGGGTGTCGGCCACCGCGGCGCGCATCGCGCTGGGAGCGGGGTGGTTAGACGAAGAGGTCCCTGATGATTTTGTCCTACCTCGCTGGGTTGACAGCCGCTGGGCTCTCGGGCAAGTTATGGCGCCCTCTAGTTTAGGCGGAGAAAGTGACGCTGGATCGTTGCCTCCGCTATCTCGGGCCGAAACGCTACTGTGGATCAAGCAACAAGAGTTTTGGATAATTACGAGGTTGCAGCGGCAGATCGAAAAGGACAGTCAGGATGGGATTATCGCAGTCGCCGCGCAGAATAGCGGGCCCCTTCCGCCACGTCACCCTCATCGTGGCGCCGTTGACGAGAGAAAAGAGTTGATAGCCCGTCTTAAGGCGCGCAATCCGAACACGAAGGCACGCAGAATTTGCGAATTGCTCGACCAAACGATCGAGAGGGCGGAGCGTGTTGGGAGGAGGGATAACCTTTCTCCTCTTGAATCGTGGAAAAAAAAGTCTCCGGGCGAGCGTACATGGGTTGGTCTCTATGACAACCACGAAACCCGCAATCTTGTTCGAAGATACGTGAACGGAGTACCGGCGCTGGAAACTAGAACAAAATCTTCAAAGTAAGCCGCTACCAATCGCTACCGGTACCATCCTCTTGAAATCCTCATAAATAGCGCCTCAGAGACGCCACCGCTACCAAATAGATCAAGTATCAGCTGACCTCGTTCGCGAGTCATGCTTTTCTTACCTGGTCGCAGCAACAGCGATTGCGCGATAACAGAGGCGCAAGAGGAGCAGGAACTGTGAATGAACAACCGAACACGTTGACACCGAAGAAGGCTGCAAGCTACCTGGGAATTAGCGAGGCCGCCCTGAGGCTGTGGCGCTCGGAGGGTAGAGGTCCTCGCTTCTTCCGGGCCGGAGAAAAACTGATTCGTTATCGTCGCGCGGATCTCGATTCTTGGATTGAGGCAAGGCTGAGCGAGCCAACTGGGGCACAAACGGGAACGCAAGCGAAACAAGGGCGCTGAATGCGAATGGCGCTGGAAAACATCGTTGATCGCGTGGCACACCTGGAAAGAAGCGTGCTGGGTTGCCTGTTGGAATTCTGTTGCCGCGGTTCTGCGAGGGAACTGGACGGCCTGATCGCGTCCGGGCTCACCGCCCAACAATTCTCAACAAGGGATCGCCGTGCAATCTTCGGGGCCATGGTCGAGTGTCGCAACGAGAGCATGATTCCTGATGAGTACTCGCTGAGGGGGAATCTCGATGACCTCACCATGGCTCAGGTCACGGACTTTACGTTCGGCGTCGTTCCTGAGAATTTAGAAGGCCACGTCCGTGAAATGCGCAAGGCTTGGCAGGATCTTCGCTTCTCTAAACAGCAGGAGGAACTTGCGAACCTGGTCAACCCGGACGACCGACTAGCACTGCTGGAACGGATGCGGGAAACGCTGCTCAGTAGGGGAGATGCGGACAACTGGCGGACCGTCTTCCACACCTTGGACGAATTTGAGAATGCACCGCCGTTGCGCTTTGCGATTGACGGCTTTCTCCAAGAGGATGGCGTGACGCTCATTGGCGGGCTTGCCGGTCATGGGAAAACGCTCATCATGCTGGCAATGGCGAAGGCGCTACTAGAAGGTTCGCCGCTATTCGCATACGAGCCGTTTTCCGTTCTGCGCCCAGCACAACGTATTCTCTATCTCATTCCTGAAAGTTCGCTAGGCCCGTTCTGGTCACGTCTGCAACTCTTTCGGCTTGAAAAGCACGTGAGAAACGATCGTCTGCTCGTGAGTACCTTATCCATCCGGGAACCTGTTTCGCTCAGCGATCCGCGGATCCTCGCAGCGGCTGAGGGCGCCGACGTGTTCTTAGATACCGCTGTCCGATTCATGGAGGGATCGGAAAACGATGCCCAAGACACTCGGCCGTTTGTCCAAGCACTGTTTCGTTTGCTTCATGCCGGCGCGCGATCCATTACGGGAGCGCACCATGCGCCTAAAGGATTCGAAGGGCAGAACTTCATGACGCTTGAAAACATCCTCCGCGGCAGTGGTGATATTGGAGCCATGCTTTCAACCGCATGGGGTGTCCGGCAAGTGGATGCAGCCCGCACCGCACTCTATCTGCAGAACGTCAAGCCACGGGACTTTCAGCCATGCCAGCCATTTCTTGTCGAAGGAAGGCCGCATCTCGATAACACGGGATGTTTCTTTATGAAACACACGCCGGGCGAAGCTGGAGAATTAAGCAAGCACTTGCCCAGGCGCAGCCAAGGTGGAAGGCCAACCATGACCGACAGGGACGGCAAACTATCTAAGGCCGTTGAATTGCGAGGCAAAGGAATGGGCATTCGTGAGATCGGTACGAACCTAAAAGTCTCAAAGTCGACGGTTGACCGATGGCTCGTTGATTACGATGCGTCCCAAAAGTGTCCCATTGTGGGACGGTTTCGGGACAATGCAGAACCGGACGGGGAGACACCGAACTAACGGTGTTCTCCCCCCGTCTGGGAGTTTCGAGGTCTTTCCATAACCATCGGCACTAAGGGTTCTGGGACGCGGGACAGCCGGTTGAAAGGAAGAGATGTCAGGCAACTGAGGCATACTTTTTCGTGAAAGTATGCTTGCATTATCCTATCATGATAGGTTATTGTCCTTCAATGGAGTGTCCAATTCACCATGTCGAGCTTATCTGCTACTGCCCTGCATGCCGTGGGAGCCTCACTAGCAAACGCAAGGCTGCTTCGTCACGCGAGAACGGCAGGTTGGGCGGCAGGCCGAAAGGGAGCAAGAACAAACCGAAGGATGCAAAACCGAAAACCATGGGAAGGAAGGGAGCCAGATGATCTTCAAGCGGGGAAAGTCGCTTTGGTATAAGTTCCGTTGGCGAGTGAAGAACATGGACGGAAGCAGCGAGAACTACATGATTCGCCGTCCGGCGAAGGTTCGCAACCGCGCAGACGCGAAGGACGTTGAAAGAGAGCACAGGCGGGCGCTCTCTCTCGGGCAGGTTCACCACAATGACCCTTGGCCGAAACCTGCCGTCAGCGGGCCGCCGATCTTCCGCGCCTTCGCCAAAGAATTCTTGAAGTATGCGGAGACGCACACGAAGCCGGGCACATACACGTTTTACAGCGGGGGCATAGAGCGTGTGTTGGCATTTGCTGCCATCGCGGATGCCACTCTGGATGCGATTACGGGCGATCTGGTCAGCCGATACGCACGGCATAGGCAGGAGGTCGCAAAGAACTCCGTCGTGACCGTCAACGGCGATTTGCGCACGATTCGGAGGCTTCTGCACCTTGCAGCAGATTGGGGCAAGCTGGCCCATGCGCCCGCAATCCATGAACTACCTCAGCCTAGGGGACGGGACCGGGTTATGAGCCCCAAGGAAGAAGCCCTGTATCTGGCGAAGGCATCCGAAAACCTTCGGGATGCGGCAATTATCGCCGTAGATACCGGGATGCGCCCGAACAGCGAGCTATTCCCGCTGAAATGGCCCGATGTTGACTTAACCTCGCGGCCTGAGTCACCGCATGGGGTGATTCACGTCCGCCAGGGAAAAACGAATAATGCCCAGCGCAGCTTGCCGCTCACTCCCCGCGCGGCTGAGGTTCTACAGCGACGGAAGAAAGAGACGGAAACGAGTGTGAAGAAATCGCTTTTCGTCTTTCCGGGAGCGGGCAAATCGGGCCATATCGTTTCCATGCAGCACCCGCACGAGGATGCAATCACGGATGCGGGTTTAGAGGCTTTCGAGTTCTACTGCTGGCGTCACACGTTCGGAACGCGGGCCGCGCAGTCCGGCATGGACCGATTCACACTCGCCCGGCTGATGGGCCATAGCTCGCCCGCAGTGGCCGCCCGGTACTACATTCACGTTACGGAAACGCATGTTGCGGCGGGATTCGGGAAGTTTGTGGAGTACCAGACGCGCGCTACGGCGGAGGGACTGAAAGAGGCTTTCCCGGAAGCGAGTACGGCGGTTCAATAGCGTTTCGCAAAAGTTGTGGCACATCTAGTGGCACACTATCTGCATGATTGGCTGTATGTGATTGACGGCATTAGCTACGCGCTAAGATTCTCAATCTTCAAACCCGGGTTCGATTCCCGGTAGCGCTACCACGCAGTTCTCTGTGTAGAAAAACCTCACCTCGTAGTCGGCAAGTCAAGCGGAATTGGCCGGCGGTTGCGATTATTTTCCTTGAGATCCCGACCAAAAAAATCGTCTGCTCAAATAACAAGGGGACGTTGGTAGCTATTTTCTCCGGCAGCCGCCTAGAGGTTCATCTTTTGCCACTCTCTGGGCGAATGGTTGGCGATTGCAAATGGAATCACTTGCGAACCCGACTTGAGTTGCCAAACGAGTGGTAATGAGGATTTGAAGACCAGCCTCAGCTCTGACTCTCTTTATCCACGGTTTAGGGAGACCGAATCGCAGAGCAAATCTCTGAAAATATGAAGCAGCACTGGCTTGAACGGGAACATCCAATTTGCGCGGAGCAAACAAATCTCGTCTCAAAGAGTGCGGAGGGGCCACACGCACGCGCCTGAATGGAAGCGTGTCAGGAATTCTTATTCTGATAGGAATTCGACAGGATTGGATAGTTTTGTTTGGTGCAGAGTTGGTCGCGCGGTCGATGGTCTATGGAGGAAGCAGGTGTCGTTGAAGCAAGGTACGCTCTGGTATAAGGACGCCATCATCTACCAAGTCCATGTGCGCACGTTTTACGACAACAATAAAGACGGAATCGGGGACTTCCAGGGACTGGAGCAGAAACTGGAATACCTGCAAGAACTCGGCGTCAATGCGCTCTGGCTGATGCCATTTTTTCCTTCGCCCCTGCGCGATGCCGGCTACGACATCGCCGATTACAGATCCGTCAATCCGAGTTACGGAAACCTGGAAGATTTCCGAAGATTTCTGGATTCGGCCCACGAGCGCGGAATCCGAGTGATCATCGAGATGGTGCTGAACCATACTTCCGACCAGCACCCATGGTTTCAGCAGTCCCGCAGTTCGCGGGAAAATCCCTATCGCGATTGGTATGTCTGGAGCGAAACGGACACGCGCTACAAGGAAACGAGAATTATTTTCATCGATACGGAGCTTTCCAATTGGGCCTGGGATCCGATTTCGAAGGCTTATTACTGGCACCGCTTTTTCAGTCATCAGCCCGACCTAAATTACGACAACCCCGCGGTTCGGGAGGAGATGTGGAATGTGATGAAGTTCTGGCTGGAAGCTGGAGTGGATGGCTTCCGGCTGGACGCGGTGCCGTATCTCACGGAGCGAGAAGGCACAAACTGCGAGAACCTGCCCGAGACCCATGAAATCCTGAAGGATTATCGCCGCCGGCTCGATGAACAGTTTCCGGGACGGATGCTGCTCGCCGAAGCTAACCAGTGGCCCGCGGACCTGCGGCCGTACTTCGCGGACGGCGACGAATTTCACATGGCCTTTCATTTTCCCCTGATGCCGAGAATGTTCATGGGCGTGAAGCTGGAGGATCGCAAGCCGATCACGGAAATTCTGCAGCAGACCCCAGAAATTCCGGCTTCGTGCCAGTGGTGCCTTTTCCTGCGCAATCACGACGAGTTGACGCTGGAGATGGTTGCCGATATTGAACGGGACTACATGTATGACGTCTACGCTCAAAACAAGACGATGCGGCTGAACCTGGGAATTCGGCGACGGCTGGCACCCCTGCTCGAGAATGATCGCCGGCGCATCGAGTTGATGAACGGAATATTAATGTCGATGCCGGGCACTCCCATCATCTATTACGGCGACGAAATCGGAATGGGAGATAACATCAACCTGGGCGATCGGGATGGGGTTCGAACTCCGATGCAGTGGAGCGGAGGCTGGGACGCAGGCTTCTCCACCGTAGAGCTAGAGCGCCTGTGCGCGCCCTTGATCTCGGATCCCATCTACGGTTATCCGGCGATCAACGTGCTATCGCAGCAGCGGACACCGCATTCGCTATTCTCCTGGATGCGGCAAATGATTGCGGTTCGCCGCTCGACTCGAAGTGTTCGGCAACGGATCCATCGAGTTTCTCTATCCGGCAAATCACAGAATTCTGGCTTATGTTCGGCGTTTCGAGAATGAGACTGTGCTCGTGGTGAACAATCTTTCCAGCGCGGCGCAGGCCGTGGAACTGGACTTGCAACGCTTTAAGGGAAACATCCTGATCGAGATGTTTGGCAGAAACATCTTTCCGCGAGTAGGTCAACTGCCATACCTGCTAACGCTGGGTCCATACCAGTTCTACTGGTTTCGGTTGAGACGAGTTTGAGCGGGAATCGAAATGATAGGCTCTGGAAATGATGTTGAGGCGTTCACACAGGAGCGCTTGGTGACGCGTCGCAGCGAAGGCGTTCTGGCGGAGGAAGGTTTTCTGCCGGATGATCTGGTTCGCCAACTCATCGGTGTCGGGGAAGTCGACATTTTGGTCGGGCTGCCCACGTACAACAACGCCAAGACGATTGACCCTGTGGTCGCTGCGATTCAAGGCGGCATCTTGCAATGGTTTTCGCGGGATCGAGCGGCGATTATCAACGTGGATGCAGGATCGCGAGATGGCACTCCGGAGCTGGTGGTAAGCGCCTCCATTAATGACGTGCGGCGGCGGGAGTTCAACCGATTCTCGCTGCGCACGCTGCATTCGATCAGCACGCAATATGGCAACAGCGTGGCCCGGGGAACGGCATTGCGGACCATTCTGGCGGCCGCCGAATTGCTGGGCGCCAAAGCCACTGCCGTGATCTCACCCGACGCCGCGAACATGACGCCGGATTGGCTGCGTGCTCTTCTCGTGCCTGTCTCCAAAGAGAATTTCGATCTTGTACTGCCGACCTATGCCCGGCCAAAATCGGACGGGCTTCTCATCACCAACCTTTTATATCCGGTGATGCGTGCCCTTTACGGATTAAGAATTCGAGAGCCGTATGCATCGGAGTTTGCATTCTCGGGGCGCGTGGGCAGCCAATTTCTGGCACAGAATTTATGGAACGACGAGGCCCGCGCCGGATGCGAGGTACGCCTCACCCTGGCTGCGCTTACCGGAGGTTTCCGCATCGGGCAATCTTTTCTGGGCACGAAGAACCATATGGAACGACATGCTGCCGATCTCGTGCCCGCGTTGCGGCAAACGATCGGAGTTCTGTTTTCGTCGATGGAATCCGATTTTTCGTTGTGGAGTAGCAAGACCGGGTCCCAGCCGATCCCCACTACCGGAGCCGAACAGCAGCAGCAGTTCAGTGAGAGCTCGCAACGAGTCAATCGGAAGCGATTGATGGAGATGTTCCGTTCCGGCGTGGCGGAACTGAAATCTGTCTTTCAGGCCATTCTTTCTCCCGGCACGCTTGGGGAACTGCAGGGAATTGCAGAGCTCGAAGAAGCTGACTTCGACT
>CAWFUK010000058.1:0-77533 GCA_963818935.1 uncultured Acidobacteriaceae bacterium
ATGCCGGCTACGTCGCCTTCCTTGTGCCGTACGGTCATGCTCATGCTGTAGCTCTTCAGAGCTTCGAGGGACGAAGTCGTGGCTTCCATCGGTACATCGAACCTTCGCACCGATGGCAGTGACTCTCCCAGCTTTCGGCGCAACGCGGAGGAAGCCTGGCTCAGAGCTTTCAATACCTTTTCCTTGCTCTCGGCTTCTCCCTGTTCCCTTGCCAAAACGTCACCGTTGCTACACGCGGCGGCGTTCAGCTCAATCAAGTAATGGCTGCCTAGACTGGAGATAGTTCCACCCAGTAAAGCCTTGCTGCCGGTGCGAATGCAAAGATCCCTGCCGACGTCCGCCGTAATTCGTGCCGTCGCGGAACGACCCATCATCTGGAGAGTGTCGCTAACTTTGCTGTCGGAGAGGACGTTCAGAAAAGGAGACTGGTCCAGTTCCACGGCCAGCGCCTGCTTCAGCGCTTCATCAAATATGGATTCCCCTGTTCTGTTGTCAAAGTCGGCGAGCACTACCGTGTCTTGCTCAGTCAGTGGCTTGGTTCGATGTGCACGATAGTACAGTCCACTTGCCAGGGCCGCGACCAGAACTGCCGGGACTAAGATTTTCCCTAACCTCCGTGCACGGAGCAGGCGCGATTTTCGAAGGACCGTCGTGCGCGAACTTGCTCTTGCCGTGTGTCCGCTTTCTGTGTCGCGCTTCAGCCGCTGCAAGTCCGTTCGTATCTCCCCTGCCGTCTGGTAACGGAGGCTGCGATCTTTCTCCAAGGCTTTGTCGATGATTTCTTCCATCTGGAGCGGCAGATCGGGATTCAACTGTCCCGCCGGTACAGGGGCCCGGTTCAGAATGGCTTCAAAAATCACTCCCGAACTTTCCCCATGAAATGCCAAGGTCCCCGTTGCCATCTCGTAAAGCACCGAGCCGAACGAGAACAGATCGGTGCGGGCATCGAGTTCCTGCACACGAACTTGTTCCGGCGACATGTAGGCAATCGTTCCCACCGCAGCTCCGGGACTCGTGAGGTGCTCCGTGGAGTCGGCTGTCGGCTGCGAGAACAGGTGCGATCCAGCATGGGTTCGTCCGGGGGCGACTTTTGCCAGCCCGAAGTCCAGAATCTTGGCGTGGCCGAGTTTGGTAACGAAGATGTTTGCCGGCTTGATGTCCCGATGCACGATGCCCGCAGAGTGAGCAGCATCGAGCGCATCTGCAATTTCGATCGCCAGCGGAAGAAGAGATTTGATTCCCAGACGACCGATGGCAATGCGCTCCCTTAACGTCATGCCATCCAGAAACTCCATCACGATGAACGGTCGGCCGTCCGGCTGCTGGCCAATCTCGTGGATCGTGCAAATATTGGGGTGGTCCAGTGCAGACGCGGTGCAAGCTTCTCGCTGGAAGCGAGCCAATGCTTGGGGGTCTTGGGCTACTTCTTCGGGCAGAAACTTCAGTGCGACAAAGCGGAGGAGGGTTACGTCCTTAGCCTTGTAGACAACGCCCATCCCGCCGCCCCCGAGCTTTTCGACGATGCGGTAATGGGAGACCGTCTGGCCGCTGAGCGAATCTTGACCGAACGTCCGACTCGCCATGGAGAAGACGCTCCTGCTCCCCGCCCCACGAGGAAAATCGTAGGCCCGATTCCAAGGCAAGTCAACGTAGACTGAATCGCTAAGAAAACAGGTGGATTCAAGAACCGTCTTCCAGTAGGTTGCAGGTCAATTGATGTTAAATCGCGTCTCTAACAATGTCAGCCGGCCGCCCGCGCGCAGGGCTACGTTGCAACGATCCTCGCGTATCGAATTTGCATGGCTCTCCGTTCGGCCCAAGGCTCTTTGCCTCGGGATGGTTTTGATACGCATCCAGGAGCATGAAGATTCTTTGGGACGGCTCTGCGGTCATCGTACTCGTTCGTGAGTTTGTAAATGGGCGATTCGGATCGTGGATATTGATGCACTTTGAGCGCATCCACTGATCCCGCTCGGATGAGAACGCGGTTGGCCTGATTGGGTTTCTCTAGCCTGCCGCTGCTTCGGCGACGGGCCGGGTAAGGGGCAGCAGGACGATGAACTTGCTGCCTTTGCCGACCACGCTGGTGACATCGATGCGGCCTTGATGTTCTTCGACGATGCGGCGGGCGAGGGAAAGTCCAAGGCCGGTGCCGTTGCCTTTGGTGGTGTAGAAAGGACGGAAGATGTTGGGCAGATGTTCGGGCAAGATGCCGCGACCGGTGTCGGTCACGATGATTGCAGCCGATTGGTGGCGAGGTTCGATTTCCACGGTGATGCGTCCTGGGCCTTCCGTCGCCTGAATCGCATTGAGCAACAGATTGATGATCACCTGATGAATCTGATCGCTGTCATGTTCGGTTTCCGGCAACGCGGGATTTTTCTTGAACTCGATTTCGATGGGCTTGGACATGGACTGCTGGCGAGCAAGCATCACCGCATGTTCTACAGTAGTGTTCAAGTCACTGCGGCGTATGGCGGGAGGATGCGGCCGCGCAGTCTGTAACAGGTCGGTGAGGATCTGATTGATTTGCGCGATCTCGATGCGAACATCTTTCACCACGGCGCGCGCGGGGCTGGTGGCGGGAAGATCGCGGCCGATGATTTCGACGACTCCGGCAATCCCCGCCAAAGGGTTGCGAATCTCGTGGGCGAGGCCGGTGGCCAGCTCGCCCAGAGTAGCGAGGTGCTCCGCGCGAGACATCTGCGTGCGATGCAGACGCTCGATTTCGTCGCGGCTCTCGCGCAGTTGCTGCACCATGTGATTGAAGTTGCGGCCGAGATCTCCAATTTCGTCATTGCGCCTGGCAAAGCTGACCGTAACATTCAGATCACCATCGCCAAGCTGCGCAATTTTTTCCTGCAATTCGACCATGGGCCGCTGCACAAACCAGGTGAGCACGAAGATGAGTACGGCACAAACGGCAATGGCTCCGGTTCCGGCGACGACCAGAACGGCATGACGCTCCGGATCGCGAAAGGAGACCGTCGCGAGAACAAACAGCATCAACCCGCCGAGCAGGACAAGCGCGACCGGGGCCACGGCCTTGAGCTGCCAGCGGCCGAGGGAGTTCGATTTGGACTCCGGCAGAGCGTACTCCTCCGCCAGACCATCGGTCCTGATTCCCGTACCGCTCCCGGACTGGGTATTCTCAAGCATAAGCGTGTAAACCAGGCAACAAGTAAGTCACTCCGAAGAAGGTAAACATCACGACAGCAAAACCGAGAATGGCGAAGTAAGCGGCGCGGCGTCCACGCCATCCGCGGGTGATGCGCATATGAAGGTAGCCGGCGTATACCAGCCAGGTAATGGCGGCCCAGGTTTCTTTGGGATCCCAGCTCCAATACGAACCCCAGGTGCGATTGGCCCAGTAGGCGCCGGCTGCGATCATCAGGGTGAGTAGGGGGAAGGCGATAGCGATGGTTTTATAGGTGATGCGGTCCAGTTCATCGGCAGTGGGCAACATGCGCTCGAGATCGTCACGCCTCCAGAGCAACAGCAGATACAACAGGGAGACAAATATTCCTCCCACCAGCCCGGAGAGTATGAAGGGACTTGCGGCCAGGCTGGTGGTATAGAAACCCTCAGCATCGAGGGAACTGTACTGTCCATCGCGAGCGCGCAACAGAAAGAACACGAGTGCCAGTATCTGAAGAAGGATGCTGACAAACACGGCGCGATTGGCGATGTCGACAAATTTTACATCCTGGGTTTTGCGCCATACGAGATAAAGAACGAGTGGGACGCTTACAGCGGCGAGGACAAGAACCATCATCCAGCCGAGATCGGGGATTAGAACGAAGAGGCGAACGCCGCGGGATAAGAACATCTCTGACTTCGTTTCTGGATTCCACGCAATCACGCTCAGGCCGCCCCATTTCTCGAAGCGAGTCAGGATGCCCAGGTAAGTTGCGATGGTGAACAAGCTGGTTGTCGCCAGGAAAGTTTCCGTCGGCATTTTGTCTTTGATGAGGAACATCATGGCCAGCGCGAAACTGAGAGCACAGGCAGCGTAGGCGAGCATGGCCAGGGTGACATGCACGTGCAGCCAAGTGGATTGCAGCGCTGGCACCAGGGGATGCACTTCGGTTCGCAACAACTGCATCAGAACGACGCCGACGATGGCGACCGGCATGGTCACGGTGCCGATGACTTTCACGTGAAAGCGCTTCTCGGCGATGAGAGTAAGAACGGCAAGGGTCCAGACGAAGCTGAGCAGCATTTCATAGATGCTGGCGAAAGGCGGATGTCCAGCCTCGTACCAGCGATGCGCTACGGCGCCGGTATTGGCTAAGAGCCCGGCCCAGGTTGAAAGTGATGCGAAACGCACATACGACGGAATGCCGGTGACACCGAAGGCGAGATAAAGAGTTCCAGCTCCGGAATAAAAAATGAGGGCGGCGTACAACAAGTTGGATTCGTTGAACAGGCTTCCGCTCTTTACTACGTTCAAAAATGCCATGAACAAAAGAAAGGCAACTCCCAGACCGACCATGACGACCAGCGTGTTGCCGGTGGTGGGTGGGGTTTGGGTTCGTGCTCTCGCCATAACTTTCCTCCTAAGATCTATTGCGTCGTCGGGTGATCGTGTCATCGGGCCATTGAATTAACGGCTCTCAGTGAATGCACCAGCTTCTACATGCGCGCCAGAGTTGGCCTTCGGGCTTTCGAAGCTTTCTGACTTCGCGATTTCCGTCCGAATGTCTTCGACTATTTTTTGGAAACGATGTTCAAATGCATCTTTATTTTTGTTGGCCATGCCGCCAACCCAAAGAACCAGTTGTCCGCTGGCTTTGCGCACTGGAATCGCCCACATGCGCGCGTGAACGAGGTAGAAAACTACAACCAAGCCGAATCCCATTAAGATGACGCCGCCCCAAACGGCCCACTGACCGGGCTCATGAGAGACCTGCAAACCGGTGAAGTGCGCCATCTCGAGCGCGGGCTCGGCGAAGGTGTAGGGGGATTGCTCGTTTTCCTCGACTCCGGGGAGCGGCGGCAACCATACATTCACCGCCTTGCCCGAGGATTTTGATTCGACGATGAGATGAACCGCGGGATTTCCGACCTGATTGGAGCGGGTCACAACCTGGCCGTCGCTCATCGCATAGTCAGGGATGAACTGGGCTACGCGAATCGAGGTGTCGTCATCGATGGCGACGGTATGGGTGAGATCGAGATTGATCTCTTTGGATATGCCCTTTCCGTTGACCGGACTCGCGGTCAGTTTGAGCGACTGCATCTTGCCGGTCTCACCGTAGCTGGCCTGATAGAAGCGGACGCCGCGATACACGAGGGGATCGTTGACGACGATCTCCTTTTGCAAAACTTCGCGATCGTGGTCGACTACGGCGAGCTTGGACCACCAGCGCTTGGGACTGCCATCAGCGTAAGTTTCCTCGCCGGCTCCGTCGCAGCGGATGGAAAATGGCAAAAGCTTGTCTTTTCCGTTGCGAAGCTCGATGTGGCCGGATTCCTGGCCAGTGGTCAGCATCAACGAGCCGCTCCAACCGTAGAGAGCATCGACGATGCCTCCAAGGAAGATGAGGAGCAGGCTGGCGTGAACAATGTAAACCGCCATCTCGGAAATGCGGTGACGCTCACCGAAGAGGCTGAAACTGTTTTCCCTGACGATGTGCTCGGGTTTGAATCCGGACTTGCGAAGAACTTTTTCGGCAGCGTCTAAGCCGGCTTGCTCGGTGCTGATGGCAATTTCGGTGTGGGTCGCCAGCGCTTTGCGGAAAGTCTCGTCCGGACTCTTATAAGGTCGCGAGTAAAAGCGCCACGAGTTTGGAAAGCGCTGAATGGAAGCCGCTACGATGCACAAGCTGACCAGGGCCAACAAAAGAACAAACCACCAGGCGTGGAAGACGTCGGTGAGGCCCATGGCGTCGAGCAGGCGTAGCATTGTTGGAGAGTAGGTGCGCTGCATCTCATCGGGATCGGTTGCCGGACGCTGGAGAATCACGGTGCCGGCAGCGGACAAAATCACCACCAGAATCAGAAGAACGACTCCGGTTTTGATCGATGCCAGGGTCTGCCAAATCTTGTTTTGTGAGAATTTACGATTCGCCGGGCGAGGTGTTGCAGCCATGTCTTTCCCCTTCCACGAAGATATAAAGGCACGTTTTGAACCAACGGCGAGCTGCGAGCGAAGTACTTGAAAAGGGAGGAGATAGAAAAATTGGCCGTCGAAGGACACAGGACAAATGTGAGGCATATCACACAGCGGGAAAAGTCCGGTTCGGGAATTTCGCGCAGCCGAGGCTGCCCGTGGAGCCCTGCCGAGCCACGGCAGAGGTCAGGGCGGTGTTTGACAAACTACTTGGCTGCAATCTGTTACAAAGGCTGGGTTGAAATTTGCACATCCCGAGGCGAATGGGCATGATTCGTGCACATGCATTAGTAAAGGAGCATCCCAGAGTGTCCCAGGCAACATTCACAACGACCCTCAAACTTAACGCTCTGATTTGTATCACTATGGCCTTGATGCTGGCCGGGCGCGCCTCCGCAGCGAAGCATCCGGTAACGCTGGACCCCAAGGCGGATCCTTCCACTTGCCTTACTTGTCACGAGGATAAATCCAAAGGAAAGTTCGTGCATTCGGCCATTGCGACGGGATGCACGAGTTGCCATGAGGTGAGGACATTCAAGGATGTAACCCACATCAAGCTCATCACGGCGACTCCCGCGGCTCTGTGTATCACATGCCATGCCGATAAAAACGCGGCAGAGCTAAAGGGTACAGTCCATCCTCCGGCAGTGCGCGACTGTTTGAAGTGTCACGATCCGCATACCTCGGATAACAAGAACCAACTTTTGAAGCCGGAATCGGGCGACGCGAAAGAGAATCTCTGCCTGAGTTGCCACAATACAGGGTTGAACGTTCCCGAAAAAGGCAGCCGGCACGCCGCTCTCGACATGGGCTGCGACACCTGCCACGTTACGCATAAAACGGGGGAGGTGGGCAAGATCGAGTTCGACTTTCACCTCACGAAGGCGCCGCCGGCGCTGTGCCTGGATTGCCACGATGCAAAAGACGCCGCCTTACAGAAGGCACACCAGGGGCAGCCTTTCGCCACGGCAAATTGCGTGAGCTGCCACGACCCGCATCAGTCGGCGAGCCCGAAGCTGATGGCGCAGTTTTTGCATCCCCCATTCGCCGATAAGCAGTGCGACACGTGCCACGCTCCGGCGAAAGATGGGAAGGTCGTGCTGACGCAGCCTGACGCGAAATCTTTGTGCGTGACTTGCCACTCCGATAAAGCTGAGCTGATCGAGAAGGCGAAAGTGCAGCATCCGGGAGCCGCGGGCGATTGTACGGATTGCCACAGCCCGCATGCCAGCCGGCAACCGGGGCTCCCGAAAACGAATGCGGTTGATATCTGTCTGGGTTGCCACAGCGACCAGGCAGAACAATCGAAGAAGCATGTGCTTCATCAACCTGCCTTTATTCAAGGTTGCGCTACCTGCCACGAGCCGCATGGCGGCGAGAACGATCACCTCCTCCGTGCCAAAGGAAATGCGCTTTGCCTAGAGTGCCACGGCCAGGACTCAGTTCCGCAGAAGTTGGAAGCCGAGCATGTGATCACCATCTTCAACGGCAAGGTGAAGCTGCCCGAGGACTACTTCAATAAGAATGGAGTGGTGATTTTAAAGTTGAGGTATGGGCTGGGCCATCCGATAGAAAACCACCCGGTTGGAGATGTGATGGATCCGGCAAATATCGCCAAGGTCAAGACTCACTTGGGTTGCCTCAGTTGCCATCAGCCGCACGCTTCGGCGCAGGCCGACCTGCTGGTCAAAGACCAGCAAAACAATATGGCATTCTGCGACAACTGCCACAAGAACAGAATTAACATGCGGGAGACGATAACTCCCGCAAACTAGAGACAGGAGATTACGAACATGTTGGCGCTCTCTTCCAAATCGAATCGCAACGGCATAGCGTTGGCGGCGCTGATGATCCTGCTTGCCGTGGTGCTGGCTACGCCGACCTCCGCCTACGGCAGCGATAAAGATAAAAAGAAGAAGAAGGCCGACGCCACTCAGCCGGCGCCCGCGCCCCAGGGCGAGCCGGTTGATTACTCCAAGCTGGTTTGGCCCAACCCTCCCAATATCGCCCGCGTGCGCTGGCTGAATTACTACGCGGGCATGAAGATCGACTATACTCCGCCCCCAACCAAGCCCAAGCAGAGCTGGATGGATCGCGTGGCGGGTACCAAGCAGACGGATGCCGTCGATAAGCTGAAGACTTTTCCCTTCCAGTTGCTTAGACCCTACGGGATCGCTATCGATTCCAAGGGATTGGTGTATGTGGCTGATCAAAAAGTCGGAGCGGTGTTCATCTTCAACACTGAGACCCGCGACGCGACTCTGATCAAGAACGGCACCGACGCTCGTTTTGGTTTGATCAATGGTGTCGCCATCGACGACAGCGACCGCCTCTTCGTTTCCGACGGCAAGCTGCACCGGGTCCTTGTTTTCAACCCCAAACATGTCGTCGAAGGCCAGATCTCTGATGGATTGGTGGATCCGGTGGGATTGGCCGTGGACAACGAGAACCGGCTTCTTTACGTTGTCGATGAGCAGCAGGATCTGGTCTTTGTTTATGACGCCGATAGTCTCAAACTGCTGCGCCACATTGGGGTTCCAGGCAAGAAGCACACGTCCACCGTCCCCGGCGAGTTCGGCGGTGCCTCGAATGTCGCGCTCGACAACGACGGCAACGTTTACGTCACCGATACTATGAATAACCGCGTAGAAATCTTCGATGCTGACGGCAATTTCATCAGCACGTTCGGCAAAGCCGGAGATGGTCCGGGATTCTTCGCGCGGCCCAAGGGCATCGCGGTCGATTGCGATGGCCACATCTGGGTGGCCGATCAGTACCAGGACCGCGTGGAAGTGTTCAACCGCGAAGGGCAGTTGCTCACGTATATCGGCGACGTACACGCCAGCGGTCTCGGCCAGTTCAGGGCGCTCACCGGTATTGCCATTGACAAGCAGAATCGGGTGTTCACCACCGAACAGTATCCTGGGCGCATGCAGATGTTCCGCTATGTTACCGACGCGGAGGCGGCGGTAGAAAAGGCGAAGCGCGAGGAGGATCTGAAAAAGGCAGCGGATACACGCCGCGGAGTTTCGTCGTTGGATACGGCGCAGAAGCCGCCTTCGGCGCCAGTACCGGCAGCCGACGCACCGAAACCGGCGGATGTGCAGCCGCAGAAAGCCTCGCCGCCCAGTCGCTGATGAACCCGTTAATGATTCGGCCAACGCTGCTCGGACTGGCCGGCGCGTCCATCGTTGCGGTGCGCTGGTTTCAATTGCGGCGGAGCGTTCCGCCCTGGACTCTGGCACCCGCGATCCTGTGCGTAGTTTATGTCTTCTTCCGAGCGTGGATCTTCGGCAGGCACTCGGCGGGCTCCTGGTACACCCTAGATCTATACACCCTTTATGCCGACTTGAGTTTCGGATTCAACCCAAGTATGTGGTGCAACCGATGGGTGGAGCGCTTTGGTCTGTATCCGATGGTTAGCGTGGTTTATGAGAGTCTGGTGTTGGCCATCGCAGCAACCTATGCACTATCTCTGGGACGGCGCGGGCAACCTGTCCGCGTTCTAGCCGTGATGATGCTGGCTGGGATAGTCGGCATCGAGGCGTATCGTCTCCTTCCGGCCTGTGGGCCGGCTTATCTTCTCGGCTCTGAATGCTTCCTGGGCGAGGTTCCCGCAAGTTGCGCTAAGGTTACTGCTGCTGACCTCCGGCCGGTCGCGCTGAATCCGGCGTTCCCGCGTAACGCCATGCCATCGCTGCATATCGGATGGGCTCTGCTGGTCTATTGGATGTGCGGAACGTTGCGCTGGCGTTGGCGCTGGGTGGCACTGGCGTACCTGATTATTACAGCGCTCGCGACCTTGGCGGGTGGTGAGCATTATCTCGTGGATCTCGTGGCAGCGTTTCCTTTTTCGTTGGCGATCTGGGCGATTTGTTGTCCTTTGCAATGGAGTCCGGAGCGTGTCCTCACGATTTTCGGGAGCGCGCTGGGTCTTCTGTTGTGGATCGCAGTGATCCGCTTCTACCCAAGGCTGTTGTGGTCGTCGGTGGTGACGCCTTGGCTGCTCTCCGCGATCTTGGTTGGAGGGGCAATCTACTGCTTTGGCCGACTGAGCAAGATGCAAAGTACGCGCGCTACATTGTGACACTCCCTTCGCAAGTGCTGAGAAACGCAACAATTATAGTTTGAGTTTGCATGGGTTATTTCACCAATGCCATTGTGGCAGAAGGCCCAGTATGGGGCGACGGATTACCTACGTAACCTATCCACCCTCCATTGGCAAATTAAGAAGCCGTTAATTTTCAATTACTTGCGTAATAGACCCTGAGCGTGTGTGACATCACCCACTTCGGTGAGCATCGTGCATTAGTACTAGCGGAGATTCGAGGAGGGGCGTTGTCAATGAATCTCGAGACTTCCGGAAAAGCAGCAAAAATGAACAGTAGAAGTAGATTCACAAGCATTGATAAATCCTTAAGGAGAAACAGAATGAAAAAGTCACTCGTAGTGATGTTCATGATTCTGGCTGTGGCAACGTTCGCCGCAGCACAGAGCAACTTCGGGACGGCGACTCAGGACGTCTTGGGCGCCCACCTGAATTACGGTCGTGGCTGCGCGGCTTGTCACGCACCACACAGCGGCGCTTGGGGTAACGGCGCTAACAAATCCGGTGACACCGCTTCTGGTCAAGCGATCTTGTGGGGCCAGGACACCGGCAACCTGTATGGACGCACCATCACCACTGCGGGCGGCACGGTAGAAGTTCTGCCGACCCAGGCGCAATTCATCACCGACACCCTGCCTGATGTAAAAGGCATTCTGACCTGCCTGAGCTGCCATGACGGCAACTGGGCTGAGGGCGCAATGATGAAGGACGCAGTCCAAGAGACGCTGCCCTCGACCTACGGCAGCGGCACTATTCCGACCCTGTTGGGCAACGACGGCGACGGCGCGGGCAACTACCTGGCCAACCACCCGGTGGGCTTGAACGCGATCGTCGGTTGCGGCGCCCCCTGGAATTGGGATTGCACGATCTCAGCCACCGGCAAGGTCCAAATGACGGGCGCGAATTCCGGTCAGTTCTTTAAGAACTACGGCTACTACGTGAGCCCCTCGGCTTACCTCAACCAACCGACGGTTATGTGCACGACCTGCCACAACCAGCACATCATGAACACGGTTGCTATCACCACCGCCAACAGTGGAAGCGGCCTGGCGGGCAGCTACTACGCGACTATGTTCTTCCTGGTCGGCCCCTACAACCCGGCCAGCGGCACTGCGAAATCCAACCAGACAGCGCAGTTCTGCCGTCAGTGCCACGGCGGAGAGGCCAACGAGTCGAACGGTCAATGGCAGATTGGAACGACCTACTAATCGGTCTGTTCAAGCTGTTAGTTTGTCAAATCAGGGGAGAGAAAACTCTCCCCTCTTTTTTCGCAAATTTTCGAGGTAGGATGGGGATTATGAAGCAACAACTAGCAATCTGGACAGTAGTTCTGACGGCGCTGGCGGGAACGGCGACGGCGCAACAAATGGCGGTCTCCCACACGCCGACCACGGCTGCGCAGCCGGCGGCAAGCACGGGGCTGCAATTGAGAGGCGCGCCTGTGGCCCGGGTGAACGGAACGGTGTTGACGGATCGTGATCTGATGCGAGAGATGTACAGCTTGTTTCCTTACGCGGCCCAGCACAATGGCCAGATTCCCCCGGAGATGGCGCCGCAGATCCGCCAGGGCGCGCTGAAGATGATTGTCTTCGAAGAACTGCTGTACCAGGAAGCGATGCGGCGACAGATGACCGTACCGCCAGCGAAGCTGCAAAAGGCGGAAGCGGATTTCCGCGGCCGCTTCAGCAGCCCGGAGGAGTACCAGCAATTTCTGAAAGAGGAGTATCAGGGCTCGGAGAAGGCACTGCACCAGAAGATTCGGCGCTCGCTGCTGATTGACGCCATCGAGAAGGCCGAAGTGGAGAACAAGTCCACGGTCACCGCGGCTGAGGTCAAGGCTTATTACGACAAAAATCCGGCGCGTTTCGAGCATTCCGAGGCCTTTGCGATTCAGACGATCTCCATCATGCCTCCGCAACAGGGCACGGCGGCCAATTTGAAAGAAATGCGCAAGCGCGCGGACGAGGCGCTGAAGCAGGCCAAGGCGACCAACACCTACGAGCAATTCGGAATGCTGGCGGAGAAGATTTCGGATGACGATTACCGGGTGATGATGGGAGACCACAAGAAAGTGGAGCGGACGAAGCTACCGCCCGACGTAGTGAAGGTGCTACTAGGCATGAAAGACGGCGAGGTCACCGACGTCATCCCGATGGGTGAGGCCTTTACCATCATCCGGCTGAACGGCCACATTCCGGCTGGGGAGACGCCGTTCGATGAAGTCAAGGACTCTCTGCAGAGAGAGCTGCAGAAGAACAAAGTAGAGGAAGTGCGGTCGTCTCTGGACAAGCGGCTGCGAAAGACCGCCAAGGTGGAAGAGCTATAAAAGTTTGGCGGTCACAGGGCTGAAGGGCAGCGGGCATGGACCGTGGGGATTTCTGTCGTCCCTCCGGGACTCGATCCGCTTTCCCGGCGCTGAAGCGCCGGGCTACCATTGTGCGGCCGCTCCCCCATTTCCCCCCCGATGCACCTCATGCGCCAAATGCCTTGTCGCTTGAATTTGGCTGCGTGATATGGCTCACAACAGACTCGGATTTCGCTCTTTGATCCTGCGGCATCTCCTTTCCTATCAATCGTTTAGTTTAATTCCCATATTGGCGGGAAAAGTGCATTTCTTATGAGCAAACGAGAGGGCTAGACCTCTCGGAGTTTGGCTGCGGTCGAGGACAGCTCAGGAGTGGGTGAAGGTGAGGGGAATTTTTCAAAATGCCGGTTTGGTTCTAGCGGGGATACTCCTGCTGGCGCTGCCGGCGGTGGGGCAGCTCAAGTTCGGCGAAGTCAGCACCGACATGAACGGTACCCTAGCCACGGGTTACAGCGGAGATTATGGAAATCAGATACCCTCCGAACACAACCTGTCAGTGGGCGGCGCGGCCACGCTGAACGGTTCCTACTACAATCCCAACTTTTTGAGCTTCACGGTTTCGCCCTACCTGAACCAGGCGCGAGACAACTCGTCGTTTCAATCCATTTCCAACGCCAGCGGCGTCACCGCTTCCAGCAACATCTTCAGCGGCAGCCATTTTCCCGGATCCATCAACTACTCCAAAGCCCTGAACAGCGAAGGCAACTTCGCCATCCCGGGAGTGGCCAACTACACCACCCATGGCGACAGCGACTCTTTCGGGATTAACTGGACAGAAATGGTGCCGAACTGGCCTACGCTCGGCGCCAGCTTCCAGACGGGAAGCAGCCAGTATTCCATCTACGGGGCGAATGACATGGGGACTACGGACTATCATTCATTCAACCTCCGGTCGGGATACGCGCTGAAGGGCTTCAACATGGCAGCTTTCTTTTCGGATGGGGGCGGACACTCGGAGTTCCCGGAAGTCTTGCAGAGCGGAACGACGACAGAGACCACGAGCTCCAGCAACCGTTCCTACGGATTTAACGCGGGACACGTTCTGCCTTTTCACGGCTCTGTGGCGGGCGCGATCACCAGGTCTGATTACAATTCTTACTACGCCGAGGGTAGCAACAACGGCAGCGTTGATCTCTATACCGCGACGGCGAACTTTCAACCGACACAGAAGTTCCACATTGCGTTAAGCACCAACTATAACAGCAACCTCTCGGGCAGCTTGTCCGAGGCGATCGCGGGGGCCGCGGGAGGTGTGGCCCCGGCAGTGAACCTTGGAGAGGGTAGTCACGCCATGGAGACGACGGCCAGCGGCAGCTATTCGGTGGTGGCGAACATGCAAGCACTGGGCTTCCTCGACCATCGCGAGCAATACTATCTGGGCGAGAGTTACGGTTCCAATTCCTACGGCGGGGGCGTGACCTACTGGCGTTTGGTGTTCGGCGGCAGCCTGAACACTGCCCTGACCGTGAGCGACAACACGGTCAGCACTTCGAACCAGAACTCGCTGGGGCTGAACGGCACAATCAATTACAACAAACACTTCGCCGGTTGGGTCGCGGGAGTTGATTTCAACTATTCGCAGAATGTGCAGACGCAATTAGTGAGCTACACGACCTCGGGTTACAACTATGGAGCCAACCTGAGGCGGCGCTGGGGCAGGTTCGCATGGAGCGGGGGAGGCAGCGCCAGCAGGACGCTCCTGACCGAAGTGGCAGGATCGTCGAACAGCGCCGAGAGTTTCTTTACCGGCATCGGCTATTCGCGTTGGATCACCCTCAGTGGTGATTACGCAAAATCGAGCGGAAGCGCGATCCAGACAGGAGGTGGGTTGGTGCAAAACCCAATCCCGCAGCCGCTGGTGCCAAACAGCGATCTTATTCTTTTTGGCGGCAAGAGCTATTCGGTGAGCGTGAGCAGCAATCCAATGCGCAGGCTGACGTTTGGAGCGAGCTATGCCAAGTCCATCACGGACGGGAGCGTGCTGGGGGTTACGTCCTCCAACGACTCAAAGATGATCAACGCGATTTTTCAATACCAATTCCGCAAAATGTACCTGAACGGCGGGTACAGCAATCTGGTGCAGGGCTTTAGCCAGTCTGGGCTGGCGCCGGAGAATATATCATCGTTCTACATTGGGGTCAGCCGATGGTTCAATTTCTTCTAGAGACAGTGGATAACGAAACCATTTGTGAGACCGCTTTATACTGAGACAATGGTGAGAAGCGGACATAGGATGCGGATGGGGAACGCGCACAGGCTGGGTTCGCTGGTCACTCTGCTGTTAATTCTGCTATCACTCGCAATTCCGGGCTGGGCCTCGAAGGAGAAGCCGAAGCCGGTTGAGCCTGGGCCTCCAGAACTTGAGCTGGAGGGAGGACGCAAGCTGACCTACGAGCGCAGCTTCGGTTCGGAACGCGAAGTGAAACCGAAGCGGGGTTTCTGGAACCGTCTGGTGGACGTTGTAGCCGGTGAGCCGGAGTTCAAATTTCTGGTTCGGCCCTATAGCATAGCGACGGATTCCAAGGGACGCATCATCGTTACGGACCCGGGCGCGGGCGGGGTTCATATCTTCGATTTCGCGCAGCAGAAATACAAGTTCATCGAGCGCCGCGAAAAAAGCAAGGACGCGATGCTGGGGCCGCAGTGCGTCGCGGTCGACGCCGAGGACAACATTTACGTGACCGATTCGGAGACGGGCAAGATCTTCGTGTTCAATTCCGGCGGCAAGTATGAGCGCGCGATCGGCAGCCTCAAGGGCGGGGAGGGTTATTTCAAACGGCCCACAGGAATCGCCGTTGATTCTGCAGCGCAACGGATCTATGTGACGGATACGCTGCGGGACAAGATTTACATGTTGGATATGCAGGGCAGCGTCCTGCAGACGATCGGGAAGAGAGGCGATGGCGATCTGGAATTCAATTTTCCGACCGAGCTACGGCTGGATGGATCGGATCTGATCGCAGTTGACGCCATGAATTTCCGGGTGCAGGTGCTGGGCCGCGATGGAGCTTTCCGCTACGCGATCGGGAAGCTTGGCGACAGCAGCGGAGACCTGTTCCGCCCCAAAGGAATCGGAGTCGACTCCGAGGGTGATTTGTATATCGTGGATGGTTTGTGGGGCGTGGTGCAGGTGTTTAATCGCCAAGGCCAACTACTCTATTACTTCGGCAGTCGAGGCACGCACGCGGGCGAGTTCCAATTGCCGGCCGGGCTCTTCATCGACCACGAGGATCGGATTTTCATAGTCGACTCCTATAACCGGCGAGTCCAAGTATTTCATTATTACGGGTTGAAGAAACCCAAGGAAGGAATGTAGTGAAGGTCAGATTTTTATTCGCGTGCCTGATGACTATGCTGACGGCGGGAAGTCTGCTGGCTCAGTTCACCGGCGACGTCATCGGCACGCACGATCTGGGCCCGGGAAGCAAGTCTCCGATCACCGGCGCTCGCCCCGATTTCTGCATGTATTGCCACGAACCTCACTCCGCTCTCGGAGGGCGGGTACCGCTGTGGAATCAGAAGCTCACGACCCAGACTTACAGCTTGTACACAAGCACGACGGAGAAAAACCGCGATACGCAGCCGGTGCTGGGAAGTGACAGCAATCTGTGCCTCTCGTGTCATGACGGGACGGTAGCGCCGGGAACTACGGTAGTGTATGGCCAAGTCACGATGCAGGGATCAATGTACAGCTACGACGTGTTTGGCAACAACCTGCAGCCATCGCACCCGTTTTCGTTGGCTTTACCCCTGAAAGACAACATTGATCTGATTGCGTCGCTCGCCTCGAAGGGCAAGACCGGAGACCCGCTGGGGGCCATCCGGTTGATCAATGGCAACATCGAATGCACGTCATGCCACGAGCCGCATGTGCAGGCCAGGGATCTGATTTCGCAGAATTTTCTGGTTCGCGATAGCTCCAACGGGACGATGTGCCTAGCCTGTCACGACCCTACACGTCAGATGGCCGGCAAGGTAAATCCAATTGCCGATTGGGTCACGAGTGCCCATGCCATCGTGACCAACAAGATCACTCCCCAAACGGGGTTGGGAAGCTACACAACGGTAGCCAAGGATGCATGCATTTCCTGCCACACGCCGCACAATGCGCAGGGGCCGGCGCGGCTTTTGCGTGGAGCCAATGAGCAGGATTGCATCGCCTGCCACAACGCAGGCTCGAATATCACGCCCGCGCCTCCAAGCGTCTTTGCCGAGTACGCCACCGGCAAGATCGGGCATCCATTTCCTACGCAGGCCAACCCGCATGACGCCGCGGAAAATGACCTTCTGAACAACAACCGCCATGCGACCTGCGTGGATTGTCACAACGCACACGCATCGGCCCAGGTACTGTCTTTCCCACCGCCGCCTTTGATTCGTATTTCTCAGACGAACGTCGAGGGAATCAGCGCGATCGACGGAAGGACTATGGTGAACCCGGCGGTCAATCAATATGAGAGTTGTTTCCGTTGTCATTCAACCAGCACGGGGAAACGGGTTCTTCCAATATTCGGTTATCTTCCGGCGCGAACATCATCGGCAGGCGATCCGTTGAATTTAGTTCCGCAATTCAGCGTCAACGCCACCTCGAGCCATCCGGTTACGCACACGAGCAACAGTGCACTGCCCCAGCCGAGCCTGCTGGCGAACATGTTGAATCTCGATGGCATTACGCCGGGGCGTCCAATGGGAACGCAGATTTTCTGCACCGACTGCCATAACAGCGACGACAATCGCGAGTTCGGAGGAACCGGGCCGAATGGGCCGCATGGTTCCAAGTGGACGCATATCCTGGAGCGCCGCTACGAGTTCAGCCAGGCGGTGGCGCCTGGGCAGTTGATAACGAATCTGTATCGCAATCCCGACCTCAGTGTGAACGGGCCGTATGCGCTTTGCGGCAAGTGCCATAACTTAAGCAACATCATGCAGAACAAGAGTTTCAGCCAGCACCAGAGCCACATCAACGCGGGCTTCTCGTGTTCGACCTGCCACACCGCCCACGGCATCGGAGGCACCAACCCCAACCTCAGCGGACAGCGGCTGGTGAATTTTGATGCCAACGTGGTGACGCAAAACGGAGCCGCTCCAGTTTCCTACTATCAAGCGACCAATACGTGCGTGCTGGCATGTCACGAGACCGCGCATTACCCAAACGGCACAGTAAGGGCTGCCAGCGTTGGTGGCGTCGCGCCAAAGAAGTGAGAACTCCAGGATGGCGACGGCAACGACAACCCCGGTGTCAACTGAAGTCGCAAAACCTGTCTCCATTCTCTCCGAGCTAGCCTATCCCGTGGCGTTGCTGGCTTCCTTGTCGACTTGGTTTCTGGCGATACGAGCGCCTCTCTGGTTAGACGAGACACTGGCCTACTGGCAGGTCAGCGGCGGCTTCGCCAAAGTCTGGAGCCGGTCGGCGCTGATGCCTTCTTCGATCGGATATCTATATACGCTATGGTTCGCTAAGACGATCCTCGGCAGCAGCGAAATCGCTCTGAAGATTCCCTCCACGCTGGCGATGACGGGCGCTGTTTACTTTTTGTTTCGGAGCGCCCGCGAGCTTTACGATCGGGAGACCGCATTTCTCGCCTGCGTCTTTTTTGCCCTGACTTACAACGTCGTGTTTGCGGCGACCGATGCGCGACCGTATGCCTTTGCACTGCTGGCCACCAATGTCGCGACGCTTGCCTTCATCCGTTGGATGGCGCGACCGCAAATGCGGCAGGCGATACTGTTCGGTGCCGCGGCGGCCGCAATTCTCTACTTCCACTATTTGTTCGGGGCGATCCTGCCTGCGTTTGCAATCTATTATCTGGTGGCACGAGCCGGCTCCATCAAGAAAGATCTACGGCAAGTGGGGGCGATGCTCGCTACCTTTATCCTTGTCTCCCTTCCTCTGGCATACCGGGTTGCCAGCCTGTACCACACCCGGGAAACGCACGTAGTTCAGGAGATGCCTCACCCGGTATTAACCGCGCTCAACACGCTCGCCCCCCTGCAGTTGCTGATTGGCTTTGTGATTACGGCCTTTCTCGCCGGCCTGGTTCGAAAAATAAAAATTCCGGAGAGCGAAAGCTTTCCGGCAATCGTGCTCGGGCCGCTACTCGCGCTGGTCCCGATCGGCGTTTTCTTAGCGGTCAGCGCCGTTACTCCAGTACGGCTGGTCATCCCTCGCTATCTAACGGTCATAGCGCCGGGCAGCGCGTTGACCTGGGCCTTGCTGACAAAGCACATCGACTCCCCTCTGTTGCGGAAGCTCTTTTGCGCCGGACTGGTGGCAGCCATAGTGATTGAAGCTTTCCCCTCGCCGCTGTCGCGCGAGCACATGATTAACTTCAAACGGGCACATGCCTTAGTGAATTCACGCGTCGGCAATGATAATAAGGTCCCTGTACTGGTCTGCAGCGCATTCATCGAGTCCGACTTCGGGCCTATGCCCACCGATCGCAACAGCGAAAATCCGCTGTTTGCGCAAGTGGACTATTACCCGATTAACGCCCCGGTGGTTATGCTCCCGATGGACCTGAACGATGAAACCATCCGGGTTGGCGGCCAAGCTTTCTTGGAGGCCGCACAGCACGGCCAGAGATTTCTCATTGTGGTTCCTCCCGTTTCCTACCCCACCTTGAAGTGGCTGCTCGACTATTCACCCGGTGTGTTCACGGATCACCTGCTGGGAGAGTTTCAGGGAATTCTGGTGGTTGAATTCCGGCCGGTCGCCCCGATGTGACCAGCATCACCGGTGTGCATCAAAGACGGTCAAGTATCCGAGGTATATACCGACAGCCGCGAGGATGATGACGAACGGAGAAGCTGGCGAGATGTAGAGGACGGTGGCGGCAGGGAATGAGGTCGCTTCGATGTAGGCCAGCAAGGCGATTCTGCTCAAGACGGCAAAAGCGCTGGCCAAAGCGAGGGCCACAAGAGCGATGGGGAAAGGTCGCAGCCTTCTGAGGGAGATGGTTAGCAGCAGGCCGGCAGCGCCCAGCGCTGAGAAGATGGGGAACGCAAGGGCATACGCCCGGGTAACTTTTGATGCAATACTGACTTGGACGGGCTGGGCAAAGCTCGTGGCAGGATAGACGCCGCCCACGGTCTGGGCAAAGATCGCGACGCCCTGGGGCGGGCCGACGGCGGGAGCCGAACCAATTCTTCCATCTCCGAAGGCAAACAGCTTTTGGGCGACGAGCTGAGCGCTCTCGAGGGACTGGCTCACATACTCCCGGCGAAAACGTGGGGACAGGGTCGCTTTGAAAGGCAAACATGCCAGCCTGCCATGATCACAGGCATCATTAATTTGATCGGCCAGCGTGTCGTAAAAGAGCATTGCCTCGGGCGCAGAGCGATAGTGGCCGGCGTCGCGCACGGCATCGCGCACTTCCCACATCAGCCAACCGGAGAAGACCTCGGGGCAATCCGTGCGATTCATCGATAAGCAACTGGCGCGACGCCATGCGTCTGCCAGATTGCCTTCGAGCGAGGGCGCAAGTTCTCGAGCTGCGGGGCTGATTTCGTAGGCGCGAAGACGAGCATCCTGGGGAAACAGAATGTAAGGGCGCCATTCGCCCTCCTGGATGCGAGTGATGGCGCCATAAGCGCGCAAGAAACTCCTCGATCGCAATTCGTTGGTCTCGAATATGCCGTAGTGGCGGTGGTTCAGGACCGCAACCAGACAATCTGCCACGGGAAAAACGGCGGCCGCTATCAGCAGAGGCGTAACGACCGCGTTGATGTAGGAGCGGCGGCTGGGCAGGACAGCTCCCCATAGGGCTTTGGCGATGGCAGCGGCAACGACCATGGCGAGGGCGGGCATGAGCCAAATGCCCTCCTCGCGCGTGAGGTAAAAAGCTGCAGCGAGGAGGCCGAGAGCAAATCCTTGAAGCACGCGCCAGGCGAGACGAGGCGGAGGTTTGTGATCCGCTGGGAAAGCGATCGTGGTGGCGATGATGACGACGGCGAGCGAGAGGCTGACATACAAGCCTTCACGAAGGACGCGCGCGAGATCCGGATGCCAAAGAACCGGATTGAAGGCAAGACATGCGAAGAGGAGCAGGGCGAGGCGATTGCTGGCAGCATGCTTGCGAACGACTCCCGCCGCCGCGGCCGATGCCGCGAGATAGACTGCTTGCTCTGCGAGCTTGAGGGGTACGGAGCAAGAATGAGCAGCGGCGATGAAGAGCGGGTAAAACATCCCCTTAACGAGGGTGAGGTTGTTGAAGGGGCCCAGCCAGGCTCCGGATGCGAGGTAACCGGCGAGGCGAATGAAGAGGCGGTCGTCATGCGATGCGTCCGCGCGCGCCCAAACGGGAAAGCCGTGGCGCATCCAGAGGCTAAGGGCTGCCAGGAGGAGCAGCACCGGATAATAAGCTTGTGCCGGCAGCGGACCTTTGCCTGCTGAAGGCGTTTTCTGGGTTGCGGAGACAGACACTTTCTTGCTTGGGAGCGAGGGAGCTGCTCGTGGCTCTGCCGGAGGCCGGTAGTTCTCGCACATCCCTTCGCACCGCTCCGTGTCTTTAGACATTTTCCCCAAGATAAATCTCAAACTAAAGTGTGGGCCTGCCGAGTGCTGTGACGTGCTTCACATGCCCTTGTGATTAACCTTACATCCCCGCTTGCGCACCCGCCGGATACTTACACCGTCGTGTCTTCAGGCCATAATATGCGGAGCTCTTCTATGGGCGTCGACGCCGCTGTTGCCGAACCGGTGATTGAGGTCTCGGTCGTCTTACCATGCCTGAACGAAGGCGAAACCGTGGGTATTTGCGTGTCGAAAGCAATCGCCACGCTAGAAGCAGCGGGCCTCAAGGGTGAAGTCATTGTCGCGGACAATGGATCGACCGACGGATCCGTCGAGATTGCTCAGCGCGGCGGCGCACACGTGGTCCATGTCAGTCAGCGCGGATATGGAAACGCTCTCAAGGGTGGCATCGAGGCGGCACGAGGCGTGTACGTGTTGATGGCCGACTCCGACGACAGCTACGATTTCGGCCACATTCCGCGGTTTGTCGAAGAGTTGAGAAGTGGCTGCGATTTGGTGATGGGAAATCGTTTTCTCGGAGGGATTCAAAAGGGAGCGATGCCCCCTCTACACCGTTATCTTGGGAATCCGGTGCTGACGGCTTTGGGCAGGTTATTTTTCCGTTCCCCGTGCCGCGATTTCCATTGCGGATTGCGCGCCTTCCGCAAGGACAGTTATGAACGTATGGACATCCGGTCGACCGGCATGGAATTTGCCAGTGAGATGGTGGTAAAAGCCAGCTTATTGCAAATGAAGGTAAGGGAAGTACCCACGACCTTGTCTCCCGATGGGCGCAGTCATGCGCCTCATCTGCGAACTTGGAACGACGGATGGCGCCATTTGCGCTTTCTACTGATGTACAGCCCGCGATGGCTCTTTCTCTATCCCGGAATCGGCTCGATCCTGCTCGGATTGGCTGTATGCTTCTGGCTCCTGCCGGGGCCACGCCACGTTGGAGATATCGTCTTTGATGTTCACACGCTCGCTTACGCTTTCGGCGCAATGCTGGTCGGGTCCCAGTTGCTGGCGTTCGCGGTCTTTACGAAGGTATTCGCAATCACCGAAGGTCTGCTGCCTGAGGACTCCCGCCTGAATCGCCTGTTTGAACATGTCAAACTGGAAACCGGCCTGGTGGCTGGGGCAGTACTCGTATTCTTAGGAATCGCGGGTTCGGTGTTCGCGTTGTCGACCTGGATGCGAAGCAGCTTCGGGCCCATGAATTCGGAGAGCCTGCTGCGCGTCGTCATGCCCTCGGTTTTCGCGCTGACGCTCGGCGCGCAGGTTATTTTCAGCAGCTTTTTTCTGAGCATTCTGGGATTGCGGCGGCGATAGGTTATGAGCGGAGCTGAATTCGTTGACAGCGTTCCTGGCAGCAGGAAGGAGGCCTCGAATCCTTGAGCGCGCCGATCATGAAACCCGCCGGGCTTCTTCACGAAAAGCTGGTGTTCGACCGCAGGGTGCGGGTGTTGTCGGAATGGTTCGCCCGATTGACGCCGAAGAACGCGAGGGTGCTCGATGTGGGATGCGGAAGTGGATTGATCGCGGCGCTACTAGCTTCCAAGCGACCCGACATCGAAATTCGCGGAGTAGACGTGCTGCTTCGTGAACAGACGCATATCGCGGTGCAGCTTTTCGATGGTGATCTCCTGCCCTTCGAAACCAAGTCGTTTGACGTAGTTTTATTTTCCGATGTTCTTCACCACACGCCCGATCCGTTGGGTCTGCAACGCGAAGCTCGTCGAGTTGCCAGCCGATTCGTCCTTATCAAGGATCACTTCAAAAGAGGAATCGCAGCTGAGACGCGGCTGCGATTCATGGATTGGGTTGGCAACGCTCGTTTTGGCGTATCGCTGCCATACAACTATTGGACGGAAGCGCAATGGCACAGCGCATGGAATGAAATCGGAGTTCACCAAGACCAACTGATCACCCGGATCGGCCTCTATCCTGCCCCCGCAGACTGGCTTTTCGGCGCGAAGCTGCACTTCATCGCAATGCTTAAGGTGTAATAACGAAGGCTCTCGTTCAAGCCTTTCGTTCCTTCGTTCTGACTGACTGATACTTTTCCCCGCCGCGGCAAGAATGGTCAGCGCCTTACAAAAACTATCGCGAGACGGTCTTCGTAGATCTTCTGAAAACGCGTATCGTTCTTGAGCAACATGGCCAGCGGCTTATCCCTCTGGAGGAGGACTACTCCGGCCTCATTCAAGTAAGGGTCGTTGAGATAGGAATCGGCGCCTCTTCCTGAATCGAAGAAAAGCATATCCAGTTCATCGCCGTAGAGATCGGTGCGGCCGTCGATGGCGACGGGATAGTCGGGCATGTACCAGGTGAGGAAGCCTCCCCAGTCGAAGGTGTTGTAGAGCGGCCCGGGCTGCGGGTTCTGGCGAAGAAAGTTGACCGCCTTGACGGGAAAGAAGCTGCTCATGGCATCGTCGAGACCGCGGGTGTTGAAGTTGGTGTTGCGGGCGATCAGAAAAATCATGAAAGCCAGGGCGGCGGCAAGTCCAGCCTTTTCCAGAAGAGTTTCACCCGGATCGCGGGCAAGTTTTTCGCCGTCGACTTCTTTTGCGGAGATTGTTCCGTCCCAGGAGTCGGCAATGCAGGCTGCGGCTGCGATGCAGAGGAACCACGAATCGCGCATCGTGCGGAAGGCGATGATGCTGGCGGAAGTAAGGAGGGCTAGCTTGAAAAGATCAATGCGCTTCTGCCGTCCTAGGGCGAAGAAGGCAGCGGCTGCGAGCAGAAGTTCCACATAATGGCTCATGGCCCGGAAAGTGAGAGCCTGGAACTCGCGAATGTAAGTGTAAGGAAATTTCGAACTCGCGTAGTCGAAAACGATTCCGTATAGATGATAGGAGTATGGCCCTATGCAAGTGGCGAGCAGGCAGGCGGCGAAGATGAGAAGCAATTTAGTCGCTGAGACGGTTGAGGGCTGGGCAAATGCTGGATTGACGCCGAAGTAGTTGCCCAAGTGCAGCAACAAGTTCACCCCGACGAAAAGGCCGACGACGAAAAGTCCATAAATAAATTGGATGTGGCAGTTCGCCCAGAGCAGAAATACCAGCGGGAGCCAGTACAGCGCTTTCTCGCGGCCGGGACGCTGTGATTCAAGAAGCAGCGTGAGCGTGGCTGCGAAGAGAATCATGGAAAAAAATACCGGCCGCGGCATCAGGCTGAAGAGGAAAGCCGAGCAGGTTATAAGGGCGAGAAGAATGGCGCCCCAGAATTTTCCGGAGAGGCGGCGGGTCATCCAGTAAACGGCGTAGGCCACGGCCACGGTAAGAAGCGTGCCAAACATCCCCACCCCAACCAGCCCGAACCACGCATAGGAGCGCGAGAGCAGCAACTCGTACCCCCAACTGTAGGCAGACCAAGGCCGATTCGCGGCAGTGCGGGAAAGAATTCCGGTATGAGGGAAGCCGCGGTGGTTGACGATCCACTCGCCGACCTTGATATGCCACCAGATATCGAGATCGAGGACGGAAAACTTCAAGATCATGGCACGAGCCGCCACGCCTGAAAGCAGGCCCAGCAATGCCAGCAACTGAATCGGCCGGCGTTGCAAGAGTCCGCGAAGTTCCTGCGTCGCGCTCATGCTCATTCCACGGTCAAGCCAGCGATGGTGATGGTCACGGGATTGGGCTGGGCTGCCGTGGTGCCTTGAACTTTGACGTTGTAGGTTTGAGGGCCGGAACCGGTGCCGGTTGAACTCGAGCCGCTGCCTCCGCAAGCATTCAGGAGAATCAGGAAGAATGCGACCGCCAACAGATGCAGCCAGCGACGGCGCCTATCCCTTAAGCCGGTGCCGATAAACAAAATGCCGGCCAGCGGGAGGAATGTACAAAAGAGTGTCAATCGCATGTTCTTCGGATGATTGAGAGAGGCTGACGTTGAGGGAACGGAAATAGTCAGCGAGAACGGCACGGCCTGCGATCCCGGAGTGATCGTGGGTGGTGTGAAAGCGCAGGTCCCACTGGGCGGCAGCGTACTTTGCAGGCAGGAAAGCGTCATCGCCTGTCCAGGTGCGCCGGTATTTTCATTTAACGTGAGATTGTAGGTCGCCGAGCTGCCGGGAGAAATGGTTTGCGGGGCAGGTTCGGCGGCGGAGGGTGCGGCGATAATTGTGATTTGCGTGGAGCCGAGAGCGTTGGACGCTGCCTGCGAGTAGGCGGTGACGGTAATCGTTGCAGGCGTGGGCACAGTTGTGGGCGCGGTGTAGAGGCCGGAGCTGTCGATGGTTCCAAAGGTCGTGTCGCCGGCGAATGATCCTTCGACATACCAATTCACGGCCTGGTTGGTGGAACCGGTTACGGTTGCGGAGAATTGTTGCGTGGTGCCGGTGTAGACCTGCGTGGCTCCGCCGGAACTGACTGTGACCGTGACATTCGTGCTGGCTGTAACGATGGTGGCTTGCGCTGATCCGGAGGTCGTGCCATCAGCGGCGGAAATTGCGGTGATTGTGACCGTGGCTGGCGTGGGAACGGTGGTCGGAGCCTGATACAACCCAGTTGTGGAAATGGTGCCGATACCGAGGGTGGAGCTGCCACCGACTATGCCGTTCACCTGCCAGGTGACCGCCGTATTACTGCTTCCTGTGACCGTGGCCGTGAATTGCTGCTCGGCGCCGACCACTACGTTGACGGGGTTCGGCGCAACCGTGACAAAGACCGCCGCGACTAATTCGCGGATGCGCTGATTGTCTGTATCGGCAATGTAGAGTGCTCCTGACGCGGTTCCGAACACGCCTTGGGGAGAATTCAGTTCCGCGCTGGTTGCTTGACCGCCGTCGCCGGAGAAGCCGGGCGTCGCAGTGGTTAGGGGTGCTACTGGGGCAATTCCGGCAACGGTTTGAATAAAGCCTGTGGCGGCGACGACTTCGCGAATCGCGGCGTTGTCGGTATCGGCAATGAAAATGTCTCCGGAGAGGTCGACGAAGATGCCGTATGGAGTATCGAGATTCGCCGCGGTAGCGGCGGCGCCATCGCCGGAATAACCGCGGCCGCCGTTGCCAGCTACGGTATTGATAATGCCGTTCGAAGCTGTCACCTCACGGATGCGAGAGTCAAATGTGTCAGCGATGAAGATGTCTTCGGCAACGTCCACGAAGACGCCAGCAGGGGAACTGAGCTGCGCGGCGGTGGCGAGCCCGCCGTCGCCGCATGCCGTAGCAGGGTCAGTACACTCCACGCCGGTGCCGACGACGGTATTGATGACTCCGCTCGATGCCGTTACCTCGCGAATTACGTCATTGCTTGTGTCCGCGATGAAAATGTTTTCCGCGCTGTCGACGAAGACGCCGAATGGGCCGTTTAGCTCTGCAAGGGTTGCAAGTCCAGTGTCTCCGAGGTATCCGGGTATTCCGTTGCCGGCCACAGTTTCGATTGCTCCGGGCGCGACGGAGACGCCCGCGATTGTGATTGTCGCCGTCCCTGTATTCACCACGCGAATCAGACTATCGTTCGTGTCGGCAATAAAAATGTTTCCCGATGCATCCACGAACACTGATTCTGGACTATTCAGCATTGCGCTGAGCGCGGGGCCACCGTCGCCGCAGAACGGCGGGGTGGGAGTTAACGACAGCGCACAATCGGTACCGTTTCCAACGATGGTTTGAACGTCGCCCGCTGGAATCGTCACTCCATTGATCGTGATGGAAGATGTCCCTGTATTCACGACTCGAATTACCGAGTTGTCTGAGTCAGCGATGTAGAAGTTTCCGGCTGCGTCGTTGGCCACGCCAGCGGGATCGGATAGTTCCGCGTTTACGGCCGCGCCGCCATCGCCGGAATACGCAAGGAAGGTGTTTCCGATGGTGGTTTGAATTTGGCTGGTTGAGGCAGCTACTTCGCGGATTACAGAGTTGTCTGTGTCTGCTATGAAAATGTCGCCGCCAGCGTCCAAAACTACATTGCTGGGATAATTCAGGTCTGCGCTGGTCGCGGCAGTGCCGTTCGGGGAGAAACCCTCCTGCCCGAGAACTCCGACTGGGGTGGTAATAGTGTCGGCACTGAACGCGGTCGCGATTTTGCGAATCGCGAAATTATCAGTATCGGTGATGAAAATATTTTCCGAGGAATCTACAAAAATGCCGTAAGGAAGGCAGAGATACGCGCTCGTCGCCGCGCCGCCGTCGCCAGCAATATTACAAGCTGAACCGTCGCCGGCTTCGTAGTTAATGCCAGCGATTTTGTTGATGTCGCCGGGTTCGATCGTAACTCCAGCAATTATCACTGCCGCAGTGCCCGGATTCACTACGCGAATGAGGTTGTTGTAGGAGTCCGCGATGAAGATGTTGCCTGATTTGTCGACGAAAACTCCGAAGGGTTCATCGAGTTGCGCGGTGGTGGCAGAGCCGCCGTCACCTGAATAGCCACAGGGCAATGGCAAGCCAAGAGGGTTGCCTGCGACCGTGGAGATATTGCCGCCGCTGACCTCGCGAATTAAACAGTTGTCGGTGTCCGCGATGAAGATGTTGCCCGAGCCATCGACAAAAACTCCGAAAGGGTCGTAGAGCTGCGCCGCAGTGGCAGGGCCGCCGTCACCACCGTAGCCGCAGGGATTGAGCACTGACGCGTCTCCCGCCACTGTGGAGATCGTGCCGCCGGTGACCTCGCGGATCAGGCAATTACCTGTATCTGCGATGAAGATGTTGTTTGAGCTATCGAGGAACACGCCTTCGGGCGCGTTCAGCGCCGCGCTTGTTGCGGGTCCGCCATCGCCGGAGTAGCCGAGAGTGCCGTTGCCTGCAACTGCGGTAAGAACCCCTGTGGACGCATTTACTTCGAAGATATGACTCGAATATGGGTCGGCAATGTAGGTGTTCCCGTGCGCATCAAACGCCACGCTAGCTGGATAGCCGATGCTTGCGCTCAGCTCTGCCAGATTATTTGGTCCGCCGCCGGCGACGGTGCTGATGGCGTACTGGGCTTGCGAGAACTTCGGCGTGATCGAGAGAAGTGCGAAGGCAATGAAAAGGGCGATTTGCAGAAGGCGGGAGCGCATGGCTACTTCGCCTCCTGGCCAGAGATACGGTCCAGTCGGACGACCGCTTTGTTCCTGGTACGCCCGGGTCCGGCCATCTTGAGGACTAGACGAGGACGGAATCCCCTTTCCCACAATTTGTAATCCGAACGCTGGATGGTGAATTGCTGTGTGGTCTCGCTGGACGTGCCGGCGTGGAGTGCAACGGCGCAGGCAGCCGTTCCGCCTCTACCGGCGTGAGAGGAACTCCAAAGCGTTATTCGCTGAATGGAGAAGTCGGACGAGCCGTGATTCACCAGCTGAATGCGCAGCCGGATCTGCGACTGAGAGCCGACCGCTTTATTCTGCACGACCTGGTAAGAGCCGGTGACCAGAGGAGCGTTGCTGGCCAGCGCAAGATGGGCGCTCAGAAAACAGACCGCGGTCATCAGCAGTTGCCACTTGCGGCTACGATTGTTGTAGATCATGCGAATGTACCTCTCTCACGCGTTGGCTTTGAACACGAACGGTGAACGAACTATTGCAGCGGCTTGGCGGGCGTGCCGGGTTTTACGCCAGAGTGCTTCTTCGCTTGCGCCATCAGTTCGAGAACTTTGTCTTTGCCTTCATAGTTCGGATTGGTGTCGAGCAACTTCTGCCAGACCGCCGTCGCTTTATCGATGTCCATTTTGCCCTGCCACTCGACGACGCCCAGGTTAAATAAAGTATTGGGTTTGTTCGGATCATAAGAGAGCGATTTTTGAAACTCGGCGATGGCGCCATCGGCATTGCCCGTGTACCAGATCGCGGTCGCCATATCGGTGCGGACGCCAGTATTAGCCGGCTCTATTTTCAGCGCGCGCTGGTAGTAATCGATGGCAGTGGGGAACTGCTGAGCATCGTAATAGACGTTGCCGATATTTTCCAGCAGGCCGGGATTGTTGGGATCGCCTTTCAGCTTTTCAATCAGGGGCGCCGCTTGAGTGTCGGCCATCTTCTGCATCTCGGCAGGAGTCGGCTGCGCGGTGGCGCTGCCATTTCCCATTGCTGGGGCAGTTGCGGTCTCCGCCGCTACCGGGGCTGGACTCTGCGACCCGCGCACAAACCAGCCGCCGGCGACTCCTACCAGCAGGCAGATTACGGCCAGCACGTAGGCCTGGACGCTAGTCCATTCCTGTTTAGAATTCGAAGCGGATTGATTTGCAGTCGTCATGGTTCTCCTTTAGATCTTGTTGGTTGGCCGAGCGAAGGCACGCGTCTGCGCTGGCATCTTTGAGCGTGACCCCCCGTCTAACCTTGGTAATAACCTTAACGGGGAGTGAGCCGACGGGCAGCATTCTGCGTCACTCGGGAATGTGACGGCGATCACATCTCTTTCAAGCGATGGGTTACAGGATACCCTAGTTAAGCGGTTCAACGAGTTATGACTCCCGTCATCTTCGTACACTGGCGCAGGATTGCCTCCGTTGTGACCTCAATAAAATGTGCGCCGGTTCTATCGGACCGGAGCGTTATCGCGGTACCAGGCCGCGTACGCCAAATGCTGCACAGCACCTGAAGACTCATGATAGTTTAGTGTCCGGGTCCACACCGAAAAGGCGAAGAGCCTCGTCACACAGCGGCGAAAGAACCGGATGCGCAAAAAAGACCTATTGACCTACGTATTGCTGTTCCTGGTAATCGCTTTTTTTGCCGTGATTCGATTCCGGCTGCGGAATATTCCACTCGAGCGTGATGAAGGAGAGTATGCCTATGTAGGCCAACTCATGCTCCAAGGTATACCTCCGTATAAACTCGCCTACAGCATGAAACTCCCCGGCACTGACGCGGCGTATGCCGGCATTATGTTGTTTTTTGGACAAACTCCTGCTGCCATCCACTTCGGCCTGCTGCTGGTTAACGCGGCAACGACGCTGCTGGTTTTCATGCTGGCGGCCCGTTTATCGGGAAAGTTGGCTGGCTTGGTGGCGGCGGCCTCCTACGCTCTTCTTTCCACTAGCTTCTCGGTTTTGGGTTTTGCCGCGCATGCCACGCATTTTGTTATGATTTCGGCCCTGGCCGGATTCCTGCTTTTGCTGAAAGCCGTGGAAACTAGGCGAGTGTGGCAGCTTTTTACCAGCGGTTTCCTGCTCGGAGTGAGTTTTCTGATGAAACAACCCGGCATTGCCTTCGCCATTTTCGGGGGGCTTTACCTTCTCAAGAGGGAGTGGCCGCACCTCATCAACTGGAAAAGTCTGGTGTCCCGAGTTGGCTGGTTTCTTGCCGGTGTGTTGCTACCGTTCAGTCTCACTTGCCTGATTCTTTTTGTCGCAGGTGTGTTCAAAAATTTCTGGTTCTGGGTTTTTACCTACGCAGGAGAATACGCATCTGAACTCAGTCTTTCTGACGGCGTCCAGATTTTCCGGAAAGTGTTCCCAACGATTCTGGCCCCTTCCATTGGGGTGTGGATCATTGCCGCTCTGGGAATCGCATTCCTAGGGTGGCGGGGGAACCGCTCCCGTGCCGGACTCATTCGCGGATTCCTGCTCTGTTCGTTTCTTGCGGTGTGCCCGGGGCTTTTCTTCCGTGAACACTACTTTATTCTTATGCTGGCCGCGGTAGCACTCCTGGCGGGCATCGCGGTTCATTCCGCAACTCAGATTCTTGTCCGTACAGGACGCGGCTCAGCGTTGCGCGCAGTTCCTCTCCTCTTGTTCTCCGCCGCATTCGGCTACTCACTAGTACAGGAGCGGGTCTCACTGTTCGTAATGGATCCTCTACAGGCCTGTCAGGAAATGTACGATGACAATCCTTTTCCGGAAGCGATTGTGATCGCTCATTATCTTGAGGCTCACACTTCTCCGAGCGATCAACTCGCCGTGCTGGGTTCGGAACCAGAGATTTACTTCTACGCTAAGCGACACTCGGCGACCGGATTCATCTACATATACGGGCTCATGGAGCAACAGAAATATGCCCTCGAGATGCAGAAGCAGATGATTAGCGAAATCCAGTCGACTCGCCCTCAGTTTCTAGTAGCTGTCAATTCTCCACTATCCTCATTGCCAATCGCTGGTTCACCACAGGCGTTGTCCTTCTCCTCGTGGGCTAACAGTTACATCGGCAGCCAGTATGAACTGGTCGGTATCACGGATAGAGTCAACGGTCACGCCGAGTACTATTGGGGTGATGAAGCGAAGGTCTATCAGCCGCGCTCTCAGAACACAGTGGGAGTTTTCAAAAGGAAAGGCTGATTTCACGGGAGAGAGGTATCTGCTCCACTCAGCGCAGGCAGTCGGACCGCTGTTCTATTTGTAAGCGCCTGGCAACAACGCGAGCCGCACAGGAAGTGATTACTGTGACGGATAATGGGGTACGACGCGGCCAATCTTGTACTCCTCTCCGGGCACCTTCCCAAAAACAAAGGGGAGGGGACCCCAGTTTGAAGAATAAAAGCCGGCACCCAAACCCCAACTCATGGTTGTAACCAGGTTGTCGGGCAGGAGTTCCAGATGGTTTAGCTCGATGAAGTCAACCTGCGGGGGCGTTGCTACGATTTCCGTATTGTTCATGGGGACGATCACCAAGTCGCCGGGCCGAAACCTGGGATTCATTTCGTCGCCAGGAATAAAACCCAAGGCCTGCATGTAATACTGGAAGCCCCAGTGTCCCAGGAAAAACACGGTTCCGCGTTCTGCTCGAGTCTTTTGGTAAATCAGATGAGCAGCCTCGCGCGCGGAGTTTGCCCAAGCAACATCTGATGCAGTAATCGAAAAAGACAGCAACCCGGCGATGGCCAACCCCGAGACTGCGACCAGTGACCTGCTCGGTGTGAGGATGCCCGGTAACCTGTCCAAGCGGCGGAAGATCAGGATGCCAGCCGCGGGAATGAGCGGTAACACGGAGCGGGCGTTCACCGTCCAGTTCAGAAACCCAGCGAAAATCCACGTTCCCACCACCCAGAGCGCCAGCAACCAAGACTCAGGATCTTTCTTCTTCGCCCAAACCTCGGCAATTGCCATTCCCAAAACGGAAACCCCGGAGAGAATGCAAAGAGTCACCTGAAATGAAATGAGCGCCCAATGCTCACGGATGGACTGAGCAGCCAGTTCTCCTCCCACTCGAGCGCCATAGTCAACCCAGTTGAACATAAGCGGCGCGGCCGCGATCCCGCTGGCCAGAATACCCGCGAGAATCTGCTTCCACGACCAGAGGAGCGGCATCAGCGTCAATGCCGTCAGAGTGCAGCCACCCACAAAACTAAGACTAATGAGGGCATGTGCCATCGTTGAGCCTTGTTGAAACTCTCGTTGCGTGCCGGCAAATTTCACGGCATCGAAGATCAGACCTCGACCGTAGAGCCCTGCCGTCCAGAGCTCGTAACCAACCGCGCTCAGGATCGGGATCAGGAAGTAAACGGCCCACGATCCGACACGGCGCAGACGGACCAGAGAATAGACGAGCAACAGCGGCACAAGCGCCAATCCGAAATACTTGGTGAGCACACTTGCTGCAATTAAAAAACCCGATGCGAGCAGATATGAGTCCTTCAACGGTGCGAGTCCTTCCACCCAGAGAATCACCGCCCAAACCCACAGTGCCACCATCATCGTATCGCACATAACGCTGGTGGCAGAGACCAGCACGCCCGGGGTCAAGAGAGCGGCCAAAGCGGCCAGAAGGGGAAAGCGAGTGCATCGCCGGGCCAGACGATAGATCCCAAGAACTAGGCCCAATGCGGGCAGAAGAAATGCCAGGTGAAAGGCCCTTTCTGACCAGCCGGCGGTGCCACCGACCAAGGCCGCGTAATAGCAGGTGAAGGGAGGATTCTTGGTTACGTCATACATGCGTTCCAGGCTCGTGTTCCAGACGAGCTGAAATCCGTAAGGATCAAGCGGCCTTTTTAGGATTTGCTTAGCAGCAAAAAGGAAAAGAGTATCGTCGACGTTAAATGCCTTGCCTGAAAAAGGAATCAGACTCAGAAACGTCGCCGCAGAAAGAAATACATATGAGTGAACCGAAGACCAGGTTGACAAAAGATTAGAGCTCTTTGCCAAGTTCATCCTCCCGCGTACCTAAGCTACCGAAAGTCCGATCAAGTGCCGACGACAAGCGTAAACGATAGGGAAACATCACGGTTTTCGGCTGCTGGTAAGCGCCGCGGCTCGTTCGCCGGCCCTAGCAGCATCGGGTGCCCGTCCCTGCAGAGTGTAAAAGCGAGCCAATTGATTCCAGTAGTCAGAAGTCTGCGGCGCCAGGCTCACTGCCCTTTCTTCAAAGGAGGTTGCCCGGGCCAAATCGCCGAGCATGCTAGACGCCACTGCTCGGCCATTGTTTACTGCTGCCAGGGGTGCGTTGTTAGCTGGCACTGGGAGCGCCCGCTCCGCCCTGTCGAATGCTTGCAGAGCGTCCTTGGGGTGTCCCGCATCAAGATGGGTGTACCCCAGCAGCACGAGAACGTCTGATGGATCTGGCGAGATCAAGGCCAGCCGCTCGAGGGCATCGATGGCTGCAGGAAAACGTTTCTGGCTGCGATACAGATCGGCGAGTTCGGTCCAAGTAGAGACGTTGACCTGGAGCGCGGCGGATTGCAGCAGGCTCTGCTCTGCCTCGCGGGGATGGCCGGTCAACAATAGGGCGCTGCCACGAACGTACCAAACCGGGGCGCTCTCGCTGAAAATTGACAGAGCCTTTGCGCTGGCGACCGCTGCCTCGCGGTTGCGCTGCAGAGTCAGAAACACGGCAGCGGCATTGGCCCAGCGATTGAATTCCTCTCCTTGGTTGCGTGCATGAGCCGCGGCTGGCAGCGGCGCCGTTGAGCAATCCACCGGAAAGCGCTCAATCAGTGCCTGCGTCTGTGGGAGCCTCCGCACGAAGACAGCCGACACTTCATCCAAGTACACGGGCCTCCAGCTTTCGCTGGCGCAGTACTGCGGAAGCACCGCACCTACGAACTTCAATCCCTCGTAGCGAGCCAGTGACAGCACCACCGTGTTGATGCCGTAAAGATCAGCTTCGTGCTGCCACGATTCAGAATCGGGCGGTGATTGCAGTACCTGTTGCAGGTGGTTGAACAAGTCCGGCCCGAATGGGATGGCGCGTCCGTCAATGTAATCGCGATACTTTGTACCCAGCCTCCAAACCACGAAGCCACCCGCTTCGTAACCGTTAAAGACCTGGGCAGGCAAGTTCTCGTGTTCGGTGAAGGCCAGCGCGCGCTCAGGGAACCACCACGAGAGGCCCGCGCCAAATGACGAGATTTCACTTCCATTGAAGTAATAACGATTGCTGGCGAGGTCAACTGAACGAAGGCCAGCAAGCAGGATCAGCGCCGCAGCCGCACCACCTGCCAGAATGGACTCCAACCTCTTATCTCTAATCCACGACCGTGTCGTGTTCAGCGCCGAGGCTAATACCGCGCTCCCAACGATCGCGACAACACACGCCAATAAGGCGAAAAAGCGAACATGCCGTATGGTCATCCATACTGCGACAGCAAGTAATATGGCTTCGGGCCAGCGGCGGCGCAATATGGCAATGGCAACAGCGCCGGCGGCTAATAACAACAGCCACTCGCCCGAACTTGCAGGATCGTGAATTGAAAGGGCTTGCTCCAAAGTCGACGACGTGAATGAGATCCCGGCCCACTCAGTTATGCGCTCGGCGTGGACTGCCATCGCTGCCTCCTGCCGGAAGAGCGCCCGGTAAATGCCCCAACCCCAGGGATTCACCAGTGTCGCAAACAAGGTTGCTGCCAGCCACAGAAGTGCGGTCTTGAGAATTTTCCCGGTGGCTCTTCGCCTCGTGGTGTCGTACAGGCGGATTACCTCCAGCGCCACGTACGCGCAAACCAGCGCCACCCCCGCGATAAAGCCCAGATGAAGGTTCACCCAAGCCATCATCAATAGTGGAAGCACCCAGAGCTTGCCGGTGCCGGTTTCGTATTGTTCCCACAGGATGCTCACAAAAGCAGCAAAGAGCACAACCGAGAACATGTCGGCCCGAGGAGACGTGCGGGCAGCGATTGCCGGAACGGCAATGATGGCGAGCGCTGCTGTGACTGCCGAACCGCGCCGGAGCAGCAACCCAATTGTGCCAACGCACGCGATTGCGCCCAGCCATGAAATCAGTCCGTATCCACCAACCAAATACGCAGCGTAAAAGAGCAGCCCAGAGCCGACCGGGTATATCCACGGCTGGCCAGGCGCTGTGTATGAGAAAACGTCAGTGGAGAAGACGCTGTGATGTTGGACAATCCAACGTCCAGTGGCCATCTGCCAAAAAATGTCGTAGTCGCTCACTGTCCGCAACCCAGCGAACAAGGCGTAGATTAAGGAAACTGCCGAAAGGAGCAAGAACCATGGCCTTGACCGAAGCCATCTCGCAAGGGATGATGAGGCCGTTGGTTTGTTCTCGGCGATATTTGGAATTGGAAGTTTCACCGGCCGCGAACCTCAGTTTTCCCCACCCCGCCTACAGTCCTGCGGGACGTTTACGTTCTTACTTTCACTCAAACTTGCGCCAGTTGCATAGGACCGGAGCGTTATCGTAGGGCAATGCTGCGCGGAGTTCCCTTTCGGCGGCGGCCGGCTGGTAGCGATACAAGATGAAGCCTAAATTAAGATGTAAGAGCCGATCTCGTGGGTTTTTCATGATGGCCCACTGATACTGGGCGACGGTCTCGCCGAAATCGACTGAAATTTCCGCCTGTCTGCTCAGCCGCAGGAACTCTTCGGAGTGGTTTAGTTGGTTGGTGAACGGAGGCCGCTCCAGCTTCTTGAGAGCCAAGCCAGCGACTCGCGCGCGATCATAAGGTGTAAAGGCGAGCAGCCGTTCGCAGTCTTCTTGGGAGATCGGATCAACGTTCACAGCGGTGCCTCGTAATTCGGAGGGTAGCCTGGCGGCAATCTGAGTAAATAAAGCGCGCCCGAGGAGGTAGTTCCCGCGGGGGGTCATGTGTACATGTTCGTAAAAGAGGTCGCTGCCCGGAACGCCGTGCGCGCTCTCGCTGGCAAAAATGGCGGCTGCATCGACCAAGCCGACGCCCGGATCTGATCCGGGCAGGGCGCGGATAATTTCGTTGATTCTGCTGTCGGCGCGAAAGCGCAGGGTGTCCAGATCCTGAGCACGCACGAAGCGCTCTTTGGCTCCGTCAAAATTACCCAGCGCCCACATGCAACGGGCAATGCGGAACTGTAGTTCGGCATACTGAGGATCGATATCTGCTGCCGCGAGGTACAGCTTGAGGGCATCAGCGTAAGATCCGGCGCTCTCGAGGACCACGCCACGTTGAACTAAGTCATCCCAGGAACTCAACTCATCCGGAAGGATGCCTTCGCGGTGCAAGGAGGCAAAGGGAGCGCAATCCTTTAAGTTTGTGGCTGCTGTGCTGAAAAGGACCTGAGCTCCCGAGCGACGTGCGACGGCAACAATATCGCGCAGGTTGGCAGCGAAATTGGCGTAGACCGGTTTCATCTCCGGGGAATCGGCACGAAACTGGCGTTCCAGAAACATTTCCATGCCACGCCACTGGTTGCTCTTGTTTCCTCCAGCCAACTTTCCGGCAAGTTGGCCCAGCCTGGTGGAATTGAGGGAAATTCTTGTCCGGATGACTGGTCGGCTCAAGTCCCACGAGGTCGACATGGTGGCTGGGCCAAAAGGGCCAACAACCTCGGTGCTTCCAGCATAAATAATGAAGAGGTCGGGCTGATAGTGCACCAGATCCCTGGTCATCGGTAGCAAGGCATGCGAGTTGATAGCCGTGATGCTGGTGTTGATGATTTCAAATTTGGTTTGGGGAAAGCGTTGTCGGAGCATCACCTCCAGGTAGCGGGCGAATCCGTAGGTAGGATCGGGATCACCCCAGGCAACTGACTCGCCCATCACGAAGATTCGATAGGTTCCTGGGGGCTTGCTTGCAGGAAACGTATAGGGGCGTGGTTCGCGGAGCATACCGGCTGGAAAGAATGGCGCGGCGAAATATCGGTTGTCGCAATAAGCCGGACGCCCCTGATCTGTGCAATCGCGCACGACCCCGGTGGGAGTTCCAACTCCGAAGAGGCGCAAGGCAATCTCCACTCCCGCGAGCAGTAAAACGGGGACGAGGATGGCAGTGGCCGAAATGGACAACCAGCGACGGCTGCGAACTGGCGAGGCGACCTCCGTTGGCTGGGCTAGACTTTCAGTCATAAGAGTTCTTGACAGATGCACTGGACGTGCACTGGACGGCGGGATCGCGTGCTCCGCGGGAGGACTCTCCGCTCCAGTGCCAATCTAGGGTAACGATAGTGAGGGGTGGGCACAGCGGACAGTGGCAACAATCACGGCATCTTGTGATGGAGATCACGAGCGGCGGATCGGAAGGCTAGAAATTGCTGTACATAAATTGCGCGGTGCTAGCGCCTTGAGTGAGCGTCACGGTCAACAATAAAAGCAAACCTAACACGTAGAGGGGCGGAATCCAGAACCAGCGGGAGCGAACCAAGAGAGCGACGAATCCGGGTTGGATCGCGATATTCTGCGATGGCTGGGTCGAAGGCTCCGAAGTAATTGAATAGTGGTTCAGGGTATCGATCACCAACAGCACAGCCGCGTATCCCACGGCCAATGCCAGCTCGAGCAGATAGAGGCTGCCACTCAGGAAGTGCGTAAGATAACTTGTCGGCGCGAGTACCGCCCATAACATTTGACGGGCCTGGAGCAGCGAGTTGGCTCGGAACAAGATCCACCCCAGGCTCATGAGGCTGATGGTCGTGATCCAAGATAGTGCGGTCCAAGGGAGTTCGGGCGGGGTCCAGTCGTACTTGCGCTCCAGTGCTTCAATCTGGCGATGCAAGATCAGAAGCACGCCGTGGTAACAGCCCCACAGTAAGAAGAGCCACGTGGCTTTGTGCCACAGTCCGAACAGGATCATCGAGACTACGAAAGCCAGATTTCGCCACCAGATCTCGCGGCGCATTTGCATCATGGGGAAGAAAACGTAGTCGCGAATCCAGAACGACAGCGACATGTGCCAGCGTGTCCAGAATATTGAGGGGCTAGTGGATTGAAAAGGGCGAGCAAAATTCTCCGGGACGGTAATCCCTAACACCTGCGCCGCGCCGATGGAGATGTGGGAGTATCCGGCGAAGTCGAAGAAGAGCTGTAAACCGAATCCGAAGGCCAGGCACCAGACATCGGCGCCACTCCACTGATGGGCGCGATCGAAACCGGAGACGATGCCATCACCGCCGAGAATTCCTTGCCCAAGCAGTTTGGCCAACTGCATCATGAAAACGCCAATCGCGATGCGCTGGAAGCCACGCACGATGTCGTCCCGGCGCAGAGCATTCTCCGAGCGGAATTGCGGAAGCATCTCGGGCATGCGGCAAACTGGTCCGGAGATGGTTACGGGAAAAAAGACCATGTAGAGCGCGAATTCGAAGAAGGAGGGATCGATCTCCTCGCCCTGGTAAATATCAAACAGGTAGCTCATTGCCTGGAAGGTCCAGAAGGAAACTCCGAGCGGCAGCGCGAGGTGGGAGAACCTTTGCAACGACGAGAGAGGAATGTGAATGGCGGCTTCCGGAAGATATTTGAAAGTGCTGAGCAGCGCCAGATTCAGAAGGATACCGATCCACAGTGTGAAACTGGAGCGCTTCTGACGAAGCCATTCGCCGATGAAAAAGTTCATTACCGTTGAAGTGAGAAGTACGAACGCAAACCAAGGTCCCCAGCTGATATAGATCGCGTAGCTGACAATCAGAAGGACTGCCTGCCGTGCTCGTCGCGAGCGAACTGCCGCGAAGGTCACCGTGCACAACAGTAATGCCAGAGCGTACAGAATGTATCGTGACAACATTCCTCCGATGTGCGATTGAAAGCAGGCTTTAATGCCCGTCGAACAGCAGACGATAATAATGGGCCGGCCTGTGGGTTGCAAGAACACCTGAAGTCAAATGTCATGTAATACACTGACGTGTGCTCCGCCATACCAATCTTATCGACGCTCTTGAGGCAGCTCCGGGCGACCGTCCCTTCGTCACGGCATGGATCAATGAGGATGAGCAAGAGACTGTGACCTTTGCTGAGTTCCGCCGACGTGCCAGGTTACAAGCGGCGGTGCTCTCAGCTCATGGCGTGACGTCGGGCGACAGGGTAATCGTCATTATGCCGCAGGGGATACCCGCAATGACGGTGTTCGCTGGGGCAATGATGCTCGGCGCAGTACCGGCATTGATCGCCTACCCGAATGACAAGTTTGAACCTTCCAAGTATCGGTACGGGCTGGCCGGAGTAACGGCGAATCTCAGCGCCAGGCTGGTCGTTATCGACAAGGGATTTCCAGACGATTTGCTCAGCCACGTTTCTTTAGGCAAAGGAACGGGCGGTGAAGAATCCAAATTGCTTCGTGCCGGCGATGGTTCTGAGCCAGCCGGCCCGGCGCTTAATAATCCAGAGATAAAGAATCGGGCTCCGAAGGGTCAAGCCAATCCGATTGCGTTCATCCAGCATTCCGCGGGTACAACGGGACTTCAGAAGGGCGTAGCGCTGACGCATGCCGCAGTGCTGCGCCATCTGGAACATCTTATGCAGGCGCTGGAGATTGACAGCACAACAGACCGGATCTACAGCTGGCTCCCCCTATACCATGACATGGGGCTGATCGCGTGCTTCATGTTACCCATGACGTGCCACATCCCCGTCGTGATGCAGTCGCCGATGGACTGGGTAATGCATCCGGAAACCATGTTGCAGATCATCAGCGAGCACAAGTGCACGCTGGGATGGATGCCGAACTTTGCCTATCAGTTCGTTCCCCGGCGCACGCGGCCCGACCGGCGGGCACAGTACGATCTCTCATCCGTCCGCGCTCTGATCAATACCTCTGAACCAGTCCGGATCAGCAGCATGCAGGAGTTTCAGGATGCGTTCGCCGCTAATGGACTAAGACCTGGTGTCCTCCAGACCTCTTACGGAATGGCAGAGAACGTCTTCGCAATTACACAATCAGAGATCCCGAAGTTGTCTGTATCCACGTCCCAGGGGCCAAGAAACAGTAGCCCCGTGGACCTGCGTCCCGCCCGCATTTGGGCCGATGGCAAGCAGTTTCGAAGTTCTCACCGGATCATCCCGGTTGCGGAGGGGACGCCGGGGTCAGTCTCATTCACATCGTCGGGTCGATTGCTGCCCAATCACGAGATGCGAGTCGTATCAGAGGCTGGCAATGTACTGGCTGATGCCGAGGTGGGCGAGATTCTAGTCAAAAGCGATTGTCTTTTTGATGGCTACTACAATCGTCCCGACCTCACTGCCAAGGCGATGGTCGATGGCTGGTTCCGCAGCGGAGACCTCGGCTTCACACTGGATGGAGAAGTGTTCGTGGTCGGCCGGAAAAAGGACCTTATCATCGTGGGTGGTGAAAATATTTACCCACAGGACATTGAGGAGATCGCGTCCAGCCACCCGGATATTCGTGACGGCCGGGTCATCGCGATGGGCGTGTACAATCCCGATCTCGGCACCGAAGAAATTGTCGTGGTAGCGGAGGTCGAAAACGAGAAACTCCTCGCCAACGCTGCGGAAATCGAACGAGAGATTCGTAGCCGGATCATCGCTGGCTTGGGAGTGACGGCCGGGATGATTTTCTTAAAACCGCCAAAGTGGATTGTGAAGAGCACCGCCGGGAAAGCAGCGCGGTCGACGACGCTGGAGAAGTTGCAAAAAGAGCATCCGGAATTCAACTTCGGATCTTAGACCAGGGCAATCGGGGAGAATACATCCGCATGACGGAAGAAGAAAAGCAAATGATTGCATACATTCTTAAGCGAATCCGAAAGCCCACCCTGGTGATCGACGAGAACACGCCGCTCGTCTCCTCCGGTCTAGTCGACTCAATGGCGCTCGGCGATGTGGTGATGACGCTGGAAGACCTCACCCACATGCGCATCCCGCCAGGGACGGTAAAACCAAGAGATATGGATACAGTCGCCAAGATGTTCGCTACGGCGGCGCGCGTGGGAAAACGTCAGAATTAGGCATGGATCTAAATCGTGTTGGGGCTGACTGATCTCGTAGAATGGTGCGTCGAGGTTCGTTTATGAAGGCTCTGTTGATTAGGCTCCGAGCGATTCCCGCAATTGCGTTTGTGCCTTTCTTGGTGATCCCTGGGTGGACGCAAACTCAGATAGCGAGCGATACCGGGAACCGTGCGCCTTGTACAGCGTCATGTAAGAAAGGCGGCCCGTTGGGACCGAACTGGACCGTCTACCGCTCTCCTTCCAAGGTCTCAATGACACCCGCGAATCCGGGATTTTATCAGACTGGCTCTCTTGAGAAGGACGTCGCGTGGGGATATTACTCAGCGACAACGTTTGCCAAGGACCAGTACGCGCAACTGGATTGCAGCCACATGACGCAAAGCAGTCGACATGGCTGTGGGGTGGTGGTTCGTGCGAACTGGAGCGGCAATGGTTATGCTTGTGAGTGGTCAAATAACTATGCAGACGGCCACTCCGAACTCTACATTGGCAAGTACACCGACTGGGTTTACAACAGGGGCGATTTAGTCGGTAACTACACGTGGAACAAAGCTCCCGGAGTGATTTACTGCTCTGCGATTGGGAGCACGATCACGATGCAGAACAATGGAACCGTGGTGTTGACCGTGACCGACTCTACTTACAGGTCGGGCCGTCCGGGGATGTTCGTCAACAGCGGCGCCGACGAGTTGGCCGTGGATTGGTCTGGCGGAAATACGGATTCTGGCACGCACTGAATCGAGCATTGGTTCCTTCGTTCCGTCCTAAAGTTTCGATCGCGGATTTAGCAGGCTCCAGGTATTTTCCGGCAAGTCCGTAGCTGCGGCTCGACACGATTTAGACCAGTGCCAAGTAGACCTGCGTAGGGTCGGCGTGCCTTTACCCGTGTTCAGCGGCTTCCGCTGCTCTGCTCCGCAGCCTGTTGGCGTAAGGACCATGCGGTAGTGTTATTGGGGTCGATCTGCAGCGCGGCTGCGAATTCCATCTCCGCAGTCTTGTAATCCCGCAACTCCATCAGGATCTCGCCGGAGTTGATCAAGCAGGAGAGCGCCATGTCGCTGCTCCTGGTAGAACGGCCGGCCAATTGGTACTCTTCGAGCGCACCTTGAAGCTGACGTTCTGTAAACAGGATTTCAGCCATATTGTAATGACAATCTGCGAGATTCGATTTTAATGCACAAGCTTCTTTGTAATGCGGGAAAGCCTCATCCACTCGGCGGGCGGTTATCAGGGCGTCGCCTAAAAGCTCTTCGAGCATCCAGTCTGGCTGGCGGGCAACGCGGCGCGCCTGCGTAACGAGGCTTAAACCGTTTTGCCAGTACTGCAAGTAGCGGTGAGTGGTCACTGACAAAGCCGCCACCAGACAAAGTGCACTCAAGGCCAGTATGACCTGATTCGCGGCGGTCGACGAAACCACGTCGTTTAGCCCCCACGCGATCATGATGAAAAGACCGATACAGGGGATATAAGCGTAGCGATCGGCCATGGCCTGATGGCCCACCTGGATGATTCCAATTACCGGCATGAGGGTTATGACAAACAGGAACCAGCCTGTCGTAAGATACCGAGCGCGGTGCAAATACAATACCGTCGCCGAAATCGCTACTAGCACAACCACCGCGGCGATGACCTCCAACCGTGACAGAGAGTCCTTTGGAAACGGGTAAAAGACGGCCAGCTTGGCTGGCCAGAACGTTTTCTCAATATAGGTAAAATAGGACAGGGTCGCGTTCTCGATGCGCAGGGAGAGCGGCACGACAGACCTGTCCGCCAGAGCCCCGCCGGAACGCTGCGCTACCATCGTTACCACGCAACTGGCTGCCGTCATGAATAACAGCGGCAGCTTCTCTACCGACAGACGCACCCATCTTCGGCGAAACAGCATGTCGTCATACCGCTGCAAGGGCCAATAATCAAGAAGCAGCAAAACCAACGGCAAGGTGATTGCCATAGGCTTGGCCATGAGGGCCAGCGCAAATGCCACGGCGACCACAAGATACTTCTTCCAGTTAGGCCGCCGGACGTACCACGCATAGGCGCCCAGTGCGACGAGAGAAAAAAACATGCTCAAGAGGCTTTTTCTTTCTGCCACCCAGGCGACAGTTTCTACATTTAGAGGATGAACGGCGAAGAGCGCCGCCACGAAAACACTGCGCCACACTGCACCCGTCGTAGCTTGCAGTAGCCAGAATAATAAGAAAACATTGACGGCATGGAGAACGACGTTGACGAGGTGTTGAGGTCCGGGGTTCAGACCGAAGAGTTGGCAATCCGCCATATGGGAAAGCCATGTGAGCGGATGCCAATTTGCTTCGTGAAAAGTTGTGAAGGCCCAAACTAAATTGTTGAGACTTAATCCCGTACGGACGTGAATGTTCTTAGTAACGTACGCGACATCGTCGAAGTCAATGAATTCATGATGAGTAACCGGAGCATACAAAAAGAGAGTGGCGGCTATGAGCAATATGCCTAGTAGTACGGGCTTTTCGCGCAAATCCGCAAACAAGCGTTGCGAAAGAGGGATGCCTGCTACTTGCATGTAGAGGTTATCTCCAGTACTGCAGATTGAGGCGAAACAGCGGCAGTTTTTCGGGGTTGCAAACAAAACATTATATAGCGCTACTCGTCTTAACCTCGCTGACCCGCGAAATCGCCCAGTCGGTGGCCGACTCAGTTGCGCTTGTGGCGGAATCTGGACAAGTTTCGCTCCTCAGGCGTGCAGCAGGGACAAAGATCCGGCTGCACTCGAGATTACCAACCGCGGTGCGCTTGACTATGGCATTGTGTGCAGAGAGTAATGAGGTTCAGCTCCGAATCTGCTCCGGAGTGACTGCGAAACTGCTGATGGTGTACTTCTAGGTTCGACATCGCGCCGCAAGATTGACAACGCCAACCATCGCGACGCAAGGCTTCCTGCCGCAGAGTTTCGTAGGACATTGGATCGAGCCGCAGGGTCGTCTGCTTTGGGCGAATGCCGCTCATGACGCCTTCTCACTTAGTTTTTCGAGGAAAACCTGTCTTTGATATTCAGGCAGAAACTTGAAAAACCTGGTCATCGAGAACAGAAGCATCTCCGGGTCTCCGTGGTCAAGGTTGGCCCCAGCCAAGAAGTCCGCGCAGATCATTTCCAAACAGTAGCCGCGGGATCGGTCGCTTCCCAGCATCAGAGCTGCCGTCTCGATTGCCCGTTCAACGATCGGCATTTGGCTCTGGTACAGCTTGAAATAGATGATCTCCCATGGTTCCGTTTCCTTTCCCGTCAGTTCCCGCTCGACCTCCTGCTTAAATTCTTCTTTGGGCATTTGACTAGCCTTATGCAACCAGGTTGCACAATCGAAATGCTGCCGGTCTCTGCGGGCGAGTTTCGCCAGCTCTAGTCCTTTCGTCCAGCCGACTTCCTTCAGCTGCTTTCTTGCCTGCGGTGGCAGGTGTTCGTGGATAGACATCAGGTAGTACGCCTTCCGCCGCGACCCGGGAAAGCGCCTCTCCAGAAACTCATCGAAGGACTTCAGAGTCTCAAGCCTCCAGTACTGTCCCGCCCGCACCTCGCAGAGATAGCGCCCAAGCTCGACGAATTTGGTGTCGCGTTCAGTTTCTTTCCGCTGCTCCCACGCGAGAATTTCGTCGATCTTGCCCAGCACGAATTGGGCGCGGCGGCGATTGATCTTTGGTGGCATGGGCGGGTTATTAATAATTAAGCTCGTCAAGCCAATCAAGACTCTCTGCTCCTGGACGCCGCACCAAGGCGGCCTCAGCCATCACATGCTTTCCCAAACAAAGGCCAACGTAGGGACAGCTGCTGCAGGGATTTTGCGGAAAGCGAATACCGCTGTGCGGCAGAAACTCTGCGGACTCAATTCTTCGAATCGTGTTTTCGACCAAGTGCCCAAATTCGGCACGCTGCTCGTCGCTAATCGTGGTTCGGAGGTACTGGATCTCGACCATCCGTTTGCGAACGAAGACCACCTGAGCAACTTCGGAGATGCCGGTGATCCATGAGTAACAAACAAGTTGAGGGTCCAGCGCCAATAAACCCTCAGGCTCTTCCGGGTATCGAGCCGAAGTGGTCTTCCACTCCAGAAGGCAGCGTGTGCCGTCGAGTTTGCCAATGGCATCAACATAGGCCACGAAATCATTCTTTCCAGCAATGGGACGGCTGAACTTGATTTGCAGATTCCGTTTCGGCTGATTGATCTGGATGCGACTATCTTGGCAAAACCGTGTCAAAAGCATGATGCCTTGCCGGAGCATGCGATCCCAGGAGTCTCCGTTGGAATAGTGCAAGCCTTGGTTCTGACATTCTGACCATTCAGCAAACAGAACTGCTCCGGGATCTTCCCGTTGAAACACGGCACTTAGCGCGCGTTCGAAGGCACGGCCAAATAGCATCGCGGCCCGCGTGTCTTTTTCCTTCCAGCCATCGAGATAGCGATGCCGATATCGCCGCGGGCAGGTGAGGTATTGACTGATTTGTGTGTAGCTGTAGGTCATTCACGCAACCTGCGGGCTATCCAGATTCGACGGTGAAAGCTCTTCCCAACGGCTGGCAGGAGCAAAACCGTCGAGGCGGATCAGGGAGGCACCGTTGAAAACAATGTGGCTGATCTTGACCACGCCCTTCAGGCCGGCGAGCTGAGTTTCATCAACCTCATCGCGTCCGAGCAGTTCGCTGTCATAACCAAAGTCGCGCAGGAACCAGTTCAGCTTCCACAGGGCTTTCGGAGTGCAATAGAGACGACTCGAAAGCGTACGGCCAGCAAATCGGCTGGGCTCAAGAATGGCGAGATTCAGCGCGTAGTAAGGCTTTTGCGCCTGCCGCCGAAACTGGACTCGTCCTACCCGAACCAGAAAGACTCCGTCCGGGATCTGGTCAGCGGCACAGCGATCGGAAGCGTGCAAGCCGGTGATTTGGCGCTTCATGCGGCACCTTCTTTCTGGCCCAGATAGCTGTTGAGTTGGCACAGCAGGGCATTGCGGTCTTTCTCGGCCCAGTCCGCCACATGCATGACGAAGTTTTCGACTTGTTCGCGAGTTGCATCGCGAAGAGCCTTTACGCCGCAGAAATCGATAGCGTAGGTCTTGACCAAGTTGGGATCGAGTTGATGTTGGCGAATGATCTGGCAGAGGCGGTCGCGAACCTTTGGGCTGCCGTTATTTCCATTGCTGGGTTGTGGCGGCAATTTCTTCGACTCTCGACGCGGCTCGGGCGATTCGGCCAGAGATCCTATCTCTTCGACGGAGCAGATGCCGATGCCGTAGGCCTTGCGCAGGGCACGATTGACGGCCCGTGTTTCGGCAACACGCATCTCGGCGCCGAGAACCAAGTAAGAGACGTTCGATGGATCGGCGTCACCGTAGCCGACAAAGCCAGACGAACTCTTCGAGGGGTAGACCGTTGCTTTAAGCACATAGCGTTTCGTCGCGGAATTACAGAGCGAATCAACCGCTTCGACATGTATCCCACGGCATTTCTTACGTCGAGCCAGACTAACAAGACCTGTGTGGGTCACGTACCAGTTGCCGGCGATAATCTGGAGATCGCCTCTTTTGACCGAAAGACAAAATTCTCTCGTTAACCTTTCCAGGCCGCTGCGAACAACACCAGAAAGGGGTGAGCTAAATGCTTTTCGTGCCGCGGCTATGTTTTCTCGCAGTAGGTTTTTTTGAGTGCGAGTCTTTTGATTCACATTGAGCTTGTTGAACGCTGAACGATACATATGCCTCCATTTCCCTTGCTCTAGATGTATAACATATGAATACATGTAATGCAAGTAGAAATTTGTATTGTTTATGCTATGTATCCAACGCTATATTTCTGAGGTGGCCAAAACAGGTTTCTTGGTGTTTCGAGTCAACCCCGATCTCAGGCGCGATATCCAGCAGATTGCGGACGAGGAACAGCGCACTATAACGCAGGTCTGCGAAATGCTTTTGCAAGAAGGAGTGGAGGCCTACAAGAAAGAAGGAGCAAAGTTTATGCAACGCCTGGTCGCTAAGCAAAAGAACAGAACCAAACAATAACGCGCGACGATCTTCTTACGAAACAGCCTTCGCGGGGCCCGCTACAACGCGCAAGAACGACGTGAAAAAATCCGGCTATTGTCTTTCTCAAACGCCTAGGTGCGCCGCTCCCGTCATGCGGCCTGGATCAATCTGCGAGCTCTTACGTTCTAATCCGAGTGTGTCGACTCTTCCCGAGCAAATGAATGACTCGGTATGCTCTCTGAGTCCCGCTCCCGATGTGTGGCGACATCCACAAGAGGAGTTGTTGGGAGCAAATTGAGTACACATACGATTCAGATTCAACTCATCGTATTGACACCGGCCCGCAAGAGGCTATTTCTTCGATGGGCACTTGAAGGCTTCAGAGTGGGCGGATTGCCTACTCGCCCACCCCCGAACGAGCCCATCGGCCATGGTTCCGTAAAGAACTGGACCGAGCCCTCACCGGCGCCGAATCGAAAATTAAATCAGTGCTGTCGAGTGATGAGGCAGTACTGGTCGCGAACTTTTGAAAGATTTAGCCTCTGTCATTTGGGTTTTGGAGCGGGAGTTCCCATGCGGAGTGGGATTGCGCAATTTCTTTGGTCAGATTCGAAACCCGGTTAAAATCGCAGTCATGAAGACCCTGTCCCGCAAGAAGCGAGGAACTGCTGTGCTGGGCCCTGTTCCCGAGATCATTAGCCGGATCCCTCGTTCCTACCCGCCATCCCCGGAACAGTTAGGTACCCTCATCGATATAGAACTGGGAGACATTTGGATCAAGATCCTCCCAGAAGCCGAACGCGATCAATTTCATTGGCCGGACGCCGTTTCTCCAAATGCTCTCGAGAAACTCGATGCACTTATTCTTAGGCAGGCCGAGACCATGGGATGGCGAATGGGTTTGAGCCAGTTCGTACACTGGCGCTTCGACCAGTGGGATGTTAAACCCAACGGGCCGGAATTATTCGAACAATACGGGAGGGCGTTTGCCACGTCCGCTCGGCGCTTCCAGAAGACGAAGCCTCCACCAATCGACGATCCCAACCTACATCTCTTCAAGAAAGAGAACGTGCACGAAATACGGCAACTTCGGCGAGCTTTAAAAAAAGAGTTCTGCAAGAAGCGGATCGCCCCGACGTCCGATCAATTGATTGACTTGTTCCAGAAGACTGTTTCCGTAGAGGGCGATGCGTTTGCTCACCTCAAGAGAAATGTCAAATCGTGGATAACATTCTTGAGGGAAAATTCAGAAGCGACCGAACCGCTTCTGCTGGGGAAGCGAGCATCTCCGGCGGCGCTCTTCGACTTTTGGTTTTGGGTGGAGTAAAGGTTATGAACCGGAGACCGTCCGTCAGAAGATCTCCGAGCTGGGTAAGTTCGTTCGCAACCCCGACCAGGCCTGAAGTTGTAGTCGATAATGCAACTCCTGCCTATAGCTTCGTCCTTCAAGCGCCATTATCCTGCCCACCATGCGGCATCGTTTTCGCAAACACGCAGCCGCGCGGATTTCCAGAAAATGCTCGACCATCGCAGTGTCATGGCGAATTCAGTACTCGGTCCGTTGGCGCATTTGCAGTTGGCGCGAACTGCCGCGCTGAGTGCGCGTCTGGCTCGACCATTACAGTCACAACGCCAACGGCAGAGTGACGCCTGCAGTTGCCACGAAATCGCCTATGACCCAAAACCCAAAAACTGACACAGAGGAGATTAGAGGTAAGCTGGGGCAGGAGTCCGGAACAGGAGACGAGGACGATGCCCAAGAGTGGTCACACGGAAGAGCAGATCGTGGCGGTATTGCGGCAGGTCGAGGCGGGGGCGCGCGTGGATGACGTTTGCCGCAAGATCGGGATCAGCCAGGCGACTTACTATCTCTGGAAACGAAAATATACGGGGGTAGGGGTAAGCGAGCTGCGTGAACTGCGGCAGTTGCGGGATGAGGTGGGGCGGCTGAAGCGATTGGTGGCCGATCTGAGCCTGGATCGGCAGATCCTGCAGGACATCGTCTCAAAAAAGCTATAAGGCCTCGTGCGCGTCGGAAGTTGGCGCGCTGGGCGCAGGAGGCCTATCGGATCAGCGAACGGCACGCGGCGCGGATCGTGAAGCTGGCGATCGGGACGTTGCGGTACGAGAGCCGGAAGGTATTCGATGAAGTGTTGCGGCATCGCTTGCGGGATTTGGCCGGGATGCATGTGCGCTACGGCTATCGTCGCTTGACCGTGCTATTGCGACGCGAAGGCTGGCACGTAAACGCGAAGCGCATCTACCGATTGTATCGAGAGGAAGAGTTGATCGTGCGGACGAAGCAGCGCAGGAAGATGGCGCGGCGACGGCCAGTTCCAAGCGGCGTAGCGGCGCGACCGAACCAGTGCTGGAGCATGGATTTCGTGAGCGACAAGTTGGCCGATGGGCGTTCGTTCCGCATCCTGACGGTGGTGGACCAGTTCACGCGGGAGTGCGTTGGGTTGGAAGCAGATCGTTCCATGACGGGGATGAAAGTGGCGGAGGCGCTAGAACACGCACGACAGGAACGAGGCCATTTGCCCGAGAGCATCACCGTGGACAACGGGAGTGAGTTCTCGGGGCGTGCGCTGGAAGCTTGGGCGATGACCAACGATGTGCAGTTGTGTTTCATTCGGCCCGGCCGACCCGTGGAGAACGGATTCATCGAGAGCTTCAATGGCCGGCTGCGCGATGAGTGTTTGAACGTGGAATGGTTCGTATCGCTGGACGACGCGCGGCGGAAGCTGGCGAAGTTTCGCGAGCATTACAACCACGAGCGTCCGCACAGTTCGCTGGCGGATCGGACGCCGGCAGCGTTTGCGGCGTTGCACCAGACGAAAGCTAGTACATTGCTGGGGCGCGCACTCCAGAGTCTCTTGATGGAGCCTCTGGAGTGCGCGAAACCCGCGTCAACAGCGGGAGAAAGGACTTACACTGCCCCAAAACCTCTAACCTCGCTTGTGACAGAAAATGGGAGCGGTTCAACTGAAATTTGTCGTATTCTTACGTGAACGAAAGCAGGGGGCAGGTCACTTTCACAAAGTCATTCGCGAATTGCCAGTTTGAGAGTCCTGGTAATTCGTCTATCTTGCCTCACGAGAACGTGATAGACGTGACTTCGTCATAATCAAAATAGTAGTTGACCGGCAGAGTGGGGTTCCCGGAAGTGCCATTAGGACACAAGAAAACCACTTCCCAGCGATCGTCACCGGATTGATCACCACGTGCCGCGACGACGGTCCCTGTGATAGTCGTTGCCGTCGATGCACTGAAAAGGGTTGTTTGTATGCTCACGTTCGCCTGTAGAGATATCACTCCGCGGTAGATCAGGACTCCGACGAGATACACCGAACTCGTGTTCTCTACGCGGACGACGGTCTCACCGGGCAGAACCCGATCCCCAACGTTCTTGTAAACACCGGTAACGACCCCGGTAATCGGTGACATCAGAATCGTGTTGAGATAGGCCACCTGTAACCGTTTAACGTCCATATCGATGGCCAGCAATTCATTTTGAAACACGTTTTCCAGATTAGGAAGAGATTGTCCAGCTACGAACTGTGCAAACTGCTCATCCATAAGACTAATTTGAGCACGCACGTTCTGGGCCTGACACTCAATGTATGGAACCCGAAAGCCGTAGTCGGTATAGGTCATATTTTGAGCTTGCAGCACCGCGTTGGGATCACTTGGGACGTTTGGAAAATTGAATCCGGCTGGCTGCTGGGGCAGTGGGATGCTTGGGTTGTCTAAGTCGATGCCTTCGTTCGTAACCACATTCCCTGTCACGTTTCCCTTCGCGTCACTCGACGTGCTTATGCTCGACACGTTCGGTGCTACTGTCGCTGATTGAAGGGTGCTTGTAGTTGATTGGACTACGCCTTGGTTGGTTCCCGTGCTGTTTCTTATGGAGTCCAACTTGTACGCATTCGTAAGGGCCTGGTATTGCTGCGTAGCGAGACCGCTTAAAGTAGCTAGATATCCTGGCTTCGAGGTCGGACTTGGCTGGTATGGCGGATTCGGGAACGAATAATTTTGGCGCATTTGCGCAATGATCGCCGTCTGATTGTTATACCGTCCGTAGAAGGCATTTGCGCGAAGGGCACATGCTTTGTCCAATACCGCCTTAATAGGCTCTGCGCGTAAGGCCATCAGCGTCGACGCACTCGACCCGTTTTGGATGTCTTGCGAATCAAGAAGATTCGCAGGCTCTTTAACTGGAACCTTAATATTGGTTGGTCCCGGTCCCGCCGGATGCCCTGCTAACCCCCCTCCCCCTACAACTGGCACCTCAACCGTCTCAGTGGCAACACCGAGGGTTGCATAAAAAGAAGCAAAATCGAACTGCGTAACGCTCTGACCCAAAGTGACATTAGATACTTCGACAATGCCGCCAACTTCAAAACAGAGATTGGCCCATAACGATGAAATAACCTGCAACTTCACGATCTTAGCAACGCTAGGCATATTCCCCTCCACGCCAAAGGTTATTGGGGATTGCGATAGTGCTACACTGCGATCCCCGTGATTAGTGCCTCAATGGGCGGTGATAACGCAATAGACAATCGACTCCAACTCCGGATTGGTGCTCGATCCCGTGGCGGGCACGCAGTAGGCGAAGATGCCACTGATGCCTTGAATCGGAATGGAGAAACATTCACCGGGCTGAAGCGTGCCGATGACGCTCTGAGTCGGCTGTTTTCCTTGTGTTCCTCCCGCCACCTGCGTACCGAAAGTGATGATCTCGCCATGCTTGTCGTTGCGGATGGTCAGGAGCACGGTCGACTGGATAGGCGTGTTTTGAGTGATTCCCGCTGAACCCCACAGACACATCCCCGGGGCCGCGGTACCTCGGACCCTCACCTTATATTCCAAGCGGTGAGTCAGTTCGCTACATTCGTCATCAGCATTTCTAGAAACGGTATTACCAGACCAAGAAGGGTTCATAGACTGTGCCTCACAGCGTGGATGTCGCGTCAAGAAGACGGTTACTCATAGAAAACAATTCATGCCAAAGAACAGGTTTTCTCATGGAAAGTAAACGACCTGAATGTGGAAGCCAAAAGCGCCAAATATCTGCTGAATTAGCACGGCGGCCTCCTGACTTGCTACCCGCCATTCCACAGGATAGTTTCCTGCTGCTGCGAGTTGACGCTCGGCCTGTGCGAGTGTGCCATGTTTACCGAAGACGCGTTCATCGTACCACTCCTGTGCAAACTTGGTGTTCGGGTTTTCGATGAAGGCGTTCGCAGCCTTGACGAAAACACCATCTGACTCATAGTACTTCGTCTCGATCAACGCCCCATTAATATACCCGTCGAATTGCACGGGCCCCGAAGGTCCGTATATGTAATAACCCACTCCGCGAGGCAGTCCGCCGGCGCGGGCCTGATAGGCGGCAGCGGCCTTGGACATGTTGTTTATAGAAAAGTCGCGGACAATACTGCCTGGCCCCTCCATCCCAGTCAACTTAGAAAGATTTACGGAGCCGCGTTGATCCGCGTTAAGCGCGCTGAGTTCCTGCCCCAAATACGACCATGCGCCGGGCAAGACCTCCATTGCTGCTTGGCCGGCGAGAGTCGGGTTGTACATCCGAGCCGCTTCGATTTCGGACTCGTTGAACCCAATCGCTCTAGCGGCATCTTCCGCAGAGGCGAGCATCTCGCCGGGCAAATTAAGAATGGCACCGGAAAGATTCGCCAAAGCGAAGTACCAATTGACCCCGTAATTGAGGAAAGTATTCCCAGTATCGTGGTATTGGACAAGCGTAAAAATATCACCCTTAGCTGGTGGAAGGTAAAACGGAAGCACGGCACTCGATGGGATGCGGGGGGCGGGCGGTGCGGCGGCTTGCCGAGTTTGAGCCGGAGCGGCCGCCGGGGGGATGGGCTGTACCGGCAGAAGGGCAATGGACACGGTTGGATCCGAAAAGGATTGAGATACGGGTACGAGTTCGACCGTGTCTAGCGGTATCTGCTTGCTTGAGTCGTTAAAATACGCGTCGTATAGAACGTTGTCGATGGTTACCAGATAATGAAGATCATCTTCGCCATTTCTCCGGACCACGTTTGGCGTTTGGCCCTGTAATTGGTCCTGTACTACATTGAGCGGCATGTATGTCGAACCGTTACCGGAAGCGATCGAGTCGGGTGGCGGCGTAATCAGTCCGATAGAGGCCAGCATCTGCGATGGATCGAGCGCTACTCTGCCTGGAAAAAACGGCGATACACCGCTGTCGAAGCCATTGCTGGGAGCTGAGTATGCGCTGAAGTTTTGGAAAGCCTTGTAAAGGTCAGGGGTCTGCCCGCTGGGGGAAGCGGCGGGTGACTTAGCATTGTACGAATTGACACTCCGACCGCCGGGGTAATAGGGCGATGGCCCGCCTTTCATGGGATCCGTGAGCAGGGGGTTGGTTGGATATTGGGCGCCGGAGTAAGGGTCGACATACGAGTCCTGCGACAGGGCAGCGGCGTACTGCATGTTTTGAGAGATCGTCTCCATGCCCATGCTGGCCTGCCCTGGCTGGCCCGCCGGAGGCAAGTCGGGTGAGCTAAGCGATAGCGATAAGCTATTCGCTCCTTCCGGCTGACCTGGCGTCGCTGCTGAATCGCTGTCATACTCTCCTGAACCGCTCAGCGCAGACAGTCGAGTCCGAACACCACTCGAGACGCCAAGCATGAAGTGTGCTTCGAGTGCCCGCGCCTGCTCGACGGACATCCCCTCTCGGATGCGAGAGGCAGCTTCTGAACAGGCCTCGGCGTCCGCGATTTTCCCGGTAAATCGCAGCCGGTCGGCGCTACGATCAATTCGGTCGGCGATTTTGGAAAGGAGGTTGTCGTTCATACGAGCGCGCTTGAGACTAGCATCCCCTATGTCAACCGCACTAAAACCTTTGAGACTCTTAGTGAGAGCTTCCGATGTCGAAAGATCTGATCCGCGCGATGCTACTCTTCTTGTCGGCTGACAGCAAGTTCCCTCACCGCAAATAGACTTGTTCAGAGCTGGTGCAAAATAAATTCTCGATACTGCAAATCTCTTTGATATTGGTGATATTGGTGCCCCGTACGGACTCTTATGTGTTAGGGTCAAAGAATGGGCTGAGAACGGAAGGCCTTTATGTCGAAGGCATCCCTTCGCATTTCACACGGGCCTCAGTGCTGGCTCAATCCATGACAGCGAGAACGCAAAAGACAGGCAACCGGACTGTGCTGCGCGCATGGGGTGGCACCCTGCTAATGTGCGCACTCAATCCCGAAGCCGTCTATATGGCTGCCGACAGCCGCTACGCCGGCCTGCGCCCACCATTGGCCGACATGGCCCAAAAGGTGATTGGGATCGGCTCAAGTGCTCTGTGTGGTTTTTCCGGGCTGCTGCGATTTACCCGCACAGTTTTCAACGACCGGGAAAGAACAGTGATCGATGAAGCAACGTTTGAGTTGCCCGTAATCGTAAGCCAACTCGCGCCCCTCCGGGCACAACCAAAACCAGAGAACATCGCCAGCGCTTTTGCCGAAGCCGTCGAGTGTGCAGTAGCTCCCATTTGGAAGCGGTTCGGAGGCGACTTGGATGAACCATTCAGGCACACCCAGTCGCGATCAAACAGGTTGGCGGAGTTGGTCTACCTGGACCGGTCTTCGGACGGGTACGTAAGCTTCTTCGCCCTGGAGTTGCGACATTCAAGTCATCGCACGGGCAAGCGCACTTATGAGATCCTCCTGGAAAGGCCGGTTGTAAAATCCAGACTCTTTGGAAAGGTACGAAAACCCGTGGTTCACTGGCGGGGCATGACAAGTTGCGTCGCAGACAAGGGCACCTTGAGCATGGCTGAGTTTCACGAGGGTCCGGCAGCCGCGATCCTGAGAGCATTTGCGTCAGCGCAAATGACGCGGCGCTGTAAATCTGCTATAGGCGGCCCGATAGACATCGGTAGCATAGACGCATCCGGTCGCCGGTGGATTCAAAGCAAGCGTGAGCAAACACTATCAAATCCAGCCTGAGCGAGGTTAATCAGCCTCGATCTGGCGCAAGGAGAGATATTCGCTGATGCTTCGATGCAGATCGGGCTTCTGACTGCACCATTCCCAGCAGCCGTCGGAAGCAATCCGTAGGTCGGCGCCAGGGTCGAAATTGCAGGCACGGAGAATACGATGGCGTTCTAAATGGCGTCTGGAGCTGGGTTCGCCGTGCCAGAGGTGCAGTAGCGCGCCCGGCACAGAACCCACCTTGCCTTCGACCAACGGGTATATCTCCCGCGCCCATCGTGCAGCGTGCTGGTGCCAATCACTGCCTTTACCCATCATCTTGGTCAAACACGGCGATTCCCAATCACCGCAAAACGCATGCGCCATAATATGATCGCCACCGCCGGCGATGGCGCCGTCATAGAGCAGCGACGAGGAAAGGACCTCACTTCTGGCGGCCCAGGCAAACCCGGTATGTCCGTGAACAGCGAAATCGCCGTGCAGCATCGCGTTTGGGTGCTCCTCATATACCGATGCAAAGCCTTCCCAAATCTGGCCTTCGCCAGAGTAGGACGTCTGATCTCGGGGAAGGCGAATGACGGAATCGAATAACTGGACAATCGCCGACCGATCAAGCCTTTTCGATGCTTCCACAGCCCAATCCGGATTTTCGAAAAGTATGTCCGAATCCAACCATGCAATCTTCTTGAACCGTTGAGAGATTTGAGCGATGGCACAATTCAAGAGACGCTCTTTCTGCCACAGATTTGCTCTGCTTCGAACTTGCATAACACCTGCCGAGGCTGGAAGCTCGAAAGGGAGATCCGGGTGAGCGCATTCCACTACCAGCAAAGGTATTGTGCCCAGCCGGAGAGGTGATGACGACCTCAAGAAATTGTGCATCTTTGCCCTGGAGGCGCCCAGATTGAACAGGCAGGTTATGACACATAAATCACCGGGGTCGCGGTAATGTTGGGCAGCGTTAATCGTCACATTTTCGATTCATTATTCACAATTCATGTTGAGGCTATTTGTATCTGTGCCATGTCAGCGAGGTTTCCGTCTTCTTGTCTGGCAGCGAAGTAGTAACGAGCCCATTTTTCTAATTCCGGCGCTTTTTCGCCTGACCATTTCCAACAGCCACACGCATCACTCGCCAAATCCCTATCCGGATCGAAACCCAATCGCACCAGCTCCGAGTTACGGGCAACGTAATTACGATCCCTCACCTCCCCGTGCCACAAATGGCGAACAGTGCCGGGCACAGCTTTCACTTGGGCTCTTACGAGCGGATAGATACGTTCACACCACCCTTGGAAGTGTTTGAGGTGGGCGGACTCTCCTCCGAAGTAGCGTAACAGACAAGATGAGTCCCAATCGCCACAGAATGCGTGCGCCATAATATGATCGCCGTTTCCGCACACGCAAGCGTCATAGAGGCCAATTCGGTCAAACAGTTCCCGCTGCGCCGCCCAAGCGAATCCCGTATGGCCATGTTCATCAAAGCGGCCCAGAATCATGAGGTTCGGATTGGCTTCATAAACCGCCGCGAAGGACGCCCACCGCTCATTGTGCCCTACATCGAAGTCGGCTCCGCGGGGCAGGCGCAGAATTTGGGAAAACGGCTGAACAACCGCTGCAGCGTCGAGCAAACTCGAAGTGAGTTGGGGCCACTCTTCGTTCTCAAAAATCAAATCACAGTCAAGCCAGATGATCTTTCTGCAACGGGACGGCACATGGCGGGCCGCGATATTGAGAAGCCGTTCCTTTTGCCATAGAACTTGCTCTGCGCGGACGCGCAGGCAGTCTTCATTCCCGAGCACGAAATCGGAGTCCCCGAACGCACACTCGATGGTCAGCAACCGCAACCCGGAAACAAGCTCAGCACGAAATCTCTCGTAATTAGCCAGTTTTGTTCTGTAGTTTGAAGGGTTATAAAAGCACGTGATCGCGCAGAGATCGTCCGAGAATGCCTTCGGAGTTGACATTTTGGCTGACCTCGGTCCCCGTGACTTTCGGACAAAAGTGTGAATTTAGCAGTAATTGCAGACCGTTCGCAAGTCTCTAAGAAAGACAGATTCTTTGTTATGTCAACTCGAGCTCAGTCCCTAGAAGCCGGCATGGCTGCCCTCTATAATTACTCAGGATGCGCTTTCGAGACCGCCTCTGCCTCTTCGTTTGTTCCCCCAGACTGAATGCAAGACCGTTGAAATTTAAATCGCGAATCGATCGCATCAATGGGCAAGTCGGCGGGCCTCACTTTGTTACGGAGGTTGTGCTTATGGACTACCTGAATCCACATAGGTTCGGAACCGATTTCTTTAACGGGGGCGAGGCAGGACGCCCGTGCATGGTTGACGCCTAATGTGGTCGTGGGTGACGCCGAAAACTCAACCAATGAAATGAACGCGTTACTTTTCTTGTGGGATAGATAAATGCCGTTGATTTCGTCAAGGACGTAACCCTTGGGGAAGTTGATAAAGTACGGGATGTCGGTTGAGAAACTATCTTGAACTTCTTTCATAAAATCATTCCGTATAGCGTCGTCGTTGTCCAGGCGCGACGTTATCAGCGCAGCGCGACGATCTAAGAAGGGTGCCAACGCGGTATGTCGCGCTTCGGGGGTCAGGATGTCGACGAATATCATTTCGAAGGTCCGAATTGTTGAAAGTTCGTTCAGGCGAGAAACGATGACCTTTGGGGTTGAAGAGTGGACGAATACAATCCAGACAAAGTTTTGCACTGTTTGAGCGCGAACCGACTCGAGGCAGAAGCGCTTGAACAGATCCAGGCGATGCAGAAGCCAGTCACTGGACGGCAGCTCATTCGCACCCATGCGGACGTTGAAGCGTGTCAGAAGGGCGTGTACGAACCTCGAAGCGCTTGGAGTTTCCATGGACACGAGATCTTACTTCCTATTCCGCTGAAGTGGCAAGGACGTAAAACAATTTGTTAACATCGGTCCCCAAGGCGGCCGAGTTTCAGATGACCATTGTGAGTGAAGTGACGGAGTTCGTCGCGCTTGAGCACGAGCGCAAGGAGGCGGCAGACTTCACTCATATCGATTGGACACTGGGAACGAAATGCAATTACCGGTGCAGTTATTGTCCCGCTGATCTTCACAATGGGCGCTTCGCCTGGCAGAACACAGAGCAGGTCCTGCGGTTTGCATCAATAGCGAATTCTCACTGTCAGCGTCAACATCGTGGCCTGAGAGTTCAGTTCACCGGCGGAGAAGCAACTTTTCATCCTGACTTCGTGCTCATCGTGAAAACCCTTAAGGAAAGCGGATGCAGAGTATCTTTGCTTTCAAACGGGAGCAGGTCGCTTGATTACTATGGACAGGTTGCCGAGTGGGTCGATTTTTTCGTCCTCACTTTCCATCTTGAATTCGCCGAAGAGAAAGCGTTTTCCTCAGTTGTCGATCTGGTTGCACGCTGCGCAGATGTTCACATTAACATCCCGATGCCACCGCTCTCTTCGCATCGCTGTTTCGAGATTGCGCGCCGACTTTACGAGAGCCACCCCACCGTGAGCGTATCACTAAAACCGCTGCTCCTTAACTTTGGATCGCAGTTATATCCTTATTCCGAAAGCGAGCTGAAACTCCTTGGAAAATCCCCATTCTCGGGGCGCAAGAGACGGTACGTCGATTCATGCAGGGGTCGAATGCAGCTTGTTGATCGAAGTGGCCGCTCGCTTTCGTTCACCCCTGCGGAGATCGTGGCCCGCGACATGAATCACTGGTATGGCTGGGAGTGCAGAGCCGGTGTCGAACTTCTCATTGTCAAAGGGAGCGGGGATATTTATCGCGCAAACTGCCGCCAAGGAGGGGTGCTCGGGAACATTTCGCAACCAGAAATGGTTCTGCTTCCCCTAGCTCCGTTGTCATGTCGTGCATCGTGCTGTCATTGCCTTACTGACGTGATGATTACGAAGCGACGCAGGATCTAAAGCGCTAGCCAACAGGCGCTGTCGCTTGCAAACCCCACCGCAATCGAAAGACGACTGACTGGTGTTGCGAGAGGCACACATGTCCTTTTATTATGAACTCGATTTTGAATCTTGGGTTGGCCGCAGAGGATTCTTCGTCGTCGTTAGGCACCTGATTGTTCCGAGAAGGACGCAGTGATTTGTCTCGTTCGTTAGAGCAGCGGAGGCGGGCGCAGCGAAAAGCCTTTGGAATCGGTTTGTCTCGAACGGGGACAAGATCGTTGCATCTGGCGCTTGGCCTGCTTGGGTTTCGCTCGATTCATTATCCGCCGTTGCATCTCCTAACCGACCTTTTTCAGGATTACGACGCGGCTGCGGACACCTCGGTGGCTTGTAGTTTCCTAGAGTTGGACGTGCGCTACCCGGATTCGCAGTTCATTTTGACTGTGCGCGATGTTCGTTCATGGCTCGCGTCAACCGAGGCGTTCTTCGCTGGTCCGGCTCCTAACGAGGAATGGAAACGCGAGGTGCGCCTTAGGACCTACGGAGTCTTGGAATGGGACCGCGGCGCTTTTCTTAACGCCTATCATCGTCACGTGAAAGCGGTAATGGATCGTTTTGCCGATAGGCCGGCGCAGCTTCTAGTCCTCGATATCTGCGCCGGTGAAGGCTGGGACATGCTCTGTGCTTTTCTCGGAAAACCAGTTCCAAGTGTCCCTTTTCCGCACGCAAATTCACGTTCTAGATAATGCGGTGTGCTGGCAGTTGTCAGAATCCCCGAGCCCAGTTGCGGCTTTGCTCTGGCTCGGACTTGCACTGGAAAGCTGGTGTAGGTTTTCGATTCGGTCGCCACACATCTGTGAACAGACCCTCAATTTGCCGGACGCAACCGACGGCGTGCACCAAGACGAAGGCTCGAGAACTTGAAAAAACTACCGTCGACTGTGTCAGCGATAGAATGATGCTTGGCGGAAAGTGAAAACCTTCATTGATGCCGCCACGTGTACGGTGCATTTCCAAATATTCTGGTCGGATTAGAAAACTACACATTCCTAACGCCATGCGTGGAAATCAAGAGGGCTGGTCTTTACGGAGTTTCCACGCGTGCAATTCTGGGCAGGTTTTCTAACACCGCTGCCGCAACGTGTGGATGGAACACCTCTTTCGAGTGGCTGCCAACCCGGAAACAAACATGACGCGATCCACAAACGCCCTGCTGGGAAGTAATGACCAACCTCCGCGCGGGTCCGACAGCATAGAAACAATGCACTTGCCGACCAATTCTCAATGAGCGCAAGCACCAGTACAGGACGATTAGTCGCTTCTAGGCTGTCGCGCAACTGGTAGTGCGCGTTCCATTTTGTTTTGGTCGATGCGGTAACGACGCATGTACGCCGCTCGCTTTTCCTTTTGCCTGGGGCTGGAAGCAAAATACTTCAGCTGACAGGCCGAGTTACAGAACTTCTTGTGAGAGGGATGAGCGTAGAGCCATTTCTGACACGTAAGGCACTCCCTGATTCTGTCTAAGAACCCGTAGGATGCGAGTCGAAGAACTCCAAAAACAGCATCAGCTTCGTAGACACGGCGCCCGTTAGGCCGAATGAATTTGTAATCGCTTCGTACCGGTTCACCGCAGAGATCAAACCACCAGCGCCGCTTGTCAAGAAGTATGCAGGTTAATCTTGGATGAAAAACGTACCCAGCAAATGTTCGAGCAACAGGTCGAAGTAATTTATCCACTTCGCGCCTCCGGCGGCGTTTCACAGCAGGAAAGATATCTCCGGGCCTTCCCACGCGAACGAAGACACCGTCGCGGAGCGCGGAGTCAACTGCCGCATCGGCTGCGCGGATGTTCCGAATCAGCTTGCTCACTCGTTCGTAACTTTTTGTACCCACAGCAGCATTCAGCCACTCGATGAGCACGATACGATCCTCTTCCCCTGTCGGTGTAAAGGATTGATGCTGCCCTTCATCAAGCTTTCGGTTTGCCACCCTTTTACGTTTCATTTTTCAGGCCTCATGCGTAACCAATGGTATGTGACCAATGGCACTGTATCATTAATACTAGTCACAGTTGGGCTCAAATGAGACTATTTTGATCAGAGGCGACGAATGATTCTTTGGCGAATTCCGATGTGTTCGGATTCCGCACGAGCCTGTTACGGAACAGATACTGCACCAAAAAATCGTTTGCAAATGATGGCGAATAGAAGGAGAATGTGGCCGCAACAACGTGCTTTGCCTGCGCTGACAGCCTCCCCCAGTTAGAAAAAATGGCGCCTATCTACACGCGGAAAGGCGGCATGGCCTTCCACGGTGTGCAGTAGAGTGGCCTGCCGAGATGTCGCGACGGAGAGTTTCGCAATGGATGCGTTTGAACGCAGATTACGGAGAGTGGAAAAAGATAAGGCTCGTGAGGAGGACGCCCGGCGAAGACAGAACTCGGGCTTTTCTCCTTGGGTCCAGAAGGCGATCCAAGACCCTCTTACCTGGACCACGAGTCATACGAAAACTTATAACGAGCATTTTGAAAATGAGGGGCGGCCGTATCCGATGGAACCGTTCCCCCAGTACGAATACTTCAAGCATAGCTTCGAGATCATGGACTTGGGGCGCATCACATTGTGGGAAAAGTCTCGAGACATGATGCTGTCTTGGGCGTGCGTCGCGTACCTCGAACGCTTTGCCATGACAATGCCTTCGTGCGGAATTCTCTTTCAGACGCAGAAGGAAGACAAAGTAGTCCAGCTCATTAAATACGCCAAAACTCTCTGGACCAACTCCGCCCCCCGCATCAAAGAGGAAATCCCCCTCGCAAAGCCGATGCTGCGGCAGTCGAGATTCGAACTTTGTTTCGAAAATGGAAGCTATATCGTAGGCATCCCCGGCGGGGCTAATCAAATCCGCTCCTTCCATCCCTGGGGATATCTCAACGATGAATCGAGCTTCCAGGCCGACGCGGGCGAATGTTACGCCGAGTCATTGGCTGCGGTAAAAGGCAAGATCGTTTTCAACTCTTCGGCCGGACCCGGCTGGTACTCGGATTTCCGGCACGATATCGTGCGAAACCAGGAGGGGGTGTAATGACGCGTGCCCGAGAGATTGCTGACGAACTGAAAACGCTGCCAGCGCAAACCTCGCTGGAGGTGATGCCCGGCCTGACGCTCCGAAAGACCGCCAATGGCGTTAATGTGGCTAGGCTCCACTATTCGGCCCATCCCGATCGTCATCCCCAACTCCGCCCTGAATGGAGAATCTCGGAGCGTAAAGCTTACCCTTCGCAGGCTGCGTGGGACCGCGAGCAGGAGATTGTGGACGAGGCGGGTGGCGGCGAGCGCGTGTTTGCCGACGTCTTGCTCACCTACTGGAACAAGATCGTGATCGAAGGCCAAGACGAGATCACCGACATCGTGGAGCGATCGCGGGAGTGGGAAGTGGGCGGCGGCTTTGACCACGGCAAAACCAACCCTACATGCCTCTTGCGCGCCTACGTCGACTTCGATGGCACGATCATTTACGCCGGCGAGTATTACATGCCCGGCCGGGAAATCTGGCAACACGCCCCCTTGATGCAGCGCATGTACGACTTTGACCGCATGGAGGCGGGTTCGCTGGGCATCCAGTCGGACCGCAGCATCTTTCCGCTAACCCAGCAGCAGGAGCAGCGCCCGGGTCACGCGCCCGAGCGGGCCAAGTCCTACGCCGACCTCTACCGGGATCAAGGCGTGGCCAACCTCGTACCCTTCGGCGGCGGCGATGCTTCCGATGTGAGCTTTGCCCTGCGTTTGCATTCGCACTGGTCGGATTTGGAGCACCGTGCGCCCTCAGTGCGGATCATCTGCCCGAGAGGACTCTATGTCGACAAGCCCCAGCCCGGACTCTATAACTGGGGCTGCCCGAACTTGTTGTGGGAACTGATGGTCGCGCGCCGGACCAAACTGACGGCCCAACAGCTTCTCTGCCGCAACACTTCCGAAGCGATTGTCGACAAAGACAATCACGCCCGCGACGCCATGAAGTATTTTCTGATGATGCAGCCCGAGCCCAGTCGGAAGCCGCGCGGGCAGCGCGTGAGCGAACGCATCCAAGCTACATTGGAGGAGGCGAAAAGGAAGGGTGTCGATCCCGACCAAGCCATGACCAGCACAGTGTTTCAGTACGGCCGGATCATGCGCGAGGAGCAGGAGGAAGATACCCCCACCATCACCTACTACGGGGGAAAGGCACGTCACCGGATCGTCGAGATGCAGCGAGAAATAGATCGCCGCTACGGTGGCGGCGGGCGCTAGAGAGCCCGACCAAGTCTGACGACGACTTGAATTAGGTTGGGCAGGTCTGCAGAAATGAATTTGGAACAAGGAGGAATGTGAAAAAAAAGCGCAACCATAGTCAATGCCGAGCCAAGACGAAGGAGGGAAAGCCCTGCCGCGCGGCCGCCGTGGCAAACGGCTGGTGCCTGTTTCACGGCAATCCGAATCTGGCATCGGAGCTGGGGCGGAAGGGGGGCCGGAGCAAGCGGCATGTATCTGCGGAGACAGCCGATCCGCTGCCGTCTCTCGATACGATGAAGTCGGTGCACGAGAGGAGTAAACGATTGTTCGAGGAAGTCTATTCCGGGAAGCGAACTCAACGCGACACGCATGCGCTGGTTCGGCTTTTGGATTTGATCATCGATTCGATCCGGTTCACAGACCACGAACAGCGCCTGAGCAAGCTGGAAGAGGCTCGCGCCGCCCAATCAGGGAATGGTTCCGACGACCCCTAAGGTCCGTGCCCGCATGAACGGGATAAACGCGGAGAATCGGTCGGGTAGACCTGCTCGGACTTCGTCGAACACGTCGTGCGCAAATGCCACTGAGCGGCTCGCTCCTGTAGTAGGAAGGCCCGCGGATCACTTCGAAGTCGCTTCCGACGTGGGGGCCAGCCGAGCGGGACAAGCCACTAAGCCGTCCCGCTTCGAATGTGGCTTGATTCCGAGGAAATCATGGCTTGACACGGCTCAAGCCATCAAACTCCTGGAAGCCATCCTTAAATTCGCTGGGGCAAAAAAAAATATCAAAACGCGCTCCTGGAGGAAAAAGCGGACAACTCAGACAGTCCATTTACCAAACGAACCCAGTGAGTCCACTGTCAGTGGAGAGTTGCGCGTGGATTCCAAACCCGAGCCGCTCCAGCAGAAGTCTGGTTCTCAGACCCGTGCAGGAGCGGTCGTGTTTCTGCCAAATGTCATCTCCGCCAAACTCATGGCTATAGCTCAGTTGGAGTCCCCCTGTGGTCTTGGCTGGCTGCACCTTTGCCCAAGAGCGATGAGATGCAGCCTGAAACAAATCCTCACACACTTTGAGATCGCGTCGCTTAGGCTCGAACTTCCTGGTTGCTTGTCCCGTGTGCTGCTCTTCTCCTCTCGGTGACCACGATCACGGTTTCCCGTGATCATCGACATTGACGGGAGGGGGGCGGGAAGCATTCTTAAGAAGAACGCTTCTTTCGCTCCCCCAACGCCAGTCCGCAGTGGCGTACTGGAGGGTAGCTACGAATCCTCATCACGATTCTGCAGCTGCTCCCATTCTTGCAAGCAGTGTTGGCACAGATTGGAATCTTCCACGAACGCTGAAACCCGATCGGAACGGAAGAGAATGGAACGTAAAGGGTGCCATTCACGCGCAACGGCTCAACAGCAAAAACCGGAGGACTTTATGGACAAACGTGTGATTCAAGTCTGCGGCGATCCGACGGTGGACTGGATGACCATCCGCAAAGAGACCGAACCGGGGCTCGGGCCTTTCTTTTGGATGCCCAACCAGCCGGCGCCCAAGGTCGGCCTGAGTGTGCAGCCGGGCGGCTCCGCGCTAATTACGCAGTTTCTCCAGGCACTTATCCCTCCGGAAGTGGCCACAGTCGATGGCATCACGCTCGATCCGGTGCTCCTGGAAAAACCAGAAGCACCAATCACGCGGGCTTGGACGGTTTGGCAGCAGCAAGGCAGCGGGAATAGTCAGTCGGCATTCCGTCTTGCGGAGTGGACCAGCTACGAGCCTGGGATATGGGACTATGCTGCTCATCGGGCCAACGAGATTCCGGATCTGCTAGTGATCGAAGACAGCGGATTGGGGTTTCGTGAATGTCCCGCCGGGTGGCCGGAAGCTCTTGCGTTAGGTTGTGCCCGTGTCCCAAGCCACATCATCGTCAAGCTGGCTCTCTACAGCGATGGCAAACGCTCGCCGGTTCTCGAACAGATCATCAAGCGCGGGCTTGCCAGACGTACCACAATCCTGACCGCTATCAGCGACATCCGGGCCTGCGCAGTGTGCGTTTCTGAGTCGCTTTCCTGGGAGCGCCTGCTGGAGCAGGTGGTCGCGGCGGTTCGCAGTTCTGCCTGTCCATACATTGATCCGTCGACCGCACAACTCATGTTTGACCGTGTGATTGTCACAGTTGGAGCTGCGGGCGCGGTGATTGTCGAAAATGACAGGGCCACGCTAGTGTTCGACCGCTCCGGGCAGGAGGGGGATTTTGAGCGCCATTTCAAGGGCTCGATGATGGGCTACAACACGTGTGTGATGGGTGTGCTGGCGGCCGCATGGGTCGCAAATCCGACCGAGATTAACTGGAAACAAGCCGCCTGCGATGGCATCGCGCTGGCGCGCCTTCTCCACCTCGGCGGCTACGACGCCGACAAAGGCAAGTTGAAGTTTCCGTGTGAGCGGCTCGCCCAGGGATATGCCAGCCGCGATGCGGTGCCCGATGAGCGCATGGGTGAGCGCGAAAAGGTCTGGGATCTCGGCATGTTTGAGGATTCGTCGCATCTGGTCGAGAACTCGCACGGCGCATGGACAATTTTGGAACAGGCGGTCTTAGGCGGAGCCAATGAGAACTCGCGATCGGAGCTGGTTGCCAGGGTCTGCAATTGCGCACGCAACATCGTCCGGCAAGGACCATCTGCAGCACTTAGAGATGTCCCGATAGAGACGATCGGAGCTTGGAAAAGCGCCGACCGGCATGAAATCGAAGGCGTGCGTAGCGTCAAGAACGCCATGCAGGAGTATCTGCAAAAAACGAAAATGCAAACTCCGCTGGCCGTGGCTGTTTTTGGTCCTCCGGGTTCAGGAAAATCATTCGCCATTAAGCAGGTTGCCAAGGATCTGGGAATCGACAAGGAAGCCCAACTGACTTTCAACCTTTCACAGTTCGAGTCCGCGGAAGAACTTTCTGGGGCTTTCCATCAGATCCGGGATTTGCACCTGAAGGGCAAGATGCCACTCGTGTTCTGGGACGAATTCGACACGAAATGCGAAGGCGTGCCTCTGGGCTGGTTGCGCTATTTCCTGGTGCCGATACAGGACGGGCAATTTTCGGACAAGGGTCTATCTCACCCGACTGGGGGTGGCATTTATGTGTTCGCCGGCGGGACGCAGCCTTCGTTCAAGCAGTTCTGCCAGGCGCAAACCGACGAGGACCGCGCGGCCAAGAAACCGGACTTCATTAGCCGACTGCGGGCGTTCATCGATGTGCGCGGTCCGAATGGCGATCCCAATCTGGTTGAGGATGATCTTTATGTGATTCGCCGCTCATTCTTGCTGAACGCTTTTCTCGAGCAATACGGCGCCCAACTCAAGAAGAACAAGCAGTTTCAGATCGGGGCTGGGGTGCTGGACGCCTTTCTGCGCACCACCAAATACCGGCATGGTGCGCGATCAATGGAGAGCATCGTCACCATGAGTTCGTTAAAGGGCCGCGGGAAATTCGAGCAGTCGAGCCTGCCGCCCGAGCACCTCCTCTCGATGCATGTCGATGCCAGGGACTTCGTTGAGTTGGCGGAGATGTGCGGCTGGGAGATGCTCCGCATTGGCATCACTGGCCACATCGGCCTGGATCCAGCCAAGATGGAGCAGCTTGACCGAGGCATCGAAGAGACTATCGAGCATATCGAACATATTTTCCCCAAGCGGTATCTCACGGTGTTTTCGCCCCTAGCAGTCGGAGCAGACCGGTTGGTTGCACGCAAACTTTTGGAGCGTAAAGGCTCCCGTCTTATCGCTGTCCTGCCCCTTCCGAAAGCCGATTATCTTGACGACTTCGGACCGACAGATCTTCACCGCGAGAACTACGAAGGAGCGGAGGCGCGACAGGAGTTCCAGTACTGGCTCTCGCACCGCGCCATCGAGACCATCGTCATGCCCCCTTCGGCGACGCGCAACGAAGCCTATGAAAAGGTTGGCTTCTACGTGGCCAAACACAGCGACGTGATGATCGCCGTGTGGGACGGGCTGCCCTCCCAGGGCCGCGGCGGCACGGCGGACATTGTCGCGAGGGCTAAAGAACTTGGGAAGCCCATTTGCCATATCTGGGCGGGTAACTATAAGAAGGATGCGGAAAAGAGGACAGACGTGGGGGAGAAACACGGCACTGTAGAGTTCGTTAACTTTGCGCGTCACGAGCGATCGCCCGTCTTGGCGAGATAGAAGAAAGGCCGATAGGTGTTGAGCAGATGTTCGTGGCGGATCAGCAATCGGCGGAATTCCCAACCATGCGTTGGTGCGTTCGATCTTCCGGAGCCGTTTGTAGCGCCGCAGTTTCCGTCCGTCCTCGTGTCTCGTCTCCGCGTTGTTCTTTCGGTAGGGCGCGATCAGTTCGATGGCTTCGTGCCGGATGCAAGTTCAGAGCGCACCGGGCGAAGCGTTCCTACCCGATCTGGGTCCAAATAACGATCCTGAATGGTGAGAGGACCCTGCATGTAGTCCCTCGATATCTGCGGGGCAATGGAGTGTCGCGCTTATGAAAAAGGATATGATGATAGCAACAGTGATCATTGTGGTGTCTGTGTCGTCAGTCTCCGCGATACTCTACCAGGCAGTCACGGGGACTGAAAATGGTTCAACCGGGCAGCTTTTGGCGGGAATGTGGAATGACTGCATGGGAGCGTCGCTGGTTTTCTTCTGAAACGCTTTCTTATTTCGTTCTTCTTGGTCGGCATAGGCGTAGCTATTCTTTCTTTTGCCGGTTATGGATCGTGGCGATCCTGGTGTTTGGAGGAATCGGCGTTGGTTCAATGGTTTGCGCGGTAGCCGGTTTCTTTTCTCACTCGATCCCTCTCGGTATAACGGCAACAGCGGTTGGCGGAGCCTATCTAGTCGGAACTATGACAATTGGAGTATGGCGTCTCCGGAAGAGACTAGCGGAAGAGTGAGGAATGAGCTTCAATCACCTTGCTCCCACCAGTGAGCCGTCCCGTGCTCGGAATGAGCAGCAAACTGCCCGGCGGCTTTCTCCAACTCCGGGAATTCCGCCGCGGTGATCGATTCCGCCGGCGGCTGCCAGCCATAGCGGTCCCCGACAAGCACGAGGAAATTCGGCCGCGGCGAAACCTCCTGCGCCCGCCGAAGCTCGTCGAAGCATACTCTTTGTTCGACTTGCCATCGCTGACGAACAGGCAGATAGTGCGCCGGCGTCCCGTTCTCTTTGCGCCGTCTGATCTTATCCATAAAAGGACGCCTCGAGATTCAAATTCCGGCGGGCGGCTTCGGCTTGGGAGTGCGCATCCGCTTCCACCACGGCAGCGCCTGCCAGCTCTTCTTCGCTGCCTCGTAGTGCAGGTTTAGTTGCACGGCACGGTTGTCGTCGTCGGCGGGAGCATGCCCCCGGCTCGCATGACTGTCGGTGTGGTCGCTGGTTGCAGGCAACTGGCGAAGATGCCGAGTGGCAACTTCGAGATAGCGTTCATCGGCAAGTAAGAGGATGCCGCGCCGCTTCATATCGGAGAGCTGATCGTAGGCTTTGCGCCACCACTGCATGCTGCCGCCGCCGGTCTTCTCGGTCAGGTCTGCCATTTTCCAGTAGCTCGTCCAAAGCCCGCGGCCGAAATCGGCAGACTGGGCGTCGCTCTGGTGCAGCTCTTCGTAAATGGCGAGCGCCTTCTGGTTATACTCCAGGGCCTGCTGGGTGCGCCCCAATCCAACGCTGAGACTGACCAAGCCGTCGCAGCTGGCGGCTAGCTCGCGAGCCAAATCGGTGGATGAGGGGGTTCGCCAGTGCAGCTCTTCGCGCAGAGCGAAGGCGTTCTGGTAAAGCGCTAGGGCGTCCTCGCCCTGCCCCCGCTCCAATCGGAGACCACAGATCCGCTCGTAGCAGGCGGCGAGGTTTCGGACGAAAGCGGCGGATTGGGGGTTGCGCTGGAGGGCCTGTTGGCACAACTTCATAACCTGCTCGTCGGTTCTTCCCGTTCTGGCTAAATGAATGGCCAGTGCCGCGAGGTGGGCGAGGGTTTCTTGATGTTCGTGACCCTTGAGGCGACTGTGTTCAAGGCTTCGACGCAGCAAACCTTCATAGGCTGCATCGGATTTGTCAGGCTCGCTCGCTGACCCGGCTGGAAGGTTGCGCATCTCCATCAACAGCACCTCTCCAGCTTGGGTTCCAACTGCAATCAGCGCTGGAGAAATCGCAATGGTGTTTACAAGCGAGGTTGGGTTCAATACCGCCAGACATACGCCGGTCTCAAGGTCCCACAACCCTGCCCAGCGGCGCCCACTCCTGAATGCTGCTCGATGGCCGTCTGGAGTCACCTTCACCTCATACACAGGTTCCCGGCGCCCTAACAGCGAGCGCTGGCAGAAGCCGCTCTCGAGATCCCACACGCGGACCGTTGCGTCCTTACCGCCCGATACCGCTCGCCGCCCGTCCGGCGTGACGTCCACGCTCCAGACGCCTGCGCTATGCCCTTCAAGCGTGTGCAAGCAAGCCCCACTTTCTAGGTCCCAGACCTTGACAGTCGCATCCATGCTCCCCGACACCGCCCGCCGCCCGTCGGGCGTCACCCGCACGCTCCAGATCCGGTCTTTATGTCCTTCTAGCCTGCGCACAGCGCCGCTCTCCAGGTCACAAATGTTCAGGGTTTTCTCGAGCGCGGATACCGCTCGCCGTCCATCGGGCGTCAAGTCGATGTCGAAAACGAAGTCCTCTAGTCTTGGTGTGGCCAAGCACACTCCGCTCTCCAGGTCCCACAGCCGAAGTGGGTGGGGCGCATCCTCCTGACTCGCCGATAGTGCACGCCGGCCATCTGGGGTAATGCACACTCGCGTGACATCGTGCCTATGTCCTTTCAGCGTGTGCAAGCAGGTCCCACTCTTCAAGTCCCACACGCGAAGAGTTGAATCCATACTTCCCGAGACGGCACGTCGCCCATCCGGCGTCACAGCGACGCACTCAACCGACCAGGTGTGGCCTTTAAGCACATGCACGCAGGCAGCGGTTCCTGAGTCCCAAACCCGCAGCGTTTGGTCCCTGCTTCCTGATACCGCGCGACCGCCATCTGGGGCGATTCTCACGACGTAAACCAGGGCATCGTGTCCTGGCGGGCGTAAGCAGGATCCACTCTCTAGATCCCAAACCCGCAGCGTTTGGTCGCTGCTTCCTGATACCGCACGCCGCCCATCTGGTGTTATGGTCACGCTCGTGATCTCGGAGTCGTGCCCTTCTAACGTGCGCAGGCAGGCGCCGGTCTCCAAGTCCCAAACGCACAGTACATCGTCTGCGCCCCCTGCCGACACAGCCCGCCGCCCATCTGCCGTGATGCTCACGCTTTCGGACAAGTGCGCTTTCATCTCCCGCAGGGAGGCCCCGGTCTCCAAGTCCCACACCCGCAGCCGATTGTCCGTACCCCCCGACACCGCCCGCCGACCATCCGGCGTCACGCTCAGGCAATGGACCGAGTGTTGTGCTTCCAGCGCGCACAGACACGCCCCGCTCTCCAGGTCCCACACGCGCAGAGTTTTGTCCCAACTCCCCGACATCGCTCGCCGACCGTCCGGCGTCACGCTCACGCTGGTGACAAACTCACTGTGGCCTTCCAACTCCCGCAGACAGGCGCCGGTCTCCAAGTCCCACACCCGCAGCCGATAGTCCTTACCCCCCGAAACCGCCCGCCGCCCGTCGGGCGTCACGCTCACGCTATCGACCGAGCCACCGTCCAGTACGTGCAGGCAGGCCCCGTTCTCCAGGTCCCACAGCCGCACCGTGTGGTCCTCGCTTCCCGACACCGCATGCCGCCCGTCCGGCGTCACGCTTACGCTCGTGACCGAACTAAGGTGGCCTTCCAGGGTGCGCAGGCAGGCCCCGCTTTCCAGATCCCACACCCGTAGCGTTTTGTCCTCACCCCCTGACACCGCTCGCCGCCCGTCCGGCGTCACGCTCACCCGCGTGACGTTCCTGTCGGGTCCTTCCAGCGTGCGCAGCATCGCTGGTTTAGCGTTCCAGGTGGCCTCCGCTGGCCATCGGCGAATAAGGAGAGGAGCAGCGCACTGCAGCAGCAGTCCACTTGCCGCGTTGTGAACCGGTCCGCCGGGCGCATAGTTCATGGCCTGTTGCAATGTAAAACCCTCGCGGCCCCCGAACTCGAGCAGCTGATGACACTCGCTTTCTACAAACCCTGCGAAGGTGGCCAACCGGTCGAGCCGCGTTGATGCCTCCCTTATTCGCCGGCGTTCTGCTTCGATCTCCTCATCGGTCCAGAAGCGCACGGCCGGCGGAATCTCTGGCAGCATTGGTTCCGCTTCGTCGAAGGGTTGCCCTCGTTGAATGCGACAGCGTCGCTCACTCCACGCCGTCGAGTAACTGGTGACTTCATCGGTCCAGCGCGCCATTCGCGAGATGCGCTGCTGATCCTCCCAGAGCATGGTTTGGGCCTCAGGGAGTGCGTTCTTGACGGCGCGATAGTCCTCTTGCAATTCCAACACGAGTCCGGCGCGAGACCGAGCCTCTAAACATTGCATGTCGCAGAGAACCGCTACTGGGGAATCCCACGCGACGAGTTTATTGCGTGCGGGATCTGAAGCACTTGCCAGTCGCAACAGTTGCCAAGGTAGTTCGCTCGCTTTGCGCGCATTAGGTGGGTCAGTGATGATGGCCTCGCGCTGCACCCGGCCCTGCTCATCGACCGGGGCGATAAACCAGGTGCGACTGCCAAAGTAGTCAACGAGACGCTGGTGAGCAATGCGTTGTTTGTCATCGCTATCCAAAAATGCTGCGTGGACCGCTTCCAGAAATGCGCGGTGATAAAAGCCTAGCAAGGCGGCATTCTGAAGCTGGCGTTCAGCCAAATACGGCGCGATGTCGCCGTACAAGCGCACCCAGACGGCTGTCGGCAGCGTGTCGATCGGCGGGGATTTCGGCGAACGACGTCGGAACTCCGCCAGGACCACCTGGTCTGCCGAAAGGACATCCATTAATTCGTCCTCAGCGAGTCCATGACGAGCCGAGGCGATTGCGGCGAGCGCGCGCTCGACAAGCACGCTGCCGTGCTCGTCCTCAGCGGAGAGATGTTTTAGAACCTGTAATAGCAGCCCAGGCAAGCCCGAATTGAAGACGAGTGGAGAATCCCAAGAGGCGAGGCGCTGGCACTCGCCCATCGCCACCCGCAGCCAGAGTGGATTCCCTTCATTTGCAAATTCGCCGAGTACCGCCTCATGCTGCCCATGCTGAAGGGTTCGTCCGGCATCCGCGAGCCATTGGGTAATCAGGGCTCGGCCATCATCTGCAGAGAGTGGTTCCAGCCGAACTAGGTCGATCTCCGACGAGCGTCGCTCCAGCGTGGCAATAACGATAGCGCGTGGATCGCGCGAAGATAAGAAAGGTTCGCCGGGAAGCGAGTCAGACATGGTGTCCGTGGCCGAGGGCAATGCAGCCGAGAGGATCAGCCGGACATGCGGATTCAACGCGCCAGGCAGCCATCGACACTCCAATGCGCCATTGCCCGGTGCGAGCTGATCCAGCGCATCGAGAAAGACGAACAAGGGCCTCTCATCGTTGGGTCGAGACAATGCTTCGTGAAAAGCTGCCGTAAGCGCGTCGATGCCAATTGGAATAGGCCCGTCCTTCGGCTGTTCACCCGCTGTGGGCGGCGGGGCTGGATAACGACGGCGTATCTCAGTCAACAGATTACTCACTAGCGAGAGGACATTAGCCGATTCCGGTGTCGCGCCAATGAAACGGGCGATCACTGCGCCCTCTCCATAGCTCACTCGAGCGCGACGCACAGCCTCGGCCATCACTGCGGATTTGCCTGAGCCGGCAGGTCCCACTACTGCCAGCATCCTGGGGACACCGCCCCGCAGGCAGGCGGCAATGGCCTTTAAGGGCTCGGTGCGTCCGATGAATCCGCGGCACCGATCGTCGCCGAAGGCGCGATGCGCTTGCTCCTCCTGCGCCTCGCGCGATGTCGCGGTCAGCTCCCCAATTTGCCGCAAGACGACTTCCTTCAGGACCGCATAAACGTCTGCGCCGAACTGAGTAAGGTCGGTTGGCTGCACGCCGCCCTCGCGCCAGGGCAGCGTGTACCGGTGAATGTTCGTTGTACGTAGCTTGGCCTCGATCTGGGTCTTGAGATCGTCCAGTCGCGCCATAGCGACGGGATCTCGTGTGCCGTCAGTCGCCACGTCCACGAAGTCTGTGGGCCACGGGTCGTGCGGGAGTCCGCTGATGCTCCTGAAGAAGGCGTGGACGTGGTCCCGGGCATCGTCAACCTTCAGTGCGCCTTCAACGATCTCTTGTTCGGTTGCTGACGTGCCGATGGCGACGCCATGCGTTTCAGCATTGAGTCCGGTCATACGGGCCGCTGCCTCGAGCGCATGGAGCAATGGCTGCTCAACCGCCTCGTACCGACGTTCATCGTCGCCACGTGGCCGAAGTTCGTAAACCGGCGGTACGGCATTGTCGTCGCGTCGATACCAGCCCTTCGCGTCGACTTGCTGAGTGTCACGCCACTCGAACAACTCCTTCATAGCGGGGGCCAGACGTTCGTGGAGTTGTGCGAAAAGGTCTGCCGGGATGATCTCCGGTAACGGCTGCCACCCGTAGCGGTCGCCAAGAAGGATCAGGAAATTTGGCTTGGGGCGTGCTTCCTGGCAGTGCTTCAGCTCCCGCAGGCAAATCCGCATCGTGCGGTTGTCCTTGCCCGCTTCCTCCGGGACACCCCAGCGCAGGTCAATGGCCTGAAAACGTAGGCCATTGGACAGACAGAGCTGCCTGAGCTTGGGAAAAACGTCGCTCTGCAGTACGTCGCGCTCAGCCTTCATATCCGAGAAGGTCGAGCTGACGAACAAGCGGATGGTGCGAGTGGTTGTGGGCATGGTGTCTTTGGCTATTGCTGAATTTTCGGCTCCATCGTATCTAAAAGGCAGGTTTCAGTTCATGTAAAGCTCATGTTGGGCCGGAACAGAGTTTCTCACTCCGCGCCCGTCGGAATGGACTCACGGAGGCGCTGAATCTTTTGAGGATGCTCCTTGCAGTTCTTCTGTCAATGTCAACTATCACGGGATAGCGTGATCATGATCACGGCGCACGGTGACATCGGACGGGAAACGGGCGTTTCTGCCTATAAGGACAGCACCCTCAAAGTGTTGGATCTCGAGAGCGGAGCTTGTCTGCACTTTGCACCAAGAGACTCCAGTGCGGTAGACAAATGTGGTGTTAGCTCGGAGGGGTAGAGTGCCTGCCTCTCATGCGGGATGTGCGGGCGTTTGTGACGGGCCTTTCGCCGGCGAATATCTCCACTTGCGTGGGTTTGTCGTGCCTTTGGTCGGGAGAGGTGTGCAGATAACGAAACTACCGCTAGTGTCACCTCCATTCCTCTTACGGGCGTTGTTCTCGACCCGTCGCTTCACCTGGCTGCGTGAGAACATAAACTTTCGCGTCCTTAGAGTCCCGACACTGATTCGGAGGAATTTTTCAGGGTACGCATTGGCATTGAACTATGCCGTGCAATGTGATATAGCATGGGGCCGGTTGACTTCCCTCGGCCGCCCAGACCCTAACCGCAGGGGGCGAGTCGAGTTGGAGGAGATTCTATGTGGATGCCTATTGGTTTCAGCGGGCCCCTCAAGAAGGACAATGAAGCCCTCCGAAAGGAGATTGAAAGTCTCGGCTGCGCGGTCATCATTTCACCGGACAACGATCGGCGCAGACTCTTCGGACGGTGGCTGGCAAATATTGGTTTCATCGGACCCCTCAAGAAAGAAAACGAAGCGCTCCGAAAGCAGCTTCAAGGGCTCCGACAGATCCAACTGCTGGCCAAACAAGTACAAGCCCGGTCATTTCGCGCCAGTGGCAACAGTGATGCCGCCATGTTGAGTAGTCGCTAGCTGGATGCGCGAGGCCAAGTGACATCAATTGGCTGGGGAGCATAACGCAAGCAGAACTCTGGCACGCCCACGGTCTGCTTGCCCAGTCCCTGCTCCATTTGTTCACAGAGAGCGGTCCATATTTCCTGCGCGTCAACGGACGTATATCTTAGTGCGTGCCTAATGGGGCCCGTCAAGGCCCACTTGATGTTGAAACAGGGGGCATAAAGGCAGTGGTTTGTCATCAAGGTGATCAACTGTCCCAAGTAAAGTTCACTCGGCTCATCAGCAACGAAGGCTAGAGCCAATCGAACGAGCAAAACGCGGCCCGTCAGTACATCTCTTATGGTCCTCGCGTGGACCCAGGCCAGCTCAAGATTGTGTCGCGACTGCTCGTGCTGCCCGTTCAGCAAATATGCAATGGCGAGATTGAGTTGCCGGTGAGCTAGTCGACATGCATTGGCTGCAATCGGAGACTGTTCAAGGGCCGCTGCCTTCTCAAACTCGAGAATAGCCTGACGATACTCATGCGCCATGAGAGAATTCACTCCGAGGTTATTGACACACGGAGCAAGGCGAGGACTCCCCTCGCCATGGCAAACCTTGTTGACGTCAAGAGCCTCCTCAATCATTCTGCGCGCATTCGCCACCTCGCCCCTGTCTTCAAGAATTCTCGCGAGATTAGTGAGCAACGATGCGCGTGCGGGATGAATCGGCGTATCCCAATTCGCTGCGATGGACAGAGCCCGCCGGAGTAGCGCTTCCGCCTCCGCCGTCTCGCCTGCGTTTCTGAGTGCCTCCGCCAGCGTGGAGACATCCTGGCACGATGTAATGTGCTCCTCACCAAGCAACGTGTGGTCGATGTGCACCGCTCGGCGAAACAAGGAGACAGCATCGGCGAGTCGACAGAGGTCTTGGTAAACCAAACCAAGATTTACGCAGCGAAGGGCCGTTGCAAGTCCATTCGGACCACTGATCGTTTCGGACAAATGTAAAGCCTCTTCGGCCAGAGGTAGAGCCTCTTGGGGCCGGCACGTCTCACGGTAGAGGCAACCCAGATTGGTTATCACATCTAACCCGGCCTCGTCTGTCGTATCTTTTGTCAGCGCGCGTGCGGCAGCGAGGTGTTTTTCGGCTGCGGCGTAGTCGCCAAGGCTCAAACACACGGATGCCACAACATTCCGACAAGAGACTTCGGAAACAGAAGGCCCGCCCGATCCAGTCTGGATTGCTCTCAGCGTTGCGATTCCCAAACTCAGGGCGGGTACATAGCAACCAACTTGAGAGAGGGCAGAGGAACACTTCAGCGCAACCATCTGTGCTGCAGGAGATCCATGCGATAACCAGTGCTCCGCCGAGTGACGCAGACATTCAAGTTCCCACTGTGGGAACCCCGTCAAAGCGCCGGCGTCGCTCTCAGACGCGCGCACAGCAAGTTGTCGGCTTAAGTCAAGGACTAAGACCGGCCAAGGGCATTTCTCCCCTTGGAGTAACTCCTGGAGCAGGCGGTGCATCCTGACCAGTCTGGGGCTTTGCTTCAAGTCGCGGTCCGTCGTTTTCGTTACCTGGAGTAGGCGTAAGCTCAGCAATCGGCGCAGGAGATTCATCCACGGGTCAGGGTATCCGGGCTCGGCGTCCTTTCCCATTTCGCAGGACTTCTCCGCTAGCAGTGCACGAATCCACGTGAGGGCGATGTGGTCAGCGGGGAGCAGCGCGGCATAGCTTAGGGCCAGTTTCTCGGGCTCGGCCAGGCGCTCGAGGGTTGGCCCAAGTGTGGCGGCCAGGCGCTTTTCCCCATGCAACAAGCCTTCGCGTGTCTGTAACGCGGCAGTGTCCAACCCCCGCAGTCCCTCTTTCTTGAGCCGCTCCAAAAAGGCAGCGCAGCTCACATCTCCAGCAAACTGTCCAAGATAGACTGCCGCGGCCTCCACTGCGAGCGTGAAGCCCCCCAGCAAGCGCACTATCTCCAGCGCCGCCTCGCGTTCAACTTCGCCGTCAAAGCGTCCCTTGAGTTGGTAGCTTTCGATCAATTCAAGGGCGTCCGACTCGGGCATTTCGTCAACTGGCAGGAAGGCGCGATCCTTATGCGCACCACAGAGGTCGGTCTCGCCCAGTTGCGTCGTAGCCAACACATGCAGCCAGTCCTCAGCGGGCAGACGCTTGGCTTGGACAGGTTCGAGAAGCCGAGCTTTGTCAACGTTATCCAGCAGCACCAGGCAGCGGTGCGGCTCATGGCTATCGGCCAGGCGGTGCAGTTCGGCCAGCACGCGTTGGAACTGCCTATCGGTGTCCTTCTTCTCAATCTCATTGAACTCGATGCGCAGCGGCGCGGCCAGTTCCGCGAGGGTGGCGCAGAGGTTCTCTTTCCCCTCACACCGAACCTGCCATCGTCCCCCGCCATATTCGTGGGCGAAGGCGTGGGCGTATTCAACGGCGAGGGCGGTCTTGCCCACGCCGCCCATACCATGGATAGCAGTGAGCACG
>CAWFUK010000059.1:0-157203 GCA_963818935.1 uncultured Acidobacteriaceae bacterium
GGTTCCCGCACGCATGATTTTCGACAACACTCAGCAAGAATCAGGAGAACAAACATTATGTCCTTTTCAGGGCGCGTAGCCTTTGTTACAGGCGCCTCCCAAGGCATCGGACGAGGCTGCGCACTCAAGCTAGCCGCCAAAGGCGCCACCGTGGCCGCGGCCGCGCGCAATCAGGAAAAACTGAACGAACTGGTGACCGAAATTACCGCCGCCGGAGGCACGGCCGCAGCCTTTGCTCTCGACGTAACCGATGAAGAGCAGGTTAAGACGACGATTAAAGCTGTCATCGCGCAATTCGGCAAAATCGATATCCTGGTCAACAATGCCGGCATTACCCGCGACCAGCTTGTCATGCGCATGAAGCGTGCCGATTGGGACGCCGTGCTGCAAACCAATCTCACCTCCGCGTATCTCTGCACCCAAGCCGTTGCCACTACCATGCTCAAGCAGCGCTGGGGACGCATCATCAATATCGCTAGTGTCTTCGGGCAGATGGGCCAGGCCGGGCAGGCGAACTACTCCGCCTCCAAAGCCGGACTGATCGGCCTCACCATGGCCATCGCCCGCGAGCTCGGCTCGCGCAACATAACTTGCAACGCCGTCGCACCCGGCTTCATCGAAACCGCCATGACCGAAGTCCTCGGCGACGAGTTCAAACAGAATGCCGCCAAACAGATTCCGCTGGGACGCGTTGGCTCGGTTGACGATGTTGCAAATGCCGTAGCTTTTCTGGCGTCGGACGAGGCTTCCTACATCACCGGCCACGTGCTGGCCGTCAACGGCGGCATGTTGATGGGATAGAAGTCTATGAAAGTTGACCAGAAGCCGAATTACTCTGTGTCCTCTGTGTTAAAGGCTTTAACTTTCACCCAAGCCGAATCCCCGACCCAACTCGCGCAAGCCCGCGAACTCTTTCTCGAGTACGCGCAATCCTTGGGCTTCAGCCTTTGCTTCCAAAATTTCGACAAAGAATTGGCCGGACTTCCCGGCGACTACGCCCCGCCGCAAGGCCGCCTGCTGCTGGCGGAAGACAACGGGCAACTCGCGGGCTGCGTAGCGCTTCACCAACTCAATACCGAAATCTGCGAAATGAAACGCCTGTACCTTCGTCCCCAATATCGCGGCCACGGCTTCGGACGCGCCCTCGCCAGCCGCATCCTTGCCGAAGCGCGCCAGATTGGCTATCAACGCATGCGCCTTGACACCGTCGAGCCCATGATGAAAGATGCAGTGGCGATGTATCGCAAGCTGGGCTTCAAAGAAATCGCGCCCTACTGCAACAACCCAATGGCCGGCGCACTATATATGGAATTGAAATTGTGAATCAATCGTTTTGAATCGATATGCCGGAGAGAGTGACCATGCTGAAATTTCGCCTTCTGATCCTCATCGCGCTGTTCGCCTCCTCTTGTTTCGCTGCCGAATCCAAATCGGTCTCCTACAAAAGTGGCGACGAAACCGTCCAAGCCCTGCTCTCCACTCCTGCCGGAAAAGGACCGTTCCCGGCGATTATAGTCATCCACGAATGGTGGGGACTCAACGACTGGATCAAAGACCAAGCCTCGAAGCTCGCCGACCAGGGCTACGAAGCGCTTGCCATCGACCTCTACCGCGGCAAAGCTGCCACCACGCCTGAGATGGCCCACGAAATCATGCGCGGAGTTCCCGAAGACCGCGCCAAGCGCGATCTCCACGCCGCTTTTGTGTTTCTAGAATCGCAGCCCAATGTAAAGAAAGACCGCATCGGCGCCATCGGTTGGTGCATGGGCGGCGGCTACTCGCTGGATGTGGCGCTGCAGGAGCCAACCCTCGCCTCCGACGTCATCAATTACGGCCATCTCGCGACCGACCCCGAAGCGCTCAAAAAAATCAACGCGCCCATTCTCGGGCTCTTCGGCGCCAAGGATCAAGGCATCACTCCCGAGGACGTGCACAAGTTCGAAGCCACCATGAAACAACTCGGTAAGAAAATCGACGTCAAGATTTACGACGACGCCGGCCACGCTTTCGAAAATCCCAACAACCAGGCCGGATACCGTCCTGAAGACGCCGCCGACGCCTGGAAGCGTACCGTGAGCTTTCTGGCGGATACATTAAAGAAGTGAATCCCGGCGGCGGTTCGTCGCCTGGAATGCGGGCGGCGCTCGTCCAATAGGAATTGAGTCGCCATAAATATTCTTGTCATCGGAAGCGAGGATCCTTGCCTACGAGAGGCGAGATAGACTTATCGGCAGTTCTCACGATGCCGCGCACGCACAACCGAATCTGACTGTAGCTTTTACACTGTCTAAGCATCGCAATAAAATACTTTTGTCAAGCCCGAATTCCAAAGCACCGCAAATGGGGCACTAATTTCCACTTGCCAGAAATTGTCCTTCTGGTTACTATGGCCCATCCTGCAATGCTCCCCACGATCAACATCGGCGAGACCATTCGAAACTACCGGCTGCAGAAAGGCATGTCCCAGGGAGACATCGAAAAGCGCACCGGCCTGCTGCGCTGCTACCTGTCGCGAGTGGAAAACGGCCATACCATCCCGTCGCTCGACACGCTTTCTAAAATTGCCGGAGCCATGGAGATCGCCCTCTCGCAGTTCTTTTCGGAGTCCGGCCACACCAACGGCTCCAAAGGATTGCCGCAGCTTTCCGATGACGAGGTCCGTTTCCTGAGCCAGGTCCGCCGCTACGCCGCCAACCTTAACGACAGCGATCGCAAGCTGGTCCTCGCCATGGTGAAAAAGATGGCCGCGAATTCCAGCAAGTAGCTCGGCGTCAGACCTCAGACCTCAGACCTCAGACTTCAGACTTCAGACCTCAGCAAAACCATCAGGACTTTGTCATGCTGGGTGGAGGGATCTCGATTTTCGTCGTGCGAGCGTCGCGTTCGAACGCATGCTATCAGCACATGCCGGAAGCGTGCGGTCTGAGGTCCGAGGTCTGAAGTCCGGCGGTCGGCGTGCCTCTTACTTTCGTCGCAATCCTTCCGTGCCCACCAGACACCTCCCCGCCGCGCCATTCCATCACTACACTACTAGCTGGGAGACTCCTGCGTGACCACCGACGAAGAACTCAACCTGCTCGAGACCCAGCTGCGCCGCCTGAAGATCGAGTACGAATGTTTTTTCAACAATCCGACCAAGCGTCCTCCCACGGATGTCGAGTGGAAGGTGCTCTCCCTGCTACGCAAATTTTCCGATGGCGGACGCATGAACTTCTCCCAGCGCTTCCGCTATAACGAAATGGCGCAGCGCTACGCCGTCTACAGCGATCTCTGGCGCAAGAAGACGCGCGTGCGCGAAGAAGGCTATCGCCGTCCGCAGGACGCCCTTCTAGCCGTAGCCGGCATTCGCTCCGAAGGCGATGCCCTGCCTCAGCACAATCCCGTCTACGGCCTAAGCCAAGCCGCAACCGCAGCCGCCCCGGCGGCCGCGATCACCGCCCAGCCCATCACCTTGCACAACGTGGATCAGTCCGAGAGCGCAGAAGTGGAACGCCTCTACAACGAACTCGTCGCCGCCAAAAAGAAAGCCGGAGAAACCGTCTCCGGCAGCCTCGATTCCTTCTCCACCTTCGTCCAGAAAAAGACCGAACAAATCAGAAAGCAATACCACTGCCAGGACGTAGAATTCGCCGTCGAGATCGCCGATGGGCACGTGAAGTTAAAGGCTAAGGCGAAAGCGTAGAGCGCCAAGTCGGCAGTCACTGATAGCTATTGCCCCGCGCCTCGCGAGTGCGGGAGGGGATGCCATGAAACGTGCGTTCCGGATTCTGGTTACGGTGCTGGTCGCGCTTGCGGCAATCATAGCGGGCCTTTACTGGTTCACGCCCATCGGCCTTTCGTTTTATGCAGCCAGAAAACTTCCGCCAATTGCCAGGGTCGTTCCAACAGAGCTGAAGGATCAATCCGTCTCCCAGGCTTCAGGAATGCGGCTGTCGTATGTGGGGTATGACTTTGAAGTCCCGTGGAGCGATCTCGACGAATCCAAAACTGAACTGTACCCAAAGGACAAAGCTGAAAAAACAGCGGCCGCTCTTGTCTTTCGCTCCGGTTTACGCCTTACGGTAAAGGCTCTTCCGAACCGAGAATTCGCTAGCCTTTGGGCGACGGAGTTTAATGTGCCCCCGGAGGGGTTCGAAGCCGTCTTCGGGCGTGGAACCGCCACTTCTGACTACACTTTTGTGAGAAATGTGTACGAAGCCACGCCAGACCGAATGCACTATTGGTCCCTCAGGCCGGGGGTTCACATTCGTGAACAGATGGTGCTTATTACCAAGTCGATGATGACGATGAGGGCAGCGAACTCCGGCATCTTCAACTTACGGAATAACGACTACCGGGGATTCCAGCAGGGCACGCCTCAAGGCGGCCGGGATACTGTCGTTGTTGATCTTTACTCCAATGACGATCACTTCGAGATAGTCTTTCTGCAAAAGGACTACCGCAATCCCGCTGGGGTCACTCAGCCCGAAATCAATCGCATCGTGCAGTCCGTGCATAAGACACGATCACGCGAGGTCGCGACTTCCGCGAAGTAGTTCATCGTTGCTTTCCAGTAGGCTATCATCCACGGTGAGTTGGCTTCGGAAAAGACGAAAGGCAGAAGCATGGCGGAGAACAAAACCAAACCCACCAAAGTAAGCGTGACGGAATTTATCGATGCCCTCCCGGACCCGGCCATGCGCGCCGACGCAAAAGCGCTGGTCAAGATCATGCAGAGCGCGACGGGAGAAAAGCCGAAGATGTGGGGGCCATCGATTATTGGCTTCGGCAGCTGCCACTACAAATACGAGAGCGGACGTGAGGGGGATATGCCGTTGATTGGTTTTTCCCCGCGTAAAGCGGCGAATGTCTTGTACGGCGTGATCGGATCCGATGACGGCAAGGCTCTGCTGGCAAAACTCGGAAAACATACCACCGGCAAGGGCTGCCTCTACATCAAGAAGCTGGCCGAAGTGGATCAGCAGGTGCTAGGGGAGATGGCCGTCGCGGCCAAGCGAGCGCGGGGCACGAGGTAAGGACGTTTACTGATAAAATCTTGGGTCGCTCCGCGATAATTTTTCTGTCCGAGGCCCCATGTCTTCCAGCACCACTAAAATCCAGCGCGCCATCCTCAGCGTCACCGATAAGACCGGGCTCGTCGAGTTCTCCCGGCAGCTCGCCGCCCTCAACATCGAACTCATTTCCACCGGGGGCACCGCCAAACTCCTGCGCGACTCCGGCATTCCGGTCAAAGACATCTCCGAGCTCACCGGCTTCCCGGAAATGCTCGACGGCCGCGTCAAGACCCTGCATCCCAGGGTTCACGGAGGCATTCTCCATCGCCGCGACCTTCCCGCGCACACCGCCGCCGTCGCCGAGCATGGCATCCAGCCGATCGACATGGTCGTGGTCAATCTCTATGCCTTCGAAAAAACCGCCGCCAAGCCCGGCGTGGCTTTCGAAGAGTTGATCGAGAACATCGACATCGGCGGACCCTCCATGATCCGCTCCGCCGCCAAGAATTTTCACGATGTCGCAGTCGTCACGTCGCCCGCAGACTACGCAGCCATCGCCGAAGAACTCACCCGCTCCGGCGGCACGCTCTCGCTCAAAACCAAATGGAAGCTGGCCCAGAAAGCCTTCGCCACTACCGCCGCCTATGACTCTGCCATCGCCTCAACGCTGGAAGGTATCGGTCCTGATTTCCAAATTGGCGAAACGACAGAAGCCTTCCCACCTTCCCTGCGCCTGCAATTCCAGAAAACCCTCGACCTGCGCTACGGCGAGAACCCGCACCAGAAGGCCGCCATGTACTCCGATGGCTCCGCCGCCGGTGTGGCCCACGGCCGCCAGCTTCAGGGCAAAGAACTTTCCTACAACAACATCGTCGACCTGCAAGCCGCCTGGGATCTGGCGCAGGAATTCGATCCCCAGGAAGCCGCGGTCTGCGCCGTCATCAAGCACACCAACCCCGCCGGATGCGCCACCGGCAAAACTCTCGCCGAGGCTTACAAGCGTGCCCTCGAGTGCGATCCCGTCTCAGCCTTCGGCGGAGTAATTGGCGTGAACCGTCCCATCGATGGCGAAGCTGCGGAAGAGATGCACAAGCTTTTTCTCGAAGTCATCGCCGCGCCGGCATTCGACGAGGCCGCAAAAGCGAAATTTGCCAGCAAGAAGAATCTCCGGCTGGTCGAAGTCAAAGCTGCGCCGCAAAAATGGATTCTCAAAAACATCTCCGGCGGAATCCTCGTGCAAGATGCCGACGTGCGCCCGTTGCAGGCCATCGACCTGAAAGTAGTCACTCAGCGTGCTCCCACGCCGGAGGAAACCCGCGCCCTTTTATTCGCCTGGATCGTCTGCAAGCACGTTAAATCTAACGCCATCGTCTACGCTCGCGATGGTCAAACCGTCGGCGTCGGCGCCGGCCAGATGAGCCGCGTCGACTCCGCCAAGATCGGGGCCATGAAAGCCCAACTTCCGCTGAAGGGAACCGTCGCCGCCTCCGATGCCTTTTTCCCATTTCCCGATGGCGTCGAAGAAATCGCCAAAGCGGGCGCGACTGCCATCATCCAACCCGGAGGCTCGCAGCGCGATCCGGAAGTGATCGCAGCCGCCGACCGTCTCGGGCTAGCCATGCTCTTCACCGGAGTTCGCCACTTCCGCCACTGAGAGCAATCGCTTAGTTCGTGTCGGGAAGGGCTTCATTGTGCTGGCAATTCGTCGGCGGAATTGTATACGCCATTTTCCTTGACCTCTGCAACTCCCTTTACCAAACTTGACACTCCAGTTCCGGCTTGGCCCGCGGTCCCTGTACTTCCGGCTTCGCCGGCTTCCGATGGGGAGCACTGTTTTTCTACCATCCGGCCCTCGCCGGAGTTAGAATTGAGAACACCACCCCCGGCGGTTTTGCATCCAAAAGTGTAGGGCCTAGGGAAGTGCGGATCGTCGTAGTGACCGATTATCGCAGTGCCCGATCGTCGAAGCGACAGGCTCTAACAAATACGCTTTAAGCAATCAGGTTCGGTACAATCAACTCCAGCGGTGCCAGGTTGAGCATGAATCGATTTTTTCGCGCAATTTTAGTCTCTTCGCTTTTCGCAGCCGTAGCCGCGGCTGCTCAAACCAGTCCATCTTCGCCTGCGGAGTCCAAACCCGTCGACAGCAAGGCTTCAGGCTCCGCGCACAAGGTCGACCGCGCCGAATCCTACTACCACTACACCCTCGCCCACATGTACGAGGAGCAGATTACCATCTACGGCCGCAGCGAACTGGCCAACAAGGCGATGGAAGAGTACCGCCTCGCCATCGAAGCCGATCCGTCTTCCGAATTTCTCACCTCCGCCCTTGCCGAACTCTACGTCAAGACCGGACGCATTCGGGATGCGGTCCTCGAAGCGCAAGACATTCTCAAGCGCGATCCCAATAATCTCGAAGCTCACAAACTACTCGGCCGGATTTATCTGCGTTCTCTCGGCGATATGCCGGGCGGGGGCAACGGCTCCGATAACGTGCTCAAGCTGGCTATCGAGCAGTATGAAGAGATCGTAAAAATCGAGCCCGATAACGTCGACGACCATCTCCTGCTCGGCCGTCTCTACCGTCTCAACAACGACTTGCAGAAGGCGGAAACCGAACTGAAGACCGCCGTCAAGCTCGATCCTAATTCCGAAGAAGCCGTCACCACGCTGTCGCTGTTGTACAGCGACGAAGGCGATACCAACAAAGCTCTGCAGGTTCTCAGTTCGGTTCCCGATACCGGCCGCTCCGCCAAGCTCTACGCCGCACTGGGCGCCACTTATGAGCAGCGCAAGGAATACAAGAGCGCCATCGACGCTTACAAACACGCCATCCAACTGGATCGCGACAACCTCGATGCCATCCGCGGCCTTGCCGAAAATCTCTTAAACGACGGCCAGATCGATGCCGCCCTCGATCAATACAAGGTCATTGCCGACGCTAATCCCGAGGACGCCCAGACCTATCTCCGCATCTCGGAAATCTATCGTCGCCAGGGCAAATACGACGAGGCCCTCGATAGCCTGAAGAAGGCCGAAGCCATGGTGCCCGACGCGCTCGAAGTCCCCTACAACATCGCGGTGGTCTACGAAGCTCAGGGACGCTACGATGAAGCGGTCAAAATCCTTCAGGATTTGCTCAAGAAGACGGAGAAATCCGACAGCAGCTATTCGCAAGCCGACCGCAACAATCGCGGCATCTTCATCGAGCGCCTCGGAATGGTCTATCGCGACCAGGAAAATTATCCGGCTTCCGTCGATACCTTCCGCAAAATGATCGCCCTCGGCGGTGAAGACAACGTTCGCACCGGTTATCAGGACGTGATCGACACCTACCGCGAAGCCAAGCAATGGGATCAGGCTACGGCCGCCGCTCGCGAGGCGGTGCAAAAAGAGCCGAACGACCGCGAACTTCGCATGGTGCTCGACGCGCAACTGGCCGACACTGCCAATCCTGACAAGCCGCTTGCCGATGTTAAAGCCATGCTGAAAGGCACTCCAGAAGATCGCGATGTGTACCTGCGGCTGGCGATCATGAACACGCGCCTTAAGCGCTGGAGCGACGCCGAAGAAGATCTCGACAAAGCCGACAAACTTTCCACCAAGGCCGAAGACAAAGAGTATGTCTATTTCCTGCGCGGTTCCACTTACGAGCGTGAGAAGAAATACGATCAGGCCGAAGCTGAGTTCAAGAAGATACTGGCGCAGAATCCGCAGAGCGCTGCCACGCTCAATTATCTCGGCTACATGAACGCCGATCGTGGCGTCCAACTGGAAGAATCGCTCAATCAGATCAAGCTTGCCGTCAGCCTCGACCCCACCAATGGCGCCTATCTCGACTCCCTGGGCTGGGCTTATTTCAAGCTGGGCAAGTATGACCTTGCCGAAGAGAATTTGAATAAAGCGTCTCTGCGCATGGAATCCGATCCCACGGTGCAGGATCACCTGGGAGATCTCTACCAGAAAACCGGACGCCTCAAACTAGCCGCCGCGCACTGGGACCGCGCCGTTCAGGAGTGGAACAAAACCGTGCCCGCGGAGCAGGACACCGATCTTATGGCTGCAACCCAGAAAAAACTGGACGCGGCCAAAGTGCGCCTGGCCAAAGAGGAATCGGAGAAACGGTAACGGCCCAATTGCTAGTTGCTGATTTCTGATTGTTGATTGAATAGCTTCCGCTTCGGGTCTTAATCAGCGGTCAACAATCGGCAATCAACAATGCTAGACTTTCCGTATGCTGGCTGGCTACGCGGTGCACCTGGAACATTCCCGCGGACGCCGCGTCCCTGAACCACCTCACCCCTATCGCAATGATTTCCAGCGCGACCGCGATCGCGTCATCCATGCCCGCGCCTTCCGCCGCCTTGAAGCCAAAACCCAGGTCTTCACCCGCCGCTACTCCGACCACTTTCGCAACCGTCTCACCCACACCATCGAAGTCGCGCAGATCACTCGCACCGTAGCCGCCGCGCTTAATCTCAATATCGATCTCGCGGAAGCGCTCGCGCTTGTCCACGATCTCGGCCATCCTCCGTTCGGCCACGCCGGAGAAAAAGCCCTCGACGCCGCCATGCGCGCCCACGGCCTCTACTTCGATCACAATCTGCATGCGCTTCGCATTGTCGAGGATTTCGAGCAGCGCTATGCCGCCTTTCGCGGTTTGAACCTGACCTTCGAAGTCCGTGAAGGCATCATCAAACACTCCCGCGATTACGATGCCGTAACCCATCCCGAACTCGCCGAATATTTGCTCGACCAGCGACCTCCGCTCGAAGCCCAACTGATCGATCTCACCGATGAAATCGGCTACAACACTGCCGACCTCGACGACGGATACGAAGCTCACCTGCTGACCCTCGATCAGATTCGGGCCGGCGTACCAGTCTTTGAGCGTTTCTTCCGCGAAGTTGAGCAAACTTACCCCAACGTCTCCTACAAACTGCAATTCAACGAAGCCCTGAAAGGCGTCTTCAATCGGCTGGCGGTCGATCTGATCACGAACACGCGGGCGCGCGTGGAGCAATCGGGAATCAAAACTCTGGAGGATGTTCGCGCCCCCCAAGATCGCGTGGCCGCCTTCAGCCCCGAGGTTGAAGCCGAACGCCGGCAGATCAAAGATTTCCTGTACCAGAATCTCTACTACTGCCCATCCCTCGCCGGAGAAAAAGACGATGCCGAGCGCATCGTCACTGACCTCTTTGCCTTCTGGATACAGAATCCCTTAGCCCTGCCGCAGCAATATCAAGAGAAGGCCGATCAAGAATCCCTGCCGCGCGTAGTCTGCGACTACATCGCGGGCATGACCGACCACTTCATCATCGAACAATACGAAAAGCACTGCGGCAGTGCGCGCTGAAGGGTTATGTGTGTTACCTCAGCGGGTGGTTCAACCGGGTCAATGCGTGCTCCGTAGACGGGGTTTTACTGGCCGAGGGAAGGCGCGTAGTCAAAGATGCTGAGCGATTCGGTGGTCAAATGTTGACCGATGGGTCTCGGCCCCCGGAGTGCTGGTAGTTGCTAACTGTTGCAAAATCCCCGTTACGCTCATCAGCCTTGCTTCGATCTCCTTAAGTCCATCTGTGCGACTGCCTCACTTCGCCGCCACTGCCGCCACCACATCGAACAAAATCCGCGGCCCCCGCCGCACTTCTTCCACGCGAATCCGCTCGTCATTCCCATGCTCGGTATTGGCCTCTTCCTCGGTCGCCGCGTAAGGGCAGAATCCATAAGCCTCAATCCCCAGCGGGCGGTAGCGTTGGTTCTCGGTGTAGCCGCTGGTAATCTGCGGCACCACCGGAGTTCCCGGAAAATACTTTTCCGAAACTTCGCGAATCACGCTATACAACGCCGTATTCGTGGGCGAATAATTCGCCTCGCGAAACTCCGCGTTCAAAGGTTCCACCGTCACATTCGGATCATCCACCACCCGCCGAATCTGTTCTAGCAGTACCTTCGGATCTCCTCCCGGCAGAATCCGCACATCCAGATTCGCCCAAGCCTCCGGCGGAATCACATTGGTCTGCTCCGACCCTCCCATCATGGTCAGCGCGATGGTGTCGCGCAGCAAGAAATTCAACGCCTCGTCTTTCTCCACATCGTGCTGAAATTTCTTATCCTCCACCATCTGCCGGATGTTGCGATACACCTGCGCCCGCTCCGGCGGTTCATACGGTGCCATCTCGTGCAAAAACTCAGCTACCACCGGCAGAACGTTCAACGGCGTATGGTAAGCCAGGATGCGATTCAGCGCCCGCACCAGCCGGTTCGGCGCCGAATCCACAATCGGCCTCGACGCGTGTCCCGGACGCCCGCGCGCCACCACATGCAGCCAGAACGTCGTCTTCTCGCCCACATCCACGCCCACGTACTTCACTTTGCCATCTTCGAGTAGGTTTTCTCCACCTTCGTTGATCAGAAATTCGGCGTTGCCGAGCAAGTCGCGTTGATGCGCGATGAACCAATCCGTGCCCATGCCATCCACCTCCTCGTCCGCCACCGCGAGGAAAATCACGTCGCGATCGAGCGCGATCTGCTCGCGCTTCAGCATCACCATCACCACCAGTTGTGCCAGCCCTTCGTCTTTCATATCCTGCGCGCCGCGGCCCCACAGATATCCGTCCTTGATCTCGCCGCTGAAAGGCGGCTCTTTCCAGTGCGCCGCGTCGCTGGTCACCACATCCATATGATTCAGCAGGATAATCGGCCGCTTGGCCGGCTCGCCACGATGCGGCAGGCGCGCCCACAAATCGCCCCGTCCCGGCGCGTATTCGAAGACCCGATTCTCAATGCCTTCCTCATCAAGAATCTTCTTGTAGAAGGCAACCGCGCGCATCTCGTTTCCCGGTGGGCTGGTCGTATCGATGCGCAGATACTCCTGCAACCACTTCACCGAGAGATCGGCATACTCCTGTAAATGGTCCTTCGAAATGCGGGAGGAAACCAATGCCGCCGGAGCCTCCTCCGCGCGCGCGACCTCCACAAACCCGCCGACGACACAAAGCATTGCCGCCAATGCAATTATCAAGACGTTTTGCCGCCAGGTTCCCATCTCTACCCCGATCTTCATTGGTATCTGCGCCCAAACTGTTAGTCTCAAGTTGCCTCCGAAACCTTCCCCGCATTCACGCAGTTTTTATATCAGGTTTGCCAAATTTACCCGGCGAACCCACCATAAAACTATCCATCCCAACCGCTCAGGCGTACAATCTCTTACATATCAAGGCTTTAGCTATTCAACCTTGCAGTAGCGTTTGGCATCAGAACTGTAATAGAAGCTGGTGGCCCGGACGTACTGGGGCCAGTTTCTAAGGGTTTTTGGGCGTGCGTCGCGTCAGCGCACGCTGGCATTCTTAGGGGACGCAATTAAATCACGCAACGCGCCCGTTTTGGCGTGCTGGAGTGGAGCCCCCAAACGCTCCCCCAATTTGGAGGAAGTTTATTATGAACAGCCGCATTCTCATCGCTCTGCCGTTGGCCGCAGTGCTCGCGCTTCCGGCCATGGCACAAACTTCGTCTTCGCAAAATACCGATCAATCCAATCCGTCGGCGACCAGTCAAACTCAGTCGACCGACACGGCGACGGGCAAGCAGCCTCTTCAGGCGCCCGCCCGCGAGGGTTTCTGGGGACGCGTTAACCCCTTTGCCCGCAAGAATTACGTGAAACGGCAGACCGATCCCATCCGTGACCGCGTGAATGAATTGGACGATCTGACCGCAGCCAACAGCAAGGCGATTAAAGACACCGACGCCCGCGCTCAAGCTGGCATCAAGATGGCTTCCGATAAGGCCGACATGGCCGATCAGCACGCCGTCGACGCCGGCAACAAAGCTACGGCCGCTCAGCAGAGCGCCCAGCAGGCGACGACCCGCATCCAGACGGTCGAGACCGTCGTGGGTAACATCGATCAATACAAGGCGTCGAATCAGACCGAAATCCGCTTCCGCCCCGGACAGACCGTCCTGAGCAAGAATGCCAAGGACGCGCTCGACGAAATGGCCGACACGGTGAAGGGCCAGCACGGTTACATCATCGAAGTGCAGGGCTTCGCTTCTGGCAAAGGCCAGATCGCAATCCAGAACTCGCAAAAGATGGCTGAGTCCGTGGTCCGCTACCTGGTGCTCAACCACGAGATCCCGGTCTATCGCATCTACCTCGTCGGCATGGGGAACGCTCCAGTTGCCGGCACCGATGAAGAAGCCAAGACCAAACGCATCAGCGGCGGCCGCGTCGAGATCAGCCTTCTGAAGAACGATCTGGAGCAACTCTCCAGCAACTCTTCTGCGCCGGCGACCACTGCCGATCAGCAACAACAACCGAAATAACCGCGTCATTTGGGACTAGAGGGCGCCTCCCCCGAATCCCTTCCCCCAAAAAAGCCCCTCGCTAGCGAGGGGCTTTTTCATGAGACACATTTGTAGCGCCGCCGCCCCGGCGGCCGTCGGGCGGGCGTCTCGCCCGCCCACTCCCAGTCCCTCGTGACGCCCGGCTGGATGACGACCCTGCGTAGAAAACTCAACTCTGCGCCCGTCCCGGCTTAATCCCCAGCCGCACCAGCTTCGATTGCAGAGTTGTTCGTTTGAGCCCCAACCGTGCCGCTGCGCCGTCTGCCCCGCCCAGCCTGCCCTGGCAATCCCGTAAGGCTTGAAGAATACGATCACGCTCTTTCTCGTGAAGCGTGCCCGTACTGCTTCCGCCCTCGTCCAACTGAGTTTCCAACTCCGTCAGCGGCGCCTGCAAGACCGATCCCGGAGTCAGAATGACGGAGCGTTCCAGGAAATTCTCCAGCTCCCGAATATTTCCCGGCCAGTTCCAACGCACCAGCACCTCCATGGTTTTTTTCGGAATGCTGTTGATCGTTTTCTTCATGCGATGGGCAAATTGATGGACGAAGTGTTCGACCAGCGGCTGTATGTCTTCGCGCCGCTCCCGCAAGGGAGGGATCACGATGGGAAACACATTCAGACGGTAATATAAGTCGCTGCGAAACTCACGCGTCTTGACGCTCTGCAACAAGTCCCGGTTGGTCGCCGCCAGCAGGCGAAAGTTGACTTTGAGCGTTTGTACCCCACCCAGCCGCTCGAACTCCTGGTCCTGCAACACGCGCAGCAGCTTGGGCTGGAGGTTGAGCGGGATTTCCCCAATTTCGTCCAAAAAGAGCGTGCCCCCGTCGGCCAGCTCCAGTCGCCCAACTTTGCGCGAGACCGCTCCCGTGAACGCCCCTTTCTCGTGGCCGAACAACTCGCTTTCCACTAACCCGGAAGGAATGGCGGCGCAGTTCAGCTTGATAAAGCTCTTGTTCGCGCGCCGGCTCATGCGGTGCAGGGCGCGCGCCAGCAATTCTTTGCCCGTACCAGTTTCGCCCAACAGCAGCACAGTCGCTTCGCTGGGAGCCACCGTTGCGGCTTTACTCATTACATCTTTCAGGGCGCTGCTTCGGCCGATGATCTCTCCGTATCCCAGTTCGCTGTCGATAGATTCTTCCAGATAAAGCTTTTCTTCCGACAGCTTCTCTTTCGCGACGCGAAGCTCTTCCGATACCGCTTGCAACTGCAGAACGTTTCGCCGCAGTTCTTCCTCCACCCGCTTCCGTTCCGTGATGTCCTTGTAGGTGCCGACCCACTCCCGCGGGCGGCCGTCTTCCTGGTGCAAGGTCGCTCCGCGAACCAACAGCCACCGGTACTCCCCGTCGGGCCGTCGCACGCGGAATTCCCTTTCATAAAAGCCCCCGTTCTCCAGGAAATTCGACCATCCCTTCGCAGTTTCCCCACGGTCATCCGGGTGCACCACCGCGAGCCAATTATTGCGCGCTTCGTCCGGGCTTTGGCCGGTCAACATGCACCACGCGGGCGACTCGATCTCATCCCCGCCCTCTTTTGCGACCCACACTACATCGGTCGTGGCCTCGGCGAGGCAGCGATATCGCTCCTCGCTGCGCCGCAATTGGTCCTGCTTCCGCTTTTGCTCCGTGATGTCCCGCATGAGCGAGATGATCCGGTCGACACCCGCCGGACCTTCGACAGGGAAGTACGACATATGCAGCCATGTTTCGCCCAGTTCGGGATACGTATACTTCATTTCGTATTCGACAACTTTTCCCAGCAGGCATTCGTCAACTTTGGCCTTCACCACCTTTTCCCAGATCTCACCTCCCACCAGTTCTGAAGCGTGATGCCCGATGACGTCTTCTGCCGCAAGTCCTCGCAATTTCAAGTAGGCGTTGTTGGCGATCACGTAGCGGTAGTCCCGGTCCACCACCACGATCATCTCCTCCATTCCTTCGACCACTCTTTCATACTCCTGCAGCCTTGACTCGGTTCTCTTGCGCTCCGTTACGTCGCGTAAAATGCCCTGCAAGCGCCCATCCGCGAATTGCCTTCCTACAATCTCCCCGGGAAAGAACGTTCCGTCCTTTCTACGGAATTTCCATTCGCTGCGGATGACGCTTCCGTCGGCAAACCGGGCCACCTCTGGCGCGATTCGTGAGATCTCCTCTGTGGCAACCAAATCACCTATGGAGAGCCGAACAATCTGATCCCGCGTGTAACCCAGCATCTCGGCACCCGCAGGATTTACATCGAGATACCTTCCCTCCGCGCTGGCAAGAAAGATGCCATCCGAGGCCTGCTCCACCAGCAACCGAAAATGCTCCTCACTCTTCCGCAGCGCCTCCTCCACCTGCTTCCGATCCGTGATGTCCTCTACCAATCCCACGTGCCATCGCGCCTTCTCCCCTTTTGCCCACATCGGCACCGACAAGACTCTGACCCAGCGCACTGCCCCATCCGGCCGCACGTAGCGTTTTTCCATGGCATACTCGTCCAGATCTTCGTCGGCTAATTGCCGCAGCTTTTCGCGGGTACGCCCCATATCGTCGGCGTGGCTGATGCTCTCCAAATCGCTCGTCAGCAATTCCTCTTGTTTGCGCCCAGATATTTCGCAGAATTTCGGATTCACCTGCAAAAACCGTCCCGTGAGTGTCTCCACCAGGGCAATGCCAATCGGAGATCGCTCATACACCGTCCGGAATCGCAACTCGCTTTCATTTAAATTCTTTTTGGCCTGCTTGGTCTCACTGATGTCAATTACGGTGGCCAGCACCAGTGGTTGGCTTTCTTCACCGGAGAACACAACCAGATTGAAAAGCACCCACACCGGCGTGCCATCTTTCCTTCGCAGTTGCATCTGCCCCTTGGAGAAAGATCCTGATTGCTTCAACCTCTCCCGGATCGGCTCGCGTTCTGATAAGTCGAAGTAATACTCCTTCGTCGTCCTGCCACGGACCTCATCGGCGCTATCATGCCCAAGAATTTGCGCCCACGCCTGGTTGCACTCCAGAATCTGCCCGCCAAGCGTCGAGATCGCAACTCCCGCGGGATTCCTCTCGAAGAGCAGTCGATAGCGACCTTCGCCATCGCGAAGCGTCTCTCCTATCTGCTCGTGCTCGCCTGGATCTTGAATTGTTGATGGATTGATTTCGCGCGAAGAATCCTCAGCGCGCTTGTCGTTGGGCTCTCGATCAGGGTGCAAAATCATAGCTACTCCCTGTCACTTACCTAAAGTCTTTCAGTTTTCGTAAAGCGAATCAAGCGCCTAAGTCAAAAGTGGAAGGAACTTACTCTGGGAGTTAGATTTGACTTAGGCCTCAACCCCGGCGAAGTCTAACAGAACTTACGGATGTTCGCTATCCACCGAAAGGATTACCGCCATGCACAAAGGCGCCATACGGGAACCAGCGCGATCTACGTCGGAACAGGTGTTTCGACCACCGCACCACCGCAAACCGACCACGCGGCCAGAGTGTCGTCGCCCCCGGTTTGACCCCTGCTCACGACCCAGCTAAACTCCCTTCTCAGCGGGGTTCCCATGAAACGCATCGTCTGTCTGCTGATCTTCTCTTCTCTCGTCACTCTTGCCGCTGCCCCATGTCTCGCTTCTGCGAAACCCGGTACCATTGCCGACGACGACAAAGATCATCATCACCACGAAGATCTGACCGCCGCTCAACTCGGCACCGTTGTCTTTCCAGTCTCCTGTGTGCCATTGGTGCAGAAGCCCTTCGAGCGCGGCGTCGCTCTGCTCCATTCCTTCTGGTATGAAGAGGCGCAAAAGGAATTCCAGCAAATCGCTTCCGATGATCCCCATTGTGCCATGGCTCACTGGGGTATCGCCATGAGCCTCTGGCACCAATTATGGAACCAGCCCGATGCCGAGGTGATTCAGCATGGCCTCGCCGAAGTTCACCAGGCTGAATCCACGCATGGCACCAAGACCCCGCGCGAGAAGGCTTACATTGCCGCCATCGCCGCCTTCTACACCGACTCGAAAAAGCTCGATCACGACGCTCGCGCCAAAGCCTACTCCGACGCGATGAAAAAAGTTTACGAGTCGTACCCCGACGATCACGAAGCTGCCGTCTTCTACGCGCTCTCTCTGCTCGCCTCTGAACCTCATCAAGACGCTACCTTCGCCAATCGCAAAGCTGCGGCCGCGATCCTGGAAAAGCTTTTCGCCGTCGAGCCCGACCACCCCGGCGTAGCACATTATCTGATCCACGCCTACGATAAGCCACAACTCGCGCAACTCGGATTGCCCGCCGCCCGGCGCTACGCGCAGATCGCGCCCGCCGCTCCCCACGCGCTGCACATGCCCTCGCACATTTTCGCTCGCGTCGGCCTCTGGCAGGACGACATCAACTCCAACCTCGCCTCCGTCGCCGCGACTCGCAAAACTGCTGCCATGGGTATGGGCGGCGAAGGCCATCAATTCCACGCCATGGATTTCCTCTTCTACGCCTACATGCAGAGCGGCCGCGATGCCGACGCCCGCGCCCTGATCGAAGAGATCCGTGCCATGCCCAACAAGAAAGACGATATGTACGGAAAAGGTTACGATCCGCATGCCGCGACGCTCGCGCACCTGACCGCGCTGTATCCGGTCGAGATGCACGACTGGCCCGCCGCCGCCGCGCTGCCTTCGCAGGAAGTCGAAGGCACCGCGGAGTACTCCGTAATTTATTTGTCGCGCGCCATCGGGTCGGCGCACCTGCACCATACGGAAGACGTCCGCAAAGACATCGAAGGAATTGAGCGCCGTCACCAGCAATTGGTGAAAGAAAAATCAGAATTTGCCGCCGTCGTCGAAGACGATCGTAAAGTGGCCGAAGCCTGGCTGTTATTTTCCGAAGGAAAAATAGATGACGCAGTCGAAGCCCTGCGCCCCATCGCCGACAAAGCCGATTCCCTCGGCGACGAACCTGGAGACATCCCCGTCCGCGAAATGATCGCCGACATGCTGCTCGAAGCCAATCGCCCGCAGCAGGCCCTTACCGAATATCAGACCGACCTGAAGCTGAATCCCAACCGCTTCGACGGTCTCTACGGCGCAGCCCGCGCTGCCGAAGGCTCCGGCAAACAAAGCGATGCCACCGAATACTACGCGCTCCTGCTAAAAGTCTGCGACGGCTCAACCTCCGCCAGGCCGGAGTTGACGCACGCCAGACAATTAGTGGCGCAGAAGTAACTGCCAAGAGCGCTATCATCCTGAGCGAAGGCTGTGCTTCGGGTCACGAAGCACAACCGCAGTCGAAGAATCCCTTCCTGCAAGGTGACCGGCGTCGTTGCCAGGCATTTCTACCGCGGATTGTTTCCACTGGCGATTATCATCTTGACCACCAACGCCGACAACATCCCCAACACTCCCAACAAGGCATTCCACTCCCGATGCTTGAGATACAATTCCCACGAGAATCCACCGAACTCCGCGCCCGGCGCCCCAATCCGCGGCAACATCCTCGGCACCCGCCGCGCGTACTCCTCAAACTCGGGAAACTTCCCCCGCAAAAAAGCCTCTTCGCTGCGAATCACCGGAATATAAATAAAGAAGAACATCACCACCAGCGCCACGCCCACCCACCAGCTCCGCGATGCCACAGCAAATCCCAACCCCATCAGCAACGATCCCAAATAAAGCGGATTGCGCGTATACGCATAAGGACCCGAAGTGGCCAGCGTCTCATTCTTTTGCACATGCCCCGAGGCCAGAGCGCGAATCACCAGCCCCGGCACAATCAAAATTGCGCCCAAAGCCAGAGATCGCCACGCAGGCCGCGCCAGCCAGAAATAAAGCACCGCAAAAATAAATCCCAGCGGCACCCGAATCCGCCGCGCGATCTGTGACCACTGATCCATGTGACTTGAAAGGGCGCGCTTCAGCCGCGCCGTAGATACCCCCCAAAGTTAACCGAGGGATTTAGCCCTTACTTCGTGCGTCAGCAACTCCCGCGCCGCCTTCACCACCGCCTCACTCCCAATCCCCAACAACCCCTCCTCCGTCTCACTCCGCCGAGCATGCGAAGTCACACTCGACGCACTGCGCATCACAATGCTCCGCGTTCCATAAGGCCCATTGCGCGCGGGATCGGTCGGCCCGAAAATCGCCACCACCGGAACCCGCAATGCCGACGCAAGATGCAGAGGCCCGGTGTCGCCCCCAACAAAAATCCGCGCCCGCCGCGTCCATGCAATCAACTCCGTCAGCGTGCATTTCATCGCCTGCGCAGTTCCGCCACTCACGCTCTCTGCCACTCGCACCAACTCCTCTTCCCCTGGACCATAATTCAAAACTGACCGCAATCCCAAATTCGCCAGCCCGCGCGCCACTTCGCCATATCGTTCGGCCGGCCACCGCTTCGCGCCCCACCCCGCGCCCGGATTCAGAATCGCATAATCATCGATATGAAGCTCCGTCAGTCGTTGCGCGATTCGCTCCTCGGTGCGAGGATCGCGCGGAAGTTCCACCTCAGGCGTTTCCACGGAATGTCCAATCAAAGCTTCCACCACCGAACAATTCTGCTCGATCACATGCCTGCCGCTCGTGACCACTTTCCGCGAATACCACAGGCTGGCCGGAGACTCCCGCGGATCAGCCGCCCCATACACCGTCCGCGCCCTCGAAAGCCGCGCCAGCACGGCAGATCGGATCGCTCCCTGCAAATCGATTGCGGCATCATATTCAGCACCGCGCACATCATTCCAAACCGTAGCAATGGATTGCAGAGTAGAAATCGAAAACAGGGATTTCCCCCAGGTTTTCAACTTCACGGCATGGACTTGATCGACCAGCGGCCGGGACGCGGACCGGGCCCCACGCCGCACCCCTCCCGGCGCGCACAGCAACTCCGCCCACCGCTCCTCGATCAACCACCCGATGCGCGCGGATGGAAAAGCCTCGCGCAACGCCTGAACGGCAGGCAGCGTGTGGATTACGTCTCCCATCGCGCTGAGGCGCACGATTAGAATCCGTTCCAGCTTTTTCTCGGTAATAATATCGATACGGATCGGATCGAAACTCACGCCGGTTTCGGCCCCAGCCGGGAGCGAATGATCTCGCTCGTAGAATGTTCCTTTACGTCTCCGACAATCGCCACGCGCCCGCCGACTTCCGCCACCGTATCGCGCTCCGGAACCGATTCCACCGTGTAGTCCGTTCCCTTGGCCTGAATATCCGGACGAATCTCCCGAATGAGAGCGCGGACATCGAGCTCCGGAAAAACCACGACCGCATCCACGCAAGCCAGCGCCGCAATAATCTCAGCGCGTTCCTCCGCCGGCATAATGGGCCGCCCCTCACCCTTCAGCGCCCGCACCGATTCGTCCGAATTGATGGCCACAATCAGTTTTCCGTCCAACGCCTTCGCCCCACGCAAATAGCGCACATGGCCCACGTGCAGCAGATCGAAATTTCCGTTGGCCAGCACAATGCGCTGGCCCGCGCGCCGCCACTCGTCCACGCGCTCGCGCAGTTCTTCGCGCTTCAGAAGCTTTTCGCTCTTCAGGTTTTCCAATTGCAAAATTACCCGATTCCCAAATTACCCATGGTCTCTAATGCGCTCGCGTGGCCGGCGGAGCCTGCTCAATCGCGCGCAACAGTTCTTCCCGCGAAACCGTCGCCGTCCCGCGCTTCATCACCACAATTCCACCCGCATAGTTTGCCAGTTGCGCCGCTTCTTCCGTGCTGGCCCCGGCCGCCAAAGCCGCGCTGAACGCCGCAATCACGGTATCCCCCGCGCCCGTTACGTCGGCTACCTGGTCCGAACCAAAAATTGGAATGTCCACCGGTTCTCGCCCCTGATCGAACGCAACCATCCCATCGCGCCCCCGCGTGATCAGCAGAGATTGCAGCTTCATCCGATCCATGACTTGTTGACCAGACTGGGTCAACTTCTCCCAATCTTGCCCGATGCCTATGCCCAGCGCAGTCTCCACCTCCGGCTCATTCGGAGTCGCCGCCGTCGCTCCCGAATACTCCAGCAGCCGGTAACGCGAATCCAGAATCAGGGGAACCGGCGCAGCTTTCTTACGCCCCGGTGCACGCAGCGCATTCACAATTGCCGGAGTCGCCGATCCATATCCATAATCAGAAACCAGCAGCGCGTCGGAAGCGCGCAAATATTCGCGCGCCGCCAGATATAACTCGCGCGTCAAGTGCTGGTTCGGAGGATTCTCCGGCTCGCGGTCCACCCGCACCACCTGCTGCCGCGTGTTATGCGTCATCCCCGCTAGAATGCGCGTCTTCGTTACCGTCGTGTAACTTTTATCTTTCAAAATGCCGCTGACCGGAATCCGTTTATGCCGAAAAAACTTCAGCAATAACTTTCCCGGTTCGTCATCGCCAATCGCGCCCACCGGAAGCACATTCACTCCCAGATCGGCCAGATTGTTGACCGCATTCGCCCCGCCCCCCGGGACGACGGTACGCTCACGATGCTTCAGAATCAGCACCGGCGCTTCGCGCGACACGCGTGAGATTTCTCCATACACAAATTCGTCGGCTACCAGATCCCCGAGCACCGTGACGGTGACCCTGGGGAACGCCTCGATGATCTTTCGCAGCCGCTCGACTTCTTTCAAATGTTTCGTCATCGGACTGGCAGCTTTCTTCGCAACCAACTTCCAATATATGGGCCGGGGAGGGGCACGACTTTAGTCGTGCCGTCAAACGTCACAAAGACTTCGGGCCTTAGGCCCCCGAGGAGCGCCCGTCGGCATTTTCTCACGACCGGCCCCGCCGCTTCTCGATCATGCGCAGCACGGTATCCACAGCGTTAGCTGCGTCGGCCAACTCCATCTTTACCGGAACAACCGCCAGCGGATTCAGTGTCGCAAGATAACCGCCCAGATTGACGGCATCTTTTTCGGTGGTCACAAATCCGCCAGCCTCACTGCGTTGCCTAAGCTCCAGCAAATCGCGAACATCTTTCTCTGTGTAAGCGTGATGATCGCGGAAGAAGGCCTCCGCCGTGGGATCGACTCCTGCGGCCCGCAACTGCAGCAGAAAATTCTGCGGCCGCGCAATGCCACAGAATACAACCGGACGATCCGGAATCCCCTGCGCCAGAATGCCCCGCCGGACCCGCCAAACTGCTTCCCCAGCCAGTGGAAAAGCTTCTGCCGACGCGCCGCTGGCCAGCACCACAGCATCGGCTCGTCGGAGTGACTGCAACGGCTCTCGCAATCGCCCTGCCGGAAGCAGTCGGTCCCGCGCATCCTCCGGTGTTACCAGCACAATATCGAAATCGCGCGCCAGCCCGCGATGTTGAAAACCATCATCCAGCAAATGCAGTTGCGCTCCGAACCGCGACTCTGCGAACCGCCCCGCCTCATATCGATCTTCGCCCACCACCACGGGCGCTGATAGCCGCCGAGCTATGAGCAGGGGTTCGTCGCCGAAATCGCGCGGCAGCCCGCCCGGATCGACCAGCAGCACTCCCCGAGTCCTGCGCCCGTATCCCCGGGAAAGCACATCAAAGCGAATTCCCCGCGCCTGCAACAACTCGCCCAGCAAAATTACAAAAGGAGTCTTTCCCGATCCTCCCGCTGAAACGTTTCCCACGCTGATGACCGGTCCTGGCAGCGACCGCGAACGCAACCACCCGCGATCGTATGCTGCGTTGCGAGCCGCAACCACGCCGCCGTAACTGGACGACAACGGATTCCATTTCATCGCCGCGCCATCAGTTCTTGCAGTTGATCCGCCGTTCGCGCCGTTGCTCCAGTCTGTGATTGCATGGTTTTCGCCGCCCGCTGCCCCAACGCTTTTCGCTCCGCCTCGTTGGCCAGCAATTCAAGAAAAATCAGCGGCAATTCCGCTGGACCAACGATTCGCACCGCATCCCGCCGCTGAAACAAGCTGACAATGTCGCGAAAATTTTCCGTGTGATTCCCCACCAACGTGGCCACGCCATATTGCGCCGGCTCAATAATGTTGTGTCCGCCACGCGGAACCAGACTGCCGCCCACAAAAGCGACATCCGCCAACCCATACAGCGTCGCCAATTCTCCAATGGTATCCAGCAGAAGCACGCTGCCTGCGAGACTCTCTCCCTTCCACTCCGACCGCTTGTAAAACCGAATCGACATCTGTTGCAGCAGAGCAGCCACCGCCGCAAATCGCTCCGGATGCCTCGGCGCCAATATCATCACCGCTCGCGGATGCTGCACCAGCACATTCTCAAATGCCTTCAACAGCAACGGTTCTTCGCCATCCACCGTACTCCCGCACACCAGAACCGGCCCCGCGTCGCTTGCCGCAATGGCGCTTCGAATCGATTCGACAATCGGCGGCGGAGACGGCGCAGGAATATCGAACTTCAAATTTCCCGCCACTCGCACACGTTCCGCAAGCGCGCCAATATCCTTGAGCCGCGCCGCATCTTCCTCCGTCTGCGCCAAAAATAAATCAACATTCGCCAGCAGCTTGCCTAGCAATCCGCGAAAACGCCGGTATTTCGGCCACGATCGATCCGAGATGCGCCCGTTCACCACCGCAATCCGGGCCCCGCAGCCATGGGCCAGCCGCAGAAAGTTCGGCCAGAACTCCGTTTCCGCAATCACTACCATTCGCGGCTGCAACGCTCGCAAATAGGGACGGATGGAAAAAGCGAAGTCCATGGGAAAATAAAGCACGCTGGCCTCGCCGAATCGCTTGCGCGCAAGAGCCTGTCCTGTATCGGTAGTCGTAGAAATAAAAATCCGATGGCCCGGAAATCGCTGTCGCAGCTCTTCCACGAATCCGGAGACCGCGAGGACCTCGCCCACCGAAACCGCGTGGACCCAGATCGCAGACTCGCCCTCTACCGGCAATTGAAGCCGCGCCGGAACCCGACCCATTCTCTCGTAAAATCCTTTGCGGTACTTCCCATGGCGCGCCATCTGGAACAGCCAGTAAGGCAGTGTCAACACCATCGCCGCCGCTAGCGCCACGCTGTAGAGGAAGCTGTAAAAAGAGGAGATCAAGACCACCCCATTCTAAGGCGTTCGTGCACTTTCCTACCTGGAAGGTTGAAGAATTTGAAAACTTCCAGTGGGCGGTCGGGCCAGAACCTGTCGCTCTATAATCGGTACATGCAGCCTGAGCCCAACCTAACGGTTCGCCGCGTTCTGTTTGTGTCGTCCATACTTTTAGCGCTTACCTTGTCTCTCGCTGCCAAAGACTTCACCAAGCCGGCAGCGCACCCGGCCAAGACTTATTCCGCGCACGACGAACACTCGGACGAGCACGTCGCCATCGCCGCCGACCCCTATGACACGCCTGAGAAAGCGAAGATTTTCTCCATCAACTTTCGCGAACACGATATCCTGCCTATCTTCTTCATCATCACCAACGACGCAGCTCAGCCCATCTCCATCGCCAACATGCACGTCACGCTGACTACCGCCGGCCACGCCAAACTGACGCCCATTTCCAGCGAAGACATTTCCCGGCGCCTCACCAACCCCCACGCCAGCACCGAGCCGCCGCTGCCCATCCCCGTCCCTCATAAGAACGTGAAGGGGACGCTCAGCAAGAAACGAATGGACGAAATCGACTCTTCCCAATTCGCCGCCAAAGCCGTCGAGCCCCACAATACCCAGTCCGGATTTCTTTTCTTCGACGTAGAAGGAGTCGACACCCCAGTAGCCGGTGCCCGCATTTTCGTAACCGGCGTCAATGACGCGAAGGGCACCGAGTTGATGTACTTTGAGATTCCGCTGGGAAAGTGACTCTCGTAGGGACATTGTTGCGAGTGAAATGGCGAAATGTTCCAGTCGGAACATCATGTGCTGACGATGTTGTACCTACAATGTTCCGACTGGAACATAATGTGCTGACAGCATTGTGCTGGCATTGTCATGAATTCGCCCTAAGCCATTTTGATTGAACAAGTTATACACTTTTTACGCCTCAGCGTTGCTGCGAGCACGAATGGCGGTTTAGCCGGACGAGGGGAAGTCGTTCGCCGGTACAACCGATTCACTGACCACTGCTCTTATAATCCCAACATGTCGATCACAGCCGATGCATCGCTCGCCGCCTCCGCCATTTACGAGCCGGTCATCGGACTCGAGGTGCACGTCCAGCTTTTGACGGCGAGCAAGATTTTCTGCTCCTGCTCTACCCGCTTCGGCGCGCCGCCCAACACCAGTGTTTGTCCCGTGTGCCTCGGCATGCCCGGAGCGTTGCCGGTGCTGAATCGCAAGGCGGTTGAGTTCGCCACACTGGCGGCGATGGCCCTGAATTGCCGCATCAATGAGACATCGATCTTCGCCCGCAAAAATTATTTCTACCCCGACCTGCCCAAGGGATACCAGATTTCGCAATACGACAAGCCGCTGGCCGAGTTTGGTCACATCGAGGTCAAAAGCCTATCCACAGATGAAACACGGGAACACAGAAAAAAGATCGGCATTACCCGCGTCCATCTCGAAGAAGACGCCGGCAAGAGCCTGCACGAGGGCTTTCCCGACTCCGACGAAAAAACTGCCATCGATCTTAACCGCACCGGCGTGCCGCTGATCGAGATCGTCAGCGAGCCCGAGATCGCCACGCCCGATGAGGCTTATGAATACCTGACCCGGCTGAAAGAAATCATCCTCTACACCGGCGTGAGCGATTGCAATATGGAGGAGGGATCGCTGCGCTGCGACGCCAACGTGAGCGTGCGCCCGCGCGGCCAAAAAGAGTTAGGCACGAAAACCGAAATCAAGAATGTAAACTCGTTCCGCTTCATCCGCGAGGCGCTGGTCTATGAGATCGCGCGCCAGATCGAAGTGATCAATGATGGCGGCACGATCGTGCAGGAGACGCGGCTCTACAATTCGCACGAAGGTAAGACCTATAGCATGCGCTCGAAAGAGCAGGCGCATGATTATCGGTATTTCCCCGAGCCGGATTTGCTGCCGCTGGTGGTTGACGAAAAGTGGAAGGCGGAAATCGCAAAGACTATGCCGGAACTGCCGGAAGCTCGCCGCGCTCGGTTCGTAAAAGAATTTGGAGTGACCGAATATGACGCGCAGGTGCTAACGGCTTCCAAGACCTTGGCCGATCAATTTGAGTCGGCGGCCAAGGCGGCCAAGAACCCCAAGCGTGTTGCGAACCTGGTGCAGGGCGAGTTGATGGGCCGGCTCAAGGCCATGGGCGGGTCGATTGAGCAGTCTCCGATTTCGATGAAGGGCGTGGCCGAATCTGCCGACTTGGCAGAGAGTGGCACGATTTCGAGCAAGATGTTGAAAGATCTTTACGACCTTTGCTTTGAGCGCAAGCAAGATTTTCCCGAAGTCTACGAAGCCGAAGGCCGCCCGCAACAATCCACCGACACCGGAGCGCTGCAGAAAATCATCGACGAAATCATCGCCGCGAATCCGAAGCAGCTCGAGCAATACCGCGCCGGGAAAACCACCATGATCGGATTTTTTGTCGGCCAGGTGATGAAAGCCTCCAAGGGCCAGGCCAACCCGCAATTGGTCAACGAACTGCTGAACAAGAAGCTCGGCTGAGCGTGAGGTACCGGCGTGCGTATGACGGACGTAATCTGATCCCCTCGATCGGTTCTGGCTACCATGATGGTGACTGCCGGAGGCGTCATGAAGATCCGCCATGTTCTCAGCATCGCGATGCTCGGGGCGTCGGTGCTAGCCGTTGTGCTGGTGCTGAAAAAGCCCGAGCCCGTGGCGCAGCCGCAAAATCGGGCCGCCATCGCCGCCAACACTCGCTCCTTAGAGCAGAAGATGGACTACTTCGAAACGGCGGCGAAGCAAGGGCCAATCGTGGCGGGCGACAGCTACTCCACCGGGTCTTCGAGTGAGGGAATTGTCCTCGAAGAGTACGCCGCACAAAGCGGAAGTGCATCTCAGCGCTGACGAAGTGAGTGCAGCCTTCCATCGCGCTACGAAGGACATGGGCGCGCAAAAGCCGGAGTTGGATTCAAAGTTGGGAGGCGGAGATCTCGCGATCAAAGATCAGAGGCTTAATTTTGTTGGCGATCTTGTCCGCGGCCAATTTCTTACCGAAGTCGCGGGCAAAGATGTTTGGGTGACGGTTTCGGGCCACCTCGCTGCCAGAGATGGATACGCGACCTTCGACCCGACAGAATTCAAGCTGGGCGATCTGAACGTGCCGGTTTCGCTGGTGAATTCCGCATTGCACCAGAAACTGGCCGAGCAGCGCGACCGGCTGAAGCTTCCGGACTACGTTGGCGACCTGGAAGTGGAGAACGGCGAGCTGGTGATGAAGCAAAAGTAGGGAACCCGGCTGCGGGCGCCAGGCCACGGCTTTGGCCGAAGACCTAAGACCTGAGACCTGCTCCACTCTCAACTTGGTTCGCCGCCGCCACTTTCGCGTACCAGCGACCGGATTCCTTGATCGTGCGCAGCTGGGTCTTGAAGTCCACGTAAGTCAGCCCGAAGCGCTGGCTGAAGCCTTCGGCCCATTCGAAGTTGTCGAGCAAGCTCCATGCGTGATAGCCGCGGACGTCGGCGCCTTCGGCCAGGGCTCGCGCAACTGCCTGCAGATATTGTCGGTGATATTCGATACGGCGAGTATCGTTAATCCTTCCTTTCGATCCGGGACCGTCATTATAGGCGCAGCCGCTCTCAGTAATTTCAATCTGCGGACGGTTGAAATCGCGGGTGATGCGCATGATCATGTCATGCATCGCCTGCGGCCAGACTTCCCATCCAATATCGGTCTTCGGACCTTGCTCGCCGCCAACCATCTTGACCGGAAAGAGCCACTGCTGGGCGTGCGCCAACCGCTCGAACGCGCCGGACGCCGAGGCGATCGTTCGGTAATAGAGATTGATGCCGATGAAATCGAGTGGCGCGCGCATGCTCTCGAGATCGCCGGACTTTATGCCCATCACGGTTTCGGGGAAAAATGTAAACGCCTCGGGATATCGTCCCTTGAGCGCGGGATCGAGAAACCACAGATTCGTAATGGCATGGGCGCGCTCGGCGGCGAGTTTGTCTTCCTCAGAATTCGACGCAGGTTCGCAGGATGACATGCTGAATGCGCTTCCGATCCGCGCCGACGGGCATGCCGCTTTCAATGCTCGAAAGCCCGCACCCTGAGCGCGGTTTACCGTGTGCGAGGCGCGCAAAAAGTCGACGACGCTGTGCCGTCCGGGAGCGTGAATGCCTTCCAGGTAACCATGATAGGTAAAGGCGGCGGGCTCATTGAACAGCATCCAATCGGAAACTCGGTCGCCCAGAGCGCGGGCAATGAGTTCAACGTAGTCTGCAAAACGGGAGCACGTATCGCGACTGGGCCAGCCTCCGGCATCTTCGAGGGGCTGAGGCAAATCCCAATGATAGAGGGTGACGAATGGCCGGAGACGCGCCTCCAGCAAGGCATCGATGAGACGGTTGTAATAATCGATGCCAGCGGAATTGGCCGCGCCCGATCCCGAAGGCTGTACGCGCGGCCAGGAAATCGAGAAGCGATAGCTGTTCAGGTTCATGGCGCGTGCCAGCGCGATGTCTTCTCGCCAGCGATGATAAGAATCGCAGGCCACGTCGCCGGTATCGCCGTTCTTGATTTTGCCGGGCGTGTGCACGAAGCGATCCCAGATCGATTCGCCTTTGCCATCGGCGTTCCACCCGCCTTCAATTTGGTACGAAGCTGTGGAAGCGCCCCAGAAAAAATTCTTCGGAAAAGCAATTGGGGAAGGGAAATCGAACTCTTGAGCGCGCGGGATATTGTGCGCGACGAAAGTGGCTGTGCGCGCTGCGTTGGAGACGCTACATGCCGAGAACAAGCTGGCCGGCAACGCGGCCGCGGCGCCAGTGGCTAAAGCAGACTGGGCGAATTTGCGGCGGGTCAGGCGCAAAGCGGAATGAGCATCCTTCGAAGAGGCACGGAGAAATATTCTAAACCGGAATTGGGGCAGCATGCACTGAAGTGGTTACTGGAGTTTTGCCGGGACGTTTCGGCATCCCGATTGCACGCGGAGAATTAGGGTTTTCATGCAAAAGTGCAGTTGAGGGGCGCCGCTGACGGCGAGTCGCAGGCGCGCAGACGCCCGTCTGCAAGGGAGGCAGGCATGCGGGTGCATGCGAATCAAAGCAATCCGAATATTCAGTTGGATGCGATGTATGCCGCACAGAAGGCTGCAGCCAAGCGGGAAACGGCGCGGACGCGAAAGAAGCTGATGGAGTTCGCCTCAGAGTTGGCAGGGGAAGCCGGGGGAGAAGGATGCGTGGTGAGACTGGGGGAGCGAGAACAATCTCTTTCCGATGCAAAGGAGCAAGGTCCGCAGAATCCGCGCAACCGTAAGAGGAGAAACGAAAGCTTGGCTGCGGAAGCTGTTAAGGGATCTATTTCTGACTGGGCGTAGCTGGCGACGTTGAACGCTGATACATTGCCTCATAGGAATATATAATCTGCTGGTCATACAGCACTTGAGTGGCCCACCATCCCAAAGAAGCCGTGACGGTGAGGAATGCCGCGAGAGCAAGGTAGGCAAAAGGAACTAACTTCCGCCCGCTATGGCCTGCCGGCTTTGGCCCCCGCTTTTCCTGCGAGCGATGTTTCCACGGAATGTACCATCCGGCGGCTGCAAGCACGAGCAAAGTGAATTCCATGTACGGCGGATCCGTCAGCGGAGTTTGGGATAGGTGATGGCCTAAGGCGATAAATCCCATCAGCGCGAAACCCAGGGATGCAGTCCAGCCTAGGCTGGGATGAAATTGTGCGCTCCACCAGAATAGATACAGCGCGAAAGCGAGCAGGCCGTTGAAGGCGGCGGCGCGAAGCACCATGATCTGATGCTGATATTCCCGGACTCGCTCAGTGGAATCAGTTCCCTTCAACAGGACGGCGGCTTCATGGACGCGAAAAATGTCTGCTGCCAGATCTTCCTGGTTGTTGATCCACGCGGCGGCGCTGATCGGTTGGTGGCTGACCGGGTCGGTGAAGGTGATTCGCTGGTTTGTGTATGGATCGTACGTTGGAATCGTCCACATCCCGGCAAACTTGCAATCCGGACTCTGGCGCTCAAGTGAGTCTTGTTTGCCGGTGCTGGCGTCGGCAGGTTTTGCCTCCATGGTTTTGGGTGGTTCGGGCTTCACCTTCGCCAGATCGCCAGGAGCCTCGGTCTCATGAAGAGTGCTGCAGAAAACTAATGTACGAACGCTGCTCTCGGTTACGCCGATTCGAAATAAACGGTGAAAGATGTGCACGTGGAGGTCGTCGTCGTCGTAGAAATCCTGCGCGATTCGAGACACAGCCGAACCCAGCGCGTAAGTCATCGCGAACAGCAGCACCCCGGCGAGAGCGGGCTGCTGCTGTGCTTTCACCCAGTCCATAAGCTTTTTGAGGTTGTGTTCATCGTTTGAGAAGAAGAGATGGATGACGAGGAGAACCCAGGGGAGAGCCAGTGCACCGGCGATAATGATGTCGAAGGCGATGTTTAAAGCTTCCATACCATAACCAACGTGCTCACGGCGAGAACGTGACTGAGGTGCGAGCCGAACGAATTGCTGAATTTTCTTTTCTAGCTAAAGGAAAATTATGCCGGAACACTTCTACGAGTAGTGGCCGAATGGGACGAAACGTTTCATTCGGCCGGAATTTGGGCCCCAACAAAATCCCTGGTGAAGATTGCGCCGCCGATATTAGACCATGGAGCGGAGCCGATGCGGAAATCGTGCGTTTTTTACGAAAAACGCAGCAGAGCGCAGGCGGCGATCGGCTATAGTTAGCTGCGCCGGTCCGGCAGTCTGGAGGTCAACCGATGAGTGAAATGTCGACCGGAGTTGGAATTACCCGCTTGGGACAGATCGCGATCAATACCAAGGACGTCGATCGCGCGGCGGCTTTTTATGAAAACGTGCTGGAGCTGAAGCTGCTGTTCAAAGCTCCGCCGGGGCTGGTATTTTTCGATTGCGGCGGAGTGCGGCTGATGCTGGAGCGGCCGGCGAAGCCGGAGTTCGATCATCCCAGCTCGATTTTGTATTTTGCCGTGCCGGATATTCAGGCGGCCTTTAGGAAGATGAAAGCGAGCGGAGTGCAGTTCGAGGATGAGCCGCATCTGATCGCGAAGCTGCCGACGCACGATTTGTGGATGACTTTCTTCCGCGATTCGGAGGAGAATTTGATGGCGCTGACGAGTGAGGTGGCGCGGTAGGAGTTAGCAAATTTGGTGGACCTGGTCGGGATCGAACCGACGACCTCTTCCATGCCATGGAAGCGCGCTCCCAGCTGCGCCACAGGCCCACGATTGAAGCGGAAAGCTACAGCCCGACGTTTTGACCGACACGACGGGATCGAAGGAAGTGCCGCATTCATTTTCGCCCACATCGCCGGGATAGTCAACGCGGGCTAGATGTAAGGGTGTCATCTGTGTTTTTCGTGGAGGGGAGTCGAGCTTCGCTCGACCGGACAGCCGAGGCGGCTGTCCCCACAAGATTCTTCTCTTTGTTTCCACAGCCCTCTTCTGGCATAATTGATCGTGCACCCCACCTGCACAAACTTTCACACACAATTTAGAGCGAGGAAGAGATGCCAGCAAAGTACATCTTTGTGACGGGCGGAGTCGTGTCTTCTCTGGGCAAGGGATTGGCCGCAGCTTCGATCGGTTGCCTGCTGGAGAGCCGCGGGTTGAAGGTCAACCTGATGAAGTTCGATCCCTACCTGAACGTCGATCCGGGTACGATGTCGCCGTTTCAGCATGGAGAAGTTTTTGTGACTGATGATGGCGCGGAAACCGATCTCGACCTTGGCCACTACGAGCGCTTCACCCACGCCAAACTTTCTCGCGACAATAACTGGACCACTGGCCGTCTTTACGAGCAGATCATCGCCAAAGAGCGGCGCGGGGATTATCTGGGCAAGACGGTGCAGGTGATTCCGCACGTCACGAATGAGATCAAGGCGGCGATGAAGAAAGTGGCGCAGGATGTGGATGTCGCCATCGTGGAAATCGGCGGCACGGTGGGAGATATCGAGTCGCTGCCATTTATGGAAGCGATCCGGCAGATGCGGCAGGAGTTGGGGCGGGAAGATACGTTGTTCGTCCACGTGACGCTGGTGCCATTTATCGCCGCCGCGCAGGAGCTGAAGACCAAGCCGACACAGCACTCGGTGAAAGAATTGCTCAGCATCGGAATTCAACCGGACATTTTGCTGTGCCGCACGGATCGATTTCTGGCGAAAGAGTTGAAGTCGAAGATTGCGCTCTTCTGCAACGTGCAGGAAGAGGCTGTGATTACCGCTCGGGATGTGGCTTCGGTGTACGAGGTGCCGGTGGTGTTCGGCCATGAGGGGGTGGACACGCTGGTGCTGAAATATTTGCACATGGAAGCGAAAGAACGTGACATGTCGAAGTGGGAGGACATTGTTCATCGCGTCTACAACCCGAAAGATACGGTTACGATTGGAATTGTCGGCAAGTATGTGGAGTACGAAGATTCTTACAAATCGCTGAAAGAAGCGTTGATTCACGGCGCGCTGGCGCACAATTTGAAGTTGCAGTTGAACTGGATTGAGGCGGAGGGCCTGGAAACGGCCGACCAGAGCAGCGTGGCAGCGCAACTCGAAGATTACGATGGGATTCTGGTACCCGGCGGATTCGGCAAGCGTGGCATCGAGGGCATGCTGGTCGCGATTCGTTATGCGCGCGAGAATAATGTTCCATATTTTGGAATTTGCCTGGGAATGCAAACTGCCTGCGTGGAATTTGCGCGCAACGTAGTTGGATTGGCGGATGCGAACTCGAGCGAGTTCGATCCCGCAACTCCGCACCGCGTGATTTACAAATTGCGCGAACTGCGCGGGGTAGAAGAACTGGGCGGCACCATGCGGCTGGGCGCGTGGACTTGCAAGATTGAACCCAACACGCTGGCGCACAAAATTTACGGCAAATATGAGATCAGCGAGCGTCACCGCCATCGCTATGAATTTAATCGCGAGTATGAAGAGCCCATGGTCGCGGCGGGGATGCGCATTTCCGGATCGACGCCGGATGGAACTTATGTCGAGATGATCGAACTGCCCAACCATCCGCATTTCATCGGCTGCCAGTTCCATCCTGAGTTCAAGTCGAAGCCGCTCGAGCCGCATCCCTTGTTCAGCACGTTTATTCAGGCGGCATACGAACATGGCACCAAGCGGCGGACAGAAAAAGAAATCGCGGAAGTGGAGATGTTCCATCGTCCGGAAAAAGTTGCGAGAAGGTAGCTTTCGAAAAAACTGGATTCACCACAGAGACACAGAGAAAACCAAAAATAAGAACCGACTTTGTCTGTGCCTCTGTGTCTCTGTGGTGAGATAAGTTTTGCATTGATTTCATCTTTCCAAGTCGGCGACGTTCGCATCGGATCGGGCAATCTATTCTTGATTGCCGGCCCCTGCGTGATCGAGAGCGAAGAGCACGCCATTCGCATGGCTGAAATCATCAAGGGCGTAACTCGCGCGCTCGGCTTTCCGTTTATTTTCAAAGCCAGTTACGACAAGGCTAACCGCACCTCGATTCGCAGCTTTCGCGGACCCGGGGTTAAAGAAGGCCTGCGCATTCTGAAAAAGATCAAAAATGACCTTCAACTCCCGGTGCTGACTGATGTTCATCAGGTTGAAGACGTCGCCCAGGTTGCGGAAGTGGTCGACGTCCTGCAGATTCCTGCGTTTCTGTGCCGCCAAACTGATCTGGTCGTGGCTGCGGCGCTGAGCGGGCGCGCGGTCAACATCAAGAAAGGACAATTCGTTTCGCCCAGGGACATGCGGCATGCGGTCGAGAAATGCCGCGAGGCAGGGAACTCGCAAGTTTTCCTGACCGAGCGCGGCAGCAGTTTCGGCTACAACAATTTGGTTGTCGACATGCGCTCGCTCGCGATCATGCGAAAGTTCGCGCCGGTGGTTTTCGATGCCACGCATTCGGTCCAGCTTCCTTCGGCCCAGGCAGACGACGCGGGTCCGGCCGTTAGCGGCGGCCAGCCTGAGTTCATTCCGGTGCTGGCGCGCGCGGCGGTCGCGGCAGGGGTGGATGGAGTTTTTCTTGAGGTGCACGACAATCCGAAGGTTGCGAAGTCGGATGGTGCAAATGCGCTGGAATCCACGAAGTTGCGTGAAGTGTTGAAGGAGTTGCTGGCCGTCAGGCAAGCGCTGGACGTGGCAAGGGCAGCGCCGTAGGTGTAGTGATGTGGAGCTCTCAGAAACCTAGGCCGGAACATCAGCTTTTCTGAGTCCTTCGTCGCGCCGCAATCTCGCGACTACGAGCTTGATCTCGTCGTAGCTAATTTCAGGTGGCAGGATATCTTTCAGCGGCTTGAAGCGCTCGGTACCGACCTTCGCGCAGGCTGCCGCAATCACCGATTGCGTTGCCGGGTTCACCCACTCGGATTGAAATTCCACCAGGCCCGCTTCGATCTGAAGCGCGACTGTGCTTATCACGGTTGAAATCTGCCTTCCGCGGATGGCTGCGATTTCTGCGAATGTTTTTCCTTCTCGCAGTAATTGCAAGGTCTCATCGGCAGGTTTGGCTTGTCGCTGCATACCGGCTGCGCGTTCGCCCTGACGAAACTGTTCGAGCGCAGCCAGAATCTCTCGTCCATACATCTCGGCCTTGCGCTCGCCGATTCCTGAGATCTCAAGAAGCTGCGCGATCGACTTGGGCTGCTGCCGGCAGATTTCATCCAGCGAGGAATCATGCAGCACGACGTAGGAGGGCATGTTCATCTCTTTCGCAAGGCTACGACGCCACTGACGCAAGTAATCCTTCAATTCCTCATCGACGGCTATATCGGCCGAAGCTGCGACGATTCTTGGAGTAGAACGCTTGCGCGCGGTCGCGGTCCGGACTGAAGGTCCGGCGTTTGCCATCCATTCCGCCGTGCTGCCACAGACGTCGCAGGCATCACACTTCTCTCGCTTCAAAGTCTCGCCGAAATGGGCACAAATCTGCCGGTGACGGCAACGTTTCGACTCGACCAATTCGCGGACGATGCGGTAGCGCTCCCAGGCCCGCTCGCGCTCCGCCGAATCGGTAATCTGATTGGCGAAATATCCCAACAAGCCAGCGTCTTTTTTCTGCCAGAGCAAAACGCAATCGGCGCTAGCCCCGTCGCGCCCGGCCCGGCCAGCCTCCTGGTAATACTGCTCAATGGATTTCGGGAGCGAAAGATGAATCACGGCGCGCACGGCTGCTTTGTTAATGCCGAGACCGAATGCAATCGTGCCCACCAGCACGCACACTTCGTCGGACATCCAGCGCTCCTGGTTGCGACGGCGGTCGATGGCATCCATCTTTCCGTGATAGCCAAGCGCGGGGATGTCGTTGTCGCCGAGGAAATCGACCGTCTCTTCTACGCGACTGATGGTTGGAGAATAGACGATCACGTTGCTGCCGGCGTAGCTGCGCAGCGCGTCAATCAGCAGATCCATCTGTTCACGCCCGGAGCACTCGCGGACCATGTAGCGCAGATTGGGGCGGTAAAAGCTGGCAATGTATTTATCAGGATCGCGCAGTTGCAGTTGCGCCAGAATGTCGTGGCGCACGTGGCGCGTGGCGCTGGCGGTGAAGGCGGCAATGGGAAGGTCAGGAAATTTCGAGCGCAGCTTGCTCAACTGGCGGTATTCCGGACGGAATTCGTGTCCCCACTCGGAAATGCAGTGGGCCTCGTCGATGGCGAAAAAAGCGACCGGTACGTGCTGCAGCCATCCCATGGTGTCGCCGCGAGCCACGCGCTCGGGCGAGACATAAAGGAGGCGATAGGCGCCTTCGCGCGCCTTGGCCATCACCTGCGATTGTTCGGCTTCGCTCAGGGTGCTGTTGAGCACGGCTGCCGGGATTCCCATTTGCGCGAGTTGAGCGGCCTGGTCCTGCATGAGCGCGATGAGCGGAGAAATCACCACGGCCGTGCGTTGCGAAATCACGGCAGGTAACTGGTAGCACAGGGACTTGCCTCCGCCAGTCGGCATGACCACACAGGTGTCGCGGCCAGCAATCAGGCTACGCACGATGCGCTCCTGAAGGGGACGAAAGGTGCTGTATCCCCAATAGCGGCGCAGCGGTGTGAGCAGATCGGGTTCTGGAGTCATGCCGCCTTCGGGATCATCGTAAGAAGAGTATAGGCTGAGGCGAAGGTTAGGAGAAAGATAGAAGGATAATTATGGGTCGACTTTTCCCGAGAGGGGATAAAAATTGGGAACCTTCTGTTTGAGGCCTCATATCCTGAGTGACACTCGGCGGAAAATGGGCCCACCGCGGACACCGTCGCACCACTGCCGACTCTCGCAAACGAAGGAGAACGAGCGGAGCAGGTTTACTCCTTGCCGGCTTAGCTTGAGCGAGAGCGCACGCCTTCACCCGACCGCGTACTTAAACGGCCTGTTCCGGATGCTTTTCCAGAAGTAAGCGAGAATGATAATGCTGGCGACCGCGGCATAGGCGCACCATAAGGAGGTGAAGGCGTAACGCTTGAATGCCATCACGGTGAGCAGAATTGCCAGATTCGCCACTCCGAAAATCACCATGTCGTTTATCTTCGAGAATAGTAACGAACCGCAGGTGGCAATCACGTAGACGACTGCAACGAGCATATTGTTCGTAGCTTGGTTGATATAGACGATGCTGTTGCCTTTGATGAAGATTTCTGTTGGATAAGCAGCGAGGGCCCAAAGGATGTAGAGCGTGGTCAATCCGCCGAGAACTAGAAACGGCACCATGCGTTTGCGGCTTTTAGTGTCGGGCTCAAATAGATAAACGCTCAGCGGCAACAAAAAGGGAAGGATCCCCTGGGCGTAGAGCATGAATGCCGCGCCCATGTTGTGCGTGATTTTGGGGGAGAGCATGCCATCGAAGCCGAGCCAGACAAAGCCCTCGATGAACTGGTGGATGGCAAAAAGCGTGGGGAGGGATGCGAAGAGAAGTTCACGGCGGTGTTTCACCTTGGTTAAGGTAAGGACGCCGACGGTTCCCAAGATACCGCTGCCGGTAAAATTTGCCGCCGCTGAAAAACACATGTAAGAACCTTCTTCCTGACTCAGAGCCGCTTTCCTGGATACGCCTTATCAAAGCCAATCCACAGCAGCGCAATCACAAGGAAGCAAAATAAACTGCCCTCCGGGCCTACCGAGCCACCTGTAATCCAGCGCGATCCGTGGAACGACGAACTCAGCAAATGTCCGGGGGAGATCTGGCCGCTATCGGGAACGGAATAAAAGAAGCTCTCTCCCCAATCCCAAGCGGCGTGGAATCCTACTGCGAACCATAAGCTCCCGGTGCGGCGCAGGGTGAGGCAAAAGAAGAGTCCGATCAGGGCAGCCGCCAGGGCCCCGGCCCAGGCCTCTCCCGGATTTCTCAAGTGGAGGGCGCCAAAGATCAGCGACAACATTGCCGCGGCGGGCCAGAATCCCAAGCTCCGCGACAGCGTGAATTGCGTATAGCCGCGCAGCAAGAATTCTTCGAAGAAACCTACGAGGAGAAACATCAGTCCCCAAAAAGCGGCAAACTTGGCGATTCTGATTCCGTGCAAAGCGATGTGGCCGAAATTGAACGCGTGCATGCCGTGCAGAATTGCAAGCAGCAGCGTGATGCCGAGAAATCCCCAAATCATGCCCACCCAAAATAGCTTGGAAAATGCTTGCCGCAGGGGTAAGCCGTAGCCGCCCCACGGCCGCTTTTCGATTCGCGCCAAGACCACCGCAGGAATGACCGCTGCCGCAAGAACTACCAGTTCGCCGACCATCTGCGACCAGAGTTCGCCCAAGGTCAGAGATTGCGCCAACCAGCTGCCAATGGCCGCGATCGCGGCGAACATCCCGAAATACAAAACGAGGCCCCATACCGAGCGCAAGCCGTCAGGAGCAAGAAAGGTTCCGCGCAGCCACGATTGCGATTCGCGCACATCAGTATTCCTGTTGGAGGCAGGATCCGAAGCGTGCTGATCCGGGATGATTCGAAGGTCCTCCATTTTGCCTCCCGCGGAAAGTTCTCTCCGCAAACCGGCTGCAACATGGTAAAACAACTCGTCCTACCTTATGTCCCAATTCTTTACGCGCGAACGCTTCGGCCGTCCCCAATTTCTCGCCGGAGCGCTGCTGCTGGTGTTTCTGGCGCAAGCTCTCTGGCTGGTGTACATCGATTTTCGGCAGGCGGAATCCATAGTAAGCAACACGTACGGCTCGGAACAAACCCGCATCGCTGCTGGATGGCGGCAACTGCACGGTGGAATGATTGCGGGTACTCCGTATCCGGATCCCGCAGGCTCGCTTCCGATCGAAATATCACAAGATTCGAATGGATTCGATACGCAGCATTCTCCGCTGCTGCCCCTGGTGACTGCGGCGCCTTTGCTAGCGTGGCCGCGCAGTCTCTCCGATCCGCAATCTTTTCCGGGCTGGCGCTGGCTGCCGCGACTTCCTTTCCTAGCGTGCGGAGTCTTTTTGGGCGCCTCGCTCTGGTACGTGGCTCGCCGTCTCTGCGGCAATGCGGGAGGATTGCTCGCGCTGACGCTTTATTGCTTTTCTCCGACCACGATTCAGGCGGCTGCTGTCTGGCATGCGGAGCCAGAAATCCTGGCAGCATGGGGAGCGTTCGGCGCAATTTTTACTGCCATCGCCGTCGCGCACACGTTGTATGCCCCGCGCGAAGTCGTGCTGTGGAACTGGCGCCGCATCGTTCTACTCGGGGTGGCATTAGCGATTGCCGTCGGATCGCAGTTTTCGATGGTGATTGTGGTGCCGCTGGCTTTGTCATTCATGCTTTATGTCGCACCGATTCGTCGCGGCCCAGCCCTTGTGATATGGAGTTGCGCGTGCCTGCTGGCGTTTGGACTGCTCTTGGCGATCTACTTCTTTCACGTGCAAGCTTTTTCCGAAGCCATGCGGCACGCCTCTTTCTGGGGAGCAACTTGGCGCGCCTTTGGGGTGTTAGCCGTTTACCGCGCGGTTGGGCGCGAGATTTTGCGCGCATGTCCTGCGCTCGCCCTGCTGATGCCGGTTAGCATCGCCACCTACTTTGCCTGGCCGCGCACGCGTTATTTTGGGAATACGGCGCCAGGGTTGGTTGGTCTGCTTTTCACGGGATTCGGGATGGCGCATCCCGATGTGGCGGGCGCAGGATTTTTTCTGGCGGCGCTCCCTTTTCTTCTAATCTTTGTCTGCGGCGTCGTTGCCGATCTTATGGAAACCAGTTATCGCCAACTGGTGACCGCTGGCGTTTGGGGTTTGACCGTGGCCTACATCCTCTGGAGCGTCTTAGCTTTAGCGCAAGTTCCGCGAGGATGACCGCATGATGTTCGGGAGGGCTCCCATTCCCATGTTGGCTGGGACGGCCGCCCTCGGCCCATACAATTCTCTACAATTTCCTGCAATCCACCGCGGCCGCCGCGATCTAGACTGGGGATAGCAATTGGAGGTTTCGCCATGGCCTTCCGGTTGGGGTATTCTATTTTCGTGAAATCTGGCTCGCAGCGCTCGTTTCCCGCCTGGCTGTTTCCGGCCATAATCTCTTTCCTGGCGCTGGTTTCTGTCAGCTTTGCCCAAGGCAATAATTCCACGTCCTCGGGTTCTAGTCATGCCGGTGCAAGCGCGCCCAGCGTTGCCACGGCGGCCAGTCATGCCAGCGTGCCCGCTAATTCAGGTGTTACGATCACTACCCACACGCACCCAGGAAACGGCAATGGCAACGGCAATGGCAACGGACCGGTCAACAAAAAGCCGAATCCCCGGCAAACTGGGTACGGTGGAATTGTTGTGTACCCGTACTTGTATGGTGTAGCCGTTCCCTATGCGGTCGACGATTCCGACGCCGCGCCCGGCAATGACTCCGACGATGACGCAGAATATCAAGGAGGGCCTACGGTTTTCGATCGGCGCGGATCGGGAGCTGATTCCTACATCCCGCCGGTGAACGCGCCGCCTGCTTACGCGCAGAGCGATGATACGAGCAACGATTCGCAGGATGCGGAGTCGGTGAAGGCTGAATCCGACGTTACGGAACCTGCGACTGCGATCCTGGTGTTCAAAGACGGTCATCAGATGGAGATCCAGAACTACGCTGTCGTTGGTCAGACGCTCTACGATCTGACCTCGGGACGTCCACGGAAAATTGCCCTGGCGGATCTCGATCTTCCGGCCACCGAAAAACTGAACGACGATCGCGGAGTCTCATTCGACCTTCCGTCGGGACAGGCTAACTGATGATGAGAGTGTCGGGAGACTCGAAGCGGCGGAGTTTGATCTGGCGCGGACCTTACACGCTGATCCTGCTGCTAGCCGTCGGCAGCGACGTCACAGCCCAACGAGCGGGCCATTTTGCGCCACGCGCTCATACGCAGGCAGCCAATCCCGCGCTTAATCAAAGCGCCCATCGTGGCTTCCGCGGCTCGTCTCCTTACGCGTCTCTGCCGTTCCCGTTTTTTAGCGACATCTTCGACTCGGGCGATATTTACTCGACAGGATATCCAGTAGCTTCGCAACCACCGCCATTTCTCATGGAAGCGGCGCGCGATATGGCCGGGCCTACTACGGATTCGATGGCAACGGCGATGCGGCAATCACCGGCGCGCGAATCTTCCGGAACCCAACCGCTAATGATCGAGCTCCAGAACGGCCGCTACGTCCACGTCAGCAACGCGGCGATCGATGGTGAAGCATTGCCGCTCGATCTCTCGGCCCGAAATGTCGCAGCGGTAAAATTGTCGGAGAAGCGATCGAATGGCGACCGGACGATCGCCTCCGACCATACTCTGCTTCCCACGGTGCTAATTTTTCGCGACGGACATAGCGAAGAGGTCCGCGAGTACACCATCACCGACGGAGCTCTTTACGCGCGCGGCGATCTCTATACCGACGGATACTGGAACAAAAAGATCGCCCTCGCCGCTCTGGATTTGCCTCAAACTCTGCAAGCCAACGCGAACCGCAACGTGAAGTTCCTCCTGCCTTCATCCGCAAACGAAGTGATCGCAAATTTCTGAACGAACCAATTCATTCAGTACGTCGATGGTCTGCAGCCGGTCCAATCGTGGTACAATATGTATGTTCATAAATAGAACTAACTGCCTGTAAATACAACCGCTTAGGCGGATTCGCAAATTGCGACGAGGCCATCTTCGGTGAAGGCCGAAAAAGGATTTCTGCTGCCCAGTTAGCAGCTAAAAGCTCATATGCCAGACGATCAAAACCCAGAGCTTCCATTGACTCCTCCGCCCGGCGGGCCTGACGACCCGCACGGTGCGCTCCACATTCAGCCGGTCAACATTGAAGATGAGATGCGCAAGTCGTATCTCGATTATTCGATGTCGGTCATCATTGGCCGCGCGCTGCCGGACGTTCGCGACGGTCTCAAACCCGTGCATCGCCGCATTCTTTACACGATGCAGCAGATGGGCCTGCAGCCCAATCGCGCCACGCGCAAGTGCGCCAGAATCGTCGGAGATGTCATGGGCAAGTACCATCCCCATGGCAACCTCGCCGTATATGACGCATTGGTGCGCCTGGCGCAGACGTGGAGCCTGCGCTATCCGCTGATTTTTGGACAGGGAAATTTTGGATCGGTCGATGGAGATCCTCCGGCGGCGGATCGTTATACCGAAGCGAAGCTGGCTCCTATCTCTACGGCGCTCCTGGAAGATCTGGACAAAGAAACAGTCGACTTCCGCCCGAACTACGATGGCAGCGAAGTTGAGCCGGACGTACTGCCTTCGCGCATTCCGAATTTACTGATCAATGGCTCCGATGGAATCGCGGTGGGCATGGCCACGAAAATTCCGCCGCACAATCTGACGGAAATCGTCGATGCGACCATCACGCTGATCAACGATCCGAATGCGCAGTTGGCTGAGATTTTGAAGTTTGTGCAAGGACCAGATTTTCCGACCGCTGGTGTGATCCATGGACGCGCAGGCGTGTTCGAAGCTTATCGCACGGGGCGCGGGCGCTTCATGATGCGCGCCAAAGCCGCCATCGAAAATATCTCCAAAGATCGGCAGGCCATCGTCGTCACGGAAATTCCATATCAGGTGAACAAGGCCGTTCTGGTTAAGCGCATCGCGCAATTGGTGAACGACAAAGAGATTGAGGATATCTCAGACGTGCGCGACGAAAGCGATCGCGATGGGATGCGCATCGTGGTCGAGCTGAAGCGCGGCGCCGAGCCGCAGATCGTTCTCAATCAACTCTACAAGCACACTGCCATGCAGGAAGGCTTTTCCATGATCCTGCTGGCAGTGGTGAATGGACAGCCGCGCGAAATGGGCTTGATTCAGGCGATCAAGCACTTCATCAATCACCGCGTGGATGTCGTGCGCCGCAGAACCGCATACCTGCTGCAGAAGGCGAGAGAGCGGGAACACATTCTTGAGGGTTATATCAATGCCCTCGATCATCTCGATAACGTGATTACGATTATTCGCGCCAGCGCCAACCGCGCCGCTGCTCGCGAAAATCTGGTTGCGTATTTCGGCGGCAAGAAGATCGATATCAACACCACGGGGCGCGCCCCCCGGGTCGATCCGGAAAAGCTGTTTACAGCGCGGCAGGCCGAGGCGATTCTCGAGCTGCAACTGCACCGCTTGACGAAGCTTTCGATCGACGAAATTTCGAACGAGTTGAAAGAAGTTCGCGGGCGCATCGAAGAATATGAAGCGATTCTGGCTTCGGAGAGCAAGCTGCGTAAAGTCATCATCAAAGAGCTGGAAGAAGTGAAAGAGCTCTACGGGGACGAGCGGCGGACGCGCATCGAAGATGAAGCCGCGGAGATTGTGCTCGAGGATCTGATCGCCGACGAGCAGGTGGCCGTGACCTTCAGCCACTCAGGGTACATGAAGCGCACGCCGATCTCCACGTACCGCATGCAGCGGCGCGGGGGCACGGGGCGCACCGGCATGAAGACGCGCGACGAGGATTTCGTCGAACATCTCTTCATCGCCTCGACGCATGCTTACATTTTGATTCTTACCAACAAGGGGCGCGTGTACTGGCTCAAGGTTTATGAAATTCCCGACGTCAGCGCCGCGGGAAAAGGCAAGCACATTGGCAACCTGATCGGTCTGCAACCGGGCGAGACGGTTCGCACGATGCTGGCGGTGCGGAATCTCGAAGAAGAAAATAAATATGTTTTCTTCGCAACGCGCAATGGCTTGGTTAAAAAGTCCGAACTGCGCGAGTTCATGCACGTGCGCTCGAACGGCATCAACGCGATCAACATCGAAGAAGGAGACGAACTGGTCGCCGCGCGCATCACTAATGGCGATCAGATTGTTTTCATCGCCACACACGAAGGCATGGCGATTCGCTTCGACGAAGACCATGTACGTCCCATGGGGCGGGCGGCATACGGCGTTAATGGAATTAATTTGGAAGAGCGCGACTACGTGGTGGGCATGACGGTCACTCCGAAGCCGGGGGCTGCGCCCGTCAAGGGAGTGCCAGCGACCAAGGGCGAGGGAATCACCGTGGATAGCGACATTCCGGCAACGGAAGCGGTGGATCTAACCGAAAAGGGAACGCTGATTCTTTCGGTTACGGAAAACGGATACGGCAAGCGCACTCCGGCCGACGAATATCGGCTCACGAACCGCGCCGGTAAGGGTGTGATCAATATCAAGACGACCGAACGTGTGGGGAAAGTCGTGGCCATCGCTCTGGTCGATGAAAGCTCGCAGGTGATGCTGATCAGCCACTACGGAAAAATCATTCGCATGGATTCGAAAACCATCCGCGAATCGGGACGGAACGCGCAAGGGGTAAGGCTTCTGCACATGGAGCCGGGCGACAAAGTTGCGGCGGCGGTGGTGTTGGCGCCGGAAGAAGAGGCTCCTACCAACGGAGGGTTGCTGCAATAGTTGTTGGCAAACCTTTATTGGATTGCGTTGTATCCGCTGTGGACAGCGCGGGCAGGAGTGCCCGCGCCACACACTCAAACCACACAATCAGACGGAAGAACCTACTTGACGCCTTGCTTGCGATTGATCTCGACGGCAAATTCCGTCACGAAGTTCAGAAGCGCGCCGTAGCCCGCTTGCCCGATCATTCCGTACACGCCATTTTTCCAGTAACTCTGGCCGGCCGGCTTCCAGGTTGTGGCAAGTACGCCGCCGCCGAACGCACCGCCAAACAAGGCCCACTGCGGGCGTAACTCTGCTTCGGTCCGGTTATAGGTGAGAAAATTTCTCACGATGGCATGGCGCGCGCGCGGCCACAGGCCGTCGCACTTGCAGCGGTCGTAACGAACTTCGTAGCCCAGCTTCGCGTTGCCCAAGGCCGCCAAAGTATTGGCAGTAATAAACTGACCCTCGCGCGATGCCCAACGCTCGCCATATCCAGCCAGGCCATCGTCCCATTGCGGGGGCACGCCGCGCGCCTGATCGATGGCAGCGCCGAACATGCGCTTCACGTAAGCCTCGGGAGTCGTGAGCGTCTGGTGCAGGTAAACCTCTTCTCGCTGTTCTCTGGAGAGAGTCACAAGCCTGCGGTTTTTGCCGACATAAATTCCTGCGATGCGCGACGATTCCCAATCACGCGCCTTCAACAAACCCTCAGTGGCCGCGTCCTTCGTTATTTCGGCGGCTTCTTTGGTTTTGTCTCCCACGGCTTGCACGGGGTTTGGGTTTGTGTCTTTCTGCGGTTCAGGAGCATTCGGAACCTGTTGCCCGGCGCCAGGAGCGCTCTGGGGCGAGCTTTGCCCCGGCTCCGTCCCTTGCGCCCACGCCTTGTCTGTGCTCGTTATGGTCAAAGCGAAAATAGCCATAACAAAACCGCACGCCCGGACGAACCAAATCGCGCGCTCATATCGCATTCTGCGAAGGAGTGTCTCTCGACCTGCGCGGTTCTTCTTTGTGCCCCTTGCGACGAAGTGTGCCAAAAAGCGACCCCCGTAAGCGAGTGCTAAACTGCCTTGGATGCGTTCCCTCTACAACCGCGTTGCCGGTCAAAGTGTTGAGCGTCTGGCCGCGCTAAGCGACGGCATCTTCGCGGTGGCCATGACGCTGCTGGTTCTCGATCTACGCGTGCCTACGGCCGGAGCGGTACATTCCGAGCACGATCTGCGGCGCATCCTGATTGCGCTGGCGCCGCGCCTGCTGGTTTTCCTGATGAGCATCATGACCAACGGCATCTTCTGGGTTGGCCAGCAAACACAACTCAATCATTTCGCGCGCTCTGACCGCAACTTATCCTGGATTCACATCGCCTTCCTGGGATGCGTCTCGCTCACGCCATTCTCGACCGCTCTGTTAGCTGAGTTCATCCATTACCGCACCGCGCTGCTAGTTTATTGGAGCAACATCTTACTACTCGGACTCACTTTGTATTGGAGTTGGAGCTATGCCATGCGGGCGAAGTTGCTGCGCGACGATGTTGCGCCAGAGGTTCATCTGGCAGTGACCCGCCGGATCCTGATAGCTCAATCTCTTTACGCGGCCGGAGCAGCGCTTTGCTTCATCAACACGTATTGCAGCATCGCGGCGATTATTTTAGTGCAAATAAACTATGCCATTGCTCCGCGCTTCTGCTGGGGGATCTTTTCGAGGAAGTGGTCGGAAGAACACTAGCGAATAACTGCCCGGAGCGGGTCACGGTAAGGGCACGACGTTTAGTCGTGCCGTCGAGCCTGGAAAAATGATCAGGCGTTAGCCTCTGAGATTTGACTCTGCCAGTCTGCAGAGCGGCCGTCGATGCCAGCGAAGTTATTTTTTCTTGCGGTAAGAGCTTGCCTCGTAGGACTCGATCATAAACTGCCCTTGGTCGCGATCAAGGGGATCCAAATCGAGGGCCCATTGCACACCGCCTTTACCGGAGTTGTTCTGATCCGTGAGCCGGACACGGAAATAATAAGTTCCGCCGGCATCGGCAATGAAACTGGCTAAGCTGGTGGTTTCGGAACTTGAGGATTCGGATTGCAACTTAGCGCAGAGATGATGCTCGCCGGGATCGAGCGAAAAAGAGAGATAAGAATTTCCCTTGGTCGCGCCCATCCAAGTGCCATCCAGTCCGATTTTCGTCGTGGTATCGCACAGGAAGCATCCCGCTCTCAGGTTCTCGACAACGTACACGAGCGCCTTATCTGGAGCGGGTTGCGCGAGGGGACGTTTCTTTTCAGTCTTGATCTCAAATTGGACACTGGCCGAACCACAACTGGCGCGAGGGCGAGTGGCTGTGGGTTGATCCTTGGGGGGCTGGTCTTTCGGGGTTGGGTCTTCAGCAGGGTGGTCTGGCGCGGCCTGATCTTTGGAAGCTTGATCCTGAGTTGGATGATCTTCAGTTCGATGATCCTGGGCGGGCTGATTCTGAGCGAACGAGACAGCTGCCATGAGGAGCACAACCACAATTGCTATTTTCATTTTGTTGTTCGGTAAGACTCGGGCAGCTGGGTTCATCGCACAAAGGGCAAGATCGCCTGGTAGGCGCTGTTGATGCTGCCGTTGACGTTGTAATCGTAGAAGTCCCAGTTGCCCATGGAAGTTGTAGTCATATGAAGTTCGTCGCCCTTGAGCGTTAGTTGACGGATGCTGCCGCGAGGAAAGGTTACATGCTCGCAGCGCCTAGAAGGATCGTTGGTGGCGGCGCAAGCATAACTCAGCGTGCCATCGGGCTGGAGCAGGAGAGCGCCGGCGCAGAAATACGTTCCCAAGGCCTCGAGATGCCGGTGTTTCACAATAAAACTTTGAGGACCCGCAGGGGATATGGTTGCCTGCTGTCGCGTGACCGGCGGTTTTACGCTGGATGATGGTTGCCGAGGCGGCTGGTTGGTGGTCGCAGGTTGTGCGTTACCGGAAGAAGCATCGGCCGGCGGAAATTGGATGGGCGCAGTGTGATCGGGCGGAGTTGTATCCGCCGCGGCATTCTGAGGCGGTACGATTTCCGGAGCGGAGGATGCGGCCGAAGGCGGCTGCGCAACTGGCGCAGCCGTCTGGGGATTATTGGCCTCGCCGGGTGTAGTTCCACTGGAAGCCTGCGAGCCTCCTGATGAAGGTTTATTACCGGGTCGCATAAAAAAGGCCATGGCGATCACAGCCACGAGCCCAACTACGATGAACAGTACCGCGAGGACGAGCATTTTCTTCGATGCGGGTTTCGCGACGGCTCCAACCGGCGCCGAAGCTGCCATCGTGGGCGCCACAACATGGGCTGGAGGCGGGGTGCCCCCGGCTGCAACTGCCGAAGGAGCAGATCCTTGAAAAACTCCAGGGCCTGTGGCGGATACAAGGGGAGTGCTTCCAACTACCAGAGGCGACGGCGGGGAAACGGGTATCGGAGTGGCGGCCAGGAAATTTTCGGGATGTTCCAGGGCGACGCCGAATTCTTCGACGGTTTGGAAGCGGTCGTCGGGATTCTTGGCGAGAGCCTTTGCCACCACGCCCTCGAACTCTTTGGGAGCGTAGGGATAATAGCGAACCAGTGCCGGGGGCACGCTGCTCACGTGGTCCTGCATGATCTGGTATTCGCTGGCGCTTTCAAAAGGCACGTGGCCGCTCAACATCTCGTAGAGCGTGACTCCAAGCGCATAAATATCGGTTCGAACATCTATCGTGCGGTTTTGAATTTGCTCGGGCGACATGTAGGCGAGAGTGCCCAGGTGCATGCCGGTGCGGGTCATTCCGCGCGATCCCACGGCTTTGGCGATACCAAAATCCATGACCTTCACAATGCCCTGGCGGTTGAGCATGAGGTTGCTGGGCTTTATGTCGCGATGGATAATTCCGACGCGGTGGGCGGCTCCGATTCCGAGTAGCGCCTGCTTGAACCATGGGACAGCGTCTCGGGGAGTGACCGGGCCGTTGCGGCGAATGATCTGGTCGAAGTTCTCGCCCTCGACAAATTCCATCACCATGTAGGCGTTGCCTTGATCGATGAGAAATGCATACAGCGTGGCGAGGTTGGTGTGGTTCAGATTGGCTTGGGCGCGAGCCTCAGCCTGAAAGCGCTGCACCAGTTCGGGATTGTCGGTCAGGCTGGCGGTCAACATTTTGATGGCTACCGGCCGATCGAGGCGCACGTCGATTGCTTTGTAGACCACGCCCATGCCGCCCTCACCGAGTTTTTCGATGATGCGAAATTCGCCAATCTGTTGACCGATCATGGCCGGCGCCTTTCTTGAATGCATGCGCTAGGTAGCGCATGCTGCTTCCTCGCGATTCTTCTACTGCTGGATTCTTACAATCTGAACCGTGATGTTATCCTGTCCGCCGCGTGCCTTCGCGGTTTCGATGAGCTGCTTGCAGGCCGTCCCGGCAGATCCCTGAGAAGCCATGACGCGCAACTCTTCATCGCTGATAGTGTCGTACAACCCGTCTGTGCACAATAGCAAAATGTCTTGCGGGAAAAGAGGGATGGGCGCGCCGGGAAGATCAGCGAACAATGATTCTGCCACTCCCATGGCGGAAATCAAAACGTGGCGGTCGGGATGATCTTTCACCTCGTCCTGCCGCAACAGGCCCTGCTCGACCAATCTCCCGACCATGGTGTGATCCCGGGTGAGCTGCGTAATTTGGGATTTGCGCACCAGATAAAGGCGTGAATCGCCCACGTGCCCATAGTAGAGATCGCCGTTGCGCAGGACGACCGCTGTGCACGTGGTCCCCATGCCGGAATATTCTGGATGCTCGCGAACGAAGGCGCGGATGGCCAGATGCGCGGCGCTCAAAGCCTCGGTCAGCGCGGCCTCGGGGTCTTCGAGGTCGCTGCTCACAAAAGTGGCACGAAATACATCCACTGCAATTCCGCTGGCCATCTTCCCGCCAACGTGTCCTCCCATGCCGTCGGCGATCATCACCAGCCGGCCTTTTTTCTGGAAGGCTTCCTCGCTTTCAGGTTCGGCGTAGCAATAAGAATCCTGATTCTCATCGCGTTGGCAGCCGATGTCCGTGAGGTTTCCGAGTTCGATTCCTGCTCGAATTTTCATCGACAGAAGAACTCCTTGCGCCTCATTGAGAGTTGGAGGAACGTGCTCTCACGCAAAACGCGACTTCATAAAATCCGCTCTTGAAGTAGTGTCGAAAAGAACGAACCAGTTACAAGCATTTAAATTTAAGAATGAGTTCACCGGCGCGGATGGTATCGTTATCGTGCAATTCCTCCCGGGCAATCGGCTCAGGGTTGCTGTTTAAGAAAGTTCCATTGCTTGAATCCAGATCCACCAGGAAAAACTTCCCGTCTTTGTAGCGCAAGCTGGCGTGCTTGCCCGAAACCGTGGGGTCGCTCAGTTGAACGTCCGCATCGGGGGCCGAGCCGAGGACGTTCTGACCATCGTGGATGCGAAAATCCCGGCCTCTCTGAGATCCATTCATGGCCACCAGCCAGCCCACTACCGGAGCCCGTTGCTGTTCTGAGATGAGGACGGTTTTCCGGGGCGGAGGCGCAGCGGCGGGTGACACGGGCACGGGGGTCGATGGCGGACCCGGGAACATGTCGACGCGCGTCTTCGAGGTGGAGGGCGTGGGTCCGGCATAGCCCGTTTTCTGGCAGAAGGGACAGATTTCCCACGCATCCTCCATCTGGTGCCCGTTGTTACAAAACTTTGACATCTGCAATCCTCCTGTATTCTTGCCTAACTCTTCAGGCGCTTGCCGCGCTTGCGAGCGGCTCTCAGCCAACAAAGTAAGTGAAGACCGAGCCTTTATGCCCGAGGTAGACGCGGTCGCCGTTGCGCAATCCAACCTTGCTGATGCGTGGCGAATCGACCGAGTTCACGTAGGTGCCGTTGGTGGATCCCTTATCAATTACCACGATCGTCCCATCCGCGGGAACCACCCAGGCGTGCTGTCCGGAAATCGAATCGTCTTGCAGTACGATACGGCATTTACCGGCGTCTCGGCCGATCCAGAGGCCTTCTTTGCTGATGGGGAAGGTTTGGCCGGAAAGCGAGCCGGAAGTGAACTGGATGCGACCGAAGCCTCCTTGGCTGGCGGCTGTGCCGGCCGCGGCGGTCGCGACGTTCGCGGGCTGAACCTTTGCCGGGCCTGACTTAGACAACACCAGCCACAACACGACGATCAGGACAAGGACGATCGGCACTGCGATGAGCGGGTAAATTCCCGTGGTTTCCGTGAGCTTCTCGAAGGGCCCCATTTTGTCTACGCACGCAACCGCGGCGCCGCGATACTTTTGCGCATCGCGCAATGCGGGCATAAATTGCAGTACGTTGTCGAACTCGGAGATGGCGCGATTGCATTTCCCTTCGTCAAAGGAATCGAGCGCATTCGTCCAGTGTTTGTTGAACGTTCCCGTTTCCGGGGGAGCTCCGGCCTGACGCACAAATTCCATGGCCGTGTTGATCGGCACCAGGAAATTAAATCCTGCCGCCTCTTGCGCGCCATAGGTTGCCAGCCCGATCACCTCGCCCTTGTCGTTGAATGCAGGACCGCCGCTGTTTCCGTGGGTGATGGAGACATCCGATTGCAACAGTGGCGTGCCAATATTTTCTGTCTTGATCGCTGAAATGTGGCCGTTCGTGGCCGAGGGCTCCAGATTCGATTCGCGCCCGATCAGCTCGCTGGTGGAGGAGTTGCCCCAATTCGAAGCCACGCCGGGATATCCGATGACCATGACCGAATCTTGCAGGCGCACATTCTCGGAGTTTCCGAGCGGAACCGTGGGCAGGTTGCTGCCCGGAATCTTAAGTACGGCGACATCCTTGCCCCCCATGTTGTAGGGCGGACTGAATTGCAGGATATCGGCATTCAGGATTTGGCCGTTCTGCAGCACAACCTTCAACTCGGGAGGGCCGTCAATCTTGGGCAAGAGTTGCTCGACCTCTTTCAGCAGATAACCCTTCTCCGCGTCGCTTAAGGGCCGGCCGATTTTCTTTTCAAAATATACGAAGACCGAGCCTTGTTTCCAGGCGACGATGAACTCGTCGACCAGGCGTTTTTGCAATGCTTTCAGGGCCTCGTTGTTGTTCGGATTGGCGTCGGCCACAACGTGGCCGTTGGTCAAGAGATAACCATCCGGGCGATAGATGAATCCGCTGCCGGTTTCAGTCTCCGGGATGATCACCGAATAGTCGGTGCCAGGGAACCATCTCACCTGCAGCCTTACCGAGACGAGCACGACCGCCGGCTTGACCTCGAGCGCTCGCTTCTCTTCGGGGCTTAACTGACCCGCCCAAAGAAAGCTACCCAACACGGAGCCCAACACAATCGCGACCACGCCGAAGCTCTTCATCGCTACGCCACCTCCGAACGATTCAAGTAGAAGGAACGCCGCCCATAGGCGTCAAAGTTGCCAAGCTCTCGCCCGCTCATGTGCCGGAGAAGATTGCAGTGTTGCGCTACCACTCGCAGGACTGACGATCCGCCTAAGGCAGAATGCTTCGGTTGGTCCGGGGCGCTGGCTTTGCCGCATACCGGAGAGCGGCCCTCTTGGATCGCAGCCGCAACCCGCAAAGGCAAGAAAATACTCCCCCAAATCACGCGCAAACAAGTTAGTCCAGTTACGGGGAAATGTCAAAAAAGCCCGTGAATAATAGCACTTTTCGTGCCGCATACGCGAAACACTCTTCAGGTCCGCAGTCTCTGCGCGGGATGCAGAAAAATCCATGCAGCCCATCAAAATTGACGATTGTACTTTCGCGGCGTTTGCCATTAGACACTTACTATGGGGAAGAGTCGCCTCACCTTCGCGGCCGATCATGATGCTTGTGGCGTGGGTTTTATCGCCCAGTTGGGCGGTACCGCGTCTCATGCCGTCGTGGACCGGGGGCTTGAGGCTCTGGCTCGCCTCGCCCATCGCGGGGGCGTGGATGCCGATGGCCGCAGCGGCGATGGAGCCGGGCTGCTGTTCGCAATTCCGAGGGCTTTCTTCCGCAAGGCGGCTCGCGCCGAGGGCATCGCATTGCCTGAGGAATTTGGCGTGGGCATGGTGTTTCTTCAGCCGGGCTACGAAAATCAATCCCTCGATGCGATTCGAGCCGCTGTTGCGAAATTTGATCTCTCGATTCTGGGCTGGCGAACCGTTCCTACTGACCCTTCGATTCTTGGACCGCGCTCGAATGAATCTTTGCCCGTAGTACGCCAGTGCTTCATCGCGCCAGTCCGAGGATCTTCGAGTCAACCATCCCGTGGAGCGGAATGGTTCGAGCTGCAACTGTTCCGCCTGCGCCAGGAATTGGAATCCCTCTCCGATTCGGTTTACTACTGTTCTCTGTCTTCGAGGACGATCGTTTACAAGGGATTGCTGACTCCTGAACAGTTGGCGCCTTTCTATCCCGACCTGGACGATCCTGAGTTCGCCAGTGCGTTCGTCATATTCCACCAAAGGTATTCGACCAATACGCAGCCGAGTTGGTCGTTGGCCCAACCATTTCGCCTGGTTGCTCACAATGGCGAAATCAATACCATCAGCAGCAACCGGCGGTGGTTCCATGCGCGGTCTGCTGCGATGCGCGGGCAGCTTGAACTGGACGAGAGCGCGAGGCTGCTTCAGCCCGGAATGAGCGATTCCGCCAGCTTTGATAACGCGCTGGAAGCCCATATCAGAAGCGGTTCCAGCACAGTCGAGTCCATGTTGCGAATGGTGCCGCCGGCTTGGGAACACGACGATCACGTAGACCCCACCCTGCGCCAATTTCTAGCTGAAAGTGCTCCCGAGCATGAACCGTGGGATGGGCCTGCCGCTCTGATCTTTAGTGACGGCGAAATCGTCGGGGCGAAACTCGACCGGAATGGATTACGTCCTCTGCGTTACACACTTACCTCCGATGGTTTGTTGATTGTCGGCTCCGAGGTCGGCATCAGCGACCTCTTCGATAAGCAGGTGATCGAAAGGCAGCGTCTTGGTCCGGGCGAGATGTTGATTGCGAATCCATCCAGCGGAAGGTTTTTCCGGCCCAACGAAATTGCGGAACTGGTGCGCGCCGAGACGCACCAGCCCACGGCTTCGGTGATCGTAGCCCGCCATCAGTCGGCTCCCACGACGATTGACGCGAATCGTTTGATGGCGGCTTTCGGCTGGACGGAAGACCAGTTCCGCATGCTCTTCCAGCCGCTTGTAGAACACGGCCAGGAACCGCTCTGGAGCATGGGTGATGATGCGCCCCCGGCATTCCTGTCGTCGCTGCCGCGTCCGCTGTGGGATTACTGCAAGCAACGCTTTGCGCAAGTCACAAACCCTCCCATTGATCCGCTGCGCGAAAGCAACGTAATGTCGCTCGATGTTTATCTGAGCAAGAATTTAAGGCTGAATTCACCCCTGATCGATGCGGGACAACTCGACGCCATTGCCGCAGTGATGCCGGTCAGCATCGTTGATTGCACTTTCGAAGTTGCCGGAGGAATCGCCTCCGCTCAGGAGCAACTGCGCCGGATTCGCGAAGAGGCGGGAAAAGCAATCATGCAGGGCGGCGCAATCCTGATCACCGATCGGGCGCTGGATGAAAGGCGCGCCGCCTTACCCGCACTGCTTGCGACTTCCGCCGCTTGGCGAGCCATGACCGATGCTGGAGCCTGGAATATTCCGCTGCTCGTTGAAACTGGCCAAGCGGTCGATACTCATCATGTGGCGCTGCTGATCGCCGCCGGAGCCAGTGCGGTCCATCCATATCTTGCGATGAGCCTGGCCGATCGTCTCGATGGTGAACGCGGCAAAGCTCAATCCGATCAGGATCGACCTCATCGAGATAAAAGCGGCCCCGCGCGTTACCGCGCGGCACTCGAAAAGGGATTGCGTAAAGTTCTGGCGCGCATGGGTATCTCGACTATCGGCAGCTACAGGAATAGCCAGATCTTCGAAGCGATCGGGCTGGATCGCTCGGTGTGCGAAGAGTTCTTTGAAGATGCCGGGCGCACTCTCGGTGGCAAGAGCGTTAACGATTTGTTGCATGACTGCATCTCGCGTCACGCGGCTGGCTTCGGTTCTTCTGCCGCAGAGTTCCGCGATGCCGGACTGTATCGTTTTCGTCGCAACGGCGAGCAGCACGCCAGTTCTCCGGAGCTGGTGAGGCGCATGCACCGCTTCATCAAGGCTCCGACACCCACGAATCAAGCCGCTTTCGCAATGCTCTCAGACGAAAGAAAAAATGTTGCGGTTCGCGATCTGCTTGAGGTGCGCCTGGGTGAGCCTGTGTCCTTGGATGAAGTGGAAAGCGAGGCCTCGCTTCTCAGTCGATTCAGCACGCAGGCGATGTCTTTGGGCGCCATCTCAGCGGAAGCCCATCAAACCCTGGCCATCGCCATGAATCGCCTGGGTGGACGCAGTAATACGGGCGAGGGCGGGGAAGATCCGAGCATTTATTATGAGCGACCTGAGGCCAACAATCGCGTCAAGCAGGTTGCATCCGCGCGCTTTGGCGTGACGGCGGAATATCTGGTGCACGCCGACGAAATCGAAATAAAGATGGCGCAGGGTTCGAAGCCAGGCGAAGGCGGGCAGTTGCCATCGTCCAAGGTCACACCCTACATCGCACGGCTGCGCCACGCGATACCGGGTACGTCGCTCATTTCGCCGCCGCCGCACCATGACATCTACAGCATCGAGGACCTGGCCCAGCTGATCTACGATCTGCGCGCTGTGAACCCAAACGCGCGAATCGGAGTGAAGCTGGTTTCGAGTTCCGGCGTCGGCGTCATCGCTACCGGCGTAGCTAAAGCCGGCGCGGACGTGATTACGATCAGCGGTCACGATGGTGGTACAGGAGCATCGCCGCTCACCTCGATCAAAAATACCGGCCTGCCCTGGGAGATCGGTCTGCGCGATGCTCATTCCGCGCTGCTGCGCGCTGGATTGCGCGCCCGCGTGCGCTTGCGCGTGGATGGCGGCCTCAAGTTTGCCCGCGACGTGGTCGTGGCCGCGCTTCTCGGAGCAGAGGAATTTGGTTTCGGCACCGCCGCCCTGCTGGCGATCGGCTGCGTCATGGCTCGGCAGTGTCATCTCAATACATGCCCCGTCGGCATTGCGACGCAGGATGAAACATTGCGCGCGCGCTTTGCGGGGAATCCGGAGATGGTTGAGACTTTCTTTCGCGGGCTCGCAGCCGATGTCCGCCAACTACTGGCGGGAATGGGCGCGGGCTCGATCGACGAGATTCTCGGCGCCGTTCACCGCTTGCAGCCAAAGTCTGCAGAAGCCGAATTGAGTGTGGCACCACTGTTGCGATGTGTTGCCAATCCGCCGGCACAATTTCCCTGTCCTCATGAGGATTCAAGCGGGCTGCACGTTGAGTTGAATCGCGTAGTCGACGATCTGGAGTCGCTGACCATCCGTCCCTACCGTTTTGCCATCACGAATGAAGATCGGGCCGTCGGCGCTCACTTTAGTGGCGAAGTGTTGCGCCGGCTTGGAGCTGCATCCGGAAATTCGTTTGAAATCTCCGGGATGGAGATGAATGGCGTCGACTGCTCATTCACCGGCGTCGCAGGCCAGAGCTTTGGCGCATTCCTGATTTCCGGCGCGAACTTCCGGCTGACTGGCGAAGCCAACGATTACGTGGGCAAGGGCCTGTGCGGAGGCAGCATCGCCATTGCCGCGGACACGGAGGCGTCGCAACGAGGCGATGTACTGGTGGGCAACACGGTTCTGTACGGCGCAACCTCCGGCGAACTTTTTGTTGCGGGCCGCGCGGGAGAACGTTTTGCTGTCCGCAACAGCGGCGCGCTGGCCGTGGTGGAAGGCGTGGGCCGCCACGGGTGCGAGTACATGACGGCGGGTATTGTGCTTGTTCTTGGCCCCGCGGGGGCCAACCTTGGCGCCGGAATGACTGGCGGCTTGACCTACCTGTTACCCCAAGATACGGGCGACCGCTTTAACGACCGCCACTTGAACCTTGAATCGGTGCGCTTCGCGACGATCGAGGTCCAGGAAGAGAAATGGCTGCGCCGGATTCTTCGCCGCCATCTGCAATTGACTGGAAGTCCCCGCGCCGCTGAACTTCTTGCGGGCACCGGCCTGCCCTTGCTGAGAGTTGAGCCGGTTGCGCCGCCATGCTCGATCGAAGAAACCTGGTCTCCGATTCTTACCCGCCTCGCAACTCAGGAAAAACGAAGCTACGGGCGCGACGAACTCGAATCCTCCGAGAGGCCGGTAGTGCACTGAGGCGTGTGAACGTCACATGAATTTCCTCGCTCGTCCGCTATAATTCCCTACTCATGGATTTCGATCAGCTGGTCACCTTTCTGGAGGTTGCCCGTCAAGGCAGCTTCTCGCGCGCGGGAGAGAAAGTTTTCCGCTCGCAATCGGCAGTCAGTGCGCAGATTCGCCAATTGGAGCAGGAGTACGGCGATCGCCTCCTCGATCGATCGGGCAAATCGGTGAAGTTGACTCCCGCCGGCCAGGTCTTTCACGAGTACGCGCTGCGCATGAAGAAGTTGCGCGATGAATCGCTCGTTGCCGTGGCCGATCACGGCCAAACGCCGCGTGGCACATTGATGGTAGGTGCGAACGAAGCTACCTGCCTTTATGTTCTGCCGGAAGTCTTCGGCGAGTATTGCCGCCGCTATCCCGATGTGCAAATCAGCATTTACCGCAACTTCACTTACAAGATTGTAGAGAAGCTGGAGAATGGATCGCTCGATGTCGGCGTGCTAAGCTTGCCGGTGCAATCTCCCAGCCTGAAGGTTCAGGCCATTTACCGCGACCGCCTGATGCTGATGGTGAGCCCGAAGAATCCATTGGCTAAGATGAAATCGGCGGAGATCAGCGATGTTGTGAAATATCCTTTGTTGCTTCCGAAAACAGGTCACACGCGGCGCTTGCTGGACAAGCTCTTTCGCGAATACAACACCGAACTGAAAGTAAGGATGGAGCTGCCAAGTATCGGAATGATCAAGAGTTTCGTTGCCGCCGACCTTGGCATTTCGCTGATCAGCGCATCCTTTGCACGAGATGAAGTAGCAGCAGGCCGAGTGAAGCTGGTGGAGTTGCATGGCGCGGAATTGTGGCGTGAGCTTGGGCTCGCTTACCGGCGGGATCGAACGCTCTCAGTCGCCACAAAAAGTTTTGTGACGGTAGTGCGTCAGCTCTCGAACTATCTCAAGAAGGCAGACGGTCCGGGGCACTCCTAGGTCTTGGTTCGACCAGAGCTTCGGGCCGACGCAGCGCAAACGGGATCTACACCGCGGATGAGAACAAATTCGGCGACAGATTCCGCTCAATGTATTTCTTACTGTCGAACTTTCTCCCTGTACTCGCCGCCGACATGTAGCGAATCTGGCCAAAGATGGGGCGGTCGAACCAGGGCCGGTCAAACTTGCCGACAATTGCCCATGCCACCCCTGCGTATCCGTTGGGATCGCGTCCATCGAGTTCGTACTTGTCGTTGAGAGTTACGGCGCGGCGATAGGCTTCCGCCGCGGAGGGGCTCCACTCCAGGATTTTCTTCGCCCAATACATGCGCATGTAATTGTGCATCCAGCCTGTGTTCACCATTTGCGTCTGGGCGGCATTCCATAGTGGGTCATGGGTCTCAGCGTTTTCCAATTGTGCTTCGGTGTAAAGCACCGGGCGGCGGTCGCGTGCGTGTTTGGCGAGCGAGCGATGTGCCCAGGGTTCCGCGCACTCGAAGTTGTCGTAGTTTGGATTAAAGCGCACTAGATTAATTCCCAGCTCGCGCCAGGTGATGAGTTGGTCCAGGAAAACATCTTTATCCGCGCGGGGCGCGTCGGATTTTTCGACAGCGAGCGCAACGGTGTGCGGTCCCATATGCCCGAAGTGAAGATAGGGTGACAGGCGGCTGGTGTGTTCGACCTCGGGCTGGTTGCGGCCGGCGTCGTATCCTGGCAGCTTGTGCTTGATGAAGTCGTTCAGTAGCCGGAGCGCTGCCTTGCTTCCTCCTAGGGTTTGCGACACCGGACTGACCGAGCGATCGAGCTGCCAGTCGCGAGTGATGTCGAAGTCCGAAGCTAAGGCATGAAGTCCCTTGGGCTTTTTCCAGGGCACGCGCGCTGAAGGATTTTCGGGAGCTACCAGGAATCTGGGCAGGTGCGCCTTCAGACGTGGACGGATGATGTAAGACGCATATTGCGCTTTCTCCAGAAGCTTCGACGGAACGATCACGTCGGCATCGACAGTCCAGAGAGGAACGTGCAGCTTCTTTGCCGCCTTCCGGCGCCAGCTTTCCGGTTCGCGCAGCGGATTCTCGTCTCCCACGACAAGCGCGGCCTTCACTTCTTCACAGAAGCGAAGCAGGCTGAATTCGGGAAAGCGGCGCAGCACGAAACCAATATTTCTTTTTTCGAGGGACTCGGCAATATCTGGAATACCCTCGGCCAGAAAACGATAGTGGCGCAGGTTAGCGCGCGGGAAAAAAGGAACTGGAGCAAAAAACACAACCACCGGCTTGCCCAGTTCATTGCCAGCGCCGACGGCTACATTCAGCGCGGGATTGTCAAAGCCGCGCTGCGCCCGCTGCATCCAGTAAACTACGCACGTTCCATCTGGGTCGGGCGGCCCGGCACGGCGTACAGTGACTCGTGGATCTTCGGTGAGTTTCGCCAAGAAAGACATTTAGAAAGAAGCTCGGGTGCCAGTCTGCTGTCACTGGCAACTGATTTAAGCATTAGATTAGCGCGGCTACAGCAGAGAGTGGAGGGAATCGCGCGGTGAACCTGAGGAATTTGCGTGCCGGGCAAAGCTTCTGAGGCTTTCTGAACTGATAGTAAAAATGATGAGTATCGCGGACAGATGTTTAATGCGGCAATATCAGCGAGCGAGAAGGATTGCGTCGGTGATCCGCGCGGCGTCCACGGCTGCCTTTACATCGTGCGTTCGCAGGATGTGCGCGCCTTTCATAATGAGGGCCGTATGCGCGGCAAGATTTCCATAGAGCCGGTCTTCGACGGCAGCATCCTTGCCATCTTTTGCCAAAGTGCGGCCCAGGAACGATTTCCTCGAGGTCCCAGCCACTAGAGGAAGCCCAAGCGATTGCAACTCCTGAAAGCGACTCAGCAAAGGATAATTCTGCTCAAAACCTTTTCCGAAACCGAAGCCCGGGTCGATGGCGACCCTTTCGCGTCGCACTCCAGCCAGCACCGCTGCTTCCACGCGGTCTCTAAGTTCGCGCTTGACCAGCAGTACCACGTCGCCGGGCGGAGGCAAAGTTCGCCATTCTTCGGGGCGGCCGCGCATGTGCATCAGGATGGCGCCGCATTTTAGTTCGGCAATCGTCTTTCCCATTGCCGGATCCCATCGCAGGCCGCTGACGTCGTTGACGATTTCAGCTCCGGCGTCAGCCGCGGCGCGCGCCACCTGTGCTTTGTAGGTGTCGATGGAGATCACCGCATCCGGTCGTTTCTTCTTGAGCGCGGCAATCACCGGTAGGACACGACGCTGTTCTTCCTCCGCGCTCACAGCCGTTTTTTCGGTTTGCGAGTGCGCCAGAAAATTTTCCTTCTCACCAGGCCGCTCCCGCGTTGTTCCAGCAACTCTGGCTCCCGGGCGCGTTGACTCTCCACCTATGTCGATGATGTCGGCGCCTTCGTCCATCAATTTGAGAGCATGCGCCGTGGCTTTTTCAGGATCGAGATAGAGATTGCCGTCCGAAAAAGAGTCCGGCGTCACGTTGACGATACCCATGATCAGGGTGCGCTTGCCCAGGTCGAGTGCGCGTGCGCCCAGGTTCCACTGAAAGACGGCCCTCATGCTGCAGATTCCATAGGAAGCATAAGTTGAAGGCAGGGTGGGAGCATTGATTTACTAGCGCCGTCGGACCGCAGCCTCGCGCACTCCCGTGGAGCGAAGCGCCCCAGGCCCCGTGCCGTTGGGGGGCTTTCGCATTCCATCGAGCAGCTCTTTCAGCACGACCGCATTGTTGTGAGTGAGATTCTTTGATGAAAAGAGGAGGGTGAGCCGCTTTTTTTTGTGCGCCAGCTGATAAAGCGTTTGCAGATCTGCTTGCGCTTCCGGACGGGACAATTCCTTCAAGTAGCGCTTGCGGAAGAGCAGCCACCGTTCCGGTTGGGCGTGGTACCACTTCCGCAATTCATTCGAGGGCGAAATTTCGCGCAGCCATTCGTGGAGCGGAACTTCGCTTTTTCGCAGACCGCGCGGCCACAACCGGTCGACGAGAACTCTCGCTCCGTCGGAGCGTGACGGTGAATCATATACCCGCTTCAGTGCGACTGGCATTTCTTTTCAGCTTTACTGCTTTCCTCTATCATTGTAAGTCGAGTGCAGCGGTAGCTGTGAACCGCTCCCATTTTCTGTCACAAGCGAGGTTAGAGGTTTTGGGGCAGTGTAAGTCCTTTCTCCCGCTGTTGACGCGGGTTTCGCGCACTCCAGAGGCTCCATCAAGAGACTCTGGAGTGCGCGCCCCAGCAATGTACTAGCTTTCGTCTGGTGCAACGCCGCAAACGCTGCCGGCGTCCGATCCGCCAGCGAACTGTGCGGACGCTCGTGGTTGTAATGCTCGCGAAACTTCGCCAGCTTCCGCCGCGCGTCGTCCAGCGATACGAACCATTCCACGTTCAAACACTCATCGCGCAGCCGGCCATTGAAGCTCTCGATGAATCCGTTCTCCACGGGTCGGCCGGGCCGAATGAAACACAACTGCACATCGTTGGTCATCGCCCAAGCTTCCAGCGCACGCCCCGAGAACTCACTCCCGTTGTCCACGGTGATGCTCTCGGGCAAATGGCCTCGTTCCTGTCGTGCGTGTTCTAGCGCCTCCGCCACTTTCATCCCCGTCATGGAACGATCTGCTTCCAACCCAACGCACTCCCGCGTGAACTGGTCCACCACCGTCAGGATGCGGAACGAACGCCCATCGGCCAACTTGTCGCTCACGAAATCCATGCTCCAGCACTGGTTCGGTCGCGCCGCTACGCCGCTTGGAACTGGCCGTCGCCGCGCCATCTTCCTGCGCTGCTTCGTCCGCACGATCAACTCTTCCTCTCGATACAATCGGTAGATGCGCTTCGCGTTTACGTGCCAGCCTTCGCGTCGCAATAGCACGGTCAAGCGACGATAGCCGTAGCGCACATGCATCCCGGCCAAATCCCGCAAGCGATGCCGCAACACTTCATCGAATACCTTCCGGCTCTCGTACCGCAACGTCCCGATCGCCAGCTTCACGATCCGCGCCGCGTGCCGTTCGCTGATCCGATAGGCCTCCTGCGCCCAGCGCGCCAACTTCCGACGCGCACGAGGCCTTACAGCTTTTTTGAGACGATGTCCTGCAGGATCTGCCGATCCAGGCTCAGATCGGCCACCAATCGCTTCAGCCGCCCCACCTCATCCCGCAACTGCCGCAGTTCACGCAGCTCGCTTACCCCTACCCCCGTATATTTTCGTTTCCAGAGATAGTAAGTCGCCTGGCTGATCCCGATCTTGCGGCAAACGTCATCCACGCGCGCCCCCGCCTCGACCTGCCGCAATACCGCCACGATCTGCTCTTCCGTGTGACCACTCTTGGGCATCGTCCTCGTCTCCTGTTCCGGACTCCTGCCCCAGCTTACCTCTAATCTCCTCTGTGTCAGTTTTTGGGTTTTGGGTCACTGTTGTGGGAAACTGGAAGAGTTCATCGATTATTAGAAAGTGCATGCAAATAATTGCAGCAACCCTACCATACGGAGTTCGGATGAGGTGTCATATTCGTCGCTGGATAATCGCCGTCCTGTGCACCGGCCTTGCCTCGGCTGCGCTTGCGGGTTGTGATGTCGAACGTCGCAAGTCGGACGCTGAACTTGGCCTCAATCCGCAGCAAGCAACCGGACGCAAGATTTATGACAACTACTGCGACCGCTGCCACCGGGCCTATTCCACCAAAGGTAAGAAGGGGCCGGGCCTTCAGGGAGTGTTCAAGCGTCCTTATCTTCCGATCAGCGGTCTGCCGGCGAATGACGAACGAGTGACTGAAATCATTCGCCTGGGCCGCAAGGAAATGCCGGGTTATAGCCAAACCTTAAGCTCGCAAGATCTTCAAGATCTATTGGCGTACCTGCACACGCTGTAGCGATGACGTGGGATAATCCTCGCGTGAAAAATACCGCGATCTCGGAGCTTTTTCGCAGGCTGCCATCCGTCGATGACGTACTCCATGATCCCACGGTCCGCTCGTTTGCTGCGAGCCATGGTCACGAGTCCGTAGTGGATGCAATTCGCGTTGTACTATCCCACTTGCGGCAAGAAATTACTTCGGGATTATTGAACGAGGAGTCTCTGCAAATCGCGCTCGACGGTCTATCGGGTGCGGTACAGAAGCAGGTTCAACTCGCGCTGCAATTCTCGCTGCAGCCGGTGATCAATGGGACCGGCGTGATTTTGCACACCAATCTTGGCCGCGCTCCGCTGGGCCACGCGGCGATCGAACATATCCGCGAGACGGCTGAGAGCTACAGCAATCTGGAGTTTGATCTTTCCGCTGGCGAGCGGGGAAAACGCGACGCACATGTGGATCGACTGTTTCAGCGCCTGCTGGGCGAAGATGCGCGAGAAGGAATCGCGACCATTGTGGTCAACAACAATGCGGCCGCGGTGCTGCTCGCTCTGAATACATTTGCCGAAGGCGGGGAAGTGATCGTCTCCCGTGGCGAACTGGTCGAGATCGGAGGGTCGTTTCGCATCCCCGATGTGATGGCCAAGTCGGGAGCGATTTTGCGCGAAGTTGGGACCACGAACCGCACCCGCATCGCGGATTACGAGCAAGCGATCACAGAACGCACGCGGCTTCTGCTTCGTGTGCATCGATCCAACTTCGAGATTACGGGATTTACTGAGCAGCCTTCGACCGCCGAATTGGTCGACCTGGCGCGCCAGCACAGCATTCCACTCATGGAGGATCTCGGCAGCGGAGCGTTGTTCGATCTAAGTTCTATCGGAATCGCTGGGGAACCCGGTGTACTCGATAGCCTGCGTGCCGGGGTCAACGTGGTTACCTACAGCGGCGATAAGTTGCTCGGCGGACCGCAGGCAGGATTGATCACCGGTGCTTCGAAACTCATTGCCCGCATGCGATCCAATTCTTTGTTCCGGGCTCTGCGCGTCGATAAACTGGTTTATGCTGTGCTGGAGGCAACTCTCTTGGAGTATGTGCGGTGCAATCACGATGCGATTCCCGTGCTGCGCATGATGCGGCTGGCAAAAGATGAAATTGAAAAACGCGCTGAGGCACTCGCCGCGGGCCTTTCGACTTCGACTTTAAAGGTCGCAATTGTTGATGGCGATTCGATTATCGGCGGCGGCGCCGCGCCATCTTCTGTGTTGCCGACGCGCTTACTGGCGCTCACCTGCGGCCGCCTGAGCCCCGACGAACTGGCATCGCGCCTGCGCAACTCGGCCCCGCCGATCATTGCCCGGGTCGAGGAAGGCCGCGTAGTGCTCGATCTACGCACCGTTTTTCCGGAACAGGATGCGGCTGTGGCTGCGGCTCTGGTTCGCATCTCGGGCTGAGGTTATCGCATCGAAGCAGTATTGGCGACGCTCTACACAATCGGACATTCGACGCGTACTCTGGAAGACTTACTCGAGTCTCTTCAAGCACACGCAATTCAATCGCTGGTCGACATTCGGGCGTTCCCGATGTCCCGGCGGCTTCCGCAATTTAACCGCGAATCTCTGCAAGATAGTTTGCCGGAGGCTGGAATCCGCTATGTTTGGATGAAAGCTCTCGGAGGATACCGAAAGAAGACCAGTGAACACTCCCCACACATCGGTCTTCGCAATCAGAGTTTCCGCAACTACGCCGATTACATGCTGACCGCGGAATTCAGAGACGCTGCCGGCGAGCTGGTGAGTATGGCGGAAGCAGGGCGTACGGCATACATGTGTGCCGAGCGGGTATACTTCCGGTGCCATCGTATGCTGGTCTCTGACTGGCTGGTCGCGCACGGCCATGTGGTGATGCATATTGATGGAGTCGGCCCTGCCAAGCCGCACAACATGATGGCAGAGGCGCGCATGATCGACGGGCAGATGATTTATCGCGGCGACCGTTTGCTGTAGAGTTTCGAAATTATGATCGTCGGCACGGGCATCGACATTGCGGAAGTCCCGCGCGTTCGGCAATCGATCGAGCGCTTTGGCGATCGCTTCCTCCAGCGTATTTATACGGCTGGCGAAATGCGATACTGCGACTCGAAGGCCAACCGCGTCGAGCGCTATGCTGCTCGCTTTGCCGCAAAAGAAGCAGCCATGAAAGCCCTGGGCACGGGGTGGAATCACGGTGTGCGTTGGCGCGATTGTGAGGTGGTGCGCCTTCCCGGCGGACGCCCAAATATCGCTTTCCACGGAAAAGCTGCCGAAGTGGCCGCAAAGCTCGGAGTAAAGAACGCCTCCCTCTCGCTCACCCACACGGCCGAGCAAGCCTTCGCGCAAGTCATTCTTGAAAACTGAAAGAGCAGTAGTTGGTGGGGGTTCGTGGTGGTTAGTTCTGGACACGCCGCAGCTAGCCATGAATCACTCACCACTGCCCTGGCCTTCTGCTAGACTGTCGCATTCCAGCAAAACATGTCTGCGACTATTCAAGCCCCGCCGCCGGTTACTTCCTCTTCCATCAAAATTCCCGAACGCACGATCCTTCTGGGATTGGGGCTCACCAGCTTTGCCGCGTTGCTTTTGGAGTTGGCCCTCACGCGATTGTTCTCTGTCGTTCTCTTCTATCACTTCGCGTTTCTTGCCATATCCATTGCCTTGCTCGGCCTGGGTGCGGGCGGTGTCTTCGCCTATCTGTTTAAGAAGCGTATGGCGCGCACGGATACGCGCACTCTCGCGGCCCGTTTATGCATGGCGAACTCCCTCACCATATTCATCGTGCTCGAGGTCGTCTTGCATGTGCGGGTGGCGCTCAACGTTACCGGGAAAAACTTCCTGCACCTGACCATCCTCTATCTCGTCGCGGCTGTTCCTTTTTTCCTGACCGGATTGCTTTTCTCGGTGGTCTTCGCGCGCGAGACTTGGCGGGTTCCGCGGCTTTACGGCGCTGACCTGAGTGGAGGAGCGCTGGCCTGCCTGGCGATTGTTCCACTTCTCAACTGGGTTGGCGGGCCCAACACGATTTTGACATCGGCCGTAATCATGGCTGCGTCTGCGATGATATGGACCGCAGCCTCGATTACGCGCCGTTTTGCTGGCGCCCTTGTAAGTGTGTTCGCCTTGCTGATCGCGGCCAACCACTCCAATCGGTTGATTGACATTGTCTATGCCAAGGGCATGTTTCGCGACCCCTCGTGGGTAGAGTTCGCGCGCTGGAATGCTTTGTCGCGCGTGGAAGTCGACCGGCAGGGACAGGGCAAGGCCATCGTGATCGATGCCGATGCTTCCACTTACATCATGAATTGCGATCTGGCGCACTGGCGCGGTTCGGAGTGGGAGAGCAATCTTATGTCAGCTCCGCCCGCACTGGCCAACGTTCTACGGCCGCATGGGGATTTCGCGATCATCGGCCCTGGCGGCGGCGTAGACGTGCTCCGCGCTGTAGCGAATGGCAGTCCCAGCGTGACCGGCATCGAAATCAATCCCATTATTGCCGACACGATTATGCGCGAGCGTTACGCCGATTATGCGCTGCATCTTTACGACCGTCCGGACGTGCACATCCACGTGACCGACGGCCGCTCGTATTTGCGCTCGACATCGCAACAATTTGATGTGGTGCAAATGACCTTGGTGGATACTTGGGCTTCCACCGCGGCCGGAGCCTTTGCGCTCAGCGAGAACAATCTCTACACCGTCGAGGCTTTTCGCGAGTACTTCGAGCGTCTCAAACCCGATGGCATGATTGCGATCACGCGCTGGGAGTTTCGCCAGCCGCGCGAGGCGCTGCGCGTGGTTGCGGTAGCCATGGAGGCGTTACACGGCTTGGGGATCGCAAATCCAGCGCAGAACTTCATCGTGGCCTCGCAGGGACTGCTCAACGAGGACGGAATCCCCGTAGTCGTGCTTGCAAAAAAGACTCCGTTCACGGCGCAGGAGGAGGCGGCGGTACAGGCTCACTTTGCGAAGTACAGCCGGCTCGCCCCTATCTACCAGCCTTCGAAGCCGGACATAAAGCTGGCCGGGCAGAATCCGTTTGCCGATCTGATCGCAAGCAACGATCCTTATCGCTTTGCGCAGGATTACACGTACAACGTGGCGCCGGTTACGGATAACGCCCCATTCTTCTTTTTCACACTCAAAGCCCGGCAAGTCCTGGGCGCAGAAGGTTTGCGGCGCGGCATCGACTGGAAGGTAAACCTCGGTGTTTTAGTCCTGCTGCTGGTGCTGGCGATCTCGCTGGTGGCGGTGCTGAGTTTTCTGATTTTGCCGCTCGCGATTCATACCAGCCCGCAGTCGCCGATTCCGCTCCTGTACTTCGTGGCCGTTGGCGTGGGTTATATTGTGGTAGAGATCGCTTTTATTCAGCGCTTCGTCCTTTTTCTAGGACATCCCACATACGCTCTCACCGTGGTAATTTTTCTGCTGATGCTATCCAGTGGCGCCGGCAGTTTGCTGTCGCGGCGCTGGCTGCTTCGCCCCGAGATGGTCTGGACGCCGCTGGTATTGATCATTCTGGCTTTGGCGGCGAACGTATTGTTTCTTCCGCATTGGCTCGCGGCTTGGGTAGGTTTGGCATTCAGCTACCGGCTCATCATCAGTGCAATCCTGCTGGCGCCCCTCGGCCTGATGATGGGCATGCCATTCCCCACAGGCTTGCGCGCATTGGCGACTAACAATGCTCTTGCCACGTCGAACTCGACGTGGGATCAAGAAAATCAAAATCAGGATAAGGCCGTCGAGTGGGCCTGGGCTATGAATGCAGGCGCCAGTGTGCTCGGATCTGTGCTCGCCATGGTGATTGCAATCCAATTTGGTTTGAACATCACACTCGCTTGTGGACTCGCCGCTTATCTGCTCGCTTTATTGTTGCTGCCCACTCTGCGTGCGCGACGCGCCTGACTGCGCCGTTTTGTTATCATGCTGCGAGGGACAGGGGGCGGTTCAAACTGTTGCGCAACGCCCAAAAGAATAAAGCGCCGCAGATCGCGGACTAAGGAAATCATTTGCCGAGCCAGCAGCAGATCAAATGGTCGCAACTTCGCGTCGGTCTTACGGTGATTTTTGCCAGCATCGTACTGGCTCTGCTCTTGTTCCTGATGTCCGGGACGGGCGGCTTCTTCGCGCATCGCATTTTGCTGAAATCGTATTTCGATAATGCGGAGGGCCTGCGCGAGGGCGCTCCGGTGCGTCTCAGCGGAGTAGACATCGGCAACGTGGTAAAGATTGGCATCGTGAATGTCGCAGACAAACGACTCACTCCCGTGGAAGTAATCATGAAGGTGAGCACGAAATATGATTTCGACCTGCGCCGCGATTCGGTGACCTCTCTGGATACGGCGGGAGTGCTGGGCGAAACTTATCTCGATATCGACAGCTCGCAAGCCTCCGGTCCTCCGGCGCAGAACGGCGACACTCTTCCCACCAGCATCCATCCCGACTTCAATGAGGTCGTGCGCTCCAGCCAGAGTACCTTGCAGAATATGGATGCGCTGCTGAAGCGCGTCGACCGCATCCTCGGCTTCGTCGAAAGCGGCAAGGGTTCCATCGGCAAATTGATCTACGACCCGGCTTTATACGACGAGTTTTCGAAAACGGTCACCGAGTTCAACGGAGTCGTCGACCAGATCGCCAAAGGAAAGGGCAGTCTGGGCCAACTGATCAACAGCAACGACGCATACACCAAGTTTCTCGCCACGCTCGATAAAATGAACGGCGTAATCGATGACCTGCAAGCCGGTAAGGGGACGGCAGGGAAATTCCTGAAGGATCCGTCGCTCTACGACAATGCCAACGAGACCATTGCTAACCTGAAGCAGGTGAGCGCGGACCTGAATGCCGGCAAGGGAACTGCGGGAAGATTGCTGAAGGACGACGAACTGGCGAAGAAGATCGATACCACGGTTACGAAACTTTCAGAACTGGCCAGCCAACTGGAGGCCGGCCAGGGCACGGCAGGAAAGCTTCTGAAAGACGACACGCTTTACAACAATGCGAACCAGATGTTGGTGGAATCGCGCGATTTGCTGAAGGCATTCCGCGAGAATCCAAAAAAGTATCTCAGCATCAAGCTGCACATCTTCTGATTAGGTAATTGGGTGATTTTGTAATTGGGTAATTTGAAAAGCTTTTGCTTTATGGTTCTCAATTACTAAATTGCACAATTGCTAAATTACTCAATTTCCTCAGTGTTCTCCGATCCCGAACACTGCGCCCAGCAGCAGAATCGTCAGAACTCCAAATGAGATTGCGCCGTACCGCCAATCTTTTTCGCGCAGAAAAAGCACACCCGCTACCAACACTCGAATTACCGGAGTCGCGAGCATCAGCAGGACGCCTGCGCGTTCAATGTCTGCCGGAATACGGGAATGAATGAAAAGTGAGAGCAACAACCCGGCCAGCATGACAAAAAAGCAGCTGAAGGCTCCCACGCGCAAGACCATTGCGACCACACGATCGAAATCCGGCTCTCTCACCTGACTCATGCCGCGCCTCCCTGCATCAGGTGCAGGCACAGGTGACCGGCCAAGTAGAGCATGATGCCGACCAGCAGGTAGACGACATACTTGGTATGGATGCGAGGAGCCAGCCGCGCTCCCAAGAGCGAACCGACGAAGACGCCGACCGCCAGCGGCGCGGCGATCTCCACCAGAATATCTCCGCGCCTGTAATAGACAATGGCGCTGGCCGCCGCCGTCACGCCGATCATGAAATTTGAAGTCGCCGTGGCCACCATGAGCGGGACGTTCATGAAAATGTACATGACCGGGACCTTGATAGGACCACCGCCAATGCCAAGCAGGCCGGAGAGTCCGCCCGCCAGTAAGGACGCGCCTAGTCCAAGAGGATATCGAGTTGGCTGGTACGGCGGAATCACGGTTTGACCGTTGTTTGGCGCGGGTGGCAGCTCCTGATCCTTCACCTTTCCCCCGCGTAGAAGAATGGTGAGCGAGCTATACAGAAGAAAGCCGGCGAAAATGCCCTCCAGCCAGTTGCGATTAAAGTAGCCGACCAGATAAGCCGTCACCGCCGCGCCGAGAGAAGTGGCCAGTTCGAGCGTCATGCCCAGGCGAATGTCGGTGGTATGACGCTGCAAGTGGACGGAAGAACTCGCGGCTGAAGTCGTAATCACCGCAATCAGGCTGGTGCCAATCGCCTCGCGGATGGGAATCCCGAAGTGCAGCGCAAGAATGGGAGTGAGAATGATTCCGCCGCCGATGCCGGTCAGCGCGCCCAGCAATCCTGCGAAAAATCCCAGAACCACCAGCAGCACGCTGAGCATTGTGTGGGCTAGCTCACCACCCGCGGTGCGGAGGTCGATTCCGCCTGTTCGTGCGCGTGATAACTCGACCTCACCATGGGGCCGGATTCGACGTGGCGAAAGCCGAAGCGCAGCGCCTCGGTCCGCAAGTGGCGAAACTCTTCCGGAGCGTAGAAGCGCGCAATGGGAAGATGATCGCGCGAGGGGCGCAAATACTGTCCGACGGTGAGAATGTCGACTCCACGTTCGCCGAGGTCGCGGAACACCTCCACCAGTTCATCGGTCGATTCGCCCAAGCCCACCATCACGCCGCTTTTGGTTACCATGCCGGGAGAAAACTTCTTGGCATTTTCCAAAAGATCGAGAGTTCGCTGGTAACGCGCGCCGGAGCGCACCGCGCGGTACAGGCGTGGCACAGTTTCCGTGTTGTGATTCAGTACATCCGGCGCCGCGTCGAGCACAATCTTCAACGGTTCTTCCAGGCCTTGAAAATCCGGGATCAGGACCTCGATGCGGCAATCGGGAGTGAGTTCGCGAATCTCCCGAATCGTCTCGGCGAAAATTTTTGCGCCGCCAACGTTGTCATCGTCGCGATTCACACTGGTCACGACGGCGTGCTTCAGCCCTAGAGTTGCGACCGCTTCAGCGACGCGGCGGGGTTCGTCCCAATCGATCGGCTCCGGACGCCCCTTGGGCACCGCGCAAAATCCGCAGCGGCGCGTGCAGATATCGCCCAGGAGCATGAACGTTGCCGTCTTGTGATTCCAGCATTCGCCGATGTTCGGACACTGCGCCGATTCGCACACCGTATGCAATCCGAGGCCGCGCGCCAACTTTTTCAAATTATGAAAGTTGTCGCCGACGGGAGCTTTGGCCCGCAACCAGTCAGGCTTGGGCACGCGCAGCGGCGGCGCAAGGTCGATCTGGATCAGTTGGGAAGCTCCAGCCATCCCTCTGATTCTATCAGTTCAGCTTTTGACCATGCGCCGCCAGCCGAGCCTATCCGCGATAGGAACCAAGCAACGACGCAATCAAAATTGTGATGTACCCCGCGAACAAGCCGGAAAGGACAACTTTGTCCCGCTTCGTCAATCGTAACTCCGGCCATGGCAGCGGCACTCTCCGGCCACGTGTTGCCGCCAGGGCCAGGCCGATCACAACCGTCATCAGCGTGCCCGGTCCAATCCATCGCGCGTCCGGGAGGAGCGCAGGATCTGCAACCGCGACGAAGGCCAACGCTTCGAGATTCGATTTAAGGCCGATGGTGAACAACAAGGTTGAAAATATGTACGAGTAGGAAGTGCGCCGTTCTCTGCTCCCGAAGTCCTTTTCGCGAGAGAGCATAACCAACGCCATAAGGCCGTGGATCAGATTCATCAGCGGAACCCGAAAAACCATGAACAGCGATTTTGGGGCCCAAAGGACGACATGACCGAGAAACAGGCGGATCACAGGCAACTTCGACGGCAATGCTCCATAGCTCACGCCGACCAATACGAAAGGCAGGCAAAACATCACGCATAGGAATAGTGCAGCGAGTGCCGATCCTTGCACAGCTTCGAGGCTAGCTTCGCGCGGCGAGCTCAGCGCGCGATCCATCACCCTACCTCCACCAGTCCATACGTGCGCTGCCACTTCGTGCGCAAGGCAACCAGGGCACGGCTGATTTCCACTTGGCTGATCTCTGCGTTCGGCCCGGCCATCACCGCCGCCGCCTCCCGTTTGGCCAATTCCAGCAATTGCCGGTCGCGAATCAGATTGGCAATGCGGAAGCTCGGCATTCCCGCCTGGCGTGTGCCAAAAAATTCTCCCGGCCCGCGCAGCTCGAGATCGAGCTCTGCAATCTGGAAGCCGTCATTCGTTTTGACCATGGCCTCGAGCCGGCGCTCGCCTTCCTCCGTAATTTTGCCGCCTGTCATCAGGATGCAGTACGATTTCGCCGCCCCGCGACCGATGCGGCCGCGCAACTGATGAAGCTGCGACAGGCCGAAGCGCTCCGCGTGTTCGATTACCATGACGGTTGCGTTCGGGACATCGACGCCAACTTCGATCACCGTAGTCGCGACCAGAATCTGCAACTCGCCTCTCTGGAACATGCGCATGACCTGGTCTTTCAATTCCGAGTCGAGGCGGCCGTGCAACAATCCGACCTTAAAGTCCGCGAAGATTTTCCCGCTTAACTCGCGATACATTTTGACCGCAGCCTTGAGTTCAGTTTCCTCGTTCTCCGCGATCACCGGGTAAACCACATAAACCTGATGCCCTTTCGCGACTTGCTTACGAACGAAGTCCCAGACTTCGGCTGAGCGATCGTCGCTGACCTGGCGCGTGACAACGGGCGTGCGACCCGGAGGAAGTTCGTCGAGCACGCTGAGGTCGAGATCGCCGTACAGAGTGAGCGCCAGCGTGCGCGGGATGGGCGTTGCGGTCATGACGAGAACGTCGGGCTCGGCTGGAGGCTCCAGAGCCGAGCTTCGCTCGGCTAGACAGCTGGGGGCGGCTGTCCCCACATGATCTGTCATTCCACGCGCGTTACTGCCTTCCCCCGATTTCTTCATCAACTTCAAGCGCTGCAAAACGCCGAAGCGATGCTGCTCGTCGACGATCACGAGCCCCGGCTTTGCGAACTCAACTTTTTCTTCCAAAAGAGCGTGGGTGCCAATCACCAGCTGGGCATTTCCCTGGGCGATGTGGCGGCGGATTTCGCGTTTGCGATCGCTCTCCAGAGATCCGGTCAGGAGCACGATGCGATAGCCGGCATTCTCCAGGATTCTTCGCGCGGAAAAATAATGCTGCTGCGCCAGAATCTCTGTAGGCGCCATCAGCGCGACCTGATACCCATTTTCGATGGCGATGATCGCCGCCTGAAAGCTGATAATGGTTTTGCCCGAACCAACATCTCCCTGAAGCAAACGCCGCATAGGATGCGGCTTTTGCATATCATCGGCGATTTCTTTGAGCACGCGCTTCTGCGCTGCGGTGGGGTGGAAAGGCAGAATCTTTTTGATGGCCTGCCGGGCCGAATCGTTGATGCAAAAGGGAATTCCGGTTTGCGCTTTCTGTTGCCGGCGTTTCAGCTCGAGTCCCAGCTCGATGAAGAATAATTCCTCAAAGATCAATCGCACGTGCGCCGGAGTTCGCGACGATTGCAAGTCTGCAAAACTCTCACCCGCTTCGGGCCAATGCACTTTCCACAAAGCCTCGCGCGGCGAAACCAGGGCCAGGCGCTCGCGCACAGCCGTTGGGATGGTTTCGGCGATATCGGGAGTCAAATCGTCGAGCGCTTTGCGTATCACGCGCCGAAACCGGCGCGCCGTGACTTTACCCTGTCCGGCCGACTCGTAAATCGGAACGATGCGTCCGACTTCGAGCGAGGCCGCCGCTTTATCCTCTGCGCTGTCGGAGTCGGCATCGCCGAGCATCTCGACCTGGGGCTGGATAATTTGCAGCTCGCCGTTGCGCGAATCCTGTTCGACCTTGCCGTAGAGAGCGATCAGTTGCCCGGGCTTGAATTTATCTTGCAGGTAGGTGGCATTGAACCAAAGACAGCGCAGGCGCGAGCGTCCCTGGCCGACGGTGAGCTGGAAAATGGGCATACGGCGCGTGCGAAACAGGCCGGAGTTTCGCACCTCAGCAATCACGGTGGCCATTTCGCCCGGACGAAGTCCAGCAATGCCGCGCGGGTTCAGGCGGTCTTCATAACGAAATGGTAAGTAATTGAGCAGATCGCCGACGGTCGCGATGCCCTTGGCTGCGAGAATTTCGGCCAGCTTGGGGCCAATCCCTTTGACATACTGCACCGGCGTCGTGAGTTCAAGCATGGCGGAGCATCCCTGAGAATGGTAGCAGGAGGGGAGACTCTAATCGGCGTAATCACACGGCACGGAGAGCAGCAGCCAATATAATTTCTATGTTTGAAGCCAGCCGCATGGGCTAAAGCCCATTTCTTTTCCCGCATCTTTCGGCACGTTGAAGCCGTGCCCTGATACGAACCGCGGCTAGTACTTCGGCACTTTCGGATCGACTCTCTCGGCCCAGGCGTTGATACCGCCGGCGAGGTTGTGCACTTTCTTAAAGCCGGCCTGCTGCAGGAATGCGACCGCTTTCGCGCTGCGGCCGCCCATCTTGCAGTGGACCACGATTTCGCGGCTGGAATCCAGTTCATTGACGCGATTGGGCAGATCGTTCAGCGGAATTAAATGGCCGCCAAGGTTGCAAATCTGATATTCGTGCGGCTCACGCACATCGAGAACAAACAGATCTTCTTTTGCATCCAGCCGCCGCTTCAAATCTTCTACTTGGATTTCAGGAACGCCATTCGACACAGACTTTTCCTCCCCGCGGATTCCGCAAAACTCGTTGTAGTCTATCAGCTTCGTGACCGTGGGATGGGTGCCGCAGACCGGGCAATCGGGATTTTTGCGCAGCTTCAACTCACGAAACTTCATGCCCAGCGCGTCGATCAAAAGCAGACGCCCAACCAGCGGGTCACCCACGCCCAGGATCAGTTTGATGACTTCGGTGGCCTGCATCACGCCAACCAGGCCGGGCAGAATGCCCAGCACTCCGCCCTCGGCGCAGGACGGCACCAATCCCGGCGGCGGGGGCTCGGGATACAGGCAGCGATAACACGGACCATCCTCAGTGGCGAATACGCTGGCTTGGCCTTCGAAGCGGAAAATCGACCCGTACACATTCGGCTTGCCGGTAAGGACGCACGCGTCATTCACTAAATAGCGTGTCGGAAAATTATCCGTGCCGTCGGCGATGATGTCGAATTCGCGAAACAGTTCGAGCGCATTTTCGCTGCTCAGGCGAGTGTCAAACTTGCGAACATTCAAGAAAGGATTGATGCCTGTGAGCTTCTCCGCCGCGGAATCCAGCTTCTTCCGTCCCACATCGGCGGTGGAGTGAATGATCTGCCGCTGCAGGTTGGTGTAATCCACCACATCGAAATCGACCAAGCCCAGCGTGCCCACGCCCGCTGCTGCCAGATATAAGGCCAACGGTGAACCTAGGCCACCGGTACCGATGCATAGGACACGCGCCGCCTTCAGCTTGCGCTGACCGTCCATGCCGACCTCGGGCATGATCAGATGGCGCGAGTAGCGCAGGATTTCATCTTTGCTCAGAGTTTCTGGAGTTGCGGTGATGGTGGCCATAGAGTCCTTGAACCGTCCATTCTTCTGCTGCACTTTCGGGATTTCGCGCGCAGGAGTGCCCGCGCCACACGTGTTTAGACTGCGCCGCCGGCAATCGAAGGGACAATCGAAAGCGTATCGCCGTCTTTCAGCGCGGTCGCTTCCTTCTCCAGATAGCGAATGTCTTCGTCGTTCAGATAAAGGTTTACGAAGGCGCGGAGTTTGCCATCGTCGTTATAAAGATGGCGGCGGACGTCGGGATACTTCGCCACCAGCGCTTTCATGGCTTCGCCTACAGTGGCGCCCGAAACTTCGACGATCGATTGTTTGCCCACGTATTGCCGCAACGGAGTAGGAATGTGAATCGTGCTCATAGTCTTAAGAATAAGGGATGCGCGGGGCAAAGAGGAAGATTCACGAGTGTGGCCTCCTTCAAGTTACGTTCCTGCGGGCAAAGGTGGCGACGATCCGGTACGCGTAGAATGATTGCGACTGAGGAGACGCAATATGACAATTTTTGATCCAGCACGGGGCAGAGTGATTGACGGCGGCAATGTACACGGCGGGGGCGCCGGACTGTTACGCCTGATCGGTCTTGGCATCGCCGCATTTTTACTCGTAATTCTGCTGTTTAGTAGCGTGACCAGAGTCGGCACAGGTCACGTCGGCGTGCTTACACTGTTTGGTAGAGTCACGGGCGAGACCCTGGGCGAGGGTATGCACCTGATTAATCCGCTCAAGACCAATAACGAAATGTCGGTCCAGACTCAGACGTTGAAAGAGTCCGCCAGCGTGCCTTCCAGTGAAGGTTTGATGATGAGTCTGGATACTTCGCTCATCTACCATCTGAATCCGGATCGCGCCTCAGAGGTGTTTCAGAAGATTGGAGCGGATTACGAGAACGTGGTAGTCGAACCCACGCTGCGATCGGCGATTCGCGAGTCCACGGCTTCGCACACAGCCAACGCGCTATACACGGGCGAAAGGGAAATGGTCGGCAAGCAGATTTTCGAGCAGGTCACGGCCCAATTGAACCTGCGTGGCATCGCGGTCGAGAACGTGCTCCTGCGTGATATCCAATTGCCTGCGACGCTGAAAGCTTCGATCGAGGCCAAGCAGCAGGCCGAGCAGGAGGCGTTGGCCATGAACTTCCGCTTGCAAAAAGAAACGCAGGAAGCGCAGCGCAAACGCATTGAAGCCGCCGGCGTGCGCGACTTCCAGCAGATCGTGGCGCAGGGCATCACGCCCTCGCTGCTGGAATGGAAAGGCATTGAGGCTACGGAGAATCTGGCCAAGAGCCCGAACTCGAAGGTTGTGGTGATTGGCAATAACAAAAACGGGCTGCCGCTGATTTTGGGGCAATAGTGTTCGTTAGCCGGAGGCGACGGCTTTCTGACACTGCTACCATGACACTGTGTCCCAGCTTCTCGACATTCGGAATTTGAATATCAACTTCGCCCCGCGGGCTGCCCCTGGACAGCCCGACGCGGCCATCCCCCAGAAAATTCTTCCTGCGGTGCGGGATGTGAGCTTTTCGGTCGCGTCCGGCGAAGTTCTAGGTCTAGTCGGAGAATCCGGTTCCGGCAAGTCGATCACTTCGTTGGCAGTCATGCGCTTGTTACCGCCGCAGGCAAGAGTTTCCGGCGAAATCCTATTTTCAGAGAAGGGAGCCAGCCGCAATCTCGCGACTCTGGCAGACGACTCCATGCGCCAGCTCCGCGGCTCGCGAATCGCCATGATCTTTCAGGAGCCGATGACCGCGCTTAATCCCGTCATGCGAGTCGGCGACCAGATCGCTGAAGCCGTTCTGGCTCATGGCACGCGGGCCAAACGCGAAGCCGCGCAACTGGCCGTCCAGGCGATGACCGATGTGTCCATCCCTGAGCCTGACCGGCGAGCTCGCGACTACCCGCATCAGCTTTCCGGCGGCATGCGCCAGCGGGTGATGATTGCTATGGCCGTCGTGAACCGCCCGCAATTGCTCATCGCCGATGAACCCACGACCGCCCTTGATGTAACGATACAAGCCCAGATTCTCGACCTGCTGGCGAAATTGCGGGCCAAGTTTGGTCTGGCTATGCTTTTTATTTCCCACGACCTTGCGGTAGTTTCGCGAGTCGCGGATCGGGTCGCAGTGATGTACGCCGGGAGTATCGTTGAACTCGGAGACAAAGTGCAGATCTTTCAGGCCCCGGCACATCCCTACACCCGCGGCCTTCTGCAAGCCGTGCCCAACCTGAAAACCGATCGCGGACATCCGCTTGAAACTATCGAGGGCACCGTCCCACCCCTGCATGCCATGCCCGCGGGATGCGCCTTCGAGCCGCGCTGCGGCTTCCGTATACCCGCCTGCACAAATTCCTTGCCACCTCTAATCGAAGTTGCTCCGGAACACTGGGCGCGATGCCCGGTGGTGAATCCTTAACTGAGACGTTCAACTTCATCGCGATGGATCCACAGGATCAGGAACAGCAGCGCGAGCAAAACAAACTGCGCCCTGAGTCCATAATCGAAGTATTTCCCCAGCCAGGGCTGAACGAAATACACGGTCCCGCCTTTAAAGCGAATGGGATACGGATGAACCATGTCTGGCGTAACTGGTGACCATCGGGGAATCGCATGACTCGTCACGAACTGCCCAAGGAAATTAGCGATGAGCAACGTGAAAACCATCTTGAACGATAAGGGCGCCTCGTCCTTGAATTGCCACCGCATGGGGAGGGAGTCTACGCGAGCCTCAGAGGTCACAAGACACATTCGTGCGTCGGGGTCTATAATCGCCATTTTGCCCGGTGCTCATTGCGCATACTGCTGCTTAGCGATGTTCACGCCAATCTCGAAGCTCTGGAGGCCTGCCTGGCGGCAGCTCCTTCTTTCGATGCAGTGGCCAATCTCGGCGACTTGGTAGGCTACGGGGCCAGCCCCAACGAAGTCATTGATCGCTGCCGCAGCCTGGGAGAGATTTTCGTTCGCGGCAACCACGACAAAGCCGCGACCGGACTCACCGAACTGGATGACTTCAATCCTTTGGCAGCTACCGCCGCCCTATGGACTCGTGAACGGCTAACTCCGGAGAATCACGCCTGGTTGAAAGCTTTACCGCCGGGCCCGGTTAACTTGGAAGGATTTCCTCAAGCGCAACTGGTCCACGGATCACCGGACGATGAAGACACTTACGTGGTCTCCATCGGCGATGCGCTGGTGCCGCTGTTGGCGCGCACCACGCCGCTCACCTTTTTCGGACACACGCATCTGCAAGGAGGGTTCTTTGCCAACGGTAGCAGCGCCGACGGATTCCGGCCCGAATACCGCACCGTCGGCCAAGCCGAGTCGATCTCGCTGCATTTGAAACCGAACACGCGTTATCTGCTTAATCCCGGATCTGTCGGTCAGCCGCGCGATGCCGACTGGCGCGCGGCTTTCGGTCTTTTCGATACTGACACGCAAGTCTTCCACTTTCACCGAACGCCCTACAATTTGAAAAACGCGCAAGATCGTATCATTTCGGCGAACCTGCCTCCGCGCCTCGCCACCCGGTTGGCCGCAGGCCGGTGATTTTGTACTCGTCAATTTCTTCTGAGCCTCCGTTGTAAACTCAGCACATGTCCTATCCGAGCACTGGAAACAAAACCCTATTCGCCCCGCGTGAGGAGAATCCTCCTGCCCGCTACCTGATCGCTCACAGTGACGGCGGCGCTCGCGGTAATCCGGGCCCCGCAGGGTATGGAGTTGTCATTCAGGATCAGACCGGCAAGAAAATCGCACACCTCAGCGAGTACCTTGGCCATCAGACCAACAACTGTGCGGAGTATCAAGGCCTGATCGCGGCCCTTGAATATGCGATCCAGCACGGCCCCAAAGCCCTGAAGTTGATCAGCGATTCAGAACTGCTGGTGCGCCAAATCAAAGGGATCTACAAAGTGAAGAATCCCACGTTGCAGGATCTTCACTGCCGCGCTAAGGAATTGATTGCGCAACTCGATTGGTTCTCGATCGGGCACGCTCTTCGAGAACACAACCGCGATGCCGACCGTCTGGCCAATGAGGCCATGGACAAGGGTATGGGAAGAGTTGTCGCGACGGACCGTGTGGGACGGGCACTCATGCCCACGGCCACATCCGCCGAGGCGAATCGCACGCCGCAGGAATTCGAGGGCATCGTGCGGAACGGAGTGGTCGAACTCACCAACGGTAAACTTCCCGAAGGAACCCGGGTACAACTTCGCATTAAAAGGTAGGGTCCGTCTTCATTCCGCGGCCGAAGTGTGGTCATGGATAATCTTCCATCCCTCGGGAAACTTGCGGAAGACGAGCGTGAATAATCCATGCGGCGTCTTGCCATCGTCCATGGTCAACTTCCAGGAGCCGCGGACAAAGGCTCCCGCCTGTCCCAACACCTCGACGCGCAGGTTTGAGAATTCCAGCTTCCCCATCTCGTGCCCCGGACTCGCGTAGGTGGCAAGATAGCGATCCATCGTAGCCTGCCAGCCATCGTGCTCTTTGGCGCCAGAAAAGAAAGTCAGCTCGGCCGAGTTCCAGTAGCCTGCCATGAAGCCCGCCAGGTCGTGACGGTTCCAGGCTTCCTGCTGCTTGTGAATGACGCGCTCGATGGCTTTGGCTTGATCCCCATACTCCTCAGGCGGAGCCTGAGCGCACGAAGAACGGCAGATCGCAAGCGAAACGATGGGGATTAAGAAGAGGGAAAAAGTTCCGGCCAATTGGCGCATGCGCGCCTCCGATGCCAAATTAAGAAGCGCACCAGTTTCGCACAGGAAACAACCTGTTGTTAAATTATTGACGCGTTCAGGGGCTGTAAGCTCTTAGGTCTACGCGCGGCCTTTCTTGGCCGCGACCGCTTTGCCGGCGACTTCCCACGGCCGTTTTGGTCGATCCACGGGTGGCTTGTCGTTATTTTTCACGCGATCGTAGTGGTAAGACTCGCTCACCGTCCCCAGGGATTCGTTGTACAGGCTGGGCAAGCCCAAGCCGACCTTCAATTCCTCGGCGAACGATTGCAGCGCCTTGAGGTGCTCGGCCGTGGCTGGAATTTCCGTCTTCGAATTTTTCAAAAACTGCTGGTAGCCGCGGTTCACCAGTTTCGAGATCTCGCTGCCCACCAAATATCCGGGATAAGCAAAAATCTTTACGCCATCTTCGGGCGTCTTCTGGATCGCCGCGGAGACGTTGTATTTTCTCAGGAACACGCGCCCATTCGTGCCAGGCGCTTCGGTCACGTCAAATCCGTGCTCGCGCAACCAACTCAGCGCATCCTCATAAGTCCGTGCTTCTATCGCTTTTGCCATTTTCTTTGCTTCCGATCCTTATATAACTTAGTCAGCCTTAGATGCCCTCAATTCTCAAATGGTACGGTGCGCATTTGGGGCTGCATCTCTCGGGCTCTCCCATTCATCTAAAGACACCATACTACATAACGCCTTTTGCACCACGTTTGCATATTACGTTAGTACTCGGAAATGGTTCGGCAAATGAGTCAGACATCCGCCAGATTGGCCGCAGATTCCTCGGTGCTGCACGCGCGGCAGCAGGCCAGTTGCGGGCTGGGCCAGACTCCGCTCGAACGTGTCGGCAATACTCCCATTCTGCGTTTTGATCGCCTGACGTCACATCTCTCTGGCATCACACTTTTGGGCAAGGCCGAGTGGTACAACCCGGGTGGCTCGGTGAAGGATCGCGCCGCGGCGAACATCGTCGCGGAAGGCAGAAGCAGCGGACGGTTCGGTGCGGGCAAGATTCTGCTCGACGCTACCAGCGGGAATACGGGCATTGCCTATGCCATGCTGGGTGCGGCGGAAGGATTTCCGGTCACGCTATGCATGCCGACTAATGTTTCGGTGGAGCGCAAGAAAATTGTCAGTACCTATGGCGCCAACATTGTTTATACCGATGCTGGCGAGGGTTCTGACGGCGCCATCCGTATGGCGCGGCAGCTTGCCGCGAGCGATCCTGATTTATATTTCTACGCCGACCAATATTCCAACGATGCCAACTGGCTGGCGCACTATCACGGCACGGCCAACGAAATCTGGCAACAAACTGAGGGCCGCGTCACCCACTTTGTCTCCATGCTCGGTACAAGCGGAACTTTCATGGGAACGTCGCGGCGTTTGAAGGAGCTCAACCCTTCGATCCGCTGCATCTCGCTGCAACCAGATTCGGCTTTCCATGGTATCGAAGGCGCCAAGCATATGGCCACGGCCATCGTTCCGAAAATTTACGATCCAACGCTCGCCGATGCGAATCTTGAAATCTCTACTGAAGACGCTCACGCCATGGCCCGTCGCATTGCCCGGGATTGCGGACTGCTGGTGGGAGTTTCTGCGGCCGCTGCTATCGTTGGCAGTCTGAAAGTGGCCGAGCAGCTTGAATTGAAGAGAGACCAGCAAGGCGTGATTGTCACTATCCTCTGCGATTCCGGAGACAAGTATTTGAGTGAGAGATTCTGGACGGAGAAATAGATTGCTGTGTTTTGTTTGCTGATTGAAAACCCCACAGTCAAGGAATTTCAATTAACAATCAGATCAATAATCGACGATCAACCCCCTAATGCTCAAGATCAAATCGAACGACTACGCAGTCATTCGCCGACACGGTGAAGAGACCTACCCTCACGAGTGCTGCGGCGTGCTGCTCGGCCGTGTGGATGATGACGGGGTGAGGATCATAAGTTCTACGACCCGTTGCAGCAATACTCGGGTCGACTCCCCGCAGAACCGCTACAATATCGACCCTCGAGAGCTGGTTCGTATCCAGCGCGAGGGGCGCGAGCGTGGCGAGGATATCGTTGGCTTCTACCACTCGCATCCAGACCGTCCTGCCCAGTGGTCAAAGACAGATTTGGCCGAAGCACACTGGATCGGCTGCTCCTACGTGATCACCAGCGTGGAGAAGGGGAAGGCCGCGATCACCAACTCCTTCGAGCTTTCGGGCACAGACGAGGCTGAGAAGCGCTTCCTCGACGAAAAGATCGAGTTCATCTAAGATCTGGTGCCAAGACTCCGCCTCGGCTTCGGGCCGCGTTTCCGCCGGCCGAGCTGGAACTGTTTGATGATCCGGCGAATTACGTTTTCGCTGATTCCGAACCGCTTTCGAATCTGTGCGTAGCTCAGCTCTGGGTGCCGTTGCAGTACGCGGCCGAGTTGCAAATCGAAGCGGCGGCGAGCCCGGTCAAGCCTCTCCCTTAAGTTAACCTGCTTGAGTGGCATCGCTTCTCCCTAGCGCCAGTCGGCCGATGCCAGCAGAGTGATCCGCTCCGCTTCCTTCTCGGCGCTTTGAATATGGTTCTGAAGCCGGCAGCCCGCTTGCCTGCCGGCTTCCCATAATTCGGAAAGGAAGGCGCGTCCGCCGATGTGCGTGAACACCAGCTTGGGATGAATGGCTTCAGGCGCCGCGATAACGTCTGTGACGATGGCGCTGTAGTGTTGTCCCTCCGTGCCGCGCACTTCGAGGACGTCGATGCTGGCTCGGTCGGGACTCGAACGGAGCAAGGAGCGAAACTTGTACACCCCGGCTGGGAATGTCTGATTGCCCACTACAAACTCGAATGGAACTTTAACGGTAAGTGGGGATGGGGTTGAGGTTTGACCGAAGGAGACGCTTGCGAATATCACCAGGACCCACAGAAGACCCGGCAAGAAAGTTCTGTTTTTCATGAAATCCTCCGCACTGTTGTCGGCGCGTGTGGCGGCCGTATTGCTTGAATAGTGCGGATCTGTCACAAAACGTTTCAGCGGACGCGGCGAGTTCGTTCTCTCGGACTTGATCTCAATTGAGTTTCGAGTTCCGCGTTGCGTGCTCCGAGAGTTTCGTTATGCTTACTCCGCGCGGGTTCTGCTTGATTTTCACAATGCAACTCCAGTTAAGGAATAGGGCGATGCCAGGTCCCCCTCGGTTCACATATGCGGAAAGCCGCACGCAGCAAGCATTCGGCGCAAACTTGAGCGAGGGCTTGCACCAATTTTGGTCATCCGCCTGTGGACGAGCTGCACTCCGCTGAAAATGCGCAGGTTATAAACGCGAAGTTTTGATTGACTGCAGAATTAAAGAGAGTAAAAACATAATCGTTCTTTGACAGCTTCTAAAGTTTTTCCGGTTGGTGCGGCGTCCGGGACTCAAGCGTAGTCACCCTCTTCATGCGAATGAGCAGGGCAGGCGAGCAAGGGTCTATAGCAAAGCGCTGGTCGAGGAGAACCAGAAGATTTGTCGAAGGCAAGATAGAGTTCCGAGGCGTTGGGTAGGTTTTTCCGGTTGGACGGTGAGCCCGGAGCCCGAGCGAAGATCGGTCCAGCTTCCCGCAAGGGAGGCTGCACAGCAGGTCAAGCAAGGGTCTAAAAGCGAGCTACTGGCCGAGACGAATGGACCCAACATCACCTCGGAACTCTTATTTTTTGATCACCTAGGCCGTAATTTGTACGAGCGAACTTCCGCGAAACGCTTGTTGAACGGAGTTCATGACGTCGCGAGCGTGCGCAAGGCAGCTGGATTTTTCAGGAACGGGCAAAACTAGGCGATTCGGATACTCATCATAGGTCTGGCCTTCAAGTAGCCTGCCATTTAACTTCTTCCGCACTCCACCCCATTGTTTAAAGAAAAACGGAACGTCGGCTTCGTGACATTGATCGCGGATTGAGAGTACCCATTCCTGTTTCATCGGGCGTGCACCTGGTCCGCTCTCGCCGCCAACAATCGCCCAATGGATTCCGGAGAGATCGAAAACTCCCAAGTCTTCGAGTAACGGTTCAATCGAAAGGAATCGAACGCTTGCTGGGGTCTTTCGAAGATCGCTGGCTCGCGGCAGACCGTACTCGCGATCTTCGACGCTTACGCCCCACCAGATGTGCTCCTGATTGGCGGCGAAGCGCAAACGCCCGTTCAGTAGTTTTCTAAGTCTCGCTGATCGCTTCGTCAGCACCTGATATGTGTGCCAGTTTGCCTTCGCCATCACGCGACAGACTGCTTCAATGTAGTCGTCGGGAACGCCGTCCTGAAAAAGGTCGCTCATCGAATTGACGAACACGAGCTTGGGCGAGCGCCACAGAAATGGTTCGGGCAGCTTCTCTGGGACCAGGCGCAAGTCGAATCCCTGCTCGTAGGGATGCCCCTTAACCCCGCGAAAGCGCTCGGCAAAGGTCTCAGCATAGCAATGCTTGCAGCCGGGACTGATTTTCGTGCAGCCGCGCACTGGGTTCCAGGTTGCGTCGGTCCATTCGATATGAGAGTTGAGGGACATTTCTGCAGTTAGTGCTTTCCAAAAGTATCAAAATATACTTGACGATGTTCTCCGCCGTGCCCTTGTGGGAAGCGAAGAATAGGTAATAGACAACAGAATTCCGGCTGTTGCGCATGGGCAGCGGTTGTGGGACCTTCTTGAACCCTGCGACCTTCTTTAGCCGCTCCCTGAACGCCTCTGCGAGGCGACGGTTCGTGACCTTCTCCTCCATGTCGCCGAAAAGGCCGGGAGATTTTTCGTATGCGACTTCGCGCCAAGATTCGTCGCCCCAGTATGTATTCATCCGCTCGACGTGCAGCGGCAATACAGTTTCCGGATCGCGGTGCAGAACGTTGATGTTGATATCGTAAATCGGGAAGTTGATGAAAATGTCGAGCGATTGCATTTCCCCGGCTCTCTGTATTACTTTCCAATCGAGCGTCAGGCCGTAGGGGTCGAGCAGACATAATCCTCTTTTGAAATCCTCTCGCAGGACCCTGGGAAACACGTCACGCAACAACACCTGGTTGCAGTCCCCTTTGTGAAGAAATACATCCTTTCGTTCTCCGATGGATTGGCCCAATGCAGCTATCTTGTCTCCATCTAGATCGATCAAGTGATACTCGCGGAACGGAGGTTGCACCAGTAGTGCGTTCCTGGGGCTTCCCAAAACCATTTCGCCCGTCGTTTCAGACAGGTGAAACCCAGGCCCCGCGAACGCGTCTATGTATACGTGGAAGAAAGATGGATCTCTTTGATTAGACAGAATCTTCGAATACTCAACTGCGTAGCGTTTGAGTATGTCGAGCTTGACCTCCGACCAGGGCCCGATTTCGTCAATCTTAGGTCCGGGCATGTAATTCGCCTTTTATTCGCTACTTGGAGTCTGGCATGAAATCGCCTTCAGCGCAATAGTCATGGTGGTTACAGCGGTATATTCCCATGCTTCTTCGGCGGGTTCTTGTCCCGCTTGTTCTCCAGCATGGCCAGCGCCTGAATCAGCTTTTTCCGCGTCTCCCTTGGCTGGATGATCGCGTCGACAAATCCGCGGTCGGCGGCTACGTAGGGGCTGGCAAATCTATCGCGGAATTCTTCGATTTTGCTTTGGCGCAACGCTTGCCTCTCTTGCGCATCGGCAACCGCATCCAGTTCGCGCTTGTAGACGATGTCCACTGCGCCTTCCGGGCCCATGACCGCAATCTCCGCTGTCGGCCAGGCGTAGTTGACATCGGTGCGAATGTGTTTCGAGGCCATCACGCAATAGGCGCCGCCGTAGGCTTTGCGCGTGATCACCGTCACCTTGGGCACGGTGGCTTCGGCGAAGGCAAAGAGCAGCTTGGCGCCGTGCTTGATGATGCCGCCATATTCTTGCGCGGTACCGGGGAGAAATCCGGGAACATCTTCAAACGTGACCAGCGGAATATTGAAGCAATCGCAGAAGCGCACGAAGCGCGCGCCTTTGATGGAGGCATTGATGTCGAGCGTGCCCGCCAGCATGGCAGGCTGGTTGGCGACGATCCCGACAGATCGGCCATCGAGTCGCGCGAATCCAACGACGATATTTTTCGCGTAGTGCTCCTGCACTTCGAAGAAGTACGCATCATCGACGACCGCATGGATCACATCTTTCATGTCGTAAGGCAGATTCGATTGCAGGGGAACCACTTTATCGAGCGCCGCATCGGCGCGATCGATGGGATCGGTGCAGGGCTTTCGCGGCGGATCCTCCAAATTATTGGATGGCATGAAACTCAATAGCTCGCGCACCATCGAGAGGCACTCGGCGTCATCGTGCGCCAGAAAGTGCGCCACTCCGGAGGTTTCGTTGTGGGTCATGGCTCCGCCGAGCTGATCTTTGGTGACATCCTCGTGGGTGACAGTCTTGATCACGTCTGGGCCGGTGATAAACATGTAGGACGTTTTATCAACCATCAGGACGAAGTCTGTGATCGCCGGCGAATACACTGCACCTCCGGCGCACGGACCCATGATGGCGGAGATCTGGGGCACGACTCCGCTATACAGAGTGTTGCGCAGGAAAATGTCGGCGTATCCGGCGAGCGAGGCCACGCCTTCCTGAATGCGCGCACCACCGGAATCATTCAATCCAATCACGGGCGCGCCCATTTTGGCGGCGAGATCCATGATCTTGACGATTTTTGCCGCATTGGTTTCCGAGAGCGAGCCGCCGAAGACAGTGAAATCCTGAGCAAAAACATAGACCAGCCGGCCTTCGATGCGGCCATAGCCGGTGACGAAGCCGTCGCCGTAATACTTCTGTTCGGCCATGCCGAAGTCGTTGCAACGGTGAGTGACCAGCTTGTCGGTCTCTTCGAAGGTGGCTTCGTCGAGCAGAAACTCGATGCGTTCGCGCGCCGACATTTTGCCTTCTTTGTGCTGGCGCTCGCGGCGCTTCTCGCCTCCGCCTGCTTCGGCGAGGTGGTTCCGTTTCTTGAGTTCTGCGGTTTTCTCTTCGAGATTCATGGCGGAAAGGATTATAGCGGGTGGACGGGCGGGTGCGTGTGAGGTGAATCACAGCAACCGCTAGACCAATCGTTTCAATACGTAGATGACCCAGGGAGCGATCTTGGTCTCGTTGACCCACGCGTAGGGCTCGTCGCCTTTGGCCAAAGGTTGAACCGTTCGGATGACTTGCAGGCCCGCTTCCGCATACACGGCTCGGTACGATGCATCGGTGCAAAGAATGTCTTTGACCGGTCTCCGGTCTTCATGGTCGGTGATGATGTTCCGAACGATGTCACCGTTGCCGGCCCTGGCATTCTCGGGAAAATCTTTCGTGCTAAATGAAGCCCATTCGTGCAAGTACATCTCTGGGGACGAGACTACGCTGACGATGATTCCGTTGGGCGCCAGCAGGCTTCCAAGGTCACGGAAAATTCTTGCCTTCATCGCGGCAGGAATGTTGTCGAAGGTGAAAGCGGAAAGCACTAAGTCGAATGCATCGCCATCCAGTTCGCGGAAATCGTCGCCGGGCAAGAGGCGGTAATCGCCCGATGGATCAGTGGCGCGGGCGATGCTGAGCATGTTCTCCGAGACATCGACACCAATGACGTCAAATCCGAGCTTGCGCAGGAAACGCGTTGACCGTCCCGTCCCGCAGCCGAAATCCAGCGCCTTTGTCCCCGTCACCTGTTCGGAAACGATTGCTGGAACGTCGCGGTAGGCAAGGTAATAGGTGTTGGAAAACTCTAGAGTGGAGTAAGCTGCGGAACGACCTGTGTCCTCGTAGCAGTTGACGAAGTTCAGATCGGCCCGGTCCATGTCGTGAGTATAGACTCGGGCCAGCTTATTTTCGGCTGAAGGACTTGAATGGTTGTTCGCACTATCCCGGACCGAACGGGGAGCGCTTATTCCAGGTCCGACCCCAGAATCTGGTAGCGATACTTCGCCTTCTTTGCGTCCCAGTAAATGACTGAAGAGGTTGCTTCGCCCTCGCCCTGTTCTTCCATGTAAATACCAAGAACAGTCTTCTTCTTTAATGTCAGCCGCTTGACGGTAAGGGTTTTGAACGGCAGGTTGATCAGCAGGAACTTGGCCTTGGTTTTGTCAGAGCGCCAAGCCTGATCGCCCACGCCCTGAACGATGAGCAGGGAGACTCCCTTGCGCTCCGGCGCATCCGACTGAAAGGTCGAAGTAACTTTTACGTTGCCGAAGCCCAGAAAGCTGTTGTAGGGATCGGCGACCACAAAGCCATACTCGGCCTGGTCGGCCATGGGATTTTTGCAACGAGCCGCTACCACAAGATCGTCAATGCCATCGCCATCCAGGTCGCCTACGAATTGCGGGGGCCCAGGCAGCACGGAACAGTTGTCGCCAAACTCTTTGTGAATGTACTCATCGGTGACCGCGGGTACAGGAGTCCTGGCATGAGCCGGCGGCGGAGGCGGCGCTTTCTTATCAGCGGCTAAGGTTACGCACACAGCTCCGAGAATCAGAAAGGCGAGCAAAACGCGGGAGCGGAGGTTTTGGGAGGGTGACATACGCCTACTCTAATCCCGCGCTCTGGCGCAGGATATAGATAGAGATGGTGACCAGGTAACCAAAGTACCCACTACTTCCGGAAGTGTTCCCAGCCGCGAGGCTCCAGTTCCAGCTTCGCCCCGGTCCGATCCATCAGAAATATCTTGCGACCGCGCGTGATGTGTCCGATATGTGAGATGGGAACGCCCGCGATGCGAGGCGGCACGCGCTTGCCGGGTGGGACGGTGAATAGAAGTTCGTAATCTTCGCCGCCATGCAACGCAAGCTCAAGCTCAACCTCGCGTAACGGTCGCCCCACGCGGGCGCGCGGAATCGCTTCGGCATCGATCTCTGCTCCGACGCCACTTTCTTCGCAGATGTGTGCCAAATCGGTCGACAGGCCGTCGCTCGTGTCGATCGTGGCAGAGGCCAGGTCTTTTTGGCGCAGAATGCGGCCCAGTGCGATGCGAGGCTCGGGGGAGAAATGGCGCGGATAGTCGCGCGGATTCAGTTTGCGTGATTGCTTGCCCCTAGATTTTTGCAGTTCCCAAACGGCGGCAGCAGAACCGCCTAGTTCTCCGCTGACATAAATTTCGTCGCCCGGCCGCGCTTTTGAGCGCAATATTGCTTGGCCTCTGGGGACTGTGCCGACGACAACAATATCGGCAAGCACGCCCGTAGGAGATTCCGCTGTATCGCCGCCGGCCAGGGTTACGCCATAGCGTTCCGCCAGACGAATGAGGGTGCGTGCAAATCGGCCGACCCAGGCTTGTGGCAGGCTGCGCGGCAAGGCGAGAGATAGGAAGGCAGCGACTGGATCTCCACCCATAGCCGCAATGTCGCTCAGCCCTCGCGCCAAACAGCGATGTCCGACCGTCTCGGGGGAATGCCACTCCCGGTGGAAGTGGATGCCTTCCAGCGAGAAATCTGTTGTGACCAACGTGTCGTTTTTTTCGTGCTTGGCCCCCTGGGGCTGAAGTCGCAGCACAGCGCAGTCGTCCCCGATCCCGGTCAAAATAGCGGGATCCTTGCGCACCCTCGCTATGCGGCGGATTTGGGCGATCAATGCTTTTTCGGCAATCACCACGGCAACTACTATAAGCGAGACAGCGGACCCCAGTCAGTCGGAACCCGGATTTCAGACCTCCCTTGAACGGTCGACGCCTGGGCTTCGATGTCTGACGGTCTGGGGTCGGACGTCCGTGGTCCGCCGCCCCGCCGTAACGCGTCCGGCCGCGTTCAAGATTACCCACCTTAAGTAACTCTTAATGGCCATTCTCGTCGTTGACAGGGGGGAACCCGGTTTGTTACCTTTTACCAGTCATTCACAATTACCTTTGGACTTGCAGCTGAGTTCCCGAATTTGAGCCGGGCTCCGCATCCCACAACCAATTGCGGGCTTTTGGGCTCTAATCCTTAGGTTTTTCGGTAGGAGAAGGGCACGTTAAAGAACCTCTTCCCAAGATGGGAGCGTTGCCCAAAGTAGTCAGGTAGTCCGAACAGGCTTTCTGGAAACACAGAACTTTGCCTGGAGTTCCGGCCCTGATTTCAAACAGAGCTGAAAGGATTTGATTTGCGGAAACGCTTCTACATACTTTTCGTGGCTCGCGGGGACGACGGCCAGTTGCGAAAGATCTCGATCCCGGTCCATTACTTGTATGTATTCGTAGTCGGTGCTGCCATTGGATTCCTCAGCTTGACCGGCATTGCCAGTTCGTACACGCGCATGCTGCTCAAAGTCTCCCGCTACAATGAGTTGCGCACCGAAAAAGAGCAGCTCAAAGACCGCTATTCCCGCCTCGAAGAAGTGGCCAAAGAGCGCGACGTTCAAGTGGCATCGTTGGGCTCGATCGCCAGCGAAGTTTCGGCCCTTTACGGCTTGAAATCGCAACCCACGCTGGTGACGGCTTCGCAGCAAAAGATTCAGGATTCGGAAGTACGCTCCTCGTTGGATCAACTGCACGCCTTGCGCGCTTCGGCGCTTACCGGCGCCGCCACCATCGGCATTAGCCTGGGGATGACGCGCAACGCCACCACCGCCGATTGGTTCCGAGCTGGCTCGTCGCCCACGTTATGGCCAGTCGAAGGCCGAGTTACCGGTAGCTTCGGGGAACGCATCGACCCCTTCAACGGAGAAGGCGCGTTTCATAGCGGCGTCGATATCAGCAGCACTTACGGCCAGCCCATTATCGCTCCGGCAGATGGCGTGGTCACCTTCGCCGACTTTCTCGGTGGCTACGGCAAAGCCATCATGATCGACCACGGTCATGGCATCTCGACGCGCTATGGCCATCTCTCGGGCTTTGCGGTCACATCCGGCCAACAGGTTCATCGCGGCGAAACCATCGGCTACGTCGGTCTTAGCGGACGTTCGACCGGTCCCCATCTTCACTACGAAGTTCGCATCAACGACACCCCGGTGAATCCTTACAAATATCTTCGCGTCACCGTTGCCCACGCCGGCGACTTCGCCACGGGAAGCTAGACGCCATCTGCAGTTTCCCTTGCACTCTTTCTCTCGCTAAACTACGTTCATTGGGGAAGAGGGCTAGTTCCACGTCCTCCGAGAACTGAGAACCAGACATGACCAGCTTCCTGCGCTCGGTGCGCGAAGATATCGCCGCAGTGTTCGAGTCGGATCCCGCCGCACGGTCCTATTTCGAAGTCATCATCTGCTATCCCGGCTTGCACGCCGTATGGGCGCATCATCTGAGTCATTGGCTGTGGCTTCATGGCATGCGGTTCCTGGCGAGATTCGTTTCGCAAGTGGCGCGGCTGCTGACGGGAATTGAAATCCATCCCGGCGCTGAACTTGGACGCCGTTTATTCATTGATCACGGCATGGGGACGGTGATCGGCGAGACCGCCATCGTGGGCGACGATGTCACTCTGTATCAGGGCGTAACCCTGGGCGGAACGGGTAAAGAGAAAGGCAAGCGGCATCCGACGGTCGGGAATAATGTCTCGGTTGGTTCGGGCGCAAAGCTGCTGGGCAACATCACGATCGGCGACAACTGCCGTGTGGGCGCGGGCTCAGTGGTGCTGAGAAACGTGCCGGCTAATTCCACGATCGTAGGCGTGCCAGGACACATTGTTCTGCGCGACGGGAAGCGCGTGATCATTACCGATCCCAAAGACATTCGCGATCCACTCTCGGACGTGATTATCAAGCTGGCAGGCGAAGTCCATGAACTGCGCCAGAAGTTCGTGCAACACTCCCACGAAACTCTGGGCGCCGAGCCCGACTTATCGATTGACGAGGAAACATCAACGCAAAATATTACGCCGCAGGAATTGTTTCAGGACGACTACCAAATCTGAAATGCAGTGGTTCGTGAATAGCGTTTAGTGGTGAGTTGCGGCCAAGAAAGTTTCGAGTCTTGCTAGCAATTACCCACAATCCACTCGACACTGCCCTACTGCCTCAGCCCCATCCAGCTCTCCGACACAACCAGCGAGTTTCCCGGATTATGCGGGTCGTACTTCACCGATGTGGGCAGGCCCAGCCGGCAGGAGTGCAGATTGATCCACTGGCGCAGGTAGGTTACGTCCTGCGAGCACTCATACTGCACGCCCGCGACGTCGTACTTATAAATGAGCAAAACGGCGGCGTGATAGCCGTTGGCTTGTGGCATCTCCTGTACATCGATAACAGTTCCGTCTGTGATGCGGCCGATGCCATCGAGCCAGCTGCGGCGTTCGCGTTCGAGTTCTGCTGGGCCTTTCGGCTTGCGGCGCAACATGGCGTAGGCGCCCACCGCGAGCGCTCCGCCGACTGCCACCAAAAAATACAAACGTAAAGAATCCATACCTGGGAGTACTTCCGATGAACCTGAGAACGCGGCAGTGTATCATCGCGTTTTCACTATCAGGATATGACGGAAGCGGCGTCTGCGGAAGTGGGGGACGAGTTACCGAGGTGTGGGGCTGTGGAAATCTTTCACCGGCGGCGGGAAATTGTGTTTAACGAATTCCATTGCCTGCTCATGCGATGCCAAATGCCCTTCCAGTTGGGCATCTTCGACGGCTCCCAAAATTTCGCGGAAGCTCGGGCCGGGTGCGTATCCGGCGGAAATTAGGTCGTCGCCTGTGATCAGCGATACCGGATGAATTTTTTCCGGCGGAGTCTCTGCGAGTTTCTGTTGCAGGAATTCATACGTGCTCAGATGGCGATGGCTGCTCAAGCTGTCGGCCCGGTGCAGCGCCAGATGCTCGTCAAACCTGGGCATCCGCAGAAACTTCTTCAGCGTCGATTCTTTCATGCGCGAAACATGCCCAAAGCGCATGTGATTGTCGACCAGGGCGAGCACCTGCTCCGTATCGTGTTTGGAGAAGCGCAGCCGTTCGCAGATTTTTTCCGCAATCTTTACGCCAACCTCGACGTGATTGTCGAAACGAATCCGGTCCGGCGCTACGCGAAATGTAGCCGGCTTGCCCACATCGTGCAGCAAAGTGCCCCAGGCCAGCGTGGGCGAACATGGTTGAGGCAAAAAATCCAGCGCCAGCAGCGTATGCACGAACACGTCTCCCTCGGGATGAAACTCTGGCGGCTGCGCCACACCTTTCATCGCTGAAATTTCCGGCAGCACCTCTTTGAGCAGTCCGCTCTCATCCAGCAGAAGAAACGCTCGCCGGGCGTGGCCCTCGATGAGCATTTTGGTCAGCTCATCGCGAACTCGCTCTCGCGAAACTACTTCAATATCGTGGGCATGGCGTTGCATCGCAGCCATCGTGTCGGCTTCGATCGTGTATTCGAATCGTGCTGCGAATCGCACCGCACGCAACATGCGGAGCTTGTCTTCCGCAAAGCGCCGTTCGGCATCGCCGATGGCTCGTATGATTCCAGCGGCGAGGTCGGCGCGGCCCCCTATAAAATCGAGCACTTCACCGTTTACGGGATCGAGCATCATGCCGTTGATGGTGAAATCGCGGCGCGCCACATCCTCGCGCGGATCTTCGCTGAAGCGCACTTCATCGGGATGCCGTCCGTCGGTGTAACCGTGATCGCTGCGGAAGGTTGCCACCTCCACCGCTTTGGTCGTCGGGGCGTCTTTTTCGGGGGCTGGGCATCGCTCGTCATAGGGCACAGGAACGAGCACCACGCCGAATTGCGCGCCGACCGCGTAAGTCTGTGGAAAAATTTCCATCACTTGCCGGGGCGTCGCGTTGGTGGCCACATCGTAATCAGCCGGCTCGCGCTTGAGCAGAAGATCGCGCACGCATCCGCCGGCCAGATAGGCCTGAAAGCCGTGCTGGCGCAGCGTCTTAACGGTTGTTGCAGCAAGCTCCTTGGACATTGAGAATTACCCCGCTGCGTCCCACGCCATTCGGTACGCTTCCGCCAATAGCCGAGAAACAGCGGCGCGATCAATCTTCTCAGGTAGCGGCGACCTCGCGGCTGCGCTCTTACACTGTGCAAATTGCTTCTCGGCCAGTGCCAGAACCGTCTTCATCGAGTGCTTGCCGGTGCGAACGCGAATGAGCAGATCGCGCTCTGGACGCGGAAGTGTAATCTGCCCCGTTGATACCAGCTCCTGGCACTCGCCCAGCAAGCGAAGAACGTGCATGCCGGCCTTAACATCGTAGCCGTATTTTTCTTCCAGTTCCGGCCGCTGGCCTTTCTTGCCACGGCCCTTTCGGCCTGTCATCCGCTTGAGTTGGTCATCTGCGAAGCCGAGAAACTGCGGCACGCAGCTGCGAGAGAGAAACACGTTTCCGTTGGCTAAGATATGCGTCCATGTTTTGTTTTGCAGCGGACCTTTCGAAAAAAGAAAGTGGAGTGCTGTTGGATTGCCCTTGCACGCCAGGCTCGCCCACTTTTTCAGTGAGTAGAGAGTGATGTCGACGTCCTTCGGGCCGTTTCTCCGTTCATTGCCGGCCGTGGACCAAACAAAATGGGGCATTGGGTCCAAGCCCAGAGCCAGCTCCGGCGGCTCGACGTACGTTCCGTAGATGTCGAGATCGTCAGTACCGTGGACTTTTGCTCCATGCAGTTCGGATCCTCCGACAAATAGGTGGATCAGCCCTCCAACGAAGGGGAATCCAGATTGCTCGACGTGTTGGAGTAAGTCGGCCATACGACCTTAAGAGCAGGTTTCTAATAATATAGTGCCATGCCAGACGCCTACATCCTCGGCATCGAAAGCTCGTGCGATGAAACGGCCGCGGCCGTGGTTCGCTCTGGCGAGCAGCTCATCTCCAATGTGGTCGCTTCGCAGATTGCCACGCACCAACCTTTTGGCGGGGTTGTTCCCGAGTTGGCTTCGCGCGAGCACTTGAAAGCGATTGTTCCCGTCGTGCGGCAAGCGCTTTCCGAAGCTAATCAAACTTACAACTCAGTCGATGCCATCGCGGTCACGCAGGGGCCCGGTCTCGCTGGAGCGTTGTTAGTCGGCATCAGCTATGCCAAAGCGTTAGCTTTCGCCCTCGACAAGCCGCTGATTGTAGTCAATCATCTCGAAGGCCACATTCATGCTGTGTTGCTAGAGGAGCGGCAGAAGGGAAATCACGAGCTGCAATTTCCGGTGCTGGCCTTAGTCGTCTCCGGCGGGCACACGCATCTCTATCTTGCCGCACAGAAAAAAAATGCCTGGACCTACGAAAACATCGGCCACACTCGCGATGACGCGGCCGGCGAAGCTTTTGACAAGGTCGCAAAGCTGCTGGGCCTGGGCTATCCGGGTGGCCCTATCATCGATCGCCTCGCTCCCCACGGCGATCCGACTGCGGTGAAGTTCCCGCCGGCCCAAATCAAGCATCAAGACCGCCGTGGGCGAAATTCTGAGGAGCGCAATACAAAACAAAAAGAGATCGATCGCCCGCGATTCGACTTCTCCTACAGCGGCATCAAGACGGCCGTCCTGCGCTACGTGGAGGTTCATGAAATGCACGCATCCATCGAAGCACGGCGTAAGGCTCTGGCAGCCATCTCCAAGCCGAAGCTCGAAGATTATGTGGCTAATTGTGATCGCAAGACGCTGGACCTGATTGCGTCATTTCAGCGCGCGCTGGTAGACGACCTGGTTGGGAAAACACTGGCTGCGGCCCGCGCCTGCGACGTGGCTACGCTCTTTGTCACCGGTGGAGTTGCGGCCAACGGGGAATTGCGGAAAACCTTTGAGCGTGACGCTGCGCAGGAGGGCTTGCCAGTTTATTTTCCATCGCGGCCGCTTTCGACCGACAACGCTGCGATGATTGCAGCCGCGGCCTATCCTAAATTTCTTGCCGGAGATTTTGCTGCGATGAATTTCTCGGCCGAGGCAAGTCTAGCTCTGAGGTAATCTCGTAAGAGCCAATCTATTTTTGCGCAACCGGCCCAGCGCCTTTCCCCATCACCTCGTCCAATGCCTTTTCCAGTTGGGCTTGAATATCGATGTCCTTATAGATGGCGAAATTGGCGCGTTTTTCCTTTTCTTCAAAGCCGCTGGCGCGCCCTGCCACGATAATGATCGGAATATTTGCGGTATCGGGCTTCTTCTTTAATTCGGTGATTAGTTCGCTGCCCGACATCTTCGGCATTTGCATGTCGGTAACAATCAGGTCAGGACGCACTCTCGCAAGAATCTGCAACGCCTCCACGCCATTGGTTGCAGACTCCACCGCAAAGCCGCGCTCTTCGAGAAAGCGGCAGACGGTATAGCGGATCAACATCGAATCATCGACAACCAGAGCCGTGCCAGACATGAGTTTGCCGCGTGAGAATACACTGCCCCGCCCTGCAGACTAGCAGAGCGATTCGTCCGCCAACAAGCCGGATTCGGCGATTTCGGTTACTAAGGTGATATTGGGCGGGAACGGGTTACCCAAGCTACTCGTCGATTTCGTTCTCTGCTTTCTCCTCAATGCTCATGTCTTTCAGTTCGCTGGACTCGAAGACTTCGCGGCACTCGAGGCATTCCACGAACTCAGCGTCTTCGTCACGGCTTACGATTTGCACACGGGGGTGTTTGCAGGGACGCTGGTTTACGTTTGGCGGCTGCGAGAACGGCCTGAAGTTCATAAATCCGGAAGCGCCGCCCCACGGAATAGGGAGAGAAGGACGGATTCGCGGGAATTTCCGGTATTTTAGCCCTGCTGTATTACTTGTCAAGCCCTTTGACGTTGCACTCCGGTTAATTTTCCTGCTCGCAGGGCGTGGGACCAATTCTTGGTCGATAGTCAGATTGCGGAAATCCGACCAAAACCGTCGCCAAAAGCTAAGCCTATAAAGCAGCGTAAGTTACCATTCAATGGCCAGATTTCGCGACTCCCTGCGAAGGCTTGCGCGACCGGGGAAGATCGACGTAGAATGGATCTGCGACTGAAATGGTCGGATTTCGATGGCTGGCGCAGGTCATGAGTGTTCGGTAAATCCGAAGACCCGAACCTAGCTGCTAACGCCGGAAGACCACAAGCGAATGCTGAAACTAACCAAGAAGGCGGATTACGCGCTGATGGCCATGAAGCACCTGGCCGACCACGCTCACTCAGGGTCTGGGAGCGCCAGCGCGAAAGATGTTGCCGATTCCTTCGGAATGCCGCCCGAAGCTCTGGCCAAGATTCTGCAACGCCTGGTCAAAGCCGGGCTGCTGCAATCGCAACATGGCACCAATGGCGGTTACCGCCTGGCTCGGGCCGCGCACACGATTTCGGCTTTCGAGGTTATACAGGCTATCGATGGACCTTTGTTCATCACCTCGTGCGTCACGGTTCGTGGTGAGTGCGGCCAGAGCGATCGCTGCAACATTCGCGAGCCGCTGCGCAAGGTGAATGAGAGCATCGAGGCGGTTCTGAAGCGCATCAAAATTTCTCATATGCGCGAAGAGCCCGAAGAGGCGAGCAGCGCCTCCATCAAGGCAGATGAGCTGGTAACGATCGTTTAAATGGGCAAAATCCAATTGATTACTCAATTGTCGACGAGGTAGGAGAAGCAATTATGAGCACGGACGTAAAAATTCCCCATCAACTCCCAGTCACGCAGCACGCCGCTCCGCAAGGCGTAAAGCTACCTATCTACATGGATAACCATGCCACCACGCCGATGGACCCCCGCGTCCTGGAGGAGATGTTGCCGTATTTCATGGAAAAATTCGGCAACGCCGCCAGCCGCAACCACTCGTTTGGATGGGCCGGCGAAGAGGGTGTCGAAACTGCGCGTGAGCGCATCGCCAAACTAATCGGCGCGACCACAAAAGAAATTATTTTCACCTCCGGCGCTACCGAAAGCGACAACCTCGCCATCAAGGGCGTCGCCGAGATGTACCGCGAGAAGGGCAACCACATTATCACCGCGGTGACCGAGCACAAGGCTGTGCTCGACACCTGCAAGCGACTGGAAAAATACGGATACCGCGTCACCTATCTTCCTGTCCAGAAGAATGGCCTGATTGATATGGAAGAGCTGAAGCGAGCGATGGATGACAAAACAATTCTGGTCACCATCATGGCCGCGAACAACGAGATCGGTGTCATTCAGCCCATTGCCGAGATTGGCAAGCTGTGTCACGAGCGCGGCGTGATCTTCCACACCGACGCGACGCAGGCCGTGGGCAAGATTCCAATCGATGTGAACAAGATGAATATCGATCTCATGTCGATCTCCGGACACAAGATGTACGGTCCCAAGGGCGTGGGCGCGTTGTATGTTCGCCGCAAGAATCCCCGGGTGCAAATTTCCGCCATTATCGATGGTGGCGGCCACGAGCGTGGCATGCGCTCCGGAACCCTTAACGTCCCCGGCATTGTCGGTTTGGGTAAGGCCTGCGCCATCGCGCAGGAAGAGATGGCCAGCGAGGCTCAGAAGCTTAGCGCGCTCCGTGATCGCCTGCGCGACCGCATCATGAACCGCCTCGACGAAACCTACATCAATGGTTCGATGGAGCATCGCCTTCCCGGCAACTTGAACATCAGCTTCGCGTACGTCGAAGGCGAATCGCTGCTGATGGGCATCAACGATATCGCGGTTTCCAGCGGTTCGGCCTGCACCTCCGCGACACTTGAGCCATCTTATGTATTAAAGGCTCTTGGTACTGGGGATGACCTGGCGCACAGCTCGATTCGTTTCGGCATCGGTCGATTCAACACGGAGGCCGAGGTCGATTACGTGGCCGACCGCGTCATCGAGACCGTGGAGCGCCTGCGCGAACTTTCTCCGCTGTACGAAATGGCGAAAGAAGGCATCAATCTGGCGGATGTAAAGTGGGCTGGAGAAGCACATTAGCACTGGGTTTGGGAAGGGCACGACTTTAGCCGTGCCACATAGGGTTTTACTGAAAAGGGGCTTTAGCCCTGGGGTAAAGTTTAAGAAATTCAGGAGAAACGCATGTCATATAGCGACAAGGTAATCGATCACTACAACAACCCCCGCAACGTCGGCTCCATGGATAAAAACAGCGCCGACGTCGGCACCGGCCTGGTTGGCGCGCCAGAGTGCGGCGACGTCATGAAGCTACAGATCAAGGTTAATCGCGACACAAACGTCATTGAGGAAGCCAAGTTTAAGACTTTTGGTTGCGGCTCAGCAATCGCATCGTCGTCACTGGCGACCGAGTGGGTCAAAGGCAAGACCGTCGACGAAGCCCTCGCCATCAAGAACATGGATATCGTGAAGGAACTCTCCCTTCCTCCAGTAAAGATCCATTGTTCGGTTCTGGCAGAGGACGCAATCCGCGCGGCTATCAGCGATTGGAAGAAAAAGCAGGACAGCGCCAAGCCGGCGACCACTGCGGTAGCACAATAGAATTGGCTGCCGCAGGGCTTCTTGTTTTGCGATCAACGGCCTTCGCTCCAGCGGCTTCGGGCGCTGAGCAATTGACCGGAGTAAGATTTGATCATGGCAACCACGACTGAACAATCCGTGCAGCAAGCCGCGCCGGCCAAGGGCATCCAAGTCACCGAGAAGGCCTTGGCCAAGGTGCGCACGGCGATGGCGAAGGAAGGCATTTCGCCCGAGCAGGGTGGGTTGCGCCTGGGCGTGCAGGGAGGGGGATGTTCTGGCCTGAGCTATAACGTCCGCTTCGATACGCAGCCGCGCGAACGCGACCGCATCTTCCAGTTCGGCGATGTGCGCGTTTTTGTTGATCCGAAGTCGTTCATCTACCTGCACGGCATGACCCTCGATTATCAGGAAACGCTGATGCAGCAGGGATTCGTCTTCGTGAATCCCCAAGCCACCAAGTCCTGCGGCTGCGGCACGTCCTTCTCCGCATGAGGGCAAGTAGGTCCGGACACTCTGCCCGCAAAATCTCCCGGCACTCAGTGTGTAGGGTTGGCGCGGTGTCCGTTGTGTTGGAAAGTTGAGCTGAATGACAAATCTGACCACAATTTCCACGAAGCCCGCGCCGGAGGAAACTCAATCCTGCTGGTCCTGTGGAACCATGCGAGCGACGCACTTTTGCGAAGCCTGCGGCAAGGTGCAACCGCCTGCGCCGGTGGATTATTTCGCTTTCTTTGGCCTGCCGCGCAAGTTAAACATCGACGTCGCCGCGCTCGACAAAGATTTCTACGAGTTGAGCCGCAAACTGCATCCCGATCTGAACGCGCGCGCTGGCAGCCAGGAGCAGGAGTGGAGCCTGCAACAAACCTCCCTGCTCAACGACGCCCACCGCACGTTGAAAGATCCAATCAAGCGCACGCAATATCTGTTGAAGCTCGAAGGCGTGGAACTCGAGGAGCAATCCAAGAGCGCAACCGAGCAAGCGCGCTCCTCGGGCCAAACCAAGAAGCAGATCGTCCCCCCGGATCTACTGGAGGAAGTTTTTGAGTTGAATATGCAGCTCGAAGAGCTGCGCATGCAGAAAAAAATGGGCGAGGACGATCCTGCGCTCATCGAAGAAATCGGCCGCCACAAGCTCGAACTGGAAGAGAAACACGAAGCGCTTTTGCGCCACCTGCAACAGGAATGGAAATTGTGGGACGGAATGGTCCAGCGCGAGTACAATGGTCAGCCCGTTTCCGAAGAGGAGCGCAAACAGGAGCGCGCCAAACTGGTGGACCTGCTGAACCGTCGCAACTACATTCGCAATCTGGTAACGGTTGTCGGCGAGGCGCTGGAGAATTGAACAGATTTGTAATTTGGCAATCGGGTAATTTTGTAATTTTAGACCGGCGCGCGCCGCTTTCGAAAATTACCAAATTACCCGATTACAAAATTACAAATGTCTTCTGATCGCATCGTCGGCATCGACCTCGGCACCACGAACTCCCTCGTGGCGTTTATGCAGGGGGAGAGCCCTGTCGTGATTCCGGGAGAAGATGGATCGAATCTCGTCCCATCGGTTGTCGCGCTCGACGAAAACAACCAGCCTGTGATTGGCAACGGCGCACGCAAGTATCTCACCGAGACTGCCGATCGTGCTGTTTATTCCATTAAACGCCTGATGGGACGCGGGGTTGACGACGTCCAGGAAGAACTTAAGTTCTTTCCCTTTCGCCTGGCCGAAGATTTGCACGCAGGTGAGGTTCTGCGTATTCAGCTGGGCGACAGGACATTTACTCCACCGGAGATTTCAGCGCTCATTCTTCGCCAGCTCAAACGAAACGCCGAGCGCTTCTTCGGAGCACCGGTGGCGAAGGCCGTGATCACCGTTCCCGCGTACTTCAACGATGCGCAGCGGCAGGCCACCAAGGATGCTGGCCGCATCGCGGGGCTTGAAGTGCTGCGTCTGGTGAACGAACCCACCGCGGCGTCTCTCGCCTACGGCCTCGACCAAAAGCAAAATGGCATTGTTGCCGTCTACGACCTCGGCGGCGGCACGTTTGACATTTCGATCCTCAAGCTGCACGACGGTATCTTCGAAGTAGTTGCCACCAACGGCGACACGCACCTGGGGGGCGACGACATTGATAATTTGCTGATCACCATCGCGCTCGACGATATGCGTGGCGACCTGGGTCTCGACCTGCGTCGCAATGCCGAAGCCGTGCAAGCGATTCGTAAAGCCGTGATCGAAGCCAAGATTACGCTCTCCTCACAGCCCTCGGCCAAACTTGATGTGGAACTTCCCAGGGGGCAACGTTACCTGCGCGAGATTACGCGCGAGCAGTTCGAACAACTCATACAGCCGATCATCGAACGCACGGTCAGCCCTTGTAAGCAGGCTCTGAAAGATGCAGGCCTCAAGCCTGAGCAGATTGACGAAGTTGTTCTTGTCGGCGGATCCACGCGCATCCCGAAAGTCCGTGCGCTGGTGAAAGAGCTTTTCCGTCGCGAGCCGCACACCGATTTGAATCCCGATGAGGTTGTCGCGCTCGGCGCGGCAGTTCAGGCCAACATTCTCGGCGGCGGCTCCATCGCTACGGAAAACATGTTGCTGCTGGATGTAACACCACTTTCGCTCGGAATCGAAGTCGCGGGCGGCGTTACCGACAAGATTATTTTGCGCAACTCGACCATCCCTGCCTCAGCCACGCAGTTCTACACTACGCAGGTCGATGGGCAAGCGAACGTTGCTATTCACGTTCTGCAAGGCGAGCGCGAACTGGCCAAGGATTGCCGTTCGCTGGCGCGCTTCGATCTGAAGGGTATTCCTCCGATGGCTGCGGGCATGGCTCGAATCGAAGTGAAATTCCTTATCGATGCCAACGGCATCCTGCATGTTTCCGCGCGCGAGCAGCGCAGCGGCAAGGAAGCTGAAATTCAGGTTCAGCCTAGCTATGGACTCACCGACGAGCAAGTCGAGAGCATGATTCTTGATTCCTTTGACAGCGCGGAAGAAGATTTCCGCCAGCGGCAACTGATCGAGGCGCGTAACGAAGCCGGGACGATTCTCGCCGCACTCGAAAAGGGAAGAGTAAGTCCGGCGTGGGGCGCGCTCACCAGCGACGAGAAGAAAAAAATTGCCAAGATGGAGAAGGCTTTGATCGCGGTGAAGGCCGAAGACGACTATCAGGCCATTCGCAAAGCTATCGACACGCTGAATCAGGGCACAACCCGGCTGGCGGAATTGATGATGGATAGCGCAGTTTCTACCGCGCTGAAGGGAAAAAACATGGATGAGGCTGATATGGGCGAAGGCCCCACGGCGCCTCATCCGATGGCGAAAGCGGAGTTCGAATGAACATCGGGTAATGAAGGAATTGGAGAATTGAAGGCTTTTGAAATTCCCAATTACTCCATTCCCAAATTACTCAATCTTCAGTTGGAGCATTCATGGAAGAAACTAAAACGCAATCCGCCGGCACAGCCACTGCAGATGGTCCCGGCGAAAACATGGTAGAAGTCACGTTCCTGCCTGAGGGTAAGACCGTCCAGTTCGAGCACGGAAAGTTGCCTTACGAAGATCATGGCAAGGAAGAGTCGATTCTCGACGTCGCCCTGAACTACGGAGTTACGCTCGATCACGCCTGCGGCGGCAATTGCGCCTGCACCACCTGTCATGTGTGGGTGAAAGAGGGGGCTGAGAATCTATCGCCCATGGAAGACGACGAGGCCGACCGTCTGGACATGGCCGCCGACTTGCAGTTAAACTCGCGTCTCGGTTGTCAGGTGCAGATCACGAAGCCGGGGAAAGTCGTGGTCGAGATTCCCGCCTGGAACCGGAACTACATCTCCGAGGAACATCACTAAAACCGGCGTCGGGCTTCAGCTATCGGCCTTCGGCTTTTCATCTTTTGCTGAAGCCCGGCAGCCGAAGCCCGAAGCCCGAGGAGTCACATGCCGAAATCCTTAACCTGGGATGACGCCGAAGACATCGGCATCCTGCTCTCTGAAACGCATCCGCAACTCGACCCGCTAGCCCTGCGCTTCACCGACTTGCATCGCTACGTGACAGAGTTGCCAGATTTTCACGACAACCCGGCGGCCTCCAATGAAGGCAAGCTCGAAGCAATCCAGATGGCCTGGCACGAAGAAGTGCAAGATCGCACCCAAGGCTAACCCGCCTGACGCGTTTTCGGCGTCTCTCAAAAAAGAGGGCGCGGCTAGCGGAGCCGTGCCCTTTGCAGTTGGACGGAGAGAGAAGTTGGTCGAGGAGGATTCCCGTTGGTCCTCGCCGCAACTTTCGGGGCAAGTCTAAGGCCGGGGAGTGGCGGCAGTTGTCACGAAATTGTAAAAACTTCTGGAAATTGCTTTCGCGGCATGGCAGGACGGTTTCGTCACCACCGACCCTGCGATCCTCTATCCCGCAGTCACTCCCACCGTCTCTTCAATGCTGGCTTCGCGCAGGAACTTCGCTGCTTCCTCCGGCGGTGTGGGATTGATGTAAAAGCCCGTACCCCACTCGAATCCCGCGGTCTTGGTCAGCTTGGGCATGAACTCCATGTGCCAGTGATAATGATCGTTGGTCGGATCCTGCGCCGGCGAAGTATGAATCACCAGATTGTACGGAGGGTTATCCAGAACTCGATCTGCCTTGATCAGCAAAGTCTTGAGCGCCTGTGCCAGATTCTCGAACATGTGCGATGACGAATTTTCGAACGCCGATTCATGCTGCTTCGGAAGGATCCAAGTCTCAAAGGGAAAGCGCGGAGCATAAGGGGCAACGGTTAGAAAATTCTCGTTCTCCGCCACCACGCGGCTGCCATTCTCAATTTCCTGGCGAATGATGTCGCAGAACACGCAGCGTTCTTTGTAAAGGTAATACTGCTTCGCGCCTTCGAGTTCCTGCACCACATTGATGGGCAGAATGGGCAGCGCGATCAGTTGCGAGTGGGCGTGTTCGAGCGACGCTCCGGCAGCTTCGCCGTGATTCTTGAAGAGAAGAATGTATTTGAAGCGGCGATCTTTTTTCAGATCGAGAATGCGGTCGCGAAACGTCCAGAGCACGTCTTCGATTCGCTTGGGAGGCAGTGTGGCCAGGCTTGCGTTGTGGTCTGGCGTTTCGATAATGACCTCGTGAGCGCCAATGCCGTTCATGCGGTCGAACATGCCCTCGGCCTGGCGGTTCAGATTGCCTTCAATCCCTAATGCCGGAAACTTGTTGGGGACGACACGCACCGTCCATCCGGGCGTATCGCGCTGCGACGCCGGACCGCCATTATTTCCCGGACGGTAAGCCTGAATCTCCGGCGGAGTCTTGCCCTCGTTGCCGTAGCAAAACGGACAAAACCCGCCCTTCAATTTGACGTTTTCGCGCGCGAAATCCGTAGGGCGCTTCGCCCGGTCGGTCGAAATAATCACCCAGCGGCCAACAATAGGATCTTTTCGTAACTCGGGCACGCACAGACCTCACTATGTAGGATGACGAATCTTTTATTCTAAGCCGACAGGGAGGAATTGCGAAAGATTTCGATCTGCGGCTGGCTAGCCATCGAATGGCCATAGTATACGCTCACAATGTCGAAGCGCCACTGGCACGAAGGTGGAAACCGCCGCAAGTACTCTCGTGCCACCCCCGCGACAAGCCGCCGTTTGTGCCGGTCGACCGCGGCTTCTCCAGGCTTCACATCAAGCGTGGTACGAGTTTTCACTTCCACAAAACAGAGAACATCGTCGTCCCATCCGATTAAATCGATCTCTCCCCGGCAGCGCGGCGAGCGGAAATTCCGCGCCACCATCGTGTAACCAAGCTGCCGCAGGTGAAAGTACGCGGCCTCTTCTCCGCGTCTTCCGGTGCGATGGTGCTCTGCTGTTTTCTGTGGCGGCAATGTATGCTCCGCAACCCAATCCAGAAACCTTAGAACGACCCGGGTTGGGCGACCCGAGAGCCGCTGGCGAAATACGCGCAGAAAAGTCACCGACGATCCCTGTACCAACTCTACCGGGGCGAATCGGGTGGGATAAGGTTTCGCCCAACAAATAATCGAGGTTGTTCCGAAGTGGGACCGCACGCTGGCAGTCCGATCGCAGACCCCTCAAGTCCACAGTCCGGGAAATTACAAGAAGCAGCAGATTTTTCTTGACGTGAGTACAATGTCACGTTACTATAGACTCACATAAGGCAAAAGAGCCGAAGGAGAAAAAACCAATGACCCTCGAAGACTTAACCCTCAACGTGGAACAGCACATCGACGTCAAAGCATCCCCGGAGAAAGCCTTTGCGGCTGTCCTGCATCGTCTGGGCGAAGGCAACACGCGCCCGAGCGGCGAATCGTTACAGTTACAGTTGGAGCAGAAGGCCGGCGGCCGCTGGTATCGCAATCGCGGCAACGGAATTGAACATCTCTGGGGATTTGTGCAGGCCATCAAGGCGCCGGAGTTGCTCGAACTCAGCGGCCCGATGTTTATGTCGTATCCAGCCATCAATCACGTAGAGGTGAAAGTGGAACCAGCTTCCGGAGGCAGTCGCGTGCACCTGCGCCACCGCGCCATCGGCATGATCGACCCTGAGCATCGCAAGAACGTCGGCACCGGCTGGAATCACATGTTGAGCAATGTGAAGAAGGATTGTGAGTAAGAATGTGACCGAGCCCGCTGCCCAAACCGCGAACGACCTGGATCCGGTGTGGAAGGCGCTGTCAGATCCGACGCGGCGCGCGATTTTGGATTTTCTGCGAGATCGCCCGCGCACGACGACGGAAATCGTGGAGATGTTTCCGCACTTGACCCGCTTTGGAGTGATGAAACATCTCGACGTCCTTCGCCAGGCACAGCTCGTTCATACTCGCGAAAACGGGCGGCAGCGCGTCAACTCGCTGAACGTGGTTCCCATCCGGCAGATTTATGAACGCTGGGTAGGGCCGTTTCAGGAACTTTGGTCGGGCGAACTACTTCGCATCAAGGAAATTGCAGAGGCAGAGAAAGACGGTGAGGATCAGGAACCGGTATTCAGCGCCAAGAATAAAAGCATGCCGCCCGCTCGCGGCCTGAATCGAAAACATCGCGATAAAAATCGCTTAGCGCTCAAGCTTCGCCACTGAGAGGTGAACCATGTGCCCATTCTGCATTTCGACCCTCGGACTGATTGTTGCCGGTGCCGTTTCCACTGGCGGGTTGGCAACCCTGGCTCTGAAGGTCTCGCGCCAACAGCACGATCCAGAAAATATCGTTACCAATTCGAATGAAGGGAGCAACCAAGATGTCCACTGACAAGATCGCAATGAAAACACCTGCAATCGTTTCGCCGCAAGAGTGGGAGGCTGCGCGCCAGCAACTGCTGGTAAAGGAAAAAGAGTTGACTCGAGCTCGTGACGCGATGGCCGCCCAACGTCGCCGCATGCCCTGGATGGCGGTAGAGAAGCAATACAATTTCGAAGGACCCCAAGGCAGAGTCAGCCTCCTCGACTTGTTCGAGGGACGTCGTCAGCTGATCCTCTACCGTGCCTTCTTTGAGCCGGGAGTCTTCGGCTGGCCCGATCATGCCTGCCGCGGCTGCTCTCTCGGCGCCGATCAGGTGGCCCACCTTTCCCACCTGAACCAGCGCGACACAACCCTCGTCTATGCTTCGCGCGCGCCTCAGGCCGATATTGCGCGCCTCAAGACGCGCATGGGATGGAAGATGCCTTGGTACACCATCACCGACAGCTTCGACGCCGACTTCGGTGTGGATCAGTGGCACGGCCACAACGCATTCATCCGCGATGGCGACCGCATCTTCCGCACTTACTTCATCAACAACCGTGGCGACGAGGCCATGGGCAGCACCTGGGCCTATCTCGATCTGACGGCGCTCGGCCGTCAGGAAACCTGGGAGGATTCGCCCGAAGGTTATCCACAGACTCCGCCCTACAAATGGTGGAACTGGCATGACAACTACGGCGCTGAACCTGCGCCGCATCCCAAGTGGGTCGATATCTTAACTGACCCGGAAGGAGCGGCCGCCCGAAGGCGTGAAGAAGACGCGGCGTAGCGAATTTTTTGGCGTCATCCCGAAGCCTCGCGTTTCGACCAGCGGGGCGCGGGATCTCGCGGCCAGCGCATCTGCTTTGAGAGCGTTACCGCAAACCGTCGCACTCCTCCAGAAATTTCGCAATGTCCCCATCGCTGAATAATCTGCGCACCGGAACGTCGGGGCCGTGGGCCATGCGCAGCGCCTCGATCCGTGGCCGGTTGACCCGATCGAAATTCCAGATGAACCTCAACACGTCGGAAAGTTTTCCGATTCGGTGAGGCTCGTCGCGCTTGAATGTGCGCTTGATCGAGCGCCAGGCGCACGACACGCGCGAGCGCTCCAGCCAAATCACGAGCGTGGCGCGGGGCAAGCGGATATCGAAGGTCGCCGCCGCAAAATTGCCCTCGCTGATCCAGTTGTCTCCGGTGTGCGACTGCTGCACCACCGACCGGAAAGCGGGAACGTCTTTTTCCAGCAAGGGAGCTGGCCAGATGGCGTCCAGCGAAATCACCGGCGCTCCCGTGCGCTCGCCAAGCTGTTGCGCCAGAGTAGTTTTTCCAGTGCCCGCGCAGCCCAGAATTACAATGCGCACCCTGTTATTTTTTCACGACGCTCAACGTAATGCTCGAGGGATACTGCGCCGAATGGTGAATCTGATTGTGCGCCACCACCCCCTTGGCTTCGTCATAGTTGTTGCCGCCGGTGTTCAGGTTGCGGTCAAAGCGCGGAAAATTGCTGCTGCTCACTTCAATCCGCAACTCGTGGCCGGGAGCAAAATAATTGCTGGTCTCCATCGGCTGAAATGTCACTTTGTAGACTTTATCTTTTTCCATCCACACCGGCGGCTTGTCGTAGCCTTCGCGGTACCGCGCGCGTTGAATGTTGTCGTCGATATTGAAAGCAGTTCCGTCCGGCAGAACTTCAATCAGCTTCACGGTGAAGTCGGTATCTTTGGCGTCGCTCGAAACGTAAAGCGTTACGTCCACCGGACCCGTGACCTCGATGCCCTCTTTCAGCGGGCCGGTGCTATAGACGAGAACGTCATCGCGTTCCTCGAGTGGACGCTGATCAATCGCTCCCGGCTTGTAATCCGCTCCCATGCAGCAGAAACCTCCGCCGCGCGTGGTTACGGGATTCATGGGGTCGTAGACGAAGCGGTCGGCGGCATCTTTTGGCTGCGGCGTGCTCGATAGCGCTCCATCGCCGTCGAGCGAGTTTGCGTGACCACTGCTGGTCAGGTAGAACGTCATCGGCTTCGCGTCTGCAGGCGGCCAGGTGTCAGAGCTGTGCCATTCATTGCTTCCCATGGTGTAGTAGCGGACCTTCGGATTCTTGGTGAGAACATCATTGTTCTCCCCTTTGAGGAAGTGATCGAACCAGGCATAGGTGATCGCGTCGTAGTCGAGGCGGGCATCGCCGAGATCGCGATCGCCGACCATGCTGTGCTCCGAGGCGCGCTTGTAACTGCAATGCGGCATGGGCGCGATAATGGCATACTGCTCGTTCGCGACTTCGGGGCTGGCCGTGCTGCGCACATAGTTGTAGGCGGCGAGGTTCGGCCCGGTGCTGATGTCGTACCAGGTCATCATCCACAGCCCGGGAATGTTGATGCGCATGCTGTCATTCCACAGGCCGCCCTTGTACCACGCGGGATGATTCGGAGGGCGCGTGATCATGCCGGGCTGGCCGGAGGGCGTCGTATCGGCCCAGATGCCGTGCGGGCCGCCGACAGCGGCGATGATGTCGTTCTCCGGCAGGTGTTGCAGCGCCTTTTCCCAATCGATTGTCGGAGGATGCGCCGACAGATCATAGGACTTCGCGGCCGTTACCAGCGCGTCGTGCGTTGTGCCGGGCGGGAAGTTCGGTTTGGCGTCGTTGGTCAGAAGTCCGTAATCGTAGAGCCAGACTCCCATGAGCATTTGTACCGCGCCGCCACGGAAAAAATTGCCCTGTTCGTAATAAGGACCAACGCGGCCCACGCCGGCGCCAAAGCTCTCCGGAATGATTGTCGTCAGAGCCTTATTGCCGCGCGAGGCGACATTCAGTTGCCACTCGGCGGTGGAAGAGCAACCGATCAAACCCACCTTATCCGCCGACCACGGCAAGCCGCCCATCCAGTCAAGCTCATCGTCGGAGTCGGTAAGGGGCACGCCGAGAATGTCGTAATCGCCCTCGGAAAAATAACGGCCGCGCTCGTTCATCTCGACGTAGGCGTAGCCGTGTTTGACCGCATCCACGATGTACGTCATGTCTCGGGGAGCGCCCAGTTCGACATCCCAATAATTAAAGTTGTAAGGCGTGCGCACAAAGATGATGGGATATTTTTTCGATTCGTCTTTGGGACGATAGATATCCGCCTGCATGCGCTTGCCATCGCGCATGGGCACCATCACCTTGCGCTCGATGATGGCAATAGATTCGAGTTCCTTCTGGGTGGCGTTACGCTTGGCAATGGTCGCGGCATCCGGCGTGCGACCCTGTGCTGTGGCCAGGGGAGCAATGCCCGCAATGAAGATTCCGCAGAAAATACCCAGACGAGTCAACTTGGCAAGTCGTTGCATAATTCGCCTCACCTCTTCCATGGCAGTTCGAAGGCACTGAATCTTATGTCAGACACTATACGGCAGATTGCCGCCGCGCATGGCCGTCGTGCGCCGCACATATCGGTCGATGAGTGAAATGATTCCATAACAATGTCGGCTCCCAGGCCCGAGTAGACTTTGGTGGTGCCAACCAACCAAGGCTCGGGAGAAAGGAGCCGAACATGCTAATTATAGGTTGTGACTATCACCCGGGCTTCCAACAAGTTGCGCTTGTCAATACTGAAACTGGGGAACTACGAGAGCGGCGACTGATGCACCGGGAAGAAGCCGAGCAGTACTATCGCGCTCTGGGAACGGCCGGAGCTGAGGTGCGCGTGGGCATGGAGGCGAGTGGCCATGCCGGATGGTTCGAGCGTCTGCTCGCAGAACTGAGCTTCGAGCTGTGGATGGGGGATGCAGCGAAGATTGCAGCCAAGCGAGTGCGCAAACAGAAGACGGATCGGCGCGATGCGCAGCATATTCTGACGCTGATGCTGAAAGATGACTTTCCCAAGATCTGGGTGCCGAGTTGGGAGAATCGAGACGTGCGGCAACTGCTCTGGCATCGCCATCGCATGGTGCAGACCCGCACGCGGATCATGAACCAGTTGCAAGCTGCGGCGCTGAACGAAGGTTTGCGCTACAAGAAAAAGTTGTGGCGGGAAAGCGGACGGCAGCAACTGGAGTCACTGCCCCTGGCTCCCTGGGCGAGCCGTCGCCGGCGCGATCTGTTGGAAGTCTTGGATCGCATCAATCCGACCATCGCCGAGTTGACGCAAGCGATTGAGCAGCAAGCCGAGAAATGTCCCGAGGCCCAGCGCTTGATGACTCATCCTGGGGTGGGTGCGCTGACAGCGATTGCTTTCGTGCTCATCATCGGGAAAGCCGACCGCTTCAGCTGCAGCAAGCAGATCGCCAGCTATCTCGGTCTGGTCCCGGAGGAAGATTCCAGCGGAGAGCGACGCCGACTGGGACACATCAGCAAACAGGGCAACTCCTTAATTACGTTTTTTGCTGGTGGAAGCGGCGCAGGTCACGGTACGCAGTGATGCGCGCTGGCGCAACCGGTTCTTTCACCTGGCCCAGCGGCGAGGTCGAAAGATCGCCAAAGTTGCCATGGCCCGAAGGCTGAGGATTCGTTTGTACTGGATGTGGCGCCGAGAATGGAATTACACGCAACTGGAAAGCTTCGGTTCGCACGCGGGACAGCCTGGAAATCGCCATGGTGTGAAGTAAATCACCGCCGTAATGATTGAGCGCCCCGCTCCTCTTCACCGAGGAGTTTGAACTAGGAATCATGATCGCGGATGCGACCGAAGAGATGGATGGGTCGGACTGAGTTCCGCACCTGAAACGATTGCGAGCGAGCCTTGGTTAGGAATGGCACTTCTTCAACTAGAGCGAAATGGCGCTCTTCTCGGAGTGCACGGGTTACTACGCTCGAAAAGAACTTGACACCGCCGACATTGTTAAGAGATGGCGATTTATCGTCAACCACGTCAATAGCGATATATTCTTGGGTAACGTGAAACGAAAATCGGTCGTCATTGTGGGTGGAGTTGTCCTCGCTGTGCTCATAGTCTGTGCAGTTGTATGGGTCGCACCCCTAGCATTGGTCAGATCATGGACCGAAGTAGTTGGCGACGTGCCCTCGCCAGACGGCAAATGGGATGTCCTGCTGATGGTGCGGAACGCAGGCGCGACTACGGGTTACAGTACGCAGCTCTCAGTCATCCGGGCAGGTCCGCGGCTGTCGCGGGAGCTTGCTTTGTGCCGTCCTGCGAATGTGTTCATCGCGGACGACAATCACGGCGCAGTTGCAGTAAACGGCAGAGGATTCATGCACGTCGATGTTGCCTGGCAATCGAATCAACTGGTTCTAATCACGTTCCCGCCGAGCGCGCGCGTATTCAAGCAGGAACGCAGGTTTCGGTCGGTTCTCGTCAGCTACGACAACTGGCTCAAATAATGAGTCGCCAGAGGCCGCAGTTATTGCATCTGGAGCATTCGTTAATAATCGAATGAGTGCTATGGCGATAATGAGATGGTCCGCCGTCTAGAGAGCCAACCTGAGTAATGATTAGGTTGGCCAAAAAGCCAGACGGAGGATCATCGCCATGCAGAGTAAGTCACAGATTCGGTCGATCGGGATTGATTTAGGCAAGACCACTTTTCACCTCATCGCACTGGGAACCCGATCCCAGGTAGTAATCTGCAAGAAGTTCTCTCGCACACAACTGCTGGAGTACACGGCCAATTTGCCTTCCTCGTTGATCGGGATGGAGGCAGGAGTGGGGTCGCATTTTCTGGGGCGAGCCCTGCGCGAGCAAGGCCACGAGGTGCGTCTGATTCCGGCGCAGTTTGTGCGGCCGTTCGTGAAGTCCAACCAGAACGACTACCGCGACGCGGAAGCGATTGCCGAAGCCGTGGAACGCGAGAACATGCGTTTCGTTCCCATCAAAACGGAGGATCAACTCGACCTACAAGCGCTGCATCGCGTGCGCGACCGGCTAGTAGCACGACGGACCAGCGTGATTAATCAGATTCGAGCCTTCCTGCTGGAACGGGGCATAAGTTTCCGCAAAGGGCCGGCCAGTCTGCGTCGACAGATGCCCGAGATTCTGGAAAATGCTGACGCGAGACTGAGCACCGCCATGCGTCGCCTGTTGGATTTCCTGTGGCAGGAATGGAAAGGCCTGCAGTTGCAGATCGAGACCCTGAACACCCAGCTCGAACAGATTGCCAGCAGCGATCCAAGTTGTGTTCGGCTGCAGCAGATCCCGGGAGTGGGTCCCTTGGTTTCGACCGCCGTTGTATCTGCTATTGGGAACGGCGCGGCTTTCAAGAAGGGACGTGAGTTTGCCGCCTGGCTGGGACTGGTGCCACGGCAATGGTCAACCGGAGGCAAAGCCAAACTGCTGGGCATCAGCAAGCGGGGAAACCCCTATTTGCGCAAGATGTTCATCCATGGAGCGCGCGCCGCGGTGTTACGGGTCAAACGCGAAGGCTCCAGTCTGGGGAAGTGGATGAGCCGATTGGAAACCAGAACCGCGCGTAATGTGGTGATCGTTGCAACGGCCAATAAGTTGGCCAGGATCAGTTGGGCGGTTTTAGCGAGTGGAAACGACTATCAACCCCTGCGCAAAGCGCCCGTGTTTTCCAACTAGACGAAGTGGGATCTGAAATTCTTTTCTTAGAAGTCTGCAGAAGATAGGAATGACGAAAACACAGTCAAACGACGTGCCTGAAACCTGTGGCGTAACGAGGTCTTTTACGACCGTGGCGATTATTAAGGACAGGCACGCGCGGATCATCATCATGCGCCCGGAGCCCCGTCTCCATTAGAGGCCGGATACATTTTCGCAGACTGTTCTCGTCTCAACCGATTCTTCTTGCAGTTCGGCGGCGGACCATACATGTTACGACAACTATCACTCTGACGTGGCCAGCGCGACCGTCCTAGTCTGTGCTAACAGCGGCAATCAGTATCCCGGAGATTGCGGATACCGCTAGGTTGTCCCAAGAGAAATGGAAATCGCGTCCGAAATATCGCCCCCGTAAGTAATCTGAGCCAGAGATGGCCAGCAAAAGGAACACTCCATATCCCATGACGCCGACCACGACTATGCGCCGGAAGTTGCCCATGCCATCGATTTCCTGCATCCATTTCTTGCGATTGAAACCAGCAGGCAACGCGATCCCAAAGGGGCGCAAGGCCGAAGGCAGCAATACACAGAACCAAAGAAGAAATACGGGAGCAGCGATAAGCGCACCAAAAACGCCAGCAAACAAATCGATGAGATATTTCATCACGAAACAGATTCTCGGTTCGTTTGGATTGAGAGTCAAATGAAACTTGCGTCAGCTGGCCAAACCAGACGATAGCGCACAAGTGCCCGGCGAACACACTATACGGCAGATTGCTGCCGCGCATGGCCGTCGTGTTTGTTACCATGCAGAAAGCCGTAGTTGTTGACTGCGAAAGGGCCCGTAGCTCAGCGGTTAGAGCAGTGGACTCATAATCCATTGGTCCAAGGTTCAAATCCTTGCGGGCCCACCACGCCTTTTTTTTCGCAAGCCGTCACCGCCGCGACCCGGCGGTGCCCTACCACTCCGCGCGCTCCGGTTTGCGGAGAATCTTGATGCAATGGGACAATAGCAACTATGCCTAAATCTATGAACATTGCGGTACTACTATGCGCGGCTGGAATGTTGCTGGGGAACGCCCCTGCGCAGCAGACTCCGGCGGCAACGACCCCACCAGCCAGTTCCTCGACTCCAGCGGCATCGGCTCCTGCCAAATCGCAGACTTCAACCACCGGCAAGGCGCATTCTGCCACCACGGCCAAAACCGCCGCTCCGCTGGCGCTGAAGACTGCCAAAGACAAATTCAGCTACGCCATTGGAATGAAAACGGGGGAGAGTCTCAAGAAGCAGTCCGTTCCGGTCGACCCGAGCATTATGGCTCGCGGCATGAGAGACGCTCTTGCTGGTGGCAAGACGGCCATGACCGATGAGGAAGCCCAAGCCGCGATTACCGAAGTGCAGATGGAAGTTCGCAAGAAGATGCAGGAGAAAATGCAGGCAGAGGGTGCCGAGAACAAGAAGAAAGGTGACGCTTTTCTCGCCGAGAACAAGACCAAGTCGGGCGTAGTTGCCCTGCCCGACGGCCTGGAATACAAAATTCTGAAAGAAGGCACGGGGCCGAAGCCGACGAGCAACGATACGGTGGAGTGCAACTATCGCGGCACGCTGATCGACGGCAAAGAGTTCGACAGCTCCTACAAGCGCGGCAAACCGGCGCAGTTCGCAGTCACCGGAGTGATCAAGGGATGGACGGAAGCGCTTCAACTCATGCCGGTGGGATCGAAGTGGCAGCTTTTCATTCCCGCGGATCTGGCTTATGGAGAGCGCTCTCCCAGCCCTGATATCGGGCCGAATGACACCCTGATTTTTGAAATCGAGTTGCTCTCGATTGTCGAGAAGAACAAGGAAAATCCCGCGGACAAGAAGTAGTTCTTCAAACGCCTGAACCCAACCCTTTCTACCCGCATCGCCTTTCCCTGCCAGGAAGGCGATGCTTTGGTCGGGATGACAATCCCCTTCCTGACGCGGTACTTACTACAAGTTCTGGGGATTGGGGCGGTTGGCTTTGGTGATGCTACCGGCAATGTGATGATAGGCGACGATCCACGGCGTGATCACCGAGAAGATTAACCGCGCGGGCAAGAGTTCATAAAAGCGACGCGTGAAGACTCCACGCACGTCGCGCTCGAACGCGAAAAAGATTTCCAACAGGACGTCGGCCAGCAGCGGAATCGCCGTCCAACGCAGCGCGATGAGCGCTGCAATTTGTAAGATGCAGCGCAGTAGGTTGCGCACGAGTCGCATGCGCCGCACCCCAAGCACTCCGTCGGATGTGGCATACAGGCCAAGTTTTTTCGCGGCGGAGGAAAGGTTGAAGCGGGGGTTATAGCGGGCCATGGCTTCAGCGGGAAACACTGGCGTGGTGACTTCGCGCGCCCGCAAGTCAAATAGTGTGTCTTCGCCGAATAAGTTTAACTCGGGAAATTCGCCTACACGCTCCCACAGCTCTTTGCGCATCGCCATGGAGCGCGTGGTGCAGCTCTTGCGAATTCCATCCGCACGCAGCTTGATCCCCAGAAAGGGTGCGGCAGAGACATCCCACGCCGTTGCCATAGCTCCATCGATGTACGATCCGCCGAGGGCATATTCGGCGTCTCCCGCCAGAATTGGCGCAGTGAGTCGCCCAGCCCACTCCGGATCATATTGGCAACCTGCATCGGCGCAGGCGATTACCTGCGTGGAAGCCTCGCGGATGGCGCGATTTCGTCCGCGGGCGATGGGGCCGGGGGAATGGGCGAGGTTACAGCTTTCATCGCGAATCGGTCGGAGCCGCGGATCTTCGCGTGCGAGTTGCTGAAGCCGCTCCCAGGTGCCGTCCGTCGAACCACCATCGACCACGATGATCTCAATGTCGGTGAGCGTTTGATGAGAAAGGCTCGAAATCAGATCGCCGATTGCATTCGCCTCGTTGAGCACTGTCGCAATCACCGTGACTCGAGGGGGTTTCGCCATCATGGATCAAAGATAAACTTCCGTGAGCGAACTTCATTATATAAAGCGATATCTATACGCCGACACCATCCTGCTGATTAACCACTTTGGGACGCAGGCGCAGTTGAATCGTTGACAGGCCCAAGGAGCAATAGTAGCGTTTGCCCCAAGACCTCAAACCTTATCCCATTTACGGAGGCAAGTTCGAATGTTGTGCAGACTCTCGTGTGCGGCCGCAGTTCTCTCTCTGGTGGTGACTTCCGCCCTGGCGCAGGATCCTCTCAAGGTGGAACCGAAGCACTATCAACTGCGGTTCGAGAATGAACACGTACAAGTGGTGAACATCCATTATGGCCCGCATGAGAAATCGGAGATGCACGAGCATCCCGGTGGCGTGGTAGTCGTAATCTCCGGCGGACACCTCAAGTTTACCGACCAGAACGGCAAGGTCACGGAGGTTTACTCGAAGGCGGGGGAAGCCCGTTGGTTTCCGCCCTTCAAACACAAGGTAGAGAACGTAGGGGATGAGCCTTACAACGCGGTCTACATTGTCGTCAAAGGCAAGTCGTCGACGGCGGCCGCCAGTCCGGTGCCGGGTGCTCCAGTTAGCGCGGACCAGTTGGCGCAAATCTTTTCGGAGTATGCCCAGGCGGCACCGAAACCGTAGGGCTTCGTGTAGTAATCTTTAGGAAGACAAATTTCCCACTGTAAGGACGTGTATGGCGCACACCGTGTTCTGCGTGAAGTTCAAAAGAGAGTTGCCCGGTCTGGATGAGCCGCCCTTCGACAACGAGCTCGGCCGCAAAATTTACGACAACGTGTCGCAGGAAGCCTGGCGCATGTGGACCGAACACTGCAAGATGCTACTCAACGAGTACAGACTGAATCCCGCGCGGCGCGAAGATCAGGAAGTCATCGTAAAACAGCTGGAGCAGTATTTTTTCGGCGAAGGCTCAGCGGTGCCGAAGGAGTACGTGCCACCGGCGCACAAGTAAAAGGGGGACGGCGCCTCCAAACTCCGGTTACGGGTGTTCTGTTTTTCCGTCCAGCAGATCGAGCGCATGAGGGATCAGGCCGGCTACGGCTTGCAGGGAATCTACCGCTCCGTTCGGGCTGCCGGGCAGGTTGAGGATGAGAGTTTTTTCGCGGACGCCGCAGACTCCACGGCTCAGCGCGGCGAATGAAGTTTTCTTTGCGCCTTCGAGGCGCATCCGTTCGGCTACGCCGTCGAGCAGGCGATCGCAAATGGCTTCCGTCGCCTCCGGGGTAACATCGCGCGCCGCGATACCCGTTCCCCCAGTGGTCACGATGAGGCGCGCTTCCAGAGCTAGATGGACGAGCGCATTCTGAATCTGCATGGAATCGTCTTGAACGATTCTGGTGGCGACCACGCGAAAGCCGAGCCTGGTCAGCGCCTCCGCTACTAAAGGCCCGGAAACATCCACGCGCTCGCCGCGAGCGCAGGAATCGCTCACGGTCACCACCGCCGCAGGTTGTTCGATTCGGGGCGATTCAGTTGTCGAGGAGAACATCTTCTTCCTCTTCTGTCCGCGAGCTGCTCGAATTGCTGGCAGAGCTGGGCGCGGCATTCGAGGTGGCCGCTTGAGGTTCAGCGGCATCGACGCCGGCATCGCGTTGCGCTTCGTCGAGCAAACGCAAGCCTTCCATCAGCAGACCTTGCGTGTTGAGTTTGGTCGTCTCCTGATCCGTCTTGCCTTCGAAATTGAGTTCGAAGCTGCCACCGGTCCAGCGCAGAACTTTAAACACGGCTTCGTCACCCTTGAGCGATCCGTAGGTGGCGTGTTTTACCTGGCCTTCGACAAAGAAGACTTCGCAGTTGTCGCCCGCGTTGTTGAGTTTGAGCTGGCAGCTTTTGCGGCCCATTTCGAGGGACTGCATCAGGTCGATCACATTCATCTGCGAAAGATTTCCGCGCACCACGCCGTCGGAGGGAGCGGTCTTGGCCATTTTCTCCAGAGCGATGCGATCGACGGTGCGCTTGATGCGGCGCGTAGCTTCTTTCAGGAAGAACGGTTTAGCCAGATAGTCGTCGGCCGCATCTTGCGGCGAGAGGCGCTCGTCGATATCAGAGCGGCTGGCCATCAGGATCGCCGAAAAATTTGCCGTGGCGGGACGGCTCTTCAGCTTCTCGACCAGCTGCCGGCCGTCCATGCCGGGCATGCGATAGTCACACACCACTAGGTCTGGAGGATTGTCGACTGCCTTGAGTAGCGCGTCGGCCGCGTCGCCCGCCGAGACCACTTGCGCGAATGAAGCCAGCGCATGCTCGAGCATCCCGAGGACCATCGGGTTGTCATCGACCAAAAGCAATTTGACGTCGTTGGCCATGATTACTGGTTTCGTCGGTACTCGCCACTTTTGCCTCCGGTCTTGCGTTCCAGCCTAACCTCGCGAATCGCAATTCCCTTGTCGAGCGCCTTCAACATATCAATCAAAGTCAGGGCGGACACACTGGCCGCGACGAGGGCTTCCATCTCGACTCCGGTTTGGGCTGTAGTCGCGACTTTGGTAGTGATGGCGACGCCATTTTCGCATAGACGCATGGCGACATCAACGTACGAGAGCGGGAGCGTGTGGCACATCGGAACTAAATCCGCAGTTCGTTTGGCGGCCATGATTCCGGCGATGCGCGCGACTTCCAGAGGATCGCCTTTGGGATTTGCGGGCAGAGCTTGCAACACTGCAGGCTTCATCTCGACGAAGGCGCTGGCTTCGGCTTCGCGAAGCGTGGCCGCCTTGGCGGAGACATCGACCATACGGGCGCGTCCTGCGGCGTCGTAGTGGGAGAGCTTTGGCTTCTTTGCCATGCGAAAGTCTATCTTACATGGGATGCGACGGGGGCGGATGAACCTCCGTGGCTAGCGCCGCTTTGATTTGCACCCGTATATCGCTACATTAACGCGCTGCGCCATCAACATATTGATGCCAGCGTAGCCTGAATCCTGTGGCGTGCCTTATCCAATGCCGGGTACTTTAGCGGATCAGTATCGCGACCCAGTCCCCGGCGGGGAAGTGTTCGCGATCGGGTGGGGTCACGATGTAACAGTTGGCGCGGGATTGGGCGGCGATGTCTCCTGAGCCTTGCCAGGGAACGAGTTCGGCCTGCGAGTTTTCATAGGCGCCGGAAAGAACTGCGGGAAGGAAGCGCGTGAGGCCGGTCTTTACGTGAATATCAGATTTCAAGCGCGCATGCAGGAACCGGAGTGGGCGTGGCGACATTCCGCAGAGTGCTTCTAACATGGGGCGGGCAAAGAGTTCGAAGGTGACCATGGTAGAGACCGGGTTTCCGGGGAGGCCGAAGAAATATTTGTAGGAGGGCGGTGCTGAAGCCCCCTCGCGGGCGGAGCCTGCCTTGAGGTTGTCGAAGGGAGTGCCTGCGCCACACAAGCAACGGCCAAAGACCGCTGGCTTGCCGGGTTGGATTTTTGCTCCGGTGAAAAAGAATTCGGCACCCAATTCGGCGAGCACCTGCTCGACCAGATCGTAGCGGCCCATGGAGACGCCGCCGGTCATGATCAGCAAATCGGAGTGCAGTCCTTGTTCGATCAGTTCGCGCAGGCGGCGCGGTTCGTCGGGGGCGATGGGCAGAAGTACAGGATCTCCGCCAGCTTCCTGGATCTGCACAGCCAGCGAGTAGCTGTTGGAGTTACGAATTTGTGCAGGTCCAACCTCAGCGTCAAGCTCGACAATCTCGTCCCCGGTGGTAAGCACGGCGACGCGTGGGCGCGTAAAGACTTTGAGTTGCGATCGGCCGACCGATGCCGCCAGCGCGATGGCTGGCGCGTTGAGGCGCGTGCCCACGGCTAACAACAGGCCGCCGCGTTTGGCTTCGGCTCCTTGTGGAACCAGATTCTCTCCCGGTGCAATAGTTCTCGTGATTTCGACCACATTTTCCGGTTGCGATGTGTACTCCACCATGACGACGGCATCTGCACCTAAAGGAACTGGCGCGCCCGTCATGATGGAAAACGCTTCGCCTGCGTTCAGAGCCGAGGGAGGATATTCCCTGCCGGCTTTGATTTCTCCGATGACCTTCAATCGAGCCGGAAGCGTTGCCAGATCGGTGGCGCGGACCGCGTAGCCGTCGCGCGTGGCTCGCCGAAATGGAGGGATTTCGCGGTCGGCCGTGATGGGCTCGGCGAGGATTCTTCCGGCGGCTTGCAGCAGGGGGACGCTTTCTTCTGCGCCGGGCAGCAGGTTCGACGCATGCTCCTCAACCACGCGGCGTGCGTCGTCGAAGGTTAATACCAGAGCTTGGATGGGCGGGGCGGGCATGGGAAGATGATAGATCAAGGCCTCCGCTGTTGCTTCGCGGTTCGAATTCGCAAGCAGAGTGTGTCCGCGCCACGCAATCATCGTTTGGTCAAATCCAGGGCATGAAGTGTAATTTCGTCCGGAAGAGTTTGCCCATCCTTTTTCGTTATCACCCCGAAGTTGCCGGAGTAGTCCCACATGGCCCAACCTATGCCATGCGCTTCCAGAGATGCGCGTACGTCGTGAATCCAAGCGGCGCGATCCTTAGGATCGGCGTAATCGCGGAAGACACCGAACTCGTTGCACATTACTGAAACTCCACGTTGGCGGGCCCAGTCGGCGACTTGCGTGATTTCGGCATCGATGCGGGCGGCATTCCAGTGGTCTTGTCCGTAGCGGATGACTGCCATCCGATCGACCGCATCAGGAACTCCCGCAGCGACCTTTGCGGCCGATTCTGGAGAGGATGGGTAGGGCAGTCCTTTTACCCAATGCCAGAAATATGCGCCCCAGGTCGCGCCCTGGTGGGTGAAGATGTGCGGCTCGTAGAAATGGAAGTTATAAATCACATTCGGATCTCGCAGCGGTTCAATGAAAACCAGGTCATCGTCGTTGGACCAGCGCGCTCCTGTGGCGATCATCGTGTTTTGCGCCGCGCCTTCGCGAATGGCCGCGGCGAGCTTCGCCTGAACCCCGTACCAGCGATAGGGATCGGAAAACTCTGGCTCATTTAGGATTTCAAAAAAGACCCTATCGTCATCCCATGTGGAATAGTGTTTCGCCAGAGTGCGCCAGAAATCGGCGAATTCCTGCACGAAGCTGTCGTCCCGCATCAGGCGCGCCTTGAAGTCGCTGTCGGGATGCAGATCGATAACTATGGCGAGGCCCTGATCCAGAATCATCTTTACGGCGGCGTCGAGATATCCGAGATAGCCGGCGGGAATTTCGTCGGGACGGTGATCCTGCATCATGACTTGGGGATTGACGCCGAGCCGGACATGATCGAAGCCCATCGATCGAATGAGAGCGATGTCTTGCGCGGTGATCGAGTCCTGAAAGTGTTCCCGGGTATAGCCCCGTTTGTCGTAGACCTGCGCGAACCATCCGCTGATGTTGACGCCGTGGCGCAGATGAGAGAGCCGGACGGGAGGAACGATAAGAAGCGACTCATGAGAAAGTCGCGTTGGCATATGGGGCGCAGCCGATTGAGCGGGTAAGAAAAACGGGGTCACGAAGTGCAACAGGGCGAAGAGAGTTATTCGCAGACGTTTCATGTTGTCTCAGCTTACCGCAGGAAAGCAGGAACGTCAGGGTGAACGGCGATGGATTTATGTTATGGGAGCTCTTCGCCGATAAGAAATAAAGGATTCGTTCGTGTAGACGGAGTGGAAGTTGGAAATAGAGAATCAGGTCCCAGCCGACACACGCCGTAGCTTGATGGAGCGGCGGCGCGAGCCCCGCTTCAAATTCGAGGTCGAGATTAAGGTCAGGCCTCGGAATTGCAGTTCGGTGAAGGGACACTGCGTTGATCTCAGCGAATCCGGCATTTCGGCGATGCTCACCCTCGAGGTTCCGTCGGGCGAGATGGTGGAATTAGTGTTCGTCACGCCCTTCGGGCCAGTGACCGGTTATGCAATGCTTCGCCAGAAAAATGCCTTTCGCTATGGCTTTCAGTTCGTGGAGCCGATTGCGCCGGAGATTGGGCTGACTTGCCGGTATCTGGCAAAAGCAGTGGCAAGTAGATAGCGAGGCGGCAGCTGTCCGAAGGCTCAGGCCAAGTTCTTCCCGACCCGCACATGCTTCCCCTCGTATGCCCAAGCCACTAACTACTGATTTATTTCAGTTCGGATAGTTTTTGGGTGGCCAGCTGGACTGCTTCCTGGCCGGAATTGTCCTTCTTGATTTGCTCGTAGAGGCGCTTGGCGTCGAGCGGCTGGTTGCTGGTTTGGTAAAGCTCGGCCAGTTCCAATTGCGCCGTCGCTTTGCTTACCGAAGCGGTGGGATGATCGATGAGTTGCTGGTAAAGGGCTACTGCATCTTTGGTGCGGTTGCTGTTTCCGTAGATTTCGGCCAGCGCTAGCTTCGCCATGGAGGCCAGTTCTTTATTGGCGTGCTCCGCGACTTCTTTGAAATAGCCTTCGGCGGCTAAGTTGTCGCCGGCACTGGTTGCAGTTACGCCCAAGAAGTAACGCGCCATATCCGCGGTGCGGGTGTGGGGATAATTGTTGACGATCGCCTGGAATTGCTTGTGGGCGGCGTCGGCTCGCTCTTTGGCGGAGGCAAAGCTGGGGATATCTGGCTGGGCGGGCGTTCCAGCTGGGCGAAGCTGAGTGTCGAGCGTGCGGACCGCCTGCGACAAATCGAAGCTCGCCTTTTCATCCTGCGTGCTCAGGTAATACCATCCGCCGCCCACGGCAGCGGCGATCACAGCCACGGCGACAACCGCGATGATGAGGGTGTTCCGGTGTTCGACGCTCCAATGGGCGGTTTTTTCGGCCGCTCCGATGGTGACCCGGCTGAATGCATCCTGTTTAAGCTGATGGCGAGTTTGTGCGCGCACGACTACCTTCCAGTTTCAGTCTGATGAGTCTCTGTCGAGGACTGCTGCTTGGTGGGGCAAACCACTAGTCTAGCAGCCGGAAAATGACGGCGTCAAAAGGCAACTCATGAAATCCGGCAGAACGCCGCTACAAAAGTGTCGACGCGCCGCGTTAGTGCTGGGCCTCTTCCAAAAGGCCTTGCTCCAGTTTCTCCTGGCACTCGATGCAGTGACGCGTCCAGGGGACCGCCTCGAGACGTTTCGCGTTGATTTCCTTGCCGCAGTGGATACACTCGCCGAAGCTGCCTTCGCGAATACGCAACAAAGCGCGCTCAACCATCTGCAAAAGCTGGCGATCGTTGTTGCTCTGGCTAAAGAGAAATTCTTTGGTGTAGGAACTCGCGGCGCGGTCGGCAATATCCTGCGCGGTGTCTTCGTCGGCGGAGCGGCCGTCAGCCTGGGTGCGGGAAACGGTACGGCGCAGATCCTGCTGCCGGGTCTCAAGCCGTTTCTTGAATGCTTCTAACTTCTTCTTATCCATAGGTGTCACTTCAAAAGTCCTCGACGGCTCCCCTCGGAGCCGTCGGTGAGATCAAGGCGAAACAACCATGATATGCGCCCAAAATAAGATGCGTCAACAGGGACGGCGGGATGCGTAAAATCTCAGCGCTTGAGTCGGGGGATTGCCCTGAGCGCCGAGAGTACTGGCGGAAGACGCCATCGTTGAAAACGATCCTTTCGTTAGAGTCCTCGCGCAATTGAGACCGAGAGCGGCAACTTCTGTGTGGGGAATTTGGCACTGGCTGCTGACACTAGAATCGAATATGTCCCCGGCTTGGCGCTGTTAGTCGCTGCGAGCTTAAGCGTGCTCTTACCGGAACCGGGAGCGGCCAGCGTGACCGGACTGAACGTCGCAGACACGCCGCTCGGCAATCCTGTAATTGAGAAGCCAACGGAGGAGTCGAAGGCGCCGCTCACGGTCACCGTGAGGGTGATGCTTTTGTTTGATCCGGCGATCACCGAGAGCAAGTTAGCCGAGAGCTCCGCTTGAAACGCTGGAGGCGCCGGCGGAGTAGCGTCACTCCAGTGATTCACTAGAACCGAGGCATCAATGGAGCCGAGTCCGCTGGCTTGGTCATAGCCCTGCGCTGCAGTGAAACCGGTTTGTCCGGGGACGCCGTTATTGCCGGCGACGATATCGTGGAAAACCGAAGCTCCCCCAGCGTGCTGCTTCGTGGCCAACGAATAAAACACCGTGTTGGCGTTCCCCTGTCGCGTGGCTGCGTGCTGCACAGCGAGCGCCATGATTCCTGCGAACGATGGCGAAGCTGCAGAAGTGCCTCCGACAACGTAGAGAGAGCCTTCCTGAAAGATCAGATAACCATCGTGCGAAGCGGCGGTGAGTGCGACATCGGGGACGTCGCGTTTGCCGTCGGCGGGGATGCCGATGCCGGCTTGCCACGAGGGCTTGGCGTAGAGAGTGCTTGCGCCGCCGCCAGTGGCCCACAGGCCTTCAACGGGTCCGCTCTCGTTCCACACCACTTCTGGAATGTAGCTTAGGGCTGAGCTCTGCGTGCCCGGCATGTTCGATGTCGACCAGTAGAGCGAGGGATGAGTTTTATCGTTGAACTCCGTGCCGCCGACACAAGTGCTGCAAGGCGTGGAGCAGAGGCCATTGACGGCGTGTCCGTGCGTGGCCGTTGCAGCGGATGCGGAATCGCACCCGGCGGCCCCGCTATCTCCCGCGGAAACGAACACGGTGATGCCTTGCGCTGCGGCTTGTTGCCAAAGAGCACTGAGGAAGCTGTTGCCCGAGGAACCGAGCGATGCTTCGCACAAGCCGAAGCTCGTGCTCATGATGGGAGCAAGATTGTTATTGACGATGTACTGGGCGGAGAGGTCAACGCCGTCGCTGGAATTGGTCGACTTCGAAACTACAAATTTGATGGTGGCGTTTCTGGCGACAGCTCCGGACCATTCGACATCAAGATCGGCCTCGGTCTCTTCGTTAAAGTTGAATATCCCGGGATCTGTGCCGTTGACGATGATCTGAGGATTGTTGACGGGCAGGCCGAAGAAACTGCGGAACTGTGTGATGTCTGCGAGCTTGATGTTGGAGCGGGCGACAATCGCGACCGATTGTCCGCCACCATTGATCGCTTGCTGGTAGAGCGGGGTCAGGTCGTAAATGGTGGCAAAATCTTCGGGAGCGAGATAGTAAGTACCGCCGCTGGTGAAGTCCGGAGATGGTTTCAGGAGCGGCGCGTGCTGGGGCTCGCTGCGAAAATCGTGCAGCGATACCACACCACCGACGACTTGGGCCAGTGCGGCGGGGATCGAAGGGTCCTTCGCATTGGCGTAGTGAACTGCATCGTTGTTGCCAATTTTGTAAATATGAATCGGAGTGCGGAATGCCGAATCGACTTGCGCCGCGGTGCCCCTGAAAATTATGGAGCGGCGGCCTGCGCTGACTTCTTCAACTTGCATGCCGTGCCCGGCGAGCCAGCCCACGACCTGGGCAATATCGGAGTCACTGGCGCCGAAGCGGTCGCCAAACTGCTCGGGCGTGAGCCACTGGTGATAGTAGGGAGACTCGAGGTTGTGTTGCGCGTCGAGCAGTTGTGCGAGAACGTCTTGCTGCTCGGAATCGGGCAGGAGCGTGAGGAGCATGTGGTCCATGGGGAAATCAGGCTGGACTGGGCCGATGTCGTACTGCGCGAGCGCGAAGGGGTGGGTGTTGCCGCTGAGGGTAATACGATGATCGTCGTCGATGAAACTGGTAATGCGGTCTTTCGGCTGCGCGAAAGGAACTTGCACAAATAATGGGCTCGGCGGGTCGTCTTGCGCTGATAGTGGAAAGTTCAGGCACAGGAACAATAAGAGAATTGTTATGGGCAAGAATGAAAACTTGCGACCTTGCTGGCACGCGGCAAAGGGGAACATTCGGCCTCCGAGGCGAGATACGACTCTTGGGCTTCATCGGCAGCGCGGCGGATGTACTTGAGGGATCAGCCACGAGTTCATGTGACGAAGATTCACTGCTGGAGAACTTCAGGATGGGCAGAGCAAGAGGCAGCATTGGACATGTGCCAGGGTTGGGCGGAGCGAACCAGCATCCGCTCCGCACCTTCACTGACCTTCTAATAGATGTTTCTTAATTTACTTGCAAGCTTCCTTATCTCTTTTTCCCGCGCGATATTCACGACGCCTTTGGCATCGTCGTTGAGACTTTCGCGCAGGAGATTCATAAGCCGCGCCTTGACTATGGCCCGCTCCAGAGCGGCCCGGGGGACTTGAATGGTTCGTGCTACGGGCGAACACGATTCGGCGCTCCCGACCACCGCAGACATGCTGTTGAGCTGTGATTCTCGCGATAGCTGCCCGAGTTCCTGCGCTCCAGCGAGAGCACACGAAAGGACAACCACAAGCAACGCGACCTTACGACTCGCCACAATCCTTACCTCCTCTGCGTTTCCGCAACGCGGAGGGAACGGATCAACCTCATTCCCATCCCGACGGAAAGATGTGGTTTATCCTGTGCGTGTTGTTCTCTACGGGAAGCGATTTTTGAGACTAAAGCGTTTGAAGTAGGTGCGTCGTTGACCCGCATGGAAGGCAGTGGACCACGCTCCTGAACAGCCGAGGCCATCCCCAAGTTGGGGTCACTTTCTTCGTGGCGAGTTCCAACATATTTCTGGCAAGAAAAATCCCCGCGCGTCATAAATGGACGGACGGGGAAAATGCTGAAGGCAGTCTGCTACGGCCGGTCCCAGTTTTGTTCGGTCTCCCAGCGATGTTCTTTTCCGTTCCACCACTGATGGTGTTTGTCCCAGCACCGCTGGCGCTCGGCATTCAGATCGCGACGGCGGTCATCGGCTTCGCGGCTGTGGTCGCCGTAGTCGTGAATGGCGCGGTCCAGGTTGGCTTCCGCCTTTTCCACGGCATGCTGGCACTTGGACCGGTCGTCGGCATGTGCGACCGGGGCGGCGACGAACCAGGAGAGCGCCGCCACCATGATTGCTGCAGTTGCGGTTCTTCCCAATTTTCTGATCAAGAGATTCTCCTTTTTCATTGGCTTTTCCCTGGGGACATAAAAACTCGAGCCTTAAGGGGGCGCTGGATTTTTTGGGGCAATGAGCGAATTTTATGTGCCGGCGCGGGAGCCTTCGATACAGTGCGCACTGTATGGCGGAGTGATGCAGGGATCAGTCACTTCTCGCAAAAGACGCCGGAAATGAGGCATCCCGCTGGCTGGTCGCGCAGGCGAGATGTTAGCGCGGCAGCGGTTCTTTCATGTTGGTCAATGCATAGGCCATGACCGCCATCACCGCCACATTTTCGCGGAGTTCCGTGGGGACTACTTTATCCAACGTATCCGCGGCAGTGTGATGGTAGTTGAAATAGGTGCGATCGTCTTGCAGCAGGCCAAAGGCGGGAACTCCGGCGTTGGACATGGCTTCGATATCGGCTCCGGGAGGATACTGGGCGGGTTGCAGCATGGTTGCGCCAATGCTTTGCAGGACGGTCTCGACGGGGCGGAGGGCATCGATAGCCGCGGGTGGGGCTTTGACGTTGAAGCCTAGCGGATGGGCTGCGCCGGAGTCGCTCTCGATGGCGGCAACGTAATGAGGAAAATCGCTGGAGTATTCGGCCGTATAGGCACGGCTGCCAGAGCCCCCGGTTTCTTCGTCCATCCAAGCGATGATGCGGAGCGTGCGCGCAGGGCGCAGGTGGAGGCGCTGAAGAATTTCGGCGGTTTCCATGGCGATGACCACGCCAGCGCCATCGTCAATGGCGCCGGTGCCAAGATCCCAGGAATCGAGGTGTCCGGAAACGATTACGACCTGTTCCGGATGCTCGGAGCCTTTGAGGTCGGCGATCACGTTGTAGCTGGTTTCGTCAGGAAGTTTTTGCGGCGTCAACACCAGATGCATGCGGACTTTGCCTTCCGCGGCCAGGTGAACGATCAGGTCCGCATCTTCCGCGGTAACGGCAGCGGCTGGGATTCCCGCTGGCAGGGAGATACCTGTGTGCGGCAGACGGTAGTCGGCGTTGCCGACGGACCGGACCAAGGCCGCTACGGCGCCGAGATCAGCGGCAGCTTTGGGTCCGGCAACGCGATAGCGAACGGCTTCTCCATAGGAGGCGAAAGCCACTCCGGCAGCTGCCTTTTGTTTGTCGAAGGGCTCGTTGAAGACCACGATCTTGCCCGCGACTTTGGCCGCGCCCAGGGCCTGGAGTTCATCGAAATTGTCGACCGTGACGACTTCGGCGGTCAGGCCATCCGGGGGAGTGGAGGTGCTTCCGCCCAGCGCCGTGAGCACGATCTTTTGCGTGGTTCCGGGAACCATATCCGGGTATTCGACCAGTTCAGCGCTTTCTGCTCCGCGAACCCAGTGTGGAACGGTGACTGCCTGAAGACGGACTTCCAAGCCCAGTTTGCGAAGCTCGCCGGCGACGTATTGCGCGGCGGCGGTGGCTTGGGCCGAACCGGTAGCGCGGGCTCCGATATTTTCCGTGAGGTGCGCGAGTTCGCGGTAGGCGTAGTCGTCGTTGAGTGCGGCAGCTTTGATGGCGGAGAGCTGCTGCAACAACAGCGGAGAAAAATTCTGCTGGGCCGGAGAAACGGTTTGCGGAGACATAAAAGAAGCGCTCGGTTTAGCCTGCGGAGGAGTTTGAGCTGTGGCGAGTAGGGAAAAGCCCAGCGCCAGGGCAAGCGGAGCGTTGAGACCGAAATTCATAGATTGTGGAAGTGTATCCGACTGTAGGGTCGGGGAAAAGTCTTTGGGAATGGAAGTTTGTCTACCGTGCGAACCTTATATCCCTGAGCGGTGCTGGGTCGATAGCGTGGGGTATGGACAAAAAAGATATTAATGATCCGAAGATGACTTGGAATTTCCTGATTTGGGTCGGCGGGGTATTCATGTTGCTGCTGTTTTGGCTTCTGGCGCATTTCGTCTGGCGGGTCATTTAGTCCGACTACGTTTCGGCTGGACAAACTCAGGTGCAGGCCCTGGTCGGCGAAGCCGCCCGTCGCGACATGTTCCGATATCCGAGCTCGCAAAAAAGCGGCCCCATTTCTGGGGCCACATTTTTAAGAGGTCAGGTTTGGAAGGTTGTCAGGAAAGGCGATGCAAGGTGCCGTTCCGCCGGGCGAAGCGGCATTTCAGGCGGTGGTAACTCAGGTGAATGAAGGTCATTGCTTGGGTTTGCGGCCTCTTGTTACAGGATGAGTAAGCACTTGCCGAGCCAAAGGGCAGGGGATTCAGCGGCAATCTGCGAGCCGCGCTAAGCATCTGAAAACGCAACGATTGGTTGTGACACGGCTCACAACGCATGGGTTAGGGCGGACGCGCAGGAATGCCTCGAGTGCATAAGCCTGCACAATGACTGCATGCGGTTACACGGAAAAACTTAGGCTGCTGCCGATTGAGCAGTCGGCCTAAGGCAAATCGCTAGCTCTTTCTGGCTACGGTACGCGGCTCGGCGAACCGCGGGGATGTTGAGTGTGGGGAGGTGTCCCACTCAAGCCAAAGAAGGGCTTGAATGGGCTGCCGGTCGCAGGTGATACCCCACGCGAAAAATCTACGAATCGCGTGTCGATTTTCAGCACCCCGTTCGACTAGGAAGTAGAGCCACACCGGTCCGGGCTCTTATGCAAAAGTAGCGGCCCGGATACGTGTCCGCACAACACTCAATATCCAATACTCAATACCCAAGGAGAAAACCATGCGCTTCATGATGATCATGTTTCCGAAAAACTACGAAACCGCAAAACCCGGCTGGGTGCCCGACTTCAAAGACATGGAGGCAATGGGCAAGTACAACGAGGAACTAGGGAAGGCCGGCGTACTGCTCGCGCTCGACGGGCTGACCCCGCCCGCGACGATGAGCGCGCGCGTCACCTTTAAGAACGGAAAATCGAAGGTGACCGACGGTCCCTTTACCGAAACCAAGGAAGTGGTGGGAGGCTACTGGATCATCCAGGTGAAGTCGCGCGAAGAGGCGATGGAGTGGGCCTCGCGCATCCCCGGGAAGGATAACGAAATGGTCGAAGTTCGCCGGATGTTTGACCTGACCGACTTCGATCCCGAGACGCAAAAGGAGATCCAAAAGAAGTTCGGCGACGACGTCGCCGCTGAGATGCGCCAGTAGTAAGAAAATCTGCCCCGGTCTTGTCCGAGGTTTTGAGCCGCAAACGGAAAAGCCCCGCTCAAGCTGAGCTTGAGCGGGGCATCCCAACGCATTCCTGAACGTAGGGCTAGCTGTTTCCCGCCACCGTACGCAACTTCCCGGGCAGGAAGTGGTACGGAGGCCAGGGTCCGCTAATGGCCACTTCGCAATTCTTCAACTGTTTGGCGGCGGTGCTATAGCGGTTCTGATATTTCTCGACCGACTTGGAATCGATGAGGTGGGCGATATCGATGAGCATGCCTTGCGGAGCAACTTTCTTGCAGCTCACTTCTTCTTCCAGCGGGTTAAACAGTTTGTGTACCTGCACCGAAAGAGCTCGCGCCTTGGTCTGGCGCTCGCGCTCGCGGGAGGCTTTGACTTTGAGCTTGGAGAGATAATCACCGCCGACGGTATCCGGCAGGATGACATCGATCATGGCTTCGCGCAGGGAACCGTCGGTGACGGTCAGCTTGATGTGCATTTCGGACTTGCCGCGGAGTTTCGCAACACTCACGCCGAAAGCGCGCCGGTTGACCCGGACGGCTTGGCGCAGTGCATCGTCGCTCTCGAAGATGGTCCCGAAACGGAACGGAAGTACGGTGGAATTCCGGAAGCAGCCACTTACGACTCGGGCATGGTCGATGGCGGCTTTATGATCAAGTTCTCCAGCGTTGGGGTCGTACTCGCTCACAATCACAGCAAACTCACCGCTGGGATAGCTGAGGACTGGGGCTCCGTTCACGCCTTGAACATTCTCAATTACGAAAGGGCGTCGGGAACGGGTACCGTTGGGAAGGGTCTGGTGCTCGGTAAGGCAATATGCGTACCACGCCATAATGAACTCTCCGAACCGGGACGGAGGCTGACAGGCGGCCTCGTTAATTGTTTTGCACAATCGAACTGCGAGAAGTAAAAAACTTAGCAGTACAGGGTCTTAGAACACTGGGAAACGGTCTCAAACAAGTTACTGAATGGATATTACTTCGGCGTAGGCGAAAATGCAACTTTTTCCTGATACGAAGCATCTAGGGGCGGTTTTCGAGTTGATATGGCCACGAATGAGGAAGGGCTCAACTGTTTCCAACGAGATTCAAGCGATTACTCCTCAATTACTTAGCTGAGAAGTCTGTTACTCGTAGCGCAAGCTTTCCACAGGATCGAGCTGGGCGGCCCGAGCGGCCGGGAAAGTGCCGAAAATGACTCCGACGACGGAGGAGACGAAAATAGCGATGATTCCGGACAGGCCAGTAATAGGAACACGGTACTCGGTCAGAAAACGTACCGAATACGGAATCGCGTAACCGATTACGATTCCGGCGAAACCGCCGATCAGCGAGATGAGGATGGCTTCCGCCAGAAATTGAAAGCGGATTTCCCGGTTGGTCGCGCCGACAGCTTTGCGGATACCGATCTCTCGGATGCGCGACGTCACGGTGGCGAGCATGATGTTCATGATGCCGATCCCGCTCACGATCAGAGTCACCATGGAAATCAGCAGGAGAACCCAGGTTAATCCGGTGGCGATGCGGTCGGCCATCGACAGCAGGGCACTGAGGTTGGCGACGTTGTAAACCGACTCGGGGCGATGCCGGGATTGGATCACGCGCCTGATCTGGGCCGTGGCAGGAATCACCATCGACGGGTCTTCCATTGAGAAATAAAGAAGCTTCACGTTGGGCGTTTCGCTGAAATAACGACTCACCGAGTACGGGATCAGCAAGGTATTGTCGACGATTTCGGACTGGCCGAAGGTTTCCACCCGCTCCTTGAATGTGCCGACGATGGTGAAGGGAAGTCCGGTGAGCTTGATCACCTTGCCGACGGCCGCTTGCGACGAACCGTAGACCTCATTCGCCATTTTCTCGGTAATGACGCCGACCTTATTGTGGGCCTGGGAATCCTCTTGATCGAAGAATCTTCCTGAGGGAACCACCAGGTTCCGTACGACGGCGTACTCGGGATCTACGCCCAGGATGGTGACATCTTTTTCTTTGCCGTTGCCGACTGGAATGCGATCGGAAAGTTGGCTGACCGGAGAAGAAGCGACGATCCCCGGGACATCCTGCTGGATGGCGTGAAGGTCATCGATCGTCAGCGGGTCGGGATTGGAATTGCTGATATGCGGCCCACCCCCTTGGTACTCAGCCCAAATTTCATTGGTGCCAATCGATTGAATCTGGTTGAGGACATATTGCTTGCCGGTCATCCCGATGGTGACCACGAGGATGAGTGAGGCGGTGCCGATGACCATGCCCAGCGCAGTCAGAATGAAGCGCACCTTGTTGCTGCAAAAGGTGTCGTAAGCGAAGGCGATGATCTCGCCAAAGGCCATTTGCGGCCGAAGGCGCTGGGGGATGAGAGCGGCGGCCATCAATCCTTAGACTACGGACGAAGGCGCAAAGGCGCAAGGCTCCGGGTTGGTGCCTGCCGGACCGGTAATTTGCCGTAAAGAAATGTAATCTGCGGAGACTAAAGCTGTCCGGTTGTGGCAAAGTAGTGAGGCAAGAGATGCTACCCAGGTACCCATGCCCCAGGCTGCCCTCGAAGAATTACCTTTTCATCGAACGACATTAGCCACGAATCGAAGTGATGTGGAGACGCGGGCAGGCGTCCGCCGTTCGCTGTTTTGGATGGTAGTCGTCGCGCTCGCCCTGCGGTTGGCGGTTATGTGCTTTCTGTATCCGGAGCGAACCGACCCCTCTCGCGACCATTGGCGCTTGGGAGGCGAGGCGGGCAGGATTGCGCGATCGATTGTACAGGGCGAGGAATTTAGCAATCCCTTGTTCGGCAGGACCGGGCCGACAGCATGGTTGACGCCGGTGTTTCCTTATCTACTGGCCGGGATCTTCAAAATCTTTGGCGTCTACAGTAAGGCGTCGGCGATCGCGGCGCTGGCCCTAGATTGCTTGTTCTCGGCACTAACCTGCATTCCGGTTTATTTCATTGCGGAGAAACATTTTGGAGATTCAACCGCATTGTGGGCAGGCTGGATCTGGGCCTTCTTTCCTTATGCAATTTTCTTTTCGGCCGATTTCATTTGGGCAACGACTCTCACCACTTTGTTGCTGGCTCTAATTTTTCTTTCCGTCTTGCATCTGCCAACTTGTTCTTCGATATGGCCATGGGTCGGATTCGGGGTGCTCAGCGGAGTTGGAGGCTTGACCGATGCAGTCGTGATGTCGGTGGCCCCACTTCTGGGTGCGTGGGCGTGGTACAGCCTTTATAAGAGCGGTAGACGATGGCTCGCTCCGGGATTGGCAGCCGTGATGGCGGTGACGATGGTGGTTTCACCGTGGTTCCTTCGAAACTATGAGACGTTTCACAAGGTGATCCCGTTCCGCAGTTGTCTGGGACTCGAACTTTATTTTGGTAACAACCAGGATTCGTGGCACTGGGGCCCTCCCGGCTATCATCCATCGGATAACGAGAAGGAGTGGCGCGAATATCAGCAACTCGGCGAGGTAGCCTACACTTCGAAGAAGTTTCATGAAGGGCTGGCATTTATCAGCGCGCATCGAACCCTTTACGTTCAGCAGACGCTGCGGCGAGTTGTTTATTGGTGGACGGGATTCTGGAGCTTCAGCCAGCGCTACTTGCGGGAAGAGCCAGCCGATCCCTTCAACATGGTTTTCTGCACGGGACTGACGGTGCTAACTTTAACGGGACTATCGCGGGCGTGGCGGATCGATCCCAACCTTGCCTTCCCTTATATCCTGGTATTTGTGTTCTTTCCTCTTGTGTACTACTTCACCCATCCCGAAGACTACTACCGGCGGCCGATTGACCCGCAGTTTGTGGTGCTGGCGGCCTATGCGGCCGCAACGTGGTTTAGAAAGCGTAATCCCGGGCGAGTTGAAGTCGAGACAGAGGTTGTCACTGTGATGGCTGAGTGAACCAGATTCCTTCCGAAAAGCACAGAACGCCGTACGCTTTCTTACTGCTTTTAACAGCGGCGGCGCTGCTGGTGCAGGGATATCATCCCTTTGCCGAAGACGCCGAGATATACCTTCCTGGCGTAGAGAAGATTCTGAATCCGCATTTGTTTCCGGTGGGGCCGGAGTTCTTCGAATCGCACGCCAGCATGACCTTGTTTCCGAATCTCATCGCGCTTTCTTTGCGCGTGACTCACCTGCCCATGGAAGTTGGAATATTCTTGTGGCAGCTCGCATCGATTTTTCTGCTGTTGCTTGCCTGTTGGGAGCTGGCTTCCATTTTCTTTCCCGATTCGCGAAGAGCCCGCTGGGGTGGGGTATGCCTGGTCGCGGCCTTGTTGACCATCCCGGTGGCGGGAACGGCGCTCTACCTCATGGACCAGTATTTGAATCCGCGTAATCTAGCGGCATTCGCCGGAATTTTCATGCTGGCGCGAACTCTCCAGAAGAAATATCTGAGTGCGGTGTTGTGGTTGATTTTTGCGCTTTGCATGCATCCGCTGATGTGGGTGTTTCCCTGTTCTTTCTGCGTGCTGTGGCTGGTCACGCAGCCCTTCGAAAAGTACTGGTTCGAAAAGTACCGGAAGGGTTTGATCCTGCCCGCTGCTGTCCTCACGCTGTGGATGCCTTTGGCCCCCGCGGCCACGGAAGCCTATCACCAAGCGGCGAAGCGGCACGCCTATCACTACGTTCAGAATTGGCAATGGTATGAGTGGTTGGGAATTTTTGCGCCGCTCGCGTTGTTCCTATGGTTTGGATGGTTGGCGCGTGGACGCTGGCCGATGCTCCAAAGAGTAACGCGCGCCTTCATCTTTTACGGCCTGATTTATTTCGTGATGGCGCTGGTTTTGGATCTGCCGGCGCGGTTTGAAGCTTTAGCCCGTTTGCAGCCCTTGCGCAGCCTCCATTTTCTATACATCGTAATGTTTCTGGTGATGGGAGGATTCTTAGCCGAGTTTGTGCTGCGCGATCGTGTATGGCGCTGGTTGGTTTTGTTTGTACCGCTGAGCCTGGGAATGTTTTTAGCGCAGCGGGCGCTCTTTCCGCAAAGCGCGCACGTGGAATGGCCAGGCGCGACTCCAAGAAATCCGTGGGCGCAGGCGTTTGACTGGGTGCGGAGAAGCACGCCCGAGGATGCGGTGTTCGGAGTGGATCCAGAATATATGCTCATTCCCGGCGAAGATGAGAACGGCTTCCGTTGCCGCACGCAGCGAAGCCGCTTGGCCGACGACGTGAAGGATAACGGCGTAGTCAGCATGTTCCCTCCGCTCGCGGAGGAGTGGTGGGCGCAGGTAAAGGCGCAGAGTCCGTGGAACAATTTGCGTATGGGGGACCTCGCCCGATTGAAGAGAGATTACGGCGCAAGTTGGGTCGTGTTGCAACAACCAGCTGGAGGAGCCCTCGCTTGCCCCTATCAGAACAGCGCGGTGCGAATTTGCCGAATTCCGTAGAAGCCGGCGATTTCTCACCGGGTGAATTTTCGGCGTCCCCGGCAATCGTTTACAATCGATAATCTCATGTCAACCCTAACGGCCATTCGGGCCTACCACGAGCTGTTTCCTTATCAACAATGGCGATCGCCGCTGCCTCGGCTGGCCGCGCAATATAGGGACAATCATCCCTGCCCGCATATTTTATTAAAGGAGTTTCTGGAGCCCGAGATCGCTTTCCAGATGGCGGCTGAGTTTCCCCAGGCTTCGACCGAGGCTTGGACGCAATACAAACACGCCAACGAAAACAAGCTGGGAATGGCGAAGCGCCAGTTATTTCCGCCTGCGATCGGGGCCTTGACCGACGAACTGAATTCTCCGGAGTTTGTAGCCTGGATTTCGGAACTGACGGGAATTCCGAACCTGATGGCGGATCCCATGCTGGAAGGTGGTGGACTGCACCAGTCCGGACCCGGCGGTTATCTGAATGTGCACACAGATTTTTCCATGCACCACTTCCATACCAACTGGCGGCGGCGGGTCAATCTCATTCTGTATTTGAATCCCGGATGGCACGAGCAGTGGGGCGGGGCATTGGAATTGTGGGAGAAGTCGCCGGAAGGAAAGATGGCGCGGTGCGCGGTAAAATATCCCCCGCTGCTGAATCATGCACTTATCTTCACCACCGATGAGCGCTCGCTGCATGGGTTCCCTGATCCGTTGACCTGCCCTGAAGGGCAGTCGCGCAAGAGCCTGGCTTTGTATTACTACACGGCCGAGCAGGATGCGCACGCCGACGCGCGGTCCACTGACTATTTCGCGAGGCCGCAGGATGGGTGGGGAAAATCGGCCATGATCTGGCTGGATAAGAAGGCCGTGGATTATTATTCGCGGGCTAAGGCGCGGTTTGGATTCTCCGACGAGTTCGCCAGCAAAGTGTTGGGATTCCTGTCGAAAAAGAAGAACTAGCGAGCCCCGGATCAATGGGGGCTACTACGCAATGCGCGCAGGTTCACTGTGCCGGGAGTAGTAAGAGGCGCAGCCGGGCTCCAGTTTGCGGCCGTTTTCGCTGAATCGTGGCAGGTGTACCAGCCCGGCTCTCTGCATGGCAAATTGCAACGTGGTGCCTAAAACGCCGAATCCGTACTTCACGCTGCGTCGGAAGTTGATCGAGGAAGCCTCTTCAAAATACTTCGTGGGGCAGGAAACTTCTCCGATGCGAAAGCCGAAGTGGACGCACTGCGCCAGCATCTGGTTGTCGAAGACGAAATCGTCGGAATTTTCCAGCAGCGGCAATTCGCTGAGCACCTTGCGGCTGAAGGCGCGATAGCCCGTGTGATACTCGGAAAGTTTCACCCGCAGAAAAAGATTTTCGAAGGCAGTCAGCAGCCGGTTTGAGACGTACTTGTAGAGCGGCATCCCGCCGAGGAGAGCCGTTCCGCCGATGATGCGCGAGCCCAGCACCACGTCGTATACGTCGTAAGCGACCATGCTAGCCATCGCGGTGACCAGCAGCGGAGTGTACTGGTAATCCGGGTGAAGCATGATCACAACGTCCGCACCAGCACTCAGGGCCTCGCGATAGCAAGTCTGCTGATTTCGGCCATAGCCGTAATTGCGATCGTGCTGAAAGACGTGAATGCCCAGGCGCCGCGCCACGTCGACCGTGCGGTCGGAGCTGTGATCGTCGACGAGAATGCGAATGTCGACGAGGTCGGGCAGTTCACCCACCGTCACTTCGAGGGTCTTCTCCGCGTTGTAGGCGGGTAGCACGACGGCGATTTGTTTGCCGTTAATCATTTTGAAAGAGAAGATAAATAGACCCTTCATAATACCTGAGAAGGAGGACGGAGGCCATGAAATACGGGCCTATTCTTGCCAGGCAGAAGGCGGCTTGCTCCAGCCCACGGGCTGTGAAAAACTAAACCATCATTCCATTCTTGGACATTGGATTCATCCTGGTCCAGGGCCAGGAGTTCCATTAACAACGATGTCGAAAAAGCAAACCCTCTTCGAAAAAATTTGGGAGGCGCACATTGTCTCCCAGCCCAGCGGTCGATCTCCAATCATTTACATCGATCTGCACCTCGTGCATGAAGTCACTTCGCCGCAGGCTTTTGATGGCTTGCGCGTGGCGGGAAGAAAAGTCCGGCAGCCTGCGCGCACGGTGGCCACCGTGGATCACAATATTCCAACCGAGCCCAGAGGAACTCCCATCACCGACCTGATTGCTGCCAAGCAGATTTCCGCCCTTCAGGCCAACTGCAAGGAGTTCGGCGTGCGCCTGTTCGATATGGATTCGCCGGAGCAGGGCATCGTCCATGTGATTGGTCCGGAGTTGGGTCTGACGCAACCGGGCATGACGATCGTATGCGGCGACAGCCACACCAGCACGCACGGAGCTTTTGGTTCATTGGCCTTCGGCATCGGAACCTCCGAGGTGGAGCACGTGCTGGCGACGCAATGCCTCGCGCAGCAGACGCCGAAGACGATGAAGATCGATGTGCGCGGACGCCTGGCGGATGGTGTAACTGCGAAAGACCTGGCGCTGGGAATCATTGGCCACATCGGCACCGATGGCGCGACCGGTCACGTAATCGAATACGCGGGCGAGGCGGTGCGCGCGCTTTCGATGGAAGGCCGCATGACGCTGTGCAATATGAGCATCGAGGCCGGCGCGCGCGCGGGCATGGTCGCGCCCGATGAAGTCACGTTTGTTTATCTGGAGGGAAGGCGATTTGCTCCCAGTGGCAGCGCGTGGGAGAAGGCTGTCGAACATTGGCGCACTTTGCCGTCGGATGAAGGCGCGGCCTTCGACAAGGTGATTGAGATCGATGCGGCACAGCTTTCGCCGTTCGTGACGTGGGGAACGAATCCAGGGATGGTTGCTCCGGTGACCGGACGCGTGCCAGAAGTGACGAGCCTGAAAGACGCGGACCGGCGATCCACTGAACTGGCTTTGCAATACATGGGATTGGAACCGGGAAGGCGCATCGAAGACATTGCAATCGATCGCGTGTTCATTGGCTCGTGCACAAACTCGCGCATTGAAGACCTGCGCGCGGCCGCACGCGTGGCTCGGGGGCATCGCGTGAGTTCGAAGGTACGTGCTATGGTCGTGCCGGGCTCGCAAACGGTGAAGCGCGCCGCCGAGCAAGAAGGGTTACACCAGATTTTTCTGGATGCGGGATTTGAGTGGCGCGAGTCGGGGTGCTCCATGTGTCTGGGAATGAATCCCGATATCTTGCAACCGGGCGAGCGCTGCGCGTCGACCAGCAATCGGAATTTTGAGGGCAGGCAAGGACGCGGCGGGCGAACTCACTTGGTGAGTCCGGTGATGGCGGCTGCGGCAGCGATCGCGGGGCATTTTACGGATATTCGAAATTGGAAGTACCAATGAGGTTTCCATGTTTTGCGAGGGCGATGTAGTCGTGCTTAAAAAGCCTTTGCCCGGAACACAGGTGCCGGTGGGCACTGAGGGAACAGTCTTCCGCGTCTTCGGTTTCGCCACCCCACCTGCTTACGATGTCGACTTCTACGACCAGAACCATAAGGGTCTAGAGCTGTGCCGAGTCTTCGGAAATGAGCATCTCGATCTGAAGACCTCGATCATGGACGAACTGGGGGGCCTGAAATGAAACCATTCACGGTGCACCGCGGTCGTGTAGCGCCGCTCGACCGGGTCAACGTCGATACCGATCAGATCATCCCCAAGCAGTTCCTGAAGCGGATTGAGCGCACCGGCTTTGGCCAGTTCCTGTTTTACGACTGGCGGTTTTCCGCCGACGGGAAGAAGAATGCTGCTTTCGTTCTGGACGAGCCGCACTACGCGGGCGCGAGCATTCTGGTTGCCGGGAAGAATTTCGGCTGCGGTTCCTCGCGAGAGCACGCCGTCTGGGCCTTGGCGGATTTCGGATTTCGTGCCGTGATCTCACCTTCGTTCGCCGATATCTTCGCTAACAACAGCACCAAGAATGGTTTTCTCACCGTGCGTCTCAGTGAAAGCGAAGTGGCAGAGTTGATGCGTCGAACGCGCGACACGAAAGATTACGAGGTAACAGTCGACCTTGAGAAATGCGAAGTTCGTGACCATCACGGCTTCCTCGCCACGTTTCCCATCGACGAATTTGTCCGCCATTGCCTGTTGAACGGTTTGGACGATATCGGCCTCACCTTGCAGCATGAAGCGGAGATCGAGTCTTACGAAAAGCGTCATCCTGCGCCGCTGGCACTGCCATAACTTGCGCTGAGTGCGAGGCCCACATCGGGTAAAGAATTGTAAAAGCCTCGCTGTGGACTTGACCTGCCTCTAGGCCACGGTTGATGCTGGTTTAGTAGGAATTCCGGTTCCTGCCTGAACCTCTGCCCAGGCACCCTCCCGGCGCACCATGGTCACCTAGTTTTTTCAGGCGGAGACCGCAACCGGGCCGAAATCAGTACGTCTAATGAGTGGCGTGTATCTCCGATCTCGCGAAGATTTACAACGGACTAATACCTTGAAAATGACCGCTCCGAGCTTTTCTCCAGATCCAATATCGCCAACTCCCGGCTCCCATCGTTGGTGGGCGTTGGCCGCAGTCGTGGTTGTTTTGTGTACATCTTTTTTGGGTTGCGCCAACGGCGACGCCAAACAGCAAAAGGCGCAGGCCGCGGCACCACGCCAGGTTTCGGTGGCCGTGGCGAAAGTGGAGAAGCAGGATGTTCCCGAATATCTGGTTGGCTTGGGAACCGTAACCGCGTTTTATACCGCCAATATCAAGAGCCGTGTCGATGGCCAGATCATGCGGGTCAACTTTCAGGAGGGGCAGATCGTAAAAGAAGGCGATCTGCTGATTGTGATCGATCCGCGGCCTTACCAGGTGCAACTGGAGCAAATGCAGGCGCAGTTATTCAAGGATCAGGCGACGCTGCGCGATGCCCGGCTGAACTTGCAGCGCTACACTACTCTGATTCCCTCCGGCAGCATCGCGCAGCAACAGGTGGATACGCAGCAGTCCATGGTCGATCAATTGGATGGCCAGGTGCGCACCGACCAGGCACAGATCGACAATGCCAAGCTGCAACTAATCTATTGCAACATCACCGCGCCCTTCACAGGACGCGTCGGCTTGCGCCAGGTTGATCCGGGAAACATTGTGCATGCGTCGGATACAACGTCCATGCTGATTCTCACGCAACTGCAGCCCATCGCGGTAATTTTCACTCTGCCCGAGGACCAGCTGCCAACCGTGGCGCAGCACATGAAGAACTCCACGCTGGCGGTGGAAGCTTACAGCCGGGATAACCAAACCAAGCTCGGAACCGGCAAGCTGATGACGATCGATAACCAGATCGATCAGACCACGGGCACCGCCAAACTCAAGGCTGTATTTGACAACCGAGACAACCAACTCTGGCCCAATCAGTTCGTGAATGCGGATTTGCTGCTGGATACACGCAAGAACAGTACGGTAGTCCCTGCGGCCGCAATTCTGCGTGGACCACACGGAGCGTACGTTTACGCGGTGAAACCCGATAACACCGTCGAAGCACGCAATGTGACCATCGGTCTTACGCAAGGAAATACGACGGTCGTCGCCAGTGGCCTTACGCCCGGGGAAATGGTGGTGACCGATGGCCAGGACAAGCTGCAGACTGGCAGTTCGATAGCGCCGCGCAATGCCACCCCCGGCAATTCGCCAAGTGGGCAAAACGGAACCCAGAAACCGTTAGGAACTCCTGGTTCATGAGTCCTTCACGATTATTTATTCTCCGGCCCGTGGCGACCACGCTGTTAATGGTGGGCGTGCTCTTGGTGGGCTGGGTTGCGTTTATGCAACTTCCAGTCTCCGCTCTGCCGGAGGTCGATTATCCAACCATTCAGGTCGTGACGTTTTATCCCGGAGCCGATCCTGACGTTGTCGCCTCATCTGTGACTTCTCCCCTGGAGCGCCAGTTCGGTCAGGTTCCCGGCCTGAGCCAGATGACTTCGACCAGTTCATTTGGCAGCTCGGTGATCACGCTGCAGTTCGGCCTCGATCAGAATATCGACGTGGAAGAGCAGCAGGTGCAAGCCGCGGTGAACGCGGCGTCTACGTTCCTGCCGGCGGACTTGCCGAACCCTCCGATCTACAACAAGGTCAATCCAGCAGACTCGCCAATTCTCACGCTGGCGATGTCGTCGGATTCGCTGCCGTTATCAAAGGTCGAGGATCTCGCCGACACCGCGCTGGCGCAGAAAATTTCGCAGTTACCCGGGGTGGGGTTGGTTTCGATCAGCGGAGGACAGAAGCCCGCGGTCCGAGTGCAGGTAAATCCCACGGCGCTGGCTTCCTACGGATTGGGGCTCGAGGATGTTCGCAACGCGCTGGCCGCGGCCAATGTCGACCAGGCGAAGGGCGTGATCGATGGCTCGCGGCAGTCCTACACCATTGGCGCCAACGACCAGCTTTTTTCCAGCGATCAGTACAAGCCGATTGTCATTGCTTACCGCAACGGCGCACCCGTGCGGCTGAGCGACGTTGCCAACGTGATCGATGGCACGGAAAACAACAAGCTCGCGGCGTGGATGAATCAGACCCCGGCGGTGATCGTGAACATCCAGCGGCAGCCGGGCGCGAACATCATCAGCGTGGTCGACCGCATCAAGAAACTATTGCCGCAGTTGCAGGCTTCGCTGCCATCCGCTGTGAAAGTGCAAATCCTCACCGACCGGACGATCACGATTCGCGCCTCGGTGAAGGACGTTGAGTTCGAATTGGCGCTGACCATCGTGCTGGTGGTCATTGTTATTTTCTTCTTCCTGCGAAACCTGCGTGCCACGTTTATTCCCAGCGTGGCCGTGCCGCTGTCGATCGTGGGCACGTTTGGCGTGATGTATCTGCTGGGATACAGCTTGAACAATCTGACGCTGATGGCGTTAACCATCTCCACTGGGTTCGTCGTGGACGACGCCATCGTAATGATCGAAAACATCGACCGCTTTCTGGAAGCTGGAGATTCGCCGCTGGAGGCGGCACTGAAAGGGTCGGGTCAGATTGGGTTCACCATTGTCTCGCTGACGGTTTCACTGATCGCGGTGTTGATCCCGCTATTGTTCATGGGAGACATTGTGGGCCGGCTCTTCCGCGAGTTTGCGGTCACCTTGGCAGTCACGATTCTGGTTTCGGCAGGAGTCTCGCTGAGCTTGACCCCCATGATGTGCGCCAAACTTCTCAAACATCGGAAGGAAGGCGAGAAGGGCCGCTTCTACGAAGTCACAGAAGATTTTTACAATCGAGTGATCGCGTTCTACGGACGCACTGTCAAGTGGGTGCTGAAACATCAGACGGCAACTTTGCTGGTGACTTTTGGAACGCTGGTGCTGACGCTGTTTCTTTATGTGATCGTGCCCAAAGGTTTTTTCCCGGTGCAGGATACGGGCGTGATTCTCGGGATTTCGGAGGCGGCGGATAATATTTCCTTCGATGCGATGGCACAGCGCCAGCAGGAACTGGCGAAGGTGATTCTTAAAGACAAAGATGTCGAGAGCTTGTCGTCTTTTATCGGCGTCGACGGCACGAACACAACTCCGAACAGCGGGCGCATTCAGATCAATTTGAAGCCTCGGGAGGAGCGGGACGCGGATGCGTCGGAAATTATCCGGCGCCTGCAACCGGCATTGGCCGATGTGCAAGGCATCACTCTCTACATGCAGCCGGTGCAGGACTTGACGGTGGAAGACCGCGTCAGCCGCACCCAGTTTCAGTACTCGATTGAAGATGCCGACGCCCAAGAGTTAGCGCAATGGACTCCAAAGTTGGTCGACAAGCTTCGGCAGGAGCCGGCGCTACGGGATGTCGCCACCGACCAGCTCAACGGCGGCCTGCGAACAAATATAACCATTGATCGAGATACTGCGTCACGGCTTGGGATCCTTCCTCAGGCCATCGACAACACGTTGTACGACGCCTTTGGGCAGAGGCTGGTTTCGATCATCTTCACGCAGTTGAACCAATACCATGTCGTGCTGGAAGTGCTCCCGAGTTTTGCCCAGACGCCCAGCGCGATGAATGACATCTACGTGCGCCCCAGCAGCGCGACCCCCAATGCCGGTGCACCCACCGGGAATGTGGCGACAGCCAGCACCAGCGGAAATCCTGTGCCCCTTTCTACGTTTGTCCGTATGCACACGACAAATGCGCCGCTGGCCGTGAACCACCAGGGACAATTTCCGGTGGTGACGTTGTCGTTCAACCTGGCGCCGGGGGCGTCGCTGGGCGATGCCACGAAGGCGATCGAGCGCGTCGAGAAAGACATTCAGCTGCCGGCCAGCATTCACCCGTCTTTCCAGGGAACGGCGGCGGCCTTTCAAAATTCGTTGGCCAGCGAGCCTTTCCTGATCCTCGCCGCCATCATTACGGTCTACATCGTGTTGGGCGTGTTGTATGAGAGCTACATTCACCCGGTTACGATTCTCTCAACGCTTCCGTCGGCAGGTGTGGGCGCGATTCTGGCCTTGATGCTCACGGGGAACGATCTCACGGTGGTGGCGCTGATCGGCATCATTCTGCTGATTGGAATTGTGAAAAAGAACGCCATCATGATGATCGACTTCGCTCTCGAAGCCGAGCGCGAAGAACATAAGCCGCCGGAGGAAGCCATCTTCCAGGCTTGTTTGCTGCGCTTCCGTCCGATCATGATGACGACGATGGCCGCGCTCCTCGGGGGATTGCCGCTGGCCTTAGGATCGGGGACCGGCGCGGAGTTGCGCCGGCCTTTGGGCATCACGATTGTCGGCGGCTTGCTGCTCAGCCAGTTACTTACGCTTTACACCACGCCAGTGGTTTATTTGTGGTTTGACCGGCTGGCGCATCGCTTCGAGAAGTACAGGATCGGAAATCCAATTCCGCAGGAGATGCCTGGGGATTAGTCATCCCCGGATTCACGGATGAGCATTTCGGCCCCATTTATCCGGCGTCCGATTGGCACGTCGCTGCTGGCAATGGCGCTGCTACTCTCAGGCATTCTTGCCTTCAATTATTTGCCGGTCTCGCCTTTGCCGCACGTGGATTTTCCCGTCATCAGTGTGGGCGCGTCGTTGCCGGGCGCGGACCCGCAGACGATGGCATCAGCAGTGGCAACGCCACTGGAGCGGCAGTTCGGACGAATCTCCGGCGTGAATCAGATGACTTCGGCGAGCCAACTGGGCTCGACCAGCATCACGCTGCAATTCGATTTAAACCGCAATATCGATGCCGCCGCGCGCGACGTGCAGGCGGCGATTAACGCTGCCCGCAGCCAACTTCCCTCCAATCTTCCGAGCAATCCGACCTATCGCAAGGCGAACCCCGCGGATGCTCCCATCCTGATTCTCGCGCTGACTTCAGACACCATGCCCGTCGCGCGCTTGTATGACACATCCGACTCCATCCTGGCGCAGAAGGTCTCGCAGGTCGATGGGGTGGGCCAAGTCTTCACTTGGGGCTCGGCGCCGCCTGCCGTAAGAGCCGAAGTCAATCCCATGCTGCTCAACAAACTCGGCGTCGGCCTGGATACTGTTCGAAACGCCCTCAACCTGGCCAATGCCAACCTGGCAAAGGGGCAGGTAGCGAACAATTCAACGACTTGGTCTTTCACCGATAACGATCAACTTTTTACCGCGGATGAATATCGCCCTCTCATCGTCGCTTACCACAATGGCGGCCCGGTGCGGCTGGGAGATGTAGCGGACGTAGAGAATTCGGTAGCGGACACACGCAACGTCGGCCTGGCCAATGGCAAACCCTGTGTGCTGATTGTCATTTTCCGGCAGCCCGGGGCCAACATCATTCAGACCGTCGATCGCGTACGCGCGCTGTTGCCCTATCTACGCTCCTCAATTTCTCCGGCCATCAATCTGGATGTGGTGATGGACCGCACGATCACGGTCCGTGCCTCGGTAAAGGACATTGAAACTACGCTGCTGATTTCGATTGTGTTGGTAATTCTGGTTGTATTCGTGTTCCTGCGCACGGTTCGGGCAACGATCATCCCCAGCATTGCCGTGCCGCTTTCGTTGGTTGGCACGTTTGGTGGCATGTACCTATTGGGCTACAGCCTTGACAATCTATCGCTGATGGCCCTGGCAATCTCTACAGGGTTTGTGGTCGACGATGCCATCGTGGTGCTTGAAAACATTACCCGCTATGTCGAGCGAGGTATGGATGCGGTGCAAGCGGCGTTCAAGGGCGCGGCGGAAATCGGCTTCACCGTGATTTCCATGAGTACGTCGCTGGTTGCAGTGTTTATCCCGTTATTAATGATGGGCGGCATTGTGGGGCGGCTGTTTCGCGAGTTTGCCGTCACCTTGAGCATGGCTATAGGAGTTTCGCTGGTGGTCTCGCTGACTACGACGCCGACCATGTGCGCCAAATTCCTGCGGCAATCACAACAGAACCAGAAACATAATATTTTTTATCGCACCAGTGAATGGTTCTTCGACCACCTCCAGGAAACGTACCGGAGGACGCTGAAAGGGGTGCTGCGGTATCAGCTCGTAACCTTCATCATTACCATCCTCGTAGCCTGCCTGAGCGTGTACCTGTACATCAAAGTACCCAAAGGGTTTTTCCCGCAGCAGGATACAGCTCGTCTGATGGGATCGGTGCAGGCAGCACAGGACATCTCATTCCAAGCCATGAGCGGCAAGATGGAACAGTTCGTGAAGATCATATTGAAAGATCCGGCGGTGGAGACCGCGGTTGGGTTCGCTGGCGGTGGATCGGCCATCAACCAGGGACGATTCTTCGTCATGCTGAAGCCCCTCGAGCAGCGCAACCACTGCCAGACGCAGCATTTCTGGCAATCGTGCAAAAATGTTACTGCCGACGATGTAATCAACCGGCTGCGCAGCAAACTGGCGGTGGTTCCCGGAGCTACGCTCTTCCTGCAATCGGCGCAAGACCTCACGATTGGCGGCCGATTCGGCCAGGCGCAGTACCAATACACTTTGCAGGGTGAGGACCTGAATGAACTCAATACCTGGGCGCCGCAGTTGTTTGCGAAAATGCGCCGTCTGCCGGAACTGCGCGATGTAAATACCGATCAGCAAGATAAGGGATTACAGGCGCAGTTAGTCATCGATCGCGATACCGCCAGCCGGTTGGGCGTCGCAGCACAGGACATCGATAACGCGCTCTACGATGCCTTTGGACAGCGTCAGGTTTCCACCATGTACCGGCCGCTGAACCAGTATCACGTGGTCATGGAAGTGGCGCCCCAATTTCAGCAGACCACCGAGGCGCTGCAAAATATCTACCTTCGCTCAAGCAGCGGCGCGCCAATCCCGTTGGCGGCCTTCACTCACTTTGAACCCTCGAACATACCGCTGGCAGTGAATCATCAGAGCCAGTTTCCGTCAGTCACGATCTCGTTCAATCTCGCCCCCGGAATTGCCCTTGGCCAAGCGACCGATGCCATCAACAACGTGGAGCGCACGATGGGCTTTCCCCCGACCATCCTGGCGAGTTTTCAGGGAACCGCGGCTGCGTTTCAGGATTCACTCTCGAGCGAGTTCATCCTGATTATCACTGCCCTGGTTACCGTATACATCGTTCTCGGCATGCTTTACGAAAGTTATATTCATCCCATCACGATTCTCTCGACCATTCCGTCTGCGGGCTTGGGAGCGCTGCTGGCTTTGATGTTGACCCACAATGAGCTGAACGTGATTGGAACAATCGGCATCATTCTGCTAATCGGATTGGTGAAGAAGAATGCGATCATGATGATCGATGTGGCGCTCGACGTGGAGCGCACCCAAGGGAAAACGCCGGCCGAGGCCATTTATGACGCCTGCCTGCTGCGTTTCCGCCCGATCATGATGACCACGATGGCCGCGCTGCTGGGCGGCCTGCCCCTGGCCTTAGGTACCGGCACAGGGTCAGAACTCCATCGTCCTCTCGGAATTACAATTGTTGGCGGGCTAATCGTCAGCCAGGCGCTGACACTGTTTACCACGCCCGTTGTCTATATCTACCTTGACCGATTCCGGATGCTCCTGAGCCGATTGCGGGCGGAGTTGTGGGGCGGCGAAGATACGCCGATAGCGGGAGGCTTGGCCGGAGGTCCCAAACCTAGCCCGATGCACTGAGGTGGTTACAGCTGGTTCAAGTTGCATCGCATCGCACAACAAGCACAGGTCCCCTTTTTTCCCGTCTTGATCGTATGATAGTGAATGCTTCGTCGGCTCCCGTCTTTTGGCAGCCTGTCTTTAAACGCGCCGGCGGGTTATTGTTCTTGCTTTCAAATTCTCTCAGGAGTTACGGATGCTTCAGAAAGCTTCAATGCTGGTGTTTGTTCTGGCAAGCATTGCCTGTTTTGTCGGCTGCGGCACCACTGCGAACCATTACGTCTATGCGACCATCCCCGCTGCCAATCAGTTGGCGGCTTTTCGCGAAGACCCAAATTCAGGCGTGCTTACGGAACTCGACGGCAGTCCTTATTCTGTGGGGGACGGCGCTCATTCCATCGTGATCCATCCCTCCGGAAAATTTCTGTACGTGGCCAACCCTGGCGAAGGGGCAAACGGCGAAGATGATATTTCCTTGTTCGACATCGCCAGCAACGGAACGTTGACCGAGATTCCGCCACGAACCTCGCTGGGAGCGACCGCCTCGGTGCCGCAAGTCCTGATCATGGACCCGGCCGGCGCTTACCTCTATTCGATGAATGCAGGATCGAACAACATCTCAGTCTTCTCGATCGGCTCGGGCGGCGCGCTTACGCAGGTTTCCAATTCTCCTTTTTCAGTTGGCGCGCTCCCCCTCAACATACAATTGGCGCCGTCGGGCAATTTCCTCTTCGTCAGCACGATCGGCGAAGAGACTGGACTTATCGAGGCTTTCAGCGTGAATGCCGGGCAACTTACACTAGTGAGCACAATCTCCAGCCAGGGTGTCAATCCCTATGGGCTGGCGGTCAACCCCGCGGGAACTTATATTTACGCTTCGAATACTTCATCGGCCAACATTGCTATATTCTCGATCAGTTCAACCGGCGTGCTCGCGGATGTGGCAGGCTCTCCGATCGACGACGGTTATCAGGCGCCAGTGGCGATGATTTTCGATCCCTCTGGAAATTTTCTTTACGTGGCCAATCAGGGTTCGAATAACCTGACGGTCTATTCGATCGCGTCCAGCGGACTCCCTTCGGCGCTGACTACTTCTACCTCCACGAATGCCTACGCAACCCAAACCGGTCCCAGTTTCATCGTCGAAGATCCGAACGGAAAATATCTGTTCGTGGGGAACCAGGGCACCAGCGCGACGATTCAGCCCTTTGAACTAAGTAGCGGCATTCTTACCGGTCTCCACTTTTATAATGTGGGCAACACACCCAGTTCGATCGCGGTGTTGCAATAGAATTGCACGAGCGGTCAAGCCGACGAGCATAGGCGAGGTTTTTTCTTGGCCGGCTCACGGCAAACAGAATCTCTGAGCCCTGCCTCATCGCTAGCCGGGCAGCGCTCTACCGTGTAGGATTACCAGAACTAAAAACCACAAACCGGAAGAATGCCTTCCGGTTCGGTCGGCTTGTGCCAATGAATACGCGCAGGCTGACCCAGGAGCTAATGTCCATGAGGATTGCAAGCGCGGCCAGTGCCTTCCCGAAGCATTACTACACGCAAAAAGTTCTTCTCGATCGTCTGCAGGATTATTGGGGAGACCAGCTCAAGAATCCTCTATTGCTCGCGCGCTTGCATCGCAACGTGACTGTGGACGGCCGATATCTCGCGATTCCGGCAGAGCAATATGTTGACATCAAAACCTGGGGACAGGCCAACGATATCTGGATCAGAGTGGCGCAAGAGCTGGGCGAACAAGCTCTGTGCCGCGCGCTGCAAAACGCGGGAGTTCAGCCCAGCGAGCTAGGATGTCTGCTGTTCACGACGGTCACGGGAGTCGCCAGCCCGTCGATCGACGGCATGCTCATCAACCGCATGGGACTTCCGGTGAATATTCGCCGCACTCCAATTTTTGGCTTGGGATGCGTAGCTGGTGCCGCCGGCATCGCGCGCGCCGCAGATTATGTGCGTGCCTATCCCAAGCAAGTCGCGGCACTAGTATCGGTCGAGTTGTGTTCCCTCACCTTACAGCGCGAAGATCTTTCGGTCGCCAACCTGATTTCCTCAGGCCTCTTCGCCGACGGTTCGGCCGCAGTGATTGTCACTGGAGACGAATTCGTTCCCTCGGGCGCGGCCATCGATGGACCCAAAATTCTGGCAACGCGTTCGATATTTTATCCCAGCACAGAGGACATGATGGGCTGGAACATCTCGGAGAAAGGCTTCCGCATCATATTGTCGACTGAAGTTCCCAACCTGATTCGCGAAAATCTGGGGCGCGACGTGGATGCTTTTCTCGCCGATAACGGCCTCCAGCGCAGCGATTTGAATAGTTGGGTTTTGCACACCGGAGGACCCAAGGTGCTTGACGCATACGGCGACGCGCTCGGCTTGCATAATGGACAGATGGATGCGTCCTGGGATTGCTTGCGCAAAGTGGGAAATCTTTCTTCGGCATCGGTATTGTGCGTACTCGAAGATGTCATGAAGAACCGGCGTCCCGAGCCAGGTACGCTCGGATTGCTGGCCGCCATGGGCCCAGGATTCTGCTCGGAACTTCTGCTCCTGCAATGGTAATGCTGAGGACGCGCAGTTGCTGAATTCCACCGACGTATTCGTGATTGGAGGAGGTCCGGCAGGTTTAGCTGCTGCCATTGCCGCGCGTCAACTGGGGTTCCGGGTGGTGGTGGCTGACGGAGCCCATCCGCCAGTGGACAAAGCCTGCGGTGAAGCTCTGTTGCCCGATGCCCTTGTGGCTTTCGAACGGCTTGGACTCGCAGTTCCCGCGGGCGCGGCCAGTATGGTTCGCGGAGTTCGTTACCTCAGTTCAGAATTATCCGCGGACGCAGAGTTTCCCTCCGGCAGTTGCGGACTTTCCATCCGTCGTACTAAGTTGCATCGCCTCATGAGCGAGCGTGCTGCCGGGCTGGGAGTAGAGTTGCATTGGCGGACTGCGGTCACGGGAATTTCTGATGAAATCGTTCAACTGGGAGAGCGAAGTGTGCGCGCGAAGTGGATCGTAGGGGCCGACGGTTCCCACTCACGCGTACGGCGCTGGGCCAATCTTGATGCCCACACGCGAAGCGGCTTGCGCTACGCCTTTCGCCGGCACTATCGCGTGCGCCCATGGACCGATTGCCTGGAAGTGTATTGGGGAAAGCGCACGCAGGCTTTCAGCAACCCAGTTAACGACGAAGAAGTTTGCGTGGCTACCGCTTCGCACCACTGTGAGATTCGCCTGGAAGAATCGCTGCGGGAATTTCCTGAACTCAACGCACACCTGCGCGATGCCGAGCCCACCTCAGTGGAGAGAGGCGCGGTGACCGCCAATCGCAGCCTGAAGCGTGTGTGGCGTGGAAATGTTGCATTGATCGGCGATGCTTCCGGCACGGTTGACGCGATCACCGGGGAAGGATTGGGCCTCGCGTTTTCTCAGGCCACGGTTCTGGCAAGCTGTCTCAAATCAGGTGACCTGGCTGCTTACCAGTCGGCGCATCGCAGGCTCGCGATGCGTCCGCGGATGATGGCGCGGCTCATGCTTACACTGGATGGACGCCCCAGAATCCAGCGACGCACGCTGCGTGTTTTTCGTCAGCGCCCCGAAATATTTCGCAGATTGCTCGCACTGCACGTTGGCGCTCTCTCTCCGTTCGAGATGGCTGTGGACGGGCTGACTCTGGGGTGGGGATTGCTGACCGCATGAAGGCACCCGCTCAGGAGTCTTCCCGCGCTTCCTTTCGCGCAGCGTTCACTCGTCGAGTGGTTCTCACCGTAGTTGCCCTTCTCACTGCCGGCAACGCCGTAGAGTTGGCCCAGAATTCCGTTCTCCGGTTGGACCCTCAGCACACCACCATCAATTTCACCCTTGGCGATGTATTGCACACGGTTCGCGGCAGCTTCAAATTGGAGCGCGGTGAATTACATTTCGACCGCTCTGCGAACAAACTCTCGGGTGAAATTGTGGTGGACGCGAAGAGCGGCAATAGCGGCAACGGAATGCGCGATCGGAAAATGCATCGCGAGCTGCTGGAGAGCGATCGCTATCCAGAAATTATTTTTCGTCCTAGCCGTGTCGACGGAAATGTGCCGGTGCAAGGCAAAGCCTCCGTCCGCATACATGGAATCTTCAGCATCCACGGATCGGATCACGAACTGTTAGTGCCGGCCGAAGTTGACATGTCTCCGGATCACTGGACGGCAACGCTGCACTTCGCGGTGCCCTATGTGAATTGGGGAATTAAGAATCCCAGCACGTTTTTCTTGCGGGTCAGCGAATCGGTAGATATTGATTTGACCACTGGCGGGAGCGTAAGCCGGTAATTCCATTATTTGTCATTCGAGCGACAGTGAGGGATCGTGGAGTTTGTGAGCGCCGCTAACCGTGCAGGCAGAACCAAAGTTGCTCGGGATGGCATCTCGCGGTGGTCTTTCAAAATCCACTTTGCGGCGTGATTCCTTTTCCTTCAATGCATTCGTAGCAGCGTCCTGCCGCGAGATTCTTGAATTCTTCGGTTCTGCCGCTCGGCCAGGTGATGACGGCGAGATCGACCCGGTCATGTCTTTCCAGACCAAATGTAATCGGAAGTTCGGACTGCGATAAGTAACTGGAACCGCTCTTTACCATGCGCAACTGGTGCAGACCGTTGTAGGCAACGCGGATGGTTGCGCCAATGGCGTCGCGATTTGATTTAGTACCGATGAGCCGAAAACGAATGCTGCGATTTCCCGCCAACTGATCGTTGCGATAAAGATAGGCGGGACCATTATTGGTGGTGAGGAGCAAATCGAGATCGCCATCGCGATCAAAGTCAGCGAATGCGAGGCCACGCCCCAGCTTTGGCTGCTCGAACCCTCCACCGATGTCGGCTGCGATATCGTGGAAGCCGCCCTTGCCGTTATTCAGAAAAAGCTGGGGAGGCTGAGCGTAGCCCACATTATTGCGAATGTTGCGAACGGTATCGTCGATGTGCCCGTTAGCGACGGCGAGATCGAGCCATCCATCGAGATTGGCATCGAGAAAAGTGCAGCCAAAGCCGAGGCTGTTTTTCGAGGCGAGCCCCACTCCGGCCTGCGCCGCTACGTCTTCGTAGGATTTCCCGTTGTATTCATACAGCCCGGTCATTTCGTTGTCGAAGTTGGTGATGGCCACTCCAGCGTGGCCTGAATTAAGAAAATCGCCCGCGTCGACACCCATTCCGGCCCGCGCTTTGCCTTCGCTGCTGAACGCGAGGCCGGCCTCGACGGCCACGTCTTTGAACATTCCATTGCGCTGGTTGCGATACAACTTGTTGGGTTGAGTGTCATTGGCAACCAGCAGATCAATCCACCCGCTCTGGTCATCGTCGAGCATGGCGACGCCCAGAGATTTGGAACTGCTGTCAAAAATTCCGCTGGAGGCGGTGACATCCTCAAAGGTTCCGTTGCCGCGATTATGAAACAGCCAGCAGGTCTCGCCGCGATAGGCTTCCGGCGTGCAATAAGACTTGTGCTTCCCGTCCAGACTGCAAAACACATCATGCTCCGGCGACCACTTCACATAATTGCAGACGAAAAGATCAAGCCGTCCGTCGCGGTCATAGTCGAACCACGCAGCCGACGTGCTGAAACCGAGGCGCTTCGCCAATCCGCTGGTGTTGGTTACATCAGTAAAACTTCCCTTGCCGGTGTTATGGAATAACCGGTTTTGTCCGACGCAGGTGACTAAAATATCGGGAAAGCCGTCGTTGTCATAATCGCCGACCGCGACGCCCATGCCGTACATTTCAAGATCCAGACCAGCGCGGGTGGTTACGTCGGTGAAGCTACCGTTTCTGTTGTTGCGATACAGCCGCAGAGTGGTGCGTTTCTGCTTGTGGCCGGGCCAGTCCATCCCGTTGATCAGAAGGATGTCCTGCCAGCCGTCGCGGTCATAGTCGAGAAACGCGCAGCCCGAACCCAGAGTCTCGGGCAGATACTTGCCCCCAAAGGCACCGCCGTTGTGCTGAAATTGGATGCCCGCGCTCGAAGTTACATCGACGAAACGGAAACCCGGCGAAGCCGAAGGCGCGGCGAACATGCCCAGAGCGCGCAGAAGGGGCAGGTGCGAAAGGGATCCCAGACCTGCCACGCTGCGCAGAAATGATCTGCGATTCACGGAACGTTTACCAGCCCGGCGCGAATGGCGTAGACCACTAACTCGGCTGTCTTGTGTATGCCGAGGGCGTTCATAATGTTGGCGCGATGAACGGCTACCGTGTTTGCGCTGAGATCGAGAGCCGTGGCGATTTCTTTGTTCGACTTGCCGTCCACAATCATCTGCAACACTTCAAGCTCGCGCGGAGTCAGCCCGCTGTTGCGCTCGCCTTTCAGCGCTTCACCGTACTCCACCTGAGGATCGAAAATGGTTTCGCCTTCCGCTACGCGTCTCACGGCCGGCCCCAATTCAAGGTTCATCGCATTCTTCAAAATGTATCCCTTGGCGCCAGCTGCGATTGCCTGTCGTACCCAAGTGCTTTCCGAGTGCATGCTGAGCATCAGCACCGCGGTTTCTGGCAGGATTTCAAGAATCTGCCGCGTGGCATCGAGGCCGTTCATGTTGGGCAAGGCGCAGTCCATCACGATTACCTGCGGCTTCAACTCACGCGCCAATCGGATCGCCTCTTCGCCATCGCCAGCTTCACCGACGATGGTCATATCCGGTTCGTCCTCAAGCATACGGCGAAAGCCTCGCCGCACCAGGCTATGATCATCGACCAGCAACACCGAGATTCTTTTTGGCAGATTGGTTGACATCTAGTTAGTCCTTCTCTCGCGCCGCGATCTTCTCTCGCGGCACCGTCAGCTGTACTAATGTGCCGCCAGTGACGGGATTGGAAAAGACAATTTGCCCACCCATCAATTCCGAGCGTTCCCGCATCGCGACCAAACCAATGCCCTGTCTGGCAGGCTGTCCATTAAACCCTACACCCCGATCTTCTACTTCCAACTCAAGCGTCGCCGGCAGAAAGCGCAGCCGTACCCAGGCTTGCTTTGCTCCGGAGTGCCGCGCGATGTTGTTCAGCGCTTCCTGCAGCACGCGATAAATTTGCACCGCGGCACTGCCGTCGATCTCGAATGGTATGCCCTGCTTATCATAAGATATGGCAATTCCGGTTTGCCTTTCCACGGTCGGAATATACCAGTCGAGTGTAGCCTCAAGTCCGGCCTCGTCCAGCATTACGGGATGCAAGGCTTGCGACAAGCTGCGAACCCGATCCAACGTCTCCTGAGCGATCTCGCGCACTTCGTTCAAATCGGCACGCAACGATGAGCCTTCCGGAGCATGACTTCCGGCCCGGCCGAGCATAGATCCCATCGCCGTAAGTATTTGGCCGAACTCGTCATGCAGTTCGCGCGAAATGTATCGCAAGGTTGACTCCTGGGTGGAAATTAATTTTTGCGCCAGTTCGCTGCGCCGCTCCGATAATTCGGCCATGCGCGCGAATAGCCTGCGCGTCCACCGGATCAAAGAAAGACCGGTCAGCAGAATCGCGGCTAGCGTCGCCGCCAGAAATATATAGACCTGCCGTTGTACGCGGTCGTAGATGTCGACCACCCGCTGTGCCGCCTGCTCTTCGTTCTCGCTGTTCTGCACCAGCAGTCGGGCCACGGTCGTGCTCAACGCCGCCTGGCGCGCTTGCAGTGAAAGTTGTATCTGCTGTCTGGCCTCTTTCTCTTGACCCTCGCCTGCGAGCGCAAACACGCGGTCGACCGCGTCCCACAATTGCCGCAGCGAGCTGCTGAGCGAAGCGCTTTGCTCCGCACTGCGGCCCACCGGCGCCAATGCCGCTTCCAGGCGCATGGCATCGTCCAAGTCGGTGTGAATCCGTTGAAACTGTCCTGACCACGCGGTGAGCGGGTAGGGCTCGTCATTGTCGATCATGTCACGCATGGCCACCGCGAGCAGGTGCAAATCGTTTTGGATGCGCAGCAACTGCAGAGAATCCTTGCGATTGCGGTCGATCATTTCGGATTGCAGCTTGCGCAGTCCCGCGATCTGCCAGGTGATATAAGCCGAGTAGGCCACCACGGCGGCGAGCGTAATAATCAGGCTGAGCAGCAGGCCCAGGGTTGGAGAGCGCTCCGGCGAAGGCGGACGTGGCACGCACCGAGGATACAACGGTTGGCCGCGGCGTGTCACAATGCAGTAACAGTAATAATGAAGCGAATCGAGGTTAGGAGGAGTCCAACAAGAGATTGAATCCAGCAGACAAGCCAGCTCAGAAAACGCCCAAGGTCCAAAGATTACGCGCCGTCCTCCCAATCGTTTGGGAGCTGACGCGCCCGCGCGTCGGGCTGCTCAGTCTCGGCTTTCTGCTGATGACCGTGAACCGGGTCGCCAGCCTGGTCCTCCCCTACTCCACAAAGTTCCTTTTCGATAGCGTCATTCCGAAGCGTTCGCTGCATCTGCTGGACCGGCTGGTTCTCTTCGTGTTGGGAGCCACCATCATTCAGGGGATCACGTCGTTCGCGCTCACTCAATTACTTTCCAAAGAAGCGCAGCGGCTGATTACTGAACTGCGCCAGCGCGTGCAGGCGCACATTTCGCGCCTTCCGGTCGCGTTCTACGATGTGAACAAAACCGGCATGCTGGTGTCGCGCATCATGAGTGATGTCGAAGGCGTGCGCAACCTGCTGGGAACGGGATTGGTCGACTTCGTGGGAGGACTGCTTACTTCCGGCATCGCGCTGGTGTTGCTGGTGCGAATCAGCGCGCTGATGACGGGTCTTGCTCTAGGATTTTTGTTGTGCTTCGCAATTGCTCTCACCAAGGCGTTTGGCACGATCCGTCCCATCTTTCGCGAGCGCAGCAAAATTAGCGCCGAGGTTACGGGGCGGCTTACCGAATCGCTGGGCGGAGTTCGCGTCATCAAGGGTTACCACGCGGAAGAGCGTGAAGAGGCAGTTTTCGCCAGCGGTGTGAAGCGTTTGCTGGAGAACGTGATGCGCACCTTGACCGCGACTTCGGTGATGAGTCTGTCCGCAAGTGTGCTATTGGGCGTGGGGCCTGCGTCCCCTTGCCCGCACCGGGGGGCCCGACGAGGACGACGCGCACTACCGCAGGAAACCCTCATAGTTACGCTGCTGTAGCTGGCTCTCGATCTGCTTCACCGTGTCCAGGCCCACCCCGACCATGATCAGCAGGCTGGTGCCGCCCAGCGGGAACTGCTGCGTGGCGCCGGCGGAGCCCGATGGCGACCAGCGGAATCAGGGCGACGAGCCCCAGGTAGATCGAGCCGGGAGTGGTCAGCCGACTCAGCACGTAGCTCAGGTACTCGGCCGTGGGCCGGCCGGGTCCTGATGCCGGGGATGAACCCCCCGTACTTCTTCATGTTGTCCGCGACCTCGGTCGGGTTGAACGTGATCGAGACGTAGAAGAACGTGAAGAAGATGATCAGCAGGAACGTCGCGACCATGTAGACCGGGTTGTCGCCGTAGCTCAGGTGCACCACCACCCAGTCCGCCCAGGCCTTCGGGTGGGCGCCGTTCACCCCGCCGAACAGCTGCGCGGCCAGCTGCGGTATGTACAGCAGCGACGAGCCGAAGATGACCGGGATGACGCCGGCCTGGTTCACCTTGAGCGGGATGTAGGTCGAGGTGCCGCCGTACATCTTGCGGCCGACCATGCGTTTCGCGTACTGGACCGGGATGACGCCGCTGCGCCTGCTCCATGAACGCCACGAACGCGATGACCGCGACGCCGACGAGCAAGACGACGCCGAACACGAACGCGTGCTTCTCCTGGTAGATCGTCTCAACTGGGGGTGGCAAAGGTGGGCGGGCCCGCCGCTTCGCGCGTGTTCGGAATGACAAAATTTGGAGTTATTCCGCGCGGCGTAAAGTCTTGCAGTTAATCACCTTGGAACATTCGGGTGCGAATCGTTGACACTGGTTTGCTACGGGAGTAGCGTGGCTTCAATTGCTGGGGAGTCGCACTTACATCAAATAAGGAGACGCACCATGTCGTGCCGACTTCTGTGCACGGTGGCCCTTTCTTGTCTGTTCTTCTCTGCGGCGTTGGCGCAGGATCCCACAAAAGTTGCGCCCAAACACTACCGGCTGCTGTTCGAGAACGAACGGGTGCAGGTGGTGAGTGTGCATTATGGTCCGCATGAGAAGTCGGAGATGCATGAACATCCGGGCGGTGTGGTGGTGATTGTTACGGGCGGGCACCTCAAATTCACGGACCAGAATGGCAAGGTCACCGACGTCTATGCCAAGGCTGGTGAGGCACGCTGGTTTCCGCCGTTTAAACATAAAGTCGAGAATGTGGGGGATGAGCCTTACAACGCGGTTTATGTTGGTCTGAAGGGAAAGGTTACGGAGGTTGGGAAGAATTTGGAGCCGGGCTCTTTGGTTAGTGATTCGGAGTTGGCTCGGGTTTTCGCGATGTCTGCGGGTTCGCGCTGAGGCTGCCTCGCTTCGCTCGGCGGGCGGACCCTTCGACTTCGCTCAGGGCAGGCTGCGTCCGCCGCTCCATGGTACGTCTCTCCATCGAATGTCCCTTTATAATTAAATCCGGTAGAAATTTCTTATTGAAGGAAGGGTATGGCGCACACTGTGTTTTGCGTGAAGTTTGAAGCGGGAGTTGCCGGGGCTGGATGAGCCTCCGTTTGATAATGAGTTGGGGAAGAAGGTGTAAGCAATGCTCAACTGAACGAAAGAAGACTAC
>CAWFUK010000060.1:0-118280 GCA_963818935.1 uncultured Acidobacteriaceae bacterium
GTAATTCCCTGCCAGACGCCCATCTGCCGTGCAATCGCATCGCGCAACTTTCTCGCTCCCCAGGTAATCGCGTACTGATTCATGTCGCCTTCAATGGCATGGCGCGCTGCTTCTTTAATCTGCGCCGGAGCAGAAAAATCTGGGAATCCCTGTGCCAGGTTGACCGCGCCATAGAGCATGGCCTGCCGCGTCATCTCCCGAATCACCGATTCGGTAAATTGCGCGACCTTATCGCTGAGAAAATGCTTTTGGGAAACAGGAGAAATCACATCCGACATAGGTGGCAGATTAGCACAGGAAGAATTGTTGATTATTGATTTCTGATTGTTGATTGATCTGGATTGCTGGGGGTTGGCGAATTTTGTATCAATCATCAAAAATCAACAAATCAGCAATGGGATCACGCCCGCTGCAAGCCACCCAGTGCTTGCAGCGCTTTAACAATCTCCGCCGCCCAGGTCGCGGTCTGATCGTCCCGCAGCGTCGCCTCATTCGATTGCAATTTGGCTCGCAAGAGAATCGAATACTTTCCTGCGCCGATGGAAGCACCGCGGAAAACCTCCACGGGTTTGAATTCACGCAGCGGTGAAATACCCAGGGCCATCACGGCACGCCGCATCGTTTCGAATTCCACTTCATCGCCGAAAACGAACGAGAAATCGCGCTCGACCGCTGGATATTTTGCCAGCGGCGCGAATTTCACGATGCGCAAGCCGAGCGTATGCAACCGCTCGAGATCGAACTCCGCCAGAAAAACATCCTGCCGCAACTTCCGCTGCCATTTCACATCGTCGGCAAGCTGCCCGAAGTGCGCCACTGCTGTCCCATTCACGAGCGCTCGCGCTGAATGTCCGCGATGAAAATACTCCGCCGTGTCGCGATCGAAACTCAGATCACTGCAGGCGAACGCCGCCAGCAGATTTTCCACATCACCCTTGAATGAACGAAACGCCTCTACAATGTCCGCGGGTGCCCCGCTCAAGCCTTCCTTTGGCTTGGATGGCAAGTTTGCGCCCTTGCTAAGATCCAGCATGCCGCCGACCGGAAGCCAGCGTTTCATCGCCGTGAGCGTCGCTCCGAGACAGGCGCGCGCTGGTTCGACCCGCTCGTCACGCATTTCGTAAACGCGACCCATCTCGAACAAGCGTACGTCTTCGACGTCGCGATTGAGATTCCACGCCAGCATGTCCAACATGCCGGGAGCCATGGAAGTTCGCATTACGGAGGCTTCTTCACTCAGCGGATTTTCCAATTCCAACACCTTCGCGGACGAAAACAGTTCCGCATCGGCATGCGAAATGAAGGTGAGCGACAGCGCTTCGTTATATCCGAGCGCCAACGCGCGAGCGCGGAAAGTCTTGTCCGCGACGGCTTGCGGCAGTTCTACCACCGCTCCGCTATATGCCGGCAAAGTGTTTTCAAACTTGTCGTAACCATGCAGGCGCGCGATTTCTTCAATCAAATCGATCTCGCGCTCCACGTCGAGGCGCCAGCTGGGAATTTGGACACTGAATTCCATGTCGCCTTGCCCCTCGGGAATCAAGGCAAATCCCAACTTTTTCAGGATGCGGAAGATTTCGGACACTTCGACGCTCGCGCCCAGAATGCGGCGAACTTCGGAAACCCGCAGCAGGACGGGAGCCTGGTCCAGGTTCCTCGAAACCACATCGACGGCGTCGCCGAGCAACTCTCCACCGCCCGAGCCCAGAATCATTGCCGCAACCAGATCGCAGGACGGAACCGTCGATTCGAAATCGGCCCCGCGCTCGAAGCGGTGCGACGCGTCGGTATGAATACCATGGCGGCGCGACATTTTGCGCACAATGCCGGGATCCCACCAGGCCGATTCGATCAGAATATTTCGCGTCTTCTCGGTGATCATCGTGTCGAAGCCGCCCATCACTCCGGCCAATCCGACCGCTTTTCTGGCATCAGCAACGACGAGATCTTCGGAGCTGAGGATGCGCTCGACGCCATCGAGCGTTTTCAATTTCTCTCCATCTTTGGCGCGACGGATGATCAACTCTCCGCCTTCGAGCAAATCCATATCGAAGACGTGCGTGGGCTTCCCGATCTCCCATAGAACGTAATTGGTTGCATCGACGGCGTTGCTGATCGGGCGCTGGTCGAGCAGTTGCAGGCGATGGGCGATTTTTTCAGGAGATGGTTTGATGTGCGTGCCCCGAATGGCGCGCGCGGAAAATCTAGGACAAAGTTGTAGCTCTTCAACGGAGATCGGGAAAGGCGCAGAGTTAGTCGAAGCAGGCAACTTGGGCTCGATCGGCTTCAGCGGCAAATCGTAGATCGCCGCCGCTTCGCGTGCGACGCCGTAGTGATTCATAGCGTCGGGACGGTTCGTGCCGATTTCCATTTCGAAGACGGTGTCGGCGCCCGAGCCAGAAATGCCTTCGACGGCGATGCCGACGGCGGTCAGATCGTCGGCGAGACGCCGGTCATCGACCGGAGGGTTGACGAATTCGCGAATCCAGTGGGAGGAAAGTTTCAAGAATCAGCTCCTAGCCTCTAGCTCCTAGCTAGAAGCTAGAAGCGGAAGCTCTTATGCAAACTGCTCCAAAAACCGTATGTCGCCGTTGAAGAATAGCTGAATATCATCCACGCCGTACTTCAACAGAGCGATCCGGTCTGCGCCCATGCCGAAGGCAAATCCCGAAACTTTTTTCGGATCATAGCCTTTGTGTTTCACAAATTCGAAGACATTGGGATCGACCATGCCGCAACCTAGGATCTCGATCCATCCCGTCTGCTTGCAGGGACGGCAGGGATCGGTTCCTCGTTTTCCGCTGCCGCCACAAATGAAGCACGAGACATACATCTCGGCGCTGGGCTCGGTGAAGGGGAAAAATGACGGACGGAAGCTGGTCTTCACGCTTGAGCCGAAAAATTCTTTCATAGCGTGATCGAGCGTGCCCTTCAAATCGCCGAAGGTAATGTTGGTGTCGACCGCGAGTCCTTCGATCTGATGGAACATCGGCGAGTGGCTCGCGTCGGGCGGATCGTTGCGATGCACCGTGCCGGGAATCACAATGCGCAGCGGCGGGCGCATCTGTTCCATGGTGCGAATCTGCACTGGAGATGTGTGCGTACGCAGAAGCAGACGATCACGCTGCGCCTTGCTCTGCTGCCCCGCGATGAATAGAGTGTCCTGCGTATCGCGTGCTGGATGGTTCGGAGGAAAATTCAGCGCCTCGAAGTTGTAGTAGTCGGTTTCGACCACCGGGCCCTCGGCGACTGAATAGCCGAGTTTCTGGAAGACCGAAACTATCTCAAGGGTGGTCTTAACCACGGGATGCTCCGCGCCGATGGGGCGGCGGATGCCGGGAAGACTGATGTCGATGCGATCGTCAACGGCGTGAGCGCCTCTGCCAACCTGTGCTCCCTCGACCAACCGCTGAATCTGAGCCTTCAGTTCATTGACACGAATCCCGGCTTCGCGCTTGGCCTCTTTCGGGGCACCCTTCAACCAGACGTCGTTGATCTGTGTAAGCAGGCCGTTCTTGCGCGCCAGCCATCGATCTCGGAACGTTTTTAGTTCCGCATCGTTGCGAACCGCTACAGCTTCGTCTGTACAGGCGCGAACGCTCTCTGCAGCGGCCTTCTCTAACGCCGCCGCCGAGTAATCCGCCAATTTGGAAACTGTGTATGGCACGCGATCTTTTTTGCACTGTCATCCTGAGCACGCATTTTGCGCGACGGATCTATGCAAGTCCTGCCACCTCGGGCAAAATGCAGAGATTCCTCGCTTCGCTCAGAACGACAGGTTTGAGGATGTGAATACAAAGCGGCACGGCTGAAGCCGTGCCCTAATACGAATTTCGACCGGCAACTACGCCGCGCCGATGGCCGCCTTCGCTTGCGTCGCCAGGCTAGCAAATGCGGGCGCGTCTTTTACGGCCAGGTCCGCCAGAATCTTGCGATCCAGTTCGATGCCGGCCACTTTCAAGCCGTGGATAAACTGGTTATAGCTCATGCCGTTCAGCTTGGCGGCGGCGCCGATGCGCACGATCCAGAGCGAGCGATACTGACGCTTGCGCTGCTTGCGTCCAGCAAAAGCGAATTTCAGGCCGCGGTCAACGGCTTCTTTCGCGGAGCGGTAGAGTTTTGATTTAGTAAGGAAGTATCCGCTGGCGCGGTCTAATATTTTTTTGCGCTTGGCGCGGCGTTTGGTTCCGCGTTTTACACGTGGCATGATGTTCTCCTTTTTTATTTCATGTTACTGGCGGCTGGAGGTAAGGTGTCTGCCTCTTCACGCGCCTGATTACGATTGAGTCATTTCACGATTGTGTGATGGTCGATTCAAAACCTTCTGTTTTCATTCGTTCGATCACCCGATCGCTCAATCGACAATCGCTTCTACTGGTATGGGATCATCCGCTTTACTTTGTGGAGATCGCCGTCGCTCACCAGCGCAGCCTTGCCCAATTTCTGCTTGCGCTTGTGGGGCTTGGACGAAAGCATGTGACGCAGTCCAGAGTGGCCCCGCTTCACCTTGCCGGTGGCAGTTTTCTTGAAGCGCTTGGAAGCGCCTTTGTGCGATTTCAATTTCGGCATAGTTCCTCGTAAAAAGCTTTCAGATCTCAGCCTCTTTGCCTATCGGCTCAGGGCAGGCTAAAAGCAGCTTTCAGCTCATTTGATTGCTCTGGAATCGTCGGCGCGATTGGCGCCGGTCCTCGGCGAACTACGAAGCTTCCGGAGCCGCGGCCGCTGCACCCGCCGCAGGCTGATTCTCTTTCTCTGGACCCGCTTCTGGTGCCGCGTTCGGTGCGACCGGCGCTCCGGCTGCTGACTTTTCTCTCTCTTGCGCCAGTTTCCGCTCCAGCTTGGCTTTCTGCTTCGCTTCTTTTTCGCGTTCCTTCTCGCGTTCCACCGCCGACTTCTTCGGAGCCAGGATGGCGTGCAGCGTGTTGCCTTCCTGCCTGGGCCGGAACTCCACGATGCTCTGCGGTTCCACGTCTTTGATCAACCGCTCAAGAATGCCGCGGCCCAAATTCGTCCGCGTCATTTCGCGGCCGCGGAAGAAGATGGTCGCCTTTACCTTGTCTCCCTCATCCAGGAAGCGCAGCACATGATTCTTCTTGGTCTCGTAATCGTGGTCATCCACATTGATGCGAAACTTGACCTCTTTTACGGTGATCGTCTTCTGGTGCTTCTTGGCTTCGCGGTCCTTCTTCTCCTGCTGGTAGAGATACTTGCCATAGTCCATGATGCGGCAGACAGGAGGCTGCGCGGTGGGCGAAATCTCAACCAGATCCAGATTTTTGCTACGGGCCAATTTGAGCGCTTCGTAGGGGGGCATGATTCCGATCTGCCCGCCCTCATCATCAATCACGCGAATTTCGCGCGCTCGAATGCGATCATTGGTTCGGATAAAACGTTTATCGATACGGTCCTCCGCGCTCTAAGCGACTGGAATAAGGGATTATAACATGCGGGAAACGGGCTTCGGGCTTTCGAGCATCGCATGATGCCGATACGCTCGGCTGCTCATATCCGGCTCCCTACCCATTACCCCGCAGTCATCGGTACAATCGTTCGACACTTCATTCGAGTGGATTTCCCCGTCGGAGGTCTGGATGCGATTTCGCGAGATGTCAATTTCTCTATTTTCGTTGGTTGGTTTGGCGGCGATTACTCTCGGCGCCGTTTCATCATTGGCTGCTCAACAGACGAATGGAGCCATGAGCGCAGTTACTGCGGCCGATTACCAGCGAGCAGAAAAGTTCCTGCCTTACAACACGCGGCCGCTTGTGTTCCATGACGTGCGGCCTTCTTGGCTGACTGGAGAGAGATTCTGGTATCGCGACACGGGTCCGGATGGAGTTCAGTTCGTTCTTTATGACGCAGCGCATGGCACGCGCCAACCGGCATTCGATCACGCGAAATTGGCCGCGGCGCTCTCTGCCTCAGGCGGGAAAAAATATGAGGCCGCCCATCTTCCTTTCATGAGCTTCGAATTCTCCGATGACGAAAAAGGGCTTTCGTTCTCGGCGGCTGGAAAGAAGTGGAAGTGCGATCTGCAGGCCTACTCCTGCGCGGAAGACAAACCGGCCGACAGCGCCAAGAAGCAGGAACCCGGCGTGAAGTCTCCCGACGGCAAGAGCGAGGCGATCATTCGCGAATGGAACCTGTGGGTGCGCGACCTCGCCAGCGGCAAGGAGAAGCAACTCACCACCGATGGCGTAACCGATTTCGGATACGCGACCGACAACGCGGGCTGGATTCACAGCGATCGCGCCGTCGTGCTGTGGTCTCCCGACTCAAAGAAAATCGCGACCTTCCAGCAGGATCAGCGCGGCACCGGAGAAATGTATCTGGTGGAAACGAAAGTCGGACATCCGAGGCTGGAAGCGTGGAAGTATCCGCTTCCCGGCGATAAGGTGATCACCACGATTCAGCGAGTGATTATCGATGTCGACAGCGCAAAGGTCATGCGTTTGCAGATGCCGCCGGATCAGCACCGCTCGACTTTGTGTGACGACCTGGAGTGCCACGGCGGCGAGTGGGCGGACGTAGAGTGGAGCGCAGACTCAACCCATTTGGCGTTTGTTTCGACTTCGCGCGATCACAAGCAGGAGCAACTGCGCGTAGCCGATGCCGCGACCGGCACGGTTCGCGACGTCCTCGAAGAAACCGCAGCCACCCAGTACGAGTCAGGCTGGGGCCGGGTCAACTGGCATTACTTGCCCGCATCGAACGAGGTGATCTGGTTTTCCGAGCGTGATGGATGGGGTCACCTGTATCTTTACGACCTCGCTACAGGCAAGCTCAAGAATCGGATTACGTCGGGCGATTGGGTCGTGGCCGAGGTTCTCCATGTCGACGAAAAAAATCGCATGATTTACTTCCTGGCAGATGGCAGGGAAAAAATCAACCCCTACTTCAGCCAGCTCTATAGCGTCGGCTTCGATGGCAAGAAGCTCGCGCTGCTGACTCCCGAAGAAGGCAACCACCAAGTCGAGATGTCAACTTCCGGGCTTTTCTTCGTCGACAGCTACTCCCAGCCGAACGTCACCGCGGTCACCGTGGTTCGCGACAACGCCGGCAACCTCATTTCCACGGTCGCGAAAGAGGACGTCTCGAAGCTGGTCGCGACTGGATGGAAGCCGCCCATTCCAATCACGGTGAAGGCGCGCGATGGAGTTACGGACCTATACGGACTGATGTTCGAGCCGGCGAATCTGGACCGCAGCAAGAAGTATCCGATCATCAACAATATTTATCCCGGGCCGCAGACGGGAAGCGTGGGCAGTTGGTCGTTCTTCGCGGCGAGGTCCGATTGCGAGGCGCTGGCCGAGCTTGGCTTCGTAGTGGTGCAAATCGAGGGCATGGGCAACCCGCTGCGCTCCAAGAAATTTCATGATGTCTCCTACGGCCATATGGACGACAACACATTGCCCGATCAAGTGGCCGGGATGAAAGATCTGGCCGCAAAGTATCCTTGGATCGACATTGAACGCACTGGAATCTGGGGACACTCCGGCGGCGGCAATGCCACGGCGGAAGCCATGTTTCGCTATCCCGATTTCTTCAAGGTGGGAATCGCGGAATCCGGCAATCACGACAATCGCGAATACGAAGACGACTGGGGCGAGCGCTACCAGGGACTGCTGGTGACGAACGCGGACGGCACCACTAACTATGACGAACAGGCGAATCAGAGTCTGGCCAAGAATCTGAAAGGCCACCTGCTCTTGGCGCACGGCACTATGGACGACAATGTGCCACCCTACAGCACGCTACTCGTAGTCGATGCGCTGATCAAAGCCAACAAAGATTTCGATTTGCTGTTACTTCCCAATCAGCATCACGGCTATGGCATCGAGAGCCTCTACATGATGCGACGCCGCTGGGATTATTTTGTGCGCTACCTGCTGGGAGCGGAGCCCCCACACGAATTTGAATTGCATCCGCCCGCGTCGGCGTTCGGACCGCAATAGGAAATCACAGGCCGCTGAACATGAGGTCTTCGAGGGCCATGCGGCGAACTTGCCACGGGTCGCGCTCTTCGCCGTTTACCATGAGCATGCATCTACCGTTGTCGTCGAGGCTTGAAGTTACATCGAAGAGGCGGTTGCCCGTTTCGTCGCTCACGAGGATGGCATGGTCGGGGAGGCTGAGCTTAAAGGTCACGGAGCGGCGCAGTTTCTTGGTGTTGAGATGAACGGTGAGTGCTCCGTTGTCCTCGGCCAGAGAAAACTCATAGGGGGAGTTGGGTGGGCGAAGTGAGTTGCGGGTGGCGACATCCCGTTCAACCTGAGATGCAAGAGAATTGAATACTCTGGGAAGCGAGCAGGAAAGGCGCGCGGTGAACCCAGTCGAAGGATGGGGTTCCGGCTCCTGAGCCGACATCCTGTGCATTCTCGTGCGGCTTTGCGTGTTCTTGCAGATTTGCTTGCAGTCGACCGTTTTCGCTCATGCTCTTGAACCTTGTCGAAAACCTTTCACGGATGCGATGCAGGTGAGGACTGTGAACCGACGTAAGATTTTGGCTCGCTCCAGAGAAACAGTAAAAATCTGAAGTTCAGCGCCGTTCCATCCCACCGTCGATTCTCTGACACTGTTCATCTTCGACGTCCAAACCTGAGCCCAGAGTCAAACTGGGCTTTATTTCCGACAGTTAGATGCAATTTGCCAAGGAGGGCGGCCATCCAAAATCGCGCGATCTTCAACCAACTCTCCTACTGCTGCAAAAAGAGACGATGAAAAAGAAACCAACCCTGGTTGAAATGCCGGCCGAGGGAGCAATCACCACCCGCGCGGAGAAGAAGCAAGTCGAAGAACGGCTGGCGATCGGCGCGAATGTGGTTTACGAGACCATCCGGCGCGAGGGCGACGAGGAATTGAACCGCACGCCTGCGGCGCTGGCGTGGTCGGCGCTGGCGGCAGGGCTTTCGATGGGCTTCTCCTTCATCGCCGAGGGCGTGCTCATGGCACATTTGCCGGAGACGCCATGGCGACATTTGCTCACTGCCTTGGGGTATAGCGTCGGATTTCTCATCGTCGTGCTGGGCCGGCAGCAACTCTTTACCGAAAATACACTGACGGTAGTGCTGCCGTTGCTAGTGCAGAAAAATGTTTCGACGCTGATGCGCATGCTTCGCTTGTGGGTGGTGGTTTTGAGCGGCAACCTTGTGGGTACGTTTTTCTTCGCCCTAGGCATCGCGAAAACCGGCATCTTCGAGGCGCACACGCGGCAGTGTTTGATGGAAATTGGTGCGGCTCACCTGGGGGCGGGCTTCAGCACTGTGCTGGCACGCGCCATTTTCGCGGGATGGTTGATTGCCCTAATGGTCTGGCTGCTTCCGGGCGCGGAATCGGCGCGCGTGAGCATCATCATCATCATCACTTACCTGATTGGCATTGGCGGCTTCAACCACATCATTGCAGGGTCCACCACGATGTTCTTCTTGGTGATCGCCAAATCCATTTCGTGGGGGACGTACACGACGCAGTTTTTTATTCCAACAATTTTGGGAAATGTGATCGGGGGAGTTTCTCTGGTCGCGGCGTTGGGGCACGCGCAAGTGGTGGGCGGCAAGGAAAAGTAGGACGTTCCTGAGTGCACAGAAACTTGAACCGCAAGAGGCACATAGAGACATCCAAGCTTCCAGTGCCGGCTTCCATTCCGAACGTTTTCGCATCAGAGTGTCATGACCCTGAGCCTGAAGACGGAGCCGCCCTTACCCATACCTCCCGCCGAACCCATGCCGGCGCCGATCAAAGAGCCGCCTGCACCGCTGGGAAACCCCGACGCCCCGGTGCGGGAACCTGATCCAGAAGAACCGCAATTCATCTAGAGTTCCCGCCTGCGCCGCTACTATTTGGATTGTTTCGTCAGTGCGGCATCCACGCGGCTTTTGAAATCGCCGGCGTCGTTATTGAAGGCTCCGCTGAAGGCGGTCTGGACCTGCATTTCGCAGGAATCTCCTTGGGCAGTTAATACGGTGGAGTTGATCCGCATGTTGCTCCCTACGCCGATGGCATAGGAGGCGATCATCTCATTGTTGTCGAGCCAGATGATCTGGTAGTCGCCCGAATTGCGAACCGTATCCTTCACGGCAAGCCAGAGTTTACCGCACGGAACCGAATACATATTTTTGTGCGTCCTGGCAAAGGAGGGGGCGGCGATCATCACCGTCAGCAAAGTTGCGAATGCGAATCGTTTCATGGGAATGCTCCTTCTATTGGGACGAAGGATACTAACATCGAGCAATTTTGTGTGCAACGAAGGAACGGCAAGCAGGCACTAAGGAGCCATGCTAGATTCACAGGAAGGTGGAGTATACTTCGAGAAAGTTTGAAAATTCTTTGGGGAAAGTGGCGCTGATGGCAACAAATGCAGTTGAGCAGGTGACGGGGTCGGTTCCGGCAGACGATTTTCAGGCGCTGGAAGAGAAAATTTATCGCACCATTGAGATGTACAAAGCGGCGCGCCTGGCGCAGACCACGGCGGAACGCGATGCGCAACGATTGCGGGAGCAACTGGAAGAACGCGAGGAGCAGTTGGTGACGTTGCGGCGAGAAACGGTGCAACTGCGAAAAGAGCGAGAAGAAATTCGCGGGCGCGTGGAGAAGATGCTGGAACAGATTGAGTCGATCGCGGAAGAGCGAGCTAGTTAGGGTTTCAGCAATCGCTGGCGGTTTCGGCAAAATCATTCAGGAATTCATTTAGAGGGTTTGTTAATGGCTACGGCCGCTAAAGAATCGACTTTAAAGGACGCCCAGAACAGCAGCGTTCGGGTGGAGATTTTCGATCAGGCGTATAACCTGCGGGGGTCGAATCCAGAGTACATTTTGAAGCTGGCCGAGTATGTGGACGCCAAGATGCGGGCGGTCGCCGAAGCTACCAATACGATCGATACGGTGCGGCTAGCGGTGCTGGCGGCGTTGAATATTGCCGACGAGTATCACCTATTGAAGCGAAAGCAAGAGAGCGGGGCAACCGATTACCTGAAGCGCGCGCATCTATTAGCAGATGCTCTGGATGAAGTGCTGGACGAGAAGCGCAAGGCGGGATAGCCTGGGACGGGCCTCTGATCTTCTTTCGCTGAGGATTCATCTTCTTCTATTGATTTCATTTCTTGCGTCACCGGCCGGTGACGCGGTTTCACAAGAAGCAACCCTCCATAGCCAATCGAACGTGGTGGTCATTCCTGCGCTGGTGAGAAACGCCAAGGGCGAAGCCGTCTATGGACTCACCGCGAAGGATTTCATAGTTGAAGATGATGGTGTGGAACAGCCAGTGCGGCTGGATGAAGCGGCCGAAGGATCGCAGATCTCGCTGGTGATCGCGATTCAGACTGGGCGGCGGGCGAACTACGAGTTTCCCCGAATTCTTGGACTCGGCGCTATGCTCGCTCCGATGATTGACGCGGGTCTTTGCCGGGTTGCGATTGTGGAATTCGACAGCCGCATTCGCCTGGTTCAGGATTTCAGTGGCAATTCCGAAAAGACTTCCAAGAATCTGAAGGCTTTGGAAGCAGGCGATGGAGGAGCATCGATCCTGGCCGCAGTTGGCTACGCAGTAAAGCTTTTGGAAGATGCTCCTAAGGATGAGCAACGAGTGTTGCTGCTCATCAGCGAGACTCGCGATCATGGCAGCGCAGGCATGAAGGTCGAGAATATTGTGTCTGCCATTGGGCAAAGTAATACGGCGGTCTATACGCTGGCGTTTTCTCCGACGCGCTCGAACATGCTCGACACCATGGAGGGAACCAACATCGGCGAAATGCACGAAGGCGTAGATTTTCTGGCGCTCGGGTATCAGGCAGTGCAGGCTATGAGGAAGAACACTCCGAAGACAATCGCTTCAATGTCAGGCGGCGAATACGACCTGTTCACTACCAGAAAAGGCTTTGAGGGACGGATGATTGATTTCAGCAATCATCTGCGCAGCCGTTATGTCTTGAGCATCGAACCGAAGAATCCGCATGAGGGATTGCATCGGCTGCAAGTGCGACTCAGAGAGCCGAAAGACCGGGAGGTTCTGGCGCGGAGCCGGTATTGGGCGCTGGGGAACAAGTGACAAGTAATATTGGTGTTGGTGTTGGTAATGAATGAACGGCGAGTGGCCAACTTACTTGGGCTGGCGCACACCCATTGTCGCAAAGCTTATTGCTGCTTGTGCCAGGTTTGACCGTCGTCGGCCGTGATCCAGGATTCGGCGGTCGAGGTCCGGACAGTTCCCTGCACCGCGTCAACGAACTGAATGCTGAGGACATCGCCGGTGAGAACCGCGCCGGAATCCGCAGGGAGCACGCGAACCCAGCGATTGCCGGCGTCGATGGTGTGGTACAGCGTGGCGCCGGAGCCTCCTGCCCAAACTTCAGCGGCATTGGACGATACCGAAAGAGCGCGAAAAACTGGATTGGCCGACGAGGCTGGCGCATTTTTAGATTCTACGGCCGAGTTAGAGGTAGTCTTAAGGGCTGACTTCGCCCTGGCCGAGCCGTTGTAATTTGCCTGGGACTGAGCCGGGCTTGCATCAGCGCTGTTTTGTGAATCAGTTTCAGTTTGAGCGACGGGAGCGGCGGCACTTACTTCGACCGTGGAGCTCACGCCCGGCGCAGGCCGGGCAACACGAGCCAACTTGACGTCATCCGATTGATCGATCGCGATGATCACGTCCTGCCAAGTCTTGCCGCCATCGAGCGAACGCTGCAATGCGCCGCTATTGCCGATGGTCCAGCGCGGAAGGTTCCGCATAAGACTGGGATCAGTGTGCAGTAACGGTGACGGCATAACGGGGAAAGCTTGCGGCGATGCCGGTTTGGCTTTGCCCACGGTTGCAGAATCTTCCGCCGATGGAGTCGCGGAACTGAAATTATTTTGCGAAGAGACGGGGGCCGCTTTGAAACTTGGCCCTGCGCCCGATCCGGAACTCACGGCTCCATGAACTGTTCCACCCAGCATTGGCGGGGCTACGCGCATTGGCCGGGGCTGCTGAAAGACTGCATTCGCCGTGGTGACTGATTGATCCGCGGGCGAGGGATTCTGCGCGGACGTTTCCTTCTTCAGATTCACTGCCGTTCGAGTGCTGGATTCCGGAGCAGCGGCTTGCGCTCTCTGAGCCTGCTGCAAAGATTCAGTCGACTGGAGACTGGTAGCGACCATGGTCTTTTCATGGCTGTGTCTAAATTGCACAACTCCGATGGAGGCGACAGCCAGAATTCCGGCGGCTACAAAGCTCCAGCGGAAAACCGGCCAAGTGAACCAGTTGGAGTGTGTAACTCGGGTCGGATTTACACCTACGACTTCTTCGAATGCGGGCATTGCGAGCGCGACCACTTCCCTGCAATCGCCGCAACGGGCGAGGTGCTCCATCACGTGATCGCGCTCGCTTTCGGCCAGGGTTTGCTCGGCGAAGGCCGTCAGCAGATCGGCATCGGGATGCGAGTCCGAGGCTTGCGACCGCAAGCGATTGATTACGGATTGGGGAACGTTCTGCATGCTAGTTCCAGCTGCGAGCTTTGGGCATCGAGAGGTGAGCTTCCATCTTCTATCTAGCCTTTCGCTCTTGGTACCGCCTTCTGCTGACTTGGCAGCCCTTCTTTCTTATCTAGGAACGCGGCTGACTTGGATTCTTGCGTCAACGATCGGCGAATATCCAAGCGCAGGTCACGCACGTCCACTTCCAAAGCTTCTTCGGCCTGGCGGCGGGTCATGCCTTGCTGCACCATAGCCGCCAGAATCTTCTTGCGCAATGACTTGCCAAGCTTATCCACCTTACGGCTGATGGTCGATTCGTGCACGCCCAACATGCGGGCGATTTCGGCCAAGGTACGTCCATCGAGATAATACGCCGCGAGGACCATACGGTCTTCGGCAGAAAGCGCAATCAAGGCGGCGTCGGTCGCCGATTCCAAACGCGAGTCGGAGGTCACAACCGGCTCGGGCTCGGGAGCGGCGAACTGGGATCCCTCTTCATTTTCTTCATCGAGGCTGACCAGGCGCTTGGTGCGGCGGTAGCGATTGACAAACTCTTGCGCGAGAACGGTGCGGAGCCAGCCCTCGAGCGAGCCGCGTCCAGTAAAAGAGGAGAGCTTTGAAACGCGCTCGCCCTCGCGCGTGTTGGTGCCGTAGAGCTCGGCGTACAGGCTGTCGGCGAGATCGCGCGCGGCGGAATCCTCCCGGGCGATGCGCAGCGCGGACTGATAAAGCTTTTCGCGATAGCGCGTAAGAAATATTTCCCAGGCTGCATTGCTGCCCGCTGCACAGGCGCGGGCCAAGGCAAGCTCTTCGATGCGCAGAGTCAGAAGAAAAGTGCGCGCTTCTTTTTCTGGACTCCCCGCTGGCAGATATTTCGTCGCTACATCACAAAGAATCTCTGCGAAAGCTTCGCGCTTCAGACCGACCTTTTCACAGGCGCCCCTGGCGTGGAGCTCCGCTAGCAACTCGGCGACTGCCGATTGAACATCCGGCGGGATCGGTTTCGTAACACGCATTCTAAATAAAGTTATGGCGAATTCACTCTGACGAGTTCTGGGCTACTCCAGCGGCTAAGCCTGGCCTCAGTTTGGTCATTCACAGCGCGGGTTGAAACCGCGCCCTTTCAAAACACAACTCAAGCTCCGATGCTACCAATTCATTAGACGCTTTCAATGTAAATTTTGAACGCAAGGGCAAAGTTTCTTTTCGTTCATCCGGTGAGTTGATGGGCGGTGCGCTTTGCGGAGCTGCTCCACAGCCCCCTGGGAAGCAAGCGCATCGCCCGCGCGGGGAGGAATCACAGGGGAAAGCGCAGAGGACTTATGAAAAGAGCGATGCGTCCGGGTTTTGGGGTATTCGTGTGCTCGTTCGGGGTTGTGATGGCAGCGATCTGCCTGAATCTTTTGGTTTCGAATCCGCCGGCAGTGCAAGCTGAAGTCGACGAGGCCAAAGAGCCCTCTGCCTCTGGTTACAAAGTGCTGGAACCGATCCGGCACGGAAGTTTAACCGTGTTTCCTGTAGTTGCTCCCAAGTCTTATCCCACTGGCGAATTTCTGACTTTGGATGAAGGGTTGCGGTCGGGCGAAGTAGTCGTGACCGAGTACGGAAATGTGCGTGGGCTGATACGGCGAGGGCGCATAGAGCCCGCGGTACAGCGCGAAACGGCGGAGGTGAACCGGCTGGTGCTGATCAATAATTCGAAGCGTCCGTTGCTGCTGTTGGCGGGCGAAATTGTTACGGGAGGCAAACAGGATCGTGTGATCGGCAAAGATCGCATCGTGCCGGCGGAGAGCGACCCGGTAGACCTCAGCGTTTTCTGCGTGGAGCCAGGACGCTGGGTCGCGACCAGCGAACACTTCGGGATCAACCTATGGAGGTGGGTCAGGCGGCGGAAAAGCAGTAGTGGGCGGCACACTCATGGCGCAGCCTTCGGTGCGCGCCAAAGCGATGGGAGATAAAGATTAGGCGCAGGTCTGGGCGGAAGTGAGAAAACAGCAGGCGTCAATTGCGTCATCGATGGAAGTATCGGCCGCAACGCCCCCGTCGAGCGTGAGCGAAGTGCAATCCACCAGTTCGTACGCGCGCGTCATGGAAAACAAAGATGTCAAGGCGCAGGTGGATGAGATCGCGGCACCCATCCAGCAAAACTACGAGAGCCTGATCAAGCAACTGCGAGATCGCAAAGCGGTGGGGGTGGTCGTTGCGGTCAACGGACGCATCATCTGGGCCGATCTTTTCGCCAGCACCGAGTTACTGGAAAAATATTGGCCGAAGCTGGTGCGCTCCTATGCATCGGAAGCCGTGGTGACGCGGGCAAAGGGTGGTGAGGTTACTTCGGCGCAAGCCGACGCATTTCTGGCGGATATGGAAGGCCGCCGCGAAACCATCGAAAGCGAACCTGGAGTGTATCGACAGAAAGAGGTAAATGGCGATGGGTTCAAAGTATTTGCGCTAACATCTTTATTGCCGAAGACCGGCTTCGACGTGCACGTTGCAAAAATGGCGGAGTAGCGGTGATTGGTGGGTGTTGCTAGCTCAAGAGTGTTGCCCACACAACTCGCGAGCGACTGACCACGGTACCGGGGTTTTCTACCCACTAATCACTGACCGCTACCCGCTGTTTCCTGATACCAATTGCGCCATGCGGTCGAATCATTGGGCAAATGCTGCTGCGTGATGTCGGCCAAGGCTTGGAAGGCCCAGCCGCGGGTCTGGGCATCAAGCGCCGAATCTTCGGAGAAGTTAATTAATTGAGGAACGGCGATGAGCCTTTGTTGCCGGCTCAGCATGCCGGATTTTGCCAGGCTGCACGCAGCGCGCTCACGCACCATCGCCGAAGGATCGCTATGCATGGCGTTCAGCAGCGGGGCAATGGTCGAAGTCGTTCCCACCAGCGCCAAGCCTTCGACCGCCCAGCGGCGAGTGTCTTCATCGTTCTGCCCGGAATATGCGCCGGAATTTTGCAGGTGAGCGGTCAAGATATGGACAACACGATCGGGCTGTACTCCGCGATTGCCCAGCAATCCTAAACTCCACAAAGCCCAGGTTTCCTGCGCGCGATCATTTGAGCCGGCCTGGCGTGCCAGCGAGTCGACGGTGGAGTTGCTCTTACTGAGCCCGTAGGCGGTGATCTGTATTTCGATGGCGGATACGCGCACGCTGGGGTCGCTGGAATTCAGCGCCACGCTCGTGATGTCTCCGAGTTGCGAATCCCATTTGAGCTGGCCGCGCCAGTTGTCCAGGCGGGATTCGATCAGCGCCACGCTCGCATTCGTCGATCCGGAGTTCCCGGGCCCGTCCTGCGATGCGTCGGACCGGCTGACTGCGCGCTCGAGCAACAACTCGGCTTGTTGCTGCGGGCGCTGGCGATCCAATTCGCGATCGAACTCACGATTCAAATCAGCATCGCCAGACATCGACGATGGGTGAGAGGTTTTTTGTAGCGAGAAGACGCAGGCCGTTTTCGCCCACAGCTTCGCCGGACCGCCCGCGGCAGAAACCAGCAGCGCGAGCACGACTCCCAACATCATTACTGCCAAGTGCAGCAAATGCCGTTTTGCAGCGGACAATCGAGGGTCTTGGCCATCGGGTTGCGTCGAGTTGGGGCGAAGAACATCCATAAGCGATTTTAAAGACGCTCGCGTAATAGGGTAAAGTTACTTCCGGGACTCGCCCGATTGGTTTGGATGCAAAATCTCCGGCTACCTGTAGCCCAGAAGTTGCATCGGAATACAACGCCGCGAGCCCGAAAGGTTTGCGGAGAAAAACATGTCCACAAGAAAAGGATTCCAGAAGTGGGGATTTGTAGGATCGGCCATAGTGCTTGCCGTAGCTGCGGCATTTGCTGCGGGCGCTCCGGGGTACAAGGTGACTCAGACTTACAAGGTTGGCGGCGATGGCGGTTGGGATTATCTCACCGCCGATGCGGCGGCGCGCCGTCTGTATATCTCGCGTGGAACGCACGTGATGGTGCTCGATCTCGATTCCGGCAAGACGGTTGGCGATATCGCGGACACGCCGGGAGTGCATGGCATCGCGCTGGCACAGGAGTTAGGGCGCGGCTTCACCAGCAATGGACGCGAAGGTACGGTCAGCATCTTCGATCTTAAGACGCTGGCGACCAGCAGCAAAGTAAAGGTGGGCGAGAATCCGGACGCGATTCTCTACGACCCGGGGAGCAAGCGGGTTTTCACTTTCAACGGCCGCAGCCACGATTCCACGGCGATCGATGCGACGAATGGCAAAGTGCTGGGCACGATCAAACTGGACGGCAAGCCTGAGTTTGCCGCCAGCGATGGCAGGGGAGGCGTGTTCGTTAACATCGAAGATAAGAGCGAGCTGACCGCGATTGACGCGAACCAACTGTCGGTAAAGACATCGTGGCCGCTCGCGCCCTGCGAATCTCCTTCTGGCTTGTCGATGGACCGGAAGAATCGACGATTGTTCGTGGGCTGCGACAACAAAATGATGGCCGTCGTGAACGCGGATACAGGAAAAGTTTTAGCCACGCCGGCAATTGGCGACGGCGTGGATGCGACCACCTTCGACGACGAGACCGGATTGGCCTTTGCCTCCTGCGGTGGAGACGGCGTGCTGACCGTGGTGCAGGAGGAATCTCCCGATAAATTCAACGTTGTGCAAACAGTTCCGACGCAGAAGGGTGCGCGCACGCTGGCGCTCGATTCGAAAACCCACAATGTTTATGTGGTGACAGCGCAGTTCGGTCCGGCTCCAGCGCCTACGGCGGACATGCCGCATCCCCGGCGCAGTATTCTTCCCGACAGCTTTGTGGTTCTGGTCGTGGGCAAATAAAGGTTGCCGGATGAAGCGCATTTTCCAGTCCCGCCGAAAAATAATTTGTCTGGGGCTGGCGATTCTGATCGTGCAGAGTTGCGTGACGCCGCCGTGCGAAGCTTATTCGGTGCTGACCCATGAAGAGGTTGTCGATCTGGTTTGGAAAGACAACCTCGTGCCATTGCTCAAGCAGTGCTTCCCTTCTGCGACGGATGACGATTTAAAACAGGCCCATGCTTTTGCCTACGGCGGATCGCTGGTGCAAGACATGGGCTACTATCCGTTCGGCAGCAAATTTTTCAGCGATCTCACCCATTACGTCCGCAGCGGAGACTTCGTCGTCAACCTGGTGAACGAAGCATCAAACCTGGATGAATACGCGTTTGCGCTGGGCGCTCTGGCGCATTATGCGGCGGATAATTGCGGACATCCAACGGTGAATCGGGCTGTGGCTATTGAGTTTCCGAAGTTGCGCAAGAAGTATGGAAATGAGGTGACGTATGAAGACAATCCCAAAGATCACATCCGCACCGAATTTGGCTTCGACGTAACCCAGGTCGCGAAGAACCACTTCACCTCCGACAGTTATCATGACTTCATCGGCTTTGAGATTTCAAAGCCGGTGCTGGAGCGCGCGTTTCAGGACACCTACGGCATTCCCCTAGCCAGTGTGATTGCCAAGGAAGACCTGGCGTTTGGGACTTTCCGGCGCGCCATCAGCACAGTGATCCCCGAAATGACGCGTGTGGCGCTGATTTCACGACGCAAAGAAATTGTCGCCGACACGCCGAACTTCAGCGAACGCAAGTTCCGCTATTATCTATCGCGAACCAGCTACCAGAAAGAGTGGGGCAAAGGCTATCGTCGGCCGGGCTTCGGAACTCGTCTGCTCGCATTCTTTCTTAAAATCGTGCCAAAAGTGGGGCCGTTCAAGGCGCTTGACTTTAAAATCCCCAACCAACAAACCGAGGATCTCTACGTCGCCAGCGTGGACCGCACGGTCGAGGAATATAAAAAGCTTCTACAAGAAGCCGGCACGAGCAACCTGCAGCTCACCAACACTGACTTTGATACGGGTCACGTTACACGGGCAGGCGAATATGCGCTGACCGATAAGACCTACGCTCAGTTGTTGAATAAATTAGCGGCAAACAGTTTTGATCAGATTACGCCGGAGCTGAAAGCCAACATCTTGAACTTCTACTCAAGTCCAGGCGAGGCTTTTGCTAAGGGACTGAAACCTGCCGAGCTGAAGAAAACTCAGGAAGAACTCGACAAGCTTCGAGTTGCACCCAATCCCGGCCCGACTGCGAAGAACACAACTTCTGACGTATGGTCGGCCGATCCTAGCAAGTCTGAAAATCATTAAAGCGAACGACCGTTCGGTTGTAAAATTCTGTTTTCCCATTTAATATCTCAGGACTTCAACCCAGTTTCCGGGGCACGGAGTCTAAGCAATGGCGACTACGGACGACAAGTTTTTCCATGCGGAAATCGCGCGACGCGTGGACTTCGCGCCCGATCTGTGGATGTTTCGCGTTAAATCGGAAGAGCATTTTCAGTTCCTTCCCGGACAATACGCCACATTGGGCGTGGAAGAGAATGGCAAGCGCATCGAGCGGCCTTATTCGATCGCGTCATCCCCGGCGGAAGATGAGGTGGAGTTTTTCTTCGAACTGGTTCCCGAGGGAGCGCTTACGCCGCGCCTGCACAAGCTGCAAGCGGGCGACAAGCTTCTCATGCGCAAAATGCCGAAAGGGCGCTTCACGCTGGAAACTGGAAACGGCCGCAACCATCATTTGCTCATTTCGACCGTGACCGGGGTCGCGCCCTTTGTCAGTTTCATTCGCACGCTCGCGAAAGATTGGAAGGAGGGCCGCTTTGATGGTGGGCACAAGCTTTATCTTCTGAACGGCGCCAGCCGTCCATGGGAGTTTGGTTACAAAGAAGAGTTGTCCCGCTTTGCCGAAGAGTTGCCCTGGTTGAAGTATGTTCCGACGGTGAGCCGGCCATGGGATCATGCCGATTGGCCGGGTGAGATCGGACGGGCTGACGATATCTTGCGCAAATATGCCGACCAGTGGGGACTCGATGCCAGCAACACGCACGCTTATCTTTGCGGCCATCCGGATATGATCGCGAACAGCAAAGCGATTTTGAAACGGCGCGGCTTCGTGGATAAGACCGGAATTAAAGAAGAGATCTATTGGATCCCGGCGAAGTAGTGCGAGTTCCGAGTTGTGAGTTGAGCACGGGCCGTCAAACACCTACGCTCGAACTTCTGCGCTCCAGCAGAAGAACGTCTTTCCAAGTGTCGCCCAATTTCCCGATCAGGCGGCGGACTCCTACTTTCCGGAATCCGCAGGATTTGTGCAGCGCGATGCTAGCCGCGTTCTCCGGAAAGATTCCGGCTTGCAGGGTCCAAATTCCTTTCATTTCTGACTCCAGCACAAGCGCCTGTAGCAGCGATGTGCCAACGCCGCGTCCGCGCGCCGCCGCCGCCACGTACACGGATACTTCCGCAACTCCCGCGTAGACCTGGCGGGCCGAGACGGGACTGAGCGCGGCCCAGCCGAGCACGTTGATTTTTTTGGCCGAGACGAGAATGTCGGCAACGTCGTCGAATGGTTCCAACGCAACCAGCCTGCATGTCTTGCGATGGTGAGCGTCCCACTGTTCCCAGTCTGGAATCTCGGTTTCAAAGGTGGCATTCCCGGTCGCCATGCCTTCGTGGTAAATTTCACGAACCGCGGGCCAGAGGTTCGGAGACATAGGGATAATCGGGTAATCCATAGCGAACTGGCGAGCCTACGTTTCGGCGGGCGCGAACATGACTAGCACCGTCAATTCTTCGGTGATGTCGTGAAAGCGGTGTTCGGCTTCGGCGGCAACGAAGATGACGCTGCCTGCGGAAACCTCGCGATCTTCGCCGGCAGCTTCGAAGCGGGCGCGGCCGCTCACTACGTAGTAGATTTCGTCCTGATGATGGGGCCGCTGCAGGTCGAGACCGCGCGCGGGCAACACGTAGAGTCCGGCGCTCATGGCCGGAACCCGCAGGAACTCGCGATACGATTTACCGCTTTGAGCGCGCTGCCGCTCGACGTCGGAAAGCTTGACCAAGACAGTACTCACGCGAAGATGCCTCCAAAGATCAGTTCGGTAAACTGCGGGATAAGATTCTGCGCCTGTAAATCGCCTTCTGGTTTATACCACTGATAGATCCAGTTGATCATACCGAGCAGAGCGAAAGCGGCAGCGCGGGGGCTGACTCTGGATTTGCCGGGGGCAGAAGGCTGCGCTGGAATTCGGAATTGCTTCTGCTTCTGGACATTCTCCTGTACTTCGGTCATCAGATTCTCAAGAAAGTGAATGTAATCTTTCTTGCGAGCGTTGATGCGCTTGCGCAGCGCGGGAGGCAGAGGATGGTTTTCGTGCAGCATCACAGTAATCTCGCGGTCACGCGGGCTGAGCACAACCTCAATGTGCAAGCGGATCAAGGCGCGGAGGCGCTCTTCGGGATCGGCGATACCACGCACGGGATTGATGACGCGCTCCTGGGTGATCTCCATGGCATGGTTCATGATCTCGAAGAGGATTTCATCCTTGCTCTGGAAGTGGTGGTAGAGGCCGCCTTTGCTGAGTTTGAGCGCGGCCGCAACGTCGTTCATGGAAGTCGCGTCATAGCCGCGCTGCTGAAACAGGCGCGCGGCGGTGCGCAGAATTTCCTGCCGGGGATCGACGACGGTTTCACGGGGCATCGGGTGACATGGTAAAGGGTTGGGCGGAGGAATGCCAATGGGTGCTGGCAAAATCGGTGTTCCTAACGGATCAGAAAGTACTCCTTTTTGTGCAGGATTGTGCAACCTGGCTGCCCAGTAGTTGTGTTCCAAGACCGAAGCGCTTTAGAATCTGGAGACTACGATAGCCTGCATGGTTGAAGAAATGCACTTCTTCTGACAATAGAATTGGAGTACTCGCTATGGCGGCAACTGCTAGTAACACGATCGAAACCCCATTCGATAGCATCGAAGGCGCGCGCGAATATCTTGGGCTCTTGGCCGAGGCCATTGATGAAGCAAGGCAGAACGCGGTTACCGATATTGAAGCGGCCGTGGAGGGCAAGTCTGCGCGTCATCTGGATGCACTGCGGTTGGTGTCTTACAATCTGGAAAAGCTGGAACAGCATATAAAGATCAGCCGCCGCCTGCTGAATGATCTGCGCACCATGCGCAGATTGCTTCTCGACGAACGAGCCAAGCCTGCCATGGTGCGGCGCTAGGCTCGGGCCCCCGCGCGTTCCTGCATCGCCAAAAATGTTCCGGTTGGAACATAAAGTCATGACAGTAGCGGATGGACAGTTATGTCATGACATCTAAGGGCAAGAAAACAAAGGGCGCAAGGCGTAAATTGGGCCTGATCCCCACTCAGGCCAAAAACGGGCCTGGTTGGGGCACCCGTCCTCAGAGGATCTCTCCACCAGCCAAAATAAAGCGGCCCGATACTTCCGGGCCGCTGGACAGCCAAGGGTTGCTGTCTCTACATGAGTGGTTGCACTTCCCTACTTAAATCTTACTGGGCGCAGCCGGAGCTGAACCAGGTCAGGACGTTGGCGGCTGCGGTCAGGTCGCAGACGTAGGAGTTGCCGGTTGAATCCGAGTAACTGTATTGCTGCGCGGCAGATTGGCCGGTGTTGCCCAGGAAGTTGAATGACGAATCAAACTCCAGCGTATCGGTGTGCTGGCCGGTATTCACCATCGAACTGTTGTAGGTGACAACTTTGTTCTGCGTGGTGTTCACGGTCGCAGTGTAGTTCTGATCGGCGGTGGTGGTCTGGTCGATATCGCCGTTGGACAAGGTCTTTTCGACGATGTCGACGGTGAAGGGGAAGGTAAATGTCTGCTTGTTTACCGTCTTGGGCAAGGTGCCACCCGACGTGGTCGTTGTCGAATTCACCGTCGAGCCGATGGTGATGTTCTGCTCGTATTTGGAGTTGGTGATGTCGAAATATTGGTTGTTGTGGAAGTCGACGGACTGGTAAACCTCGGTAGTAATTTTGCCCGCCGAGGTATTGGCATAGCCGGTAATGGTGAAAGTTCGATTCGAGGTGACATCCACGGTGCCACTAACGGTTGCTCCAGAGTTGATGTTTTCCGTGATAACCGGGTTGGGCGCGGCGAGCGTGTTCTTGGTGACGGCCCCCGTCACTTGCGCGCTATTGGGATCTAGATAAACGAGCAGCGATGCGGTTGCGGAGAAATAACTGTCCGCGTTATAGACGCTCAGGGAAACCGTGTGGGGCTGACCGTTGCTGAGGATTCCGGCGAATGGCGTGAGGTTGACGCGATAGGGAATAAAATTCAGCGTCTGAATGCCGGGGATGGGGAACCAGAGAAATGGATCGATGCCGCCGGTGTAGATCCACGGAAAGACAGGCGCCACGCCAGCGGCCTGGCCGTCGATAGTGACTTCGGTTTCGCGGAAGCCGGTGTTGCCGCAGCTTTCGAGTTCTCCGGAGACGTCGTTGGGAACGCAGGTGTACCAGAACTCATCGTTGGACTGGCTCTGCGCGTAGACATCGAGATACGCGGACTCAACATTGGTGGGGAAAGTGAAAGTGCCGGAAAGAGTGCTGGTCGTGGTGTTGAGGGCGACGGTGCCGCCGGAGGGTCCGGCTGAGAGAGCGTAAACATCGTTCGCGGTTACGGGCGCGGTCTGGCCTTCCTCAAGCGGGTAGAACTCGAGTGTGGCGGTGGCGTAGATGGTTGAAGTGAGGCCGCAGCACAAGGTATTGCCGATGACGGCGACTCCAGACTGCGCGGTGTAGAAGATCGAACTGTAATCGGTGAGATCGTTTTCGACGTGCCAGGAAGGGCCGATGGCGGAAGGCTCAGCGGTGGTTCCGAAATAAATGTTTACTGGACCCAGCCAGAAATTGGCGGTGCGGTCGTACTGGATGCCGGCGTTGAGGTTGATATCGGCCTCAAGAATCACCTTGGCCCAAGGCCCGGGACAGGCGGCAGGCGGAGTGTAGTCGAAATTCTCATTATTGAAATCGTAGAAGGCGGCGCCGGTGAAAAGAGTGACCACGCAAGGAGTCGTGGTGGGGCGCACAATATTGGGATCGGCGGTCACGGTGTTCGCAGAGCCCACCGTGTAGGGTCCGTCGGCGAAAGCGAATGGAGTCAGCGCTGTAATCAGCAATAAGACGGGCAAAAGATTTCGGGCCAGAGAAAGACTTGGAGACGAGAGACGGGACATGAAAATCCTCCTGGAAGACGGTGGCAAAACCCGCACCAGCCTTGGCGTTAGGGCGGAAGAAGACGGCTGGCGCAGCAGAGGAAGTATGTCAATTTCACGGGAGGGTGTCAACAGATGACGAAAGACTCTACCGGCCCTCCAAGTCGCAGTTGTGTGAGGGAAATGAGCAGTCCTTGTGCGTGAGGTCGCCACGATGAGCAGATTGGTTTCACGCGTTGACGGTGGGCAATGGCACTCGTAAGATGGGCACGCCATGATCCCCAAAGTATTTTCGTTTGTTCTCGGCTTGGTTTTTCTGAGCGGCAGTATCGCGGCCCAAAACCAGGCGCCACCCTCAACTCGTGCGGCGACAAATCAGGCTGCGATGAAGTATGGTTCCAATCCTGCCGCTGGGAACACCTTCATGCATGACGGCATCAAGCTCTATTATGAAGTTTATGGTGCGGGCGAACCGTTGCTGCTGATCCACGGCAACGGAGGCAAGATCGTCGAGTTCAAGGCTCAGATTGATGACTTCCGCAAGCATTACCAAGTGATCGCGATGGACAGCCGCGATCAGGGCAGGTCCGGCGACAGTGCAGAGAAGATCACGTACGAGAAGATGACAGATGATTTATCGGCGCTGCTGGATCACTTGCATACGGGCCCTGCCTATGTAGTGGGCTGGAGTGATGGCGGCATCGAGGCGCTTCTTCTCGGCATTCGGCATCCCGGACAGGTAAAGAAGATTGCGGCCATGGCCGCGAACCTGAACCCAAGTGAGGATGCGATTTATCCGGAGGTCTGGGCATGGGCCAAGTCCACGATGGATTCGATGCCAGAGGCGGAGAAGAAAACGCCAGAAGGCAAACGCGAGTTGAAGGTGACACAAATGCTGTTTGATGAGCCGCACATCGATCCCAAGGCGCTGGAGTCGATTAACGCACCGACGCTGGTTCTGGCCGGTGACCACGACTTGATCCGCGATGAGCATACGCTGGAGATTTACCACCACATTCCCAAGGGCCAGCTCTGTATCTTTCCGAACGCGACGCACATGATTCCCTATGACGATCCCGCGCTCTTCGACTCTACAGTGGAACGCTTCTTTCGGGAACCGTACGTACAGAGAGATCGAGTCAAAGACTTCGCCAGTTCCATGCAGGCAATGGAAGCTTCGGAATGAACGGAATCTTCGCAGTACACAAACGCAAGTGACTTCTTGAGGTGAATTTTCTTGGCACAGAAAAAACTTATGAAGAAAGCAATCTCCGCGGCGCTGGCAAGCATTCTGCTTGTCTCGGCTGCTTTCGCGGCCTCTCCGGGCGACGTGACAACACCCATCCATCAATTCATCGATGGATTTAATAACGGGGATACGAAATCGGCCTATGCCGCATACGCAACGGGCGACATTCTCATCATTGATGAGTTCGCACCGCACAGCTGGGTGGGCCCGCACGCGGCACAAGATTGGGCGGCTGACTATGACAAACATGCGCACGCCACCGGCGTTTCCGATGGATCGGTGAAATATGGCGCGCCCACGCGGACAGAGGTCGAAGGAGATGTGGCGTATGTGATCGTGCCGACGAGATATTCGTACAAAGAGCATGGCAAGGCGATGACCGAAAAGGGAGAGATGACATTTGTCCTGCACGCGGAAGCGGGCGACTGGAAGATCAGCGCGTGGACGTGGTCAGGAGTGAAGCCGCACCTAGCGAAGTAGAATTTGGCGGCTGGATTGCGGCTTCGCATACCCCGCGAATTTCAGCGAAAAGGTGGAGGCGCGTCGTATCTGTGCGCGGGCCTTTCGATGACGATCATCCTGGCCGCGCTGCCGATAGCAAACACAACCGTCATCTCCGCCCAGATTGCCACCAGAAGCAGGAGCAGCCATCCGACTGTAAGGCAAAAGGCCTTGGCGTACGACCCAACCTTTCGACAGTACTCAGCAATGTTTGAAACAACGGGGCGCAGAGCGGCCGCGGGTGCATGCAACGATCTTGTCCTTGCAGTTGTGTTCTGGGAATCCACGCGCTTCCACTCCTTTCACTGCAAACACTAAATCTTCCGCGGGTCGCGTCGGGGGTACTGATGAGGGACCGTCGTTGGTAAGTGAAATCTGGCCGGCAAACGTTTCAGATCGTCAAATATTTCCAAGGCATTCTTGGAGGAAGATTCTCAGGTAGGACTAAAGTCCACGGCGCTATTTGGAAATGCGCGTACTTAAGTCCCTTCGCTCCGCGCGGCTAGGTGCGGGTGACCTTGAGCGGCGAAGACATCTATCCCTAGAGGTATTGCGGCGGTTTTTCGTAGACATCGATAGGGCATCTGGTGTATCTTCCCGGAAGTTTGTCCTGGGTGCCACAGATGAAAGCCCCCGATCGTGGCATTCCCCTCGGTAGATTCGCCCGAAAAATTCACAGTTGAGGATCTCTCCCATGGAAAAGGTTCGCGCACTCGTCCTAGTTCTGTTCAGCGTGGCAATCTTCACTCAGTTTTCTGGCGCTCAGGCCAACATCAATGAAGGCTTGGAAACGCAAACGTTTTATGTATCGCCGACTGGATCAAACAGCAATCCGGGAACAGAAGCAGAGCCTTTTCAGACAGTTGGGTATGCGGCGTCGCAGGCCGTTAACAACAATTACGCCGGCCTGGGCACGCACGTGTGGATTGAAAACGGCACCTACCGGGAGACGGTGACGCTTAGCGGCTCGAGCCAGGAAACCAGCCTGCCGATCACTTTTGAAGCCGTAAACCATGGGCAAGTGACGATCAGCGGGGGCGTGCTTTATACGGGATGGTCGACGTACAGCGGGAACTCGAGCATTTACACGAACGTGTGGAACAACACGTGGGGAACTTGCGCGACGGTGACGGGATGCAGCACGGCGACTTATCCTCAGCCGGAAATCATGCTGCGGCAAGAAATGGTTGCAGTGAACGGCACCGTGATGACGGAAGTGCTGTCGCTAACCCAGATGGTGCAAGGGACGTTTTACGTCGACACCACGAACAAGACGATTTATTTGTGGCCGCCGACGGGCACGAACATGAGCACGGCGACGGTGGATGTGGCCACCGAGCCGTCGTTATTCAATATTTCGGGCTGGTCGAATATCGTGGTGCGCGGCATTGTTTTCCAGTATGCCAACTCTTGCCGCAGCAATGCCGCGGTGAATGTGACGGGTGGGTCGACCTTCGCGCCGACCAATGTCGAGTTCGATACGGACACCTTCCAGTGGAACAATGGACAGGGTTTAGCACTGAATAATCCGATTACGTATTTCACCGTGGAGAACAGCTCGTCCATTCATAACGGAGACAGCGGGTTTCAGGGATATAACACCGAGTTTGGCTTGTATCAAAACGATCTGACGGGATACAACAACTGGCGCGGGGCGCAGGGCGCGTATTATGCGTGCAACGTCGGCGGCTTCCACTCCTGGGAGGCGCACACCGACCAACTTACAAACTATACAGCGCAATACAACGAGAGCTACGGCATCCACTGGGATACCGATAACGTGAGCATTACCGGCAGCGGTCTAATCTCTTCTGAAAATTTGTACCCCGGTCTGTTCGCGGAAAAAGACCCGGGCCCGATTTCCTTTAGCGGCAGTTACGTTTGCAACCAGACGAATGCAAATTCCGCCGGCGGATTTACCATTCGGAATTCCGAATACGTTTCGTTTACCGACGGCGTTTTGTACAACAACAATGGATCGCAGTGGGCCGTCACCGGAACGGCGGGAGGCATTGAAATCACCGATTGGCTCACCGGTCAGGTCTACAACCTCATCACGCAAGGGATGGTCAACACTGGCAATGTGATCGAGGGAGTGGGTAGCGGGCAATTGCTCTTTACCGATGGCCAGTTGAATGGTTCGGACTGGACGACGTTCCTGATCGGATTCGATTCCAATAACAACACGTGGTGGAACGCGAGTTCGAGCAACGAATGGATTGTTCCGGTACCGGTGCTTTCAACTGTGGAGGATTTGGCGGGGTGGCAGGGCACGACGCTACAAGATTTGGAATCAACCTTCTCGGCTCCGAGCGGCAGTCCGCAGACTGCGTGCAACGTGACGGCAGACGCCAGCGATTACTGGGTCACGGCAAATGCTGCCAGCGTGACTTCGAACCCCGCGGGCCAGACGATTTTCGACCTGACTGTGACGCCGTTGTCAACCTTCGATGGAACGGTGAGCTTCACCTTGGATGGAATCTCAGAAGTAAAGGGACTGTCGGCTACCAATCCGGTTTCGGTTACCGGCTCGGGGACGACCACGCTGACGGTGAATAATACGACGGCGACGGCGGTGGGAACCTATCCTGTGACGGTGATTGGGAACTCCGGCAGCCAGACTCGCACGGTGACTGTGAACGTGGTGATCCCAACGACACAGGTTCGCCTGAATACGGTCTCGCTGACCTTCGCAGATCAGCAGACTGGGACGACGAGCGCGGCGCAGAACGTCACCATGCAGAACTTCGGCAAGACCGCGCTGGCAATTACCAGCGTGGTGGCCACGTCGCAGTTTGCGGTGAGCAAGAATACATGCGGAACGAGCCTCGCCGCGGGCACCAGTTGCACGATCTCCGTGACGTTCACGCCGAATGCGGTGGGCACGATCAACGGCAGCCTCACCATCACCGATGGCGATCCGACTAGCCCGCAAGTGGTCAGCCTCACTGGCACGGGAACTGGATCGCCTGCAGTGACGCTCTCGCCGGGATCGCTGTCCTTCGGGCAGGTGCTGGTAAAGACCTCGAGCACGCCGCAAAATGTGACGGTGACCAATACTGGCGAAGGCACGCTGACTTTCACTGGCGGAAATGCGGCGGGCATCAAGATTACCGGTACGGATGTATCGTCCTACAGCCAAACCAATAACTGCGGCAGTTCGCTGGCCGCGGGTGCATCGTGCACCATCACAGTCACGTTCACGCCGCAAACCAGCGGATCGCTGACCGCGGATGTGACTCTGACTGACAATGCGAACAGCAAGACGCAAACTGTCAGCTTGAACGGTACGGGAGCTTATCCGACGGTAAAGCTAACTCCGTCCACGCTCGCCTTTGGAAGCATTGAGGTGGGGTCGACCAGTTCGGCGATGACCTCGACCTTGACGAACAATGGGCAGGTGAATCTCACGATCACGAAGGTCGTGCTGACTGGGACTGATCCGAAGGAATACTCGGAAACCAACAACTGCATTGGCACGTTTGCTCCAAATGCGACGTGCACGATCACCGTAACCTTCTCGCCTACGGCCAGCGGCGCGCAGGACGCGTCGGTGACAATTACCGATAACACGTCGACGGGATCGAGCACGCTGACGTTGACGGGATCGGGAGCTTATCCCACTGCGACGCTGACGCCCAGCACGTACAACTACGGCACCATCAACGAAGGCAGCACTAAGTCCGAGACGTTCACGCTGAAGAACACCAGCACTTCGAGCTACACGTTGAACATCAGCAGCATTACGACCACGGGGACAAACAAAGGTGATTTCATCATTACGACGAACACCTGCGGAGCCACGCTGGCAAAGAGTGCGACGTGTTCGATCACGGTAGAGTTCAAGCCTTCAACCGCGGGGGCGGAGTCGGCGACACTGACCGTGGACGACAACACGTCGGGCGGATCGACCACCGCGGCGCTATCGGGAACTGGCAATGTGGTGACGTTGACTCCCGCCACTCACAACTACGGCACCATTAAAGTGGGCACCAGCAAATCCCAGGTATACACGCTGGCCAACATCAGCAATCCCGCCTTCACCGTAACGATCAGCAGCATCACGGTGACCGGGACCAATGCGGCTGATTTTGTGATTACCACGAACACGTGCGGCAGCAGTCTGGCGCAGAACGCGTCGTGCTCGATCACGGTTCAGTTCACGCCGTCAATCGTGGGGGCCGAGTCCGCTACGCTGACAGTGGACGACAATTCGGGAAGCGGATCGATCACCTCGGCGCTGTCTGGAACGGGTGACTAACGAGGCCGCGCGTTTGGGCAATCGCGAAGGACGCTAGAAAGTGACAAGGCCACAATAGCAATCGTAGCCTTTTCTTTATGGCTGCAAACAAGATAACGGAATGAGAATGGCTCATCGACGTAAGCCGCTCATAGCAAGCGTCGATGAGCCCCTTGGAGTTAAACAGGTTGGGTTCTGCATTTAGTCTACTAAATCGATTGGAATTGTCAACAATTATCTTTGGCCATCTTGAATGAGCTCCGACAAGTCGGTGATGCGCCCCAGAAGAGCTCCGTCCTCTACGGCATCGATCTCTGCCTTGATCCAGTGATTGGGCTGATGGCGCCCTCGCAAATAGAGTTTCTGGTAATTGTCGGTGAGGGCCTCGGTGGAATCGGCACTGGGGCCGGCGTTGAGGGTAATGGCTTGGAGTTGTTGGCCGACAAAAGATTTCATGAAGGCGAGCTTTTTCGCGGCGGCGAGTTCGCGAAGAACTTTGTTGCGCTCGCGGGCAACTTGGGGCGGAACTTGCTTGGCCATCGCGGCGGAGGGAGTGCCGGGGCGGGCCGAGTAGGTGAAGACATGGAGATAGGTGAATGGAAGTTCCGCAATGAAGCGACGGGTGGCCTCGAATTCGGCGTCGGTCTCGCCGGGAAATCCGGTCATGACGTCGGCGCCGATGGCGGCAGTGGGCATGGCGGCGCGAATTTTTTCAATTTTTTGGCGGTAATGCCATGGCCGGTATTTGCGGCGCATGCGACGGAGAACGGCGTCGCTGGCGGATTGCAGCGGGACGTGGGCGTGTTTGGCGATGCGCGGCGAACCGGCCACGAGCGCGATCAGTTCGTCGGACCAATCCATGGGTTCGACGGATGAGATGCGGAGTTTGTCCAAGTTTGTCTCGGAGAGAATTGCGCGGAGCAGGAAAGCAAAAGTCGGCTTCCGGCTTCCGGTCTCCGCCTTCCGGAGATCCGGCGCACTGACTTTGATGCCAGGAACCGAAAGCTGGAAGCCTTTTTCCCGTCCCCAGCGGCCGAGATTGATGCCGCTGATCACGAGCTCGCGATAACCGGCGGCGACCAGGGCGTTCACCTCCTCGATGACTTGCGGCAAGGGCAACGAGCGGCTGTGGCCGCGCACGCTGGGGATCACGCAGAAGGAGCAGCGATTGTCGCATCCATCCTGGACTTTGAGGTTGGGACGAGTGCGCGAATTCTCCATGGCTCCGAAGGATTCGAAGACGGGCGCGGCCAGCAGTTCGGTGTGGGCAAAGATGTCGGAAACGTAAAAACGGGCGTCGGCCGTCGGGGGTCGGCGCTCGGCTGTGAGGCTGGCTAGCGAAACAAAAGAAAGCGGCTCAGCCTGCGAAAGTGTCGACAGGCGCAGATTCGGCAAGACAATTTCTGCCAGTTGGTGTTTGTGGGAGTTGCCGATCACAGCCGTCACACCGGGCAGAGCAGCGATTTCTTCAGGTGCGCGCTGCGCGTAGCAACCGGTCACGATGATTTTTGCCTGAGGATTTTGACGCCGAACGCGGCGGATGGCGGCGCGCGCGTCCTGATCGGCGGAGTGGGTGACGGTGCAGGTATTCAGCACGACGACGTCGGCTTCGGTGGCAGCGGCTGCGTTCAGGCCGCGGACGGCGAATTGGCGCTCCAGCGCGGCACCGTCGGCTTGCGTGGCGCGGCATCCGAAGTTTGCGACGTGGTAGGTGGGCACGAAACTATGGTAGCGCATGTCAGCGTTCACAGGCCGACGTCCGGCTTGAGTTTCCCGCCCGCGAACCTCGGGAGCGCCTGAAGCTATCCCGGAACCCGACGACGGTTGGAGGCTCAGGCGCTAGCGCTTCGCTTTTGGGTGAAGCATTCCCGGCAGAAGATCGGACGATTCTGCGTGGGGCGGAAGGGAACGGTGGTTTCCTTGCCGCACTGGGAGCAGGTGGCGCGGGTCTCGACCCGGGCGTAGCGAACCCCGTTGCTGTTGCCGCTGGCCGCGACGGAAGGAGCGGCCAGGATGGCCACGCGCTTGGACTTGCAGGCTTTACAGCGTTTGGGCTCGTTCTTGAATTGCTTGTCGTGGAAAAACAATTGCTCGCCGGCAGTAAAGACGAAACCGGCACCGCAGTCGACACAGGTTAGAACTTTGTCCTGAAATTCCATTGAGGATGGCTCCCTTGGTCCCTCGCGGCGCCCGAACCACACGCGGGGAGGCGTGGCGCGAAGCGAACGCGGGTTCTTTATATCCCCCTCAAACTGCCCCTGGACTCGGCCCGCCACACTCTGGAACGGAGCATGGGTACAACGCAATGCCGGATTAACAATGGATAAGTATGAGTAATCCCGTCTGCCACTCTACCTGGGGGGAACCAAGTGGAGCAGGGTCGCCCCGGGATGGGGCGGCCCTTCACTGCCATCTTTATTTCTTACGGTCCTTACTCTAATGGACTGCTTTAGTCTTGCTCCTTGCGAACTTTTTTGCGGGCGCGTTTACGAGCTAGTGCCGCTTTTACGCGTTTTTTTTCACCCGGTTTGAGGTAAAAGGAGTGGCGCTTGACCTCCTTAATGATGTCTTCCTGCTGCACTTTGCGCTTGAAGCGACGCAGAGCGTTCTCGAGGGATTCACCCTCTTGCAGCCGAATTTCCGCCAAATAGACACACCCCCAAACCCGTCCTGTAGGACGCACACAGTTATGCCAAGAATTTTATCCTAAGTCAATAGGGAAGGGGCGGAATTCGTACGAAGTGGCCAGTTTCATGGGAAGGGGGAGCATGGTTCTATATACAGTGCATGTGAATGAGAGCGTCGCGATTTGCGCCAATTCCCCGGCGGTGGTGGTGACGACGACCCTGGCGATGCACCTGCATTCGTTCGGAAGCCCAGCGCTGAACTACCGAGGCTGGCTCACCGAGGAAGGCGGAGATTCGTTGCCAGCCTTTCAGGGTTTTTGATTACGATGTTTTTGTCGGGATCGCGGTGCCTGGGCGGGATCCGAATTTCTCCCGCTTTTTTATGAAAAGGTGGAGCTGCGCCGGGCTGGTCATTGCAGCCTGAGCGCTAACGCCTTTTGTTCAGAACACCAGTTTCAGGCCTAGCTGAAGTTGGCGCGGGGCGAAGGCTGCATTCGGTTTCAGAAAATCCTGCGGCTGCTGGTAGTAGGCGGGATAGGGAACTCCGTTGACGTAGGTGGAGTACTGCGTGAAAGTTGTGGCTTCGGCGGTCAAGCCTTCGGAGGTAATTTCCACGCGCTGGTTATCGCGGTTAAAGAGGTTAAACGAGTCGGCGGAGAAATCGATCCGGTAGCGTGGAGCAATGTGAATCTTGCGTACCAGCCGCAGATCCGTGGAAGCGTAGTCGGGACCGGTGAAAGCGTTGCGGCTGTAACCCGGGAGGCGATCGTTATCGTAGTTGCCATCCTGATTGGGATCGCCGGAGACGGTGGCGTTGACCGGACGTCCGCTGCCGGCGGTTACGATACTGGAGATTTTCCAATCGTTGAAGATGCGCCCCAGGAATTCATGCTCGCGATGGAAAAGACGAGGCTCAAGTGAGAAAGCGGCGACGAAACGCTGGCGCTGGTCCGTAACGCTGGGACCTCGTTCTGCGTTGGGCTGGTAGGAATTCTGCACCGTGGCGGGTTCGCCCGCGACGAGTGCGTCCTGACCGTCGTCGATGGCATGGGCGTAGGTGTAGGAAAGCCGAAGGTAAGCGCCGTGGGCGAGGCGGCGGTTGAGGGAGAGTGTGGCCCCGTTGTAGACGCTGCCGGCGGCGCTTTGGAATTCGTCGATGGCTCCGAGTTGGGCAATTGGGCGACCCAGCGGGTTAATGCAGGGAGGAAACGGGCAGGTGAGCGACGAGGTGAACTGCCATGTGGCGAACGAATCGACGGTGTAGTATCCGCCCGCAAAGATTGATCCTGTCGAATTAAAGATGGGATAGCTGAGCGCGACTGGTGGCGGCAGATTTACGTCGAGGGCGCGGATGAGATGTTCGCCGTGAACATAAAGATAAGAGGCAGCAAGCGTGGTCTTGCCGGCGATTTCGCGTTCCAGAGAAAGGCTGGCTTGCTGCACGCGTGGGGTAACAAAGTTGGGAGCGAAGGCCGAGACATCGTTAGTAACGCCTTGGGTAAATCCTGCCGGCAGACTGCACGAGGAAGCTGTCAGCGGGCAATTGACCAGCGGATTGGGATAGGTGGGAAAGACCAGATGGCCATAGTAGTCGGAGTTGTTGAGAAAGACTTGCGCGTCGGTGACTCCGTTCTCGGTGGCAATGGCCGAGTTGTAAATCTGGGGAATGCGAACATAAAAAATTCCGTATCCGGCGCGGACGACCAGCGGGTGATTCTTGCCGATGGAATAGGCGAGTCCCGCGCGAGGACCGAGATTATGGGGATTGAAGGGAACTTTTCCGGCGGGCGGAAAGAGCGGATTTGAAATTAATCCCGCAGTGGTGAAAGTTTGCAGGTCCCAGCGAACTCCGAGACTGAGCGCAAGATGGTCGGTGAGGCGAACCGTATCCTGCGCGAAAGCCGCATAGTCATTGCTGTTCGGGTTCGAGGAATCGGCACCGAAACTTTGCAAATAGTATTTCGGTACTGCATGGGCGTATGCGCGCAACGGGGTCAACGGCAATCCAGCTTCCTGCGGTTCAAAGGTAAAAGGATTCACCTTGATGATGTCGAAAAGATATTCCCCGCTCTGCTGGCTGGGAAAATAATCGTAGATCCAGGTATGGAGCGTGTCGCCGCCGAACTTGAAGGCGTGGCGCCCAGTGTCGAGACTGAGGGTTTCGGCAAGTTGGGCGCGGTGCTCGCGAGTGGCGCGGGGAAGTTGATCGGAGCGCCCGACGCCGTCGATGATGTCATTCACTTTAATCAGGGTGTCGCTGGTATTGGTAAATGACTGGCGCAGGTCGCGGGAGAACTGCGCGCGGAGATGGCTGAGCAGGCGTGTGGTGAGGCTGGAGGTGAGCGAGGCGGAGCCGGTATCGGTGGAAACCATTTCTTCGCCGTTGTCGGAGATGGAATCGTAAGTGACAGGGCTGGCGGGATCGAGGAAGACGTTATTCGATCCCCAATAGCGCGAAGAGTTGTAACGTAGGGCAAGCTGGTTTCGCGGCGAGACGTTGATGTCGAGCTTGGCATAGGCGGCGTTGCCGATCTGCGCGGCAGGATAAGCGCCCGCGAGCGAGGTAAGCTGCGCGGCGGATGCGAAGACGAGCGCCTGGTCGGTGGCATCGTAATCGCCGGGAGAATACGGCCCCGTGCCGGCTTGCGGCTGGACCTGCATAGACCCGTTCAAAAATTCGACTACATCCGGCACGTGGAAGTAATGTTGGTCGAATCCGGCAAAGAAGAATATCTTATTTTTCTGGATGGGACCGCCGACGGTGGCTCCGCCCTGCTGCTGGCGACTGTGTGTGTCTACGTCGACAAACGGTGCGGCCGCACCGCCGAAGCCGCTATCGCGGATGTAATAAAGCCCAGTTCCATGCCAGTGATTCGAACCAGACTTGGTGACAACGTTCACCACGGCGCCGCCGGCGCGGCCTTGCTCGGCGCCATAGGAGTTGGAAGAAACGCGAAACTCAGCCACGACTTCATCGGAAAACTGGTAGGGCGTGCGATAGAGGCCGCGGGCCTGGGCAAAGAAGGCGTTATTAAAATCGCCGCCGTCAACGAGAAAGCTGTTTTGAAATCCGCGCAGGCCGCCAAAGGATAAATCTCCATTGGTCGCCGAAGTGAGGCTGCGAGGATCCTGCGTCACGCCGGGCGAGAGCAGCATCAAATCGGAAAATCGGCGGCCATTCACGGGAAGATCGGCAATGGCACGGTCGTCGAGCAGGGTTGAAACTCCGTCTGGTTGCGTATCGACCAGTTTGGGTGCGCCGGAAACTGTGACCTCTTCTTCTTTGACAGCGATCTTGAGGTGAAATTCCATGTCAGCCACGCCGCCCACATCGACATGCAGTTGCGGAGTTACCTGCGGCGACATGTCCTGCGCCGTGACGCGAGCCGAGTAATCCCCGGGCGGAAGTAGGTCGATGGAGAATCGGCCTTCGGAATCAAAGGTCGCGGTATAGGTGGCGCCGGTGGCGAGGTTCACGATCACAATGCTCGCATTAGGGATGCGACCTCCGGTGGGATCGACCACGGTTCCGTTAAAAGCTCCAGTAGCGCCGTCCTGGGCGGCGAGCGCATGCATAAGCAAACAAAAAATTAAAACGCACAGCGAAAAGCGAGCCATAGAAGTCCCATCTGTAACGGGATTCAGGCTCGGAGGTGTAGTCCCGCTCGTTCCGGAATCGAGCAGGATGGTTGGGAAACCAATTCCTTTGTAGCATGGAGAAGAGCGGTCGGCAGTGATCGCCGGCGTTTTTTTCGGGACGAGTGCCGGACTGGGAATGGGGAGAGCTGGGGCAAGGTCGCACCGAAGTGCGCCCCTGCCCAAGATTCTTGCTTCAGTTGATGGTCACCGTTACAGAAGAGGACTGGCTCAGTGAACCGGACGTTCCCGTGACCATGAGGGTGACCTGTTGAGACGCGGGTGTGGTCTGGTTGGTTGAACTGCTTCCGCCGCCGCATGCGATAGCGAAGAGTGAGACGAAAAGCAGCAAGCCCAGCAAGGTCATCCAGCGGATGCTTTTGCGAGTGAGCGGTTTCCGTTTGCGGGTTGTCAGAAGCGTTCCGAAGAGTCCCAGACCGGGCAATAGCAACGCGGCGGCAGGCATGCTATAGCCTCCACCAGACGGTGCGGTCGAGGCGGCGGCGATCGTGAGCGTGGAGGATGAAGTGCCGGGAGAGATGGTTGTGGGGCTGAAGGAACAGGTCAGGCCGGCGGGCGCCTGGCAGGTGAGTGAGATTTGGCTATTGAATCCCGCGACGGCGGCCGCACTGACCGACAAGGTAGTCGAGGCTCCCGGAGCTACGGTTGCGCTAGAAGCCGAAAGACTCAGAGAGAAACTCGGCGAAGTGACTGCGCTCGCCGGAACGAGGCTGGCGAAGACGCTGGTGGCGCTGCCTCCGGGGGGGAAATTGGGTTGGTTGGCGCTGCCTCCGGCCGTGAGATAGAGAGTGCCCGGATCGCCCGTGCCGCCTGCGCCGAAGACCATATCCCACATGCCGGGATTCACCAGAGTGGCGCCCGAAGAATTGGTGAGCTGGCCGAGAAACTTGCCAGTGGTATCGAACGCGCTGATGGTGCCATCGCCGAAATTTCCTACGAGGATGTCGCCGGCGAACGTCCCGAAGCTGGATGGAGCGGCCACCACGCCCCAGGGCGCGTTGAGATTGTTTTGCGATCCAGCAGCAACAAAGGTGCTCACAAAGTTTCCGTTCATGTCGAAGATATCCACCTGCCCGGCGCCAACTCCCGGCAAGGCATCGTGCTTGGGAGAGTCCTGCATCGCGTAGGCAACGTAGACTTGGTTGCCGATAACGTGGATGCCGTGCGGAGCCAAGCCCGCGGGAAGATTTGGATTGGTGAACGAACCGGGCAACGACGTGGGATTGAAGTTGGAATCGTAGACGTCGATTTTGCCGGTGTTAAAGTTTGCCGCCAAAAGCGTCGTACCCAGCGTGGCGAGGCCCTTGTAAACTGCGCCGCTGGTGGAATTGTCGAAGGCCACAGCCGCCGTGGTACCCGCGCTCCAGCTAATGATCAGCCCGTCTTCGGTATCGAATACAAACGCCGCGCCACCAAAGTAGCTCCCGCTGCTGTTAGCGACGGTTCCGGTCGGGCAGCCCGGGCTGCAATTTCCGTTGGGATTGCTTGTGGCGCCGGGTATGGTCACCACCAGCGAATTCTTGTTGCCCTGTCCGTCATAAAGCGTAGACGTGCCGGTGTTGTTGTTGGCGATCCAGAAGTCTTGTCCGGGAGCGAACGAGATACCCCAGGGATTGGAAAGGTTAGTATCCGTTGTGGTGGCGACGCCGGAAACATTGGAGACGAGATTGGTCTGAGAATAGCCGGCCTGCTGGGCGAAGGCGAACGAAGAAACGCCCATCATGGTGATCACTCCGAGCATCAGTTTGGTGAGTGCGTTCAGTTTCATTTGATTCCTCCTTGTGCGAAGTTGCCCGGATCGGCGCCAGAACTCGTGGGGGTGGGCTGATCTTTTCTGGCTGAGCTTGCGTCCGTAATGCAATCCGCTTACAGGATCGAGAGTACGCAGAGGCGTTTGGGCGGGTGTCACACCTATGTCGCGACTTTGTAAAAAGAAGCAGGCAATGTCACGGCAGGGTCTGTGGCTTGTAAAGAACTGTGCGGACTGGTCGTGGCAGCGCTTGCGCAAGAAATCTGATATGTTGAATTTCTTTATTTAAAATTATTTGTCGTCGGGTTTGTTCTGCGGATAATGCAATGATTCGGTCCTTCAAAGGGGTGCGGCCAGTGATTCCGGCGAATTGTTACGTCGATGAATCGGCGCAGATTATTGGCGATGTCATCTTAGGTGAGCATGCTTCCGTGTGGATGAATGCCGTGCTGCGCGGGGATGTGCACGAAATTCGCATCGGGGCGCATTCCAACATTCAAGATTGCAGTGTGCTGCACGGCATGAAGCAGCAGTACGGCGTCTATCTCGGCGAATATGTCACGGTGGGCCATTCGGTAACGCTGCACGGATGCGTGATCGAAGATCGCTGCCTGATCGGCATGGGATCGATCATCCTGAATGGCGCGAAGATCGGCGCAGGCTCGATCATCGCCGCAGGCACGCTGATTCCGGAGGGTACTGTGGTTGAGCCGGGGTCGTTGTGGATGGGCTCTCCAGGGAAGTTTAGAAGGAAGCTGGAGCAGAAAGATCAGGAAGCGATCATTCGCTACGCCCACAATTATTTGGGATACACGGAAGAGTATTTAAGAGAAAGATAGCCGTCAGACCTCGGGCCTCAGACCGCAGCAAGACCGGGTCGACTTGCCTGAGGGCCGAGGTCTGACGCCTGAGGCCGCTCTAAATGATCAAAGCCGTACGAGGAACGCGCGATCTGCTCCCGCCGGAGACGGCGCTGTGGAACTACATCGAATCCGCGGTGCGCGAAGTCTTCCGCGCCTACAACTTCCAGGAAATCCGCACCCCCATCTTCGAGTCGACCGAACTCTTCGCCCGCGGCGTCGGCGAAGATACGGATATCGTCGCAAAAGAGATGTACACCTGGGAGGATCGCGGCCGCGCCGAAAGCGATAAAGGACAATCCCTCACCCTTCGCCCCGAAGCCACAGCTGGCATCGTCCGTGCCTACATCGAGCACAAGCTCGGGGATCGCGGACTGAACAAGCTCTATTGCATCGGCCCCATGTTCCGCCGGGAACGCCCGCAAAAGGGACGCTACCGGCAGTTCTATCAAATCGACGCTGAGATCATTGGCCCAACCTCCGCGGCCAGCGAATCCCCCGCCCGCGATGCGGAAGTTTTGGAGATGCTGGCCACGCTCCTCGACCGCCTCGGCATCAAGGACTGGAATCTCGAGCTCAATTCCGTAGGCTGCCCGCAGGATCGCGCCGCCTTCAACGAGGCTCTGCGCAAGGCGTTGGAGCCGGTCAAAGACAAGATGTGCGCCGATTGCCAGCGCCGCGCCGTCACCAATCCCCTACGCGTCTTCGATTGCAAAGTGCCGGAAGATCAGCCCATCATCGAAACCCTGCCGCGCATCAGCCAGTTTCTCGACGAAGGCTGCCGCAAGCATTTCGAAGCGGTGAAAGAGATTTTAAGATCGGTGGGGGTCGAGTTTCGCGAAAACGACCGGCTCGTGCGCGGCCTCGACTATTACACTCGCACCGCCTTCGAATTTACCCATGGAGCTCTCGGAGCGCAGAATGCAATCCTCGGCGGTGGCCGCTACGATGGCCTTTCCGAAGCTCTCGGCGGCCCACCAGCTCCCGGCATCGGCTTCGCCATTGGCGAAGACCGGCTTGTCATGTCCCTTCAGGAATCGACTCCCGCCGAAAGCGTCCTGAAAAAGCCGGATGTCTACATCGCCCCGCTCGGCCCCGGAATGAACGCCCAAGCCGCCCGCCTGGCGCGCGAATTGCGCCGCGAAGGTCGAATCGTCGATCTGGGTGATGAAACCTTCCGCCTCAAAAAATCCTTCGAAGCCGCAACCCGCGCCGGAGCCAAATACATTCTGATCGTCGGCGAGAACGAAGTGACGGCCGACTCGTTTGCGCTGAAGAATCTCGCCACCGGCGAACAGGTTTCTGTAGCGCGGGCAGATTTGGCGCAAAAAATTCGGGAGTAAACCATGGCAAAACCCGTTCCCTAATCGACGACGCGGCGCGCAACTTCATCGCGTCGCAGCGTATCTTTTTTGTGGCCTCTGCGCCCCTCGATGCCGGCAGCCATGTGAACCTCTCGCCCAAAGGCCTCGATACCTTCCGCATTCTCGGCCCAACCACGGTCGCTTATCTCGATTTCAACGGCAGCGGCGTCGAGACCATCGCCCACCTGAAAGAAAACGGACGCATCGTTCTTATGTTCTGCGCCTTCCAAGGCCCTCCCAACATTTATCGGCTGTATGGCCACGGCCGCGTCGTCGAGGCGCATGAACCCGCCTTTGCCGCACTTGCCGCAAACTTCCCCACCTTCGAGCATGTTCGCTCCATCATCGTCGCCGAGATCACACGCGTGACCGATTCCTGCGGATACGGCGTACCCCTCTTTCAATACCAAGGCCAGCGCACGCACATCCAAGCCTGGGCCAGCAATCGCGGGCCGGACGCATTGAAAGCCTACCGCGCCGAGAAAAATCGCCGCAGCATCGACGGCCTTCCCGGCGTCACCGGATGAGAATCACCCCGTTCCTAATCGCAGATTTCCTGCCGCCCTGTGACGGAACGCATTGACTCCCTTCCCGCCTGCGTCTAAAATCCGCTCGCTGGCGATCTGGCAAATAATTCCGAGGTGAAAATCCATGAAGCATCTGGCAATGATTTTCGCAGTCGCAACCCTCTTGATCGCGTGCGCGGCAGCGCAAATGGCGCCTCCCAAGCCCGGTCCGGAGTTGAAGAAGCTCGACGTCTTCGCCGGAACCTGGACGCTCGACGGCACCATGAAGCCGGCCATGGGCATGCCCGGCGGTACCATGACTGAAACCGAAAAGTGCGAATGGATGGAAGGCGGGTTCTACCTAATCTGCCACTCCGATTACAAAGGCACCATGGGCAGCGGCGTGGGCCTGTCGGTCATGGGCTATTCCGCCGATGACAAGGCCTACACCTATCGCGAATTCAACAGCTATGGCGAATTCACCGACTCCAAAGGCATGGTCGAGGGCGACATCTGGACTTGGACCAACGACGAAAAAATGGCCGGCATGACCATGAAGGCCAAATTCACCATCAAAGTGACTTCTGCAACTTCCTATACTTTTAGCTTTGAAATGTCAGAAGATGGCACCAAGTGGTCGAACGTGATGGAAGGAAAGGCCACGAAGAAGTAGCGCGTCGAGCCTCTAGCGGGAGCGCACGTTCAACCTCGTCGTCGAAATAAAATTCGTTTCGCATTGTCGTTCCGTTTTTCCGTTTGTCATTCCGTTTTTCCAATTTGTCATTACGTTTTTCCGCTTGTCATTCCGAGCGAAGCGAGGAACCTTGGTTTCGCCGGCAGCGGCACAACCCAAGATCCCTCGTCTCACTCGTTGGCAGTGTAGGAACCGGGAATTGCACGTGCCAGAAAAGCTGTCAGAAAGAACGCGACCTTAGCCGCTGGGGGAATCCCCAACAAATCGCTGTGCGCCAGATCACAGAGCGCATCTCCCGCCAGTTTATAATGATTGATTCGGCACTCTGATCCTCCGCCTTAATAAGGACACAACTTGCTCGATTTCTTAGGCGATCTACGACGAACCCATATGTGCGGAGAACTTCGCGCCTCCGACGCCGGCAAAAGAGCCGTGCTCATGGGATGGGTGAACAAGCGGCGCGACCACGGCAACCTACTCTTCGTCGATCTTCGCGACCGTACCGGCGTAGCCCAGGTTGTTTTCAACACCGAGCGCGACCGCGCCATCCACGAAAAGGCCGAAACCCTGCGCAACGAATACGTGATCGCCGTGACCGGCACAGTCAAGCTGCGCGACCCGAACACCATCAACCCCAACATGCCCACTGGAGAGGTCGAACTCGTCGCCGAAGAGCTGCGCATTCTGAACGAGTCCGAGCTCCCGCCGTTCCTGCCTTCCGACACCGCGCTCACCAATGAAGAGACGCGCCTGAAATATCGTTACATCGATCTGCGCCGCGACGTCATGCAGTTCAACATCGAACTGCGCCACAAAGTCGCAAAGGCAATTCGCGATTATTTATCGAGCCAGGGATTTTTCGAAATTGAAACCCCGTTCATGACCCGCTCCACGCCCGAAGGCGCCCGCGATTATCTCGTCCCCAGCCGCGTTCAGCCCGGAACCTTTTACGCTTTGCCGCAGTCGCCGCAGATGTTCAAGCAGATTCTCATGATCTCCGGCTTCGACCGGTATTTTCAGATCGTGCGCTGCTTCCGCGACGAAGACCTGCGCGCCGATCGCCAGCCCGAGTTCACCCAGATCGATCTGGAAATGACCTACCCGCAGCCCGAAAGCGTGTGGGCAGTGGTCGAAGGATTTCTGACGGCAGCCTTCGCGGCCGCGGGATATGCGATCAACACGCCGTTTCCCCGCATGGATTACGACGAAGCCATCCGCCAATACGGCATCGACAAACCCGACCTGCGCCTGCCCGCCTTCACCGATGTGCGCCAATGTTTCACGCCAGAAAATTTGCAAGAGCTGGCGATTAATCCCAATCTGCCGGTGATCGCGATCCGCATCCCGAAGGTCGGCGAGCTATCGCGCAAAGAGCGCGACGATATCAAGACCATGTTTCACTCCAAGGGCGGCGCGAAGGTATTCGAAGATTTCAAACGCATTGAGAAGAAGTTCCCTCAGGCTGCGGCGAGGATATGGAACTCCGTGGAAGGGGAACTTCCCGACTACATTAAGAGGACTGTTGACGACGAGCCGGAACCGCATCGAGGCGATTTGATTGTCCTAGTGGCCGGCTCGGCGCAAAGCGGCCCGCAGTCGATTGTCTCCGAACATCGCAAGGTGACTCCGCAGGAGCTCGCCATCTACGCCTCCGCCGGATTGCTGCGCCTCGCCCTCGCGCAAAAATATGCCGAGCGCCACGGAATTTTCAAGAAGACCGGAGACTCAGCCAAAGATTATCGCTTCCTGTGGGTCACGAATTTCCCCATGTTCGAGTGGGACGAGGGCGAGAAGCAGTGGATGGCGGCCCACCATCCTTTTACCTCGCCCCATGAAGAGGATATGAAGCTGCTGGAAGAGGGCGTCGAAGCGCTGAACGATCCCCTTTCGCCGCTGAGCGCGGTCCGCGCATTGGCCTACGACGTGGTGCTGAACGGCACCGAACTGGGCTCAGGGTCGATTCGTATTCACCGCCAGGACATTCAGAGCCGCATCTTCCGCGCCCTCGGAATGACCGACGAAGAAGCCCGCGCCCGCTTCGGATTTTTTCTGGAAGCACTGCAGTACGGCACGCCCCCGCACGGCGGCATCGCCCTGGGCCTGGACCGCATCGTGATGATCCTGGCCGGAGCCGAAAGCCTCCGCGAAGTGATTCCCTTCCCCAAAACGGCACGCGCAGTCGACTTGATGGTGGACGCACCGACTCCCGTTTCGGACGCCCAGTTGAAGGATTTGGGGATCGCGGTGAAGAAAAATAGGGTTGTTATATCGGACTGAGGATGTCAAATCGGGAGAGCGCAAATGAGGGAAGCGTTGACTCAAATAGTCCCGGCTGTTACTGGGTTCGCGGGTCTTTGGTTAGGGACCAGGTTGAATTTCGCTGCGACGCACAGATCCTGGGTCCTTGACAACAAGAAATCGGAGTGGCGAGAACTACTCGACGTGGTTCAAGCCGCGCTGATAGAGATGGCTGATGCGGTCTACGGTCCCGCGGGAGATCCTTCAAGGAGCGTGCAGCGCGCCTTCATCGTATTGAACAATCGTATGTTCATTGCCGACACGGTGGGACGTGAAAAGCTCATAGACCGATGGGACGAGATCAATCGCTACGTTGTTAGTGTCACACGTCCGACTTACCACCCCAACGAGCAAGCGGTGAATAGCTTCGAACATGAACGTAACGCGTTCCCCGATTTTCTTGCCACCTTGATTCGGAAAGACCTTCAAATCCGCTAGCGACCCCACCTTGCGTGCCCTGCGGTAGTTCGGAGGCTGAACCCAACAACATTTCTGGCCCGGTAGCGGCACGACTGAAGTCGTGCCCTTCCCGGAATTATTTCTCCAATTTGCGGCGCGCTAATTCTTCCACCTTTCCTAACACCTCATCTTCATTCATTCCCGTCGAATCAATGACCACAGCATCCTCCGCCGCCTGCAGCGGAGACGCCGCCCGCGTGCGATCCCGCCGGTCACGCTCCCGCAAATCGGCAGCCAGATTGGCCGCCACCTCGCCCTTAATTCTCTGTTGCTCCATGCGCCGCTGCTCGCGCACCACCGGATCGGCATCCAGAAAAATCTTCAGGTCGGCGTCAGGAAAAACTTTGGTGCCGATGTCGCGCCCTTCCATCACAATGCCGCCGCCCGCGCCCATCTCGCGCTGCCGCGCCACCATCCAGCCGCGCACTCCCGGATGCACCGACACCCGCGACGCCGCTTCCGTCACATCCGCCTCGCGAATGCGCGCCGAAACATCCTGCCCATTCAGCAGAGTTCGATTGCCGTTCCGGGTCGGCTCCAGCCGAATGCGTATCTCCTGCGCCAGCTTCAGCAGCGCAGCCTCATCGTCGAACGAAATATCTTTTTCAATGGCCTTCAGCGCGAGAGCGCGGTACATTGCGCCAGATTCAAGATTCACATACCCAAGCTTGCGCGCCAGTCGAGAAGCAATGGTGCTCTTCCCGGCGCCGGCAGGGCCGTCAATGGCAATGATCAACCTTCGCTCAGATTGTGCGGGATCAGCGGCTTCAGTCATTTCGCGAAACGATTGTACATGGAAACGACCAGTCGGTTCGCGGCGGCTTCTGCACCACGCTCGCAACCTGCCTCGTACCTCAGCGTGCGTCTCCCGATCGAACTCTGGCTTTCGGCCTCAGCACCGGAGCATGCACGACCGGCTCCTTCTCAGGCGTAAGCTGCAACATCAATCTCCCGCTGACGTGGATAAAGCTCAGCTCCCGCGCCGCCAGCAAAGCGTTGACCGCTTCCTTCACCCGCGAGCGGGGAACGAAATTTCCAAAAAATATTTCCAGCTCCGATTGTTCGGCGGCAATCACGCTGGCCAGATATTTCGACAAGAGCGCCGACAGCGCCGCCGGAACCGAAAGCTGCACTCCGCGCCGAACAGCCTCCGGAGACCAGCGGTAAAGCAAATCCCAGACCGAGCCTTCGCTGGCACTGTAATCGACGCGGTTGATGCGCAGATGCAAAGCTAACTCCCCGAGGGCCTTGTCGAGCGCCGGAAGCGAAACGCTGCCGCCCAGCTTTTCCTGCAACTTCTGCTTCGAGATTGGACCATCGCGCTGAATCAATTCGAAGGCATCGCAGGCCAGTGGAGAATAAGGAGAGCGCGTCCCCGATTTTGGCGCGAGCTTGGGATTGCGCTCCCCCACCAGCGCATAAAAATCCGGAAACACCGAGGCGGCCACGAGGAAGGCATTATTCTCCTCGACAAAGTTCGCCTCGTAAGCAGCGCGCTCGCGCAGCAATCGAACCATCAGTTCCGTCGCCGCTAGCGCACGCGCATCGGAATAAGCATGCTGCCACGTGGGCAGGCGATCGTCCGATCCGACGAACGCTCCGATGAAAGTGGGCACGGGCATCGCCGGCCGCACCGGGTACATCAGGCAAAATCCCACGGACTCGACAAACGCGCGTGCCTCCTCGATCGTCCGGATGGGCTTGCCATCGAGCCGCCATTTTTCTCGGCGAAGCTGTTGGAGATCGGATTCGGTCATTTAAGTGGCATCAGACCTCGGACCTCAGACTTCGGCTAAAGCAGAACTATGTGCTCCAGAGAGCCGAGGTCCGCGGTCCGGCGTCCGAGGATTGAATCTAAATTCTTTTGAACGCCTTTTGAATATCCTTTACAGAATACCGCAGAACCACCGGACGGCCGTGCGGGCACGACATGGGATGATCGGTTTTGGCAAGTTCGGCCAGCAGCCACTCCATTTTATTTTGCTCGAGCGGCATGTTCACCTTGATGGCGGCGTGACAGGCGATCGACGCGGCAATGCGGCTGCGGATTTTTTCCAGGTTCAGCGATTGCTCTTCGCGGGAAATCTGGTCAAGCACTTCGTGCAGCATATGCTCGACTGCGGACGCGTCGACACCAGCGGGCGCGACTTTTACGGCGACGCTGCGCGCCCCGAAAGGCTCGGCTTCGAATCCGTTGTGATGAAGTTCATCGGCAATCTCCGCAAAAATGGCTTGCTGCGCTGGAGTGAGTTCGAGCACCATCGGCATCAGAAGGCGCTGGCTCTCGACTTTCCGCGCGGCGCGCTGCTTCAGGATGCGCTCGAAGAGCACGCGCTCGTGGGCGACGTGCTGGTCGATGATCCATAGGCCATCTTCGTTTACGGCGAGAATAAACGAATTGCGAATCTGCCCGAGTGGGCGAAGCGTAGAAAGAGCGGCCAGGGAGGAGTTTGCCTCCGCGATATCTGCGACCTCGACGGCCGAGGCGCAGCCGTTGTCGGGTACGGTGTCAGCGTCGGCGAAATGTTGCTCAAGGCCGCGAGCCACGGGAATTGCCGCGTTGGCCTCGACCGCGATTCCGCCTTCGAATTGAAATCGCGCCGAAATCGGCGGCACCACTGGCGCCTGCAGCGCAAAACCTGCGCCGCCCGCCGGATCATAGCGTGGGTGCGGAACTGGCTCATTGGTTTCAGCCAGATCCGATGGTGGCTCCCACTCGCGCGCCCCAGGCGTCAGACCTGCGCTAGCCGTCGCGTGAGCATGAATTTGAGTTGTGAACTGAGGCGCAGGACGCGCCTTCATCAGTGCCGCCCGCACGGTGTCGCGAACGAAATCGTGCAGCACGGCAGATTGGCGGAAGCGCACTTCGGTCTTTGAGGGATGAACGTTGACGTCAACTTCCCCCGGTGGCATTTCCAGAAACAGCAGGACCACGGGATAAACCGAAGGCGGGATCACATTGCGATAAGCTTCGGTGAGCCCATGCTGCACCAGTCGATCGCGAATCAGGCGTCCATTAACGAAGACGAAAATCGAATTGCGATTGAGCTTCTGAATTTCCGGCTTGGAGACGAACCCGTGCAACCGCATCTCGCCGGCGGTAGCGCCAGAGCCTGCCCTGAGAGAAGCCGAAGGGTCCCGCCGGCTTTCGCTCTCCTCATCTTCTCCCTCAGTTTCTTTGCGACGCCACGGCGGAGGTTGCGGCAGTCCCGCGCGCTCTAGAGCCTGCACGGCCGCCACAGGGATCAATTGATCCAGCGTTTCCTTGCCAAAGACCTGGTACACACGCTCGCTGTATCCCGCAACCGGCGGCGCGACCAGCATGGCGTTGGCCGCCGAATGCAGCTCGAAATGTTTTTCCGGATGCGCTAACGCATAGTGCGTAACCAGCGAAGCGATGTGCGAAAGCTCGGTCGACTCTGCCTTGAGGAATTTTTTTCGCGCCGGCGTATTAAAGAACAAATCACGAACCGTAATCGAGGTGCCGTCGGGCAGTCCAGCCTCTTCGACCCGTGCCATCTTGCCACCGTTGATTTCAATAATCGTGCCCGGGGTATTTTCCCCTCCACTCGAGTCGACGGGCGCATGTGTCTCCAGCCGCAGGCGCGAGACAGAAGCAATGGAGGGCAGTGCCTCGCCGCGAAAACCCAATGTTGCTACGCTGAGCAGGTCTTCGGCATCCTTTATTTTGGAAGTCGCATGACGCTCGAAGGCGAGCATGGCATCGTCGCGCACCATGCCGCATCCGTTGTCGGTAATCTGGATCAGCTTCTTCCCGCCCGCTTCGACGTTGATCTTGATGCGGGTTGCGCCTGCGTCGAGTGCGTTTTCGAGAAGCTCTTTTACCACCGAAGCGGGACGCTCCACCACCTCGCCGGCGGCGATTTTGTTGGCAACGTGCTCGGGAAGTACGTGGATGCGGCCCATAAAGCAGTTCTCAGTTCTCAGTTGCGGTTAGGAACAGGGCCAGTTTCTCAGATGGCGGGGCGGAAGGCAAAGACCGTGGGCAGCCGATTGGACATATGCGGGGTAGGAATGCCTTTTGGAGCTTGTGGTTGGGATGGCGGGTGAGGGATCCGCCTGAAAATATTTGCCGCCCACGCTGTCGACGTGCGTGGAATCCGACTCTTTCGACTTTGCTCAGGGCGGGCTCTTGCCGCGAAATCTTGGCCGGGGAAACCGTCCGGGCCAGTTACGCGGCAAGGATAGGCACCCGCACTGATAAAGTCGCACCCTGCCAGGAGGGGCATAGCATTCGGTGCAACTTTAGTTATCAGTGGGTTCGACTTTTGCTTTTGGTGGCGGCAGGGCGCGTGGGGGCTTGTTGGGTGTCGTCGGAGGCGCGGGCAGGCTCGCCTCTTTCGTCGATGCTTTGCGAATCTCGATGCCGTCGTGCTCGTTGTTGAGAACAATGTGAGCGCTGCCGTTGCCGAAGCTGCCGCTGGCTTTGGCTTCGCGATCGCCATTGTCGATATTTAGGCCGGGAAAGTCTGACTGAATTTCGCCATCGCGGGTGTGGGCGTCGAGGTGGAATCCCGCCTTATCCGGCACGGTCAGCTGGATGTCGCCGTTGCGGCTGTCGATCTGGACATTGCCCAGCGAGCGCATGGAGATTTCAATGCCGCCATTTTCATTCTGCACCCGCACGTCGCCAGAAACATCTTCCAGACGGATCTGTTTCGAGCGCGTGCTCAGGTGCACGGGGCCGGTGATCTGGTCGGCGTGCAAATCGTCAGAATCGAGATCGAGTTCGCCATCGATGCGGGAGAACTCGAGATCGGTGCGGGAAGACTTAAAGGCAACATTCTTGGCAATGCGAGCGAGCTTCACGCTCTCCTGAAATTCGCCGTCGAGTTGCAGCGATCCTTTCACGTCGGTCACGGAGATTTCATTGAGGCGGCCGTCGATGTGAACGTCGCCATTGATCTGCTCGACTTTCGCCGAGCCTTTTTCCAGATTCACCTTGACGTTGCCATTGATGTCTTCCACCGAGACATCGCCGTGCTGAGTGTTGATATCGACTCCGCCATCGCGTCCGGTGACCGAGACATCGCCGCGGCGCGAAGTCAGGCTCACCGCCATTTTCCGAGGAATGGAAATATCCAGATCGCTTTGCACGCCATGATCGCTGGCGCCCTGTGTTTTCGCATCGAGAATTAAAACGCCGCCATTTGTGGTGAGGGTCGGCCTGGTTTGAGAATTGTATTTATCGGCATCGCCCTGATTTTCGGCGCCGACGCGCTTGCGCACGATGATCGTGATCTTGTTGTCATTCGAAACACTCACCCGCACGGCGCCGTGGTCGTCATTGACGCGCAGGCTGGTGGTCGAGGGCGGCAGATCTTGTTCCAAGTGATCGTCGAAGTTATAGGTTTCGCCGAAAATGTTATCCAGATCGCCGTCATCGATGTTCAGGTTATCTTTCACTTCACCCCAGTTGAAGCGAGTGGCTTGCGTGGCGATCAAACCGCAGACGACGATAATGATAACCAGGAAAATTCCGCCGACCCCGATGCCGCGCGCCGGAACACCATCGCGCTGGGCCTGCTGGTATTCGATCAGCTTGATCACGCCCCAGAGAATCAGCAATGCGGGCCAATAGTGGGCGAAGATCGTTCCCAATCGCGACCACGAGAGCATGTGCAGATTGCCCAGCAAGAAAACAATGCCCAGGATGATTAACACGACCGGGCCAGCGAATGATCGTCGGCGCGGCCGCAGAGGAGGAAGCGGCGGCACGTAGGGCGGAAGAACCGGTGGCAGAGGAGTTTGAACGTTAGACATGATTCACCTCCCCGGAGGAAGACGTAGGTCCGGGCTGCACTGGGTTAGAAGGTGGTGGCATCGGTGGAGTTCCGGCAGCCGGCCCCGGCGGAAGCGGGCCGACGTGCCCAACCGAGGACGCGCTGCTCTGCACCAGTTTGACTACGCCGACTACAAGGATCCACGCGGGCCAGGTGCGGTCGAGTTCGGCGACACCCGTGCTCTGCATCAGGAACAAAATTCCGGTTGTGAGAACCATGGCAGGCCCCATCAGCCAGCGCGTACTGCAACGGCCGCAAGTGCAGACTCGGCGGGATCGCTCATAGTGGCGGTAGAACATCCAGGCCCCGAGGAAAACGATGATCAGCGGCCAGTAGCGTTCGAAGCCGTACTCCATGATGCCCATGGTGTGCAGCAAGAAAAGCACGCCGAGTCCAATCAAAACGACGGCGCCCACCGGCACTTTACCGCTGTCAAATTTCTCTCCCATGCTGAAGGCTTGGCCGAGTCCCATGGGATCAGGCGCGGGCAACCCCTCTTGCAGAGCCTTCGCCGTACGCACCGCGTCGATAATCTGGTAAACGTAGAAAAACGCAATGCCAATGCCGAATACCCAGTCCCAATTTCCAGCATGGTCGGTACCGAAAATCAGCAAGGCAAAGATCAGCAGGTGGGCGAGTCCTTTGGCGTATTGCGAGCAGTACACAGCGCCCACGCCGAAAGGGAAAAATCCCGCCAGGATTCCAGCCACTGCCGGGTTCGGCCCCGATGAAGGCCGCGGACCGGCCGCAGGCGTTCCCATCGCCGGATAAACAGTTTGTCCCGGATATACATTCTGCGGCGGCACAAAGCCTGCTGCTGGCACCGTCCCTTCGAGACGGGCTGCGAGACACGGCTCGCAGTAAATGACTCCGCGAACGTCGCGAGTGCAATTGGCGCAGAGTGGCTTGCCGCACGTGCGGCAAAAGGCCACTGCGGCCGTATCTTGATGCGTGGCGCAGTTCATACGAACCTCCTGTACGTGGTCACCGACACGCCATAGGCATGGTCTACAGACGGCTCGCTTACAGATGGACCCAGCAAAGCTGGGCCGGTGAAATCCGGACCCAGCCGACCGCACGCGCATGCCAGCACGATATGACTCTCGTTCTGGCTGTAATTGCGGTCCTGCTTCTGTTCGGGCTGTTGTGTTGTGTCGTTCTTATGGTCTTTCGTATCCGGCGCGGCTTCCCCCGCGGGCGGTCTTGACGGAAGTTCGGCGGGACCGACGTTGCGCTTCAACTCGCGCACCCGCGATTCCACCTCGTATACGAACCGGATATTTTCGTAGTAGCGTACAACGCGGGCTTGCGTGTTGTAGTACGTGTGCCGGATCGCTGCAGGCCTCAGGCTGATTCCGCGCAGATCGGCCGGCTTTACCCCAAGCACGCTCAACGCCACCGACAGCGAGAAGAACGCCATGCCGAACGACATGGCAAACCTCGGCTGCCGCACTGTGCCCCATACCGGCTGCACCGCTCCTGAGATCCAGGCCTGCACCCGCTCCAGCCACGAAACGTGTGGTTGCGCAGACGCATTCACCCGCAAGCGTTGGGTGTCAACGCCCGTCGTCGATGCCAGAATCGTATTCACCAGGCCGGCTGGAGGCTCCACCTCCGTGAGATCCTTCAGCCAGTTGCGGCCCGCCTCGACTTCGGCAAGCAGCGGCCCGCACGCCGTGCAACTGCGCGCATGAGCCTGGAAGCTCTCCAGTTGCGCCCCGCTCAGCAAGCCATCGATGGCGTCGCTGAGCAGGCCGTCGAACTCGAGGCACTGCATTCCGTTTTTGGTGTCGTCTGGCATCACATCACCTGCCTATAGGTACGTTGTAGTAGGCGCGCAAGTTCCGCGCGGCCACGATTTATTCGAGATTTCACAGTTCCCTCCGGAACCTTCAAAACGGTGGCAATTTCACGATAATCAAAATCCTGTAAGTCCCTTAAAATCACAGCTTCGCGCAGCTCTGGCGAGAGCTTCGCCAAGGCCGCGTGAACGGTTTCGCCGACCTCCCGACTGCGTACGTGGGCGTCGGGAGGCGCAGATTGGTCCTGAATTTGCTCACTGAGCGGCTGAGCGTCTTCGTGAGCGGATGAGACCGCGTCGATCGAGTCGGTGATGCGATCCTGCTTGGTCTTACGGAAGTGGTCGACCAGCAGGTTGCGGGTGATGGTCGTCACCCAAGTAACGAATGCGCCTTTACTGGGATCGTAGCTGGCCAGCGTGCGGTACATCTTGATGAAAACCTCTTGGGCGAGGTCTTCGGCGTCATCGGCTGATCCGGCGAAGCGGTAGCAGATGTTATAGATACGCCGGTTGTAGGTCTGGACGATCTCCTCCCAGGCTGCGGCATCGCCGGCAACGCACCGGCGGACCAGCATCGCGACTACCTGGACATCTTCCAAGAAAAGGCTCCCGGGACTGGCGAACGCCCACAAGACAGTACGTGTATGTGAAGCGCGAAGTTCTGACCAACAATTGTTTAATGAAACAGGGAATTGTAACAGCGGGGTCGCAGCATGTTTATTGGACGCGCTTAGCCAGCCCTGGAAAGTGAGAGCCGAATGAGGCGGTTTGGGCCAAGCTACGCCCCACGCGCTAGGCGCTCTGTGACCTTGTTGGCGTAGCACTGCTCGTGAACCGAGCGGCCGTGCTCATCGATTACACAGAGTTCCAGGGCGCAAGGTTGGCCACAGACAGAACAGAACAGGTAGAGTTCGGTCGTTTTTCGACCTTCTCTTTCGGTTTCCACGTGCTGCTCTCCCAATCAAGGAGGGGATTCCGCGAAAATAACGCGGCAGGTGGAAAGCTGTCTGTGCGGTTGCGCACACATATGCAAGAAATTTCATTGTCTTTGCGAAAGTGCATTGAGGCTGAGCGACAGCTGGTTGTGCGTCAGCAATACGATCAGTTCGTCCACTAAGCAAGTCGAATAGCCCGCCCGTGCAATTGACGCCGTAGACGGATTCGGGGTAAAGTGCGTCCAAAGCTATTGCCGTACCTGCGTCTGCAAGACGCCACGGAAGAAGCGGTTCCCAGGAGAAGTCTGTGGCATTTCGATCCAGCCGAAACCTAGCCTCGCCGGTTCTTGCCCTGTGCCTTCTGCTGGCAGTGTCAACGCAGGCGTACGCGGCCTCGGCATTCACCCCACAGCAGCGCGTAGGCTACACCAGTGGAGACCAGTGGGAGCCTGCACTTGCGGCCGACGGCCACGGACACGTTTACATTCTTTTCCCGCAGTACGGAGCCGTTACGGACTGCCCGGCCTGCAGCTCGCCCACGATGTCGCTGCTGGTCAGCAATGACAATGGAGCAACTTGGCAAGCCCCCCATTCCTTAACCCCATCCGCGATGGGCCAATTCGATCCGCAGATTGTGGTCGATCCGGTGGATAAGCAGACGGTGTACGCCTCCTGGCTGCAAAACAACAAGCGCGATGTGATGGTCGCCCGCTCGCAGGATTTTGGCGCCACCTGGTATTTCACCGTCGCCGCCCACTCAGCCGCGAACGAAGACGTCGACAAGCCGGTTCTGGCGGTGCGCGGCGCCGACATCTACGTCGGATTTAATCACGACGAAAACTTTATCGTCGCAGCCTCGCATGATTACGCGCAGAATTTTTCCTCGGTGAACGTGAATCCCAACGCCGGGCCGGGCTGGTCACTCGCAGGCAGCGCAACCGTCGGCGCCAGCGGCGATGTTTATTTTGGCTGGATGGCCTACGCCAAGCGAGATCTGGGCACGCGCCCCGTGGGCATCTACGTGAGCCATTCAGCGGATGCGGGACGCTCATGGACGACCACCGTGCTGGATGTTTCGAGCGCGCCCCCGGGCTGCGCCGCGCAAGGATGCGAGGCGGAATTTCTGGGGGCGCAGGTTGCCCTGGCCTCCGACGCGGCCGGAACGGTCTACGCGTTGTGGAACGCAGGCACCAGCAATGGCGGACCGGAGCGAATTTATTTTGCTTCGTCCACCACCAATGCAGAGAGCTGGACGCAGAAAGTGGACGTATCAACCACCGACGCCCAGGTGGAACACTGCTTTCCAGCCATCACGGCAGGCGCGGCTGGCGATGTGCGCATCGGATGGATGGATACGCGCAACGCTCCGCTATGGAACGTGTTTGAGCGGAGCTCGATTAACGGTGGAGCGACCTGGTCGGGAGAGACGCAACTTTCGGGCGAGGTACGCGGATACGATTACATTCGTGCCGACGGCTTCAGATTCCCCTTCGGGGATTATTTTTCGATGGCGATCGACAATCTGGGAAACACGCAGGTGGTGTGGGGCGAAGGCAGAAACTTCAAGTCTCCCGGGTCGATCTGGTATACGCGGGGAAGATGAGGAGAGATCGAACACCCTCAAGCGGCTAAAGCCGCTCTTAGAAAGCGGCTCTTATCGCAGCGCTGAAGCGCTGCGCCACCCAAGGAAAGGATCGGCAAGATTGTTCCCTGCTTCAAATTCCCTGCCCCAAAAATCATTTCTTATTAAGAATCACTTTTTACTCGAGAATCATTCCGCCGGTAAGGTCTGCTAAACGCGTGATGCCGCGATCGGAGGACCAGCGCTGTAATTCGTCCACAATTTTTTCGGTCGCGCATGGATCCCAATAACTTGCCGTACCGATTTGCACGGCGGTAGCGCCGGCGAGCATGAACTCGGCCACATCCGCCGCGGTGGAAATGCCTCCCATACCGATCACAGGAATATTCACCGCGTGCGCCGCGTCGTAAACCATGCGCAGCGCAATGGGCTTGATCGCCGGACCGGAAAGACCGGCAGTGACATTGGCGATGCGCGGCTTGCGCGTTTCAGGGTCGATCGCCATGGCGATGAAAGTGTTGACCAGAGAGATCGCGTCGGCGCCGGATTCCTGCGCGATATGCGCCATCTGCGCGATGCTGGTCACGTTGGGCGAGAGCTTGACGATCAACGGCCTGCGCGCCGCGCGCTTGGCCGTGGTCACCACTTCATCGAGCGAGCGCGGATCGCAGCCGAATTGCAATCCGCCGTGCGCGGTGTTCGGGCAAGACACGTTCAGCTCGTAAGCGGCAATGCCTTCGCCATCGTTGAGGATCTCGATGGTGCGTTCGTAGTCCTCACGGGTATAGCCGAAGACGTTCGCCATCACCACGATGTTCTTGATCCCACGGAGCTTGGGCAACTTCTCTTCCAGAAAGGCGGACGCGCCGATATTCTGCAGGCCGATGGCGTTGAGCATTCCGGCAGCAGTCTCCCACAGGCGCGGCGGAGGATTGCCAATCATGGGCTCGCGAGAGAGACCCTTGACGACGAAGCCTCCCAGCTTATCGAGATGGACCACATCTTCGAACTCCACGCCATAACCGAAGGTGCCGCTGGCGGCGATGATGGGATTCTTGAGATCGATGCCGGCGAAGGTGACGCCGAGATCCAGCTTCTTGCCGTCTTCTGGAGAAGAGCTCACCGTGGCCAGCCTCCGAAGAGGGGCTTGGATTTTGCGGAGACTCCGCTGAGGGGGAGGCGTGGCAAGAGATAATTTTCGCGTGCAGCTATGAGTCGGGGGCAGAATCTCATCGCGAAGTTAGTTTACACAGTTGGCAGGCTTGCGTGCATTCCCTGCCCGATTTCCGATAAAGTAGTTAGTTCCCCATGCTAGAGCTGAATTTTGTTCGCGAGAACCTGCCCCAGGTGGAAGAGATGCTGCGCCAGCGCGGAGCCGATCCGGCTGCCGTGCTCAAGGATTTCCGCGAAGTCGACACGGAGCGGCGGGCGGCGATCACCGAAGCCGAGACCATGAAGGCGCGCCGGAATAAAGCTTCCGAGGAAATTGCGAAGCTGAAAAAATCCGGCGCGGATGCTTCCGCGGCAATGGCGGAAACGAAAGATCTGCGGGAACAGATTCAGGTGCGGGAGAAGGCAGCGGCTGATCTTGACGCGCGGCTGCAGGACATTCTGGCAGGCATTCCGAATATGCCGCATGCGAGCGTGCCGGTGGGCCATAGCGCCGAAGAAAATGTCGAGGTGCGGCGTTGGGGCGCTCCGCCGAAGTTTGATTTCACTCCGAAACCGCATTGGGATTTGGGCGCGGAACTGGGCGTGCTCGATCTGGAACGCGCGGTCAAACTGACTGGTGCGCGCTTTGCAGTGTACTGGGATTTGGGCGCGAAGCTGGAACGAGCGCTCGCCAACTTCATGCTCGACCTGCACACGCGCGAGCATGGATATACCGAAGTGCTGCCGCCGTATCTGGTGAACTCCGAATCGATGTATGGCACGGGGCAATTGCCGAAGTTCGCCGCTGATCTTTTTCGGGTGCCGCATGGGGAGAAAGATCTATGGCTGATTCCGACGGCGGAAGTTCCGGTTACGAATCTTTATCGCGACGAAACTCTCGACGCCGCGCGACTGCCGATTTCGCTTACTGCATACACGCCGTGCTTCCGCAGCGAGGCGGGATCGTACGGCAAAGATGTGCGGGGAATCATCCGGCAGCATCAGTTTCAAAAAGTGGAACTGGTGAAGTTCACGCGTCCGGAAGATTCGTATGAGGAGCACGAAAAGTTGACGCGCAATGCCGAGACGATTTTGCAAAAGCTAGGATTGCACTATCGCACGGTGGCGCTCTGCACGGGCGATATGGGACCGTCTTCCGCCAAGACGTATGACATTGAAGTCTGGCTGCCGGGGCAGCAGTTGTTTCGGGAGATTTCCTCCTGCTCAAATTTCGAGTCGTATCAGGCGCGACGGGCGAATATCCGTTACCGGCCCGAAGGTAAGAATAAAACCGAATACGTGCATACCCTTAATGGAAGCGGATTAGCCGTGGGGCGGACGTGGGTGGCGATTGTGGAGAATTATCAGCAGGCGGATGGGAGTGTGGTCATTCCGGAAGCGCTGCGAAGCTATATTGGGGCGGAGCGGATTACTGCGAGGAGGTTTTAGAGCGAGTGGTGCAGTTTGGCGTACGTGTCTTGTCAGCTGAGAGGAAGATCCTCAGTTCGTCTGAAAGACGGCTTGGTTCGGGATGACAGCATAATGTACAAAGCCAAAATGCATTACCCCCGAAGAACTCGGGCATTGCCAACCTAAGAAGGGGTCACTAGACTTGCCAAGTGTGGACATCAGCAAGACGACACCCGGCGGCGCGGCGCTTTCCGCGCCTGCCCCAGCCATGAACGGCGTGTGGGGCACAATTCGAAGCTACATCCTGTGGCAGCATGAACGGGGCACGCTGCACTACGACATCATGGTCACGCTGATCCTGATTTTTGTTTTCTTCTCGCCGCGCGTGATCGATTTCAACGACAAACCTGCGCTGCACAATCCGCATCCGAGTGATGTGGTGGTTACGCCTGATGCACAGGGCGGGCTGATTTACCAGATTGCGGCGGGCGCGATCACACCGGGAGACGATACTTTGGTGCGAAGCCAGTTGCTGCGGATCATCCAGCCGATCTCGGGGAATGTTTCGATTGTGAGTTATGAAGTGGTGAATGACGCCAAAGGGCACGCCCAGAGTTATAAGGTCGTTGCGAAAAGAGAGTAAGGGTTAGGCTCAGACCCTAAGGGGATTTAATTTTTGGTGCCGAGTTGCAGTATCGCTGAAGCGATACTCCCTGTGAAGCTTTGCTGATGAAACTTTTCTGCCGCGTGGTTGCGACGCTGTTCTGGTTAAGCTTGACGTGCGGCTTGGGAACAGCGTCACAACCAAAGCCCTCTGAGCCTTGCGCTCTCGATTGCGTTTTGAAGAAGATGGACTCGACTGCGGCTAACTTTCACAGCGCGCGAGCCGAGGTTTCGCGGCAGCAGTTCGAGCGCGTCATTCAGGAATACGATACGCCGCAGACGGGCGTGGTCTACTACCGGCGCGATAAAGATCAAAATATCGAAATGAAGCTCGATCTGACCAAACCCGATGTGACGTCGGTGCTTTTCAGCAGTGGCGAGCTTCAGATGTATAAGCCGAAAATCGATCAGCTCACGGTTTACCATACCGGCAAGAATCGCGCCGAGTATGAGAGTTATCTAGTGCTGGGATTTGGGGGGAGCGGGCAGGATTTGCTGAAATCGTTCGACGTCACGTATGCGGGAACGGAAACCGTTGATGGGGTGAACGCCGCCAAACTGCAATTAATTCCTAAATCGGAGAAGGTGCGCGGAACGTTTACACGCATCTTTCTCTGGATTGACCTGGAGCGAGGCGTGTCAGTGCAACAGGAATTCGACCAGCCGGATGGCAATAAGCTTCTGGTGAAATATTCGGCGATTCAACTGAATCCTTCGAAGGTACCCGACGTCTTCAAGATAAAGACTACTTCAAAGACACAAGTGATCTCACCCCAAGGGTAAACCGTTGAATCTAAAGAATAAGAATCTATTGCTGAAAAAAGCGGCGTGGGCGATATACTGCGGTAAAGGGTTCTTTCGATTTTATCTTTCGATTTAGACGTTGCGAGAGAGCATTCATGGCTAAGGTTTTTACGATCCCGGTTCCACCGAAGTTTGGCAGCAAGCGGCGAGAGCGGACCTCTGATCCTCGTTATGTGGATGGGCAACGTGTGCTGGTGGAAGCCATGAAATATCTGGCGCAAAGCGACCCGGTCATGAATCGATCCGCCATCGAGTTGATCTCCGAGCATGTGCGGACACGCTTCCGCATGAGCGATTCGCCGCTGTCGTAGCGAGCCTCGGGGGCGAGAGTCCCACGCAGCCGACCAATCCTGAACGCAGGCCTGAAGACTTCTCCGCGAAAGTCCTTCCTATAAGAAAAAATCGCCTGACACCATCGGCGTCGCAGCCCTCCCGTCAAGGCAGACGGGTGGGGAATCCCTTTTCGTGATGGTGTGGGCGATATGGAGAAAACGGGTTACCAGTCGCCGTTTCTCAGCCTAGAAATCGAAGCGCAGGCCGAATTCGGTCTCGCGCGGAGCGCCGACCGCGAACACACCAGAGCCGCGTCCTACTCTGTATGTGTTGGTAGCTGCGTTCACGCCGGACGATGTGCCGTTGATCGACCCATCGCCTCCGGTCAAGCCGCCGAGAGAGCCGTAATTCACAAAGTTAAAAGTGTTAAAGAACGAAATGCTAGGGAGAACAGTGAGTTTTTCGCGTAGCTTGAAGGGCCAACTCAGAATCGTATCGACATCTTTGTAGTAGCCGTTGCCCGCATTATTTGCGGGTGGCGCTTGAATCGTGGGGACGACAGCGCCTAGCGTCACCAGTTGCGCCTGCGTGAATAGGCCAGCGTTGACCAGCGTCTGGCCCGCGGGGGTAATCGTTCCGGCGACCGTGCTGTTGAAGCTGGCGATGTAAGAGGCGAGATTATGAGGTGAAACGGAACGCATAAAGGAACCGGGGTGACCTACGCCTGAGGCGGAATTGGTAAAGTCGCCGAAGGTGCCATCTCCGGTGAGATCGGAGCGGAAGATTTCTCCCACCGTTCCTTGGGTGGGGACGGTTAAGTTCGAAGGCGTAGGAGATGCGACTCCTCCAATCAAGGACAAGCGCGGGCCGTGATGAGCGAAGTCGAAAGTTGCGCCGAACTTGAATTGATGGGTGCGATCTTGCGACGTGGGGCCCATGAATGCGGTCGGATTGCGGAAGTCCCAGGCGTTAGGAGTAAAGTGCTGGTCGTTGCCTCCGGTGCTTTCGAAGCGCGAGAGCGTGTAGTTGACGGTTAGATCCATGTTGCGGACGCCGCGAAACGGGTCCGTCTTCTGTTGCCGGTATTCGCTTTGCAGGCCGTTGTAGACTGATCGTCCCATGGGAAAGTTCATGAACATGCTGCCGACGTTGGGATTGATTCCCGCGAAAGCCGCGCCAGTGTCTGGAGTGAGACCGAAGTACTGAGCGGAATATCCGCCGTAATAGACATAGCCGGAGTCCAGGCCATTGTTCGCGAAATCGTTGATGCTGGCCCCGGGTTCATTGTTGATGTAGCACTGAACAATCGACTCAGCATTGTTTACGGTTACATTGTGCTTGCAGGTGCCCGGCGCCAGATTCCCGAGGATCGTCTGCTTGATCGCATTCAGAGCCGCATCGGTTTCCAAATAGCGCGAATCGCCAGCGTGGTTGACATCGATTCCCATTTGAAAGTGAACGCCGATGTTGCGGAGATAATCGACGGTGAGAACACCACCCTTGGTGAGCTGCCGCTGCACGCCGATGTTCATCTGATAAGAGCGCGCGGTGCGGAAGTTGGGATAATAGGGATAGCCGAGTTCGAGAGTGTTACCCACGAAGTTGGGATTTTGTCCGGCCGCTCCGACCGCGGCTGTGGCCGCAATATACTCCCTTTGCAAGCTGGCCATGGTCTGGGCAGCACCTTCGGCATTGATCGAGCTGGGGCCTAACGGCGCGAAACAAACCTGGGTGGCGAGATCATAACCATCCACGGAAGTGACGGTATTCTGCGTTCCGCCGGGGCCGGGCAAAGCAAATCCCAGCGAACCCACCGTGCCACCGGGCTGGCAGTTCAGGTAGGGGGTTTGGTTGAACAGGCCGGTGGCCAGCTTGTCGCTGCGATCATAGGAAACGTTGTTGAAGATGTTGTTCTCGTAATAGAGTCCGCCACCACCGCGAATCGAAGTTTTACCGTCGTGCCACGGATCCCAAGCAAAGCCCACTTGCGGTGCTAGATTCGCGTTGGGCTGACGTACGGGATTGCCGTATCCGGGTCCCCATTGATCGAGAAGATTTCCGGTGCAGGTGATGAGAGTAGTGGCGGAACAAGGGATGGAGCTGAGATCGCTATCGGTGCGTCCGGTATCGCGAATGTAGCGCAGCCCGTAGTTCAGAGTGAAGTTGGGACGGATCTTCCAGGAATCTCCTAAATAAGTCTCCAGGCGGGTGTCGAAAAGACCGCCTGCGGGATAGCCGAAGGCGGGCAGTTCGGTGCTGAACCCCTGCCCGTTGCCAACGTAGCCGCCCGCGAACGGGTAGTCGGCAACATTCGTATCGCAGCCGCTAAACGGAACGCCGGGAGTGGTTTGCAGGTTGCAAGAGTAGAAGGGCGAGGTCTGAACCGTACCTTGGGCTACGAGGTTGAAATTCACGTAGCTATAGAGCAGCGGGGCCAATCCGTTGAAGGACGCGAAGCCACCGGTGGAGATCCAATTGACAGTGCCGCCGAAACGGATGATGTGCGCGCCCCAAACCCGGCTGGCATCGTATTTGATCTGCTTGTTGCTCTGGAAGGTCTGCTGCGGCGCCAGGTAGTTTGGGCCCGTATTCAGGCTGGTATCGGCGAAGATGAGCTCCGCATAGGGGAACGGATTGATGGCGCTGGGCTGGGAAGCGGTGTCATCGACGATCAAATTGTGAAATTTGAAGTATCCCATGCGAATGCTGTGCGACCAGTTGCCGTGGTTGATATCGATGCCGACGGCGTGGTTGGGGGCGTAGTCGCGATTGGCATAGTACGAGAAGCCGGTGTTGGCCGAGGACGCGGAGGAATTCCAGTCATAGGCAAACTTATAGAAGACGTGGACATTTTTTGAAGCCTGCCAGTCAATCTTCGCGCTGGCTTGCGTGCTCTTGAACGGAGAGTCGATGCCTCTGGTAAGAAATTGAAAGGGAGCGCCGACGTCGACCGCATCTTCGCTATCCTGCTTGAGCCGCTCGGAATCGATAAAGAAAAAAAGTTTGTTCTTGATGATGGCGCCACCAAAGCGTCCACCGAACTGATTGCGCTGGAATTGCGAAGCTACGGCCCCTGGAAGATCGGCGAACCCGGCGCTGTAGTCGCGGAACTGGTAGAAAGCCTCGCCGTGATAGGTGTTGGTGCCAGAGCGCGTGGCCACATTGACCGAGCCAGAACTGGTGATTTCGGAAGAGATATCGAGCGAGGAACGCCCGATATTGAATTCCTGGATCGAGCTGAGCGCGATGTTTTGCGTGGTGGTGCCGACAGTTTCATCGCTGACGTCAAGGCCGTCGACTTCGATGCGAGGAGTGCGTCCGAAGTCGCCATTGATGGAAAGCGAATTGTAGCCGACCTTAGTGGGATCGAAAGCTTGGCCGTCTTGCATCTGCACGCCGGGTTCAAGCTGGGCGAGGTCGAGGAAGCTGCGGCCATTGACCGGCATATTGTCGATTTGTTCGCCGGTAAGGACACCTTGCACGGCCGATTGCTCAGTGTTCACCATGATCGCCGAGGCTTGCACTTCCACGGTGGTGGTTTCCTGGCCGATTTCGAGCTTCACGTTGCCCGAAGTTGTCACCGCAATCTGTACCGGGAGGACGAGTTCGGCGGTCTTGAATCCCTTGGCCTGCACCCGAATTCGATAATCGCCAACCGGCAAGCCGCCGGAGTTGTAAGTGCCCGACGCGGAGGTTTTGACGGTGGCGGTTTGGCCCGTGGAACGGTTGGTAATGGTGATGGTGGCGTCGGCGACGACGGCATTGGTTTGGTCTGTCACCGTGCCTTGGATGCTGCCCTGGCTGACGGTGGTCTGCGCGGAGGCGAAAAACAACGGAAGAACCAGAAGAAATGTAGCGAACATCAATCTCGCAAACAAGGACTTCGAACTCGCATGACGGCTGTTTCGGGCGGCAGGCATGAGGCGACCTTTCTTTGACGACGTTTAAGAAACGAAAGGACTTTATGGGGCGCTATTGTGCATCGTTGGGATGCCTATGTTCAAGCTGAATCTTCGGCGGGTTGCGGGTTTTGGAAGGGTGGAGGCTGAATCCGCCGAGCGCTGAAGCGCGAACCATTTGCAGCGGCGCGGCTTAAAGCCGCGCCCCGTCAAAACTAAAGGACGGTCGCACAATCGATTTTTACGGTTGACCCGTCAGAAGGTGTAGCGGGCGCCGAACTCCATTCTGCGCGGGATGGTGAGCGCTCGGCTCAGGAATCCGAAGGCGCTGGCTACGTCGGGTGAAATGTTTGCCGACTGCACGTCGAAGCGAATGGTGTTGAAGGCGTTGTAAACCTCCCAACGGAATTGAAGTTTTTGCCGCTCGGTGATATCGAAAACTTTGTGCAAGCCCATGTCGGTGTCGAAATATCCGGGACCGCGAAGGCTGTTTCGATTTCCAACTTCTCCGGGAAAATCCTGGCGATAGGAATTGACCGCCGTGGTGTAATCCTTAAACATGTTAGGTTCGCCGTTGACGATGGTGATGCCGGTGGCGGGCGCGGGGCCGATTTGAGTGGCATAACCGCTTAGCTCCCAGTTGGTCGCCCAAGCCGCGCCATTGCCGACACTGACCGGGAAACCGCTGGTCACGCGGAGAACACCGCTTAGATCCCAACCGCCGATCACGCTGTTCGCGATGCGGTTCCCAGAGCTGAAAGCCCTTCCGCGTCCAAAGGGAACTTCATAGACCCAGTTGGAATTCAGCTGGTGCGTGGTGTCGAAGGTGGAAGTAGCGCGTTGCAGCTCCGGAGCCCAGGCATTATAGATCTGGTCGCCGAGACCGCCTTCCTGCCCGATGCGCTCTGCGTCAGAGCCTTCGTCGATGGAGTGAGAGTAGGTGTAGTTCACGTCAAACTGGAGGCCATGAGACATGGTATGACGCAAGATGATCTGGCCCGCGTCGTAGTAGCTGTTGCCGATGGAGCGCCAAGCATATAGAGAAGCAAACTGTGAAGAATAATATTGCGGCGTAGTTTGCGTTACGCCGCCCAAGGTGATGCAGCCGGGGAAGCAGGGTGTTCCGCCGACACCGTCGATAATCTGTTGAAATGTGGTTTCGTTGTGAACGAAGCCGCAGGACATCAGGTCGTACATATTCTGTGTCGCGGTGGGATTCTTGGGAATAGAGGATGCGCAGCCTGCCTTGCCAGCGGATCCGGCGGAGGTAGCTCCGAAAAGATTCTCCCAGTACGGAATCTTCGCGACCTCACTCTCTGGCGTGCCTGCGAGCACCAGATTATCCAGAGCTCGCGTGGCAGTGTAGTAGTCCGTGTGTGACGCAGGATCGACAATATCTCTCGGCTGCGCCAGATCTTCCTGCTGCAACAGTCTGTGTCCGAGCCGACCGACATAGGCAGTTTCCAGCGTGAAGTTGTGTCCCAGTTCCCGCTCGAACGAAAGATTGAAGGCATAGGAGTATGGAGTTTTGAGTTTATCGTCGAGACCCCACTGCACCGCGAAATTGGTTAAGGGATAAGTGACCGGAAAGCTGGCGCCCGGGGACGGGGTGACTAGTGACGGAGGCAGGGTGTAAAGAGGGTTTGTCGTTCCCATACGCGGAGCAGGCTGCCCGCCGGGCGTGAGTGTCGCGGCCACGCCGTCCACCGCCTGTACGCCGCCTGTGTTGGCCAGAAGCGTGGAGAGCCCAAACGAACCGTTCTGATCAAATGTGTTCACCACGCCCTGACCAAAGTGGTCGTAGTACATGCCGGCACCGAGGCGAATAGACGTCTTGCCGGGGCCACCGAGCACTTTCCCGACCCATCCTGATTGCGCGTCGGGCGACCAGGCCAGCGCAAAACGAGGCGCGAAGTCTTTGTAGTCATATCCCCAATAGGAGGGCTTGCCGTTGGCATTGCCGTCGGGCGCGAAGGTGACGGGATCGTTGAACGGGAGCCCCTGCGCCATGGTGATCGAACGCTGGTTGTACCAGTTGTTCAGGCTGAAAGTCGGTGCAACCTGAACTCCATTTTTCTCATACGGAGGTTGCAACAGAGTCCAGCGCAGGCCGTAGGTGATGGTGAGGTTCGGTCGGGCGCGCCAGGAATCCTGTATGTAGGTTTCGAACTCTTTGTTGACAAAATGACGGTCGTTGGCAGACGCGGATGGAAGCGTGGCGCCGGAAGTTGTGAAGTTATAGCGCGCGTCCACCTCGGTGATGATGCCGGTGAGGGCGAGGATGGGATAGTCCCAGGAGTTATTGAAGCCAGGATCGACTGCGGGCAGGCCTAAATTCGGGAAAGCGCCCGGGTCAAGGCTGGTGCCCTTGTTGGCGATACCGGAGACATTCAGCCAGGAGGCATTGGTGACGGCATCGGAAAACGAACTCAGATAGGAAGATTTGATATTGCCCAGCAAGCGCAAGTTCGCGCCGAAGCCGAGCGTGTGTTTGCTTTTCGTCCAGGAAACGTCATCGATGAAGTTGTGCACGGGAACGGCAACGTCGTAAGAGTCGAAGGCCTGGTCGCCGGGATTATCCAGCCCGCGAAGAATGACGTAAGTGACATTGCCTCCGCCCACCTGATCGACCGCCTGCCGGGTCAGGCCATAGTGGAAGTTGTTGATCAGCGTATTCGATAGGACCGCCGTATAACCCACGGCCAGGCTCTTGGCAACCGTAACTTGCGCGATACTCGGGGCCTGTCCCGGAAATTCGGCAGCCTGATCTTGACGATCGCCATTCATGATGCCGCGCACAAAGATCCGGTGATTGCCATTTTCCGTGAGGTTGTAATCCAGCCTGGCAATGTAGGTGTTGAACGTCAGAGGAGTGGGCGCGGCGAATGTATATCCCTGATAGTTGTATCCATCGGAGGCGAGGCCACTGCTGGAGTCGTCAGCAAAGATTTCATTGGGGGCGGGAAAACCTTGCAGGATCGACTCGGCAGCAGGGTTCGCGCCCGGGCCCAAGGGACAGACTCCTTCACTGAAACAATTCGGGTCCATCAATGCCAGGGTTCCCGGGGTCATGGTCACTAGCAGGTCGCCGACGGGAACTCCGGGTGCAGTGCCGATGGTAAAGTTGGCGCCGCCCATTCCAGTGTTGCCCATGTAACAGTTTGGATCGCTGGTCTGGCACCAGTAGGAAGAGATACCGTTGCGCAGGTTTGCGCTGGGCACGATTCGCGTCGTTTGGGTGCTTTCGTGTTGAATCTGTTTTTCCCAATTCGCGAAAAAGAACAAGCGATCTTTCTTAATCGGGCCGCCGAGAAAAGCACCGAAGGTATTGCGGCGGAGAAATGGCGGAATATTGGGCAGACCGGAGGCGACCTGCGAATTCTCATTGAACCAATCGTTCGCCTCGCCGATGTTGGAGCGGTTTAGTTCATAAGCGCCGCCGTGCCAACTGTTGGTGCCGCTCTTGGTGACCAACTGGACCTGAGCGCCCGAAGAGCGTCCTTCGTCGGCGTTGGAGTTGGTGGTGGTGGTACGGAACTCTTCGATCGAATCGAGCGTCGACCGCACCGCTCCCTGAAAGGCAAAGCCGTTGCTCTGGTCGTTGTTGTCCACGCCATCGAGGGTAATGTTGGTCTGATCGCTGCGACCGCCGTTGACCGCGCCGCTGCGCGTGTCGGTCATATTATTGATGGCAGTACCATTCGTGGGGCTGGTGTAGGTGACCCCCGCTTGCAGGCTCAGCATCTCAACCGGGTTACGGCCCTCAAAGGGCAACGACTGAATTTGCGTGGCATTGAAGGCATTGCCCATGGTGGCGTCGGTGGTATTGACCTGGGCGCCTTCGCCGGAAACGTCGACCGTGATGGTCTGCCCCTGCACCTGCATGGTGAAATTCAAGGTGGAGGGAACGGCGACCAGCAATTGCATTTTTTCTATTTTGACGGTGGCAAAGCCGGGTGCGTTCGCGCTGACGGTGTAAGTGGATGGAGGCAATTGCAGGAACTGATATTCGCCTTGACCGTTCGTCTTGACGGTTCGCGATAAGCCGTTCTGCGGATCGGCAATGGTAACGGCTGCGCCCGGCAGGACCGCGCCTTTGGCGTCAGTGACCACGCCGCGGAGTGAAGTGGTGGCCGTCTGCGCCAACAGCATCGAAAGCGACAGCGTGAGCATTCCAAGCAACAAAACAATTCCACGTGAGGCAGAACGCATAAAGCCCCCTTCGCCCGTTTCTCGGGCGTTGTCTTGCTGAGTTTGTTCCCAGGAATAAAAACGGTTTGAGACCCTGGGGGTACTGTTGGGGCGATATTGTGCAGCCATCGACCGTCAAAGTTCAAGGAGGATTTTTGTGGATGCGCAGCTTGGCCAGGAAAGGGCTAGGGGTTAGATCCGGCGGAACGCTTCGGGGTTGGAGTTGGATTTGGCGGCAAACAGCGCAGCAGCCAGCAAAATCACGACGGGATAGCACTCCAGCGTGTAGCGGGGCTCGGGATTCTCGAGGGTTCCGAGGAACAACGAGCGCAGCAATAGAAATAAAACAAATAGGCCGATGCCAATAAATTCGCGCCAGCGGAGGAAGGCGGCCGCTGCCGCTCCGAGATAGGCGAGATTGAGGACACCGAAAAAAATGCTCACGGTGAGCCAGAGGGAGTCGTCGTCGAACGCCCACCAGCGGGGGTCGGAGGGCAGTAATTCGGTTCGCGGACGCAGCCACATGTCGGCGATGCGCAGTGCCGGAAGCCAGACATAATAGCGCAACGGGGCGGCGTGAATGCGGGCTGCAGCCAGCGCGGCAAAGCGGGCATCGATTTCGGTGGTCTCGTCGTGGTCGCGGTTGTAATCGGCAAACAGGGCTTGTGTTTCGAGCTTCTGCTGAGGAGAATCAAAGGCGCGGCTGGGCAAGAGCGGGAATTCGATCGCGTCGCCCGGAACCTTCCAATAGATTTCCTCTACCGAGGTGTAGTCGGCCAACCAGGTTTTGGTCCAACGGTTGAATCCCGGCATGGGGGAGTCGTCGGCTTCGGTGGCGTAACGCGGCGCAAGCGGCTCAAAGCGGTGCATGGTATGCAGATTGCGCAGGGTCCATGGGACCAGAGGGGCAAAGGTGGCGATCGTGAGAATCACGGCTGCCCGCAGTAGTGGATCGCGCACCCAAAATGTCCTGCCAGAGATTTCAACTTGGTTCGAGAAGGTTTGTCGCAGCAGGAGCAGGAACAAGTATCCGCCAACGGCGCCGAACAAAATACCGCCATCGGGCCGCAGCAGGATGCACGCGCCGATACTGAGGCCGCAGGCCAACCAGATTAGTGATGAAGAGTTAGAGTCGTTTTCCGAGCTGGAGCGAAGACGACCCAGTCCGCATACCGCGAGATCGAGCGCCAGCGTGGTGAAGAAAATCTCCAGCGTCTCGGTGAGAGCGGCTGCTGCATAGTTTGCGAGAAACGGACAAAGCACCGCCAGCAAGAAGGCAGCCTTGGCTGCGCGTACGGAGAAAAGCCGGCGCGCCAGGTCGGCGATCAGAAAGCACGTGCCCAGGTCAAACAGGACTTGAATCAGCAGCACGGCGCGGAAGTTATTCCATCCGAAGATAGAGAAGACGATCGCCAGAAAAGCCGGATAACCAGGGAGACGAGAGAGCGTGGGCACGACCCGCCCTGAATTGGTGATGGCGTAAACGCCGTGCCCCAGCCAGTTCATAGCGATATCGGCGTAAAAATGAGAGTCGTCGACGACCGCGGGGAAGTGGAGCACAAAGAGCAGCCGCAGCGCCAGCCCGGCCAAGCCCGCCGCTAAAAAGAACCGCGCATTCTTCCGCACCAACTCCAGCACGGTGAGACTATAGCAAAACGGCCCTCCGCAATCCGCATTCGGCGCTGAGCCGGCGGGTTGACACGTTTGAGCCTGTGGTCATCTACGGAGTCATCTCAGCGGCGGGAAAATGCATCTTAGTGGATTGCTGATTACTGATTGCTACCAGCGTCCCGCCGCCTTGCTGAGAATTGACCGTAGGCCGCGCTGCGGCATACGATGAACGATTAGCCCTCCATGGCAGAACCTGTCTTTTACGATCCCCGACGAGCGCGGTGGAAACGCCTGCGGCGTTTCGTCGATGTGCTAGTGATTGCGCTGTCGGCATTGATTATTTTCTTCGTATACAGCACGTTGCGGGACGAACGCCTGCCCGAGCTATTGTTTTCGCCGCAAAAGCGGGCTTTTAAGGCGCTGAAAGAAAGCGAGAAAGAAAAAGCTCGCGACCGGGCGAAAAAGCTGGCCAGCCGAACCCACCGAAAATCGAAGCTACCGGCCTCTGAGGTCACATTAAATCAGGAAGAAGGCATCCGGGCGGCGTTTTATGTGCCGTGGGACGCCGCCAGCTTTTCGTCCTTGCGCGATTTTTCGCGGCAGATCGACCTGCTCTATCCCGATTGGCTCCACGTGCTCACGGCCGATGGAAGGCTGCAGGCCGTGGACGATCAGACCAATAAATTTTTCGACGTGGTGCAAAATAATCGGGCGCGTTCGGTCGATGACCGCGTCATGCCTCTGCTCAAGGCCGAAGACCCCGCCATGGAAGTGTTCCCCATGGTGAATAATTTTGATGGCACCGAGTGGGTGGCCGGGATCACCGACTTCTTGAACAATCCCGCAGCCCGCGCTGTCTTTCGTCAGCAAGTGGCAACTTTTCTTGCCTCAGACCGCTTCCGGGGCTTAATGGTTGATTTTGAGGCCTTCCCAGCGGTTGGGCAGCCGGGCTATGTGGCGCTGCTCAACGAACTTTCTGCGGACTTGCATGCGCACGGGATGAAGCTTTATGTCAGCGTGCCTTCGCATAATACGGAATTTGACTATGCCGCGATCGCGGCCCCGGCCGATGGCGTGGTGCTGATGAACTACGACGAACATTATCCCGGGGCCGCTTCCGGCCCGGTCGCTTCGCAGGACTGGTTCGTCGACAATCTGAAGTTCGCGGTGAAGGCGATTCCGCGAGAAAAGATTATTTGCGCCATCGCCAATTACGGCTACGACTGGGTGCTAAAGCCGAAAAAGGGTAAGCTGCCGCCCGACGACAAAGATCACAGCGTCTCGGTGCAGGAAGCATGGCTGGAAGCGCGCGACTCCGACGTTGATGTGTCTTTCGATGACGATGCGATGAATCCGCATTTCAGTTACCTCGATGAGCGCAGCTATCGCCACGACGTCTGGTTTCTCGATGCGGTGACAGCCTTGAACCACATGCGAGCGGCGCAGGCGCTCGGCATTCAGACTTTCGCCTTATGGAAGTTGGGCGGCGAAGACCGATCGCTGTGGCGCATTTGGGATATGCCGGGCGATCCGGCTGCAGCGTTGAAGCTGCGCAGCGTGCCTCCTGGCCAGGATGTAGACATGGAAGGCCAGGGCGAGATTCTGCGCGTCGAACAGCGTCCCACTCCCGGCATTCGCGATCTCACCATCGATGACAAATCGAAGGAGATCACGGATGAGGTTTTTCAGTCTTTGCCTGAGCCTTATCGCGTGGCACGCTACGGATACAGTCCCAACAAAGTTGCGCTTACGTTCGACGATGGCCCCGATCCGGAGTGGACACCCAAGATTCTCGATGTGCTCAAGCGTGAGCACGCGACCGGCACATTTTTCCTGATCGGGATTCAGACCGATAAATTCTCCAGCCTGGCCGAGCGAATTTACAACGAAAACAATACGATCGGGAACCATACCTTCACTCATCCTGACGTGAGCAATATTTCGTCCACTCAGTTCAAGGTGGAATTGAACCTCACCGACCGGCTTTTCTCGAGTCTGATGGGAATTCGCGTCATGCTGCTGCGGCCGCCCTATGCGATCGACGAGGAACCCGACACCGCCGACCAGGTAAAGCCGCTCGAGTTTGCACAAGACTTGGGCTACATCACGGTTGGCAATCGGATCGATCCTAACGATTGGAACGACAAGCCGCGGCGCAGTGCCGAGGAAATTTCCGCCTATGTGCTTGCGCATCTTCCTCCCTGCAACATGAACGACCTGCGCTGCGGCAACATCATTCTTCTGCATGACGGCGGAGGCAATCGAGCCGAGACGGTAAAAGCGCTGCCTAAGATTATCGAGGGTGTTCGTGCCCGCGGCCTGGAGATCGCTTCCGTCTACGATCTGATGGGCAAGACCCGTGCGGATGTGATGGCGCCGCTCACGCCCGGTGAACGTTGGGTTGCCCGCCTTGACCGCCTGAGCTTCTGGCTTTTCGGCGCGGCCAATGTCGGGATCACGTTGATCTTTTTTATCGGCGATCTCTTGATGACGGGCCGACTGGTGTTCATTGGTGCATTCGCGGTGTATGACCGTCTGCACGAAAAGATTTTCGGCAGGCCCGCCGAAATCGAATCGTACAAGCCAAAAGTTGCCGTGCTGATTCCCGCTTACAACGAAGAGAAAGTGATCGAGCGGACGGTGCGCGCGGCGCTGAACTCAGATTATCCCAACCTGCGTGTGATCGTGATCGACGACGGCTCGCGCGATCGCACGCTGGAAGTTGCGCGGGCTGCGTTTGTGCGAGAAGAAGCCGCGGGGAACGTTTTAATTCTGACGAAGCCGAATGCCGGCAAAGCCGAGGCGCTCAATTACGGCATCGAACACATCGAAGATGCCGAGCTTTTTGTTGGCATCGACGCTGACACTATCATTGCCAACGATGCCATCGCGCGCATGGTGCCGCATTTCATCAATCCGAAAATTGCAGCCATCGCGGGCAATGCCAAGGTCGGGAATCGCGTAAATCTGTGGACGCGCTGGCAGGCTCTGGAATACATCACCAGCCAGAATTTCGAACGCCGCGCATTAGACGTGCTGGGCGCAGTCAGCGTGGTGCCGGGAGCGATTGGGGCGTGGCGGGTTTCCGCCGTGCGCGAGTGCGGCGGCTACCAGATCGACACCGTCGCCGAAGATGCCGACCTGACCATGGCCCTGCTGCGCCGCGGCTATCGCGTGGAATATGAAGATATGGCCCTCGCTTATACCGAGGCGCCAACCAACGCGAATGGCTTGATGCGCCAGCGTTTTCGCTGGTCGTTCGGCATTCTACAAGCCGTCTACAAACATAGCGGTGTGTTCGCCCGCAAAGGCGCTTTGGGTTTTGTAGCGCTGCCCAACATCGTGATCTTCCAGATTCTTCTGCCGCTGGTGTCGCCGCTGATTGACATCATGTTTATCGTGGGCGTGATCTGGAACAGCATTCAAAAACACTTCCATCCCGACTCGTACGACCCGGCCAGCTTCCATAAGCTGGTCGCGTTCTTCTTCGTGTTCCTGGTGATCGATTTCATTGCATCTGCGATTGCGTTTGCGCTGGAGCGTCATCGTCCCGATGAAAGAGAGGATGTGTGGCTGCTCAGCCAGGTATGGCTGCAGCGCTTTGCTTACCGTCAGTTGTTTTCGGTGGTCTTGTTCAAGACGCTGAAGCGCGCGCTGGAAGGGCGCAAGTTTGCCTGGGACAAACTGGAGCGAACGGCGGCGGTGAAGTATGTGCCGTCGGAGAATCGGGATTCGGTGAATGTGCCGTAGACACGCGGTGGGGCGTGACCGGCTAGTTGCCGTTCGTCTTCGTAGATCCATATCCAGACTTGTCTGTCCTGATAAATCACCCAGCATTCGTGCCTCTTCCCGGCCAAACCACCTGTATCGGCGCGCCTTTTAACCCGCTTGTGGTAGAATCGCCAACGCTTTCGTAGTCAGACAGAATTCCGGCTGAGGCCAGGGAGAATGCTGTGATGCGAAGCATTAGACTTGCTTTGACAGGGGTGACGATTTCAGCGGTCTTTGCTGTAACTCTTTCGCTGGCGGGTAGTGCATGCGGTCAAGAGAAGGTGATTCATACCTTCAACAATGCCAATGGGTTCGACCCCATCGCCGGCATGATCATTGATGACTCCGGCAACCTCTACGGAAGCACATTCTACGGCGGCAAATTCGGTGCCGGGGCTGCGTTCAAACTGACTCCAAAGGATAGCGGCTGGGCGGAAACTGTACTTTACAGCTTCAACCAAATAGGAACCGGCGGATTCTGGCCGAACGCAAAAATGATCTTCGATTCCCATGGCAATCTCTACGGGACCACGTTTCTGGGTGGCGAATTCGGCGCGGGCGAGGTGTTTGAGCTCATCCCCACTCCAACGGGCAGCTGGGGACTGAACACTCTGCACAGCTTCGGCAGCGGCGGAGATGGAACCTTCCCGCACGGAGGCTTGCTGCTCGACGAAGAGGGTAATCTCTACGGCACGACCGCGGGCGGCGGCGCTAACAGCGACGGCATGGTTTACGAGTTAACGCCGAATGGCGACGGCAGCTACGGCGAAACAGTGCTGCATAGCTTCAGCGGCGCGGATGGCGCCAATCCTTATAGCGGCTTGGTCATGGTCGGAGGCAAACTCTATGGCACAACCTACTCCGGCGGCAGTTCTTCCGCCTGCACGGACGGTTGCGGCACGGTCTTCGCGGTGAGCCCGTCGGGCAGCGGCGGCTGGAGTGAGACCGTCGCCCACAGCTTCAACAACGACGATGGAGCGAATCCCGACGGCGGCCTGATCGTTGACGCTTCTGGCAACCTCTACGGTGCGGCATCGCAAGGCGCTCTGGGCAACTTTGGCGTAATCTTCGAGTTAACCCCGGCCAACGGCGGATGGGAGGAAGTCACTTTGCATAATTTCAATTTTCAGGGCGGGGATGGCGTTTACCCGATAGCACCTCTGACCTTCGATGCCTCCGGCAATCTTTACGGAGCCACGGAGGAAGGTGGTACCTACGACAGTGGAGCGGTATATGAGTTGACGCCGACTGCAGGCGGCGGCTGGAGCGAGAGAGTGGTTTATAGCTTCACTGTCGGCCTCGGGGTCACCAATCATCCGGCCCCGGGGATTGTCTTTGACGACGACGGTAATCTCTACGGAACGACTTTGAGCGGCGGCTATTTTGGTGGGTGCCTGGGCGGCTGCGGCGGGGTCTTCGAGATTACACCTTAACTCAGCGTAGGGCACGAGCGAACTCGCGCCCTTCGCACATCACGGACTGTCAGCGTTCATCGAAACAGCAGCGGCACGAATTCCGACAAATTTCTTCGCCAGACCATCCAGGTGTGCATACCTGGCGTTTCGATTTCAGTCTCTTTCACGCCTTTGCTCTTAAGCCATTCCCGTAGATTGCGGTTGATCGCGATGAGGCGATCTTCTGTGCCACAGGCAATCCAGAGCAAATGCAATTGCTGGTTCGCCTTCGCGTCGAGCGACGGGAAATCTGTTTGGAAGTCTTTGGGAATTCCGCCGGAGCTGAAAGCGCCGATCCAGGAAAATTTGTCGAGGTTATTCAGGCCCGTGAGCAGAGATTCGGAGCCGCCCATCGATAGCCCGGCAATCGCGCGGGCATTGCCGTTTTTGGTGATTCGATATTCGTTTTCGACTCGGGGCATCACTTCGGTGAGCAGAGCTTCGCGAAATTTATTGAAGTTGCGATCACGCAACTCGGTATTGGACCAGGCAGTCCAGCCTTGGCGAATCATGTCCATCGTGCCATACCCGAGCGGCATCACCACGACCATAGGCTTGGCTTTTCCTTGTGCAATGAGATTGTCCACGATCACATTGGCGTGGCCGACAGCCGTCCATCCGCTGGCATCGTCGCTGTAACCGTGCAGTAGATAAAGCACGGGATAAGTTTTCTTCTTCGTCGGATCATAGCCGGGCGGAGTGTAGACGTAGTAATCGCGGTCATCGTTCGCGACCGTCGACCTGTAGAAGTGACGATGTATTGTGCCGTGCGGCACATCGTTCAATTCCCATGGCAGCGAGAGCGGCCCGGGAACGTGAACGGAATTGCCCGGATCAATCAGATTGGGCACAAGCGCAGGATTCGACGGGTCCATCATACGGGCGCCATCGGCGGTGAAGGAGTATCCGTAATAGTCGGGAGCGAGCGGGGCAGTGGTAACGGACCAAACGCCTTTATCGTCTTTCTGCATTGGAGCCGGATCTGTGCCCTCGCGCTCAAGCGCGACGGCGCGTGCGTTCGGCGCCTCGAAACGGAAAGTGACGCTGCCATCCGCATGGGCCTCCGGCGAAGTCAAGGAGGCCGGCGGCTGTGGATGGGGAGTTGGCGCAGGCTTGTCCTGTGCTTCGGATACGGCTGCGAGCATTGCGATTATGAAAACGAGAGAGAAAGAACAGGAATGAATTACAAGAAGTATCGATCGCATGAGCTTAGCCTCAGTGGGAATGAATCCGCTGGCGCGGCGATAGTATCAGGGCGCGTCCGCGACGGTTAGTGGGTCTTGCCTTCCGCGACTTCCAATCGGGCGTCGGCCTTATGCAGCGCGTTCAGCGATCGCTGAACATCGACCTCGGGATCACCGCTGGTGAGCCGTTGCTCGGCGCGTTCTTTGGCTTTGCGCGCGCGTCCCACATCGATCTCGTCGGGACGCTCGGCCGTCTCGGCGAGAATCGTGACTTTATCCGGCAGCACTTCGGCGAAGCCCCATGCCACGGCAAGACGCTGCTCATTGCCTCCTGCGTGGTAGGAGATGTGGCCGACCGCCAGTTCGGTTATGAGCGGCGCGTGGCCGGGGAGGACGCCCAGATAGCCGTTCTTGCCGGGAATCTGAACTTCTTCCGCCGCCGTGTCGACCACTTTCTTTTCCGGCGTGACGATTTCGAGTTGGAAAGTATCTGCCATAAATCGGCGTCGGACCTCAGACCTCAGCCAAGGCTCTGGATGGCCGAGGTTTGAGGTCCCACGGTCTGGGTCTCTTATGCTGCCTTCTTCATCTTCTCTGCTGCTTCCAGCACTTCTTCGATCGGCCCCTTCATGTAGAACGCCTGCTCGGGGATATCGTCGTACTTGCCTTCCACGATTGCTCGGAAGCCTTTCACTGTATCGGCAATTTTTACGTAGCGTCCGGGTGCGCCGGTGAACTGCTCGGCCACGTGGAACGGTTGCGAAAGAAAGCGCTGAATCTTGCGGGCGCGGGCCACGGTGAGCTTCTGGTCTTCGCTCAACTCGTCGATACCGAGAATGGCGATGATATCCTGCAAATCTTTGTAGGTCTGCAGAGTTTTCTTCACCATCTGCGCGACGTCGTAATGTTCCTGGCCGACGATGCGCGCATCGAGAATACGCGAGGTCGACGCCAGCGGATCGACCGCGGGATAAATTCCGATCTCAGTCAACGCGCGGGAAAGCACGGTAGTTGCGTCCAGGTGAGCAAAGGTAGTTGCTGGCGCAGGATCGGTCAAATCGTCGGCGGGAACGTAAATCGCCTGCACTGACGTGACGGAACCTTTCTTTGTCGAAGTAATGCGCTCCTGCAGTTCGCCCATTTCGGTAGCCAGGTTTGGTTGATAACCGACAGCGCTGGGCATTCGGCCAAGGAGCGCCGAGACTTCCGAGCCGGCTTGTGTGAAACGGAAAATATTATCGATGAAGAGGAGCGTGTCGGCGCCTTCGGCATCGCGGAAGTATTCCGCGACGGTGAGCCCAGTTAGCGCGACGCGCAGACGTGCACCGGGAGGCTCCGTCATCTGTCCGTAGATGAGTGCTGCTTTGGATTCGGCGGGCTTGCCCGGCTTGATCACGCCGGATTCCGTCATCTCCAGCCACAAGTCGTTACCTTCGCGCGTACGCTCGCCAACGCCCGCAAATACGGAGTAGCCGCCATGCTGCTTGGCAACGTTATTGATCAACTCCATGATGACGACGGTCTTGCCGACGCCTGCGCCGCCGAACAAACCGATCTTGCCGCCCTTCAAAAATGGCTGGATGAGATCGACGACTTTCACCCCGGTTTCGAACATCTCGGCGGTCGTAGCTTGCTCGTCGAAGGCCGGAGCGAGGCGGTGGATGGGCATGCGCTCTGTGTACTCGACCGGACCCAGTTGATCCACCGGTTCACCAATCACGTTCATCACGCGCCCCAGAGTGCCGCGGCCCACGGGGACAGAGATTGGCCCGCCCTGGTCGATGGCTTTCATGCCGCGCACCATGCCTTCGGTCGCTTCCATGGCGATGCAGCGCACGCGGCCTTCGCCCAGATGTTGCTGGACTTCAAGAATCACGTTGACGGGATTGGGGACGGTGAAGCCGTCGCTCACAACACGCACCGCTTCATAGATGGGCGGCAAATGACCTTCGGCAAATTGAACGTCCACCGCGGGCCCCGCGATTTGAACTACGTGTCCGATGTTTTCCATAATCAGCTTCTAGCTACTAGCTCCTGGCTAAGTCGAAATCTTGTATGGCGCACATTGCTCAACTGTGTTTTGCTAAAAGCTAGTAGCTATAACTGAAAGCTAGTAGCTTCCTTACATGGCTGCCGCGCCGCTCACGATCTCAATGATCTCTTTCGTGATCTTCGCCTGGCGCGCTCGGTTCATGGCCAGCGTCAGGGAATCGATCATGTCGGTCGCATTGGTGGTAGCCGATTCCATGGCGGTCATGCGCGCGGCGTGCTCGGCCGCCACGGATTCCAATAGCGCGCGGAAAATCTGGATGGCAACATATTTCGGCAGCAACGTCCGAAACAATTCATCCGGCGGCTGCTCGTAAATGTAATCCACCTGCGCGGTGCCGAACTTCGCCGCAGCTTCATCAGCCGCGGAATCGGTCCGGTGCATCCCGACGCCCGCGCTTATCGCCGCTTCTTTGGCCTTTTTCTTTTCTTCTTCCGTCATCTCCTCGGCCTGGCGAACCGCCGCTTCGCCGATTTGTTCGATGGGAAGAATCTGTTCCACGATCAAGCGTTGCGCGATCACCGACTTAAATTCGTTGAAGACAATGTAGACCGAATCGATCTCTTCGCGCTCGTAGCGGTCGATGACGCTTTCCGCCAAAGTACGGGCTTGGGTAAATTCCAATTTACCGAGGACGCCGACGTGTTCACCGGTAATTTGTATCGGCCCGCGCCGTTCGCCCGAATCGGGACGCTCCTCCAAGGATTCTTCGGGCTCGGCCAGGCTGCGTGTCTGCACCGCGGCGGCGGGATAGCGGCGGCGAAAGAAGTCGCGTCCCTTGCGGCCAATGGCTTCGATATCGATATTCTTGCCGGATTTCGATTCGAGGAAGCGCGTGGCCGCCTTGGTGACGTTCGCGCTGAAAGCGCCTGCCAGGCCTTTGTCTCCGGTCACAACGATCAACAGGATGTTTTGCTCGGGACGTTCCGCGAGCAACGGATGCTTCGGCGCGCCGGTTTCGGGATCGTAAATTTCCGCGCGCGAGACGAGAGACTTCAGGATATTGGTCAACATCTGCGCGTAGGGACGCGCGGCCAGAGTGCGATCCTGAGCGCGACGCAACTTGGCGGCCGAGACCACTTTCATGGCCTTGGTGATCTGCCGCGTGTTGACCACGCTGCGGATACGGCGACGAATGTCGAGAATGTTAGCCATTAATCAGTTACCAGTTGCCAGTACCCAGTTGCCAGTTAAGCGCGTGTCATCCTGAGCGAAGCGAAGGACCTATGCATGTCACTGCATCGGAGGTTTGTTCCAGGTGTCGCGGAGTATCTTCCATGGCCCCTGAAACTCGCGCTTCCAAACCACGAGTCTCTTCCCCTTGAAAGGTACCTCTTTGCCATCCTGCATCATCAATCCCGAGTACTTTGTGCTGTCGATCAGAAGATCACCTTCTTGAAATGAGTTGATGTTCTCGAACTTCTGCTCTATCAATTTGTCTTGCTTCGCGAACCAGTCAACATAGAACGCTCGAACAGCATTCTTTCCGGATGCGGCCTCTTTCTCCTCCGGCAGTACGGTCGCGTCATCCGTGTATATGCTCACAATCGCGTCTACGTTCTTAGCTTTTGCTGCTTCCGTCCAGCGCACATAACCGTCCGCTATCGTTTTGCGAGTATCTGCTAATTGTCGCAGGAACGCGGGAACATCTTTATTCTTCACGTCCTGAGTAGTTTGGGCTCCCGCCAAGCAGGCAGTACTGACGATCGCCAACCACAAGCCAAATTTCATGAGAAATCACCTACTTCGCTACCGCTTCCCTCTCTGCCACAAACTGCTGCTTCGCCTGCTTGATCACGTCAGTGATCTGCGACTTCAGTCCGTCGTCGAGAACTTTCTTGTCCATGATCGCTTGCAGCAAGCCGGCATTTGTCGCGTCCACGTATTGATACAGTTCTTTCTCGAAGTCGCGGACTTGATTGACCGGCAGGTCATCGAGAAAGCCTCCCGTGCCCGCGAAGATGATCAAAATCTGTTTGGAGAATGGCAGAGGCGAAAACTGATTTTGCTTCAGAAGTTCGACCAGGCGTTGGCCGCGATTCAATTGGGCTTGCGTGGCTTTATCGAGATCGCTGCCGAACTGCGCGAAGGCCGCCAATTCGCGGTATTGCGCGAGTTCGAGTTTCAAGCTGCCGGCAACTTGACGCATGGCCTTGATCTGCGCGCTGCCGCCTACGCGGCTTACCGACAGACCGACGTTTACCGCGGGACGCACGCCTTGGTTGAACAAATCGGTTTCCAGATAAATCTGACCGTCGGTAATCGAAATCACGTTGGTCGGAATGTATGCCGAAACGTCGCCCGCCTGCGTCTCAATGATGGGCAGAGCGGTCAATGATCCACCACCGTTTTTGTCGCTCAACTTCGCCGAGCGCTCCAGGAGCCGAGAGTGGAGATAGAAAACATCTCCGGGATAAGCCTCGCGTCCCGGTGGACGCCGCAGCAAGAGCGAAATCTCGCGATACGAAGCCGCGTGCTTGGAGAGATCGTCGTAAATCACCAGCGAGTGGCGTTTGCTGTCGCGGAAATACTCGCCGATGGCGGTCGCCGCATACGGTGAAATATACTGCATGGGCGCGGGTTCCGAGGCTGAGGCCGCGACCACGATGGTGTACTCCATCGCTCCGGCATCTTCGAGAATCTTTACGACCTGCGCAATCGACGAACGCTTTTGACCGATCGCGTTGTAGATGCAGATGAGGTCGTTGCCCTTGCTGTTGATAATCGTATCGAGCGCGACGGCGGTTTTTCCGGTCTGGCGATCGCCGATGATCAACTCGCGCTGGCCACGGCCAATCGGAATCATGCTGTCGATGGCCTTCAATCCGGTTGCCATGGGCTGCCGTACCGGTTGACGATCGATCACGCCTGGGGCGAGGCGTTCCAATGCGATGAACTGGTTGGTGGAAATCGGACCCTTGTCGTCGATGGGGCGGCCCAGGGAATCGACCACGCGGCCGATCATGGCGTCGCCCACGGGCACGCTCATGATGCGGCCAGTGCGCTTTACTTCGTCGCCTTCCTTGATCTCGGTGTACTCGCCGAGCAGCACCACGCCCACCTGATCTTCTTCCAGGTTCATGGCGATTCCGGCCACGTCGTGGGGAAAGGAAAGAAGTTCGCCGGCCATGACTTTGTCGAGGCCATACACGCGGGCGATGCCGTCGCCCAGCGTGATGACGGTGCCGGTCTCGTCCACGGAGATCTTCGATTCATAGTTCTCGATCTGCTCGCGGATCAGTTTGGTAATTTCGTCTGCCTTGATTTGTGCCATAGGTAGCTCTCAGCTATCAGCTCTCAGCCGTCACCGAAACCCTTTCGACTGCGCAACGCTCCGTTTTGCTGGCAGCGGATGGCTGACAGCTGACGGCTAACTGCCGCTGATCTCTTGCCGAATCCTCTGCAACTGCCCTTTTACTGAACCGTCATAAAGCGTGCTGCCTACGCGGACTACCGCCCCGCCCAGAATGGACGCGTCCTCTGCGTAGCGCGCGCGAACCTTTTTGCCCGTCAACTTTCCGACCTGGGTCTCGAACTCAAGTTTCTCGTTATCGCCCAGGGGCCGGGCACTGGTGATTTCAGCCTCGGCGAATCCTAACCGCGCATCGAGTTCCTTTTCGAGTTGATCGATGATCGGCGCTAGAAAATGCGTGCGGCGGTGATCGATTAAAACCGCAACCAGGTTGCGCACCTGCTTGGGAAGCCCATCGCGCTGCGCAATCACATCCAGCAGGCGACGCTTTTGCTCGGCGGGAACTGCGGGATTCTCCCACACTCGCCGTAACTCCAGACTCTCGGCGAGCAAGGTCGCAATTGCCCGCAAATCCGCGATCGAGCGTGCGGGATCAAGACGGTCGCCGAGTACGACATCCGCGAAGGCGCGGGCGTATGTGTTGGCGACGGAAGCCATCTCTAGTGGCCATCCTGTCCGGGCGCTACGGAGCCCTCAGAAGCTAACTCGCCGGCAAAATTCCGAACCAGCCTTTGATCGGTGGCAGCATCGACATGAATCTGCTTCTGCGCCAGATTCACTGCCAGATCGGCCGCGTACGCAGTAAGATCGCGGCGAGCCGCTTTGGTGATGGCTAAAATTTCCTGCTGCGCCGTTTCTACAATCTTGCGCGCATCTTCGTGCGCCGCTGCCTGGATGCGCGCTTCTTCGATGCCGGCTTCTTTCTCTGCCATGTCGCGCATGGAACCGATCTCTACATCCAGCTTTTGCAGCCGGGTTTCGATCTCGGCCAGCTTTCGGCGAGCTTCCTCGCTGGCCTTCTGCGCCTCCTGCATCGCCTTCTGGATGCCTGCAGTTCGCGCACGGAACATGCCGGGCAGATATTTGCCGCTGGCCCAAATAATTACCGCCGCGATCACCACGAAGTTCAGCACTACGCAAAGCCAATAGGCGTGCCGCAGGCTCATGCCGGTCCACTTCGCAATCAGGTTGACGGAAGGAGACTCCTTGAAGGCCTTGTTCTCGTCAGCTTCTTCTCCGGCGGCCTCGCGCGTCTGGTGGGCTAACTGCTGGCCCATACCGAGCGAGTGCTGCGGGGGCGGATTCGACTGCTGCTGCTCCGGCGGATTCGACTGCTTCGGCGGCGGCGTTCCATATTGCGCCCGCGCACTCATTGGCGCGATCACCGCAGCAAAACTCAGGACGAGCACGGCCAGCAGAGTCGCCCGACCTGTATTTTTCTCGGAAATCATCTTCGTCGAATTCGCGCCATGCACGATGGCAATGCTGAAGCGTGCTGCTTGAAAGAATCTCCTGGCGAGTCTCAATGTCCTGCCTCGGCGGGTTCGAGCACGCGCCGCATAATTTCCGAAGCCAGCGCCTGGGCCTCGGCCTGCAGTCCGCCCAGCGCCGCATCGCGCTCTTTCTGGATTTCGGCTTTCGCCGTCTGTATCTGCTGTTGTGCCTTGACGCGCGCCTCGGTCAGGGCGGCAGCCCGAGCATCCATCACCGCCTTGCGCCGCGCTTCCTGAGCGCGGAAGACCGCGGCGCGCGCCTCGCGCAGGCGATGTTCGTACTCGGAGGTACGAGCGTCGGCCGCGGCAATGTCAGCCCGCGATTTCTCGACTGCACCTTCTGTCTTGCTGTGCCGCTCGTCGAGCACAGCTCGCAAAGGCTTGTGAACAATGGTTGTGTAGAGCGCGTAGAGCAACGCCACCAGAATTACCGTAGGAATTGATCCAAGCAGTAATTCGCCTAGTTGTCGTAGCGTTTCATCCATTGGTTAGGCTGCTATACAGGAAAATGAGGGCTATGAAAACTGTTAAGTCTAACGTTGCAGAGAGCTTATGTCAACGCGTAGGGCGGGAATTTTGCGATTTCCGGGGAAGGCTGGAAGGTTCAAAATGGGCGAAAAGGGCGCCGGGGTGGGACTTGCGGCCCCATGCAGAAAACTGCAACTAAGCCTTGACATTCGTTTACAGAGGATTAGCATAGAAGTATCACCTCCGATCCAATTCAGGATCGAATGGGCCGATAGCCAAGGAATGTCACCGCTTCTTGGTTGCCGGCCCATTTAAATTTGGGCGCAGCCTCTGCTTTTTGACTTACGCGCGAGGCCGGTTGACCGGGAGATCCTTCACTCTGCCTGGAAAGCGGCTACGTTCAGGATGACACCGCCGTTGTAGCGTAGTCAAACGCACCACTTATTCTTATTCCGTCACGAACTGCCGGACTCTTCTCACCACCGACTCCGGCACCTCCACTTCCAACTCCACCGCACCATCTTTGTAGGCCCGCGAATAAATCCGCGCCTTCGCCTCCAGCATGGCTAGTGTTTTCCCTTCTTCCTGAGGCACGCGCAGATGCACGCGGCTGACGCGGTCTTCATCGATCATGGCATCGATGCGCGCCAGTAGGCGATCGAGACCTGTGCCTTCGACCGCTGAAACATACACCGAGTTCGAGCCGTCGCGAGAAGTGTCATTTATCAAATTTTCGGCCACTTCCAGGTCGAGCAGATCGACTTTATTCATCACGCGCAGGCGCGGCTTCTTTTCGGCTTCCAGTTCTTTCAAAACGATTTCCACTTGTGCGTCCTGCTCGGCGGAGAGGCGGTTGCTGGCGTCGGAGACGTGCAGGATCAGCGACGCGCGCTGCACTTCTTCGAGCGTGGCGCGAAAGGCGGAAACCAGCGTGTGGGGCAGGCTGCGAATAAATCCCACAGTGTCTGAGAGCAGCACCTTGCGTTTGGAGGGAAGCACGACGGCGCGGATCGTAGGATCGAGTGTGGCGAACATGCGCGGAGATGCCAGCACCGCGGCCCGGGTGAGAGCGTTGAACAGCGTTGACTTTCCCGCGTTGGTGTAGCCGACCAGCGCCACAGTGGCGACCGGCGCGGATTCCCGTCGCTGCCGCTGTTGCGCGCGGATGCGGCGAACGTTTTCCAGTTGCTGCTCGACATGCCGGACGCGCCGGTAAATCTTGCGGCGATCGGTTTCGAGCTGCGTTTCACCCGGACCGCGTGTGCCGATGCCGCCGCCGAGTTGTGACATTTCCACACCACGACCCGCCAGCCGCGGCAGCATGTATTGCAATTGCGCCAACTCGACTTGCAACTGGCCTTCCCGGGTGCGCGCGTGGCGGGCAAAAATATCGAGGATCAGCTGAGTGCGGTCGATCACGCGGCGCTTCACAATTTTTTCGATGTTGCGCTGCTGGGAAGCGCTGAGGTCGTGGTCGAAGAGAAGGAGGTCGGCATTCACCGACGCGGCCGCGCCAGCAATTTCCTCGAGCTTACCGGCGCCAATTAAAGTGGCCGGATCGGGGCGATCCCGCCGCTGCAGAATTTCGCCAACAACTTTCGCGCCGGCGCTATCGGCGAGCGTGCGCAACTCCGCGAGAGATTCATCGGCATCGAACTCAGGGATGCTCGGTTTGCCGCTCGCCTTCCCCGGAGCTGGCGCTCCAGACTTCCCGCTCGAAGAAGCAGCGTCCCGGGCAGCCTGCGCTTGGGCGGTAACGGCTCCGCCGGCGCTGCGACCGCGCGTGCGCACGTCGATACCCACCAGAAAGGCTCGCTCCTGGGCGTCCTTCGCGTGCAAAGGCGGTTGCTCAGCCTCCGCGAGAATCTGGTCAGCCAGGGGCACACGTCCGCCCGGCCCGCGCTCACGAGTCTTCTTGGGATGAGAACTGCGCAAACCGAGATTGCCTTATCCTTCGCTGCCGGAGGCGCTCGCCGCCGAGGCTGCTGGCGCTATGGTCGCCGTGTTCCCGGATGCGACTGCGGCCTTGGTCTCCCCATGCCCCACATGCGCACTATGCGATACCGTTCGTCCGATCACGACGGTCGAGATCGCGTGTTTGAAGATCAGTTGTTCTTGTCCGTTGGCCTCGAGCACCACGGAATATTTATCGAAAGAACGGATGCGGCCCGTTAACTTCACTCCGCTGAGCAGGTAAATGGTGACGTTCAGCCGCTCTTTGCGGGCCGTATTCAGGAAGGAATCCTGGATGTTCTGCGCCGGCTTGCTGCTATCCATAGCCGATCTCCTTACCTTCTTTTGAACAGCGAGTGCCAACTTGCACTGACGGCCGCTGCCGCAGCGCGAGGTAAAACCAACAGCATGTCTCTTGCTTCCGCCAGCAAAAGAGCACGGGGGGATAAACCTGCTTCCTCGCCGCCCGATTTTCGGGCTGCGCCGCCGAGCAGGTAGCTGCCTGTACCATACGGTGTCCGACCAAGGTTTTCAACTTGGAACTTGAGGAAAACCACTCTTTCGCTGGCTCTCACAGTGATTCCCTGTATGCTCCGCCCTGAATGTCCCTGTTGGGTTGTGTACAATCCCCGGGTAGGCAATTCCCGGGTTTTGTGGAGGCATCGTGGGCAGCTCCGCTTTAGCGTTTCTCTCCGGACCGCAAATTAATTTCCCGCAGGATTTCAATACGAACTTCCTGATGTTGATGCGCTGGATCCACTTCCTCGCCGGGATCACATGGATCGGACTGTTGTATTTCTTCAATCTGGTCAATGTTCCGCTTATGAGAGAGCTGGACGCCACCACCAAGGGAAAAGTCATGCCCGCGCTGATGACGCGTGCGTTGTGGTGGTTTCGCATTTCGGCTGTAGTGACTGTGTTGGCGGGAATCGCCTACTGGGAAAACATTGTGACCGCCGATGTCCATAATGCCCAACTTGCCGGTTTGAGCCCTTCCCACGGCATGGTATGGCTAACCTTTTTGGGTATCTGGACAATCGTATGGAGCGTGACCTATGCCTGCCTCATTCCCGGTAAGGGGATTTTCGATAATGTCGCATTTATTGTTGTCCTCAATGTGGTGATCGCGGGGATCGCCGGTTGGCTCTTTCTGAGCCTGAACAGCCACGGCTGGGAGAGCAACCGCCTGCTGGCCATCGGGATCGGCGGCGGCATTGGCTGGGTCATGATGCTGAACGTTTGGGGAGTCATCTGGCGCATCCAGAAGCGCTTGATTCAATGGACGCGGGACAATGCCACCAACGGCACTCCCATGCCCGACAAAGCGAAAGCGATGGCCCGGCAGGCTTTTCTGGCGTCACGGGCGAATGCTTTTTTGTCGGTCATTCTGCTGTTTTTCATGGGAGCGGCCAGCCATTACCCCATGTTCGGGAAGTAAGGCGGGGCGTTGGGCGGGATGCAAGTTTGTCGCTGAGGACGCAAGTTTCAGCGAAACTAGCGTTCCCGGAATGGGTTGGAAAGGGTGTAGAATGCTGTCGCCCGACAGTTTCCGGGCATCTTTTCGCGCAAGGTTTCAAGAGTGCAAAGTCTGGAGGTAGGGACCATGAAACCATTCTCCAAAGCGCGCGTGTTTGCCGTGGTTGTGTTACTCGGGTTTGCCGGCGGCCTCGCCCAAAAGTCCACTTACAATGTCATTCGCTGGAAGTACGGCGCGCCCAATACGATTACCGACGTCACGCATTCCGCCAAGGTGGAAGGGCTGAAGACAGACCACGTGCATATTTACGTAGCCTTGTACGGCACCAAGAATGCCGACTATAACCGGGCATGGGTTCAGATCATCAATCGTGGCAGTACAGCGCTCGAGGTGGACCCGATGTCTGCCTTCCTGCGAGGCGAACAGAAGATTTCGCCGGAAGATCCGGAGCACGTAGCCAACTCAATCCAGCGGCGGGGTGAGGCCAGATCTCAGGAACTAGCCTCTCCGAACTGCGCAGAGATGTCCTCCGGTGGCCATGCCGGCGGGATCGGGGCCTGCGCGCCGACCAACGCCCAGATGCAGAGATCGAAGGACGTTCTGGCGAGCTCCGCGTATATAGCGCAGTGGATCCGTAACAAGGGTATGAAGCGGACGACGCTGGCGCCGGGTGAGGAGGTCGAAGGAGCGATCATTTTCAAGAAAGAGAAGAAACCGGCCGAATATACGCTGACGATTCCGGTCGGCGCCGAGGTGTTCGAGTTTCCGGTGAGCGCTGTGAACAAGGCTGCGACTTACGATTAGCACGAACGCTGAATTAAGAGAATGATAAAACACGCGAAAGCGCTATTGGCCTTATCGGCGGCGGCAGCTACTTTTTTTTCTCCTGGGAGCGGCGTGACGCAGACTAGTTCGCCGGGCGTCGTTCGTTGGGCCGAGGGAGCTCCTAACGCTGTTTCCGACGTAAAAAATGAGCAAAAAATTGAAGGCTTGAAAACGGATAGTGTCCACATCTTCGTGAGCATTTCGGAGCTCAAGGAGACCGAATACAACCGGGTATGGGTGCAGGTTTCCAACCATGGCAAGTCGGCCATTGATTTCAACCCGCAATCGGCTGTCCTGATTAATGGCGACAAAGCTGTACGCGCCGAAGTCCCCAACAAGGCTGCCAACGCGATTCAGAGATTCGGCGAGGCGAAGTCGCAGGAACTCTCCTCCGCTCACTGCACAGCCATGAGCTATGTAGGGTGCCAGCCGACGAACGCCCAGATGCAGGTATCGAAGCAAGTGCTCGCCTACTCCGGGGCGCAAGCGCAATGGGTGCGTGATAAAGCGATACAACAATCTACTCTCGCCCCAGGCGGGGAGGCGCAGGGCGCGATTGTTTTTAAGAAAGACAAAAAACCTGCGGAGTACATTTTGCGTATTCCGGTGGGCGGCGAGGTTTTCGAATTTCCCCTCAACGCCCAAAACAAGAAGACCTCTTACGAGTAGCCAAATTTCCAAGATGCAAAATATCAGGAGGCGGAAAAGATGAAAGCAGTTTTTTCTCCCAGAGTGTTGGTCGGCGCGCTTTTGTTGGCGCTAGCCACGAGCTTCGCGCAAAATTCAGCTGGCGGCAATGTCACCTGGTCGCCGAGTGATTCCAATTCCAGTTCCGAAGTGAAGGATGGGGCGACCATCGAAGGTCTGAAAACCGCGAACGCCCACGTTTACGTCACCATGTCCGACATCAAGGAGACGGAATACAACCGGGTGTGGGTGCAGGTGACGAACGAGGGCAAGACTCCTATCGACTTCAACCCGCAGTCGGCCGTCCTGCTCAAGGGCGACAAATCAGTTCGAGCCGAAGTGGCCGACAAGGCCGCCAACTCGATTCAGAGATTTGGCGAGGCCAAGGCGCAGGAGCTTTCCTCTGCGAAGTGCCCCAATATGATTGCCACGCAGTGCCAGCCCAATAATGCGCAACTGCAAATGTCGAAGCAGATTCAGGCCGATACGACGCAGCAGGCCAATTGGCTGCGCGAAAATGGGTTGAAGCAGCAGACCATCGCTCCCGGGGGCGAGGCCAAGGGTTATATTGCCTTCAAGAAGGACAAGAAGCCGACCGACTATAAATTGCGCCTGCCTGTAGGCAGCGAGATTTTCGAGTTCCCGCTGAGCGCGCAGAACAAAGCGCCAAGCTACGATAACCTTCGTTAAATGGGATGGCGGGAAGCTGAAGTAGGAGCTTCTCGCCATTTTTGCTGCGCGCGGGCGGCTCATCGTGCGATTTTGAGCGGAAAATTCAGAGTGAATTTGCGGTTTGCAGCGTGTGGAAATCTGGGAAGTCCTTTGTTTTCAGCGTTGGTTTATCATTTTGTCACCCCTCCCCCCACCCCCCCCAGTTGTTTAGAATCAGCGGGTTAGGTGTCTATACAGGAAGTAAAATCGTGATGCCAAAGGAGTTACCTACTAAGCTCCGTGAAACAAAGGAGTTCAGTGGGTCATGTTGCACGCAGCCCGATTGTCGCAGCAGCATTCCTAGCGAAAGGGCAACGCTGGGGCAGCCTCAGCTGGAATGGTGCTAACAAATGTGGGCCGGGCCACCGTAGCCCACCCGTGAAACTGCTACGGGTGGGGCAGCCCGCCCGCAGTGCCCCCGGGGCAAATAAAAAGCGGTCTCGAAGGTCGAGACCGCTTTTGCCAGAATCCGCTGGCGCGGGTTAAGACTGCGAACTAGAAGTTGATCTTGACCGTCAACTGGATCAAGCGGGTGGAAGCGTCGCCGCCGAGGAACGATCCCAGAATGCTGGTCGGCGGGTTGACGGTTGAGATCACGTCGCCGAACAGCGAGTTGTTGATGTCATTGACCGGATTGGCAAAGTTCGGATGGTTAAACAGGTTGAAGAACTGCGCTCCAACGCCGATCTTGGCCGTCTCCAGACGCGGAATGGCGGTGTACTTCATGATCGTCATGTCCGTATCGAAGTAGTGCGGCCCAAAGAACTGGTTCCGGCGCTGGTTGGTGATGTTGGTCAGCAGCTGATTCGACGGTCCGTTGACGTTGCTGAAGTCCGGAAAGAGTGAAGTGTTAATACAGGGATTGAACCCGCCATCTTCCGTGCCGCCCGGACCACTGCAGCCCGGGTAGCTGTTGCCGGCGATGGTAGCGAATGCCGGACCGCCATAGCCGAAGCCGCCCAATGTGTTGGTGACGGCAGAGTTGACCACGGTGTAAGGCAATCCCGAACGGGCGAACAATGTTCCGGAAAGCTGCCATCCCTTAAGGAATGGTGTGGGACCCTTCGGGATTTCGTAGACATAGTTCGCGCTTACATAGTGGCGAGTGTCATAGTCTGCGTTGCCGTAGTTAAACGCCTTCAGGTTTCCATCGACGACCGGGCTTAGAATGCTCTGGCCACCGAAGCCGTTGAAACCGCCATTGGAGATTTCATCCAAGGCATGGCTGTAAGAGTAGTTGACTTGGAACTGCAACCCAGCGTTGAAGCGGTGCTGGAAGCTCAAGCTCAAACCGTTGTAGTTCGAGTTCGCGACGGTCTGAATTTCGGCGACAGTGCCGAAGCGTGCGTCGGGCTGAGCCGCAGGCAGATTCAGCCAGCCGTTAGTACAAACGACAGTCGGGCAATAGCCATTGATGCCATTCTCGAAGACGGTTTGGTGGGTACCATGGTTGCCTACATAATTCAGGCTGATCGAGGTGCTGTTCCCGATCTGATGCTGGATTTCGAAGTTCCACTCATAAGTGATCGGGGCATGAATTTTGCCGGCGTTGTCGAAGTTGGGCGGAGCAAACAACGGGTCCGAAGCCAAGATGCTGGCCAAGGTTCCGCCACTGGCAAAGGCGCTGTTGAAAGTTGAGTTCGCCGCAGCCTGCGTATCGAAACCGTTACCGGCAATGCCAAGAGCCGCCACCGCTCCTTGTCCGGGAGCGAGCGCCTGGTAGCTGCCGAAGGTTCCGCCGACTGCAGGGCCAAAATTATTCTCGAACAAATTATAAACAGGAGCGTTTTCGGACAAGCTATCCGCGATCTGGCCGGGGAAGGTGTCCATGAAAACTCCGATGCCGCCGCGGAAAACCGTATCTTTCAGGCGTCCGGGAGCATAGGAGAAGCCGAAGCGAGGTTGCCATGCGATGTTGGTAAAGGAGGGCATCGCCTGGCTCAGCCCGCTGACGATAGCCTGATTGTAAGGAATCGTCGTGTCATGGTCCAAGTTGGCCCATGGCGAGGTCAAACGAGCAAAGCAATTGGTTCCGCACACCGGATTGGAATTGTGATCGGCGCGCAGGGCGATCATGAACTTCAGGTTCGGAGTCGGCTTAAATTCGTCCTGCACATAAAAGCCCAGTTGATACAGCTTAATCGGCTGGTCCAAGGAGAGCGGATAGGAGTGACGGAACTGTGCTCCGACTGGCCCGCTGTATCCGTTGTAGAAATCAGCCAGACTGAAGGGGATTTCCAGACCGCTGGTGTAGAAGCCATAGTCATGGTCGCTGACCAGGTTGCGATGGAAGTAGAGTCCTAGTTTCACTGTGTTCTTGCTGTTCAGGTTATAGGAGAAGTCGTCGACTAGTTGGTAACCGGTAACGTTGCGCCCCTGCGGCCAGATAAAATTCTCGCCGCCAAGAGAGGCGCCCGCTCCCGAGGTATCTTCGAGGGTTCCATCGCCCAAGACAACAGTAGTGGGGAATTGGGCCAGAGAAGCTGCCAGATTGGATGGTCCGAAAATGGCCCGATAGTATTGATCAGAAATGACCAGATTGTTGGCCATTTTAAGCCCGAAAGCTCGGTTCCAGCTCACCTGCGCCTGATACTCCGGTTGGTAGCTGGTGGCGTTGAAGGCCGAACTGGTCAGGCTAGTGTAGGTCGCTTGAGTTCCAACGTCCTCTTGAAGGCGAACGAAGAAGTTCCCCAAACGGCTCGAGCTGAAATCGAAGCGGCCGGAGGCAATGTACTCATGGGTGAAGGTGTTAGCGGTCGCCTGCAGGAAGTTGGTACAGGGAAGCCCTCCGGCACCGAAAACCGTGCCCGGTGTCACGAGAGGCCCGGTGGCATCGGTGAAGACATTGCCGCCGCAACCAGATGTGTCACTGGAGTTAGGGTTCCCTGGCGTGGACCGGCTAATTCCGGGGATGCCTAAATACTGAGCTTGGGCCTGATTGTAAAAGGCAGTCGTGGCCGCACCGAGCGGTGCTCCACCGTTCTCAGTGTTGACGTTATCGAGGATCGCATCCATGAACTCCGGCGTTGGGGCGATCACTTGCCCGCTCACCGGCAGAAGCACTCGCAATCCTTCGTAATTGACAAAGAAGAAGAGCTTGTTTTTGATGATGGGGCCACCGACCGACCACGCATACTGATTGGCGTTATCAAACGGGCGTGGCGTATCGCTGGCGGGGTTCTGGAAGTTGGTGTGGAAGTAGTTGTTGCCGTTCATCACGCGGCCATTCCACCAGTAGTTGGCGTTGCCGTGGAAGTTGTTGGTGCCGGACTTCGTGATGTAGTTAATGTTGGCGCCAACGAAGCCGCCGTACTGCCCGGAGTAGCCGTTGGTTACGACTACGGCTTCCTGAACTTCGTTCTGGCCTAGAAGCAAGTTGGTCGCGCCCGAGTTGTTCAGGTTCAGGAACGGATCATTGTCATACATGCCGTTCAAAGTGAACAAGTTGGAACTGGCCGAGACGCCGAAGCTGGAGAAGTTGCCGTATCCGCCTTCGGTGTTCATCACCGAACCGGCGGCGGTCTGGGCGATAAAGCTCAAATCATTACCCGGGTTGGGGACTTCGGCGATTTCGCGGGAGTTGAAGGTCTGGGTAATTTCCGCGCTTTCGGTTTGCAGCAGCGGAGTTTCGCCAGAGACTTCAACCGTGGTCCCGGTCGAGCCGACTTCCAACTTGGCATTGAGGATCGAATTCTGACCCACGCTCACCGTCGTGGTGGCGCTGAGGCTCTTGAAGCTGGGAGCAGAAATCGAAATCGTGTAGGTGCCCGGCTCCAACAATGGGAACTGGTAAAAACCCTGTCCATTGGTCTTTACTTCCGCGGTATTGCCCCTGTCGTTGCTCTTCAGGTGAACCACGATATCAGGCAGAACTGCACCGGTCGGGTCGGTTACGGTTCCGCTGATGGCGCCGTTGGTGGTGCTCTGCGCCAGCAGCACGCCGGGCAGCAGGAGGGCCATAACCGCAATCAGAACAAGCAGCCTGGTGGAAATGTTAAATCTCATTTGTTTGTCTCCGCGTCTTGAATTTCGCTTGTCGAACTTCATTGAACTCTGGGTGAACTTAAGATCAAGTCTTAAGGAAGTACTGCTGGTCCAACAACACACACATACAGTGCAAGCAGTACTGCACCGCGATTGCCATGACGCCATTAAGATATAGGTTTTGTTTTCAATGGTTTGAGTGAAAGCGGCCGAAGTGGGCTCTCTGAATTGGAAGATTTTCGATGCGGCTTCTATGGATTTACGTATAAATGGATCTGAAAAATTGGCATACAGACAAGTTTTGCGTACCCTCGGCCCTATGCTCAAGCCAGCCATGCACGCGCCGAGGCATGTTTGCAAGGGGAGCGAGAAGTGCCTGAGGAAGCTCTTTGTTGATCCCGCGGGTCGTGCGCCCCTGCTACAATTCCTTTTCCATGACTACTGCTTCCATGAAATCGGGATTGGGCAAGAAATTGCCGGAGGCGAAGTCATCGGAGAGTGTGTGCGCGGAAAACCGTTTTGATCCGGTGCCCATGCTCGATCTGCGCCGCCAGTACCAGAAGATCGGGGCGGAAGTGCTGGAAGCTGTGAGCCGGGTGTGCGCTTCGCAGCACTACATCCTGGGGCCGGAAGTGGAGGCACTGGAAAGCGACCTGGCCGCGTATTGTGGCGCGCGTGAGGCGATTGGCTGCGCTTCGGGCACCGATGCGCTATGGCTGGCTCTCGCCGCGGCTGGGGTGCAGCCGGGAGATCAGGTTCTCACTACTCCGTTCAGCTTCTTCGCTTCGGCGAGCGCGATTGCGCGAGTGGGAGCTCGTCCGGTATTCGCCGATATTGACCCACACACGTTGAACCTCGATCCTTCTCGGGTTGAATCATTTTTGCGCAGCGGGGCTCGAGACAAATTGCGCGCGCTGCTGCCGGTCCATCTTTACGGGCAATGCGCGGACATGGACGCTTTGCAGCGCGTCGCAGACGAATTCCATTTATCCGTGATCGAGGACGCCGCGCAGGCGATTGGCGCGAGTTGGGCCGTCGACGGCAAGGTTCGCCGGGCGGGATCGATGGGCGTCGCGGCCGCGTTCAGCTTTTATCCGACGAAGAACCTCAGCGCCTATGGCGATGCGGGCATGGTCATGACGAGCGACCCAGAAATGGCCGCGCACATGCGCCGCCTGCGCAATCATGGAAGTCCGCGCCGTTATGTTCACGAAGAGTTTGGCTGGAACAGCCGCCTCGACGCCATGCAGGCCGCAATTCTGCGCGTGAAGTTGAAATATATAGAGGAATGGAACGAAGCGCGCCGCCAGCGCGCATCCACTTATGATCGACTGTTTGCCGCGGCCGGGATGACGTCAACGGGAGATCAGACGGAAGATTCTGCGCCGGTTCGACTGCCCCACACGTCGCGGAAGGCGCATCATGTTTTTCACCAATATGTGATCCGCGCCTATCGCCGCGACGAATTGCGTGAGTTCTTAACAGCCCGCCAGATCGGGACGGAAGTTTACTATCCGATCCCACTCCACCTTCAGCCCTGCTTCGTTTACCTGGGCTATCGCGAAGGCGATCTTCCCGAAGCCGAGCGCGCCGCAAAGGATGTGCTCGCGCTGCCCATGTTCCCTGAACTGACTGAAGAAGAACAGCGTTGCGTGGTCAGCAGCATCGCCGATTTCTACTGCTAGCAGAATTTTCCAGCTAGTGTGTCCGACGACGATGCCTGCCTGCCGCTTTCGTCCCTGGCTTTGATGCAGGTTTCGCAGGCTGTTTCTGTTCTCCTGGCGCCAGCACCCGGCGCACGATCGGCGTGTTCAGCTTGTATTTGCGCTCGCTGATGTTGCCGCTGTCGTCCTTGACACGCACGATGAAAACCGGCAGCGTACCTTCCTTATCGAAATTCTCGCTGGTCAAGGTGATCGGGAGCACGCCATTCAGGCCGTGCTCACGGTACGCAGTTTCGTAGCGATGTTTTCTTACGTTCCACGTGAAAACGCGGATCTGATCGAAGTCATAAGGCAAGCCATCGTGCGGTTCGGTGATGGCGCACAAGTATTGCGCCACGTTTTTGTCGGCACCCTCCTTGGCTTCATCGCGCACCTGATCGAGCACAAAGAAAGCAACGAAGCGCTGGCCTTCCGCGTACTGCGCAACTTCTAATGGGACATCGAGGTCTACCATTCGCGCCAGCACCCAGCCCACGCGGTTCTCGGCATCGCGCACCAGCCACCAGTCTTCGAGTACGGGAGGAGGCAGCGGTTTCGCGCCCGGAGTTTGCGCGGAGGGCGTGGGTGCGTCCGCGGTTTGCGCACCCGAAGGTTGTGGAGAGGAAGTCTTTGCGGGCTTCGCGGCCGGTGCAGCCTGCTTATCGGCGGTCGCGCGTTTCAGCACGGAAACTTTGGCCCCTGCCGAAAGCTGGTACAGATGCTCAGTCTCGCGGCCAGGGGTAAGATGCAGATTGGTTTCATTGCGCAGAGTGCCGCTTGCCTGCACCGGATCTTTCAAATTATCAAGTGTGAGCTTCTGGATGGCGTCGTAAACCTGCTGGTCCACGAGGTAGCGTTGCTCGATCCATCCCTCGACGCCGTCGGCGGTGCGTACGCGAGAAAACTTTTTCTCATGTTCCAAGACGTCCACGCGATCGCCATTCTTCACCGTGCCGACTTTATTGTTGATCGTCGCCACCTGGTCGCGCAGTGTGGCCTGGACGGCAGAAACGTAGTTCACCGCCAGCACATGTCCGCTCTTACGCTTACAGGATGAGAGGGTGAACAGAAAAACTATGGCCAGCGCAAAGATCGCCGTAAGCTGGAAATATCGCAGGGAATGGAGGCGAAACTGTTTCACGATTCTGAAGAAGTTCAAGTCGAGCAGTTAACATCAACGAACAGGTCTCGGCGAGGTTAACCTTCTACTATAGCGCGTTGCCGCCGCGCTTTCGCGGCACGAAGGTTTACGCAGATTGCACCTCGGATCGACAAAAAACCAGCGGGGCGGCGATCGGCATCGGCTCACCTAGAGATCGCCGATCCTACCTGACAGAGCGGGGCGCTTCGGTTAACATAATGAGAAAACCATGAAAAGCATATTCCGCAATCGCATGTTCCTTTTGTTGGCATTGGCATTGGTTTCGGCTGCCGCGTTGGGTGCGGCTGCAAACGACGCGGTGAACCCCGTGCTGCGTCCGCCTAAAGGGGCGCAGGTGGCAATCGTCGTGTTCGAGGATCTGCAATGCCCGCAGTGCCGGCGGGTCGCGCCGGTTCTCGAGCAGGCCTCGAAGGTCTACAAGATTCCGCTGGTACGCCATGATTTTCCTTTGCCCATGCACAACTGGTCCTATGACGCGGCGGTGACGGCGCGTTACTTCGACGCCACTTCGAAAGAGTTGGGCAATGAATTCCGCGACTATATCTTTTCGAACCAACTGGAGATCAATCCGCAGAACCTGCGCGGATTCGAAGACAAATTTGCCGCCGAGCACCACATGAATTTGCCCTTCCTCATCGATCCGCAAGGCAAGTTCGCCGCCGAGGTCAATGCGGACCGCGACATCGGCAAGCAGATCAAACTTGATCACACTCCGACGGTCTACGTGGTCAGCAGTCGCAATGCCGAAAAGCCCTATGTCGAGATGAAAGACAGCAGCCAGTTGTACACGCTGATTGACTCCATGATGAAGGAGTAGGAGACAGTTCTCGGCTCTCAGGAGCAACGATCAGGAATATTTATTTAGCGCATGCTGATGACGAGCCTCGTCATCAGCAGTAATGACAGTGCAATTGCTGCCAAGCTATTGGCACGAAGGGCGCGATAGCTCGCCGCCCAGGGAAACAACAATACTTCGAAGAGCGGCATAAACTTTTCCGGCCAGAATAGCCCGCCCACTCCAAACACCAGAAACAGCTGAGCCACTAGACCCAGTCCGAAATCCATCATGGAAAATTCCAAACGCGAGGATGCTTCCTATTTCAGCGCAGCAGGGGGATTTCGAGGAGATCACGGAGGTAATGGATGGGGGCGTGATGGAACGAGCAGACATCGGAAGGGCGAAAACATCCAGCCCGAACTGATTGCTGATTGCCGCTTCAGTCCCCAAATCCAATGCCAATTGCCCGCGCCGCACGCACAACCTCGCCCTGGGGGTCGACGGACTTTAACAGTCCGATAGCATGGGCGACTTCGACCGATGTGATGGAGCCGCCGCGTAGGGCGACCATCATGCCAAAGCCTCCCGCCGCGATCAGGTCGACGGCGGCCACGCCAAAGCGCGTCGCCAGGATGCGATCAAAGGGCGAGGGCGAACCGCCGCGTTGAATGTGACCCAGCACGCTCACGCGCACTTCTTTGCCCGAATGATGCGCGATGGCGTTGCCGATGAGATTGCCAATCGAACTTGCCCGGCGATTCTCTTTGAACTCGTGGGGAGGCTTCACGCCTTCCGCGACGACCACGATGGTGAAATGCTTGCCGATTGTTTCGCGCTCGGCGATGATGCGGCAAACGTGATCGATGGTGAAGGAGATTTCCGGGATCAGGATCACGTGAGCTCCGCCCGCAATGCCGGCCTCCAGCGCAATCCAGCCGCAGTCGCGGCCCATAACTTCCACGACCATCACGCGATGATGCGAGGCTGCGGTGGTGTGGATCTTGTCGATGGCGTCGGTGACCGTGTGCAGCGCAGTATCGAAGCCGAACGTGACTTCTGTCGCGGAGAGATCGTTGTCAATCGTTTTAGGAACGCCGACAATCTTCATTCCTTTTTTATGCAGCTCGTAGCCGATCTTCTGCGATCCGTCGCCGCCGATGGTGATGATGGCGTCGATGCCTAGTTTGGCGGCGTTGGCGATGACATCTCCTGAAATGTCGCGGGTAACTTCTTTTCCATTCTCGACAGTTTTGTAGTGAAACGGATCGCCGCGATTGGTGGTGCCGAGAATGGTTCCGCCGCGGGGCAGGATGCCGCTGACTTCCTTCAGCGTGAGCTCGAACGCTTTCTCCGGCCAGATCAGGCCGTCAAAGCCGTCGGGGATGCCAATCACCTTCCATCCATACTTGATGATGGCGGCTTTCGTGGCGGCACGAATTACCGCGTTGAGGCCGGGAGCGTCGCCGCCCCCAGTACCGATGCCGATACAGCGAATGTCTGACATGATCCGGTGGTTGGTCCTTGGTCGTTAGTTTTTAACTCGTTCGTTGTTGGCGGGGATGGGAAGCCGCCTTCCACGATCATCATACTTGGGATTGGGGAGATGGCAAATTACGAGTGGGCGCGGGAGGAACAGCGTTCCGTTGATTCTGCTGCCCACGTAGGACATTTTCCGGACACATTTTTCCTCCGGCCAAACGCCTTCTTCGCAGCTTGCCGGTCTGTTTTGTCAGGGATGCGCCCGGTCTGTACCCGGATTGAGATACCCCCCTACCCACCATATACCGAATCTTTAAAATCAGCGACTTACGGGTAAAATATACGATTTAAAGGACTTAGATCCTGATGTGCTAAGTTGTTGCATTTCAGCGGCTTCGATGTGAATTATCCACTTCTCGCTTCCTTTGCAAGAAGTGGGACTCAACAGACCGAAGCGATGGCCCGAGCTATGACGACGGTGAGACGGTTAAGGTGGCACTGACCGTCGAGCCTGTGTACCCACTATATGTAACTACGATCGTGTACGTGGTCGTGGTGGTGACCGAGGCCTCTGTCGGCGTGCAGTCGACGAACTCGGATCCATCATAGACGCAGGAAACGTTGGTGGCCGCCGTAGTCGACCCAACCGGGTACGCCGTAAGTGTAACGAGACCGCCAATGTTCTGGGTTCCGCTTGGCGTAACCCCATTCACGGTGTACTCCTGGCAGCCTGTTCCGGGACATTCTCCGTTATCCACAATCGAGGACGAGGTGGGGCTTATGGTGATAGAGGTAATCACCTCGGCGACTGTCGCGGTGGTTGTTCCCGTGATTGATCCTGAAGCGGCATTGATAGTCACTGTACCCACGGCGACCCCCGTCAGCAAGCCGCCAGTGCTAACGGTCGCGGTTGTTGGATCGGAGCTCGACCAGCAAACAGTGTTCCCGGTACAGCTTGTCCCGCCGGTGAGGTTGCCGGTGCTGCCGTCGTTGTAGGTCGCCGCCGCCGTCAGTTGAACAGTGGAGTTTACTGCGACCGACGGGGTGGGCGGGTCAATCGTGATGGTCGATACGGTAGGGTTCTGAAAGAAGCCGGTGCAACTCACGGCCAAAGCCAAGGTTGCGAGCGCGGCGAAGGCACCCGCCAGGCGTAATTTGTTTTTTGTGGATGACATTATTATTTCATACTCCTTGGGCACGCCTGATCAGTTTGAATATTCGTTGCCCGCCGTGGCCGGGTTCCATGGCGTTTGCGTCTTAGCTCCGCATCGCCGCGCGATTCGCCATCTGTAAAACCGCTGCTGGCTATCCTCTACGATACGATTTTCTGGCCATAGCGGTTGTAAAAAATTGTAGCAGAGAAGCCGCGAAGCAAGCGTAAAAGTGCCCTTTTGTGCATCTTCCGTAACCATCGCGGCCAAGGGCGCACCTGGGATAAGAACGCCGGAGAATCGACAGGCTTGCAAAGAAAATGGCCAGCGCTGGAAATCGGCGCTGGCCATGGGATTAAAAGGAAGCGGTCTACCGTCCCTTGTGCTCTGGTTCTTTCTTCTCCGGAGCAGGCTTCGGCGCAGGAGCGGGCTTGGCGGCTTTTGGAGCGGGCGCAGGCCGGCTGGCTTTAGGCGCGCTCTCGTGCGGCGCGCTTTCACGCGAAGCACTGGCCTTCGGAGCAGTTTCCCGCGGAGCGCTTTCGCGCTTCGGCTCGGCTGCCGGTTTAGGACTGGGCTTGGGCGCGCTCTCGCGAGCTTTCGGCTCGGAGCGAGGCGCACTTTCTTTTGGAGCGCTCTCTCTAGCCTTTGGCATGCTTTCCCGGGCGCTCGCCTTGGTTGCGGGCTCGGTCCGGGGCTTGGTTGCGGGTCGAGTGTTCTCGCTGTGAGGCGAAGTTTCCTTGTGCGATTCGCTGGAGCGAGTTGAGCTCGGATGAGCCATGTTATTTTCTTTCGGAGCAGGATGGCTGGCTTCCTTCGGGGCGGGATGACTTTCCGCAGGACGATTCGCAGCCCGCGCGCCGCCCGCGGTAGCTGGACGATTCTCCGATCGAGTCTCCGCAGGATGATTTTCTGCCGGGCGATTTTCCGCGGGATGGCCGGCCGCTTCGCCCCGGGCAGGCGCGGAAGCGCGAGCTTCTTTTGGCGACATGGCTGGAGGCTTATACGCGCCACCGGCGGCGCGAGCGGCGACTACACCTTTGCCGCTGAATTCTCCCGGCTTCGCGGTAGCGGCAACGGCGGGACGGCCGTGATTAATCGAAGCGAAGAGCTCGCGGTTCTGGCTGGCGGCGCGGGCATGCTGCACCTGCGCGGCTACGGGAGGAGTATGCGTCTGGTGCATGTAGGTTTCTTGCTGGGGCGTTGGGCGAGCTTGAACTCCACCCTGGCCGCCGTTGAAAGCTACGTGCGAATTGTTGTTCACGATGACCGTCTTGTTCACGTAGACGTTTCGAATCACGGTCGTGTTCACGTTCATGACGGCAGTGTTGTAGAAGAATTGGCCGCCGCGCCACTCGCCGCCGCCAAAACCGGTGCCGAAATAACCGAAGCCGTAATTGATGCCGCCGTAGAAGCCGACCTCGGGCCCCCAGTAACCTGCGTTCCAAACATAGAGACCATCGTTCCAACCCCAGTAACCTGGGGTCCAAAGAAGGCCGGCCTCGGGCGCTTCTACCCAAGTGCCGGGAACCCAGTAATAGCCATCATCGTCGTCCCAAGCCCAATAGCCGGGGGTCCACATATAGCCCGCATCGGGACAAGGGGGCATTTCGTAGACCGGCAGGGCGGGGGGCCCGATGCGCACGGAAATGCCGATCCCAAATTGTGCTTGCGAAGGGGAAGAGAGAACGGCCGGGATAAGGGACAACACAAGTCCGAAGACCAACCAGCGAACTGCACGGGAGAGTTTCATTTTTTCCTCAGGACCGGTGGGCTTGCCACGAGGCAGCGCCATCCGGTCGAATTCACTGCAATAAATTCCGGGCAAAAACCTTGTCAAACTCGAAGTGGGGCGAAAACGTTTCTTTACAATCGAAGGCCGTAGCTTGGAGTCCGTTCCGCTGCAAGAAGTTGTTTGGAGAGCGCAGTTTTTGCTTCTCTTGGGGAGTGTTCCGGCTAAGTCGCTAAGAATCAACGATCAGGCCCAAAACCGGATCCCTGGTCCAGGCCATGCCCCAAGCATAAAGAATCGAGGGTTAGCGGGAAATTCCAGAGGAGAAACGGGGTTGGATTGCTGAGGTGCAGTGTGGCGCATGCCTCACGCCGGATGAGCGAGAGATCCCTGTGACTTCGCTCAGGGCAGGCTCCTCGCTACGCCTGAGAAACGGCTCCACGCGGGATGACGCCGTTGATTTCTTGATCAAACCGCGCCGACTAATTTGTTTTTTTGCGGGCGATCCGTTCATCGATGGGCTTGCGGCCGGCGAATCCTTCGTCGGTGCCGTGCCAGTGCGTGATTGAATGCTCGCCCATCTTCCAGCAGAGCAGAACGATTCTGCCGTCGACGTCACAGGGGAAGTCGAGAAGTCCGATGTCGAGATCTTTGACCTGGACTCCGATGGAATCGATTTCGGCAAGAGCATCTTTGGCGCGCTGCTCGGCCTTGGCGCGCTCGGCCTTGCGGCGAGCGACGGAAACCACATCGACGTGGGTGCCACCATTCAGAAAGATGCGATGGTTGAGGGCCTGCATTTCGCCCTCTACATCTTCCATGATTTTCTTCCCGTCGATGGCGGTGCGCAGAAGGGACTCCAGCACCGGCAGCAGGGAGTGGGCCTCGTCGAGAGTAAAGGTTCGGTCGGACATAGGAATAACTTCATTCTACTGCAAACCGCTGCAACGAGCGGAAGGCAATTGGCAGTTGGCAAACAGCGGAACGGTGGCTGCGCAGTTGAGCCAAGAGCTGGCTGCCAGTTGCCGACTGGCCCGTCTTGTCCGCGATGATAGTCGTGAAGTGGTTAAGGTCCGGATTGCCGACGATTCTGAAAGTTGATGGCGATAAGGGGGTTTATGAGGACTCAACTCATCTCCTGTCGCTTGCCAAAAGCCGATAGCGTCCTATTACCGTCGTCGCTCTTTCATCGCCTGTGCCGTTTCGTCTCTTTTCGTCAGGTGGATTCGCGTCGGCGAGGGAGTCTCTTTGCCGAGGCCTCGGATCCAGGGGGTTCACGGAACGGTTCCACAGAAATGCGCTCGTAAGACACTTCCAGCACGGTCAGGTATTCTGTACCGCCCGGCACATGAAGGACTACGCTGTCACCCGCTGCCGACTTCATCAACGCGCGGCCCAGAGGTGACACCCAACTGATGTGGTTGCGGTTGAGATCGATTTCGTCGGTGCCCACGATGCTCACCACTCGCTCCGCTCCCGCAGCGTTGGCATAGCGCACGGTCGCTCCGAAGAATGCCCTCGTCGCAGCCTGCCCCGCTCTCCGAGCTTCCGGGTCCACCACTTCCGCGGCTTCGATTCGCTTGGTGAGAAAGCGAATCCGCCCATCGATCTGCCGCAGCCGCCGCTTGCCGTACTGATAGTCGGCGTTTTCACTGCGATCGCCGTTGCTGGCAGCCCACGCCACCACCTCCGTCACGGCCGGACGTTCCCTGGTGAGCAGAAACCGGTGCTCATCTTTGAGGCGCTCGAGCCCGCTCGGCGTGATGTAGTTCTTGCCGTGCGTCGTGGGCTCGTCCCTTTGTGGTTTTCTCGTAAACCCTTTTCGCATCTCGTAGTCTTTCCTGGGCGAATCTTGTGGGCGGGCTCTGCAGGGATGCAACCATGCCGAGGGGGAACCGGGCGGGCTCATCCGAAGGGATGTTCGGCAGCGCGGGAGCCAATCCCCTCGCGCTGTGCATTGCGAGTAAAAAGCCAGCTGACGATCGACCCCTTGCCTTGAAAAATCCCGGCCCCGCAGGCGAAATCGACGCTAACGGAGAACGTCACTTCTCCATTTCACGCTGAGCCAAGAGAGCCTCACTTCTTGGTCATTTCGATGTCGAGGGTGATGTTGATGTCGTCGCCGACGACGCCCTTGGCGCCGGCTACGCCGAAATCCAAGCGATTAACTTTGGTAGTGGCGGAGGCGCCCATGCGCTGATTACCCCAGGGATCTTTCATGGGAGCGGTGGGGCCGTCGACGTCGAGGACCACTTCTTTGGTTACACCGTGGATGGTGAGATCGCCAGTGACGCTCAATTTACCCGCGCCAGCAGGCGCGACCTTCTTCGATTGAAAGGTGATCGTGGGATATTTCGCGACATCGAAGAAGTTGGGGCTGCGCAAGTCGTTGTCGCGCATTTCCACGCGAGTGTCGACAGACGAAGCATCGATCGTGGCCTGAATGGATGTTTTGCCGGGATTGGCGGCGTCATACTGCACGGTGCCACTCACTTTCGTGAACGCGCCGCGAACGGTAGAAACGCCCAAATGCCGAACGGAGAACTGCGCGGAGGTGTGGTTGGGATCGATGGTCCAGGTATCCTGCGCGGCTGCGGTAAGAGTAAGGAAGACAGCGACGACGAGTGCGGAAAGCGTACGAGACATAAATTTGCAATCTCCTAGTTTTGCCAACTCTTCTTGAAGTTCAACGGAGTGCGACTAACTAATAACTTAACAGAAGGATTGGAATGCGACGAGATGGTTCGATGCTTGGTAGCGGTGCCGTCCGGCTCACGCGTCACGCCGGATGAGCGGAGATCCCTTCGACTCGCTCCTCGCTGCGCCTGAGAAACGGCTACGCTCGGGATTACGCCGTTGGTTTCACCCGATGCTCTCGAGCCGGGGCGAGGGGGCAGGCAGTTTTACTTCGTTCTGGCGTGCGAGGGGTCGCTGGAGGTGGCTGAATTCACATCCAGATGCAGTTGCTGGGCGGCGGGAATGCCGGGAGCGTAACACTCGCCGTCGCTGCTGTAGTCGGAGCATTGCGCGGCGACATCTTTGCGGCGCGGAGACTGGGCGAATTGCCAGACATCGGCGAAGCGAACGCCGCTCTCGGCCGGGCTGGGAGGGTGCGCGGGAAAAGTGCAACCGGGTGAGGGTGGACATGCGTCGTTGATCGCCCAGTAAACGATCTTGCGTTTGCCGGCACTCTTGCGAATATCTTCCGCGGTCACGACGTTGCCATCGTCTTTATTGGGGATGCCGGAGCAGTAGATGCCGGCGCGAAATCCACCGTTCACGATGCCATCGACCCAGCCGTAGATGTAAGCCTTCTGCTCGGGAAGCATGCGGCCTCCCTGCTCCTGATCGAGAAAGATGAGCGTGCCGACGGGAAAGCCTTCGCGATGAGCGGCGGCGATGGTTTCGACCGCATCGGCGCGTCCGAGGCGAGTTGCGTATAGAACAGTTTTCAAGTCGGCGTAAGGGCGTCCGTTGAAGAGCACGAGAAAGCCGAAGCCGGCATTCTGCACGGCGAGGCGGTGGCCGGACCAGGTATTTTTGGTTTCACCGGGAGGGTTATTTAACCAGTAGCCGGTGTAGGAAAAAGTCTGGTGCAGAGTTTTGAGATAGGCGTCGCCGGGGTAGTCGTTGCGATCGAAGCCGAGATAGGTTGGCTTCTGTGCGCTCAGCGTTTCGTTTGCAAGGAGAAGAAGTCCCATGATGAGCCGAAATAAGTGTCGTTGGATGCCTACTGGCCCTTGTCTGCCTGTTCTTTCTTGATCAGAAGGCGAATTGCGGCGTGATAGGTTGCGAGGTAGAAGTGGAATATCCATGAGTACCAGATCTTGCGGTCGTAATTCGATTTCTGTTTGGGGTCGTGATGACGAATAGCAAAGTTGTTTGCCAGCTCAAAAATTGCTGACTCGTCCTTTTTGTCCAATACTGCCGAGAGATTCCTTGCCTTCTTTAGCCATTCAAAAACGTCGGCTAGATCTCTTATAGCCGACCGCTTTTCGTCCAAAGAAAGGGCCCTATTTCTCCACTTTACAATAGCACCGCGCACCTTACTGTCAACGTTCGCCTCATCATATATCGGGATGTGAGCGTTGAGGATTTGCTCCAGGCCCTCGCCCCCTTGGGCGAGAATCAGGCCGTCCTCAGTCAGTTCGTAGCCGGTCTGGTAATCCGCGAGGAAAATGTTGGCCTGTTCTCTGAAGTCGCTTTGGCCAGCTGCCTTGTCGTACCCATCATAGCCTTGATAGTTCCATCCAGTTTCATTTGTCAGCGTGGTCCATTCACCTGGCCGCGAAACATGATCATAGAGAAATTCGAGCGCGTCGAAAACCCGCTCTTCAGTTACCGCGTAGTCAGGCCATCCTGCAATCGGAAACGCTGCGAAGCCTAGCGAAAGTTCGGCTTCGTGCGCGATTACATCGGGGACCTCGGCGTTCGTGATCCCGACCTCATCGAAGTAGGCTCTCTCCCTGAACCAAAGATACAAGCTCTTCAATTTTCGATAGAGGTCGTCCAGCGTAAGCGTCCCCGGATTGTTCCTCGAGCTGTAATAGCGCCGCGCCATACCTAATTAGTTCAGTGAATATAACGCTAATACATCTAGCCGCCGATGTGGACCATGGTTCGGGAGGCTGGGACGAAGTCGGGTTCTCCGATGTGGTGGCGTTCTTCTTTTTTTTGCACGACGCCGTGGATAAATTCCATCAGGTCTTGGTCGGTGGCGCCGCGGCGCATCTGGGCGTGGAGGTCGTGATCCCAAACGGAAAAAAGACAGGTGCGGATCTTGCCGTCGCTGGTGATGCGAATGCGGCTGCAGTGGCCGCAGAAGGGATGGGAGACGGGAGCGATGATGCCGATCTCGCCGACGCCGTCGTCGAAGCGATAGCGGCGTGCGGTTTCGGAGCGGGCGTGGGGAATTTCGACCAGGGGACGGTATTCGCTCATGCGGGCGAGGATTTCATCGAGGGTCACGACGATGGACGGCGACCAAGTTCGATCTTCTTCGAGCGGCATGAATTCGATGAAGCGAACGGTGACGCCCTCTTCGCGAGCGAACATGCCGAAGGGGATGATCTGATCTTCATTGAAGCCGCGCATGAGCACGCAATTCACTTTGAGCGGCCAGAGTCCGGCGCGACGGGCGGCGCGAATGCCGCTGAGCACGTGGTCGTATCCATTGCCTACGCGAGTGATGCGGGCAAAGCGGTCGGGATCGACCGCATCCATGGAGACGGTGACGCGATTCAGGCCGGCGTTTTTGAGGGGCTGCGCCATTTCGGCAAGAAGGTGGCCGTTGGTGGTGAGGGCAATGTCGAGCGATTCTTCGTGCCCGTTGGGCACGCGAAGCTGCGCCAACTCGCGGACAAACTCGACGACGCCCTTGCGAAGCAAGGGCTCGCCGCCAGTAAGGCGAATCTTGGTGACTCCCATGCCGACCAGAACGCGAGCCATACGCAAATAGTCTTCGAAGGGCAGATCGCCATACAGCGCGCCTTCGATTCCGGTGCGGCAGTAGACGCACTTGTAGTTACAGCGGTCGGTAATGGAGATTCGCAGGTCGCTGATGGGGCGGCCGAATTTGTCGGTGAGAATCGACATTAGGAGCTAAAGCAGAAGCGGCACAGCGTCGAGAGTTCGCACTCTTATAGAGTCTACGGCAGAAAGAAAGTTTCAGGGCTTCGCGCTGGAGTGGACGGAAGTGGCAAGCACCTGGGCAATTGCTGCCTCCGCCATGGGAGCCATGATCTTATATCCCGCCGCGTTGGGATGCAGGCCGTCATCGGCGAGATCCTTTTTCAAGAGCCCTTGGTCATCGACCATGGCAGTGAAATAGTCGAGATAGAAGCATTCGCCGGAGGAGCAATATTGCTTGAGCCAGCGATTGAGTTGGAGAATCTTTTCGGGTGGCCGTTCGGCGAAGAGTTCCTGCGAGCGGGGAGTGTAGTTGTTTACCGGGAGGACGGAAGAATAAATCACTTTGATATCGTGGGCGCGCGCGAGTTCGGCGAGGGAGGCATAGTTGGCTTCGATGTCTGCGAGGCGCATGGGGCCGGTGTTGCCGGCGATGTCGTTGGTGCCGGCGAGAATGAGGACGGCTTTGGGATGGAGATCGATTACATCCTGGCGGAAGCGGACGAGCATTTGGGGCGTGGTCTGGCCGCTGATGCCGCGGTTGATGTAGGGCTTGCCGGGAAAGTATTCGCCGAGCGGCCATTTGTCGGTGATGGAGTCGCCGAAGAAGATCACGCGATTTTCGGAGGGCGCGGGGGGCTTGAGCGCGGCGTTGGCATCGCGAAAGTGGGCGAGTTCGCCGAAATCGTCGAGCAGCATAGAGGCGCGGGAGGCGCGCCATTGATCGAGGCCGGGGTGGCCGGTGGAACGAGCGCCCGGCGCGGACAATGGCAGGGCGGGAGAGGACTGCTGGGCTGCGGCGAGCGGAGGGAAAAAAGTCAAAAGAATCAAGAGAATTTTGCGGCATCGCATGGCGGAATGTTACTACGATCAGGGTCGTCGAAGAGATCGCGGGCGGGGCATCCGCGCCATACAACTATCGAGCTGAGCTCGATTGGGCAGCCGAGGCGGCTGTCCCTACATAAATCGCCCGAGTTACATGCCGTCGTAATTGGGGCCGCCGCCGCCTTCGGGGGGGACCCAGGTGATGATCTGGTAGGGGTCGGCGATGTCGCAGGTTTTGCAGTGGACGCAGTTGGACGGATTCAGGCTGATGCGCTTGCCGTTGGGCTGGCCGGGGTCGTCGACCATCTCGTAGACGTTGGCGGGACAGAAATTCTGGCAGGGGCTGCCGAATTCTTTCACGCAGCGCGCGTTGCAAATGTTGGTGTCGGCAATGACCAGGTGCGAGGGCTGATCTTCTTCGTGCTTGGTGCCGGAGTGGTAGAGGTCGGTGAGCTTGTCGAAAGTTAATTTGCCATCGCCTTTGGCGGGGCCGAGGAGATGAGCTTCGGCGCCTCCGTCGGCGGGGAGATCGGCTAGCGGACGCATGTGCTCGTGGCCGGCGTGGGCGGGATAGCGGTTGCGCAGGCCGCGGCCTCCGGTAAACATTTGCAGTCCGGTGTGGAACATGCCGGCGTAAAAACCCTTTTCGAAGCCCTGGTGCATGTTGCGAACTTTCCAGAGCTCGTCTTTGATCCAACTGGAGTCGACAGCTTTCTGATAAGCGGCGAGACTGGCGGCGGAGGAATCGTCTTTCTTCAGGGCTTCGAAGGCGGTTTCGGCGGCGAGCATGCCGCTCTTGATGGCGAGATGAATTCCCTTGAGGCGGGCGGAGTTCAGGAAGCCGGCGGAGTCGCCGAGAACCATCCAGCCGTTGCCGGCGACGGGAGGAATTGCCCACCAGCCGCCATAGGGCATGGACTTGGCGCCGTAGCGGATCATCTTGCCGCCCTCGAGCAGCTTCGCGACCAGGGGATGCTTTTTGAAATCCTGAAGGACGTGCTGGGGGTCGAGGCGGGGATCAGGGTAATCGAGTCCGGTGACGAAGCCGAGGGAGACGACGTTGTCTTTCGAGCCGTAAATCCATGCGCCGCCATATTCTTTCGTGGTGAGCGGCCAGCCCATAGTGTAAATGACTTCACCGGGGGCGATGCGGCCTACGGGAACTTCCCACAGTTCCTTCACGCCCACGCCGTAGGTCTGAGGATTGGCATTCTTCGCGAGATCGAATTTCGAGATCAGCTGTTTGGTGAGCGATCCGCGGGGGCCTTCGGCGAGGATTACGACTTTCGCGGTGATGTCGTAGCCGGGCTCGAAGTTGGACTTCTGGTGTCCTTCTTTATCGACGCCTTTGTCATCGGTACGGACGCCGGTAACGCGGTCGCCATCGAATAAAAGCTCGGCGCCGGCGAAGCCAGTGAAGATGGTGATGCCGGTTTCTTCGACTTTGCCGCCGAGCCATTTTACAAAGCGATTGAGAGAGATTACGTAATTGCCATGGTCGCGCAGCGGCGGCGGCGTGATGGGCAGTTTGAATTTGCCCTTCTCGGTGAGGAAGTAGACGGCTTCTTTGGTGACGGCGGCGTCGAGTGGAGCTTCTTTTTCGAAGCCGGGAAGCAGTTCGCGCATGGAGCGCGGGTCGAGCAGAGCTCCGGAAAGGCAGTGCTGGCCGACCTCGCGGGCTTTTTCGAGGACGTAGATATTTTCTTTGCTGAGTGGCTGATCGGGATGGGCGGCGTTGTGGGCGTCGATGAGTTGGGACAAGCGCAGGGCGCAGGCCATGCCGGCGGGGCCTCCGCCAACGATGACGACGTCAGCGGGCATCTGAGGGCGTTCGATATTCTCGATGGGTTTGCGAAAAAATAGCATAGTCAGTTTCGAGTTTCAGGTTTCAAGTTTCGAGTTTCATCGCCGAAACGAAGGCGATCCCTCACGATCGCATGGATTGGATAAGGCCGTTAAGCAGCTTTTGCACCTCAGACGAAAGGGCTTCCAACTTCCGAAACTGCTCTTCGCCAAGGAAATGCAAATCGAGTGCAATACTCAGTTGAGTTTCCAGCTCCAACAATGAACCTCTCGCTTGCCCGAGAAAGTGGCAAAACTCGCCCTTTGTGAGCCTGCCTTGACCCTCCGCAATATTAGAAGCCACGGACACTGCGGCACGGCGTACCTGTGAAGTTAAACCATAGATCTCGGCTTTCGGGAACTGCTCCGTAGCACGATAGATCTCACTCGCAAACGTCCTCGCCTTCTGCCACGCGATCAGGTCCTGATACTTGTGACTCAATCGAAACTCCTGAGGCGAGAAACTTGAAACTCGAAACTATCCCTTCGCTTTCTTCACTTCTTCGGTGAGCGGGGGAACGATGTCGAATAGATTTCCGACAATTGCGTAATCGGCGATTTCGAATATTGGCGCTTCGGAATCTTTATTGACGGCGATGATGGTGCGCGAGCCTTTCATGCCGACGATGTGTTGAATGGCGCCGCTGATGCCGAGAGCGAGATAAACTTTGGGCGCGACGGTCTGGCCGGAGGAACCGATCTGGCGGTCCATGGGGAGCCAGCCGTTGTCGCAGATGGGACGCGAGGCCGCGAGGTCGGCACCGAGGGCGTCGGCGAGTTGTTTGGCGATCTCGATGTTTTTCTGCTCTTTGATGCCGCGGCCAACCGCGACGATGACTTCCGCCTGAGTAAGATCGACCGCCTGTTTCGCCTCTTTGAATACCTCTTGCGGCTGGTTGCGAATGACGCCGTCGGCAATGTCGACAGCTACGGTTTCGATGGGAGCCGGGCTCGCGCCTTCTTCGGCTTTGTCTCCACGAAATGCGCCGTTCTGGAAAGTGGCGAACCAGGGGGCGTCGGAGTTGAAGCTGACATCGGCGGCGAATTTTCCTTGAAACATCTGGCGCGTGAAGACCAGCTTGCCGTTTTCGTGTTTGAAGCCGATGCAGTCGCTGATGACGGCGCGTCCCATGGCGGTGGCGAGTTTGGGCACGAAATCGCGCACCTGGTAGGTGTGCGGCATGAGGACGAGTTTGGGCTGCTTGGCGGCGATCAGCTGCTTGAGAGCGGCGGCGAAGGCGTCGGGGGTGTAGGGTTCGAGCTTCGGCGATTCGACCGCGTAGACCTTCGCGAGCTTTTTGGCAGCGACTTCTGCGGCCAAGGCAGTTGCATTCCCGCCTACGACTGCGGCTTCGAGGGTCCAACCGGTGGCGGCGGCGATGGATTGGCCGGCGGTGATGGTCTCCCAGGAGACGCGGTTGAGTTTGCCTTCACGTTGTTCGACGACTACTAAGATGGTATCAGGCATAAGTTCTCAGTTCTCGGTTCTCAGTTCTCAGCTTTACGCCTCGCTTCGCTCGGCGGACAGCCGAGGCGGCCGTCCCCGCATGAGCACTCGCGCTACAATACGCGCAGTTCGTTGCGCAGTTTGTCGACCAGCTTTTTGGCGATTTCTCCTGGTGTGCCTTCGATGTGTTCGGTTTTTTTGGTTTTCTGCGGCACGTAGAGGCGTTCGATTTTTTGCAAGTTTTCGCCGATGGCGGATTGCACTTCGGCCAGGGTTACTTTGCGGATCGGTTTGTTCTTGGCGTTCTTGATGCCGATCAGCGTGGCGTAGCGCAGTTTGTTGATGCCGGATTGAATGGTGAGCACGGCGGGCAGCGGCATGTCGACGAACTGAAAAAATCCCGCTTCGAGTTCGCGCTTCACGCGGATGCCGGCGTCATTTTTTTCGATCTGCATGATGATGGTGGCGTGCGGCCAGCCCAGCAGTTCGGCAAGGATGACGCCGGTTTGCGCGTAGCCGTAATCATCCGATTGCAAGCCGGTGAAGATGAGATCAAATTGCTCATCTTTGATGGCGGCGGCGAAGGCCTTCGCGGTGTTGAAGGCGTCGAGGCCGACAAAGGCGTTGTCTTCGAGATGAATGGCACGGTCTGCGCCTTTGGCAAGGGCTTCTCGCAAAACCTGCTGTGCGCGGGCAGGGCCGGAAGTTATCACGACGACCTCGCCTTTATGCTTTTCTCTTTGGCGTAACGCCTCTTCGAGAGCGAAGGCGTCGGGTTCGTTCACTTCGTAAGAGACGTCTTCGCGAATCCAGGCACCGCTTTCGTTGAGCTTGAGCGGTGCGTCTTTCTGCGGCACCTGCTTCATGCAAACCAGGATTTTCAAAACATCGCTCCTCGTTCCTTACGGCTTCGGCAGCTCTAAGGAAACCTGCCAGTATAAACGAGGGCGCATTGGAAATGTGGGGCGGAAGTCAAAATGTGATGGAAGTCACAGACGGGCGTGGCTTGGGAGGGCGAGCATGGAGCGGAGGATTTCATGTCAGACGACACTTTTCATGCCATGCGGCAGAGCATTATCGATGGCGCGCCGGATACAGCGAACGATTTGGCGCAGCAGGCGGTCGCCATGGGCATCGCACCGCTCGATGCCATTCACGATGGATTCGTTCCCGGAATGCATAGCGTAGGCGAGCAGTTCGCGCAGGGGAAGATGTTTTTGCCGGACATGATGGCTTCGGCCGAAGCGATGCGGGCGGCGATGGCTGTGCTCGATCCTGAGTTGAGGAAGCTGGGAAGCGAGAGGCCAATGGCTGGCGTGGTGGTGCTGGGAACCACGAAAGGCGATATCCACGAAATTGGAAAAACCCTGGTTGGGACTCTGCTGACAGCACACGGCTTCAAAGTTTACGACCTGGGGGTGGATGTGGCAGGAGAAAAGTTCGCGGCCAAGGCGCGGGAATTCAACGCGGATATCGTTGGAGTGTCAGCCTTGTTGACGACCACCATGCGCAATCAGCGCGGCGTGGTGGAGGCGCTGGTGCAGGCTGGAGTGCGATCACGAGTCAAAGTGATGGTGGGCGGAGCGCCGGTGACGCAACGCTGGGCGGAGGAGATTGGCGCAGATGGATACGCCAAAGATGCTATGAGCGCGGTGGCGCTGGCTCGCACCTTGATGGAGCAAAAAGTACAAACACTTCCGGAGCCGGCATGAGGCCAAAATTCCAACTGCTCGACAAAAAGCTGATCGAGCGCATTCTCGAGGAAGCATTGCAATTGATACTGGACCCGGGAGTGCGGGTGGCGCCGTATGTGGTCGAATTGCTGCGCGCGGCGGGAGTAAACGTTACCGATGGAGTCGCTCACATTCCGGCGGCGCTGGCGCGATCATTGTTGGAGTTGGTTCCGCGAGAGTTTTATCTATACGATCGCAACGGAAAGCCGGCAGTGCACTACGGCGGAAACGATGTCCACTTCGATCCGGGCTCTTCGTGCCTGAACATCCTGGATGTGGAAACGCAGCAGGCACGTCCAGCGATGGCTGCGGACCTGGTGCGGTTGGTGCAGGTTGCCGAGAGGCTGCCGCAATTCGCCGCGCAGTCGACTGCCGTGGTATGCAATGACGTACCGGCCGAGATCGGGGATTGGTATCGGCTTTTACTGGTCTTGTGGCATTCGCGGAAGCCGGTGGTAACGGGGGCGTTTTCGGCATCGAGCCTGCACACGCTGCTGGAACTGCTGACGCTGGAAAGTGGCGGGCGAGAGGCGCTGCGGGAAAAGCCGCGAGCGGTGTTTGATGTGTGTCCATCGCCGCCGCTGAACTGGTCGGAGTTTGCGTCGCAGAATCTGGTGGATCTGGCGCGGGCGGGAGTTCCGGCGGAGATCGTGAGCATGCCGCTGGCGGGGGCTACGGCTCCGGTGACTTTGGCGGGTGCGGTGACGCAGCACGCGGCGGAGTGCATCAGCGGAATCGTGATTCATCAGCTGGCGCGACCGGGCGCGCCGATTGTGTGGGGTGGCGCTCCGGCGATCTTCGATATGCGGTCGGGAAGAACTCCCATGGGCGCGATAGAGACGGCCATGCTGGATGTGGCGTGCGCTGAGGTGGGAAAACATCTGGGATTGCCCACACATGCTTACATGGTGGCGGGCGATGGGCGGGTGATAGACGCGCAGGTGGAGATGGAGAGCGGCATTTCGGCGGTGCTGGGAGCAATGGCTGGGATCAATATGATTTCGGGCGCCGGGATGCTCGACTTCCTGGCATGTCAGAGCATAGAGAAACTGGTGATCGATGCGGAGGCAATTGCGTCGGCGCAGCGCCTGATCGCGGGGATCGAGCCGGGGGAGGAAACGCTGGCGATTGCGGCATTCGCACAAACGGGATTGCAAGGCGACTTTCTAAAGCTGAAAGAAACCCGGGCACTGTTCCGGAAGGAGCAGCACTTCCCTTCTGCGGTAATCGATCGGGGGCTTTCCAGTGCGGACGGCGCGATGCCGGATATTTTGCAGCGCGCGCGGGAGCGGGTGGAAGAATTGCTCTCCGGTTACGAGCGGCACGAACTGGCGCCCGAGTGCGAAAAAGAAATGATCGCCTTCGCGGAACGTGAAGGCGAGAAGGCCGGATTGCAGGGATTGCCCGGGATACTCTGCGCGGAATATGCACGGGAACCGGGACTGATCTTGTGAGGCTGACAAAAAGCAGCCCGGACAGATTCGACGGATAAGATCCCAGGGCGGAGCTACTCGGTGATGACGGTCGATTGGCCGGAGATTTCGAAGCGCTTGCGGCAGCGCATGTTCTTGCAGGCCATCATGTCGTCCTTGCGAACCATGTAGGAACGGGCTTTGGCGAAGCGGGCGCGGTCGCGCTCGTCGGCGCGTCCGGCAAGCTGGCGTTTCTTGGTTCGCACCACCCACGTGATTTCATATTCGCCGGGCTGGCGGCAGTGGGGACAGGTGAGGGTGGCTGGTTTCTTCTCGCTGCGTTCGTCGAAAAAATCTCGTTCTTCCATGAGGCGGTTGTCAGTCGCTGGTCGTTGTTGTTAATCAAACATCCTGAGCCCGACCGGGTCTGCGAAATTCGATTATTGCATGTTCCACAGGGTGGAAGCTATGGCAAGATCTAACAGCCTGCTGAAAAACTCGCTGTCGATGCCGAAAGAGGCCCGCAGGCACTGAAGCGCGGTCGGGTTGAGGGACTTAACGGCACGACTGAAGTCGTGCCCTTCCCAAAACCTGACCTAGTCGGAGTTTCAGCAGACTGTAATGACTGGAAAACAAGCGATGGCGGGTAAGAAAAAATTGAAGCGATTCGGCGCGGTGAAGGCGGTGAAGGAGCTGGCGAGGGAGCGGGTGGGAGCGCCGCCGACGGCAAAGTTGGTGCCGCACAAAAACAAGACGGCGGAGAAGCACAAAGCTACGCTGGGCAAGCTGCTGGAAGAAGGATAGTAGTTTCCGCCTGGTTTCCGGTCGTTTATCTATGGACTGATAACTAGGGACTGAAGGTAGCCGTCACGGTGGTATTGTTTTCGAGCAACACTGTACAGACCACCGCTCCCTCGCCGCCGGTTGAGTTGCAACCCGACCACCCGCCAAACGTTGATGTACCGGTTGGCGAAGCCGTTAATGTAACCGTGGACCCGATCACGAACTGATCACTGCACGAAGATGGAGTCGAGCAATTGATACCGCCGGTGACAGTTCCCGTACCGGTGCCCGCGAAGCTTAGTGTGAGAATCGGTTCCGCACCTGCCGGAGTGCATCCGAGGGCGGCCGGGCCATCAACAGTGACCGTGGCCGTATTGCTGGAAACCAAATTAGGGCTGTCGTAATAGCTGGCGGTAACATTGGCCACGCCACAGTCATAGCCTGCGGAGGCCTGCCCGGTGCTGCTCACTTGAAGGACTTGCGGATTGTCCGTTCCCCAGGTAACCAGGTTCGTGATGTCGATTGTTTTAGGCGGGTGCTCGTAGGTTCCGGTAGCACTGAAATAAAAGCCGCCACTGATAGGAACGCCGACAGGAGTTGCGCCGCCGAAGGTGAATGCGGTTGGCGCGATCTGGATCGACACTAGATGTGAATTGAAGCCGCAGCTTGACAGGCTGAGGAAGATTGCGACGGCGATAAGGGCGGCAATGCTGAACCACTTCCGGCTCATCCACGACTCCTGGGATCAATCGCTCTAAATCAGCGGTCGGATCAATCAATCCGGCCGACGTTAACATATTAGGGGAAGGGTAAATTTAGTCAAAAGCCGGGCAAAAAGCAATGCTTGTTCAGTGGGGTCTTAAATTCATCGACCACTAAGGACACGAAGGTACACTAAGGCTTCGCGTGGAAATATTCTAAGGGCCACGCTATTGGCGTTCGTGGAATCCCACCCTTGCCGCAACACCTCCGCGTGGAAAACGTGAGACTACATATGCGGCAAGGATGGGGCAGCCGCGCTTTCTTTATTCCTTTACGGCTTGGGCGACGACTTCGGCGAATTGGCGGATGTCTTCTTCGGAGGTGTCGAAGGAGCACATCCAGCGGACGATGGATTCCTCTTCCATCCACATATAGAAGAAGTAGTGCTGCTTGATTTTGGCGATGGAGTGGCGGGGGATCTGGGCGAAGACGCCGTTGGCTTGGACCGGCCAGACAATTTTAATTTCGGGGATGCGGCTGAGCTCCTTTTCGAGCAGGCGAGCCATGCGGTTGGCGTGTTGGGCGCTACGCTGCCAGAGGTCGTTGGTGAGTAGAGCTTCGAATTGCGCGGCGATGAAACGCATTTTGGAAGCCAGCTGCATGCTTTGCTTGCGGAGAAAAAGAAAATCCTGGCTGAGTTCGGGACGGAAGAATACGACGGCTTCGCCGCCCATGATGCCGTTTTTCGTGCCGCCGAAAGAGAGGACATCGACGCCGAGATCGCGCGTGGCCTGGCGCAAAGTCTGGCCGAGTGAGGCGGCGGCGTTGGCGATGCGGGCTCCATCGACGTGCAGGAACATGTCGTGATCGTGGGCGAAGCGGGCGAGCGCTTGAATTTCCTCAGGGCGATAGACGGTGCCCATTTCCGTGGATTGGGTGATGGAGATAACCCGTGGCTGGGAGTGGTGTTCGTCGCCGATGCCGTGATAGGCGTGGCGGACGGAATCGAGGCTAATTTTGCCGTCCTCGTGGGGCAGAGGAATGAGTTTGCAGCCGGTGTGCTTTTCGGGCGCGCCGCATTCGTCGGTGTAGATGTGGGCGTAAGCGCTGCAAAGAACGGAATGGAACGGGCGGGTAAGAGCTTGCAGGCTCAAGACATTCGCGCCGGTGCCGTTAAAAGTAAAGAAGACCTCAATATCCGGTCCAAAATGATCTTTGAACTTCTGGATGGCGGAGCGGGTAAAGTGGTCGTCCCCGTAGGCGACGACGTGGCCCTGGTTGGCCCAGGCAATGGCCTCAAGAATTTCGGGGTGCACCCCGGCATTGTTGTCGCTGGCAAAGTTGCGCGTGGGTGGGATAGGAATCTGCGGCATAGGGGAATAATCTAACAGAGGGAAGAGGGCTGGATGTCTGAATCCTTTGCTGGGCTTGTGAAATCAAAAACCAGAACAGCTGCCTTAGCCGTTTCAACATCGTAAGATAAACAAAAATAGAATGTTTTGTTACTAGTTCGGAGAATACATGGCGAAACGATTTATTTTGATGTTCGTGATAGTGGCCGCCCTGCTGGGCGGGCTGGGCTTCATCAAATACCGCCAGGTGGAGACGGCGATCGCCATGGGGTCGAGCTTTACGCCGCCGCCGACGTCGGTGACGACGGTAATTGCGAAGCGAGAAAGCTGGCCCTCGACGCTGGAGGTGATTGGGACGGCGGCTGCGATCCAAGGCGTCACCGTGAGTGCGGACCTGCCGGGTACGGTCGACAAGATTCATTTCGAATCCGGGCAATCGGTGCAGGCGGGCGACATTTTGGTTGAGCTCGATACCCGTCAGGAACGGGCGCAGCTGGCCAACCTGGAGGCGCAGCGCGATCTCGCCAAAATTCAATACGGACGTTCGCAGCAACTGGTGCAGGCTGGGGTGATTTCGAAATCGGAGTACGACAATGCCGCGGCCCAGCAGAAAGCGACCGAGGCGCAGGTAGGCGATATTAAAGCCGCGATCGCGCGCAAGACGATTCATGCGCCCTTCTCGGGCATTCTTGGGCTACGGCAGATCAGCCTGGGGCAGTATCTGGGGGCGGGACAGGCGATTGTTACGCTGGAGGCGCTGAATCCGATTTACGTGAACTTCGGCGTGCCGCAGCAGGATGCGGGCAAGATGGCGATCGGACGCAGCGTGAAGCTGAGCAACGACGATTTGCCGGGCGTGCAGTTCGAGGGGAGAATTAGCGCTCTCGATTCGATCGTGAACGAGCAAACCCGCAATATTCAGGTGCAGGCGACGGTGCCGAATAGGTACGCCAAACTGCGTCCCGGCATGTTCGTGCAGGTGGAAGTGCCGCTGGGCAAGCCGCGCGAAGTCATTCCGCTGCCGGCATCGGCGATCAACTATGCGCCGTATGGGGACTCTGTATACATCGTTACGGACATGAAGGACCAGAAGGGCAACAGCTACCGCGGGGTAAAGCAGCAGGTGGTAACGCTTGAGGGCACCCGCGGCGATCAGGTGGCGGTTATTTCCGGACTGAACCCGGGCGATGAGGTGGTGAGCGCGGGAGTGTTTCGTCTGCGGAATGCCGCTCCGGTGCTGGTCAACAACAGGGTGAAACCGGAAAACAGTCCGAATCCCAAGCCAGACGAGAGCTAAGTATCCAGGAAGTATCCCATGTCTGGCAAAAGAGCGAGACATGGGCACCCAGCGAGAGATGCGGGCGGGGGAGATTCTTCTTCAGGAATGACAAGAGTTGCGGGCGTTGTGTGAGGGACAGGCATGAAGTTCACTGATTTATTCGTTAAGCGTCCGGTGCTGGCGATGGTGGTCAACCTGGTCATCATCATCGCCGGGCTGCAGGCGGTGCGTTCGTTAAGTGTCCGGCAATATCCCCGCAGCGACATCGCCGTGATTCAGGTCTCAACCGTGTACGTGGGCGCAAATGCCGATCTGGTGCGCGGTTTCATCACTACGCCGCTGGAGCGGGTGATTGCGAGCGCGGACGGCATCGACTACATGGAGTCGACGAGCGCGCAGGGGCTGAGCACGATTACGGTGCACCTCAAGCTGAACTACGACACAAACGCCGCGCTTACCCAGATTCAAGCCAAAGTGCAGCAGGTAAAAAATGACCTGCCGCCAGAGGCGCAGATTCCGGTGATTGACCTGCAGACTGCGGATAACGAGTTTGCCGCGATGTATATCGGGTTTTCGTCCAAGGACATGGATCAGAACCAGATCACCGATTACCTGACTCGGGTGGTGCAGCCGAAGCTGAGCGCGATCAGCGGGGTGCAGCGCGCCGACATTCAGGGCGATCGCACATTTGCCATGAGGCTGTGGCTGAAGCCGGAGCAGATGGCGGCGCGCGGCGTTTCTCCCTCGGACGTGAGGGATGCGTTATCGAAGAACAATTATTTGTCGGCGCTGGGTAGCACCAAGGGTTCGATGGTATCGGTGAACCTGGTGGCCAACACCGACCTGCGAACGCCCGACGATTTCAAACAGATGGTGGTCAAGCAGGATAACGGCGTGGTGGTGCGCTTGGGCGAGATCGCCGATGTGCAGTTGGGCGCCGAGAACTACGATCAGGACGTTCGTTTCAACGGCGAGACTGCGACCTTCTTCGGCATATGGGTTTTGCCCACGGCAAACTCGCTGCAGGTGATTCAGAATGTGCGCAAGGCTTTGCCGGGGATTCAGGAACAGCTGCCGGCAGGAATGACGCTGGGGATTCCGTACGATTCAACGGAATACATTCAAGACGCGATCAATGAAGTGCTGCACACGCTGACG
>CAWFUK010000061.1:0-14936 GCA_963818935.1 uncultured Acidobacteriaceae bacterium
GTGGTTTTGGTGACGAAAGGTCGTTTGTAGAGCGCGGGGTTGTGCGCCTGCTGGCCAGCGGGCGTGAGGGGATAAGTCTGAAGCTCGGTGATGCTGGGCAGTTGTGAAACGGAACGGGGACGGTGTTGTTATGGAGCGCTGGGTTGTTGATGCCCCTGCCTGAAGTACGGGAAACCCTGACAAAACGGAGGGAGCGCGGCGGCTATTACAGTGCCGCCGCGTTGGATGAAGAACCACGGATCGGAACTACTGAACGTCGGTGACTTTCGAGTCGATGAAGACGACCTTCATGTCCTTGTAGACGAAGATTGTTTTGGGACCGAGATTGACGATTTTGTCCGGATTTCCGAGAGCTTGCTTCACCTGTTCGGTAGACATGCCGATATCGACCGTTTTGCTCTGAACAGCGTTTGCAATCGAAGCCTCGGCGATAGTGTTGTCGATAATCGCTTTCGTCTCTTCGGCCTTGAGGCCTGAAAGATTCTCGATGTGAAAATTGACCTCGGATCTGTAGCGAGTACTCGCGCCAAAAGCGAGCACGGAAAGCTCCGTTGTAATCAGTTCGAAGTGAACGATACCTTTTTTCGGATTGACATCAAGTTTCGTAACATAGACGGTCTCGCCCTGCTTCAATTCCCGCGCCTGAGTTGTCTTGCTGAGAGAAGTCAAAAAGCCGCGTTGCTGTCGTGCTGCGCCATTTTCAATTTCAGTGCTGACGATTGCCTGATGCGTATTCGCGACATCGGCATAGATGCCCGGAATACGAACGGTCAAGACGGTGCCCGGTTCTGTGATTCGGTTGTAGTCGAAGTTCAGCATCTGAACGCCTATCTTGCTGAGGCGGTAGTTGGCCGCGAATGTGGCTGTTTCGCCGTCGAAGCGTTCGGCAGAAAAAGCCGGCGTCGCGAGAACGAAAGCGAACGCGGCAGTTAAGAAAAATCGGAGATTCAATGTGAAGCGCATAGCGAAGTGTACCTTTCCTTTCGGTTATGAGGTCGGTGTTTTCGGTTGAAATTCAAACTGCGTTTTCCATTCGGTCGATTCGTTGCAAACGAGAAACGCATCGAAAGCCTTGCCCTGTTTGCTTTTGAAGCCCTTGACGAGAGCGGTTTTGCCTTTGGCGCACAGGGTCTCGATTTGTTTTTCAGTCAGTTTTTTCTGTGCGATTGTCGCATTGACGATGAACGTACATCCGTCACGATAGCGGTCGCACCCGAAGAAATCTTTGCCGTTGGGCCGTCTGAGATGTCCGGTTTTGCATTTTGGGCACAGCGGGCCCGCTGCGGCGCTGGCGCCGTTCGAAGCGGCCCGCTCCGGGTGCGGTTCGATGTGCAGTTGTTCAAGCTCACTGTTCAAGTGTGTATCGAGTGCGGAAACTACCGCAAGGTATTGTGCGTTGCCCTCGGCGATCTGGTCAAGTTCCTGTTCGAGGTTCCGCGTGTAGTCGTATTCAACAAAGCGGAATTTGCCTATCAAGGAGTCGATGAGCAGCATCGCAAGGTCAGATGCGATGAGAATCTTTTTGCCTTCGATCAGATAGCCCCGTGTGATGATGTTTTTGAGAATCGCGGGGTATGTCGAGGGTCGGCCGATGCCCTCACTTTCCAGTTTTTTGATGAGGCTGGCTTGGGTATATCCATTCGGCGGCTTGGTCTGTTTGTTGAGAACGTGGGTGCTGGTCGATTCGAGAGCGGAGCCGGATTCAAGAGCTGGCACTTTTCCGTTGCTGTCGGCCTGGCTGTCAATCTCGTTTGGGTCTTCGGCAGCGTCTTTCGAGGTGAGGACTTTCCATCCCGATTGTGTAAGCGTGCGTCCGGTGGCTTTGAAGGTGAAGGTTCGGTCGCCCTGATGAGCGTCAAGCGAAAGCGTGTTGACGCTGTATTCGGCGTCGGCGAGTTGTGAAGCAACTGCGCGTTGCCAAATGAGCGAGTAGAGTTTCTTTTGGTCGTCGTCTTCGCCCGAGGAGCGGTCCTCAAGATGGGTCGGACGAATTGCTTCGTGGGCTTCTTGAGCGCTTTCTTTTGATTTCCAGGTGCGAGCGGCTTCTGGGATTGGCCAGTTGTTGGCCTGGGCGAAGGCGCGGATCTCTGTTCGCGCTTCAGCGGAGAGATTTTGACTGTCGGTGCGATGGTAAGTAATCAAGCCTTGCTCGAAGAGCTGCTGGGCGAGTTGAGCGGTGCGGTCGGGCTTAAACCCCAGCGTGACACTTGCAGCCTGCAACAAAGTGGCAGTGGTGAAAGGCGCGGGTGGCGCTTTCCGCGCCGGTTTGGTTGCGGAATCGGTAACGGTGAAGGTTCGGCATTGGGCTGCCTGCTCTGCAAGGGCGGAATCCAGAATGTATTTTTCACCTTCTTTAAGGTATGGCGTTGTGTCCCATTGCGCGGTCCATTTGCCGTCTTCGAAGGTTGCTTCAGCTCCGAAGTGTTTGGTCGTTTTGAAATTCTCGATCTCGCGTTGCCGCTCAACGACCAGGCGGACAGCAACGGTCTGAACGCGGCCGGCGCTGAGGCGCGCGATACCAGCTTGCTGGGAGAGCGCGGGGGACACTTTGTAGCCGACTAACCGGTCGGCGGCGCGGCGCGCTTCCTGGGCATGAACGAGGTTCATATCGAGTTGGCGCGGAGCCTTGAGAGCTTTCTGAATGACGTCACTGGTGATAGCGTCGAACGTAACGCGCTGGTAGCGGGTGAGCTTGAGGGTGTCTTTGAGGTGCCACGCAATGGCTTCACCCTCGCGGTCTGGATCGGTTGCAAGATAAACGATTTCGGCACGGTCGGCCCGTGTCTTGAGCGATTCCACCACGCTCTTACCGCGTTCGGTGTATTCGTATTGGAGGTTGTAGGCGGGTGTGGTGATCCCGAGAGATTTAACTGGCAAGTCACGGACGTGCCCCACGCTGGCGGCAACGTCCCATCCGGGACCGAGAAAGGTTTTGATCTTCTTTACCTTGTTCGGACTTTCGACAATCATCAGGTTCATGGTTAGTGTCGCCTCCGGTGCGTGGGGCGCTCTGGCTTCTCGCCAGAGCGCCCTGGGATGTTAGAAAGGTACGTCCTCCATTTCTTTCGCGGGTGGATCGGATGTGGCGGCGGCGATGTTCTCCTCGTCCTCGGAAGCGGGTTGGTCTTTGGAGGCCAATCGGAGGATGGTCGTTGCTTTGATCCAGGTTTTGGTTTTCGATTCTCCGTCGTCGGTGTATTTCGAGATGTCGATTCTGCCTTCGATGAGGACGTGTGTACCTTTGGTGAGGGTCTGTGCGAAGGCCACGGTTCGGCCCCAGCATTGAACGTCGAACCAGGTCGTGGTCTGTGACCAGGCTCCGACAGAATCTTTGTAAGGCTCGTTGACGGCAAGGCTGAATAGCGCGTATGCGTGTCCCTTGGCCGTGGTTTTAAGCTCGGCGTCTTGTCCGAGTCTGCCGATGAGTTTTACGTAGTTGCGTTGCATATTAATAAGAGCATAAGTAAGTATACCTTGGTACAATGAGGCATGCCCCGCCGGGATGCGCGCGAACTCGACCACAAGACATTGGAGGAGATACGAATTCGGGCCGTCCAGCAGGTCCAGTCGGGAGAGAGTCCCGAGGCGGTAATCAAAGCGCTGGGGTTCAGCCGCAGTTGTATTTACACCTGGCTGGCGTTGTACCGGTCCGGAGGTTGGAGCGCGCTGAAGGCGCGGGCGCTCAAAGGGCGGCCGATGAAGATCTCGGCGGCGCAGATGAAGTGGATGTACGAGACGATTGTGGGAAAGAATCCGCTCCAGTTTCGCTTCGAGTTCGCGCTGTGGACACGCGAGATGATTCGGATGTTGCTGCGCGAGGAGTTCTCGCTGAAGCTGAGCGTCTGGAGTGTGGGCCGCTTGCTGCGTCAATTGGGATTGAGTTGCCAGCGGCCCTTGTTTCGAGCCACCGAACAAGACCCAGCGCGAGTCCGTCGCTGGCGCGAAGAGGAGTTCCCGGAGATTCAGCGGCTGGCCAAGCAGGCGGGAGCGCGGATTTTCTTCGGCGACGAAGCGGGCGTGCGGAGCGACTACCATGCGGGCACGACTTGGGGTCTGAAAGGCAAGACGCCCATCGCGCCGCGGACCGGCGGACGCCATTCGTTGAACATGCTCTCGGCCGTGAATGCCCGCGGCCAGTTGCGCTTCATGCTGGTGAAGAGTCGCGTGAACGGGGAAGTCTTCGCGGAGTTTCTGCGCCGCTTGATGTACAACGCTTCCGAACCCGTGTTTCTGATTCTGGATGGGCACTCGATTCATCGAAGCCGTGCGGTGCGCGAATTTGTCGAGAGCCAGAGCGGGAAACTCAGATTGTTCTTTTTGCCGCCGTACTCGCCCGAACTCAACCCCGACGAGCAGGTGTGGAATTACGTCAAGCATCATGGCGTTGGCAGGGCCGCCCTGCGCAGCGCTTCAGACCTTCGCAAGTTCGTGCTGGCTCGCCTTCGTTCGCTGCAACGCCTTCCCTGGACCATACGGATGTTCTTCTTGACACCCGACACTCAGTACGCCACACGATGACACCCGCTCTGTATAGCTACTTATGCTCGCCTTAATAATTCCTTCTGGTTCTGAAATGTATTGCTTCAGGATCAATTCACGCGGCTTCGAGCCGTGGGTCAAACAGAAAGTACAGAGCCGTTGCGTAGGCGGGGCCTATAGCCCAATGCTGCGCGTATCTGGTCTGCTGTGCATTGATTTCGACAGATATACTTCAACGGCTCGGAAACCTTGATGTGAAGATTGTCGCCGGCGCGGTCTCTTCCCTGCTCTGCACAGGATGGACAACGGACAACCCAATTGCCGCTTACGATGGGGGCCTCGGAAACGGAGATAAAGTCTGTGATTCGGAAAATGGTGTCGCCCGTGGTGTGCTGGGCCGCATGAATCGCCCCGGGTGGGCGGTCTTCTTCAACCAAAGAGGGATGTCGATCGATCGAAGCGGTCCTGCAGCGCAGTTGTTCCAATGTGAGGCGCGGCGTGGTGCGGAGAAGCTCAAGTTGAGCTTTCAGCGACGGCGCCGCTGCGCCAAACCAGAAGCGCTGTTTTACGGCACGGTGGACACCAAAGGGGGCTCGGATCGCGGGGCCGCGCTGTTCAGCGCTGAGCCGGTTGTACCTTGGATAGATTTCTAAGCCGTGGGGATGAGCGGTCCCGGCCGGTTTGAGTATGCCCATGATCGGTATGTCGAGTCGCCCTGCATAGTGGTAGACAAGGGTGCGGCAGTCTGGTGCTGGCAACGGGGTTGCCGCGAATATCCACAGGTGCCCTCCGCGGCGGCTGTGTTCTAGAAGGGCAGTGACGCCGATACGTTGGAATGCGGCCTGGAGGCGAAGTAAGTCGCGTATCGCGTCTTGGTAATCGGCATCTATTGCGATCCACTTGCAGGTGTTGTTGGGTGCCTGGGCGAATAGAGCGATTGTGTGAAGGCCTTCCAGGTGCTCTTGTATGGCCCGGTCATTGAGGCTATTCAGAGGGCCGTTGGGGTGGATCTTGGAAAGGTAGTAGCCGTAGCGTCCTTTTCCATCGGGTGTTCTGCTTTGAATGTTGTATTCGGGGCGATTCAGGAAGGTGGTCCGGAACTGTTGGACCATTCCGGTTGTCACGGTCATCGCTGGTGTAAAGGATCGCGCTGTCATGTCGGTTAAAAGAGTCTCGGGAAAAGCAGGATGAGGAACGTCTGCGCGCTGTGACAGAGACCGATAGCATACATGACGGCGCCAATTCTGGGGAGGCGTTCACCGTGACATTCAAAAAACAGCACGCCACCAAGTGTGAGGAGTGAGAGCGAAAACAAAGCCGCTAAACCAGAGATCACCAGGGGCGCCAAGATCATGAGCGGGTTTTCCCACGCGCCTGGTTGCGATGGGTGCGCGCGGTCGTAGGCTGTCCAATCTGGCCAAAAGGAAGCAACTACGAGGGTATGGATGAGCGGTAGTGAAAACACGATGAGGACGGAAACGTAAGAGAGCCGTGGCCATAAGTGGCGCCACATCGTGGTGGTGAGCGGTTGTGAACTTGTCATAGCGTCCTCGTTCCGAATGCGAAAAAAGAAATCGGGAGCGGCGTTTGTAGGCCGCTCCCGGTCTGTGTCGATCTGAGAAGCATCGCTGAACTTCAGATCTCCATCCCCTTGGATTTGTCGTTCTCTTGCTGCTTTTGGTGCTTCCGTTCCATGTCAACCTGAAAAGACGCTTTCGCCGCCGTCCGATTGGCGTATTCGCGCATGTGGTTGAACTTTTCCGGGTCGCGGTTTGGAGAGGCGTCGTGAATCGCATTCGCGATGTCTTGCTTCTCCCAGCCTTTTTCGGTCATGTCTTTTGCGATCATCCAATCCATCCGGGCGAAGTCAATTCCCTGCTCCCCGTACCGCCCGATCAGCCGTGCCGCTTGCTGGCGGTAGGCAACCAAGTTGTTGGCCTCCTGGGCCGGCGATACGACGGAGGGTTCGTTCGCGGAGTCTTTGACGAGTTGAATCATTTGGGCCTTCGACAACGAGAGGTTTTCGTTGATCTCCTCGACGCGGCCGACTGCCGCATCAAGCAACCCGGCCGCAACATCGGGGTCGATGGCCTCACCTCGATAACTTTCAACTCTGACCCAAGTCAGTTTGCCTTCGTGTTCGGGTTCGGAACGGTTTGAAAAACCGGCGAGTCGCCCGTAGTGGCCGTTGGCGGCAGCGTCTTTATCGCCGTTAAAGTCGTGGGCGAGCATTTTGCCGACTTCATAGCGGACCTGGCCGGGAACCGGTTGTTGTCCTAGTTTGATCCACGCCTGAAATGTATCGGGAGATGATTGCAGTGCCACAGCCGGGTCTAACCCGCGTTCCCGCATCTGTTGTAGGGATTCTTTGCTGAGGCCGTCCACCATTGCCAGCGCGTGTTCGCCGGCCGGTTTGATGAGGATGTCGTTGCCCTTGTAGTTTTCCTGTTTGAAGAACTTGATCTTGTCGATCAGTTCCTCTTTTGACAATTCGTAGAGCGCCATTTTCCCGTTTTCTGGGTTTCGCACCACGACACGGAACGCTTCGGCCTCGAGGGCATTGAGTTGTTTCGTGACGTTCTGGGTCGTGATGTCCATTGGCGCTTTGGCCTGAGGCTGAGGGGCTTTCGGGCTGGCCGGTTCCTGGGTGGGTTCCTGAGCCACTTCAGGGCTGGCCGGTTGTGGCGTCTCTTGCTGAGTTTGTGATTCTTCAGCCACTTTTGTCTTCCTCGATTTCCTCGCACTCTTAGTAGTCTGTGAATCGGTTGTTTTAGTCATTCGGGATTCTCCGTGTGTTTCAGTGTTTGCAGTTGGTGATGCAGGGTGAAAGTGCAGAAAAGGACCGTTTGGTGTTGATCGCACTGGTCACTCTAGTAGTATTAATTGGTCTATATGCTCCTGTCAATTCTTTTCTGAATTGTGTAATGACAGGGGTGTGAATGTTGAAAAAACGAGCGCGTGAGGGCTCATTGTGCATGTCCATTTTGGACGACGCTGCCCACGTACCCGTTGGCATAGCCTTTCTGGACGTCGCCCGAATTATAGGCGCTGATGGCGTTCAGGAATGCCTGTTTTCGCTTGACCCCGCGGCGTCGCTCCATTTGGTAGTACTCGCTGATGATGACCGATCCCAGACGGATATTGACGCACGGGTCAAGTAGTTCCAAGGGTGCAATTCCGTAACGCTGAGCGGTCTGGATGTTGATTTGCATCAGGCCCACGCTGGTTGTGTAGTTATGGGCGATAAACCAGTTCAGCCATTGGATTGCTTCTTGTTCGGAGCTGGCCTGACGCGTGAGTATCAGCCGGCCGTCGTACCCTGCTTTGCGGGCGGCGGTCTCCGGGTAGTTGACGGAGAGCGCGAGGGTCCGTAGTGCCGATTCCGTTTTGGCCAAAGCGAGAAGCGTGTCCGGTGGGACGAAATCGCCGCAGGCTCGGGCCGTTTCTAGGAATTGGGCCTTTGTGAGGCGCGGGCTGGAGGTGTCGGCCTTGTGCGCAGTCTGAGCGCTTATCGGCCGGAAGATAAGAGTTGCTACCAGAAGACACGCCGCGCGTTTCATTCGTTGACCGCCAGTATGTACGGTATCCCGTAAAGCCGTGACCAGGCGTGGACGGCGGAGGTCTGAATCGACTCAATATAGGTGCCACGTGACCAGTATTCGTTCGAAACGGCAAGAATCACGTTGGCGTGATCGAGGCTGGCCCGGAGAAGCGGGTAGGTAAGGAACTGCTCGTAACAGATGAGGGGTGCCGCGATCTTGTCGCGTACACGTATAGTGTACGGGCCAGTGAAGCGAAGGGGCACGCTCTGATCGGAGAACGGGTTCCACATACTGTAGGGCACAGCGAAGTGCTGGAGGTAGATGCCCTGATTCTCGCCAACGAGGATCAGGGCATTGTCAATTCCCTTCCCTCCCGGATGCGTGATTTCTGCGCCCAATATGAGCTGCTGATGGTTCCGTGCCAGCTTCGCTCTCGTGCGCTCGAAAAAGCTTTCGGTCGCGGTGTTCCATCGCACGAGCGTTGATTCCGGATAAAGAATGAGTTCAACATTCGAATGCGCGACGAAGGTTCGGATGTCGCTGAATTTCTCGAACTCGCTGGTTCCTGTGCGCCCGAAAGCCGAACCACCGTATTTGGTATTGACAGCAAGCCAGTGTGGAGGCGGGAGCGGAGGTCGGTAGATCACGTTCGCTGCTATTGACAACACGAGCAGCGCGACTGTTGCGTATCGCGGGTAGGACGGTATGGTGCAAAAGAATAGCAGGCAGAGGGTAAGGCCGAGAATCCCGAGACCTGGGAAAAAGATGGCGGCTGCTATGAGGGGGTTCCCAATGCTGATCGGCAGAAAGATGCTGACGATCAATCCAAGCATGAGGCCGGCCGAGAAGCCCTTAACGTGCCATCGTATGAGAACGTATGGCATGGTGAGCATGGCTGTGTACGAAAGCCAAACCGGTATTGACTCGAAGGTGACGTATTTGGCACCAAAAAACAGGGCTTCACCCGGAATGGCTTGCCAAATTGCTCCAGCGTGATAACCGAGAAGCAGAAAGACCGGTGAATGCGTTGTGGCTCCGTGGGCGGGGCGGAGAGCGTATGGCAGGAGCAGAAGCGCGGAGAAGGCCCAGAGGTGGCCGGACCACGCGACAGCGCCGATGGCGAAGCCGAGAGCGGTGAAAGCCCAAATGCTGCCCTTAAAACGCGAAAATAGGCCGTACATAGTGGTTGATGTCACTGGAACGAATTGGACCAAAGTATCGGGAATCGAAGCTTGTCGGGTTGAATTCAGAGAGCACCCATAGGGTGCCCGCTTGAACTGTGTACGTGCCACGCGGGACGAGCGGCATGGGCCGTTTTTGCGAATCCTGGCGGTATTGCTGAGTGTTCTTGAGACGCCTGCCATTGACTGCAATGAACGCTGGGGAGACCTGAACGATATCGCCTGGGCGCGCAGCGATCTGCTTGAGGATCGGCGCGCGGCCGTCCGGACACGACCCCGCGCCGCGGTCCGTTCGCCCATCACTAACCTGGGCGACGGCACCAGTCGGGCAGAAGATGACGTAGTTGGTCGTGTAATTCGCAACGCGGTAAAGCCCGAGTGGCAGAGAGGCGGTTGAGTTCCAGTAGTAGCCGTAGTTTGGAAGATGGCTGTAGATGTGGTGCGCGGCAAAGGCGAGAAGGCCTGCCGCCGCGCACTGGCTGAGGATCAGAATCGCAGTTCGCCGGTTGAATCGCACTTTCATAGCTCGATCTCCGATTGCCAAGCGCGGCGGGATGGGTCTATTGCTCCATGAACGTCTTCTGAGAGGCCTGATTCGGACTCCTGGTCAAAGTCCTTCAGAAACTCATCGGCATCCGGGTCAAGGGTGCAATCCTTCGCGCTGGCTGCGGCTTGGCCGGCGTATGCGTCTTCGTATTGATAGGCGGCGTCAAGCGTCTTGTTTAGGGCCATTGCTGCGGCTGAGAAGACTTCCCTGCCCTGCCCTGAAGGACTGGCCTGGCTTTGGACTGTGGTGGTCGAAAACTGGACTGGCGGTTTGGTGCCGCGTGGGTTTGTGGGGGGCATGTCGGATCTACGAAGCAATTCCTTATCCTTGAAATAGAGGAGTTGAGTGCCAAGAATCGGATGCATCCCGGCAATTGTTACTAGAATCGCTCCGGGTTTAACGATCTTTTCTCCGTCTCCCTCGCCTGACTTGACAGCCTTCGGCAGGAGTCGTACTTCGTCGGGGGTGAGGAGTGGACGTTCCGTCAATTGGACGGTTTGGCTAACGCTTGTCATCACGCTTTTTGTTCTTGAACCGGAATAGCTGAGCTGGGCATGTTGAACCGTCGTTTTTCCGAGTTCTTTGGAAATCGCCTGTGCTGTGGCGTCATCGTTCGCGCTGAAGGAAATTTTGATCTCGCAGCCAGCGGATACCGATTCCTTCTCGCCGTAGATTCTGGTGAGTTGGTTGCGGTCCTGGGTGATGACGTAGGCTTTGAGGCCGTATCCTCCGATGTAAGAAAGCGAATCGCCGATCACCTTCATGTAACCGAGTTGCGGGCATTCGTCAAGCATGAGCAGGAGTTTGTGTTTATAACTCTTGCTTTTCAGATGGTCCTCCGTTAGGCGCTCGGTGATGAGAGTAAACAGAAGTCTCAACAGGGGCTTGAGACGGTCGATTTGGAGCGGCGGGACGACAACATACAGGGAAACCGGCCTTTTGCTCATCACAAGGTCATGGATGCGGAAGTCCGAACCGCTGACGCTGTAGGCGACTATCGGATCGAGGTAAAGGCGCAACGCTTTATTCGCACAGCCGTGGACGCCAGAGAACTCCCTGTCTGCCCGTACGAGCATGTTCTGAATCGATTCCATGACGGCAGGATGAAAACGAGTGGATTCGCCGAAGCCGGTTTTCCAGTCGTTTATCCACGTTGTTGTGCCGTCGATGTACCCGTCATGTTCAACGAGATCACGAATCGACTCAAGGTGGTTTTTGAAGAGTTGCCACGGCTCGGGCATCTTGCCGGTCGAATCGGGGTTGGCCCGGATGATCGGAGAGAGATTGGCCCTGATTTCCGCAAGCGTCGGTTCCCGTTTTTCTCGTTTAGCACGATAGCAAACGTGGAGTATGAGGCCGACGAGCAAGGCTTCGGCGCCGTCTCGGAAGTAATCGTCTTGCTCGGTAGAATCCGTGCCTTTTTCGCACAGAATCTTTGCGATGGTTTGAGCGTCGGACACGTCTTGGTCGGTATCAACGCGCACTTCGTTCAAAGGGTTAAATCGTATCCCGCGCTTGGATCTGTCGGGCTCTGCCGGCGCAAACCTCCAGCACTCTTGGCCCGCCGCGGACCGGAAACCGCTCGTCTTCTCCCAATTCTCGCCCTTGAGGTCGAGGACCAGCGTTGAACCTTCCCAGGAAAGCAAAGTCGGGATAATGAGGCTCACGCCCTTGCCGGAACGGGTTGGAGCGTATGTGAATACGTGTTCCGGTCCGTTGTGTTTGAGGTACTTGAGAGTTCCGTCCTTGGTCTTCCAAGCACCGATGTAGACTCCCTTGGTGGCTGTTAGAAGGCCGTTCCTTATGAGGTCCTCCTCGGTTGCCCACCGGGCTGAACCGTGAAGATGTTCGGTGTTATCGAGAAGCTTCCTGTTGTGGTAGAGGTTGAGAAATGCTGTCACGATTAGGGCGAAAAGCATCCCTGCGCCCGCAATATAGAGGCCGCTTTTGAGAACCGATTGCACTTCTGCGGCGTCATTTTGCCAAAATGTGAAAAGCCAAACGACCCATGCGAAAGGCTGGTAAACAGGGTGATGTAGCAGAGTGCAAATCGGTACACCCAACTGCGGTGAGAATCCGAACTGGTAGGCGACGTACTGAGTCGCCCACTGATTGGCGGCTAAGACGATCAAGAGGCCGATGCCGGGAGCTTTCCAATTGATGGCACCAAGAAAGCCCGGCTTGATGGGTTTGTTATATACGCTGTGCGACACGGAGCCTCCGTAAGAAACGAATCTAAGAAAACAGTTTAACCTATATCTCTATCCCGCGTTCCTTTGTATGCGATAGCACAGGAGCACGGAAGTTGTTTAGTAGCGTTACATACTGTTGTTGAAGTTGTATGTCAGTAAATGTTACATTGACATGCATCTTTGCAGCCTCTCGGACGAGATGTTGCTTCCACACCTCCGTACCGGTCACATTTAGCGTGGAGCCATACTTATGTATGGCCATCTCCAAACCAAGCTTCGTGTCAATTGCGTCGTTCGTAAGAACCGTGAGGAACTTGCCTCGGTCAATGAGCTTGGCCGTTCCATTGACCAGGTAGGCGACGGTTCCGGATTGGGTATTAACCTTCGAGCGCATGTTGCCAAGATAGGCGGCGTATTCCTGGTGCTCGCGGAGCGCCCGTAGGCGCTCGTTTGCTAGATCCTGGTAAACATCCGTCTTCTTCCTCTCCGGATCGTCTGGGCTGCCCAGACGGCCGCCGCGGGCCTGAATTTCCACGGAGGCTGCCTGCTCGACCTTCCGTACGATCCGATTGTCTTGATATCGCCAGCCGCGAAGCTGGACAATTGCCCGGTGATCGCCGGCTTCCGCTTCGTTTAGGACCCATTGACGATAGTCGAGCGTCGGTATCTGCGCCCGCTCGGCCGCGATGGTAGCATTCAGTTCGCTCTTTTTTCGCAAGTGTTCCATCACAGCTTGCGAAAGAAGGAGTCGCTTTACCGTCCAGGGCGATTCCAGAGATCGTATTTGCTTCTTTTCCGCCTTCAGGTCTTCTCTTAGCGCCTTCCGCTGCTCTGCTGCACTCATTGTGTGAGCATGTAGCTGCGCGGCTGCGGTCTTTTTGGCGGCGTAATACTCCTTCTTCAGTGCTTCCCGGTCGGCCTTCCGTCCATCTGCTCGTTCTCTTCTTTTTCTAGCAACATCATCGCTGCCACCTGTCCGTCGCACGCCAAAATGCTCACCGGCTTTTGTTGGCTGTCGTACGTTATGACGTGCATCTCCCTGCAAAAACATTGAATCAGTGGGCTCTGCACGAACCATATCGAGCTTGGACAGACTTGGCAGATCGTAGCTGAAGGTTTTGCTGTAGGATCGAGTCCTTTGAGCGTTGGGCTTACGTAGGTATCCATTTTCCACCATTTTTCTCAGACTTGATTCACTATCTTGGTTGTAGTCGATTTCGAGTTTTCGGCTCGTGATGTCGTCCCTTCGTGAGACGAACGGGCCAAGCAGATGTTCAGTCTTTTCGCGGGTTGCTTTGCCGGCAAAGGCGAAACGGAAGACATCCGAAGACTTCACACGTATGGATGAGCCTTCGACGGAAATTGTGTAGCCGCCCTTGTCTCCTGGATGGATAGAAAGGCCGTATTGCGCTAACGCGGTATGGACGCGCTGCCAGTCTGCGTTCTCCGATTCCAGCACTTTCTTCACCGCTTTTGCTGGCTCTTTGGAAGCGAAGTTCTTGACGCTATCAACGTCCGCATAGTAGTCCTGCTTCTCTCGGACCGGTTTTAGCTCCGGTCGCAACAGAGATTCGTTCAAAATGGCTTGCTGACGTTCTTTGTCCCAGAGATACGTTCCTGGCGTTTCGCTCCACCCCTGTTGGTGTTCAATCTCACGCATGGCTTTTTCTAGCTTTCGCTTTGAAAAGGAAAGCCGATTTGTGAGCCCGGTCTCCGGATTCACACGGTTTGCCATGATGTGAACATGGAAGTGGGCCTTATCGCTGTGGGCCGCAAAGACGTACTGATGATCCTGTAGACTCAGCGCGTTTATCGAATGTTTCGCTGCGTCGATCCACTGCTCCTTAGAAGGCCGTTCTCCCGGAGGCCACGCAATTTGATAGTGCATGATCGGGTCCTTAATTTCAGCATTTTGCAAGGCCACCATCTTCATTTCGCGGGCAGCAGTATCGGATGAAAGAATGTTCTCCGACAGCACGACTGTTCCGCGCTCTATTTCCGCTGCTCCATCTAAGCTTCGCTCTTTCGTCAGATAGTTCATGAGAGTGCGGAAACTAGAGCGTCCGTCCGCCCGCGACTTTGAGATCTGTGCAATCAACGGCTATTCCTTCTTGTCCAACTGCTTGATGAAAACAATGATTTCCTGAAGAACCTGGTCAAACTGCTCTCGCTGCCGAGGGTAAACGGACGCAAGATGCTTTTGCAGGCCTCCAAGACGGCGGATTTCGTTATAGACCGATTCATCATAGTGGGAGACGACTCGCTTTCCAAGCGCGCGGCGCCGTAGGTACTCGCTAGAACTGATCGAGGCTCGCTCCGCCTCGGTCTGTATTGTCTGCTTTTCCTCCTCTGTGAGGCGGATCTGTAAGTGCTTGTTCATGTTCATGATGTGCTCCAGTGTGTGCTTGTAGTAATTGCTTTCGAAAACGGCGTAGCCGTGGGGTCTCGGGGCGAAGCCCTGAGCAAGTATGCGTAGACAACCGCGAGTAGCCGAAGGCGGATTGCGGGTGTCGGTGGCGTGAGAAATTGACGCGTAGCGGAAATTTGTCATGACAACGCACTGCTTGCCCTGTATCACAACCTGCCGTCTTCGAAATCAGGTATAGCACATTTGGAGCCATTTGTGTAAAATATTCTGCCAGAGGATACATTCATGACCGAACCCGGCAACAACAAGGTTAGTGCGCTGCCTGAAGACGCTGTTTCCATCGCCCGTAAAGCACTTGACGAACTCAAAGCGAGTCGGCCAGCGGCGAAGGTTTCAAAGACAGAGATCGCAAAGGAACTGAAGGCTGATATTCGGGAGTTGCGGAAGGCTGGCTTCTCCTTCTCTCAGATTGCCGAACAGCTATCCAAAGCGGGGGTGAGCATCACGAAATCCAGTTTGAGCACTGCTGTCAGAAAACGAAAACGAGCCACTGTGAAGAGCGTCGAACAAGCAACGTGATGCCGGAGTAAGGGTATTGTGCGCCTTGGAGTGAGGAGCAATACGCTG